>NZ_VNJI01000063.1 GCF_007786445.1 Paenibacillus cremeus | reverse complement strand
GCGACGGGTGAAGACGACTCGCTCCTGAAGATGGGGAACTGACAAAGGAAAGCCGTGTGCGGGAAATCCGCATGCACGGTTTGACGGGGAGTCCGAGGGAGTAATCCCTCGTCTTACCCTACTATACAAAAAAAGCCTTACCCGAGAGCGGATAAGACCTTCCTTACCTGAACAAGCAACCTTATTTCACTACGATCGTAATGATCGTCGCTACTACAGCGATCACGAACAAGATGCCAAAAAAGACACCGAAGCCCATTGCCGTATCCATAAGATCATCGCGTTGTTCCTCGTATACGTGCAGTTCCGGGTGTTTAGGGTCGTTCATGAGATGGTTCCTCCTTAAGGCAATCCAGGTCTATTGCAACTGTGCTGTCGGTGCGACCGATCCAGTTGTCAATTCAATTATGCTTAGTATACCCAACTTCTCAGATAATTGTAAAGGATGCGAAAGTGACAATTGTGCAAACTTTGGCGCGGTTGAAAACGGGGCTTATTGTGGTATACTTTACATGTTGACTTTATACTACGACGTTTTCTGTGAAAAGGAGATATGACTCATGGCTATCGTGAACGTTTCTGATCAATCCTTCGCGGGTGAAGTGGAAAGCACTGGAACCGTGCTTGTAGACTTTTGGGCACCATGGTGCGGTCCTTGCAAAATGATCGCTCCGGTCTTGGAAGAGCTGGATAAAGAGATGGGCGACAATGTGAAAATCGCAAAGGTGAACGTGGATGACAATCCGGAATCCGCTTCCCGTTTCGGCGTAATGAGCATCCCAACCTTGATCGTGTTCAAGGACGGGCAGCCGGTAGATAAGGTGGTTGGCTTCCAATCCAAGGACGCGCTGAAAAATGTGCTGAGCCGCCATCAATAATTTGCCACACGAATAAGGTGAGGAGAAAAAGCTCTTTTTCTGGTATGCTGGAAAAGAGCTTTTTTTATTTGTGAAAAAGGGGAGAGGCAGATGTCCGTCTTTGGCGGGGAGCACGAGCAGGACCGGAAAAAGACGCTGGAAGCCATCAAGACCAAGCTGTCGCTTGTTCCGGAGAAGCCTGGCTGTTATCTGATGAAAAACCGGGAAGGCACGATCATTTATGTCGGCAAAGCCAAGGTGCTGCGCAACCGGCTCCGGTCTTATTTTACAGGAAGTCATACGGCGAAGACGCAGGTGTTAGTCAGCGAAATCGTCGATTTCGAATATATCGTGACGGCCAGCAATGTAGAAGCGCTCATTTTGGAATGCAACCTGATCAAGAAGCACCATCCGCGCTACAACGTGCTGCTGAAGGATGACAAATCGTTTCCGTATATCAAAATTACGAACGAGGCGCATCCGCGGCTGGAGGTCACGCGCCGGATTTTGAAGGATAAAGGCAAATATTTCGGCCCGTATCCGAACGCATTCGCGGCCCAGCAAACCAAAAAGCTGCTGGACCGCCTGTATCCGCTGCGCAAATGCAAGACGCTGCCGGACCGGGTCTGTCTTTATTATCATCTGGGCCAATGCGTCGCGCCGTGCGAATATGAGGTCGAGCAAGAGACGTATGACAAGATGGTGCAGGAGATCAGCCGGTTCCTCAATGGCGGGCACGACGAGATCAAGCAGGATTTGACCCGCAAAATGCAGGAGGCGGCGGAGGAGCTGAACTTCGAGCGCGCAAAGGAGCTGCGGGATCAAATCGTCCATATCGACGCGGTGATGGAGAAGCAGAAGATCAATACGATGGATACCGTGGATCGGGATGTGTTCGGCTTCGCCGTAGAGAAGGGCTGGATGTGCGTCCAAATCCTGTACATGCGTCAAGGCAAGCTGATCGAGCGGCATGCGACGATGTTCCCGTATTACGGGGAAGCCTACGACGATTTCTTGTCGTTCGTGACGCAGTATTACAGCGACAATCCGGCGCTGCCGAGGGAGATCTTTCTGCCTGCGGATGAGGAGGCAGAGTCGACGGCAGCCGCTTCGGAGGAAGCTGTCGCACATGCGGAGTCGGAATCGGAGCCGGCTGAAGTCAAGACCGACGTCAAAGAAGCGCTGGAGAGCTGGCTGAAGGTCAAGGTTCATGTTCCACGACGAGGGCTGAAGAAGAACATGGTGGACATGGCCTGTGACAACGGCCGTGTGGCGCTGGAGGAGAAGTTCCGCCTGATCGAGCGGGATGAGAGCCGGACGGTCAAAGCGGTGGAAAATCTCGGCGAATGGCTCGGCACCGGCGTCATCCACCGGATAGAGGCGTTCGATAACTCGAACATTCAAGGCTCCGATCCGGTGTCGGCGATGGTCGTGTTTACCGACGGCAAGCCGGACCGGAAGGAATACCGCAAGTACAAAGTCCGCACCGTCAAAGGGCCGGACGATTACGAGACGATGCGGGAAGTGGTGCGGAGGCGGTACGAGCGCGTGCTGAAGGAAGGGCTGCAGATGCCCGACCTTGTCGTAATCGACGGCGGCAAAGGCCATATTGCGGCAGCGGTCGATGTGCTGGAGAACGAGCTGGGGCTGTTCATCCCGGTCTGCGGTTTGGCGAAGGACACCAAGCATAAGACGGCGCAGCTGCTGATGGGCGATCCCGCCGAGGTGGTTCCGATTCCGCGCGACAGCCAGGAATTTTACTTGCTGCAGCGCATTCAAGAGGAGGTTCACCGCTTCGCGATCACCTTCCACCGGGAGACGCGCGCCAAGTCGATGACGGTGTCGCAGCTGGATGCGATTCCGGGCATCGGCGAGAAGCGGCGGAAGGCGCTGCTGAAGCATTTTGGCTCGCTGAAAAAAATCAAAGAGGCCGAAGTCGAAGACTTCAAGCCTCTGGGGATTGGGGCGAAGCTGGCCTCGCAAATACTGGAGGCGCTCAACGGTTCGGAACAGGCGCCGGCAGAAGCAGCTGAGGCTGAAACTGAGACCGATGTCGATGCGTTTGCATCTGCATCGGAGGAAACATTGTAAGCCGAGTTTATATTCCAAGGGCCGAGGCCCATGTTGTCAGGCAGGGGCTTGACGGCATGGGCCTATTCGCGCACAGCGCGAGTGTAGCCGTGAAACCGCGCAATCAGCCACCCGATCAGCGCCGGGATCACCAGATAAGCGGCCCCGGTAATCGCGTGCTGTACGCTGCCCATATACATCAGCGACAGTCCCATCAGGATGCTGTCCATGGCTGCATGGGCGAACAGCGCCGTGAGGAAGCCGTAGCGCAGCAGCGTCCAGCCGAATACCAGGCCGATCACCGAGACCTCCACCAGACGGGTGTACACGGGATAGATCGGGTACTGCGTATGGCTCATCGCCCAGATGATACTGGGCAGCAGCACGGCAAGGAATCGATTGCGGGTTAGCCTCCAGAAGAGGGCAATGCCGAGGAACCGGTAGATCGCTTCCTCCGAAATGGCGGCGGCCCATGCCATCAGCGGAAATAGCCCGGGATAAATCATATTGTACACCGAATCGGCCGGATCGCTGACGGCCCATACATCGAATACTTCACCGGCGGCCAGGAACAGCACCTGCTGCAGACCGAGAATGAATAAACAAATCAAGTAGCCCCGCGCAGTAGCCAGCTTCACATGAGCACCGAACGATGCCTCTCTCCAACGAGGCCACGATGGAAAGCCCTGATCATGCCACAGCTTCTGTCCCGCGATCATCGAGAAGTACGCCGACAATCCCATGAGCACGACAAAAATATTGACGAACCACAAATAAATCATCATGTTCATATCGGTTGGACCGCTGCCGTGGCTGGTCCGGAAGGCCGGCGTCATATTGAAGTTGTTGGCGATGTAGACCGCTAAGAAAACAAGCGTCAAGATAAGACCCGTTCGGAACCGAATTTCGCGGCGATAGCGAATGACGATCCAGATGGCCGCAGCTCCCATAAAAAGCGACAGCAGCATGCTGACCCGCGTCATGAGGGTGGCTTGGTCATCCTGCGCAGCCTGCCACGCGATAAACGATTGCGGCACCGTGAAGGCGGGACGGAAGGCCGTCACTTGACCGTCGCCCAGCTTGAGGACGAGTGTTAACCGCGCATCGCCAAGCCGCACCGTCTTGCTTTCATAAGCCAGGCCGCCCGGCGTGACGGTGCTTCCGGTATCCTCCTTTTTGACAAAGTCGTCCGGTGCATATCCCATGTCCTTCATCGCTTGCGCCACCAGCTTGCCGGTATCCGTTTCTCCGGAGCTGACGGTGCTGGCTTTGGAGGTGGCCGTTTTATTCCTTTCCCAGCCGATGATCTGCTTGGACGTAAAGTTGACCGCGATAAAATAATTCAAGCCCGTGCTGCGGTCATTAATCTCTACCTCGTAATAGTCCAAGGGGAAACGCTCGCCGAATTGCTTCGTATATTTCTCGTATAGATGTTCTTTCTGCAAGTAGCCGCTGCGGAGCGTGTAGGACTGAAACATCGTGTTTGTTTCCGTGTCGGTGGACAGCTGGAATCGGCTGCGCGCGAACTGCAAAGCGGCATCCGCCGCCTGCTGCTTGCTGATGGCCGGCTGCGCCTCCGTTTCTTCATCCACCCGGTCCCCTTTACCGAGATAAGGGGATAGAAAAGCGACGCCCAAATACATAATGAGTCCGATGACAGCCATGATCAGCAGCGATGGTTCAGAGAGTCTTTTCCGCATGAGAGGCTCCTTCAGCAATAGTTAGGATCTTTACAGTGTATTCCTTAAAATTAGCATACATGCTTGTCACAATTCCAATGAAGCCATAGAACCAATTTTCAGATGAAATGGAGTGAAACCGAATTTCTTATAGGAATCGAGGGAAACATGAGACCGAGGGAAATGTCAGTTCTTACATACGAGGTGCAGCATAATGAATTCATCCCTAAAAAAAATTAAGCTCACGCCGCCGCAAATTTTGGTCATCGGCTTTGCCGCCATAATTCTCGTCGGTGCAGGACTGCTTACGCTGCCAATCGCATCGACCGGTACTCCGCTGTCATTTCTAAACGCGTTGTTTACCGCCACCTCAGCGACCTGTGTAACCGGCTTGGTAGTTGTCGATACCGGCTCCACCTTCACGTTCTTCGGGCAGATCGTCATCATTACGCTGATTCAGGTGGGCGGTCTCGGTTTTATGACGATGGCAACGCTGATTGCCTTTATGCTGAAAAAAAGAATTTCGCTCAAGGAGCGGCTGATATTGCAGGAAGCGATGAATCAGGGCAGCATGGAGGGCATTGTACGGCTGATCCGCAAGGTCATTGCGTATTCGCTCACGATTGAGCTGGTGGCCGCCATTATTTTCTCGATTCGATGGTCCTTTGATTTGGGACCGGGTAAAGCAATCTACTACGGGATCTGGCATGCCATTTCGTTTTTCAATAACGCCGGCTTTGACTTGTTTGGTCCGATCACTGGGCCGTTCAGCAGCCTAACCTCTTATGCGGATGATTTTATTGTGAATGTCGTGTCTATGGGACTGATTATTTTGGGCGGTCTTGGCTTTATCGTGATGGCTGATTTGATGGATTACAAGAAAAATAAGCGGCTGTCGCTGCATTCCAAGGTCGTGCTCAGTGCGACGGGTGCGCTCATTTTAATCGGAGCAATCGTCATTTATGTGTTCGAATATACGAACCCGAAGACGCTCGGCTCCTTGAACTGGTACGGCAAAATTCTGGCCGCATTCTTCCAATCGGTGACGCCGCGGACAGCCGGAGCCAATACGGTGGACTTGGGGGCGCTAAGGCAAGCGTCGCAATTTTTCATGGTCCTCCTCATGTTTATCGGGGCATCACCCGGCTCGACGGGCGGCGGGATCAAGACGACGACGTTTACTACGCTGATCGGCGCGATGCTGGCTATGATTCGGGGCAAGGAAGATATTGTTCTGTTTCATAATCGGTTAGGGAAGGATCGGATTCTGAAGGCCATTACGCTGACGATGGTCGCGCTCTTTTTGGTCATTTTCGTTACGATGCTGTTGTCGACCACGGAAGACCATTCACTGCTGATGATTTTGTTCGAGGTGACCTCGGCGTTTGGAACGGTAGGTTTGACGCTGGGGTTGACATCGGACCTGTCGGAGTTCGGCAAAATGATGATTATTTTTACGATGTTCGCAGGACGGCTAGGTCCGTTGACCTTGGCTTATGCTTTGGGGCCGAAGGCGGAGAAGGAGCTCTATCGATACCCTGAGGGGAAAATTACGATTGGATAGGGGGCAGCACGAATGAAAGGCAAACAATATGCAGTGATCGGCTTGGGAAGATTCGGCTCCAGTCTGGCTTCCGAGTTGGTGAGTCTTGGTTTTGAAGTGTTAGGCATTGATAAGGATGAGGAATCCGTCGACCAAATGAGCGAGAAGCTGACCCACGCGGTCGTAGCGGATGCGACGGATGAAGAGGTGGTTCGTTCTTTAGGGCTGCGCAATTTTGATTGTGCCATCGTAGCGATCGGAGATGACATTCAAGCAAGTATTTTGGCCGCCATCTTACTCAAGGAACTCGGGGTGAAAATGGTTGTTGCCAAGGCGCTTTCCGAGCTTCACGGGAAGGTGCTGGAAAAAATCGGCGTCGACCGGGTGATCTTTCCGGAGCGGGATATGGGCGTTCGGGTGGCGAATCAGCTGGCATCTCCAAATTTGCTGGATTATATTGAATTATCCCATGACTATACCATTGCCGAGCTGGCGGTGCCAAAGCGGCTTTCGGGCAGTACCTTGGAGGATCTGAATCCCAGGGCGAGATTCGGCTGCAGCGTAGTAGCTATCAATAAGAAGGGCGGAGTCATCATTGCTCCGACGGCTTCCGACCGGGTAGAGGAGCGCGACATCATGGTTGTGATTGGAACCAATGAGCAGGTCGAATCGTTCGAGCACGAGGTGAACCGATAATCCAGTTCTCATCCGACTTCATTAGCACGTACAAAACCATGGTTTAGGTCACGGGAGGCTCGGAATGGAAAATGCAGCGCTGATGGACCATGTGCTTTTTTTAATCGTATTCATTCTTGCTTTGGGAATGCTGTTCGGGAAGGTGGCGGGCTGGCTGAGGCTGCCAGACGTTGCGCTTTTTTTGGTAGCGGGGATATTGATTGGACCCGTCTTACATTTGGTGCACGAATCGAGCAGCTCCTTTACGAACCAGTTTATTCTGACTGTCGGCTCGACGTTGATTTTATTCGACGGCGGTCGCAACATCCGGTTGTCCGGCTTGAAGAAGGTATGGATTACGGTGTCGCTGTTGAGCGTTCCGGGTGTCTTGATCACTTGTGCGATGACGGCATATGCGGCACATTCGCTTCTTGGGATTCCCACGCTTTATGCGGTGCTGCTGGGAGCAATCATCGCATCCACTGATCCGGCGACATTAATCCCGGTCTTCAAGCAGGTGAAGATTCGGCCTAAAGTGCGGGAAACCGTCGAAAGCGAATCGGCTTTTAACGATGCGACCGGATCGATTCTGACGTTCTCCGTACTTGCGGTCATCACCGGCGGGCAGGCACTTTCGCTTACTTCGGGAATCACGGAGTTTTTATTGACCGCGATCGGAGGCATTCTCGTTGGTGTCGGTATCGGGATGATATTCAGCTTCATCACAGCCCATCTGAGAATCGGCTTTTTGCGGGACTATGCCACCATTGCTCTGGTCGTCACTTCACTTGGCGCGTATTGGCTTGGGGACGTATTTCATGTTAGCGGCTTTATGGCGACGTTCACCGCCGGACTCATTTGGGGGAACATCGATTTGTTCAAAATAGAGCTAGAGGACAAGCTGCATGAAATGGGTCATTTTATGGAAAATTTGACGGTGCTCATGCGCATGCTGATCTTTATTTTTCTGGGCAGCCAGGTGAATTTCCAGGTGATTATCAATTATTTATGGCCGAGCCTTGGGGTGATCGCCGTCTTTATGTTGATTGCGCGGCCGCTGACCGTACTCGCTTCGGCGCTGCCGGATCGAAGAGCCGACTGGACCTGGAAGGAGATCCTCTTCATGTTCTGGGTGCGCGAAACCGGCGTTATTCCGGCGGCATTGTCCGGGATGGTGGCGGGACTAGGGGTCAAATACGCCGATGTGATCGCCGCCGTCACGTTCATGGCCGTGCTTCTGACCATCGTGCTTCAAGCGGGCACAACCGCATACGCGGCACGCAAGCTAGGGCTGATCGAGAAGAGCTAGTCCCGGTTTCAGCCGGGTGGAAACTTCGCCTGATAATGCGACACCGCTTTATCGATAAACCGCCGGATCGACGGCTCATGAACGGCATCCTCTGTGAACAGCAGGGAGGTCGTTCTTTTGGTTTGTTCCAGCTCAGGAATGAAGCGCACGATCAGCTGGTTGTCCTCCATTAGAGTGCGCCGTAAATACGACTCGGGGAGCAGGGTTGCCGCTTCGCAGGTAGAGACGAGACGAATGATCGCCTCGAAGGAGTCGATCTCCATCTTCACATCGGGATGGACGCCGCAGCGGTGGAACATCTCGTCCATCAGCACCCGGTACCAGGTTCCCCGGGAAAATAAAATCATAGGCAGGTCATGCAGGTCTTGAATGCTGAGCGTGCTTTCATCGGCGAAGGGATGCTTCAGCGGAAGCACCAGGCAAAGCGGATCGTCAAATAAAGGCACACACGTGAGTGCGGGGTCATCGATTTTGGAAGCGACGAGCCCGATGTTCACTTTCTTTTCCTTGACGAGCGGCACGACCTCATGCGTTTTTCCGGTAACGGCCTTGATGTCGGTATTGGGGTATTCGCGGGTATAAATGGTAATGAGATCGGGAAGGGTGGATTGTAGCGTGGTCAGACTCGCACCGATCACGATGCTGGACGGCGCATTGCCCTCTTTAAAGGCTTGCAGCGCTTGATGCAGCTTGCGTTCCAAACGCTTTTGCTCCAAGGCGAACTCGTAGCAGATTTCTCCCGCCCGGCTGAGCTCCAGGCGCTTGCCTTTTCGCTTGAACAGCTCGACGCCCATTTCTTCCTCCAGCCGCATGATTTTCCGAGACAGGGCCGGCTGCGAAAGATTCAAGAGCTGCGAGGCTTTGTTCAAGCTTTTTTGCTCCACGACAGCGGTAAATACATCGATCCATTCCATGGGATCCTCAGCTCCTCTATACCGTTCTCGAACGCCTTGTTATGCACCAAAAGCATAAGTGATTATAAATAATCAGCACTTCCATTATAAGTGAAACAGGAGTAGTATGTATATGTCACTCATTGTTCACATATTTTGCCGTTTACTGTATAAAACATTGTCGATCCATGGAAAATAATCGTAGTGTTTTGTGTTGACGCTCCCCATATGCGGGGGTACAATGGTAAATGGTTTTACGGACCGTGACAAGCCTTAATTAAGGGGGGAATGAAGTTCAATGTTTAAAAACTCGTATTACTCCAGAAAGCTGCATTCATTGCTTGGTGTCATTCCGGTCGGCTTCTTCTTGATCGAGCACCTGCTTACGAACTATTCTGCCGTCAAAGGCGGGCACGCAGGCTTTCTAAAATCCGTTAACTGGCTGCATGAGCTTCCGCTGGTCCTGCTGCTGGAGATTGTGGGCATTTGGCTTCCACTCGCCTACCACGCCATTTACGGATTGTATGTGGCTTATACGGCTAAGAACAACGTGTCGAACTACGGTTACTTCCGCAACCAGATGTTTATGCTGCAGCGGGTCACCGGCGTGATCACGTTTATTTTCGTCGTATGGCACTTCAGTCAAACGCGGTTGCAAGTAGCGCTCGGCTTGCCTCAGGATCAAGTCGGTCTTCGCATGCACGAAATTGCGACCGTTCCATTCTATGGCGTCTTGTACTGTATCGGGATCCTGGCTGCGGTCTTCCACTTTAGCAACGGCATGTGGTCGTTCCTTGTCAGCTGGGGCATTACTGTAGGGCCTCGCGCACAACGGGTGTCGACGTACATCTGGCTGGGCGTCTTTATCCTGATGTCCATTATGTTCATTATGTCTTTTGCAGCGTTCTCGGGCTCTGAGTTCGGACAGCTGCCGCAAGTAGCGAAAGGTTAAGGGGGCGGACGAATATGGCGAAATCGAAGATTATTGTAGTCGGTGGCGGTTTGGCGGGTCTGATGGCCACCGTAAAGGCTGCAGAAGCTGGAGTTCACGTAGACCTGTTCTCCTTGGTGCCTGTGAAGCGATCTCACTCCGTTTGCGCCCAGGGCGGGATCAACGGAGCTGTTAATACAAAAGGGGAAGGCGACTCCCCGTGGGAGCATTTTGACGACACCGTATACGGCGGCGACTTCTTGGCTAACCAACCGCTCGTCAAAGCGATGTGTGAAGCAGCTCCTGGCATTATCCACCTGATGGACCGGATGGGCGTGATGTTCAGCCGTACACCGGAAGGCTTGCTGGACTTCCGTCGTTTCGGGGGAACCCAATATCATCGTACGGCGTTTGCTGGTGCTACTACCGGTCAGCAGCTGCTGTATGCGCTGGATGAGCAAGTACGCCGCTGGGAAACGGCAGGCCTCGTGAAGAAGTACGAGCACTGGGAATTCCTGGGCGCGATCATTGACGACGACGGCGTATGCCGCGGGATTGCCGGACAAGACCTGCGCAGCATGGAAGTCAACACCTTCTCCGCGGATGCTGTCATTCTGGCGACGGGTGGCCCGGGGATCGTGTTCGGTAAGACGACGAACTCGGTTATCAACACCGGTACGGCTGCCAGCGCCGTGTATCAGCAAGGCGTATACTATGCCAACGGCGAGTTCATTCAAATTCACCCGACGGCGATTCCGGGAGACGACAAGCTGCGTCTGATGTCCGAGTCGGCGCGCGGTGAAGGCGGACGGATCTGGACGTATAAAGACGGGAAGCCTTGGTACTTCCTGGAAGAGAAATACCCTGCTTACGGAAACCTGGTACCACGGGATATTGCGACGCGCGAGATTTTCTCCGTCTGCGTAGACCAGAAGCTCGGCATCAACGGCGAGAACATGGTTTATCTCGACCTGTCCCACAAGGATCCGAAGGAGCTGGACGTGAAGCTCGGCGGCATCATCGAGATCTACGAGAAGTTCATGGGCGACGACCCGCGGAAAATTCCGATGAAGATTTTCCCTGCGGTTCACTACTCCATGGGCGGCATGTGGGTCGACTACAACCAAATGACGAACATTCCAGGGCTGTTTGCAGCCGGCGAGTGCGAGTATCAATACCACGGTGCAAACCGTTTGGGCGCAAACTCCCTGTTGTCCGCGATCTACGGCGGTATGGTGGCCGGTCCGAAGGCGATCGAGTATATCAAAGGCTTGAAGAAGCATGCCGATGATATTTCCTCCTCGGTATTCGACCGCTATAAGAAGCAGCATACGGACCGTTACGAAAGCATCCTGAAGCTGGACGGCAACGAGAACGCTTATGTGCTTGGTAAAGAGCTGGGCGACTGGATGAACAACAACATGACGGTTGTTCGCTACAACAAGAACCTGGAGCAAACAATCGATAAAATCAACGAGCTGAAGCAGCGTTGGCACAAGATTAACGTGAACGACTCCGCTCGCTTCAATAACCCGGGTGTAGCGTATACCCGTCAGCTGTGGAACATGCTCGAGCTGGCACACGCGATGACACTCGGCGGTTTGCTGCGTAACGAGAGCCGCGGCGCGCACTATAAGCCAGAGTTCCCAGAGCGTAACGACGAAGAGTTCCTGAAGACCACAAAGGCCAAATGGACGCCAGATGGCCCGCAGATCGAATGGGAAGACGTCGATACATCCTTGATTAAGCCTCGGAAGCGCGACTATTCGACCGATAAGAAAAAGGATGGTGCTTGATCATGGCCGAAGCTACTGCGACTGCAAACAAAATGGTGAAGTTTATCGTCACCCGCCAAGATTCCCCGGAAAGCAAGCCATACACGGAGGAATTCGAGGTACCTTACCGCCCGAACATGAACGTGATCAGCGCGCTGATGGAAATTCAGCGTAATCCGAAGAACGCGAGCGGAGGCAAGACCACTCCCGTATGCTGGGAGTCGAACTGCTTGGAGGAAGTGTGCGGAGCCTGCTCGATGGTCATCAACGGCAAGCCGCGTCAGGCTTGTTCCGCTCTGATCGACAAGCTGGAGCAGCCGGTTCGCATCGCACCGATGTCGACCTTCCCGGTTGTGCGCGACTTGGTCATCAACCGTGAGCGCATGTTCACTGCCTTGAAAAAGGTAAAAGCATGGATCCCGATCGACGGTACGTACGACCTGGGTCCTGGACCGCGTCTGGCAGAGTCCAAGCGTCAATGGGCGTACGAGCTGTCCAAATGCATGACCTGCGGCGTGTGCCTCGAGTCCTGCCCGAACGTCAATGACAAAACGACGTTCATCGGACCGGCGGCGATCTCCCAAGTGCGCTTGTTCAACACGCACCCAACAGGTGAGATGAACAAGGCGGAGCGTCTGGAAGCCCTGATGGAGGACGGCGGTATTGAGGGCTGCGGCAACTCGCAGAACTGCGTTCGTTCCTGTCCGAAAGGCATTCCGCTGACGACTTCGATCGCAGCGATGAACCTCGATACAACGAAGCACCTGTTCAAAAAATGGCTCGGAATGTAATCCGGGCTGCAGCCTCTTCTTCCTGCTTCGGCAGGGGGAGAGGTTTATTTTTTTAATATAGGGTTGATGAACTATTGACTTGTCAACGTACAGAAATCTAAGTATATTGAAAATGAAAAGTCTGAAGTTTTCCTTAGACGGCGTTTCGCGACTGGCAATCGATCAAGAGCGGAGGGAAGGCTGCATGCGGGTGCTTCGGGAGGATAGCTCAGCGTATGAGCTTCGAGACGACGATATTATTTATTTCACAACGCACAATAATGTGATCACCGTCCATACGCTCAGCGAGCGCTTCATTGTTCCTACGTCCCTTGATCAGCTAACCAAGGCGTATCAGAGCCTGTCGTTTACCAAAGTAGACCGTTCGTACAGTGTTCGACTGGATCGCATTGCAGGCTACCATCGGGAGCGTCGGTCGATCTATTTTGAAGGGGACAGCAATAAGCTTTTGCCGGTCTCGGAGCCGAACGTGAGAAAGGTGACCGACTTTCTTCATCATAAGCGTATGAAACAAGCGAAAGACTGACCGCTTCCAATGTGAAGCAGGTTGGTTTTTTTAGTTTGCGCAGGCGAAAAAAGAATTCGGTTGACGTGGCGAGTGGTAAAGTATACACTTTATTTAAACGTTTCAATTGTTGATTTTAGAAGTAAAGGGGCCTCCTGCTGCATGAGTAAAAATCGTCAGATCACCATCGTTGATATTGCCGAAGCCGCCGGCGTGTCGATTGCGACCGTCTCTAATGTGCTCAACCGCCGCAATGTGCCGATGTCAGAGGACACGATCCGCAAGGTCGAAGAAGCCGCCGAGCGGCTCGGGTACCGCCGCAACGTGATGGCTGCCAATCTGAGCCGCCGCAAGTCGTACGAGCTGGGAATGCTGGTGCCG
Organism: Paenibacillus cremeus; assembly: GCF_007786445.1. GTDB lineage: Bacteria > Bacillota > Bacilli > Paenibacillales > NBRC-103111 > Paenibacillus_G > Paenibacillus_G cremeus. Next base: position 27,496 of record NZ_VNJI01000063.1, on the reverse strand, counting down.
AGCTTTAGCGGTTATTATGGCCGCTTCGCCGAAGAGATGCAGCGGAAAGCGCATACGTATGGGTACCATCTGTCCGTGTTCTCGGCCGCGGGCTTCGACCCCGAAATCGAGCAGCGTCATCTGGACGTGCTCCTTCAGCGCAGGGTGGACGGGCTGTTCTGCCATGGGCTGGCGATGACGACGGAGGCGACGCGCAGGATTGTGGGCGACGGGACGCCGCTGGTGCTGTTCAACGGCTGGGGTTGGCCGAGCGATCTGGCCGCGGGGGCAGTGAACCTGGATTTTGCAGGCGGGTGTATCGAGGCGGTGCAGCATTTGTACGACTACGGCTGCCGCAGGCTGTATTATGTCGGCAAGGCAAGAGCCCATGCCACGGATCAGCAGCGCCGAATCGGCTTCGAAGAGGGAGTCCGGCGGCTGGCCGAGCCGGTGACGGCCGAATTGATCTCCGGAGACGGGGCAGTGGGCTTGGAGCAGCTGCTCGATCAGCAGCTTCTGCAGGTAGAGCCGGGGAAGCCGACGGGCATTTTGGCCTTTGACGATTTTGATGCGTTTACCGTGATGTCGGCGGTCATGAAGCGCGGGCTTCGGGTTCCGGAGGATGTGCAGCTTGTCGGGATCAACAACGATCCCATCTCGCAGGTGTGCTACCCGACCCTGACGACGGTCGCTATTCCGTACCATGAGCAGGCTCAGCTGGCCATGCGCTTAATGCTGCTGAAGCTTGGCGAGCAAAACCGGCTCAAGCAGGCCGATGGCGACTCCACGGACGACCACGACCAATTGCTGGAGCAACAGGAAATACGCATCCCGCTGCGTCTTATCCAGCGCATGTCCACAGGGCAGAGGCCTTCTGGCGCGGCAATGTCATAATCATCATCCCATCCTATTCTCTAAGGAGTGCAGACATATGAGTTTATGGAAACAGGCGATTGAAGACGCGGTACAAAAAACAAGAGCGAACATTGAGCGGTACGGCGTTTTGTTCCCGCATGTCAGCAAAGACGGCAAGTATTTGCTTAATGCCAACAGCGAGTGGACCGACGGCTTTTGGTCCGGCATGCTGTGGCTGTGCTATGAGTACACGCAGGATGACATCTTTAAGCAGGCCGCTGAGCGAACGGTGGCGAGCTTCCGCAACCGGATGGATGAGAACAAGGCGCTCGATCATCACGATATCGGGTTTCTCTATTCGCTGTCCTCCAAGGCGCAATGGATCCTTGAACAGGATGAAGCGGCGAAGCAGCTGACGCTTGAGGCTGCGGACAAGCTGATGGCTCGCTATCGTCCGAAGGGCCGGTACATCCAGGCTTGGGGTAGAGAAGGGGACGAGAAAAACGGCGGGCGGATCATTATCGACTGCATGCTGAATCTGCCGCTCCTGTATTGGGCTTACGAGCAAACCGGCAATACCGCCTATCGCGATGTGGCCATCATTCATGCCGACAAATCGCGCCGCTTCCTAGTGCGTGGCGACGATTCCTCGTACCACACGTTCTACTTCGATCCGGAGAACGGGGAGTCGCTCCGCGGCGGGACGCACCAAGGCTATGGGGACGGCTCCACTTGGACTCGCGGCCAAGCTTGGGGGATTTATGGCTTTGCTTTGTCGTACTATTACACGAAAAATCCGCAGTACCTGGAGACGTCGCTCCGCTTGGCACGCTACTTCCTGGAGCGCCTGCCGGAAGACGATGTGGTGTACTGGGATTTCGATGCACCGGTGAACGCGGAGACGAAGCGGGACAGCTCAGCATCGGCGATCACCTCGGCCGGACTGCTGGAGCTCTTGTCCCATCTGCCGGCGGATCATCCGGAGCGGGCCTTCCTCGAGGATGGGCTGCAGCGTTCGATGACCTCCTTGGTGAACAATTACGCTACCATCGGTCAGCCGGAGGCGGAGGGTCTGCTGGAGCATGGCTCCTACAGCGTCCGGGCAGGCAATGCGCCGGATGACTACATGATCTGGGGCGACTATTATTACCTGGAAGCGCTGATGCGTTTGGAAAAAGGCGTTACAGGCTACTGGTACGAGCGAGCGTAAGCTTTTGTAGTTATGGACAGAAAAAACCTCCAGAACCGTTGATGGGGTATGACACACCCTCCGGTTCGGAGGTTTTCTTTTGATTAGCCTTGTGGTGCGATGTCTTTGCGGTTGCGGAGAAATTCTTTGCCGTATTCGCCATGCGGATGAATGTCTGCGTTCTCCATCTGAATGGTGGAGTGCTCGATGCCGAAGTTCGTCTTCAGTGTTTCATTGATCCCCAGAATGATGCAGTACGGCTGGATTTTATCGTCGATGAACACGTGCGCAGTCAAGGAATAATGATCGGTCGAAATGGCCCAGAGGTGCATCTCATGCACGTTCTCTACGCCTTCCACTTGCCGGATGGCTTGTCGGATTTCATCGAGGTTGAAGCGCTCCGGTACGGACTCCATGAGAATCAAGTACGATTCTTTAATGATTTTGACGCCCCCGATGAAGATGATGCCCCCAATGACCATACTGATCAGCGGATCGACCCACTGAATGCCGGTAAAATAGATGATGATTGCTGATACGATAACGCCGGCCGAACTGAGTAGATCCCCTAAAAAATGCCAAAGGGCGCTTTGCACGTTGAGGTTTTCTTCTTCCTTCATGCTGCGGCTGAGCACCAAGGTAAGCACAAGGTTGACGACGAAGCCGATGGAGGCGATGATCAGCATCAGCTTGAAGTTGATCGCCTCCGGCTGGACAAAGCGGCGGATCCCTTCTACGAAAATTCCCACAGAGATGATGGCAAGCGCCAATCCATTCAAGAAGGATGCGATAATTTCAAACCGCAGAAATCCGAAGGTAAACCTCGCATTTGGCGGCCTTGTTGCCAAATAAATGGCGATCATGCTGAGGCCAAGGGCGATCACATCGGAAATCATGTGGGCCGAGTCGGAGAGCAGGGCGAGCGAGTTGGAGACTAAACCGCCAATGATTTCTACAATGGTGAAAAATGAAGTCAGGATCAGCGTGATCCATAACGTTTTCTTCGATCGGGTCTGCTCCTTGACATGGTGAAGATGATGATAGTCGTACATTGCTTTCACCTGACCTTTCCATGAATCTCTTGCAACGCTATTGTACGTCAAGGTCTGAATTTTAGCAAATACTTTAATTGAGAGCGATTTTCAGGAATTTGAGAGGGTTTTTCAATGGTTTGAGAGGTATTTTCATTCGTTTGAGAAGGTTTATCATCGATTTTCGAGTGGAGGGTGTACAAATGAGTAGCGCTTTCAAAAATGTTACACAATTGAAATATTACTGTTACGGTTTTAACATGTTTCTAAGCTATGATAACCAACAAGACCCCCTTTTTAATATATACACCTTAAGGCCCTCCCCGTTGGAGGGCCTCTTTTTTATGCGACTATTTTCCCAAAAAATAACATAAGATCTGTATAGTTACATCCAATCTTACCGTTGGGAGTGTGATGGAGTATGAAATCCTTGAAAGCAAAATTGTTTTTGCTTGTCGCGTGTTCAAGCTTAATGGCTCCGAGTGCCATATACGCCGCAACCGAGACGGGAAATCCACCCCCTTACACTGTAATCGATGGCATAACGAACACCTTAATCCATGGCCTTTATGTTCCTGGTACCTATACTCATGTTAGCGATGATACAAGGGTCGTGTTTATCCCTGGCATCGGAGTCGTTGCGGTCGATAAGGGTACGGCATTACCAGCAGGCTCCATATTGCTAAAATCCTAAGATAAGAAGCCCAAAAGAGCATCGGCATAAGAGCCGGTGCTCTTTTGGTGTTTTCATCGTTCCTTCGCAGAAATAAAAAAGGAGCAGTTCGAGTTCGATCGCTGCCCCTAATTAAACATTTCGAAAGCGCTGAAGCAGTAAATAGCCGTTACCGACGGAGGTTTGCTTTTGGTAGACGATTCGAAAGTCGTCTAAAAAGCAGCCTAAAGCACGGCTAAGCAGGCCGCCGATTACGAGCGTACTGCGGCAAGGGTCTGCGCTGCCGATGATGCGAAACGCAGCAATGCGGCGCGGGGAACCCGTCCAACGGATCAAAACTAAATCGGGAGGACGGCGTACAGCTTTGGGACCGGCCATGTCCGATCACCTCGTTTCTATATAGCTTCTACTATATAAAATGCAGAGGAGCTCGGGGATGTGCTTATTGTAAGACAATCCCAGCTGTTGCTATAATCAAGTCAATTCGGTAAAAGAGATCACTGAAAAAGAGACCGGAGGAGAAGGGGAATTCGTACTTGATCATTTATCAATGAGGGGGCGCACCATGGCTGTCGGGCAATCGTTTACAGGACAGGTTACCCAGTGGACCGATCCGGAATTCGGCTATACCGTGATTCAACCGCTGGAGCAGGACGGCAACCGGATTATGTATTTTACGAGCAACTGCTTTTGCAGCGACAACGAGAGCATGGTCATATCGGCTGTTCGCGACGGGGTGGAAAATTTTTATTTGCTGCGGTTTTTGGAGGGGACGTACACTCAGCTGACGGATGAACATGGAATTCACATTTCACATGCTTACTTCGATAAGCCGAGGGACACGCTGTACTACACGAACGGGCGGCAAATGAAAAGCGTACATATCAAGACCTTCGAGCAAAAGCTGATTTACAAGGCTTCCCATAAGTGTGCGTCCATTGCGGTTACCTGTGACGGCGCCTACTTGCTTTCGAGCTATAGGTTTCCTTACTCGTATCTCGGCAACGATCAGGATGAACGTACCATCGAGCTGTTCCGGATGTTCAAAATCCATTTGGCTACCGGCGAATGGAGCCGAATCCTGGATCGCAGCTTCGAGATCGACCATATTCAGTGCAGTCCGACGGACCCGGATCATGTAATTTTTTGCGCGCGGGGGTTTTTTTCCACGAATCATCGGATCTGGCATACGAATTTGGACGGCACAAAGGGGGGCGCGCTGGGCTCAGAGCAGCCGAACGAGCATCGGACGCATGAGTATTATACTCCGGATGGGAAACGGATTGCGTATCACGGGAAGTTTTTCAAGATCGATAAGCATGAGAAGTTCAAAAATATCGGCCATACCTGGGGATCCATGAATTTGGATGGAACGGACGACACGTATTATCAGTGCCTGCGAGGGCTGCAGGCGGGTCACAGCAGCATGTCGAATAACCTGCAGATGACCGTCACGGACGGGAACGATTTCCTCAGCCTGCTGCACGTGGATGCATCGAAGGGGGAAGCCGATTTTGAGCCGATTTTCCGGCACCAGTCCAGTATGAAGTCGAATTTTGTTCATGCTCATCCGTGCTTTAGTAATGATGACCGGTATATCGCGTTTTGTACGGACTTTAAGGAGAAGGATCGGGGCAATTTATATTTGTTGGATTTGCAGAGTAAGCGTAAATAGCGGCTGCTGCTGGCGCCAAATGTTTAAGCCCATGTTTCGATGGGGAGGCCAGTGGAACATGGGCTTAGGACTTGGGATGTTGTTTTGAGATCATAGCTGGAACAGGCTCGCCAGCATGCTTTTGCGCTTGGGCGGTTTGGGCATCGAGGCGATCGAGGCGGCGACTTCGGCCTGATGAAGGAGGGACGTTAACGATCGTTGCATGCCTTCCAGGCTTTGAGACAGGATTTTGACCTGCTTGGACAATTCATCGATTTCATTGCGGTGCTCCAGAATTTGCAGGGTGACGACATCTTCGGCTTTTTGCGACAGGCTGTATTCCACTCGGGTAAGCCGTCTTGTAAGCTCACGGAGTGCGTCGTTCAGCTGCGGTGCAGGGTTGGGAGGATGAATGGCTGCGGATTGGGGTTCGGATGCTTGGACGGCTGTGGATGCTGCCGGAGCGGACGGCGGAACGGGCGATAGCGCTGGTGATGGAGAAACAGCGGAAGGAGTGGCGGCGAGGCTTTGGTCCTCCTCCAGGACGATTTGGCTTAGGATCTGCCGTTTTTCCAGCTGCTCTTTAATAAAGTTGAGCGCCTCCAGGTCGTGATCCGTGAAGACATAATGTCCCTGGTCATCCTTTGAAAACCGGCTTTGAAAATGAGATGCCCACCGCTTAATTGTTGTGGGGCTGACATTCAAGGCTTGGGCGGCTTCCCTCGTCGTATACATCGTCTTCAACCTCCTTGAAGAATCATTTTGAAGAAAATATTCGCTGCCAAAATCCATTCCCCTGCAAGGGTGACAAAGGTAGTCAGCGTTCGCCAAACAAAGTGGAAAAGCTTATTTTATCGGCAAAAGTCGTAAGGTGTGAAGCGAGGGATATCATGCTCCAGTATATTGCATTGCTGCGCGGCATTAATGTCAGCGGGCAAAAGATCATAAAGATGGATGCACTGAAGGCGATGTTCGAGTCCATGCCATTCCATCACGTGCGAACGTACATTCAAAGCGGCAATGTGATGTTTGATGCGGCGGAGACGGACGCCGAGCAGCTTCGTGCGTCGATTGAGGACATGCTGAAGCAGGCGCTGGGCTATGCGGTGCCCGTGATCGTCCGATCGCTGACGGAGCTTGAAGAGGCGATCCGGGTTTGTCCTTTTGAGGTGAGCCAGCTGCGGGAGGGCGAGAAGGTGTATGTTACGTTTTTGGCCCAGCCGCCTGCGCTGGAGGCGATTCAGAAGCTGGAGTCCTATCGAAACGAGGTGGACGATTTCCAGGTTCGTGGCAAGGACGTGTATGTGCTTTGCCGTGGAAACTATGGCCGGTCGCAGTTCTCCAATACGTTTCTGGAGAAGAAGCTGGGGGCCGCTGCGACTACGCGGAACTGGGACACGGTTTTGAAGCTGGCGGAGATTAGCCGAGATTAGAGGCGCGATGAAAATAGGAAACCCAGCCTCGTGACCATGAGATGCTCTCAATGGACAGAGGCTGGGTTTTGAAGTTAGCGTGTCTGATCGCGATGAGCCAGCCAGCTTCGCTAAGCGAGCGCTTTTCTCGCCGCGGGAGCGGCTGCTGGTGCACTGGCTTCGGCAGCTGTGATCGTCTCGCCTGCCTGGAGGCGGTACATCTGGTGGTACCGGCCGCGGAGCTGCATTAGTGTATCGTGGCTGCCGCGCTCCACGATCCGCCCGTGGTCGAGGACCAGAATTTGGTCCGCGTTCTTGATGGTCGACAGCCGGTGGGCGATGACGAAGGTGGTACGGCCTTTCTTCAGCACCTCCAACGCGGCTTGGATGACCGCTTCGGTCTCGGTGTCGATGCTGGCGGTCGCTTCGTCCAGGATCAGAATCGCCGGATCGAAGGCCAGCGCCCGCGCGAAGGAGATGAGCTGCCGCTGGCCGGCGGACAGTGTGCTGCCTTTTTCGATGACCGGCTCGTCAAGGCCTCCCGGCAGGGCGGCGAACATATCGTAGGCGCCGACGTCGCGCAGCGCTTGCTCCACCTTTTACCGGGAAATAGCCGGGTCGTCAAGGCTAACGTTCGAGGCGATCGTGCCGGTGAACAGGAACGGATCCTGCAGCACGATGCCCATATGCTGGCGGAGCAGCTGTCTTGGGATGTCGCGGATATCTCGCCCGTCGATCCGAATGCAGCCCTGCTGCGGGTCGTAGAAGCGGAACAGCAGGTTCAGAATCGAGCTTTTGCCGGAGCCGGTATGGCCGACGAGCGCTACGGTCTCCCCTTGCTTTGCCCCGAAGGTGATGTCCTTTAGCACCTTTTCGTCAGCTTTGTAGGCGAAGTGGACGCCTTCGAACGATACATCGCCGCGGTAGCGCTCAAGCCGGCCGGTCGCCACATCGGTGCCATCCTCGTCCAGCAGCTCGAATACCCGCTCGGCAGACACCATCGCCGTTTCGAGGTTGCTCAGCTGGTTGACAATCCCGACAATCGGCTGAAACATGCGGTTCATATAATCCACGAATGCGTAGAGCACGCCCACGGTCACCAGCGTCCCTAGCCAGCCGGCGCCGAACAGCCAGATCACGCTGATAAAAATCACATTGCGAAACACGTTCACCAGATTGTGCGAGGTAATGGAATTGAGGCTGAGCAGCTTATTTTGAAACGCGAAATGCTCCCGATTGAGCCGCTTGAATTCCTCCTGTGTATGCGTTTGGCGGCGGAAGGCCCGGATGATCGGCAGCCCCTGAATCGCTTCATTGATCATGGCGTTAATGTCGGAAAGCCGTGAGCGAATCTCATGGTTATACTTGGCGGCAAAACGTCGGTACACGATAATCCACACATAGGTGATCGGCAGCATCGGCAGCGCGAGCAGCGCAAGACGGGCATCGAGCAGGAACAAGGCGCCGAGGATGGCGATCATGTAGATCGTACCGGAAAAAAAGTTCGCCAGCACCGCGACATACAGCTCCCGGACGGATTCCGTATCGTTGGTGATCCGGGAGACGACTTTGCCGGCGGGGAGGTTATCAAAGTAGTGGATCGGCAGCCGCTGGACATGGGCGAACACGTCGGTTCGCATCCGGGCGATGATCCGGTTGGCGGACGTTTGCAGCAAATACCGCTGCCCATACGTAAACAAGGCGCTTAGCACGATCAGCCCAAAGCAGCTGGCCGCGAGCAGGAGCAGCGTTCGAAACTCCGGCCGGTAAAAGGCATACAGCTCCTCCAGACTCAGCTTCTGCACGGAGTAATCGGCCTGCTGTCCGCTAGTGCTCACAGTCAGTACACCGCCGTTCACACTGCGCGTGCCGTCAAATCGAAGCGGCTCCCCCACAAAATAATAGCTGCGTCCCACCTGCAGCACGCGCACCTCCGGCCCCTTGGCTTCATCAGCTTTCCAATGGTCCGCTCGTTTGTACCGTTTGCCGTCATACAAGACAGCATTCTTATCCTGATTCTCACCAGCTCCGGCGGTCTCATACCAAGGGTACTCAATCCCAAGAATGTTACGGTCGATCATCTGCTTCGCAATGTACGGACCCGCAAGCTCGGCGCAGACGGCGAGCGACAGCAGCACGAGAGCAAGCAGAATCGGCCTTCGAAACAACAACGCATATTGAAACAGGCGCAGGCCTGTGTTTTTCTTCCTAGCAGTCATAGTGAAATATTCACCTACATTTCTTTAAAAAGTTTAGAGCGCCGCTTCCAGCTGCTGCCGGTCGTACTGCGCTTTGTACCAGCCGCCGAGCTGCAGCAGCTGCTCGTGCCTTCCTTCCTCCACGATACGGCCGTCCTCCAACACGATGATCCAATCGGCATGCTGCACCGCAGACAGCCGGTGGGTCGTGATCAGCGTCGTCCGGCCCGCACGCTCCCGGCGGATGCCGCTCAGGATTTCGACCTCGGTCTTCGCATCCACAGCGGAGAGGGCGTCGTCCAGCAGCAAAATTTCCGGATTGGCAATCAGCGCCCGGGCGATCGACACGCGCTGCTTCTGACCGCCGGAGAGGGCGACGCCCTTCTCGCCGACCAGCGTCTCCAGACCGTCCGGCAGAAACTGGACGTCCTTGCCGAAGGAGGCCAGCTCCAGCGCCTGCTGCAGCTGCTCCTCGCCGGCGCCCTCCGGGCCGCCAAACAGGATGTTCTCGCGGATCGTCTTCGAGAACAGCACCGGCTGCTGCGGCACATATCCGATCCAGCCGTGCAGCTGATCGAGCGACAGCCGGTCGACCGGGACGCCCTCGATGGTCAGCGATCCGGCACCCGCAGGCGGATACTCGCGCAGCAGCTGCCTCAGCAGCGTCGTCTTGCCGCTGCCGGTCCGTCCGACGATGCCGAGCATTTGCCCGCGTTTCAGCAGGAGGGAGAGGTCGGACAAATTGTCCGTGGTCGAAGCGGGGTAACGGAAGGTGAGGCGGTCGAAGACGATTCGCTCCGGCGACGCCACCGGTTCCGGCTCTGCAGGGCTTACAACGTCCGGCGCATACGCCAGTGTGTCGTTAACGCGGTCGAGCGAGGCATTGCCGCGCTGCATAATGTTGATCAGCTCGCCGATGGCGAACATCGGCCAGATCAGCATGCCGAGAAAGACGTTGAACGAAACCAGCTCGCCGAGCGTGATTTCGGAATGAAACACCAGATACGCCCCGTAGCACAGGCCGATGAGGTAGCTGATCCCGACCAGCACCTTGATGGTGGGCTCGAACAGGGCGTCGATGCGGGCGACCTGCGTGTTTTTCTCGTTCACATCGGCGGTAATGCTGCCGAAGCGGCTCTGGCTGGCGTGCTCCTGCACAAAAGCGCGGATGACACGCACGCCGCCGATCGTCTCCAGCACCTGGTCGTTCATCACGCCGAAGGCGTCCTGAGCCGCCGTAAAGCGCTCGTGAATGCGGGAGCCAAACTGCTGCATCAAGATCGCCATGACCGGCAGCGGCAGCAGAGAGGCGAGCGTCAGCTTCCAGCTGATGAGACACGCCATGGTGATCAGGATCGTCAGCATGAACAGGCTGGAATCGATCAGCGTCAGAATCCCAAAGCCGGCCGTCACGGACACGGCGCGAAGATCGTTCGTCGCCCGCGCCATCAAGTCTCCGGTCCGGTTGCGCTCGTAGAACGTCGGCGTCATCCGCAGCAGATGCTTCATGAAGCCCGACCGCAGGGAGCGCTCCAGCACGAAGGCGCCGCCGAACAGCTGGTACATCCAAACATAGGTCAGCAAGTAGCCGACGACTGTCAGCGCTCCCCAGGAGGCGATCACGCGGTACAGCTGCATCCCGGACAGCGTGCCTTGATGGAGGCCGTCGATGGAGTAGCCGATCAGCTTCGGCGGAATCACATCGAGCACGCCGACGAGCGTGAGCAGCAGGATGGCGGAGGTATATCGTTTCCAGTGGGCGGCGAAAAACCAGCGTAATTTTTTTAATACGATCAACATGGGGGATAATCAACTCCTTTTTTCACAAATCACAGATCACGAATAAAAAAAGACATACCGCTCGTAAGCGATATGCCTTCAGCTCCCCCAGCCAGGGCGGAGCATGACCCTTCGTGCCTGAGCAGCGGACAAACGAACCCGCAGAGAGGCCGAACAGCCAAAAAAGGCGCACGATTACGAGGTGCGTAACCGATGCGCCGTCAATCTTTCAGAGGGACGGGAAAATCACATCAGGAGGGTTACGCAATCCGCAGTATGCAGTTGTACCGACACCATAACCATATGACGATGGCGATCAATCCGATGGGCTGCTGTATTATGCATCGCGTAACCAATTCCTCTCTTGGAAAATATCTACAAGGGTTACTTTATCACTGGGGCGAAAGGAGCGTCAACGGAAAGAATTTTTTTAATCAACTGCCTGTCCAGGGATATAAACGGTGCTATAATGGGTGTCGTAAAAGGATTTTCAACTAAATCTTGGAAGGGTGAGTTTTGAAATGCCGTTACTGGATATGCCGCTGGCCAAGCTCAAGGAGTACGAGGGACGCAATCCGCGACCGGACGATCACGCCGAATACTGGGAGGCTGCGCTCGAGGAAATGAGGCAGACCGATCCGCAGGTGGAGCTGGTGCCTGCCGAGTTTACGGTGCCGTACGCGGAGTGCTTCGATCTGTATTTCACCGGGGTTCGCGGTGCACGTATACATGCTAAATATATTCGCCCGAAGGGGACGGCCGAGCCGCATCCGGCCGTGCTTCATTTTCATGGCTATACCGGTCATTCCGGGGATTGGCACGATAAGCTGCAGTACGCCGCGCTCGGATTTTCGTTTGCAGCGATGGACGTTCGCGGACAAGGCGGGCGCTCCGAGGATACCGGCGGGATCAAGGGGACCACGCACCACGGTCACTTCATCCGAGGGTTGGACGATAAGCCGGACAATCTGCTGTTTAGACACATTTTTCTAGATACGGCGCAGCTGGCAAACATCGTGATGGGCTTCGACGAGGTCGATGCCGACCGGGTGGCATCAACCGGCTGGTCGCAAGGCGGCGCGCTGGCGATCGCGTGTGCGGCACTGGAGCCCCGGATCAAGAAGGCGGCGCCGGTGTACCCGTTTTTGAGCGACTACAAACGCGTGTGGGAGATGGATCTGGCGAAGGACGCGTATGCGGAGCTGCGTACGTATTTCCGCCACTTCGATCCGCAGCACAAGCGCGAGGACGACATTTTTACGAAGCTGGGCTATATCGATATTCAGCATCTGGCTTCCCGTATCCAGGCCGAGGTGCTGATCGGAGTAGGGCTGATGGACAACATCTGTCCGCCGTCCACGCAATTTGCCGCCATTAACAAAATGACCGCCCCTGTGCAGCTGGAGATTTACCCGGATTTTGCCCATGAGCAGCTGCCGGGGATGCACGATAAAATTTTTCAATTTCTTAAGACTTTATAGCTTGTTTATAAAATTAGCCGGTGGCCTGAACATAGGTCTCCGGTTTTTCTTTTTCCAAGAAAAGGATTGACAGGATGTTCCAGTGCATATAATGTACTAAGTGTCCTATGAGTAGTAATACACATAATGTTATGTCTAGGCTCAGGATGAAGGGAGAGGATGAGAGCTTGCTTATACATATCGATGAGCGCAGCACCACGCCGATCTGGGAGCAGATTGTGCAGCAGCTGAAGGAGCTCTTGCTCAAAAAAGTGCTCCAGCCCGGAGACAAGCTGCCGTCCGTCCGCGAGCTGGCCTCGTCGCTGCTCATCAACCCCAACACGGTGAGCAAAGCGTATCAGGAGCTGGAGCGGCAGAGAATCATCGAGACACGCCGAGGCAAAGGGACCTTTATCACCGAGACCGTGGTGCCGCAGGGAAGCGAGCAACAGCTGGGAGACATTCGGCAGGCACTGAAGATGCTGGTCATAGAATCCTCTTACCTCGGGGTAAGCCGGGACACTTTGGTGCAATGGATCGACGGCTATTTGAACGAATTGGGAGGCGAGAGCCATGCTAACCGTCCGCAATCTGACTAAAGCAATTGACGGAAAGACGATTATTGAGAGAATTAGCTTTGAAATTCACAGCGGGACGATTACAGGGCTTGTCGGCCGCAACGGTGTGGGTAAATCGACTCTGCTGCGGCTGCTCGCAGGCATTCTGGACCCCGATCAAGGGGAAGTACTGCTGGACGGCGTGAATCTGACCCAGCATCCGCTGATTAAGATGAGCATGTATTACGTGCCGGATTCGATCAGCATGTTTAACGGCTATACGGCTAAGGAGCTGGTGAAGCTTCATCGGCATATGTACGAGCCGTTCGACGAGCAAGCGTTCTATGCCTGGCTGGACAGGTTTCAGCTGCCGGCGAATCGGAGTCTCCGGAGTTTTTCCAAAGGCATGAAGGCGCTGCTGTCCATAATACTGGCGCTGTCAACACGGGCTAAGCTGATTTTGCTGGATGAACCGACCAACGGGCTTGATGTGATTGTGAAAAAGCAGATCATGCAGCTGCTGATCGAAGAGGTGTCGGAGCGCCAGATCGCGCTACTCATTTCCTCCCATCACCTGCAGGAGCTGGAAAAAATAGCGGACGTCGTCCTCATGCTGAAGGATACGACGATCGAATCCGTCCTCCGTATCGACGAGGTGAAGATGACGTTCAAAAAAGTGCAGGTGGCCTTCGCCGATATGGGCGCTATTCCATTGGGGCAATTGGCGGATGTGGAGGTGCTCTCGCAGGTCGGCCGGGTAACGACGCTGCTTTTGAAGCGTAATGCGGCGCAAACCCTCGAGCTGCTGCAGCGCCTTGAGCCGCTGCTGCTGGAGGAGCTGCCCGTGACCATTGAGGATTTGTTCATCAGCACCTTAGGAGGCGGAGACCGGTATGTTTCATAAAGGCTTATGGTATCAGCATGTCAAGCAGACCAAATATATTCTTTGGGCCTTCTGGCTGGTGGCGGTGTATGCTGGGTTCAAGCTATATGGCCATGCCGGCGAGGTGGAGTCCAATGTGAAGTATGCCTCGGAGCATGGCTCAACGTGGCACTATTATTTCGGCGTTGATTTGGACCTGATCTCTCTGCTGCAGCTCATGCTTTGTATCGGACTTCCAGCCTTTCTCGTCGGCTTTCGCCGTGGGAATCAGAGCTTGGAATATACGTACGCTATGCCTGTGAAGCGGGAGCATCTCTTTTTATCCCAATGGGCACTCGGCATGGTCCACATCATCGGCTCGGTCACGCTCGGAGTGCTTATTCAGCTGGCGGTTGTTCATACGACGATTTTGAGCCAGTATATTCCCCGCACCTTATTGGGGATGTACTACATCCATCAGCTGTTGATCTTAAGCGGGGTGTTCAGTTTATCGCTGTGGCTGGGGCTGGTCAGGGGCAGCTTCATTGCCCAGGCGGCGTTCGGCGTAATTGTACTTCTGCTTCCGTTCGGGCTGTTAGGAATGCTTCGGGAGGTGGTTTCCCTGCATTATTTTGCGCTTGGGAGAACTGATCTGCATGAGGTGTGGTTTTTTGGTCAGGCAACCAGCTTTGCCTTTGAAAATCTTTCATTCCCGATTAAGCTAATTGATATTCGGCGCATGTTTTCGCTTGCCACCGATGTGGCCGCCTATGGAGATGTGGGTCCTCCGAAGGAGTACATGGACTACACGCGCCAGCTGTATTTTGGCTTGTGGTCGTTTTTGATCCCGGTGTGCGTTACGGCAGCCAGTGTTTGGGGGATGCTCCGAATGGCGCGAGCCTCCTGGAACGAACACAACGGGAAGCTGCTGCTGCATCCGCGCCTGCGTCCGTTGTTGACCACGGGAGTGCTGCTGTGCTCGTTTTTGTTCGGAGGCATGGTGGTGGAGCATATGCTGGGCCGTCATTTTTATGATGGGAATGGACCACAGACGACGTACGATGTCACGAATCTCCTGATCTATTACGCGGCTGCGATCGTTTCTATGGCGCTGGCGTATGTGATCGTGCGTAGAATGCTGGGGATGAAGCTGCTCAGATGGACGCGATTAAAGCGTTTGCAAAAAACGCTCGTCGACCGAATGCAAATCTAGTATAATGTGAAAGCGATATTTTCGAATGTCGCTGCATTACGGTTGCCAAACTCAAAAAAGCAGGTGAGCTGCCACATGACGTTACCGTTCATCACGGCCCATACGGGATGCATGAACACACCGGACAACTCGGTGGAATCGTTAGAACTAGGCCTCCGTTCAGGGGCCGACATTGTAGAAGTGGATATCGGAGCGACGAAGGACGGGGTAGCGGTGCTGCTGCATGACAGCGAAGTGCATCTGGCTTCCCGAGGCGTATGCAAGCTGTCGGAGCTGACATTCGAGGAGCTGCAGTCCGACGAGATCATCGACAAGCACGACGGCCGGAAGAGCCGGATTGTCAGCTTGGCGGAAATTTTACCGATCGTGAAGGCCAGCGGCAAGCGCGTCAATCTGGATTTGAAAAGCGATGCCTGCATCGAGCCGATGGCGAAGCTGGTCCTGGCAGAGAACATGCTTGATCAAGCGTTTCTGTCGGGAACGGAAGCGGCCCGGGCGGCTTACATACAGAAGCACCATCCCGAGATTCGGAAGGTGCTGAACGCGAACAGCGCGCTGTTTAAAGAAACCGATTATATGAGCGCCGTGAAGCAAACGATCGAGGAAGCGCTGGCCGCCTCCTGCATCGGAATTAATATCAATTATAAGCTGTGCCGTGCCGAGCTGGTGGAGGCTGCGCAGTCGGTTCAGCTGCCGGTCTACGTGTGGACCGTGAATGACGAGGAAGAGATCAAACGGATGATCGGGCTGGGCGTGCGATCCATTACGACGCGCGACGTACCGGCTGTGATTCGGGCGTTTCAGTCCTATTAAGCCGCAGAATGGAAGGTCCCTGGTTGGGGAATATTGTAATAAAACGACAGCATGATGAGCGAGAGGACGACAATAATGCGGATAGAGAAAGATTTTTTGGGCACCAAGGAAGTACCGGTCGATGCTTATTATGGGATTCAGACGCTGCGCGCCGTAGATAATTTTCCGATCAGCGGCTATCGCATCGATGAGCAGCTGATTCGGGCGATGGCGATGGTGAAGAAGGCGGCCGCCGGTGCCAATCACGAGATCAAAAGGCTGCAGCCGCAGCTGGCCGAGGCGATTATCCAAGCGGCGGACGAAATCATCGCAGGGCAGTGGCATGATCAATTTATCGTAGATCCGATTCAGGGGGGCGCAGGCACCTCGATCAATATGAACACGAACGAGGTCATTGCCAACCGCGCTTTGGAGCTTCTGGGCAAGGAAAAAGGCAGCTACTTCGAGCTCAGCCCGAATACGCATGTCAACATGGCGCAGTCGACCAACGACAGCTTTCCTACAGCGATCCATCTGGCGGTGCTGACGTCCATCCGCAAGCTGCTCGCAACGATGGAGGAGCTGCACGGGGTATTCGAGAAGAAGGCGCAGGAGTTCGACGGCATTATCAAAATGGGCCGAACCCACCTGCAGGACGCGGTGCCGATCCGGTTAGGCCAGGAGTTCGAGGCGTACACCCGCGTGCTGGGACGCGATATTAAGCGGATTAGGCAAACGCAGGAGCATTTGTACGAGGTGAACATGGGGGCCACGGCCGTGGGCACGGGGCTCAACGCGGAGCCGCTGTATATTGAAGCCGTCGTCCGGCGGCTGGCGGAGATCAGCGGGTTCCCGCTGAAGAGCGCCGAGCACCTAGTTGATGCCACGCAAAATACCGATGCGTACACGGAGGTCTCGGCAGCGCTGAAGGTGTGCATGATCAACATGTCGAAGGTGGCGAACGACCTACGTCTCATGGCCTCCGGTCCCCGGGCGGGGCTCGGTGAGATCAGCCTGCCGCCGCGTCAGCCGGGCTCGTCGATCATGCCGGGCAAGGTGAACCCGGTCATGTGCGAGGTCGTCAATCAGGTGGCGTTCCAGGTCATCGGCAACGATCATACGATCTGCCTGGCGTCCGAAGCCGGTCAGCTGGAGCTGAACGTGATGGAGCCGGTGCTGGTCTTCAACCTGCTGCAATCGCTCAGCATGATGAATCAGGTGTTCAAGGTGTTCCAAAAATATTGCCTCGAAGGCATTGAAGCCAATGAGCAGCTGTGCCGGGAATACGTGGAGAAAAGCGTCGGCATCATGACCGCGCTCAACCCGCATCTGGGCTATGAAGTGTCGGCCCGGATCGCCCGCGAAGCCATCGTGAGCGGCAAATCGCCCCGCGAGCTCTGCTTGCTGTACAACGTGCTGACGGAAGAAGAGCTGGATCAAATTCTTGATCCGTACCAAATGACGCAGCCCGGCATAGCCGGAAAAGCGCTGCTGGAGCGGAGCGGGGTTTCATAAGCTGGAAGGTAAGCGGCTGTTTCATGCAGGGGGATTCCCGGGCGTGAGGCGGCTTTTTTTTGCGTACGCAGGTCCTTGGCGGTTGGAACGATATGGTATACTTGAATCGAATGGGAAGATGATGAGGAGGAATCCGCAAGTGAAGCTTATCGACTTAAGCGTGCCGATCAGTCCACGCATCCGCGAGCCGCTGCCGGCCGCCATCGACTATGCCAGCCATGAGGCCGGGGCGCAGCAAGCGGCAGCCATCCTTGGCCTGAAGCCGGATGATTTTCCGGAAAGCAGAGCATGGGCCACGGAAACGGTCACGCTGAATACGCATGCAGGGACGCACGTCGACGCGCCATGGCATTACTGGCCTACATCGGAAGGAAAGCCGGCCAGAACGATCGACGAGCTGCCGCTCGAATGGTTTTACTCTGACGGTGTGGTGCTTGATTTTAGTGCGAAGCCGCCGGGCTATGAGATTACGACGGACGATCTGATCACCGAGCTGGACCGGATCGGCTATACGCTGAAGCCGCTGGATATCGTGCTCATCCGAAGCGATGCGGACAAACGGCTGTACCACGAGCATTATGCGTTTCTTCACGCCGGGGTGTCGGCCGAGGCAACGCTGTGGCTTTTGGATCAAGGCATCAAGGTGGTCGGCACGGACGGCTGGGGCTGGGACATCCCGCTCAACCTGCAGGCGGATGCTTATAAACAGCAGCCGAGGGAGGGTGTCCTGTGGGCAGCGCATTTTGTGGGCAAGGACCGGGAATACTGCCAGATCGAGAAGCTGGCGAATTTGGATCAGCTTCCGAAGCCGTTCGGCTTCAAAGTAAGCTGCTTCCCTGTCAAAGTGGAAAAAGCCAGTGCCGGTTGGGCTCGCCCGGTCGCCATCGTGGAGGAATGAGGTGACGCCTTGGTTCGTCATTTGATGGATACGCTGTCGCCCTTGCGCAATCGCAATTTTCGAATCTATATTAGCGGGCAGGGCGTATCGATGCTCGGTAACTGGATGCAGGGCACCGCGCAGGCTTGGGTCGTCTGGCGGCTCACCGGCTCGACGGCCGCGCTGGGAATCGTAGCGATGCTGAACACGCTTCCCGTGCTGCTGCTCGGGCCGTTCTCCGGCGTGACGGCTGACCGGCTCGACCGCCGGAGGCTGCTCATTTATACGAATCTGCTGGCCATGGTGCTTGCCGTCGTCCTGGGGACGCTGGTCCATACGGGAGCGGTTCGGTTGTGGCATGTCTATGTATTGGCGGGCATATTGGGGTGCGTAAATGCGCTTGATATCCCGTCGCAGCAGGCATTCTTGGGCGACTTATCCGGTGTGGAGCAAGTGCGCAAAGGCTTCACCTTGAACGCGATTATGGAGCAGGTGACGCGGGTAATCGGGCCATCCGCAGCCGGCTGGATGATCGGCAGCTTCGGGGAAGCGCCGGCTTTTTGGCTGAATGGATTGAGTTATATCGCGGTGCTCACGAGTTTGTTCCTGGTCAAAGCTTCCCAAGAGCGGCAGATCAGCTCCAGCAACCCGCTATCGGATTTTCGCGCTGGTCTTGCTTTCGTACGGAGAAAGCCGCGAATTCAGGAGCTGATCGCGTTTACAGCGATGACGACCCTGTTCGGCTTCGTCAATACGCAGCTCTTCCCCGAAATTGCGGATCATCTGCTGCACGGAGGACCGGAGACGCTGGGGACGATGATGGGGACGTTCGGCGCAGGCTCCTTCTTCAGCGCCTTGGTGCTCACGCCGCTGCTTCAGCAGGTGAAGCGGACGGGATGGGTGCTGTCGGCCGTCATTGCTTGGACCGGCTTGTGGTTCGGCGTGTTTTCGTTCTCCACCTGGCTGCCGTTTACGCTGCTGGCGATTTTCTGTGCCGCCTTTGCCCAGCCGGTGGTGCTGACGACGGTGAAAGGGCTGCTGCAGGTGCTGGCGCCGCCCAATATGCGAGCCAGGGTGCTGAGCCTGCAGGTGATGATCGCCGTAGGCGTACAGCCGCTGTCTTCGCTGACCGTCGGGTTTGTGGCCCAATTCGCAGGCTCGTCCCACGTTATTCGGACCAATGGCCTGCTGATGATCCTCTCGGCGATTCTTATTCTTGCGCTTCGCCCGGCGCTGCGCGTCTGGAGCCCGCAGGAGGAACCCTTAACAGAAGAACCGGCTGCGGTCGAAGCCGATCCATCCAGATCCTTGCTGCAGCCAAACGAAAATGAAAAAAGCAGGCTACGAGTTCATTCGTAGTCTGCTTTTTCGTATGAGTCTAGCACTCGGCTCCAGTCATCTCATTCGTGTAGATGCGCTTATACTCCTGCGGGCTGATCTTCTCCGCAGAGACCGGCGCATAGTGAAGCTGTAGGGCGCGGCGGCGCTTCGTCGAGAAATTCGGCGGTGTCCCGTGGTGCAGCATGCCTGAGAAGATCAGGACGCCGCCCGGCTTCAGAGGCACGGCGACATCCCGTTCCACGTGTACGGACGCATCGCAAAGCTGCCAGTCCCGCACGGCATAGTGCGGTGCGCCGCCTTCGCGGTGCGAGTACGGGATGACGTGCATACAGCCGTTATCCAGCTCCGCCGGATCCAGCGCAATCCAGATCCCGATGACGGGGCGGTCATAAGCCAGGTTGCCGTAGGCCATGTCCTGGTGCCACGGCTTCTCTGCTCCCCCGGTCGGCGGCTTCAGGATCGCTTGATCCTGTACGACCTTTGGCTTTTCCGCGAACAGCTTCTCCATCACCCCGAGGATGCCCTCCTGGTGAGCGATGTTCCACAGGCGAGGCTCATGATCGATATAATCGTGCACCTTGCGGGCGGCCAGCTCGACCTCCTCGAACGTTTTCAGCTCGCTGCGTTTTTTCACTAATTGAACCTTCGACCCCTGCGACTTACCGGACAAAATGTCCATGATCGCCTCGATGGAGGTGCTGACTTCATCCTCGCTCAGTGCTTGCTCCACCACCAAGTAGCCCTGCTCCCAGAACTTTTTCACATCGGCCTCGGACACATCCTGCAGCGTCGGAATCCGATCCTCGGCGATTTGGTCAAAGCGGTACATCGAATCGGCGATATCATGCGCCAGCTTGACCTTATCTTCGGTGTCATAAGAATACAACGGTGAGCTCATTCCCATTCCTCCTTGTTGCTAAGTCGAATATCAACTATTGTTAGCGGTTTCAGCTATATCTGTATCTTACACCCGCAAAGGACAGAGAGAGAATGGAGCGAAGCGTCGATTCTTTATACTTACCCGTATATTTTCAAAATCAGTGATGCGGCCGAGAGGGGAGCGAGCTCAGGGCATAGGCGGAAGGCGGCGCGCCATAATGCTGCTTAAACTGCTTGCTGAACAAAAATACGGTCGAGTACCGCAGCGCATCGGACACCTGAGACACATTCATCGACGTCTCTGTCAGCAGGTGCATAGCTCGCTCCATCCTCACCTGAGTCATGTAGTGCTTGAGCGAAACGCCGGTATAGGCTTTGAACAGCTTGCTTAAATATGCCGGATTCAGCCCGACGAGCTCCGCCAGCTCCTCTAGCGGGAATCGATGGCCGGCGCCCTCATGGATGCGGTGAACGACTCGCCGAATCGCCTGCGCCTGCTTTTTGGATACGGCGGCATGGGAATCGGAGCGCTGCTGCGAGCGGAACAGAGCGATCAGGATCTGCTTCAGCAGGCAGTCGAACTCCTCCTCCGCCCAGAGCGGTTGCTGGTAGGAGCATTCCAGCGTGCGATGAAGCAGCATCTCGAATTCGTGCGTATCCTCCACATACACGACCCTCTCATGAAGCAGCTCTACCGAAGGTTCGCTCCCACCGAGCCCAAGCGCATCTGCCATACGAAAATGGATAAAAATCACCGTCAGCCGGTCCTCCAAATTTTGCTCAGCGTGCGGCTGATCCCCAGGGTGGACTACAAAGCATGCGCCTTTGCGGGCCGGGTAGCTCCTCTCACCAATCCGCATCGTGCCTTGACCGGAGACGACATACCAGAGATCGTAGTCCGCCAGCGGCGCCGGATGCCAGTTCCAGCCCACTTCACAGCGCGCCTTGCCCCGCTGCTTCGAATCGATGAAGCGTTTTCCTGTCAGCGGATATTGCTTTTCGTGTACCATACGGAAACGGGCCTCCACATTTATCACTTTACTTGGATTATAGCATGGCTGGGGCGCTCAAGGAGACATTTCTCGGGTGCGTCCTACGTCACTAAAGAGCAGCTGTACACCCATTTTCCGCGCCTCTGTTCACAGGCCTATAACCAATACAGGCGGTTTCACATACGCTAACAATAAATAGACAAGTCAGCGCGTCTCACGCCGATGCAGGTGTACCGTCGGGGAGTCCGGTCTCGGCGAGTGAGCCTGCGGGGACAGTGCGCCTATGCGAAAGGAAAGGGATGGGTATGAGCAAGAAACGGGCACCGTACACTCCATATCGCAATGTAGTAAGAAAGCCCCGGATCGCCAAGCCGAATCCATATTTAAACAATGTGGAGGTGCAGGGGCTGTTCAATCCTGGGGGAGGAGCGGGCCAGGCGGGCCCTGGAATTCCAGGCTTTGGAGGGGGAACGGCCGCGGGGCCAGGGTTTAGTGCCGGTGGAGCGGGAGCAGCGGCTGGAGGCGCCTCAGGCGGAGGATTTTCGCTGATTAAGAGTTTAGGCGGCTTGGACGGCATCCTCTCGACGATGAGTAAGGTTCAAAAGATTTATTCCATCATCAAGCAAATCGGTCCGATCTTTAAATTGTTCAGCAGCTTCGGAAGCTTGGGAGGCGGAGGCCTTGGCGGATTGCTGGGAGGAACGGCAAAAACAGCCAGTCTCCCCCCCAAGATGAGACGCAGCCGACCCAAAAAGCGGCGTTAACCACAGATGCGAGGAGGCGGCGCCTTTGCTGATCTATGTTGCAGCCGGAGACTCTCTCACGGCCGGCGTCGGCGCACAGTCTGGCATGGGACTTGTGCCCCAATACCGAATGCTGACGGCAAAGTATGCAGGTCAACATGTCAAAAGCAGTAACCACGGGATATCCGGAGCCACGACGGGGGATATTCTGAAGATGCTTCAAAAAAATGAGCGGGTGCGCAGCACGATGGCCGGAGCGGACATCATTACGCTCACTGCGGGCGGCAATGACTTAATCCAAGCGGCCAAGCGGTTCGCGTCGCATAAGGATATGAATGTGTTAGAGCAGGCGCTCACCAAGTGCCATGATCAATATGCCGACTTGATCGAGACGATCCTGAAGCTGAAAGGAAACCGGTCACGGCGGTACATCATCCGGGCGGCGGACCTGTATAATCCGTTGCCCGACATGGCGCTCGCCGTTCATTGGGTGCAGCGGTTCAATCAAAGCATCCAAAGCTTGGAAAATGACTATTTCAAAGTGGCTCCCGTGTACGCCTCATTCGCGGGGCGCGAACGAGAGCTGTTATCCTACGACGGCGTGCATCCGAACAGCCAAGGCTACCGGGTGATCGCCGAGCAAATGAGCAAGCTGGGCTACCGCCCGCTGCTCTAAACGAACACAAAAAGCCGGCTATCCGCCAAGGGATAGACCGGCTTTAAACATTTTATAACGGCACAGCCTGGGGCTGCTTTTCTTTAAAATAAAACCATTCGCGGTAGCCGATCTCCTTTAGCCGCTGTGCCACCTCTTCGAAATCGTCACCTACACGCTCCGGCTTATGCGCATCCGAGCCGAAGCTCACCTTCACGCCGTAATGATGGGCCCGCTCCAGCACCGCATCGATCGGGTACCAGCCGCCGCAGTCCTTCGTTTTGCCGGAGGTATTAATCTCGATGGCGATGTTGTGCTTGGCGATCGTTTGGAGCGTTTTGTCCACCGCATCCGTCTGAATATCGGCGAACGCCGGGTAAAAGCCGCGCATGGCGTCAATGTGCCCGAGAATTTGAAACATCCCGCTGCGCGCCGACTGCTCGATCAGGTCGTAGTAGAGCTCTTTTTGCTCGACCTTTTGGCGGTCCGTCAGGCCGTTCCAGCGCTTTTTGTTGAAAATGCTGACGCCGCCGGATAAGTGTACCGAACCGATAATATAATCGAATGGATAAGGCTCATACATCTTCCGATACAGCTCTGCATGCTCGGGGAAAAAATCTGACTCCACGCCAAGCAGCACATCGATGCGGCCCGCATATTCGGCCTTCAGCTTCAGCACTTCGTCGATATATCGCTGAAACTCGCTTTTGGCCATGGCGATGCCGGGCTGCTCGCGATCCTTCGCGCTGGCAAAGTACGGGGAATGATCGGAAATGCCGATCACCTGAAGACCGTGCCGAATACCGGCTTCGATGTAGTCCCGAATCGTTCCGATGGCGTGACCGCAGCGCTCATGATGGGTATGCAAATCGAATTTCATCGCCATTTCACTCCGATCCTATGAATTGAATCTCCTGCATGCCCTTGAGATCCAGCAAAAATTGATGCAGCGCCGAGCTCAAATACCGCCCGGATTTATAGACCACTCCTACAGGGTGGCTGATCTCGAGCTCATTGACCTTGACCATCTTGAGTGTGCCGAGCCGGAGCTCATTCTGGATCGACATCTTCGAGATGATCGCCGCGCCCAAGTTCAGCTCCACCATCCGTTTCACTTCCTCGCTGCTCGACAGCTCCATGACGACCTGGGGCGTAATATTGAGCTGCTTCAGAATCTGATCGACAAACCGGCGTCCGGCGGTTTCCGGCGACAGCATGATGAGCGGCAGCTCATGCAGCCTCTCGATCGGAATATGCGCGTACTTCGCCAGCGGATGGCTCGATGCGACCACCAGCTCGAAGGTGTCGTAGTACAGCACCGAGCTTTCGAGCGCCGGATGCTTGTCGAACAAATAAGTGATGCCGATATCGATCGAGCCATTCTCCACACTGATCATAATTTGCGAGGTGGTCATGGAATGAATGGTTGTTTTGATCAAAGGAAACTGGTTCTGAAAATACGACAGCACCCGCGGCAAAATCTGAATCGCAATCGAGGTCGTCGTTCCTAGATGAATATGTCCCTGAGGCGTCTGGTTCAAATCAGCCAAGCGCTGCTTCAAGTCTTCCACCGTCTGCAGAATCGATTCTGCATGCTCCAAAAAAACCCGTCCGCTGTCCGTCAGCGTGACTGGCTGGTTGCGATCGATCAGGACCGTCTTAAATTCATCCTCGAGGCTCTTGATTTGAGCGGAAACCGCGGGTTGTGTCAGGTTCAGAAGCTCGCCGGCCTTCCGGAAGCTCATCGTTTTGGATATGGTGATCAGCGTCTCCAGCTGATTCAAATTCACGCGCGTTCCTCCTCTCCCAAGCAGCAAAGAACGGTCGTTACCGTAGTATGAGTCAAAAATAAAAATTGATTAATCCAGTTAATAGAAATCGAATTTCTCGGATAATTCCATTATATGATACATAAGAAGATAGGGCAAACTAGCGGAAAGACGGGAATGGACGAGAACAGCGTAATTTTTTTGTTAAAAACAACACTCTGCATTGTCATTTACTCAAATTTGAGTATAATAATTTAAGTATTATAATTTAAGTAATTTGTAAAGGGGAAGAACAATGGCTCTAAAAAAATCCAACATTACATGGACTGTGGTCGGGCTCATGCTGGGGCTGCTGCTGGCCGCGCTGGACCAAACCATCGTATCCACCGCCATGCCTACGATTGTCGGAAAGCTGGGGGGACTCGATAAATACGTATGGGTATTCTCCGCTTACCTGATCGCTAACGTGGTCTCGATGCCGATCTTCGGCAAATTGGGCGACATGTATGGGCGTAAAACCTTTTTCCTGCTCGGTCTGGTCGTGTTCATGATCGGTTCCGCGCTCTGCGGTACGTCCACCACGATGACGCAGCTCATCATTTACCGCGCGATTCAAGGCCTTGGCGGCGGTGCGCTGATGCCGATTACGTTTGCAATTGTATTCGATGTATTTCCACCGGAGAAGCGAGGCAAGATGCAGGGGCTGTTTGGTGCGGTATTTGGCATCTCCAGTGTGCTTGGACCGCTGGCGGGCGCTTATTTTACCGATAATGTGGATTGGACGTGGATTTTCTACATTAACCTGCCGCTGGGGATCGTTTCGCTCATTCTGATTTCGTTGTTTTATCATCCGGTACTGCCGAACAACCCGAATCAGCGCATCGACTGGCTGGGGACGCTGGTGTTTGCCGCATCGGTCTTGTGCTTAATGTTTGGTCTTGAAATGGGCGGCAAAGAGTACGCTTGGGACTCCGGCATGATCATTGGTTTGTTCGTCGCGGCAGCCATCCTGCTGGTGTTGTTCTTACTCGTGGAGCGCAAAGCGGCTTCGCCGGTCGTTCCGCTTGGACTGTTTAAAAATCGCTTGTTCACCTCCAGCATGGGTGTGGGCTTCTTCTATGGCGCGCTGATGATGTCGGCAGCTACCTATATTCCGCTGTTCATCCAAGGCGTGTTCCAAGGCACCGCGACAAGCTCCGGCTTGGTGCTGACTCCGATGATGCTTGGCGTCGTGGCGAGCAGTATGATCGGCGGACGCTTTATCGGCAAAACGGCGTTCCGCAACATTATGCTGGTTTCCGTGCTGCTGCTGCTGATTGCTACTTCCCTGCTTGGCACGATTTCAACCGTTACGCCGCGCTGGGAGATTACGATGTTCATGATTTTGATGGGGCTGGGCATCGGAACGAGCTTTCCGGTTACCTCGATGTCCTCCCTGCATGGGGTTAGCCCTCAGTTCCGTGGAGTTGTTACGTCCATGACCGCCTTTTTCCGTTCGATCGGTTCGGCCGTGGGTGTCACGGTACTGGGCAGCGTGCAAGCTGCAGCGATGAAAAATCGTCTTGCCGAGCTGCTGCCGGCTCAAAGCAGCGGTGCCGCTCCGGCGGATGCTAGAGCGCTTCTGTCGCCGCAGGTGCAAGCGCACATTCCGCCTGAAGTAATGAGTAAGCTAATCGAAGGGCTTGCGGGTTCGATCGCATTTGTATTCAAGGTAACCATCGTGATTGCTGTCATCGCGCTGATCTTTATTCTATTGATGGGCAAAGCGAAGCTGGAGCTTGGCGGAGCCAGAGGGCCGCGCAAGGAAGGCGAAGGGCAGCCTGGGGGAGAGCAGGGCACTCCGGTACACACTCATGGGCACTAAGAAGGCAGGTGAACCGGCATGTCCATGAAGCTTGTCATTCTGGGCCTGCTGATGGAAGCGGACAGTCATCCTTACGAGATGCGGCACAAAATGAAGGACCGCGCGATGCTCAACTACATCAAGATGCAGGAGGGCTCGCTCTACTACGCCATTGATCAGCTGAAAAAATCAGGCTACGTCGAAGTGCTCGAGACAGTCAAAGAAGGCGGACGCCCCGACCGTACGGTGTATCGAATTACAGAAGCGGGCCGAAAGCTGTTTCAAGAGATGCTGATCGAGCAGTTCGCTTCCACTTCACCGGTGTTTCATCCGATGTACGCGGCGCTGGTGTTTGCCTGGAACGGCGATCAGGAGCAGATCCATAAGGTGCTGCAGAAAAAGCTGGAGGAGCAGCGGGCTCGAGTCGCTGTGATGGAGCGGATCTATGAGGAGCATCTGGAGATTGTGCCGCGCTGCTCCCTGCAAGTGATGAAGGGCCAGTGGGAGCACGCGATCGTGGAGCTGCGCTGGCTGGAGCGCTTGACGGAGGATGCAGCGCATGGGCGGCTGAACGAGCGGGGTACTCCGATCGAGTCGTAGGAGTTTTTGGAGCTTGGAGCTCATGCGATAGTTAGCATGGGCTCTTTTTTATGATGTGTGGTGATAGCGGAACTGTGTTCCGTAAATACGGGGAGTTGGAGCTGTGCACGAGAATAGCGGAACTAGGTTCCGTTATTCAGGGATCGGTATAGGTGTGAGCGGCAAAATCTTTGAAATAACGGAATGGAGTTCCGTTACTCGCTGCCGTGGTAGTTTTTCGGGAGGAATAGCGGAATGGAGTTCCGTTACCCTTCATTTTAGATAGCAAAAAAGGAGCCTGAAGGGCAATGTCATTTAGTTAAGCTCAAAGACTAGACTGGGTATAAAAATGTAATCCGAAACGGCATGGGACAAAGTCCTGTGCCATTAGTTTTTTTGGTTTAGTCAAGCAAAATGTGCACAGCAAACAAGCGGATGTCATATCCGCTTAAAAAATGTTCATTCGAAATGAATTATGCTACTCTGTAGACGAAGCTAACGGCTGATTTATAACGAATTTTGCGGATATTCAACTGTCCCGGTCGAAGGGGTCGAATCGGCAAAATGTTTTTGCGAATCAGCGCTTCAACATCGGACGGGGATCCATCGCCTCGAGAGCTCAGGAAATGTCTACAAACGTGAACGGCAA
>NZ_VNJI01000062.1 GCF_007786445.1 Paenibacillus cremeus | reverse complement strand
ACGCTTTTGCCTTCGTGCCAAGATTTTTAAAGTATCCCTGGTTTGGAACAAGAGTATTTCCATTCCTAAATTAAGAAAATTACGGAATTATTGAAGGGGTATTGACCGCCTCGTTCATATCAGTTTAACATATCCACGCAGGTTTCTGGTATGATTGCCGTCACTATAATCCGAGTTTAATGGGTGATTGCTAATGGGTTAACCTCACGGCAGAAATCGTTATGGTTTTTTACAGATAACATTTCAATGGAATGAAGTTGTAGCGGAAGAAATATATGGGTCTGCTTTAGTGCAAAAAAGCTGTTCACCCAAACCACCATCTGTAAATAGTGGATACTATGGTAAAGTATGGTTGCACCTTTGTCATGGGCTCATGGCGGTTAACCCTCCCACATCTCGCAGAGTCTACGCTCCCACATTCCTTCATACAACCTATCCATGAGGTGGAGGTCAGACATGCTGCCCGACAGGATCTTCGTCCGTATGGATTGTGCCTTTCCGACTCATCCGTGCTACTTGTTATCTCTCCGTGGCTTAGGTAATCATCTTACAAGAGTGTTCAATTAAGCTGCTTGTGAAAATTCTACAAATCGAGGGATATCCTGAATCAACTTTTCTTCACTGAACTCATGGCCCTTCTTCAATATGCCGAAAAAGATTCGTGTGAGCTTGTTACACAATGCGATCAGAGATTGCATCTTTTTCAATGGATTTACCGGCCGTTTCGTGTAGTATTCGTGCAAGGTTCGGAAGGCCGCGTTTTTAGCAACTAACGGCATTATTATTCGAAAGAGCAACGCACGAAGACGTTTCAGCCCTCGCTTGGTTATCTTTGTCTGGCCTTTATGTGTGCCTGATGAATTTGTGTTCAAGTTCAATCCAGCGAGTTTCGTGATCTGTTTGGGATGACGGTACTGACCAATATCACCTATCTCAGCTAGAAACCCTGCGATCGTGTCTCTTCCAATCCCTTTAATGGCAAGCAATTGCTGCACATGTGGGATCTGCCTCAGCAGTTCATCTAATTTCGTTTCTAGTTCTTCGAGCTTGCTATGAAGCCATTCGTACTGGGTCAGCAGGAGTTTTAACTCCATTTTAGCTGTCTCTGCACCTTGTTGTATGCCTACTGAACGGCTTGCTGCTTCCTTCAGATTTTTTACTCGAACCAAGCCAAATAAGTCTTCAGTGTGTGTTGCTTTTACCTGTCTGATCCAGGTATTTTAAATACTTCGTCACAGGAACAACTGGAATACCTACATCATCCAACAGCAAATATCTCTTTTTATTATCATTAAGAATTACTTCTTGTACTCTCACAACAACACTCCCAACGAAAGCTTTTATCCTCATATATTAAATAATTTAATCTAAGATTTAAATCCATAGATAACATTTCTTTTAAACAAAAAATAGAGGAGATTAGCTCATATAATTAACTAACCATCCTCTATTTACGTTACTACAATTAAACTAGGACAATAAAGTTGTAGACTGGGAACGGCGGCGGCGTTAAGCTGGATAGTTCAATTAATTCTACAGAATGCCGGGAGGATTGGGTATTTTATAATCACAAATCAGACGATATCTGCAAAGATTGGCAACATAAGAATCAGTGTGTTTGTAACGGAGCCCAAAAAAGTGCGGAGCGTGTCTGCCCTTGTTGTATTGTTGGATTCTCGACACGGGGAACATTTGATTCTCTAAAGTCTTCGGCTAAAATCAAAAAACGCGCCTGAACCATGATGGTTTTGCGCGTTTTGTCGGGACGAAATACGGTGTCAGGACGGGATGTTCATAGCGGTCTGAATATTTTTCAGATCGAGCTGAATTTGCTCCGGAATATGGTAGGGATGGTATAGGCCCCGCTGCATCATGTAGTTTGTTATCTTTTCATGGGAGTCTATAGCTTCGTCGAGCTGTTTCATCAAAATTTGCTTGATTTCAGGGGTGGCACATTCGGTTACGGCCATGGCGTAGTTTCTGACTCCGCTCTTGGCGTTCATCAAAAAATCCATTGCGATCACGTCGTCGGTCAGCTGATGAAGCCCTGTCATGTGTTCTAGTATTGTGTTCATGTTTTATCTCCTATAGGGTCACTTTAGACAGCACTCCACCGAGCTCCTGAAGCTGCTGCTGTGATAATTGCACGTCTTGCTGCAAAATTTGCCTGAGCTCCGGGTCGGTTACCAGAGCTTGCATGGTTTTGGATTTGGCCATGCAAACGGTCTTGAACGCAGCCATTTCATGAACCTCCAGCAGCTCATGCAAAGCGTAATTGGAATTCATTCGGATTGTCCTCCCCTGTATTTACCCATATTCAGGGCTTTAAGATGACTTTGATGCAATTGTCGGTTTTTGTATCGAACACTTCATAGCCGTGCTTGGCCTCGCTGAGCGGAATGACGTGCGTAACAACGTCTCCAGGATCTACTTTGCCCGACGTAACCAGCTCGTACATATACGGCATGTAGTGAATGACCGGGGCTTGCCCGGAACGGATATTCACGTTGCGCTGCATGATGTCGCCGAGCGGGAATCCGTTATAGCGCCCGCCGTATACCCCAGTGACTTGGATGGTCCCGCCTTTTCGGACAGCCTGAGACGCAATAATAAATGCGCTCATGGTGCCGCCCTGCAGTTTCAAACCGCTGGCTAGAAATTCGAGATCGCTCATCTTGCCGTCCATTCCTACCGCATCAATCACGACATCGGCGCCGCCTTTGGTCATTTCCTTGAGATTGTTGCCGATATTCTTATCCTGTTCGAAGTTTACGATTTCCACATTGTTTGTTCGCTTCGCATGCTGTAAACGGTAATCGACATAGTCAACGGCGATGACCCGCTTTGCTCCTTTCAGCCAGCAGAATTTCTGGGCCAGAAGTCCGATCGGACCGCAGCCGAGCACGATGACCGTATCTCCATTCTTGACGCCGGCGTTATCTACGCTCCAGAATGCCGTCGTCATGGTATCGGCTATCAAGCTTAGCTTTTCGTCCGGTTGCTCGCAGTTTTCAGGAATCTTGAAGTGGGTAAAATTAGCAAACGGAACTCGTAAATACTCAGCTTGCCCGCCAGGGTAACCACCGGTCGTACCGGAGTAGCCGAAATATGCGCCCATATCGCCGTGATCGTTTGAATTGTCGCATTGGCTTTCCAGCTGATTCTTACAATAAAAGCATTCTCCGCATGCGATGTTGAAAGGGATGATTACCCGGTCGCCTTTCTTTACCTTGGTCACTCCAGAGCCTATTTCTTCTACGATCCCCATCGGTTCATGCCCGATGACATAGTTCTCCTGAAGGTTAGGGATCATCCCGTGAATCAGGTGAAGGTCCGAACCGCAAATGGCGGAACTGGTGACTCTTACGATCATATCGTCCGGTTTCTCAATCTTCGGATCCTGCACCTCTTTGACCACGACATTTTTAATCCCTTGATACGTTACCGCCTTCATGCTTTATGTCCTCCAATATGTTCATCTGGGGTCCGATCAAACATCCCTTTACGCGACGTATCATCCGGGAACAAATTCATCTGTCCGATCATCACCGTGTTTTTCGCTGAAAGCTGGTCGAGTTGGTACTGTTCGTTCAACTCGTAAGGATGGAACCACTTTTTGCGAATCATAAGCTCCGTGATTTCTTGGTGCAGTGCAATCCCTTGCATAAGATGATTGCGCAGCAGCGCTCTTACATCCGGAGAAGCCGTTTCCGTTAGGGCAATGGACAAATTTCGCACACCCTCCTTGGCACGAAGAAGGAAGTCCATTGCAAAAGTCATATCTGCCATTTCCGGCATATTTAATGAATTAATCGGGTCTTGATAATCAGTATTCATTTGCGTTCCCCTTAATGTGTTATAGGTGTGGGGCTATTCGGAACAGGCGCTTGGAATGGAGCTCTTGCGTAGATGGCCTGGAGCTCGGCGATCTGTTGCGTGGATAGAATGACATCCTTCTGCATTAATGCTTTCAGCTCTTGGTCAAAGACCAAGCCTTGCATAAGTTTTGACTTAGCGAGGCAGAGCGTTTTGAAGTTTAACGCTTCATGCAGTTCCATCGATTCGTGTGGCGCTAGCGTTGGCGTATTCATTGAGTAATTTTCCCCTCCTTACTTTCATCGAAGTTAGATTGTCCTACGCATTCGATCCTATACTAAATGGATTGTGGGGTCCGAAATATTTCCATCAGTAGTAGGAATATAAACAAAATCTCAACCGCATACTTATTTCTGTTTAAGTTATTGATCTTTGCTCAAGGAAGGAGGACTCACCTTGCCCAATGAAAACAAAATTGATCTAGCCACCAAAAATGCAAGAAAACCGGCAGAAGGTACACTTAACTCGAGTGGCAATACGCTGGAGCAGCATGCATCTAACGCGGTTTCTGAGGCGCAAACGGCTTTAAATCAGGCGATAAGCTCGATAAGTGAATCTAATGCGGCAACAAATTCACAAGCTTTGGAGACGGCCCGGCAGCAATTGACCCAAGCAGAGGAGTTTTTAGATCAAGCGCAAACTTCAGCAAACGCATTACGTCTACCGGACCAACAATAAAACGGTAGCTTTGGTAGTGGCAGAGATTCTCCTTCTTTTTCGGAAACAAGTGGAATCAAGCTAACTAATAATGAGGTATGGTCGTCTGTCTATATAAGTGATTCCCTTCTGACGTATGTTGGAATTCCACAGCAGACGGCAGAATTTTGTTAGCGTCCATTGAGATCAGGAGTTGCATAACGGTTTCAAGGGCAGCTTTCTTTCGGGTAAAATCTTTTTCAGAGTTTTTGACATAAGGTGCGGGTAGCGCTGACATTTCTCGTATGAGAAACGTCAGCGTTTCTTTTAGCGAATTCGCGTACTACTCATTGGCGTATTCCCCTCGGTTTTTAAGGCCTTAAGGGGCCTCCCTTTTTCTTCTGCTTCCTATTATTACGGGTTGGTCGTTAAAATGCCGACGTTCACCGCAGCTCGGTGGCAGCGCAAGCTGGGCGACGTCTTGGTGGCAGAACGTGTCGTAACTGGCTGCGTTCTTTTGTTTTGCCGTTTCCACTCCTGTCATGGTTCCGAAGTAGATCACGCAGAACACTCGAGTCATCAGGAATGTGAGGAAAATCATGGCCCATGACCAAAACCAGTTCCAACGAACATACCGAATCAGATCGGTATATTGTTCGATAAGCACCTCGACCACCGTCAGTACAGTAGTGAATAATACATAATAGCCGAATTGAATCCAGCGCCTCCGATGGGACGGATAATAGGCGTTAAACACCGCGCATGTCATCGGATAAGCCATATATTCATAAGTGAAGCTCGTCCGGCTAACGTCGGCAAATTCTCTTACGGGATAGGCGAGAAGTTGGAGTTCGACCACGGCATGACCGAAAATACACGTAATCCACTGTTTGAACAAAAAAGCGACCATCGCCAATCGACGTTTCTGCCGCGGGATGAAGAGAATCAATAACAATGAAAGGATCCATGCTAAAATGATGATCCTATACTGCAGTTGTAAACTAGTCGCTCGCTTGCTTCCTTCCTGAAAACTTTACGGTCTCTAAAGAACCAGCTCGCTAAGCCGTGGACGGATAGCAATATAATCGATAACACGATCGCCATAAAACTCCAGTGAAAATGTACATATTCCACCAAGTCGGTATTTGCGGCTAGCAACCCTTCAATTAAGGTGAGCAGTGAAATCCAGGCGGCAAAGTAAAAACACTTCGTCAACTTATTTGCACGAGGTCTATAGATGTAATAAAGACCGCTCGCAACAGGCGTCCACACCACTTTGAACGTGATATTCAAAACCGAAGCTTTGGGAAATTCACGCAACGGGTAGGCCAACAAATCAAAGTGAACGAGCAGCATTTCTACCGTCCATACTACAGCCTGACACGCAAGAAAGCACAATACAAATTCATGAGCTTTTACTCTTGGAACAAGAAAATAGATGGTAGTAGTTATACACACAAACCAGACTAGCAGCAATAAATTTCGTTCGATTTCCATGGACATAACTTGTACAAGGAAGGAGGCTCCTATGTATAGGGTACTTCTTTTTATTCATACTTTCGTGGGCGGTGATACTTAGGCAACACAACACCGTTTACTCGTTGTCCGTCATAGACACGAACATGCGGGGTTCCCGCAAAAATATTTTAGTATATCCAGGCACTTGAACCATATTCAGTCATATATAGGTGGTAGCAGTTCGAACCTGTTGAGGAGGATTTTATACAAATGATATTACCGAGTGAAAAGTATTTCGGTAAGTTTGAGGCGGTTTTTTTATTTTACGAGGCCATGCCTACAGGCGTTACTGTTTCTGAAACTGGGCGCATTTTTATTTGCTTTCCAAGATGGGGAGACGATGTTAAATTTACGGTGGCTGAAATCGTTCGTGGTACATTACAGCCTTATCCTAGTCTAGACGCTAATTTGGTAAGCCAATCGAATATCACAACGTCCTTCATTAGTGTCCAAAGTGTCGTTGCTGATGGTAAGGGAACGCTTTGGGTACTGGATACGGGGGCTCCTAATTTCTCAGAACCCATCAAAGGGGGGGCGAAGTTAGTCGCTGTAGATTTAAATACAAATACCATAAGAAAGGTATTTACATTTGCAGAGGATGTTGTCCTGCCCACTACTTATCTGAATGATGTCCGATTTGATTTTCGTGTTGGTAAAGCAGGTTATGCTTATATAACGGATTCGTCTTCCCGAGGACCGGGTGCCATTATTGTCGTTGATTTAGAAACGGGTTATGCCTGGAGACGGTTAAACGGGGCAAATTCAACTTCGCCCGATCTCTTTCTTTTACCGAAAGTCGAAGGTAAAATCCTGATGAATCGAAACAAAGACGGATCTACTTCACCCTTTAGATTGGCATCCGATGGTATAGCGATTTCCCCGGACGGCAAGATGTTGTATTTTTGTCCTCTCACCAGTCGTCATCTGTACTCGATTTCAACGGAAGCCCTAAGAGACCGAACGATACCGGATATGAATTTACAGTATCACGTGAAGTATTTGGGGGAAAAAGGTGCTTCAGATGGAATGATCACCGATGCAAAAGGAAACGTGTATGCTGGAGACTATGAAAACAATAGTATTCGAAAGATATTGCCCAATGGAATAATGGAAACCATCGCACATGATCCGAGAATTTTATGGCCCGATACTTTTTCTATTGGTCCAGATCAATACTTATATTTCATCGTGAACCAATTACATCGGCAGGCAAGATTTCATTATGGAAATGACCTGCGGCAGAAGCCTTATAGTTTACTCCGTATGAAAATAGACGAACCACCTGCTCCTACCTTTTAGTAAATCGCTTTACAAAGTTGACTCTATTTGCATAGAAAATGTATTTTATGACTTTAGGGTTATTAAGAATTTGGAGGCTGCCGCTCGGCAGCCTAATTCAGCTATCGGAGAACGTTAAGTACAATTATAAGCGGCGATCTGTACGCCTTTCGGCCGTTCAGAGGCGGCACAGCGACATATTGCAGCCAACGTCCACTCTTACCATTCAGCGTAGCTACGGTCCCCATATTATGACTGGACGAAGCACCTAGGATCAATACCTCGCTCTCCCTCATCTGCTTTAGCTGGGTGGCATCCTGTGTAAATGTTTTCGGGCTAATTAAACCCTTTACGATTATCATGAACCAGAAAGAAGCATTCATTTATTAAGATTTCAATTAAGCCCTTAGCAAGAACCGTCATTGTCTTGAGAATCGCAGCCGCCTTGAGATTGAGAACGGTTGTTATTCTTATTACTTTGGTTTAGTTTTCCAGCTTCCTGACTAATTTTTTTTGAATTGCTGAATGTTTGAACATGTTGCTCTTTCACCTAAATCACTCCTCAATATTTATGTTCAGAAACCATCATAGTATTTCACCCACATAAATTTTTATAAAACCATTTTTGTACATTAGGTTTTCAGGCTAAGAATCTTGTGAGTTTGATTTATAATCTCCAATAATGCGTACATCACGTGACTGAATACAGCTCAACGGCCGAATGCTTGCTTCGATTAGAGTCGACATGAAGTAGCGTCCTTTCGCAACATACTCATAAGTGCATCGTATACGGTATACGTTCTCGGGTGCGACCAGCAAAATTAATCACTTTATTTTTTGTTTTTAAACATAAAGGGCACGAACACAAACGGTACGAAGAGAAAGAATGGCAATCCAAAACTCTTACCAATGAGGACTGAGAGCCCTCCGATGACTATAGTTGTTGATATTGATACTCGCTTCTTATTAACTTCAACTGTACCACGTTCTGGAAAGTCATAACGCCGACGAATCTATGGACACCGCCTTATTCATTTTAGGTACTTTTTACTTACCTACTGACCCTATTCCTCCACCTAATAATCCAGCGTATTGCGAAAAACAAGACGACTCCCCAAAAGAGCAATCCAAAGAACGACATACCCAAGCCTGGGGCACCGTAATAACCACCCCCGCCAAACCAGCCAAAAGGATGAAACAAGCTGCCAAGCAAGGTTCCTGCCGCCAAGCCGCCGAAGAAGCTGCCAATACCCCCGCCACGGGTTGGGTATCCCGTTCTGTAGCCAGGCTGGGTCGTCACTGGGGTTCGCGGAACCGTATTGTAGGTGCCTCCCGGACGCGCCCCCGGCGTATTTCCGGCCCGCCCACCGGAGAAAGAGCCGCGGCCGGATCGGTATCCCGACTCCCGAAGGAGGTTATCTTCGTTTTGCTCTTGTAGTCCCGGAGCGACGGGATCCAAGGGGATCGACTCAGCATGAACCGGGCCTGCGAAGATTAGCCAACATATAAAAAAAGCTGTAAACGTAATAATTTTCACGGAGGCCCTCCATTAATCCTTGAAATCAAAGCTAGTTATATTATGGTTCGGTTTGCTGGAATTATCCTACTCGTATGGTTACAAGCAGACTTAAAACTGGGAAGAAGAGTGGAAATCAGATGAAATAAGCTATTAATTCAAAGGGATGAGATTAAGAAAAATTAACCGGGTAGATGTCAGAAGGAGTGAAACGCATCGATGAATTACAATAAAGAATTAATCAACGTATTTGAACCGTTGTAAATCT
Organism: Paenibacillus cremeus; assembly: GCF_007786445.1. Classification (GTDB taxonomy): domain Bacteria; phylum Bacillota; class Bacilli; order Paenibacillales; family NBRC-103111; genus Paenibacillus_G; species Paenibacillus_G cremeus. The sequence continues at coordinate 34,840 of NZ_VNJI01000062.1, read as the reverse complement.
GTGGTTTACTGGCAAAAAGACCGATTACTACCGCAATGGAGCAGCAGCAATCGGTCTAAGGAAGTTCTTGATTTACTTTACATCCTCACGATTTCGGGAACGCATGCCTGCCAAACCAAACAAGCCTAGCAAACCAAGCCATCCCCAGTTGCTTCCTTTGTTTGTAGTAGTATCAGCATTTGTTCGATAAGACGTTGTATTGTAATTACTGCCATAACCATACCCTGTGCTATTGTAATTGGCCGTAGGACTGGTAGTGGTTCCCGTTGTTCCGTAAGTTCCCGTTCCTGTTGTACCCGTACCGCCTGTTCCCATATTGCCGGTGGTAGTTCCTGAACCGGTAGTTCCTGTTGTTGCCGTTGTATTAGCAAGAACGGTTTGACCACTGATACCTAGGGAAGCTGTCAGAGCAAGTGTAAGAACTGTCTTTTTGAACTTGATCATGTTCGGGGAATTCTCCCTTCCGCGCAGTATTAGTTTCTAGTCCCTTGCATCCATAGCATCCGCTATACGCAGAATTCTTATCCTCCCTGCAATCATTAAATTGAAAAAAATGGAGAAAACGGCGGAACGGCCGGGGTTTATGTTATACAGCCCAAATGGCTATGTATTCAGCAGGGTGAGTTATATCATCCTTACCAAATAGGTCGTCTCTTTAATACCCTTTAATATCTCCTTCTCGTCCTCAATAATGACTGCATTCATCCGGGGTTAACCTCCTAAATCGATAGCAACTGAACATCCTGAGTGTCTGCATATCTAAACATTCTTCAAGTAAATACCTGTCTCCTCCTTTAATTTCCATCTATCGCGTTTTCAATCCGGATGTGGAATTTTCGAGGCGGCTTCCCCCTGCCTGACCCAAATCTCCTTCATGCCCAGTTCCTGGTTGGAACAAGACCGTAATGGATGCGATCCACGATCATTACTCCCTGCTCAAGCAGGATTTGCTCGGTCCAGCACCTAGGGAGATTGAGGCCGACATAACTGATAAGAAATCCGCGCTTCCCGCCTATCCTTTTAAATGTATTGGTTTGAGTTCCGCCGATAATCGCAACCGTCTTCATTTACACGCCCTCCTATCCTCGATGAACCTCATGCATTAATTGTGCAGCGGATTTTTCGAGCCGTTCCCGGAGCTCATCCCCTAATGTAAACTGATGGAGTTCATCCCTCTGCACCTGCGAGTCTACGGCGTACACCCCCGCAACGATGTTGGTCGCGCCAAGGGCAGACAATACCGGTTTGAAAGCATAGTCAATGGCAAGCAGATGGGCAATCGTTCCACCAATCGCCAGCGGAAGCACCAATTTTTCCTCAAGTTCTTTTTGCGGAATCAGATCGAAAAAAGCTTATAGAACCCCGGTGTAGGAAGCCTTATAGATCGGCGTAGAAACAACGACTGCATCGGCCTGCTCGATCGCGCGATTCGCTGCAAGGATTGCCGGACTGTCGAATCGGGTGTAATCCAAATACTCCGGCGTAATTGATTTACCTTAATCCACTCTAGCTCTGCGCCCTCCCGCTTCAGCTGCTCGCTGACATAATTCGTAATGCCGTTCAAACGGCTGGATTCAGATGGACTTCCGGAAATGATAACGATTCGGGACATGATAATTCACTCTCCAGTTTTAACAGTTTGGTGGATGAAATAAAAAAAGAGACACGACAATTCGATGGAATGGATCATCGAATTGCCGGTCTCCAGTTGTCCGGTAGACTTTCATTACTATATACCCACTATTACTGGGTTAAGTAAGAATATCAACGTTTTTTTTTATATTGAATTGACGCTTATGGTATCGGGTGATATAGTAAAAACAAAGTATCCCGCTTGGATTTTGACTATATATTTGCTACCGGATAACCGGAGATCTCCTTTTTAGGAAAGGTCTTCGGTTTTTTTTGTTTTAAACAACCCCTATTCCAAAGGACAGGTGATTGAACTATGAACAGTACAATTAACCAACTGCAACAACATCGCTCCAGTCGCAAGTACAAACCGGACCCGTTAACCGAGGAGCAGCTGCAAGCGATTATCGGAGCTGCCCAAAAGGCGACCACCTCCAGCAATATGCAAGCCTACAGCGTTGTAGCGGTGACCGACTCGGACGTGAAGCGCCAGATCGCCCATTTGGCCGCAGACCAGCAGTATATTGAAGAGTGCCCGGTCTTTCTACTCTGGTGCGCGGATTTGCACAGGCTGAATTACGCCTGCGTGCCGATTGAAGAAGTGACGATTCCGGTGAGCACGGAAATCTTCATTATTGCGACAGTCTTTTTGCTCCCGGCACTTTTCTGGCATTAAACAGAATCCCTACACCAGCTGGCATCCACCTGCTTTAGCTATTTTTGAAAATATCTAACATGCCGGCGGCGGTGATATTATATATTCTACTTCGCAGACTCCGTTTCCGTGGGATTATTTTAATTTGTAAAATTAGTTAACAACGCGGCGGGCGGTGATATAGTGGCTTGTCCAATGTGTGCTGTTTAAGTTGGAAATCACGACCCCTTTGTTTGGCAGATTGCTTATAAACTGTCCGTTGCCGATATAGATGCCCACATGATTAATCTCATTAGGTACATTTACACTAAAAAATACCAAATCGCCCGGTTGCAAACCGGCTTTCGGCACATACGTTCCTAAATTCCCCTGTAGTTTGGAACTCCATGGAATCGATTTGCCATTGAGCTTAAAGACATATTGAGTAAACGAAGAACAGTCAAGGATGAGATTGGGAATATCCCGTACGCCGAACTGGTAAGTGACTTTTCCCTGGAACGACAACGCAGTGTCTACGATTTTCCCCCCAATTGTCCGCTTGTCAATATTGCTGACCATATATGAGCTAACCGTCGAAACGTTCCCTGCCGCATCCGTGCCCCGGGCCTCCACTGTGCCGTTATCCATCATGACAACAGATTGACTGTATGCTAACCATGCTCCGTCATTTACTCGGTATTCATTGACCGCGGAGTCCGCCGGATATGTGATGAATACGGTTACATCTTGATTTGTTACAGCTGTCTGATCAGCTTTTAAGGACGGAGCCGCTGGGGCGATTTTATCTATATTGTTCACGGTATACGAACCAACCGTCGAAACGTTCCCTGCCGCATCCGTGCCCCGAGCTTCCACTATGCCGTTATCCGTCATGACAACCGATTGACTGTATGTTAACCATGCTCCGTCATTTACTCGGTATTCATTGACCGCGGAATCCGCTGGATATGCGATGGAAACGGTTACATTTTGATTTGTTACAGCCGTCTGATCAGCTTTTAAGGACGGGGCCGCTGGTGCGATTTTATCTATATTGTTTACGATATACGAACCAACTGTTGAAACGTTCCCTGCCGCATCCGTACCTCGAGCTTCCACTGTGCCGTTATCCGTCATGACCACCGATTGACTGTATTGAGACCATGCTCCGTCATTTACTCGGTATTCATTGACCGCGGAATCCGCCGGATATGTGATGGAAACGGTTACATTTTGATTCGTTATAGCTGTCTGATCAGCTTTTAAGGACGGAGCCGCTGGGGCCATTTTATCTATATTGTTCACGCTATACGAACCAACTGTTGAAACGTTCCCTGCCGCATCCGTGCCTCGAGCTTCCACTGTGCCGTTATCCGTCATAGCTACAGGAGCGGTATAGGTCGTCCAAGCGCCGCCATTGATTCGAAACTCTTTCTTTGCCGCGTTGCTCGGGTAGGTGATCGTTACGTTTACCATCTGATTGGTTGGAGCTGTTCCACTTGCCGTTAGCGTTGGCGCTGTAAGCGGAGTTTGCGTTTCTTTTACATAGGAGGTCGACACATAGCCTACTTTTCCATTCAAAGATACTTTGAGCCAATACGAATTCACATGCTCAAGCACGTTTAAAGTCGTTCCGACTTTAAGAAATGAGTATATACTACTGCTTGTACTGGGGGCTGATCTAAAATTTACTCCCTGAGTAACCGTTGCTGTAGTTGAGGCAAAAGCAGAGGCGGAAAACGACATTAGCATGGTGGCACCAACGAATACTGAAACGATTTTTTTCAAAAGAACCTCTCCTTTAATAGATGGATTAATCCACTTATATGAGTTCGAGGTCGTCCCACCGTTTCTGTCCAAATCTGTATCAACAACTTTATGGTAATATTAACCATTGTTTTGTGGGCGTGAGCAAACAAGTCTATCTTATTTTTTGCCCAATCAAGAACCAACCTTTCCAAAGTTCTTGTCAAAATCAAGAATGGGTTCAAGTTCATGTCAGTGAAATTTGACAAGAGCTTGATCCCATAAATCAAAAAAGCCGCGATATACGACGAGCTGCAGCGTTTATGCTGCCTATTGATCGCCTAAAACATCTTACTTTAATACGCAAGTGGAAACATAGATAAAACGTTCGAACCGGCCCATAATATGGCTTTTCTGCTCCGGATATGTGGCGTAAAGATAATCTAGAAAATATCCCGGATTTAGCCCGTTTCCTTTGAACATGTCATAATGCATCGGTATGACCGTATCCATTCCGGTACTGACGGCTAGCTCCACCGCTTCCCTGTAATCCATATTGCCGATAATTCCTTGGGCCGTCCGGAATGCATCCCTGCCGTTGATCGGCAGCATCCCGACCTCGATCGCTTCGGCCTTCAGAGACTCGATTAATCCCGGATAGACTGTTGTATCTCCGGCATGGTACAACTTAACTCCGTTCAGTTCCAACAAGTACCCGACAAACCGGTGTCCCCGTGCCGGATCGTAATCCAACTGCTCGTGGGCGGCCGGAATCGGTTTTATTCGAATGTCAGGCATTGCCCTCCATTCATCTGTTCGCGCATCCAGCAGCTGCTCCGGATTCACGCCAAGACGGATCATATGATCTCTGCAAAAGCCTGGTGCCATAAATGTAGCAGCCGGGTTGTTTACGGCCACCTGCGGAATGGTTCCCGAATCCAAGTGGTCTCCGTGTTCATGTGTTATCAAGCAATAGGTAGCATTCGTAATGTCTTCCGGTCTCAGAGGCGGGGAGTATGTTCTCTTGGCATTATCAGACATATACGGATCAATATAAACCGTCGTTTCTCCACCCTTTATTACTACGCTTTCCTGACCGAGAAACCATATTGCAAGCATTCCGTAAGGCACTTTCGTCTCATTCATTTCTTGGATAAGCTTCTCATTTCTTCGTTGCTCCTTTTTTTGCAACAAGCGACTTCCATCCTTTCATATTCATTATTTTTTATGGATAGCAGTTTCAGTAGACGTTTCATGAAGGTATTCGGCAGGTTCCTGCTATTCCCCTTCTGGAACCGTTTCGAGCCTAGATTAGGGATGATATTCGCCAAATACTTGGCGTGCGAAATGAGTATGGATTGATCCACTTCGCTTTGCGAGAATCGAATGGGAACGCGAATATCCCCGAATTTGAAGAGGGAAAAAAATATCTAGGTATTAATGTTAAATTTCGTTCTTTACATATGACGATGTCTTTGTCTTCTCATCCACTGGGTTGCTACCCATTTCTCCCCGGCTGCAACGGGATTCCCTGCATGCAACGTTAGTTCATTTAAGCGATGATCGTTATAAAAATATTCAAAGTAGACAGCACTACCTTTTTTCGGCGTTACAGCAAAACGAAGCGAGGGAAAATACGTTTCTCCGCCTTTTTCCACGTCATTTAAGTAAATCAGAAGTGTACTGACCCGATTGTTTTCAATATTCCCGGATGTAAAATAGTCAAAATGAGGCTGATATTGATCCCCTGCTTTATAATGTAAAATTTGCAGAGGCTCAGCATGTGAAACGGGTACATTCATCAGTTCAGAAACTCTGCATTCAATGGTTTGAATCAACTCATTTTCGCTTTCCTCAAAGAACATACTGCTGCTTGTCCTGATATCACTTACTACACGAGATTTGCCGATTTTAGCTCGCTGCATTCTGTTTTTAGCTAAGTCAATCAACGAGTCGCATTCCGTATAGCTTAATACATTGTCGAAGATAAAAATAAGCGGTTCATCCATTTTTCCGACAATATGAATCTCTTTATCCTTAGTCATAATTTTGTTTCCAAATGAATTGAAAATCGTCTGCTCTATAATGGCCATGGTTATGGCTCCTTTTTATTATTGAGGAGTTAAAACTGCATTATGTCAGTCGTTTTAAAGAGTTCTTCGTGAAATAATAAGTTCCTTCCATATTTTATAAAAAAAACTTTATTGCAATTCTTTAATAGGCTGCCAAAATGTGAACTGCACCTCCAATGCTAGATCGTGTCTAACAAAAGGGGTAAAGTTCAATGACGGATCAGTTTCCGTTCGCCTTGGCCTTCCCTGCTTTATATTCTATTTCTTTCTTACCCACTAATGACGCAAAAATGAATTGTTAGGCGAATAGACTATACGTAAAAGGGGGAACACGTCCATGAATCACATTGCAAAACGATACATACTCGAACAACCGCTTACAGAGATTACGAACGGGCTATTGGTGAGAGGGATGGATTTGACCTTCCAACGTAGCGTTCTTCTATATACATTCCAGGAGTCGGACGAACTAGCACTTCAGGAAGCTTTACGAAGGATGAAAAAAGCATTCCAGGTGTCCGGCGAGCATTTCATGCATGTGCTGGATGCCGGCTCGGAAAACGAAACGCTGTTTGCCGTTCTTCAGGCTTATTCGGGCAGTCCTTTGTTCGATCGACTGATTGATTTGGAGATCACGGGCCACAAAGCGCTAATGTATGTGCTAGAACTGGCCAAGGGTATCCGTGAAACCCGCCGAAATCGGCTGCCCGAATGCGCCGTTGATGCGAAAAATTTATGGCTGGATGATAACGGCCGGTTGCGGATCATCAATTTTTGGGCCGAGGGGAAGTACGGACGACGCGGTGTTGAGGGGCTGGCGCTGCTATTGTATCAGCTGGGTGCCAAAACAGATATTCCGACCTCCTCTATAAGCGCGTATTCTTTTGAGATGAACCGATTGTTTGCGGATTTGTCAGAACCTGCTCGAGCACGCGCTGTCGCTTTGGCTAGTAAGGCGTATGAAGGGTTGTGCTCACTTGGCGATTTTCAGCAAGAGCTGGAAGCTCTGCTCGATTTCGGGCACGAGGGGAAGGAGCTGCCGCTTCTTAAACCCAGGGAGCCTCGATCGCAACCGCGCATCACTACGGCAACGGACCGCAAAAACTCAGAACAACCCGCGCTGTTCCGAGAGTGGATTCAGCGGCTTAGATGGCCTCTGTTTGCTGCTGCCGGCTCCGGTGTGCTCGTTCTCTTGCTATGGCTGACACTGCGTCCGCTCCCTTACCATTCTAACGGTTCTAAGCCGCAGACCACTCCAACGACCGTTCCTACAGCTATAGCAACGAATCGTACGGAGACGCCGAAGCCTCCCCCACCGGCAACTTCGAGTCAAGCTCGAACGGATGTACCGTTGAATAAGGCTTCAGAGGTCGAAGCTCAGCCGGAAAACGATAGTACGATACAAGCCAAGATGGGCATTGTCCCGAATTTAGTCGCTCATACAAGGGAGGATGCCGAGAAGCTCGCTATTGCCTCTGGGCTTCGATATCAGTTTTACCTGGAAGCAAATGACGCAGACAAGGGTATCGTTTTCAAGCAAGACCTTACTCCCGGTACCGCCGTGAACAATGGCGACCGCATATCCTTTTGGGTAAGCAAAGGAAAGTCGAATGGAGAATAAAACGAATGTAATTGGATGTTAGTAATAAATTGGACTATCAGGCAATGATTCAGACGCCTTTTGTATCTTAAATCTGCTAATCCTGTGATCGGTTTCAAAGATAGCGGGCAAAATAAACCAGCTGCTTCTCCAGAAATGGCTGGTCTTACCCTATATCCAGCTTGACGAACAGCGTGAATTAAGGCCTGCCGCCTAAGGGAAATGCCTTGAGGCCAGCAAAAATTACATATTGAGACTCCTCTGTGTCACATGCTGAGGTACCCAGCAGCCAAGCTCCACGTTCCACGGGCATCACGTGAGTCCGTGCCGCCCGCACTGCTCTTCACTTTTAAAGTGAGTACGGGACACGCTTGCGAATGCTCTCTCAGGTTACATTCAGGATAATGTTCATTAATTCAATCAGAGTCTTGATTCGATAACAGATTGCTTAAACTTCATAATAAGAGCGCCTCCTTGATGGTGTTGGGTTTTGAACCCGTGGACAAACCCATCATACCGAGGCGCTCCTTTTTTGACAAAGCCCATTTCTATCCAAGCTTCCATTGCTTCAAGATATCTGTCTTGATGTGGGATTTTCCCAATTTTCCATATTTGTAGCCAAGTCCTTCCTAAGAGCGGAAAGAAACCTAATGAAATCCTCTTGTGACCTTATTTCATCTATCATTTCATGTATAGACATTTTAACCTCCACAACGCTCATTCATCACCTTTGTGCTTGTAACTTTTCCAATATATCCTAGCTGCTTCCCTCAAGTGATTAATAGCTATTTCATTCTCTTGTTTATCATATATAAGTAATCCATTTGCTTTGATAAACAGTTACAGGTAAAAATGTTGGCAAATCAGCATTCTTTTGACACTATCGTACCCTTAGTTCAAAAGACTATGCAGCAAAATTGCTTGTTATTAGGTTATTGTCTCGTACTAGTTATTGGCAATAATTTGATTTACAGCTCGTAACGCTGAAGAGATCGCACCTTCAATCCAACCAGGAAAAAGACTTGTATTATCGCCAGCAAAGTAAATTCTACCTTGTTCGGAAGAAAGTGCTGGGAGCATTCGAAGCATCTGTTTCGGCTTATACCAAGCATATGCACCACGGGAGTATGGATTATGATCCCAAGAAAAGACCGTCCCACCTTCATAATTATACGACAATTCAGGAAGCACCTGTTTGATTTCTGATACAGCTGAATTAAAGTTACCAGCTCTAGATATTACTCGCGCCGATTCACCGGAGGAGTACGAACAAATTAACCCCCTCTTTGATTTCGTTTGAGTGAATGTAGCATCAAGCAACCATCCAATTTTCAGATCCGTATTTACTGTTGTAAAAGAACTTAAGCTGTTCCAGAATCTAGTTCGGCTTTGTATGACGGTACGCGTAACGGAGGTGGAAAGTTGGTTTTGAATGACATCATTTTTTTCTTTGCTAAGTGGCGGGGAAAAATGAATTGTACGTAGGACTGTAGAGGGAATGGCCACAATGACCCGATCACAGCAGATAGTGAAAACTTCGCCGGAATTAGTAAATTGGATAACTACTCCTTTATTACTATGTTCAATATGCGTCACAGCACATCCATAACTGATATTAGAGCCAATTGTAAGGGCAAGCTTTTTCGGTAATTGATCCATTCCTCCTACTATAGTCTGTGTATTACTTTCGGAACTGACCATTTTTAGGTCAAGCAGTCGCTGTAATGCGGATACTTTGCCAATGCCATCACCCAACATCTGCATATATCCTATTTCAAACAGCTTAATCGCACCCGAAGATGCTCCTTGGCCCTTAAGATATTCTTCCATTGTCATTGAATCGAGCTGTGCCGCTTGTTGTGTGGGCCAGCCTGGCAAAAAAGGATCACCCGCCGCTTTAAGCCCCGGCTTAAGATACTTTTCCAGCATTCCCGCATATCCTAAAATTCTTTCCTCGGCTGTAAGTGAAACAGGCCATAGTGCAGGTTCAGCCGGGGAATCTATTATTAATCTCCCGTCGATATATGACAAACTTCTATTCGGGACTGGTAAATTTATTAATTGAACCCCGGCTTGCTGAGCATAACTCAATGTGAGAAAATGATGCGCTCCAATGAAGGCCGCCCCGATTTCGCAAAATAATCCGTCAGCAAATTGATCCCGCATTGTGTATATGCGACCACCCGGTTGACTATTTGCCTCTAATAAACGCACGCTATATCCTTTTTTCATAAGCTCCAAAGTGCATACTAAACCCGCCATCCCTGCTCCAATAACTACAATACGCTCAGGAAAACGACCTATTACCATAAGATCCGATTCCTCCAAATATTACTTTTATAAACATTTTGTGTGTTTATAATCCTTTAGTTCCTAGGTACTTCTTATTATTCTATGCTGTCCATTACTTCAATAAAACAATAGAGGAGCTGCCTAAAGCAAGCTCCTCCACTATCGTACCCGTTTGGCCAGTTAGCGTGAAACAGCTGCCGGTTGTAATACTCGCGGCAACTTCTTGTTGTTAGTTTGGTTTGAAACTATCTCGTATCCGTTAGCTTAAAGCCCGACATTTTTTTCATAATTCTAAAATTGATCCATCCCGATAACCAACAATTACTTTCGTTGCGATCTTGATAAACAGTCCATTATCCACTACTCCTGGAATCATATTGATTACGGAATGAAGGTCTTTTGGCTGATCTATACTTCCAAAGTCACAATCAATAATGTAATTTCCGTTATCTGTAATGAATGGATTATTATCAACAACCCGTAATTTTGGAATACACCCGAGCTTGCCTAGCTTTTTCTGCGTAAGCTCATGCCCGAATTTTACTATTTCAACAGGCAAGGGGTATTTACCTAGTCGACTTACTTTTTTGCTTTCATCGACCACAATGATTAGTTCCTTGCTAAAAGAAGCCACGATCTTCTCGCGTAATAGTGCGCCTCCACCACCTTTTATTAAGTTCCACTCGTTGTCCACCTCATCAGCTCCATCAATTGTAATATCCATTTCCTCAGCTTCAGAAATGGATATTAACGGAATCCCTAATTCCTTAGCCAAGTTTTCGGAGTTAATGGAAGTTGCTACTGCCTTAATACTTAGCCCGCCCTTAATTTTCTTCCCCAATTTTTGAATAGCCCAATAAGCAGTAGACCCAGTACCTAAACCAACGACCATACCGTCACGTATATACTCCACAGCTTTCTCAGCCGCTACTCTTTTCGATTCCATACGATCCTCCTTGAATATCGTTTTTTTTGTTTAACCAAAATTACTATTTTATTAAGTATGATCAACGTCATTATTATTAAACAGCCCCATAGCTTTACAGCGTGTTACATTTAATTAATCAGTCATTTATTTTCATCATCATCTGCTAACATTCTGTTTTTCCTTTTGAGATACGCTACAAAAAAAACGATTAACAATATCGTTCCAAGAAATATAAAAGGAAGGCCAAGAACTATTTGATTAGCAAATTGTTCAAATCCTTCACCTTTTTTTAGGAAAAAGTAAACACCAAATATTACACTAATAATTGCGGTTAAGAGTAGAACGACCAATTTTAGTTCCCCCAAATTTTTTCTGCTTGTAATTCGTTATTATTAGGTAATTCGATATCATTTTTCCAGTATCCTGCCCTTCCAGTTCGACAGCGCGCCATTTTCGTTCATCGGCAATGATAACGGATTAATTATCAGGTTTTCCTCAAATGTTGCCTCCCCTTTAAACCGACCTCTTACAGTCCAAAATCAGACAATTAGAATAAAAATAGGCCAGCCATGATAACTCAGGCTGACCTAATTCATATTGGAATAATTTGTAGAAACCATTATGTCATCATTATTTCCACTTTTGCGCTTCGGGTCCTCTCAGCTTAATGTTGCTTTTCTTTTGGTAGCGGTCGTTTGCTTCCTTAAGCACATCGTTTCCGCCCTTGGATTTCCACTCTTCAATCACCTTCGGCCAATCGGAGATCGGTTCTTTTCCGTACACCATTTTAACCATATGCGAGAGCAGAACCGGTGCACCGGTGTCGCTTAATGGTGCGATGTCGGGATTTTTTTGCATCGCATCAAGAACTGGATCGAACTCGAGTCCACCGCGTCCCTCGTTTGGCAAAATGGTCTCGAAGGTTTTGAGCAGATCCTTGCCCTCCGGTGTGGCGCTCAAAATTTGCTTGCGGAACGCATCGTCCTTGACCATATGGAGGAATCCGCTTAAATAGCGCTGCTCAGACACCTCAGCATCGGTCTTCGGATCAATCGGCAGGGTCAGGTCGAACCACTTGTCAGCCTCTTCTGTAACCTGCCAATCGAAGAACTTGAGGATGCCTGGAATTTTGTCCTTGGCAACCTTGGAGTTGATGAAGTAGGCACGGCCACCGGAGGAGTACAAATACCCGCCACCCTTGCCGTCAGTACCAACTGGTGAAGGGATGATTTTGATCTTCGCATCGGGAACTGCTTGCTTCAATTGAGTTTCCCACTGAAGCAGCTCCTGCGCATTCATTTCCCACATCCCGGCTTTGCCTGACAAAATAATATTTTTGAAATTCGTCGGATTGATCGTCGCGAATTCTTTGTTGATCAGCCCTTCGTCGAACATGGTTTTATAGGTTTGCAATGCTTTCTGCATGTTCTCGTTATCAAAAAACTTCGGCTGCACCTTGCCATCGACGACTTCAAACTGGCTAAGATACGGATACACGTCGTATGCACCAAAGAACAGATCGGCGTATTTAAAGTCCTGGCGGCCCATGAACGGATTCTCCACACCTAGCTTTTTAAATGCTCGCAGCATATCGAGGTATTCATCGACGGTCTTCGGATCCTTCGTAATGCCGGCCTTCTTCATCAAGTCCTCGCGCACCCAGGTCGATCTGCGGGAAGGCTGGGAAATAAACTCCGGAATCGCATAAATTTTTCCGTTCAGCGTCACCTCGTCCCAAGCCGCCTGCGGGATCGCCTTCAGCAGGTTCGGCGCGTATTGCTTAAGCAGATCGCCAAGATCTAGGAATACCCCCGCCTGCACCGAGCCGGCAAGCTCCTTTCCACTTGTGCTTGCACCGGCTTGTACCACGTCGGGTATGTCGCCAGTCGCGAACAGCTGGACCATTTTCTTCTCAAACTCCGCGTGCGGGATCAGTTGGATGTCGAGGTCGGTGTTGGTTTTCTTTTCAAGCTCTTTAACCCACTTGTCTTCGTTTAGGTTGGTTGCCTTTTCCACGTAATCATAGTTGAGCGTGCGCATAGAAATGCTGAATTTCGTTGGTCCCTGCTGGGCTTTCGGTGCGTCGGTTCCAGTCTTTGGCGTTGCTGTTGAGCTAGCGCTGCCGCCTCCAGTTGTGCAACCTGCCGCACCAACGGCTAGAGCTGCAACCAATGTACTTGCCATCCACTTCTTCATAGCTACCCCTCATTCCTTGATCATTGTAGTATTAAATGAAAACGATTTGGTATAAACCGCTCTCAGTTCAATAAATGGCATGTCTGCTCAAGTTGTATGTAAGCGCTGTCAGAGGTGATGTTTTTATAGTATTGCGAATAGACAAAGCACACTATGGAGTCCCTTTAGATCGTATCGTGTTTTTTTTAGATTCAGTTTCGTTAATTTTTGGCTTTTCCGCGGTATGCCCATCCTTCTTCTCACGTACAATGTAGGTAGTGATAAGTAAATACTAGATCAGAGGTGCTTACTCTTGGCCAAAAATACCGTGGAATCGATTAAAGAAGCTTATGACCGGGATGGGTACGTTACGATCCCCGATGTGCTCGATGCCGAATTGATGCAAGAAGCGGACTCCCATATCCAATGGCTGATGAGAAAGCACCCTAATGTCCGTCCAGAGAACCTGCACAGCAACTTCATGCCGAATGATCCGTTCTGGTTGCGGCTCGTCAGCGATGATCGCTTATTGGATATCGCCCAGCAATTTATCGGGCCTGACATCGCCCTGTACCGCTCCCAATATTTGAGCAAGCCCCCATTTGACGGTAAGCCAGTGCTTTGGCATCAGGATGGAAGCTATTGGAACCTCGATCCCATGGAAGTCGTGACGCTTTGGCTTGCAGTAGATGACTCCCTTCCGGAGAACGGCTGTATGCGGGTCATACCAGGAACTCAGCAGATGCAGCTTTACGAGCTTCAGGAACGCAGCGACGTAAAGAGTGTATTTGGCTCAGGAATTAATACGAGCTTAGTCGATGAAAGCAAAGCTGTTGATGTCATTTTGAAAAAAGGAAGCGTCTCCATTCATCACCCGAACGTCATTCACGGCTCGAATGCAAACCACTCCCCGCTTCGTCGCTGCGGATTGTTGATCCGATACATTCCGACCACCACCAGAATCGTTAGCGAAGACCAATGGCCCTACGCCTTCCTGCTTAGAGGAAATGCGAACGAAGGTATCAACCAATACTTACCTAAGCCCAGGTATATTGAAGGGCAGCATATGCCATTTAATGGCTGCGAGGCCTGGTAATCAATACCTAAAGCAAAAAGAGGGGTGCGCAAACGGCGCCCCTCTTTGCTTTAGGTCATTTTTCTATTTCTGCTTCCCTGCGTTTGAAACTTCCTTGAAGGCCGAATAGAGCACCGGCGTAATGCCGACACCGACATATTTAGCTCCCCAGTTGAGCTGGGCAGTGACCCCTGCGGCGCTTCCGACCTGGATGCCGACCGTTCTGCCGAGCTTGCGACCACAGGTCAGCACGGTTTCCATAGCCTTTTGCACCTCCGCATGCTCCGGCCCTTCCACAGCGTAGCCCATTGTCACCGATAAATCGGTCGGACCGATATAGAAGATGTCGATGCCTTGGACATTCATGATTTCTTCGATGTTCTCTACAGCTTGCGGTGTCTCGATATGGACCGCGATCAAAATCTGCTCGTTGGACGCTTTTAAATAGTCTGCGCCACCACGGGTGCCATACCTTGCGGATCTGACGGAATAGGCGGTTCCCCTCTTGCCGGCAGGCGGAAATTGGGCGCGCTGAACAACCTCTTGGGCCTGCTCTCTCGTATTGACCATGGGCACGTGAATGCCATAGGCGCCACGGTCCAGTGCCTTCTGAATATCCGAAGCATCGTAAGCGACGCGGACAATCGGAACGGTTCCTGCAAGTTCGGCGGCCCGGACCATCTCTTCTACCTCACTCCAGCTGAAAGGTCCATGCTCATTGTCGATAACGACAAAATCGAATCCCGAATCGCCCAGCATTTCCACAAGGGTCGGAGAGTGAAATCCGATAAAGCAGCCCACCGCTGTTCCACCTTGTTGAAGCTTGGTTTTGACCACATTGTTCATAGCAAATGACCTCCTAATCGTGAACAGAAAGGGATCGACCAACAGAACCATTGTCGGCGATCCCTTATCTTAATTACGCCATAATCTCCCACATCTTTTCGCTTACTTCGAAGGAGGTTTTTTCATCATGCAGTCCACGGATAATATCCTCGACTACGGCCTGCATGAGGGCCAAATGACCTTGAACCGAGGCCCCGGCCACGTGCGGAGTAATCAGCACATTCGGGAGCTTGCGGACAGGATGGTCGACAGGGAGCGGCTCCTGTTCGAATACATCTAGTGCTGCGAAGAAGCGGCCGCTTTCGAGCGCTTCCATGAAGGCTTCCTTGTCAAGACATTGAGCGCGAGACGAATTGATGAAGATGGCCCCATCCGGGATCCGCTCAATGAGCTCTCGACTGATCATTCTTTCGGTAGCCGGCAGATTCGGAACATGCACGGAAATAATCGGGCAGCTCATGACTTCCTCGAGCGTTGCCCGTTTCACGTTTAATTGCGCCGCCGCTTCCTCAGACAAGAAGGGGTCATACAGAAGCACATTCACTTGAAAAGGAGCAAGCAGCTTGATAAAAGCCCGTGCCGTCGAGCTGGCGGAGACGATACCGACGGTGCTTCCCGTCAGCTCTCTACCCTTGAGCCCCAGCTCCCTCCATTGACCGTCGTGAAGCGATGTATTCAACGTGGGCAAATAACGGAGCATCGAGAGCAGCGCTCCCAGACAGTATTCCCCCACACTTAAGGCGATACGCGGTGCAGCGGAGTAGACACGGATCCCTTTGGAAAAGATGGGCTTCGGCACGAGCTTCTTGACGGTACCAGCCGCATGGCCAACGGCACGAAGCTTAACTGCGTTCTCTAAAGCTTCTTCAGTAATGCTCGGAGATCCCCAGCTCGTAAGGATCACTTCCGCCTCGCTGACCATTGCGGCCAGCTCCTCCTTCGTGTAATCCCGCCCTGTGTCATTCCATGACGTATCAAAATGTTCATTCAGCAGCGCACGGCACTTCTCGGAACAAACTTCGTTTAAACGGGATTCAGGCGATAATACGAGTGCTTTCATTTTCATAGGAATAACCCTCCTGATCGATTTAATGAAAAGAAGCTTTTATATCCACGTTAATGGCACTGGTGTCGATTTCCGGTTTGCTGTAGGTCGAGTTCTGAATCAATTGGTTCAGTTTGAGCTCATATTTATCCGCGTTAATCGGTAAATACTGCTTGCAGCCCTCAAGTGCAGACAACACCATACCGTTAATGATCATCAACGAATGTAAGCCCTCCGCAGCAGGAATAAGCGGAGCCTTGCGCTCGGTGATGCACTGAAGGAAATCCGACAAGATGATTTCATGGCCCGTGTCCTCGTCTCTGTCCAGATCGATCTCCGTCAACGCATGCTGCACTATCCCAAACGCTTCCTGAGACGTTTGAATATAGTCTAGAGCCGAAGAGGAATTAAGGTAAAGGCTAATCTTTTTATTCTCACACACCAGCTTGCCGTACTCACCGACAATCTCCAACCGATCGGTACCCGGACATTCGGAGGTCGAGGCAATAAAGCTGCCCATCAGGCCGCTGGGATACTCCAGGATAGAATGGACCTCATCTTCCACCTCAATGTGATGATACTTTCCAAAGGAAGCCGTAGCCGTAATTGCAGCGGGCATCCCGAACAGCCACCAAAGCAGGTCGATGTTGTGGGCACACTGATTTAACAGTACTCCCCCTCCTTCCCCTTTCCAGGTACCGCGCCAGTTTCCGATGTCATAATAGGCCTGAGGCCGAAACCAGCTGGTATTGATCCAGGAAAATCGCATGAGCTTCCCGAGCCGTCCAGAGGAAATGAACTCTTTCATCTTGATCCAGTGTTTGGTTGTTCTTTGCTGATAAAAGGCTGCAAAAACGAGGTCCGGTTGAACCTGCTTCTGCTGCTCATGCGCTTTCACCATCCGACAGGCATCTTTTAAGTGCGCCGCAACCGGCTTTTCCACTAAAACATGCAGCTTTCTCTGCAGGGCCTCGATGGACATGTGGGTGTGCTGGTAGTGAGGAGTGGCAACAATGACAGCATCCAGATTGCCCGCATCCAGCATAGCCGATAGATCAGTAAAGCCCTGCACCTGATATTTAGAAGAAAGCTTACGAACCTTCTCGTTCGTTTGGCTCCAAATGGATACGACCTGGCAGCCCGGCATCTTGGCTAGCAGTTCCAAGTAATGCTGACCCATATTTCCCATGCCGATCATCCCAATGTTCAATTTCCGCTGCATGATGACGTCACCCTTCCCACAGCTATAGATTTACCGCCGGATCAGGTAATGGTCTGGAGCTTGCCGCCAAATCGTAGCCG
Source organism: Paenibacillus cremeus (assembly GCF_007786445.1). GTDB lineage: Bacteria > Bacillota > Bacilli > Paenibacillales > NBRC-103111 > Paenibacillus_G > Paenibacillus_G cremeus. The sequence goes on along the minus strand of NZ_VNJI01000062.1, from coordinate 17,493 downwards.
AAGCCGTACCCTTTTACGCTGTCGAACCGTATTTTTCCTTGCTGCCGATTGTATACGCCGGGATGAACACGCGCTTCGAAAGACGAAGCTTCTGGATAAAACTGCATCCCGTTCGTCTCCACCCCCATAATCGTTCCTGCATGGTAAGCCAGGAGCACGTGAGGAATTTGCGCCAGCATCGGGTTGGTCAGATCTTGTACCATCAGCGTCATTCCATGAGCCTTGGCCCAACACATACTGAGCAGAGCGCCGGTTTGCGTCTTGCACGTTTTCAGCGCCACCCCAGTCCATCCGAGCGTACGCCCCAGCTTCACCAGCTCCCAGTCATGAGCGCTTTCATCCATAAAGAGCGGCTTTCTGGCGCTAACACTGCGAACATCCAAGCGATGCGCCTCCAGATCATACGGGAACGGCTGCTCAATATACAGGATCGCTTTATAAATGTCCGGATGCTCCACCATTAATCGATCCAAGATCTGATTGACATAAGCACAGTCGGTTACTTGGCAGTTAAAATCGGCTGTCAGCCATGTCACTTGGCGCTTCAGAGCGATTTGGCCTACATCAACAAGCCGGTTATAGTCCCAATCCGAGTCATTGCCGGCCAGCTTGACTTTCAAGCATTTCAAGCCGTCGCGTTCGATCCAATCCTCCAGCGTGTAAGGATAGCCGTCATTAATCTCGTCGCCCGTGAGCTCATGGGCAAACAGCTTATCCTTACCGCCGACCAGATGCCACGCGAGCAGCGCTTTTTCAGGTGGAATTTGAAAAAAATGCTCCGGATATAAGCCCGCAAAGGAAACATCACAGTCATCCGCTGCTTTCAAATACGCTGAAAGATCGGCATTCATATATTGCCCGTTCAGGGTTTGATAAACCGGGACCTCATTCGTCTGCCCATAGGCGTCATAGAGTGCGAGATCGAATAGAGAAAAGCAAACGAGCGCCGCCAAATAAGGCACAGGCTCCGGTAAGCCGGAAACGGCGTTAAATCGATCAACAAGGTCAAGCAGACGCTGCTTTTGATAGCGGTAGCCCAGTTCAAAAGGATGCCCTTGCTCTTTCCAATTCGCCAGATCCTTGGCGATCAGCTCGCAAACCTGCTTCAGCGCCCGTTCACGAACCTCGTAGCTCAGCGAGCTGGGCCACACCCATTGTACGCTGAGCGGCGTTTCTCCCCAGCCTTCCGCGCTTTTCCCCTGCCGGTTTGTGGTTCGTATACACACTCTGGCGCAGGTGACATGGGTGAGCACCTCCGGTCCAAATTTCAATGGGACCCGGGTTTCGATGGGCAAATAATAGAGTTTAATGCCTTCAATGGAAATATCATAAGGCTTCATCCGTACCATCTCCCTATTTAGATTCCCTTTGACATATATATAGATTTGAATTAAGTACAAGCCAAAATTATAGCGGCCTGCAAGGAAGCAAGCCGCATAGTGCTTTAACTCAAACTGAAGCTAAAAAACATACACGAACGTTACGACTTGGGATTGTCCCACTAGGTCATGATAGCGAGCTGTTCCCGTTTGACCTCGAATAGCACCTGCTCCTCCTGATACAATCTACGCATATCTTCCACCATCAGCTTGCCGATCCGCAGCCGGGAGTCCGGATTGACACCGGCCAGATGCGGTCTGGCGATCACGTTGGGCAGGTGCCGGAATTCGCTGTCCGCCGCCAGCGGTTCAACCTCGAACACGTCAAGTGCAGCGGAAAATCTCTCCTGCTTCAGTGCCTCCAGCAGTGCGGATTCATCAATCAGGTCTCCGCGAGCCGTATTGATAAACAGAGCGCCGTCCTTAATCAGCGCCAGCTGCTCACGGCCGATCATCCGGTAGGTCTCCGGCACCTTCGGAGCATGCAGTGAAATGATGTCCGACTTTGCCATGAGCTCATTCAGAGGTGCCAGCTGCACACCCAGCTCACTGGCCTTCGCCTCCGAGACAAACGGATCATAGCCCAGTACCTTCACGCCAAATGGCTTCAGCAGCTTAATCACCTCATGGGCGACCATACCGAGGCCGACCAATCCAACCGTTTTGCCCCGCAGCTCAAAGGTTTCCATGCCGACGTGTTTTTTGGTCAATCCCTGCTTCATTTCACGGTCCACCGGCAATATCTTATGTCCGAGAGCCAGAATCAATGCCAATACATTTTCACTGACCGACACGCCGATCGCAAAATTGCTGTTGAGCACCCGGATTCCCCGGTCATAGACTGACCAGTTCGGAAACACCGGGCGGATGGAGCCGGCCATATGCGCGACCAGCTTCAGCTCATCCGCAGCGTCCAGCACCGCATCCGTCACCGGAGTCGTCCGCCACGAGGTAATGAGCGTATACACGCCCGGAATGCGCGCGATCAGCTCTTCTTCCGTCAATGCCCGGTCATACGGATTCCATTCCACTTCGCCCAGCGCTTCGATCTCCGCCTTGGTCTGTTCACTAAAAAAGGAAGAGATCAAATCATTTTGAATCAAAACGAGAATTTTCCGCAAACGCTCGTGCCCCTTTCTTCCTAGCCGTAGCCGTGACTACATCGAAGCAGACTATTTTTGCTTTTTGCCATCTAGTGCTTTTTGGTAAATCTCTATATATTTCTTCAAGTTCATCTTATCGAGCGTGCTTACGTAGTTGCTCCAATCTTTGTCGATATCCGCTTCGCCGATAATGAACTTGGCCGTCATCGTTCTTACATAATCGTTGATCGTTTTATCCAGCTCCGCCAGCTGCTGAGCGTCTGCGGGAGCAAAGAATAATGGAGGCATGATTTCATCGATTTTCGGCTTATAAGGTTCGTAATTCTTTTTCGTGATGTCGTAGTACATCTTTTCTTTATCCGGCAGCTTGAGCACCGCCTGACCCGCATACCAATCCTTGTCGGTCCGGAAATTCAAGCCGTATTGCGCCCACGATTCATTCTGCACGCGACCAAACGGAATGAGCAGACGGTATTTGGCTTGATCACCGTCACGGCCTTTATCTCCCGGCTTGGCATCATCCCAGGAAGAACCCTTCACGCCAAAGTTGGAGTACAGATTCGCCTCAAAATCATACATGAAGTCCGCCCAGCGCATAGTCGCTTCGGGATATTTATCAGCGCTGGTCATGATGAAGTTGCCGCCACGGATTTTATCGTACGCCAGCCAGGTCGTCTTCTGATAGCCGTTCGGTCCTTTCACCGGTGCAATCGGCTGATAGTCAAGCCAACGGTTGCTCGGGCCTTCGACGATTGTCATGTCCGATGGCGAGTGAGCCGGGATGGCGCCGGCGATGGCAATATTCGGATTCTCGGCGATTTTTTTCAACCCGTCTTTGTCCAGCGTGAACGACTCCTTCGACAGAAGCCCTTCCTTGAAGAGACGGTTCATAAATTTCAGGCCGTCCTTCCACTCGTTCTTATTGTATGCAACGTCGATTTTGCCATCCTTCACAAGCATGCGCTTGTCGCCGTCGTCATAAATAAACGAGTTCATGATCCACACGTCGATCGCATTTTTGGACACGCCTCCACCGCTGACGATACCGCCGACCAGAGGGATTTCGTCCGCCTTGCCGTTGCCGTTCGGATCCTTTTCCTTAAACGCCTTCAGCATTTGATAAAATTCCTCGGTCGTTGTCGGCTCTTTCAGCCCCAGCTTATCCAGCCATGGCTTGAAGACGTACATCTTGAAATCCATGGAACAATGGAAGCAGTCATTAATATAAGGCAAGCTGTAAATTTTGTTGCCGGGTGCGGTAATCGCGTCCTTCACTTCCGGCATCTCTTTAAAGATCTTCTTGGTATTGTCGCCGTATTTCTCGATGAGATCCGTAAACGAGACGAAGATGCCTTGCTCGCCGTAAATCATCTGCTGCTCCGGAGAGACGCCTACGTTCATGATGACATCCGGCAAATCGCCGCTTGCAAGGGCAAGGTTCAGCTGCTCCTTGTAGTTTTTGACATCCGCCACAATCCACTGCACGTGGACGTTCGTCTTGTCTTCCAACCACTTGGTATAGCCGTTGGTGTCAAAGTTCTCGACCAAGGCATTGCCGGCAACAAAAACCTTTAACGTGATCTTGTCGTTAACGACAGGGAACTTGCCCGGCGGATTGACCTTCGATGCGTTTGCGCTTTCCTTCGCGGTGCTCTTCGTTGTGCTATCCTTCGTGCCACTGTCCTGGCCGGACGGGGCTGCCGTGTCTTTTGAACAGCCTGACAATACTAACGCTGCGGCAATTCCCAAAGAGAATCCCGTTTTTACGGCTTTTCTCATGTCTTTTGACCCTCCCTAAATGGTAAGTTTCGTAATTTCCATGAGGCGGCGACTGGTTGCAGTTTTAGTTACCCTTTAATCGAACCGATCATCACTCCTTTAACAAAATGCTTTTGTACAAATGGATAAATGATGAGAACCGGAACCGTTGCAACGACGATCAGGGAATACTTCAGCAAATCGGCCAATCCCTGTCTGGCAACGAGGTCCTCTTCATTGGTAACCATACTCGGATCAATCTGGTTTTGAACCAGAATACTGCGCAGAACGAGCTGAAGCGGATACAAATTGCGATCCTTCAAATAAAGCAACGCATTAAAATAGGAATTCCAATGGCCAACAGCATAAAACAAAGTAATGACCGCAATGATCGGACCGGAAAGCGGCAGCACGATGCGGGAAAGAAACTTCCAGTCCGTACAGCCGTCCACCTGAGCGGCTTCCAGCATTTCGTGCGGGATGTTCGTTTGAAAATAGGTTCTCGTAATGATGACGTTAAACACGCTAAGCGCAGACGGCAAAATCATGGCCCAACGAGTATCCAGAAGGCCCAAATCCTTGACAAGCAAATAGTTCGGAATAATGCCGCCGGAAAACATAATTGTGAAGACAAAGATAAACATGATACCGTTGCGGAAAACAAAATCTTTGCGTGATAGCGGATAAGCTGCTATTAACGTGAGAATGACGTTAATGACCGTGCCGACAACCGTATAAAACAATGAATTTCCAAATCCGGTCCAGATCGCTTTGTACTCGAACACCGCTTTGTAGCCCTTTAAGCCCGGGTCAACCGGCCAAAGCCACACCTTTCCAGAAATAACGGCATCGCTTGAGCTGAAAGAAGCGCTTACAATATAGACGAGAGGGTACAGCACAGTCAGGAAAAAAAGACTGAGTATGACATAGTTAACCACATTAAAGATCCGGTCGCCGGCCGCTTCTCTGATGTTCGTGTTCATAGGCTCCCCCCTCTCTTACCATAAGCTGCTCTGGCCCAGTTTTTTAGCAAAACGATTGACGGCTATGAGTAGAATCAAGTTGATAGCATTTTTGAACAGGCCGATCGCCGAGGAGTACGAGAAGTTGACAATGTTGGAGGCGAGACCCACTTTATACACGTAGGTGTCAACAATTTCTGAGGTGGTGAGATTCAAAGGATTTTGCATCAGGAACGATTTCTCAAAGCCGATTTCGAGCATCCGCCCGACCTCCAGAATCAGCAGGATCACTGCAATCGGCAGGATGCCTGGCAGGTCGATATGCCACATGCGGCGCAGCTTGCTCGCTCCATCGACAACGGCCGCTTCATGAAGAGACGGATCGATGCCGGCGAGGGCCGCAAGGTAGATAATGCAGCTGAACCCGACATTCTGCCAAACGCCGGACCAGACATAGATGCTGCGGAAATAGCCGGCATCGCCCAACCAGTTGACCGCGTCGAAGCCGAACCATTTGAGAATAACGTTGATAATTCCTATCCTCGGATCGAGCACTTGAAAAATAATGCCGACCATGACGACGACGGAGATAAAATGAGGAGCATAGGTGACCATCTGTACCGTCTTCTTGAACTTCTGGTGCGCGACATAATTCAAGCTTAGCGCCAGCAGGATCGGGAATGGAAAACCGGCAATCAGTTGATACAAGCTAAGTGCGATCGTATTCCACATAATGTTCCAGAATTCATACGATTCAAAAAAACGGATGAAGTTAGCAAAGCCCACCCACGTGCTGCCCCAGATTCCCTTGCTCGCTGAAAAATTGCGGAATGCAATTTGAGCGCCGTAGATCGGCACGTATTTAAATATGACAATATAGGCAAACGGAAGAGCCATCAGTACGTACAGCTGCCAAACCCGGAGCATATCCCGGCCTAGCCGGGACGCTTTGCTCGAGGTTCGAACCACTGCTTTTTCCTTCACATTAGCAATCTCCATACTCATCTTCCTTCCAGAAGAGCCTGAGCCAAAATAATTTCGGCTACCTCCATCGTCTTCAGCGCATCACCAAAATGCGACGAAGGCAGCTTCCCGGCTTTCACACAGTCGATGAACTCCCGATGCTTCGTCCGGAACCCGGCGTACTCGTAAAGCTCCGTCCCTTCGCCGATCTCCCGGGCATCATATTCGACGCCCTGTGTGTCGCCATCGGCATACAAGAAGCCCTTGCGCTCATGCTCCGCTTCCGCGCAGATGTTAGGGGCATGCATCTCGACCGAGAAAATCCGTCTGCCACTGGACCAGCTGTTGATCAAATAACCGGTGGAACCGTTGTCAAAATGCAGCGTCGAGGAGATGAAATTGATATCCGGGACGTTGACCCGCTTGGTGGTGCTTTCCACCTTGACAACCTCCCCGCCGCACATCCAGCGCACCGTATCGATCGAATGGACGGTATCGTCCATCATCCGGTCACGGGCCTGAAGATACGGCTTCATCTCCGATTTGTAAAATTTGCATACTGCATGGGTAATCGGTCCGCGCTTCAGACACTCTTCTCTCAGCTTCATTACCATAGGGGTACTGCGGCGCTGAAAGCTGACCTGAGTGATGCAGTTGTTTTGTTTAGCGGTATATGCGAGTGCCCTGGCTTGATGAATGGTGATGCCAAGCGGCTTTTCGATGTAGAGGTTTTGTCCCTGCTGCAGGCACCACATCCAGATGTCGAACATCAGGTGGGGCTGACCGATAACATAAACGGCGTCCGGCTTCACTTCCTGCACCATGGTGCGGTAATCGTCATAACGTCCGGATACATTGTACTTGTCGGCCGTTTCGTTCAACGCTTTTGGAGACAAATCGCAAATGGCGGCAATTTCGACATCGTCAAAGGATGCAAGCGACGGATAATGTACTGAATTTGCCATTCGCCCGGCACCGATGATCGCTACTCTGAATTTACTGGACATACGGTATGGCTCCCCCTTAGGCTTGATTTTCAAATAAGGATTTGGCGAAAGCGATATCTTCCTTGATCAAACGGTCAACGCCATGCTCATCGCGGTATTCTGCGGTTAAGCAAACCACACCCTGGAAGCCGCGCTTCTGCAGGTAGGCGGCCGCTCTTGGCCACGATGCAAGCCCTTGGCGGCCGGATGTGAAATAAGGCTTCCACTCCGCGAGCTCTGCTTCAGGTCCGTTCATTCGGCGGTAGAACGCATTCTTGAAGTTCACCATACACAGATGCTCCCACACGATATCAAGACCGTGCTCCGGCTGTTGTCCGGCCAGCGCGTCGTGCGCTGCATCCCAAATCGCGCCTATAGCCTTCGGATCGAAGCCCTGCAGCAGGTGCTTGAGTCCCATCGAATCCACTACATAATTGCCGTAATGCTGCTGGACCCCGACTTGAACTCCATATTTTTCACACAGGGGAAGAATCGACTCCAGCTGCTCGCGGGCTATGCGCTCCGATGCAAGATAGCCGCCATGTTCGTGCTTAATGGCTGGCATAACACGGAGCGTGGGAATTCCGGCTTCGGCGCAGGCGGCAAAAATATGCTCGTCGGTCGAGCTGGCTACACTGAAGATTTTTAAGCCGTGATCTGCAAACTGCTGAACGAGGCGGGGCAGCTGAGCGGCTTGGGAAGGCTCGAGCTGAAAGCCGTCGCGGAGAGGAAACTCGACACCATCGAAGCCCATTCCCTTAATGTATGTGCACAAATCCCACACGGATAACGATTTCCAAGGCTTCGTAAATACAGAAAACGATATGGATTGGGTTGACATGAAAGCACATCCTCTTCTTAGATATGAACAAAAATAAACGAAATGAAAACGTTTACAACTAATTGATTCTATCTTAGTTTATACCTTTACATATGTCAATATTTTAATTAAGATGTGACAAAATAAGTTTTTATCTCGCATCTTTCGACATGGTATGATATCCCAGTTTATCGTTTAATAGGACCGGCTGTTGTGCCTGTTCTCATAATAATCGGGATTGTTCCCCAGCTTGCGCAGCACCGGCTGGGTAATCTCGTTTAAGCGTCGCAAAACATCCGCGCTAAGCTCGATTTGAGCGGCATGCGCATTTCCCATGAGCTGGTCAGCGTTGCGTGAGCCGACAATAGTTGACGTAATCCCTTCGTTCGAAATGGCCCATGCCAGGGATAGCACACCCATAGTCAGGTTTAATTCATCCGCCAGCAGCCTGATTTGGTCCAAGGCTTGCGTGATTTCCGGTTCGGCCCCCTCTTCTCCATGACGGGAACCGAGCCCTCTCGAATGGTGAAAATGGCGGGTTCTAGCCAGGATCGGCTTGAGTTCGTCGAGCGCATGGTATTTGCCAGATAAAAGGCCCTGCTGCAGTGGCATGTAACCGATTACACCGACTCCCTGGTTTTTGCAATAAGGCAGCAGTTCCTCTTCTATTGCTCTGGATAGCAGACTATACGCCAGCTCGTTCACTGCAACCGAAGCACCGGTCTGCAGCACTTCGCCGAGCTGCTTTACACCGTGATTGCTGACTCCAATGTGACGGATTTTGCCCTCCTGCTTCAAGCGCTGCAGCCCCTCGAACACTTCAGCAACCTGTGGCGGATTAGCGATAAGCTCGGGGTCCGACGTAAAATGCTTGACCGCCAGCGGATTAACCGGCCAGTGTAGCATATAAACATCAATATAGTCGGTTTGAAGACGCTGAAGACTGTCTTCGCAGTGCTTGCGCAGCTGTTCCGGCAGTATGTTTGCCGTGCTGATCTTACTTCCGATGATCGCCTCATGCCTGCGCCCTTTCAACGCAAGCCCTAGCGAGCGCTCGCTTTCTCCGTCGTTATATACCTCAGCCGTATCAAAATAATTGATTCCCATATCTAAGGCTTGGTGTACGACCTGGTCGACGTCCTGTTGATCCTGATTTCCCCAATAGGAACCGCCTCCGTATTGCCAGCAACCCATACCGAGCACGCTAAGCTCGAGTCCCGAAGAGCCTAATTTCCTTCGTTTCATTGCCGCATCTCCTCCTTCGTTTTCCCGTCACAGGTCCCGGACGACTCCCTTTTTTAAAATCAGATTCCCCTTAAAAGAAGAGTCGCTTGTAGCAATAATGGCATATGCACGCCGTGCGCGCTCGTAGAACGCAAATCTTTCAACCTCTTCAAAATGAATAAAATCTGGTTTTACCGACTTGATCTGCTCCCGGTATGTACCCCAAACTGGCGGAGTCGGATCTGCCGGAAGCAATGACATCACCGATGCCGGGCTTTCTACTGAGTGGTCTAGAGGAAACAAGGAGAGAATCGCTCGGAGCAGTTCGGGGATGTTGCGGCCGTCATATCTCAGCAGCCTTTGAGCGTTCGAAGCGGCCGGAAAGTTACCATCTGCCAGCACAATCTCATCGCCATGGCCCATCTCCATCATGATTTTGACCAAGTCTGGTGAAAGGATTGCCGGAATTCCAAATAACATTTCGATGCCCCCATTCGGTATTTTTTTAGAATTACAAGTAATAAGTCTTTCAGGGAAATTTTAACACTGGAATTTAATTATGTAAATAATTAAATTAACTTCTTGTTTTTTATTGTCATCAACTTTTTATATGTTATAATTGGAATAATCTTTGACGACAGGGTGCATTGGATGAATCAAACGGATATTAAAGACCAAAAAGGCAGCAAGCTGTCCATACTTCAAACGCTGCGCGTTCACGGCAGCATGTCGAGAATAGAGCTGACCCGTGTTACCGGCTTAAGCCGTGCCACGATTTCCATCTCGATTGCGGAGCTGATTGAAAACAATCTAGTCTATGAAACGGACGACCGGCAGATAACCAAAGGCCGTCCGGCCACAACCGTTGAGCTTGTTCCGCGCTCACGCACTATTATCGGAGCGGATTTGGATAATAAAACCTGGACACTGGGAGCCTTCGACCTCTTGGGCAACGTGGTGAAGTCGGTAAAAATTCCGGTGAACACCTTTGATCCCGAAGCCACGTTTCAGACGTTAGCTTCTCAAATTACTCAGTTCGTGGAAGGTCTGGAACCGAAGCCCGTTCCTCTGCTTGGGCTTGGTGTGCCGGGGTTGGTCGATGCAGGACATAGTATTATTCGGAGTGCCGTGGATTTGGATTGGCGCAATGTGCATGTCGCGGAGCTGATTCGCAAGGAAATTGGTTGGCCGACCGTTGTCGTCAACCGACACCGTGCTCGTGGCTTAACCGAATGCAGGTACGGCGCAGGTCAGGATTATCACAATATGATCTATATCGGCGTGGGCATGGGGATTGCTGCGGGGATCTATATCGATCGTCAACTCCTGTCCGGCTCGTTGGGAGGTGCCGGTGAAATCGGACATACGACGATCGAACCGGAGGGCCCATTATGCCCATGCGGCAACCAAGGATGCTTGCAGGCGCTATCGGCTGGCCCAGCGATGGAGCAGCATTACCGCAAGCTGGTACGCTCTTCTGACCATCCGGTGTATTTTGATCCTATTATTGATCTGCAAACGCTTAAGATACATGATGTTTGTGCCGCTGCCGAGCAAGGCGATATGCTTGCGGTAGAAGTGGTGAAAACCGCTGCCTCTTCCTTGGGGATCTCCATGGCTAATTTGCTTAACACCTTTAATCCTGAAGCCTTCATTCTTGGGGGTACAGTGCCAAGCGCAAGCCCGCTATTTGTGGAAACAGCCACGAAAGTGATGCGTCAACGGGCGATGCGGGCGTTAGGTACCGAAACCGCAGTCAAAACATCTATGTTTAAGGACATCGGCGGTGCTTTGGGAGCAGCTAACTTTGCCTTCGACAAGAACATCTCGATATCTTTTTTTACATAGCAATGATAAGCTTGAGACAACTTATCGAAAAAGAAGCAAACAAAAAACAAGTACATACTCCAAAAAGGAGTATGTGCTTGTTTTTCTTCGCCTCGCGATATGAAAGCATTATCCCGCCGGGAATCCTCGGACAACCTCCAGCCGACTCATCCGCCCGACGGCTGCCCTCCGGAATGACCTCCGTGTATTTGCCTGTAAGATTCCGCCGCCGATCGGACTGTAGCGCACCCTGCCGATGCCTTGATCACCGCACATCACCTGCAGCTCCTTCTCAATGGCTCGGTTAGCTAGGCTGTAGTTCGGCTGACGTTTTTTCTTAACCTTTACATATTTGCTTAACTGCAGCTTATAGAATTGCTTCGTTATGCCTATCAACTTACCATGTATAATCGAATACAAAAGAGCTATCAGCGAAATGTCCTCTCACTTGACCAATTACCGACTTGTGGATCGGATGAGGCAAATAAGCGTCAAGCGCGGCCTGATTCTGAAAACCGATGCGCATGCCGACTTCAAAACCTCTACTTTTTCCTTCTTGGGAATGGTTCAAACCTGCAGAAAATTCAACGATTCCGGGGATTTCCTTCAATCCGTACAGCGTTTCCACAATCTTCTTTTTATCCTCTTCCTTCGTGTCCTCTTGCAATTTAAAAAAAACAAAATGCTCTACCATGAGTATTTCCCTACCTTCCCCGTTCATTCTGAAATAAAAACATTGCAATCAGTATCCTTTTTCCGTTCCTTATCTAAAATTCCATTCTACGGCATTCGACATATCCTTGGCTTTCCACCGTAAAATTTCCGGCTTGGTCATATGCATGATTTCTTTAAACAGATTCAGTTTCTCAATATCTGTCATCGGTTCAAAGCTGCGTGCAACTGCCAGGTTTTTCTCCAGCTGTTCCATAGACTCCATACCAATGATAGCCGTGGATATCGGCAGCGAAAACGCGTATCGCAAAGCTTGATCGTACCAATCGCCCAATCGTCCGAGACCGAGCACCTTCATCGCTATGATGGCTACCCCTTTTTCATTAGCCCTCGGAACAAATTCATGGGCGAAGCTGTAAATAAAATGGTCCGCAGCAGAAAGCGGTACCAACGCGCTGTCAAACGGAAACCGTTCGATCGCCTCGAGCTGGACGCGCGGGTTAATATGTCCGCTGATGCTGAGATGCTTAACCAATCCCTGCTCCCGGGCCTCGACTAACGCCTTTATGGCGCCGTCATCGGCAAAAATTCGGTCAAGCTCCTCCATCGTTCTTACATCGTGGAGACGCCACTCTTCAACATGATCGGTTTGAAGTCTCTTTAGACTTTCCTCAAGTAGCTTCAAAGATCCGTTTCTCGTCCTGTCCTTGGTTTTGGTTGTAATCCATATTTGATTTCTGCGTATGCCGAACGCTTTGCCGAGTCTTTCTTCAGACTGTCCTTGCGAATAGGACGGCGCGGTATCGAAATAGGTGATTCCTTCGTCAATGGCGCGATTTACGATAGCAATAGCCTCGTCTTCAGTGCAGTTATGGCCGTCGACGATCCTCTGCGCCCCGAAGCTCAAAATGGGGAACTCTCTGCCAGTTCGACCGTATGGTCGTTTTTCCATTTTTCTAAACTCCTTTGGCTTATTTACGCTCTTACTCTTACTATATATAAGAATCGGACATTTTTAAAGGAGTTAAGAAACATTCCATTAGTAACCTGCAAGTAACCATTCCCATCCTTGGAGACTTCCGGATCGGCGTTCTTGCGTTCAAGAGATATCTAATTAAGCTACCAACTCCTTATTATTAATCAAACCGTTGGCTGCGTTGTGATAAAGCTAAAGTTTTTATTGCCTTTTCAGCTCTTCCTAATTGGATTTGGCAAGGTGTCTTTGTTGCTATCGATTCCTTCAGTTCAATCGTAAGACCATTAAATTTTCATTCCAATATTGATATCCAGTCTTTAGGGCATTCCGCTCTGTTCCATAAGTTACAAAACCGATAGTTTCATAAAGTCGCTTTGCCGCGTTATTATTTGAGATGACTGTGAGGTTAATCTGTTCAAGACCATCACACTGTTTCGCCTTAATAACCAATTCTTGAACCAAGGATTTACCTATTCCTTTTTCACGAAATTTTGGTGAAACATACATAGCATAGACATTGCCCTTATGTACGATTTTGGGGTTACTTTCCCTTACAAAAGTTACGATACCAATGAGCTCACTATTGATAAAAGCGCCTAAAGTAAATCGATTATCAGAAGCAATGAGATTACTTCGTAATTGCTCAATTGGTTTGTCTTTCTCAAGTTCATAGGTAGTCAAAAATGCCTCAGGATTTTCCTTCAGAGACTTTAACCTTAACTCACGATATATTTCAGCATCTTTTGAATTCAAAATACGAATCTCCATTTTTTCACCTCGACATGCGCATTTGAAATCATATTCAACACCGTCATTGTGCAATCCTGCTCGTTACTTTAATGAACATCAAAGAAGAGCTGTCCTTGCGGAAGCTCTAAGCTATCGTATCCGTCGTATTATGAGTTCATGCAGTTTTTACTGGTTGAACTCTTTTTCGTTAAGGAGTTTAATACGGGCAGCCGGGGTAGAACGATCGTACCCATGGGAGATATTAATCCCGTGAGGGGAATTTCCAACGTCTAAAACTGTACTTAATGCTGGATTGGACAGAATCGCATGCCACCGCCCTAAACGTTCCGAGAGCTGGGCCAGCGATAAGGCCAAAGCTATTCTAGCTGCAGCCGCGAATAACCCTTTTCAGGAGAAGGCCTACAACCAGTCGTGACGATGAAATGGGGTTAGCCCGCCGAATGTCACCTGAATTGGTGAATAATCCCATCTTCCCGTGAAATACTATGCATACAACATTCACAACGAACACGGGATGAGGCAAACCATGCAACCTTTAGCCCTTTATATTTCATTTACGCTTATCTTGCTCCTCTCGTTTATCTTAATGACCAAGCATACTCATGCATTTGTTTTCATGTTCACATGGCTAGTGATCGAATACAGTCTCACCAGCTATGTCTCCGTCATTGCCGATAATGCTCAGCGGCTTGTCGTTGCCAAGAACACTCCGCAATTTATCATCTTTAGACTGACGGAAATCGTGGTACTCCCATTATTGCTCCTGTTTTTTCTCGAAGCCATTAATTCCGCGCGCACCAATTTCAAAAAGCTGCTTCTCGCTGCGTTTTGGACCGGACTTCTCACTGGGGTTGAAGCGCTGCTAGTCTTCACGCAGGTGCTAACCTATCAGCACTGGAACATCGGGCGATCCATGCTCGCCTGGGCTTTCTTCGTTGGCCTTGCTTACACAGCCCAACTGATTTACAGCCGAATTCTGCTTAAGGAAGGATTACTGCAATGTTGATTCCGCTGCCTACTAAATTTGATCAAAACGAGCTGCTTGTCATTGGATTTCTTATCATTTTAATCCTCCTGTTGTGGTTGCTGCCCAAACGGTTTCCTACCTCCGTGACCATTCTAATCTTGTCCTTTTCGATCGGCATTTCCCGGATCGTTGACCACTCGTTAGCGGGGCCTCAAATTGACTTCTACGATGTGATGGATACCGGCGATTATGAGCTGTTCGATTTTTTTTGCTACATCCTCTACGCCCCGTTTGCCTATGTGTTTGTATATCTCTATGACAAATGGAATATCCGAGGCATGTACATCCTGCTCTACATAACGGCATGCTCCTTTGTAGGCATTGTTTTCGAGTGGTTTACCACGACGCCGTATATTCACTTTTTTATTTATAAACAGTGGTCGATTCTGTACTCATTCCCGATCTATTTGTTCATTCAGTCGTGTACACTGTTGTTTTATCACGTTCTAAAACGAATCTATTATAAAACTGCCACTATATCCTAAACGCAGCACAAAAAGCCGCGAACCAGATTTTATTCGGGCAACTCCTGTCGGTTACATAAGTTACTTCTCTAACAAGCGTTTTTTAGACGGTCCCTTTGGTCCGAAGTTTATAAACCGCGTCTCTAGCCTTGAAAGGATTGACACATTGCGTGTAATCTTATTGGTTATTTTACACATTGAAATCAAGACCTAGGTTAACGTTCAATACTCGAAGAACCATCGTAACCGCTTCAGCGCGAGATGAATTGGAATTAGGATCAAATTTACCGTTTTCCTTACCGCCGATTATTCCAGCGTTAGCAAGTTGGTTAATAGCCTCCTCAGCCCAGCTCCCCTTAGTGTCATTGAACTTTGAGTTACCCGTTGCAGGACTCAAGTTCATAACTTTAACTAGGATCGCAACAATTTCAGCGCGGGAGATTTGATTATTCGGCTTGAACGTACCATCATCGTAACCATTGATGATACCATTCGATTTCAAAGTCGAGATAGCAGCTGCTGCCCAGCTTCCCTGAGCGTCGGCAAAGTTATCCGAACCTTTTGACGAAATCCCCAACGCTTTAACTAGCATTGTTACGAATTCGGCACGAGTTACCGATTGGTCAGCATGGAAAGAACCGTCTTGATACCCAGAAACGAAGCCTATTTTCGCAGCAAGTTCTACAGCTTTTGAACTCCAATTATCGAAAGATACATCGGTAAATGACCTAGCTGGAGCCGATTGAATAGCCTCCTGAACCACTTCTTTAACCTTATCGACGTTTACGATGTCACCTTTAAGCATAGGTTTTTTAGGAGTTGGCGTCGTCGATGCAGGTGAAGGCGTTATCGTTTTAATAGGCGTAGGAGTAGGCGTAATTACCGACTGCGGATTTCCCAACGGCGATGGGTCATTAGGGAATGCCGTAGGTGGATTGGGTGGCTTCACATGTACAGGGTCAAATCTAGTCAAGTCATATTGTTCAATAAGTGCCATCAACTTTTGCGTGTACAGTGGGTCTGTTGCATAGCCGGCGTCGTAGATGGCTTTTGTCACCTTTTTGTAGTTGCTCTCGTTGACTACTGCTTTGTATCGTGTAGAAGTTAGGAATTTAGAGTGATCTAAGATGGAATCCTTCAATGTAGGATACTTACGGAATTCCGACATTTCTTTAACCCACTGACCGTTAATGAACTCGTCGGCATTTACTGTAACAGTTTCGCCCGTCCAGTCGTAGCCTTTCTTGATACTAAAGATGTTGTTAGCTTGGTTAACCAAATCGTTTGTTCCCCAATAACACTCTAGGATTGATTGGGCTATTGTCAAGGAAGGGAGGATGCCGTACTTAGTCCAACCTTCTTTAGCTCCACCTTGGATAGCATCAATATATGTAGCTTTAGCTTGGTCGCTAATGTCACCTTTGCTATTCTTAAGTTCAACTACATTTGTGCTTGGAAGCGTAACCTTAACGTGGTTTCCTAGATAAATTACGTCGACGTCAATGTTTCCGTTTCCGTCACCGCCAACAACTGTTCCTGAGTCGGCATAGTAAGCACTTGTAGGTTGGTTAATCATTACGACGTCGTTCAAATAAGATACCATTACACATTCTCCCCTATGATATTTTTATTAAGTAAAACAATGGGGCGAATATTTTGTTCTAGTTTCTATTAGAATACAATTTCTTCTATTACCTTCGTTGCCGTCAAACATAGGAGCTTCGTAACATATACTTCGTCAGGTATTTTAAATACTCCCATCTGGAACTTATTGTTACAACTCGAAGTCCCCAGTCTACTGGAAGAATACTAACTTAATGGCTACATCTTACCATCCATTGTACTCGTCGACTATCGGGAATGATTGGTATTCTAGTCTTCTATGCCTATTGGGTAGTTAAGTGGTCGAATTAATAAATTTCCCTGCAGTTGCTTAAGTAAAAAAGGGATCATCGACTGCACAGCAGCCGGTGTTCCCTTTTCACTAACGTCATCTCGTAGCTCAATTATATTTGGAAGTAACAAATCCGCAAGCTATCCACTTAGAATCAAATTATCTTACTTGCATCTAATTGAAGGGAGCCCCCTATTATTTCACCAAGAAAATGAAATAAAATAATCTGATGATTTGAACTGCTAATAAAATTATAAATGCCGGTTGTGCCTGTAAGTCTAACATCAAATCCAGTTTCTTCTTTTGCTTCTCTACGAGCTGCATCTAGAAGATCTTCGCCATACTCGATTCTTCCAGAAGGGAAGTTCCACTTATTTTTAACAGATGCTTTGTTCTCTTTGACCATTAGTACCTTGTCTTCACATATGGTTTGTAAATGTGTACATCCGTGCAAGTCAAGTAATATTGCCCGATAGTCATAATGAACGAGGCGGCCCCATTCGCTTAGCGTAGGTTACATTTGGTAACAATGTGTAGTGGATTCTACTAAAACCAAATGCAGAGCTACATTCGAAAGGAGCCGCTATTATGAAGGATTACACAAAATTTGTTGGTTTAGACGTATCAAAAGATTCAATTTCTGTTGCTGTTGCAGATACAGGACGTGGTGAGCCACGTTTTCTCGGAA
>NZ_VNJI01000061.1 GCF_007786445.1 Paenibacillus cremeus | reverse complement strand
ACGCTTTTGCCTTCGTGCCAAGATTTTTAAAGTATCCCTGGTTTGGAACAAGAGTATTTCCATTCCTAAATTAAGAAAATTACGGAATTATTGAAGGGGTATTGACCGCCTCGTTCATATCAGCTTAACGAGGCTACCGATTGATCGCCGCGGCAGCCTCGTGGTTGTTTTGCTGAGCTCTTTTATCCGCCGCACAAAAAATTAAAATATTGTCGGTACCATTCCTCCATCCATGCGGATCGGAGATCCTTTGAAGGCGGAGGCCATCGGGCTGCAGATGTAAGCAGTCAATCGGCCGATCTCCGCAGGTCTAATAAACCTTTGGATTTCTGATTGAGGCAGGTTCTTCGTCATAAAGTCTTTCTCTTTAGCCTCGAAGGTCATCTCTTCGTTCGAATAAATGCTCTCGATGATCTGCTGCACGTTCTCGGAGAGGGTCGGTCCAGGCAGGATCGTGTTTACAGTAACCTCGGCGCCGCGGGTCAGCTTGGACAAGCTCTTGGACAACGACAACAGCATGGATTTGGTCACGCCGTATTGAGGCATCTGTCCGGAAGGCATGACGGCTTCCTCACTTGCGATGAAGATAATGCGGCCGTATTCGCGACTCAGCATGGAAGGTAAATAAAACTTGGTTAAGTCGTTGGCGACGGCCTCTGGTTGATCCCGTTACTAAAGCCGTCTTATTCTTCAGTCCCATATCCATCTGCCTACACTCCTTATGTCTAGGATAGGGATAATGATACTTCGTTTCGCCTACTCAGTAACTAGCGCAGAACGACAATGTTCTTGCGCAATGCGCCAATTGGCTGGGGTCTCCCCCTCCCATGAGCGGAACGCGCGATAGAACGAATTCTGGTCCTCGTAGCCGACGAGAAAAGCGACCTCTTTGATCTCCAACGACGGGTCTGCCAAGTAAGCGATAGCCTTCTCGCGCCTGGTTTGCGTCAGCAACTGCTTGAAGCTTGTGCCTTCGTCGGTCAGCCTGCGCTGCAAGGTACGATCGCTCATCCCTAGTTCGAAGGCTACGATTTGAATGTCGATTCTCCCTCGAGTTAGGCATCGTGACAAGATCCCTTTCACTTTAGCGCTCACAGTGAGCCGGCTCTGTCGTTCTTCCAGCGTACGATCCAAGGCGGGAGTCAGAATCTCGAGAAGCTCTTCGTTGTACGACGCAAAGGGATGGTCCAGATCGTCGCGATTCAGCATTAACCGATTGCGGTCCATCCCAATCTGAACGTGGCAGCCGAAATAACCTTCCAGAGCTTGAACGTCGCCCATAGGGTGTATGAATTCGACGGAACGAGCGGTCAGATGACGGCCGGTTCCACGGCGCCCGAGCTCAAGCAGATAGGCTAGCGTAATGCCGACAAGCACCGGCGGTCCGGGTTGCTCGGCATGTTGCCACTCCAATTCAATCGAGCATTGCTCACCTTCCTCCTGAATGTTTAAGTTTTCCGGAGGGCACATTTGATTATAGCGCGCCATTCGGTTCAACGCGTCCCTGTAGTTGTGAGCGTGGAAGGTCGCCAAAGCGGCCGGCGGATACTGAGCCGTCTCGTACGTGGTCGCAAGCTTAACGATTCCCGTAGCGGTGTCTCCGACTAATTCGGAATAGGCTTGCCAAATCGAATAATATTGTGCAGTCGTAACTAACGGCTCGTTGATGACGGTAGACGGGCTTGACGCACTATATCAATGGGTTCTACTCCTATTCCTCTCAGGTTAGTCCAGAAGCCTGGCGTGATCTTGATACGGTCTGCAGAAAGAGCGTTCATGGCTGTCAACCTCCAAGGACAAAGTCCAATTGCAAATGGTCCACGGAGCCCGTGGACCATTGATTCTTCTGATTATAGCCTATCCGAGTGGGGTAAGGCCACACGGTTAATTAATTCGCGGTGGCCTTACGAGATGTTTTTCACGCTATCGTATCCGTTAGTCATAATTTCCCAAAAAGTGGGATCTTGACCGCCTCGTTCATATCAGTTGAACAACCCAATTTACTTAGCGGATCTTATCCCCCCCGTTTGTTTCCTGATAAACCAGAGATAAAACGACCTGTCCACGTAAAAGGTTATCAGAAGGGAGATCCAAGTCCAGTACCAATGCCAAGTAATGTAATGAATGAGGTGAGT
The DNA here is from genome assembly GCF_007786445.1 of Paenibacillus cremeus. GTDB lineage: Bacteria > Bacillota > Bacilli > Paenibacillales > NBRC-103111 > Paenibacillus_G > Paenibacillus_G cremeus. The sequence continues at coordinate 41,981 of NZ_VNJI01000061.1, read as the reverse complement.
GTGCTTCTCTAACATTACCTCGAGTGCGGTCATCCAACTTGGGAAAAACAGATACCACAGTGTTTTCTGAATGATTCCTTTTTTTTCTGGAAATTTCATATTAAATACGACGCAAATAGCGGGATAGATGAAATATTCAAACGAAAAACTGTTCTGTGCTACATTGGCAAACTCGCGAACAGGGTATTCAAGCAGATTGTAATGAACAACTAGAAGCCCAAGGAGCCAGGTTTCCATTTGTTTAAACGAGAAGATTACGAACGCCTCTCGGATTTTAATGCGGGGGACCGTCAGAATTAAAAGCACACTCATTATAATCCATATACCGATCAATATGATTCTGTCCAATGTCAAAATAACGTAACACCTCATTCAAGTGAGATGCGCTCATTATTTCCAATTGACCAGATATTATTATTGAGCTATCTCGTAGCCGTCGTATTCCTGTAAAACAAATAATTTGGTGATTGAACAAAAAAAGAGCGCCTCGGTACGATGGGGTTACGCACGAGGTCATTGCCTCAAAAAGCCCATCAGGAGGTCGCTCTACTATGAAGTTTAAAGCACAAGATAAGCAAAATCAACTCATTGAAAATATTACCGTCAATCCACGCGATGCGCCGCAATGAAGTCCTCTCTGACCTCGGTGCCCATTCCCGGCGTATCGGGCAGCAGCACCTCGCCGTCAACCATCTTAAGCTGGGTGACCAGCATCTTGTTCTCATGCTTCAAGCTGCCGCTCTCCAGATAGATTGCATTCGGGATCGCGCACAGCATGTTCACGTTCACCGGCCCGCCGCCGTGGCTGGCGATATGAAGGCCTGCGGCATCAGTGATCGCGCCGATCTCCAGCCACTCCGTCGGTCCGCCGGCTCTGCGGTTATCCGGCTGCAAGACGGATGCCGCCCCTGCTTGAACCGCATCATAAAACTGATGCTTTGAGTAATAGTTTTCGCCGATGGCGATCGGGATGTCGAGCGCCTGCACGAGCCGCGCGTGATTTTGCTTATGCTGCGGGATGAGCGGCTCCTCCAGCCAGCGGATGCCGTACTCCTGGTACGCCCGACCGCGCCGGATCGCTTCCCTCTCGTCGAAGCCCTGATTCGCGTCGACCATGATTGTGAACTCCGACCCCAGCTCTCGTCGCGCCGCCTTGATGCGCTCAATGTCGTTTTCCAACGAATAGCGGCCCACCTTCAGCTTAATCGCCTTGAATCCTTCTTCAACGACGGCGATCACCTTTTCCAAGTAGGCCTTCTCCGAATCAAAATACCATCCGGCCATCGAATAGGCAGGAATCCGATCGCGGCAGGCGCCCAGTACCTTTGCTGTCGGCTGGTTCATCGACTTGCCGACGATGTCCCACAGCGCGATGTCGATCGCGGAGATGCCCCAATGAGCCAGCCCCTCGGCCCCGTGATAGTCGGCGATGTTCCACAGCTTGTGGCGGATTTTTCTCGTAAACAAGGGGTCCTCGCCAATCAGCGCAGGCGCCAGCTCCTTCTCCAGCAGCACCTTCAGCACGTCCGCCGTCGGCTTGCCACGGCCAATATGCGTTGTCGCGTAGCCGACATGACCCTCGTCCGTGTAGACTCGCGTCACTACCGTCCTCCCTGCATCATACGTATGCAGCGCGTCGCTGGCTGGATTTTTCACCTCCACCTCCAAAATGATCGCTTCGAGATTCGTAATTTTCATCTGTACAGCCTCCTTATTAGGTTGGTGGATCGCACAGTGCGCTGACCTGGGGTATTACTTGATGCCCGATGTGGCGATCCCGTCGACGATATATCGTTGAAAGAAAACAAACACAGTGAGCAACGGAATAAGCGATAGCATTGACATGGCGAACAGCTGGCTGTATTCCGACTTGCCCTCGCCCGACGTAATGAATAGGCTTAACCCTAGCGACACCGTAAAATGCTTTACTTCACTGATGTAAATGAGCGGGTGCAAGAAGTCGTTCCAGGTGGAGATGAACGTGAAGATCATCGCGGTCACCAGCACCGGCATCGACAAAGGAAGGATCAGCTTCCAGTAAATTTGCAGCCGGGAGCAGCCATCCACCGTAGCCGCTTGGTCCAGCTCCTTGGGCAGACTGCGAACAAATTGAATCATCAGGTAAATGAAGAAGGAGTTGACCGCAAAAAATCTCGGTACGAGCAGCGGCAAGTACGTGTTCACCCACCCGAACGTGTTGAACATGATGTACTGCGGAATGAGCAGCACATGCTCCGGGATCATGATTGTCATCAGCATCATGCCGAACAAAAGTTTTTTCAGCGGGAAGTCCATTCGGGCGAACGGATAGGCGGTAAGCGAGCAGCTGAACACGTTGCCGATAATGGCCACCATCGCAATTAACAGCGAGTTCCGGAAAAAGATCGCAAACGACGCTCCCGAAAAGCCGGACCAGCCGTTAATGTAATTGTCCAATGTCACTTTGCCCGGCCACAGACTCATACTGTCCAATATGTGCATATCCGCCTTAAACGAGCTGACCAACATCCACAACACGGGGTAAAACATAAAGCACGCGAAAAGGACGACTACAGTATGAAAAATGACGGATTGGAGTCTCAATGGAACTGCCATAACGTAAGTTCCTTTCTTTTATTCCATATAGTGCACCCATCGCTTGGAGGTCCAGAAGGTGAGCAGCGAGAACAGCCCAATGATCACCATCAGCAGCCACGCCATCGCCGAGGCAAACCCCATCTGATAGTTTTGGAAGCCCTGCTGGTACAAGTACAATGTGTAAAACAGCGTCGATTTGACCGGCCCGCCCGAGCCCCCGCTGACGATATACGCAGGCGTAAAGGCTTGGAAGGTGGCGATAATCTGCATGATCAGATTAAACAGGATGAAGGGGGTAATGAGCGGCAGCGTAATATGGAAGAAGCTGCGCACCCTTCCCGAGCCGTCGATGGCCGCCGCCTCGTACATTTCCTTCGGGATTTGCTTAAGTCCGGCCAAATAGATAATCATCGGCGAGCCGAACTGCCACACCTTTAGCAAAATAATCGTATACAGCGCCGTCTGCGGGCTCGCGATCCAGCTCGTCGCATGAATATCGAATAGCGCCAGAAACTTGTTAACTAGCCCCTCAGAGCCAAAAATTTGCCTCCACAATAGGGAGATCGATACGCTCGCGCCGATCAAGGACGGAATGTAGTACAAACCGCGGTAGATGTTGACCGCCCGGCTCATGCTGTTGCTGAGCAGCAGCGCGAGCGCCAAGGCGAAGATAAGCTCCATTGGAACGCTGAAGAAGACGTATTTGAACGTCACCTTCAGCGATTTATAGAAGGTATCATCCGTAAAGATATAGTGGAAATTTTGCAGCCCTGTCCATACCGGCTTATTGAACATATCATAGGACGTAAACGACAAGTAAAAGGAAGCCAGTAATGGGAACAAGCTAAACGTCAGCAGGCCTATAAGCCATGGCAGCAGGAATAAGTAAGCCGTCCGGTATTCTCTCCATTTCATACAATCGCTCCCGATCTACCGTTTTAACAGCTTTTCCGACTCCGCAAAAAATGCATCCACCGCCTGCGCGATCGTTTTTTGCTTGTAGGCGATTTGCTGGTTATTGTCGGCGATCAATTTATTGACCGCGTTACTGGCGACCGGATAAGGGTTGGTCGGTCCAGTGTTCTTGCTGACCGCCTTCTGATAGTCATTGACCGCCTTCATCGCCGGGCTCAAGGTTGGCTCAAGCTCCTTCATAATGTTGGTTTGGCCGACAGGACCGTACAGCAGACCGAATTCCTTCGCGGCGTTCAAATCGTTGGCGAACAGATTAATGATTTTGGCGGTTTCTTCGGGCACCTTGGACTTGGTGTAAATGCCCATGTATACGCCGGCGATTTGGTCGTAGGACGTGCCGCCTTTCGTTTGCGGCATCCTGGCGATGCCAAGCTTCGTATTCTTCATAATGTCCTGCGCCAGTGCCAGCTGGTTGGAGGCGCCCATTCTGACGGCGACTTTGCCGAGACCGAACAAGCCCTCTGCTTCCGGCTTTCCGTCATATTCGGCTGTCACGTCCGCAGGCGGAATGCCGCCCTTCTGGCGCAAGTTATCCCACATCGTGTACCAATCGATCATATCCTTTTTCTCGAAGCCAAGGCCTCCGTCCGCACTGTATAGGTCTTTGCCGCGCTGCTTCAGGAAGGCTTGCAGCTGGTTGATGGAGCCGCCAAGATCGACGCTGCCCCATGTCCCTTTACCGAGCTTGGCCGTGAGCGCGATCATCTTCTCCGAAAATTCATCCCAGGTCCAGTCAAAGGTAGGCTCGGCGACGCCTGCCTTCGAAAACAAGTCTTTGTTGTAGAAGGAAGCCAGAATCGAGTTGCCCTGTGAGACCGTCAGCAGCTTGCCGTCCACCCGGCCGCTGTCGATGATCGATTTGTCGAAGTTTTTCAGATCAATTATTCCTTTATCTACATATGGCTGCAGGTCCAGCAGCTGGCCGCGCTTGGCGTAATCATACAGCGTATACAGCGTGAAAATCATCAAATCCGGTGCGTTTCCGCCTGCCGTCTGCGTGTTCAGCTTGGTGTAGTAGTCGTTGGAGGCAGCGAATTCCCGCGTAATTTTTAGCTCGGGCAGCTTTTTCTGGATCTCGTCGTACGTCTTGTCATAAATTTTGTTGCGCTGAGCGTCGCCGTACCAGCTCACCCGAACCTCTTTCTGCGCTCCGCCACCTGCGGGAGCGCTCGCCGGGGCGCTTGGAGCTGCGGCGCTCGGCGCGTTCCCTGTCGGCTTTGGAGCCGCCGCGCCGCCGCCGGAATTGCTGCCGCCGCTGGAGCAGCCGACTATCGCCGCTGTCGTGCAAAGCGTCAGCAGCAGCATCGATACCGATTTTGTTTTCACAGTACCTACCTCCCGATATTACCGGACCTGAGTGTGCCGGCTATTGTTTGCCACAAGCTCAACTAAACCCCTTCTATCGATCTTCAACCGGTGTACTTTCATGAAGCCTATAAGTCTTAAACGTTAAACGCTTCCAACTCATGCTGACCTTTGCTTCGCTTGCCTCCTCTCCAGGAGCAATCGCCTGTTATTGCCTATTGTATACAGGCCGTAAGCTCTTTTCTTCGGAATTATGCCTGAAATCAGAAGGGTTGGGCAGGAAAAATTTAGACGATTGCACAACGTCCAATTTTCTCCATATAAGCGCTGCTGGATCCGTTAGCGTTGATTTTCTGGCGCCTTTTTAGCTAAAAAAAACCGCTACCCGTTTCGGGGAGCGGTGGAGCCAAATGATTTAGTCGCATCAAGAATAAGTGATACAAAGCCTAACGTACCACCTTTGTTTCTGTGATCAAATCTTTTTGATCGGTAAATAAATCCTTTTGCTTCATCCCAATCGTTATAATGAAATACCCCTTTTTCATCACAATACTCGAGCAGTTGTACATTATAACCTGCTTCCTCGAAAATGGATCGTAATGAATTATAAGTATGTACTATATTATGAGAAGCTACAGGATGATCTTTTGGCCCTGGCCCCCAATTTTGACTATATTTTGATACGCTTCATCTGGAAAATAACGTCTGGTACTGCACAACGAATGTAACCCCCAGACTTTAGATATCCTACCTCCAGAACCAATTACAATACGTACCATAGCTCTCCCCCTTTGCTCCAATCCATTCTAAATGATAGCTATACAAAGTCGGAATGGAGTAAAAGAATTCAAACATGGAATTAATTTACATATTTACTTTCCTATCCATTAGTGCAGCAAGGCTGCCGGATTTAGTCCCCGGCAGCCCTATAATGGTAATAATTATGCTATCTCGTACCCGTTATCTTAATAAATCGTGGCATTTTGGGGGATTACGGGACTGTATAGAAGTTCTTGTCTTGAGCAGACGACAAGAACTTCTTCGTGAACCTTTCTCCATTCCCATACAAGTCCGATTCTATAAAGAGTGGACCTAAATTTCAGCTACGCTTCCATCCACTTTATAGCGCGGTTCATACTGTTTATAGATGTATGGATATTTTTCAAACGCCTTTTCATCAAGTTCTATACCCAGGCCAGGACCTTCCGGCAGAGGAAAATACCCATTTTCAGGTTTAAGTGATATATTGAAGATGTCCGCCCGTTCGTATACAGAAGAGGCCGCAAACTCCAGGATATCGAAATTTTGAGTGGCGGCGCTAACGTGCAGACTCGCTGCCGTTGCGACCGGCCCATTGGGGTTGTGGGGGGCAAACCTGATATGATACGGTTCCACCATCGAAGCAATTTTTCGGATCTCTGTAATGCCCCCGCAGTGGCAAATGTCAGGTTGTACAATATCAACCAGCTGGTTTTCAACAATCTCGCGAAACTCGAAACGGCTGAAAAGGCGTTCACCTGTTGCTATCGGGACTTTGCTTGAGTTATCACGTATTCTCTTATATGCAGCTGAGTTCTCGGGTGGGATCGGTTCTTCGTAGAAGTAGACATTATGTTTTGCGGCTACCTCGAGCAGCTTGATAGCCTCAGCCGGTGCCGATTGACCATGACTGTCAATACAGATCACTTTATCCTTACCGATCGCCCTGCGGATTGATGCAAGATTCTCGTCCAAAAACTCGATATCGGAAGCCGGGTCGTAAATGAGTCCACTTTTCCCGCCTCCCGTTTTAATGCCGTCAAAACCCATTTCTATCGCCTTCAATGCGGATTCCGCGTTGCTTGCGTGCGTATAGGTGCGAATTTTGTCACGCACAGCCCCACCGAGAAGCATGTATACCGGTATATTATAAATCTTGCCGTTGATATCCCACAGCGCCTGGTCAATTGCACTCATGGCAGACATATAAATAAATCCGCCTTTCCAAAATCCGTGGCGATACATCTTCTGCCAGATCTTCTCGATATTGCGGGGATCGTCTCCAATGACGCTGCGCTTCGCCAATACATGAATGCTCTGTTCAACCGCCATCTCCTGTCCTTCTACGCTAGCCTCTCCCCAGCCATGGATCCCTTCATCTGTCAACACTTTGACAAATAGCCAATTCTGTCTAAGTGTAGATACCAAATAGGTTTTGATATCTGTAATTTTCATATTCTGCACCCTCCTACAATCTTTTGAAAAATCTTCACATGAAAAACGCCTTATTCGAACTGTTTCACCAGCTCTTTGATTGTGAACGGTTTTAACAAATCAATAGTTTGTTCAATGATCTTCTGCCCGCATTCGATGTAGAGATCCAACTTGAGTTTAGCCTTATCCACGCGGGAAGTGACGGATGCCTCCTTCCCGTTTACGTCCTAGCCCAGGAACTCTCTCCATGCACAGCATGTTTTGGAGGGCAATCATATAAAATGACTCCTTTTATTGCTTTACGCGAAACGTCTGCGCTATCGTTATATCTTGATCCACTTGAGCCTGAAGGGCTGTCACGTCCACTTTGCCGTAACCCTGACGCGTCAATTGTTGCGGCACATATTGGCTGGCGGTTTGGGCCGCATATTGTTTCCAATGTCCGGATGCAGTTTGTAAATGCTCAACAGCCGCCGTTTGATAGGACGCATCGTCCGTTTTTTGATAAAGACAAAGTTGCACCGCACCCGATATTTTGGAGGCGTAATATCTTCCTAAATAAGCCATCGCTCTCAGGTCCCCGATCGTCAAACGCAGCTCTTTGTCGGTTACCGCACTTATCCCCGCAATGAGCGATAACGTCCGATCCGCATAATTGTTCAAATCCTGACAGACCTGCTCCGGCGTTATTCCCGCGATGGCGCCGTCCCCGATCAAATGCCAGCAATATTCCGGAATGCTCATCAGACCGCTTTCGGGCATAGGGCCGTCATTCATAAAATGCAGTACCGTATGGAACCCTTTGGCTCTCTCCGGATGGCTATAGCAAGCCTCGGGATACCATTGAAAATCGAGATGGTTCTCCTCCCAGTGAAACCGGGTCACCAGCGGCAAAATTTTCGACGCGCTCGACCAAGCTTCAAACAACATACGGCTGGGCGCCTCGGGAAAACGACACGCAAGCTGCTGCTCGAAATGCCAGTCCGGAACGGTCGGGTCGTACGCCAGTCGGCCCCACAGCATAAAGCCGTACCAACGCTTCTTGATAATTGGCTGGCGCGGCGATTCCGGTTCGGTGCTGACGAATTCCCGGCCCCATATAACCCCGTCCGGCCCCATGTAGAAACCGGCCAGCTTCTCGGCTGGCGGCATATTGACAATGTACTGCCGGACAAATTCAGGATCGCCCCAGCGGAAATAATAATAGTCGTCGTCCCGGACGGTGAGCCACGTTTTCTTTCCTTCGGGCAGTCCGTTCAAGAAACCGGCCTGCAATTCCTTATAGCCATTCGTTCGATAAATGAATGGAGGGCGGACCGCTGAATACATATGCGCGAGCGAATATTTGTAGCTGACGTCAAACGTATCGGGGTAAGCCGCAAACGCCTCGTAAATGGTGGATAACGCGGACTCGTGCGCCCTATGAATGAACCTGATTTTGCGCTCCGGCATTTTCCGCTTTACGTCCATAACCCCTTCCCCGTAGGCCCGCCACAACCATTCTTCATTGAGCTGCGGTTGATGGCTCAGCATGTTTTCACCGGCGGTTACTCCGATGCCGGCAAGCAGCGGGTACGTTTCAAGCAGAGCGCGGACGCTTGCCCGGAAATAGTCGATCGTGACTTCGTTATCCTGATCGCTCGTAATGCCGTAACGATTGCCCTCGGTGCCGTATGTGAAAATATTCCACGTAATGATGTAGACAGCAATGCCGCGGTTTTTGGCGTACGTCATGACCTCTTGCCAAAAGGAAACTTTATCGGCCATCGTCATTTCCCGTACGGTTTCCAACTGAGCGAGCGTTGACTCGGTCGACATTCCGGTTCCTCTAAGACTTGCCCGGATTGGAGCAGTCGTTCGCTTTACGTCAGTAAGCGCGATGTCCGGATACTCGGGAACCTGGACCATCGACGGAAAAGGATGCATATTCCACAGCGACAACGTATTGTAGCGATAAAGCGCCATGTCGTCCAAAAACTGCCGCCAAAAATCCATATTCCACATTTCCGCGATATTGTGCTGCGCGGAATCTCCGTTATCGGAGTAGCTTGGCGTGCGGGCGTCGAGCGGAATGTTGAATTTGACCCCCCGCCTAGATATATACGGCTTAGAGGTCTTGTTCCCGATATTTTCGATATCCGTTCCGGCATTGACCGTGTCCGCCACGTCGAGTCCGCCGTACATCGCCCCTTCGGGGTCGGCTCCGATTACCCGGCATAATGTAAAATCGCTTTCCTGCTCCAGCCTAATGGCATAACCTTCCGGGGAAAGCGATGGCATAGACAGCACGCCCGGTTCGGCATGACCTTTGTGCAAGGAAGTCAGCACGATGCGAAGCGGTTCGGTTGACGCGGATAATGCGGCCGGGGAGGCAAATGCAACGGTAATACCTCTGTTTTCTAAGGATTCCCGCAGCTTGACGGCAGCGAAGGAAATAGTTGGATAAGCTTCGTCGAATACAATGACAGCCTTATTAATTTCAATCATCCCCTATTTTGTCCGCGGAGGGCGGACTCGTGATTATACACTATTATAATATTCACGTAGACTGTTCCTAATTTGCTCAAGATGATCCTGCCGTATCTGCTAGTGCGAGTTTGATGCTACGTTCAAGCGGGGAATATTCCGCATCATTTGCCCTGTTTAGGTTCATTTTTTCCTTGAGTGGCGTCGTCCGATTGCACATAAACCTTGGAATTGACGAGTGATTTTGTGATGCCGAATGAAATAGGAAGGGATGACATAAGAAAACATCTCCTGCTAATCCTGTCGTTTCAACAACCTTTAACCGGATCCCGTTAGAATCCCTATAATACCGGTTCATGAATATTTCATTACGTTCTACCGTCGAGCCAATTCCATCAGAAGTATTGTCCGTCAATTCCGCAAGCCATGGATGACTGACGCTTGCAGCTTTGATTCCATCAATCAGATCAATTCCCTCAGGTCGCTCATTTAAAAATCGAGCCACCAGCTTGTGGGAGCCTTCCGCCACCAATGTTCCTCCCCCCTTCGGGGAAACGTCTGAAAACAAGCAGAGACATAGGAGCCCTTGATCCGGGCTGTCAATGTAATGACGAAAGTGGATACCGTCCCAATGCCACCCATTGGTCGGTACCGTCCAAGGCCGATCAGCGCCAGAGGAAAAATTCACTGGCCACCAGCCCCATCTGTTCTTTTCCGAATCCTTGCCGTACACGATTCGCTGGGCAAAGCGCCCTTCACCGATTAAATCCTCGATCGCGTCCGCAAGCCGGTTTGTATTGCATATTTGAAACACATCATCATCATAAGCTTCACGGATATGGATCATGGGCTCGGTCCATGTAGTTGAATCCGATTTGGAGACGCCACTTTCTTTCAATCGGTCCCATATAAAATTTTGAGCTCCCATCGCAACCTTCCTCGGATAAGCCTGTTCCAGTTTGATGTAACCATATTCCATAAATTGCTCAATCTCCAATGGGGTTAACACTTTTGATCGCACGAATATTGCCTCCGATCTAAACGGTTGTTGTCATTTTTCCCTTTAATAACGCATTGCGAGATAGCGATCATAGTTCTTAAGCCCGGCAGCGTAATATACCAGAATTGCGCTGCGGCCGGCACCTTCGCAACGGTCGCTTCAATAAATTAGGAGCGATGGATGTAAGAAAGGCAAAAAAGATGACCGCATTCCATCCGGCTTCTTTCCATATACTTTGCGATACGTAAATCCAGCGGAAGCATTTATCTGTGAATAGTGTACGCGCGTTCATTATAATTATAAATGAATCCGTTTAAAAAGATTGTCGAATATTGGAGTATAATATAAAAGAATTTCGTATTCCTAGTAGATCAATATGATGCGTAGAACGTTAGCAAACCCTGCTCAAGCAATCCAAATTTGTTCTACCATTCAATTGTTTCATTTCTGGCTGTGTCGAGTTCTTCGAGAACCTCAACTGGAAGTGGCTGAAATCCGACGTATGAAGGCGATGGATTGTCCTCCATCGCCTTTTTCTCTATATATCCTAACTATATTTGTTGAGGTTTTTTATTATGGACTCCGTCTGGGTAATGAGACTATCAAATATTTCTTTCGCAGGTAAGCATCTGCTTAATCGTGAGGCTTGGCCTGCCCATAATGACATAAATTCTATATCGTTTTGTTCCGAGGCGGCTTTTCTGATATCCTTTGTCAACTCCCCTTGAATCGGGTAACCAGGGATAATATCGTTATAACGTTCCATCTCCGTTATAAATTTATTCCGAATCCCCCTTGCTGGTTTTCCGGAAAACGTTCTTGTAACCACCGATTGTTCCTCAGTACTGTTTAAGATCGCTTCTTTATGTTTTTCGTGAGCTCCACTTTCTTTACTGGTTAAAAAGGCAGTTCCCATTTGTACACCAGATGCGCCTAAGGCCAACGCCGCAGCAATACCGCGGCCATCCATAATGCCGCCTGCCGAGATAACCGGAATATTTACGGAATCAACGATCTGAGGAATCAATGCCAATGTTCCAATCAAGGAGCTATTGAATTCCCCGAGAAATGTTGCCCTATGGCCACCCGCTTCGCTCCCTTGACCAACAATCATGTTAACCCCGCATTGTTCCAAATATACCGCTTCCTGTACTGTGGTCGCAGTTCCAATTACGATGACACCATTTCGTTTTAACTCATGAACCCTTGTCGGATCAAGATAGCCAAAAGTAAAACTTATTACCGGGACCTTCTCTTCAATAATAACTTCAATCTGCTCATCAATACTTTGAACAGGAATTTGAGTATCGTCAGAAGGGGGAAGAATTCTCAGCTCTTGCCTATACAGGTTCATCAATGAGTTGATTTGATTGACATGATCTAAGCCATTAACGGCTTTCTCAGGAATAAATAAATTTACGGCAAAAGGATTATTGGTTTGTTCCCTAATTTTCCTTATAGCCGATCGAATCATTTTTGCATCAGAGCTTCCTGCACCGAAAGAACCTAATCCTCCTGCATTTGATATCGCGGAAACAAGTTCTGGTTTCGTGCTCCCGGCCATGGGGGCCTGAATAATCGGATACTTAATGCCCAGTTGCTCAGTAAATTTAGTAATCCACATTGGTTACTGCCTCCTCCGTTAGAATCGATTCGTTGAAATAATTGCGCTTTCTAGTAACTCTTATTTTACCGTATTTACTTACTATTGTGTGTTAATGTATGCCGTCGAATCCAATCAGAGGAATTGAGGGCTTTATTTTTTCTGGCCTAAGTGATTGCATATGGATGAATCCAGTTTTTGATAAAAACGAATAGCCCTTAAATTTTAAAAATAAGGCCTCAGTAAGAGAATTCAATTAATGTAACGTTAAAAAAGACAGGAACCATACGGGATTTTACCCCGCTCGGTTCCCGTCTTTTTCATGCGTCTAGTCGGAAATGAGATAATGCGTTCCCATCAAGTAGGCGCAAACTGTGCTAAAGTTCAACAGGCAGCCCAAGATACCGACTGCTGCCTGTTCCTCATGATGCTATGTACCGTTAGCATTCCTGTAGATGGATTATTTTCCGTTTTGCAAAAAAACAAGCGCCTCAGTTCGATGGAAGTACGCAACGGGTCAAAAGCCCTTTTATCCCATCATCCTGGAGGACGCTCTACTATGAAGTTTAAATCGCAGGCTAGACAAAATCAACTCATTGAAAAAATTACCGCACAGCATTTGGTTGTCGGGATCCGACATCGACAGACACAAGTGCTCCTACATAAACGACACAAATCCTTCTATATAAACATTCTCTATTCTTACAATCCTACTAAACGAGTGTGCTTCAAAAAACAACAAAACAGCGGCAGACTTCTTCCGCCGCTGTTTCCATACTTTTAAGCTTAATAGCAAAATACATGTTGATATTTCAGTTTATTCCTTTAGTATTCTTGATTCTCGTTGCAGCTCTTTGAACCAGTTTAGAGACTGCAGAATCCGGGAAAGGGTGAACACTGCTTACATTAATTTCGCACAATATGTATGAATCTTCACCAGAAGCTGATTTTGGTCCGTAGAGAAAATCCGCATCCCAAATAATAGGAAGATCCTCAGTCTCAAGTCCGAGTAAGCTCTGCAAATGCGGAATCCATTCCGACTCCATCTTTACTTTTAATGCCTGAAATTCCGGTTTGGATTCTGGATGATAAATTCTTGGTTGCGGCTGCAGAGGTTCAGAATCATGTTCTGATCGGAGTAATGCTGTTACATACTGGTGTCCAAATCCGACAACCTCGTTCTGGGACATATAGCACCGAACCATACCATTGGGCTCGGGAGAGTAAAATGGTTGGTCAATCATTTGACCGGAGCCTTCAAAATAAGCCTCACACTGGCTAAAGAATTCACTAAGAGGCATCTGTGCTTCCAAACTGTTACGCATTGCATGGAGTACACGAACCATAGGATCTTGTCCCTCTATGGCGTTCCCTTCAATGAATTCGACTCTCCAAACTCCGTTTCCGCCATTGCCTCGATTCTGCTTTAATACACGAGAAGCTCCATTGGCAAGACGAACCGGCAGGTGCTCACGGAGTTCGTGGATGGTTTTATAGAGATGAATGTCGCCTCCCCATTCCATTTCCCGTGTCTGGTACAGAACCTCTTTGGTACCCAGTTTCAGGATCACATCCGGATGCGTGCTGACAAAAACTCCACTCGAAGCTACATCCCTTAACATGTTGTCTAGAATCGACCGATTACTTCCGCCTTCAATAGGATTGACCCACACAAGAACTCCATCGACTTGACGCAGATGCTGTCGCACTTCATCGACAAATTCATCGTTGTAAACTGCAGGTACAGCTGTAACATTGTAATGTTGAAACTCTTCAAATATTTTACTGAACTTATTGTTTTCAGCAGTGGCATTATTCCGAGCTTCATGGTTACCGTGCCAGAGAATCGCTACTTTTGCTTGTTGGTTCAAAATCTAACAGCTCCTTTATTGATTATGATAGTTTCTCTAATATCGCGGCTAAATCAGCGCTCATGTTCTCCTTATTGCTAGACACGGTAAAACTGTCTAGGATCTGTACCACATCCCAAACTCGCATAAACTCTTCACTTACGGGCTTCTCCGACACATACCCGGCTAAAAGCGTACCTCTGTCAAGTAATCCCCATCTCCGAAGATCAAAAACCGGATGGCTGATATACGCATCACCAAAATCGATCGTTCCCGTATAATGTCCAGTTTCTGGATCTACAAAAGTATGAGTTGTTGCCGGATTAGCGTGTACAGCCACGAGTACATCATTATCAGGTAAGTGAGCCAATGCTTTCGTGGCAATTCCCTGTGCGAGCTCGATCTCGTCTGCGTTGCCTCTTAAAACAATTTTTCCAATCTCTTTATCAAAAGCCGATTTCAATCTGGTTTTTGTATCTTCGAAAGTCCGATCACCCGGGAATAATCCGCTCTCAATGAATGGCTGTTGCACGGCCCCATGAATGCGTCGTAATCTCTTTCCCAGTTCAATGAGCATGTTGTTCCGGGCTTCGAAAGCTAAGCTTGCATACTTCACCGCAATACCTGGTATCCGGGACATACAAGTATACTCAATGCTCCCTTCCCTCCCGTACCCCAGTACACGCGGCACGCTTATATCAGGATACTTCTCCAACTCCCGAAGGAAAAAAGCTTCTTTTTCCAAACTGGTACTTGGACGTATTTTGTGTGGGCGCTGCGTCTTTAGGATAATTAGTTCATCGACAGCATAGGTTCTTGCCTCTCCGCCTGTTTCATCGATTCCAGTTACGGATTGTGCTTCGGGCACGTGACGTCGTACAAGTGAGAGCACGAGAGCATCGTCTAAAATCGGATCCTGAACGTTTGATTGTATATCGGCCATGAAACACCTTACCTTCCTTATTTTTGGCTATTATCTGAGGCAATCTGAGCATATAGAGCTTCGTAGATCATATATCCCCGTTCCAGAGCCTGCGTATCATCCACACTGATCAGACGTAAGCCATGGCAGATGTTATCCAGGCCAGAAGCAGCTGGCTCGAGCTGGACCTCTTGGATCGTATCCGCTTCATCCACAATGGAGGCAATCCGGTCAAGAATCTGATCCTTGAATTGGTGCTCTCTTACCATCGTGTGAAAAGAGCAATGACCGCGGTAATGCGAATAACGCACACCCGGGATATCGAATGGCTCCGCAGCCTCTGGAAACTGTTTACTGCCGACAGGTATAAATATGAACTGGGCATCTGGATCAATGAATCGTTTAATTAGCCATGCGCAAGCCATACGGTCTACACCTACGTTTTCCCACGTAACCCATTTCACCTGTCATCTCCCCCTCTTGATGCAAGTAGTGCTTCTCTTACCTTTTTACCAATGATCGATTGAAAATGGTCATGCTGCATGATTTGCTGATATTTCCGTGAGAGTACGTTCAAATCAGCGTCTTTCAATTGAATCGCATTCCATATTTCTTCATAAGCAGAATCCGTTTGTTGAGTGAATTGTTGAATCAATGCCTCCTCTTGTCCGGATAAGACTGCGCTCGACTTCCACACATGTGCCTTACCGCCAAGTTCGATAATTTCAGCAGCTAACCATTGAAATTGCTCAAAGGATCTCGACGTATATGGAAGGACCCAAATCGCATCAAACACTAGAATGGCTGCGAGCTTCTTTAATTTCCGCCATACATATACCCGAGGTGTGGTCGGTTGACGTGGAATTTTATAGCTGAGCAATAGCCACTCATGCAAGCTTGCCACCTCATTTCTATTGATTCACTTTTTTGCCTAGAACAATGACAGCTCTTGTAATTGTTAGTGAAACCACGGTTACATTTTACCCTACTATTACCAGTTTGATCAATAAGCTCTTGGATTCACTTTCGAAGCTACGACATGAAAGTTCCTACATAATCAAAAAAAACTCAGTGACGCGTTTGTGCGTATGAGTTTGATGAACCGTCAAGCAAATCTCCCCTGTACTTCACCAAACGGTTCACCGCGCTGTCTTGAACGGCAAGTTATTTTCCTACCGTTTTGAAATAGCGATAGATTTTATTTAGTTTTTCCTTTTGTCTGCCCCGTGGGCTCTCCATGCTGCCAAACTCAAAGAACTTCACGTTTTTGATGCCAACGTAGCTAAAGAGTGCTTTGCGCATTAATATTTTGTGTGCATTATTCAGCCATAGCAATGGATAATGAACTGGTCCTTTCATACTGGAGACGCAAACAACCGACTTACCTTTTAGAAGTCCTTCCGGCATAAGCCCACCCTTATCTTTGTACGCAAATCCTGAAGCAAACATTTGGTCTATATATCCCAAGAGCATAGCCGGGGGACGCCCCCACCAGATCGGATATACAAGAACAATTTTGTCCGCCCACATCAGTTGCTCTCTGTATACCGCAAGATTTGGGTCGGCATGCATATCTCTCCTGCGTTTATTCTCGTTAAAAATCAGAACCGGGTTAAACCCTTCCTCATACAAATCCAGCACTCTTACCTCTTCGATCATCGCATTTTCATTGCATCCTCGAAGGACCTCCTGAAAAAACGCAAAACATAAGCTCCGATGATTAGGGTGCGTGTAAATAACCAGCGTTTTCATCCGCGTGCTCCTTTACTTATCATTTGATAAGCAAACGGTAACATGATTCAATTATTGTTGTCAATTGATAATTGTTATTTGATAATTAATTTGTTATTGTGTCAGTATGAGGTGATCTTGTGGATAGGAATATAATGTTCCATAAATTTGTGGCCTTCACAGCCGCGGTCCATCAAATAGCGAATGACATGACAAAAGATGCAAGATCTGAAACGATTACGCTTGTTCAATATAAGATTCTTGAGTACATTGCCATCAATCAACCAGTTACTCTCAGTGAGATCAGTGAATGTATGCATATGTCCATGCCTAACACTAGCCGCGAGCTGAGGAAATTAAGCGATAAACAGCTATGCGAAAAAGCTGCCGATACCGAAGACCGGCGCAAGCAATTTATTCGGCTTTCCGAAAAGGGGGAGGCCATGATGAAAGAGGCTTTTCAAAGCATTGAAGCCCGGTTCATCAAACGAATCGAAACGGTTTCTGATGAAGAGTTGAACGAAATTGAGCATGCGCTCGATCTTCTTCACACTAAAATTTTTTATTGAAGAAACTTGCCGTTACTTATGGTACGGTTCAGCGCGACTGATCTTAAACTATCCTGCAAAAATTGGAGAGTGGCAATATGATTCATGATATAAAGGAATATGTAAAATATTTAGATGGGATTCATAAACGAACGATGCAATATGTGAAAGCAATACCTAAAGAATTCTTAGATTGGAAACCTTCTGAAGACAAATTTTCTACAGGTGATTTATTACGACATATCGCATCAGCTCGATTGATGTTTCTTGGTATATTTGAACATGAAACGTGGACATACACAGGACATGATAGTAGTAAGGGAGCTTCTCTTGAGGATATTTCAAATTATTTAGAGGCATGTCAGATTAAATTAACAGAGGGTCTATTAAAACTTGGCAATGATGTGTTGACAAAAAAGGTTAAAACCCTTCATGGTCACGAAGTTAGTGCGTGGAGAATTCTTATGGCAATTCCAGAACATGAAATTCATCATCGCGGACAAATCTCTACATATTTACAAATGAATAAAATTGAACCGCCTCAAATTTTCGGGTTAAAAATTGAGCAAGTTTAAAAAATGTAATTCTATAGAAGTGCTTTATCTCGTTGTTTGGCGAATACACTTGCAGCATGTTTATCATAAATGACAAGAACTTGGGCACACCCCTGCTCCTTCCCTCATACAATAAGGAATGATGCGTATCTACGGGGGACTGGGAGATGAAGGGGCAAGATTACGACAATCGATTGGCGATATTTTTAGCGGCTGTGTGCGGGCAGACTTACACCCAGTTCAGCAATAAAGATGGGTCGTTCGTTGTCCCCAAAGGCTATGAGCTGGTTACTGGCTTCAAGGGGGTCGCCTTCTACGGGATCGAAGAATGGTTTGGCTATATTATAGAATCGGATGAGAGAATTATTATTGCCTTTCGGGGTACTAGCTCGTCAGCCGACTGGATGGCGAACGCTATGGCGCGTCAGGTGAAATACAAGTTCGTGTCGGACGCGGGCTGGACGCATAAAGGATTCACACAAATATACAGCTCGCTCCGAGATGATGTGATCGGAGCCTTGAAGCGATTACCTGCGCGTAAAACAATGTTCTTGACGGGGCACAGCCTAGGTGGGGCGTTAGCGACTTTATGCGCGCTTGATGTAGCCCATAACACCAAGTTCAACTCGCCAATCATCTACACCTTCGGGTCTCCGCGTGTGGGGAACCCGGATTTTGCCAGAGCATTATCGCGTAAAATCAGTCACCGGGTTGCGAATAAGTACGATCTCGTGCCTCACCTGCCGCCGCTTCTGTTCAAGGTGCCCGAGGATGACACGATCTATTATTATATGCACGTCAAGGAGCTGCACCAGCTCGAATTCCAGGACGATTCCATCACAGCGAACCATATCATTGCTGATTATTTCAAGGACTTGTCCAGTTCAGACAGCGCTTACTCCCAGCATATGTGCACTAACAATCCGGGGTTCTGTCCAGAGCCATGATCAAGTTACCATGAGCGTCACCGACTGCTTAAAATTTAACAGCTGGTCATCTCGTCATTGCCGACGGTTTAGCTTTCACACGATACTGCGACGGCGTTTTTTTCAATGCTTAGAATAGGAAGAACTTTTGTTCTGCGAACCATCTCCGAGTCATACAGTGCACATTTGAGAACTTTATTGAACGGAAAGTCTTCACGGACCCATCCCTTGTATTCTTCTTTTACACATATCCAAACTGATGTCTCTTGTTCTTGAACTGGTGGTTTATTTAACTGTCCTTTCAACAACCGTCCCTCCTTTTGAACTGAACTGATCGAACTAGGAATTTCATTTAAAATTCGCGCACTAAAACGATCCCCTAATCTTCCTGGGATCATTTTAGTAATTCTCAACTCGTCAAACTACTTTTTTACGTAATTAAAACAAGAAACCGCTTTTCAGCGGTTTCTTGTTTTTTGGCTGCCGTTTGGCTGTAAAAGGAACTGCTCCGATGTTTTTTAGATGCAGTCAAGGTTTTGCGGAATATCACTTACTATACTCCGTCGCATAATACGCCATGGCGATGGCCGGTAAGGCGATCCCGATCAGCAGCGCCGCCTCCCAGCCCCCCGTTGCGTAAGCCCATCCCCCTGCCGCTGAGCCGATAGCGCCCCCTAAAAAGAAAATGGCCATATACAAACCGTTAAGCCGACTGCGAATTTCCGCCCCTAATGAGAAAATCACCCGCTGCCCGAGAACCATGTTGGCGGATACCCCCAGGTCGAGTAAAATGGCCGCAACTACGAGTATGGGGACCGCGATAGCAGAACCCGATGGAACCACCAAGGGAAGCAGCCCGGACAAGATGACGATGGCCAATGCCCAGCCTGTCGCCGGACGAACCCACCCACGGTCCGCCAAACGACCCGCCGCTGGCGCCGCAATTGCCCCCATTACCCCGACTAATGCGAACAGAGCGACCTCCTTCTGAGTAAAATGAAACGCCGGACTTGTCAATACCAACGGAACTGTAGTCCAAAACAAACTGAACGTCCCGAATACACAAGCATGATAAATTGCCCTCCGGCGCAATGCCGGTGTCGTCTTCAGCAGATGCAGCATGGAGTGCAGCAGCGCCGGGTAAGCTGTGGCGGTCGAAGGCTGCCTTGAAGGCAGTGCCTTTGCCAATACAAGAGCCAGCGCGAAAATCAGTGCTGCGGAGATGAAATATACGGCGCGCCAGCCCATATACTCCGCCACCAAGCTTGAAATGGGACGCGCGAGCATAATCCCCAGAAGTAGCCCGCTCATGACGTTGCCCACATTGCGACCGCGCACGGCTTCAGCCGAAAGATGAGCCGCATACGGCACAAGGATTTGCGCTGCGACGGAACCTACTCCGATCACGAGTGAAGCGATAAGGAACAGGACAGCGCTTTTGATTACAGCTGCAATTGTCAAAACGGCGGCTGTGAGGAGCAATGACGAAACGATCAGCTTACGATTTTCTAGGATGTCTCCCAGTGGTACGATAAATAACAAGCCTATCCCGTAGCCGACTTGGGTCATCGTAACGATGAGTGCGGCAGCCCCGGAGGAGAGCCCGATAGTCGAACCGATCGGACCTACCAATGGTTGAGCATAATAAAGATTCGCCGCGATGATACCGCAGGCGGCTGCCAGGATAAAAATCAGTGATGCCGAAATCGATTTCTCCGTTGGAATTAAAGCTGAATGCATAGAGAGAGCTCCTTTGCTGGTCAGATAAATTTACTGGAACAATCGTTCCGATATAGTTAAAAAAAATTTACAGTATTTCCAGCACCGTGTCCATCATCTGCTTCATCTTGCTGCGGTCACCCTGAACCTTCGCAACGATATTTATACTATGATTCAGGTTTGAGAGCAGATACGATAAAGTCTTGATATCTTTCTCCGGGATGATTTCTCCCGTCTCCTGACCTTTGCGCAGCAGCTCGTAGAAGGATTTCTCCAGCTCGTCAAACCGCTCCCTGATCAACGCATTCAGTTCCTCATCTGGCGAATCCATGCCGACTGCTGCATTAGTAATGAGACAGCCCTTTGGCGACTCGCCGCCCAAGGCGGAATCGATGTGTAGCTCGAAGTACTGCCGGATTCCCGATTTTGCGGATGTCGCATTGACGAGGATGTCCCGTTTAGCTTGCTTCCACTTCTTGTACCAGTTGATCGCCTCGATATAAAGTGTTTGTTTGTCCCCAAACGTTTCGTACAGACTTGATCTGCTAAGATCCATGGCTTCCAGCAAATCGGGTATGCTTGCCGCATCGTAGCCCTTTTTCCAAAAAACGAGCATCGCTTTATGGAGCACCGCTTCTTTATCAAACTCTTTGTAGCGTCCCATGGTTCTCCCTCCGTTTCCGTAGGTACAGTATATATTTTCTGGAACGATAAGTCCAGTATTTCCTTGTGCAAATAAATTGTTACGACGGGATCCTATAATTATACGGTTTCTGCTACGACCACCAATGACGGGTAACGTCACGTCCTATGAGGCGATGAGGTTGATGAAATGAAGGTACTGTTCCTCGGTAATTAACCTGTAAAGATGCCAGAAATCCAACTCATTCTTTGTAACCTTCTCCGGGTGGGCCCCCATTAATTAAGCTTGTTCATGATCTGATAATCGTAGACCATCTTATACTTTTCACCGGTTTGCTGGAACTTGCTAAGTTCATCTGCTGATCTCAGGGGCTGGGTTATTAACGTCTCTGAAGGATGACATAAAAATTTCAATTACCATAAAGTATTCTTTAACCAACAGTCGCTATAGGATGTGGTATGGTTATATGGATAATAATGGGAAATGAGTTATTAACTTAAAGAAGGTAGGTGTGAGAATCTAATGCACTTTGCAATCGCAGTTTTAATTTTGATCGTCGCGTGGAAACGAGGAGATTGGAAAAATTGGAGGGATTATCACACTACAATGATGTATTTTGTACTTGGGGATTTGCTTTATCTTTTTCTAACCGCAAATTATGCATTGTGGAGATTAAAGCCTGATATTTTGCTAAATAACGCTTTCACTGAAATGATTTATATGTTTGTTACTTTCCCGCTTACTGCACTTCTATTTTTGTCCAAATATCCAAAGGGTGATATTGGTAAGCAAGTCATTTATATTCTAAATTGGGTTTTGATTTACGCTGCAGTAGAGTGGATTCTATTGATTACTGGCCGTATTATTTATCAACATGGCTGGAATCTTTATTGGTCAATAATTTTTGATTGCACAATATTCCCCATGCTTCGATTATTCTATAAACGACCCGTGTTAGCCTATGGTATCTCATTAATTATGTGTGTATTTTGGGTGTGGTATTTTAAAGTTCCTGTTAATGTACCGGTCGAAATAAAATAGCGTCCACTGAGGCTTCCGCCTGAGGGTTGGACCCGCTTAACGAAAATAAGAACACAGCAATCGACTCTCAGTTGCTGTGTTCTTATTTGGAATGGTACTTTAATGTTCCGGTCGAACTAAGCTAATGCCTGCATCAAGTGGGGCCAACTCGATAAGCTTGCGATCAGTAAATTTGTTGAACTTCAATTTTTCTAAGTGTCCTTGCGTTGCGTTGGTCTTCACGATTCATATTTGACTTCACGGCATATCTCCGTTTCGCTATAAAGAGTTACCTCTCACTTTTGGCCCAGTAGAATTCCAATAATTATTACCAAATTTAGCTACCTCGCCTGTTTCCGGTACTGATGAGGGCTGACGCCGACGGTTTGTTTGAACAGCTGGCAGAAATAGGAGACATTGGTCAAGCCGATCTCCTGCGCTATGTCCTGGATTTGCATGACGCCCGACCGCAGCAGTACGCAAGCTTGGCGTATTCTACGGCTCATGATGTACTCCGTGATGCTGCTGCCGATCATTTTTGTAAATAAAGCGGAAATGTATTTCGGGGATAAATGAACAGCTTCGGCAAGCTGCTCCATCCGAAACGGCGTCCTATAATGGTCCTCGATCCATTGGAGAATCGTCTCCACATGGGGCGAATCGCGCAGCTCCGCCTGCTCGGCAACCTCCTCCTGCTCGCGCCAAAACGGCTGGATCGTCTGAAGAAACGTAACAAGAAATACAGCAAACCGCTCCTCTGCTGAGTAATGCTCATCATTCGGCTCCTCTTCGGCGATAATGCGCCCAAGCTCCTCAAACAGCTGCTCCAGAAAAGGCGCCCGGCTTCCCGTCCGAATGGCATGGAACGCCGGGAATCCCTTCCATACACGGGTAAAAAATTTATGTACACCCGCAAAGGGCTGCAAATACGGCTCCAGTACGGTCGGCTCGAAAATAACGAACGAACGGACGTACGGTGTGCTTACCGTTACATCCATCTGAATCCGGTGCAGCTGAAACGGCTGAAACATGAGCAGTGTACCCGGTGTCACCTCGATGACCCGCTGATTCACTACCACTCGGCCGCGCCCTTCGTAGACGTACAGCAGCTCCAGCCCCTGATGCGCATGATAAGTCGGCCGATACTCGGAAGCCGAGGTGCGGCGAAGCGCCATCCGAAAAGGATCGCTTCCTAACATTTTCCCCCTATGCCCTGTGTAGCCCGCGTGATCCGGCATCGTTCGCCCGCCTTCCTTCCACGATTTCCATTCATCTATAATCATACTCAGACAACATTTTATCAGACTACAGCAGGACACGGATACAGAAAAAATTGATATGCTACTCGTAGATCTCCATGAAAAATAGCGCTATGGTCCTGCCAGACACATATTGACTGCGACCGGACGCGCTCTAATCTTGTTCCAGACTTGGGAGGGAAGCCGGATGGAGTTTTGCATTGTCAGCGATGAAATTAGCCAGGATATCGACGCAGCCGTACATATCGGCACGTCTTGGGGAATCCGCCATTATGAAGTGCGCAATATTATGCAAAAGCGCCTTCCCGACGGGCTGACGGATAAGACCGTGCAGCAACTGCTCCGATTGAAGGAGCAATACGGCATCACCTATACGGCGCTATCACCCGGCGTGTTTAAATGCGCCCCGGAAAAAGCGCTCATGGATGAGCATTTAAGCGATCGGCTCGATCAATCTATTCAGCTTGCTCGGCAAATCGGCGCTGATACGATCGTCATTTTCTCCCTGTACGACCGCGCCAATCCACGCCAGCCAGAGCTACAGGAAATGGTCATTCCATATTTGAAGGAAGCGTGCCGCAAGGCGGAAGAAGCCGGCCTTCGTCTAGCCATAGAGACAGAGCACGGAACCGCTTGCGAGACGGCGAAGCAGTTCATGGCCGTATGGGAAGCGGTTGGCTCAGACGCGCTGTGGGCCAATTGGGATCCCGCCAATTCGTGGGTAGCCGGCGAGGACCCGTTCGAAGGGTATGCCACTCTCCGCGGGCGCATTACGAGCATTCATATTAAAGATGCCAAGACGCAGGGCTATCACGCAGGCAGCCCATGGACCGGCCTCGGCGACGGACAAATCCCGTGGACACGCTTGCTGCCGCGGCTTTCGGATGATCCGACAATTCGCAGAATGACAATGGAAACGCATATCCATCCGAAAATCACCCAGTCGCAAAAAGCGCTCGCCCTGCTTCATACATGGCTGCAAAATGCCGGCTTCGAGTCGCCGCTTCTCGCAGAGGAGCTTGCTCTATGACGATAAGGATGCTTACTTCCGCCTTAATCGGCGCCGGCAACATCGCCAGAAGCCTGCATATTCCCGCTCATTCACGCCTGCAGCGCTCCAAGCTGAAATGGGTGTGCGATACCGACCTAGAGGCTGCACGTCAGGTTGCGGAGAAGAACGGCATTCCGCACCATACCGACAAGCTAGAAGATGTGCTGAACGACTTGGAGGTCGATTGGGTCGACATTACGACGCCTAACGCCTCTCATGAGCCGATTGCGCTGCAGAGCTTTCAAGCGGGCAAGCACGTGTTCGTGCAAAAGCCGATGGCCGGCACCATTGATGCCGCCGAACGCATGATCGCTGCTTCCCGTACATATGACCGCAAGCTTGGCGTATTCATGTTTTTACGGGGAGACGGCGGCATTGAGACACTTCGCAATCTGATCGAGCATGGCCATCTCGGCAAAGTCATCACGCTGCGCGGGAGAATGATCTCCTACAAGGGTTTCTCGCTCGATGACGATTCGTGGCGGAAGCAGGAAGCCCGCGGCGCGCTGGAGCAGCTTGGCACGCACCTGATCGACCTGTTCCTCCATTTACAGGGAGAGATCAAGTGGGTGCAGTCGTATTCGGACACCATTTACGCGCCAATGAAGGCCGATGATGTGACAACCGCCATCTACGGCTTCGAGGGCGGCGTTTCGGCAGTCCTGGAGACGACCTACTGCCAATTTACGAACCGCCGGACGGTTGGGTCCATCCTTGAGGTAAACGGTACAGCCGGAAATGTGCGCTACAACTATAGAACCGGCGAAATGTCCATACAGCTTGAGAACGACTGCGAGCTTGGAGATTTCCGTTACAACAAGGAGGAAGGCGTTGCCCAGCGCACCTTTGAAAGCTCTTACAGAGGATGCGTCCACCGCGTGCACGAGTCATTCGTTGAGTCGCTCTGCGACGGTACGCCGCTTCTAATCGATGGACCAACCGGCCTATATGCGCTTAAAATTATTGAAAAAACGTTCGAGTCGGCACGAGAAGAGCGGAGATTGCCAGTCGACGCCCCGGTCCGATAATCCCATATTTAAATATCTAGACGCACGGCATATTGCAATTTCCCTTTACGCTCTAAACGGGGGCTTTTTCTACTGGGCTTTTTTCATGTAATGATAGAACAACCCCTCCAATCTGTTCGGAGGGGTTATTCTTGCTTGGCACAGACATAAAGGAGCCATTTTCATGTTTCAACTAAACTGCCGTTTAACGTAACAAAGCTGCCAAGAATCGTGGCAAGAAGTTAAATAATTTATACGTAATGCGAATCAGCCATTTATTAGTTTGACTACAATTTTATCACCAAGGCGAAGCACCCCCACTGGCTCCAAACCTATAGGATCTTCGAGCTTGTCAAGAATCGCGTAAATTTTATCTTCAGTTTGTGGGTCCAAATGATTAGTAGCTTCATCTTACACCAATATTTCCGAGCACCGGTTCAGCGCGATCGGCGCCAGACGCCGGCTCGGGCAACTGCAGCTCACTTTCCTAGATCACAGCCCGCACTGCTCTTCACTCTAAAAGTGAGTTCGGGACACGCTGGCGGATGCTCTCTCAGGTTACATTCAGGATAATGTCCTTTAGTTCAATCAGAGTCTTGATTCGATAGCTGGCCTGTGAGAAGTCATGTGTTTTTGTGAAGTCGTTATGCACAATAGCACAGTCGATGCCAGCCGCCACGGCTGAGTTCAACCCTCTGTTTGAATCCTCTACAACCAGGGTCTCTTGTTTGGAAGCTCCGAATCGCTTTAGACCGTTCAAGTATGGTTCCGGGTTCGGTTTGCTGTGCTCGTAGTCTTCGCGAACAAGGACGAATTCCATGAATTGTCTAATCTGGCGCTTTTCATGAATAAGTTGAAAATCCGCACGTTTTGCAGTCGTCACGATGGCCATGCGGACGTACTTTGACAGTTCGGCTAGAGCTTCAACTACGCCTTCAATCTCTATGGCTTCTGTTCGTAGATATTCCTGATAATAGACGTTGCGGACCTCACGCTGCTTGCTGATAGTCTGCTCATCAATACCTGCCGCCCTAGCTTGGGACCAAGTGCCCAATGACTGGGTCATGTCGCGGAGATATTGATCTTTATCCAAGGTAAATCCAATGTCAGCCAGAGCGCGTTCTCCCGCTTTGTAATACCAGAATTCAGTATCAACCAGAACACCATCATGATCGAAGAGTATGTACTTTTTCATTGTTTCGCTCTCCTTTGTCAGCTGCGGCAACCATGCGTGGCCATCACGCATCGTTGATCACCCAATATGATGTAATATATATTCGTCATCGTGATATCGAACTCTCGTTTCTTTATTGAAACTTCCCTCGCAGCCTAGAAACTAATAAAATCGCATCAGCTTCATCACATGCACAATTCAAAGTAATTAATTTCATCCCTTTTGCGGGGCTATCACTGGTTCGAGGAAAAAAATGTTCATGGAAGTGAGGAACGCCTTCAATCGTTACTAACGAATATATTCGTTCTGCACCTGTCTCTTGTTTGAGTGTAGAGTATATCTTTTTAACGAGGATACCATAAGATTTTGCTTCTTCATCCGTCATTTCAGAGAAGACTAAAAAGTGACGGTTCGATTCTAAGACAAGTCTCCCTAACGCGGATTGCTCTACGGGAAAATGACAGAGCCTCCAGTTTTCATCTTCATAAATATATCCACCAGGTGGTTGATTTGAGAGCCAGAGTGTTTATCACAAATGAAACAAGACATTCATATCCCCTTCTTTCTATAGCTTTTTCCTTTGCTATATCAACTAACCGTGGCTTTTTTGCCTTCTGGAGGAACTACCTGATTTTTTTATCTCTACTCCAAAAAGCGGAACCGCGCGATACGTTCGGCTGACGTATAAAATTCTGTTTTTCCCGTCAACTGCGAGCCCATTACGAATGCCTGAACGATTGAGCGATACGCCGGCGTCTTCTGAACGCCGGAACGATCCGTCTCATTGCCAACCCTCGTGCTGTCCTCCGTTGATACGTCCCCATTTGCCTTAGTTTTGGCCTCGCTATAGGTCAGCCCTTTATCGGCCATTGCTAGGACCTGAGTCTTCAACTGCTCGTCCCGGCACACCAAGTAATATCGTTCGGCCATCAAAATGCCGAAGTTATGGTACGTGATGTCGAAACCGCCCTTTTCCGGATTAATGCCCTCAGCCGTTTGCAGCGCCAGCCCTTCCTTGGCGTACAGCTCCGCTTGCTTAATCAACTTTTCGTCCCCGGTAAGCGCCCCCGTCATCCCGAACGCCGCAGCCGAAATCCATCGCCGGTGAGTGAGGTTGTCGTTTTTATGACGCGTCTTCTCTACCTCGGGCTTTAGCATCCACAGTGCAGCCGTGTGCAGCTTCTCCAGATATTGGGAGCTGTATTCGGCGTAGTACGAATCGCCGCTCTGCTTCATCAGCAGAAGCGCTCTGGCAACCGACTCCACGAACATATCCGTACTGTGGTAAGGATCGCCCGTTCCAAGGAAGCCTCCGTCAGCGCCCTGCTTTGCAAACGCCCACGCAAACGTTTTCCAGCCTTCGTCAATTAGCTTTCGGTTTTTCATATACAAGCCGGCCTCGATGAGCTCCGCTCCGCTGCGCTGCTCTTCTACGAGCCAGACGGATTTTTCACCTTTCTCGTATTTTACGTTCGCTCCTGTAGCATAGGTGGCCGGCCGATCAGGTACCTTAGTTTTTTCGTAAAATGCTTTGACAAACAACGGATCCTTTGCGCTTTCGTACAAATTCATCTGCCCTGCCACCTCTTTGCCCGTTATAGCCGATTGCTGCGAACCGGCCTTCGGCACTGTGTCCGCTTCACCGGGCGGGGAAGCTTCGTACACGTTAGCGCAGGCTGCCAGTATGAAACAGAAAAGGATGCAGCTTGCTGTTGCCACAATAGCTCTCATGCCGAACCTCCCACCCACCAATGCGCTCTGAAGTTCGTTTCGATTCAAAATCAAGTTATCTATACGGCCGTCAAATGGTAACTCCAGAATAACAGGTATTCCCAGATTGAGTAAAGACTGAACTATGCTCCCGGTATCGTGTTAAAGCTGCCCGCTGTAATATAAAGCTCGTTGAGGAAGAAAGCCGTAAATTGTTCGTAACTCTAAAAAATACACAATCTAATGCAAAGAATACACAAGCTGACCTAAAACTACAATCTTTACCATTTACTAGTATCCCCCTTATAATTTATTTGCAAGCGCTTTCTATAAAAAGAGGAGGGGTCCTATGAACTCAACCAAGAAAATCGTATTACCGCTATCCGTCCTAATGCTTCTTAGCTCTACGCTTGCTGCTTGCAGCAAGGCGCCTGCTCCGGCCAGCGCGCCCGCGGAAGCCGATTACATGAAGAAGCCGGTCACCCTGGTGTTTAAATCCCAATTCGACGACAGTATGGAAAAATTTAATGAACGCTACGGGGATCGGATTCGCGCCAAATTTCCTAATGTCACGGTGAAGTTTTTGCCGCGGGAAAAGGATCTGGATATTCTCAATCTAGTCGCATCGGGTACGTATCCGGACATCATGTATGGGAATACGTCGCAGATTGACCAGTTTCTGATCGGTACCGGATTGGCCTACGATATGTCCGAATTAATCAAAAAGGATAATTACGATATCAGTCGCTTTGAGCCTGCTTTGATGGACAATCTGAGGAATGTGACCCCAGCCGGTACGCTGTACGGATTGCCGATGCCGTGGGCCGGTGCTCAGGTGCTGTACTACAATAAGGCTTTATTTGACCGTTTTGGCGTCCCTTACCCGAAGGATGGCATGACCTGGGACGAGGTGTACGAGCTGGCCAAGAAAATGACCCGAAATACAGGCGATCAACAGTATCGCGGCTTCAGCTCGTTTATCAGTGCAGTGCTGAGGGATAATCAGATTTCGCTGCCTTACTTGGATCCGAAGGTGGACAAAATGGCCGATTCCGACCAGTGGAAGCGTCTGTTTTCGAACCTGTCCCGATTCTATGAGATAGCAGGCAACAACCGCGATACGAAGAGCCGCTCGCAGACGATTGAAGAGCAGGCTTTTATGAAGGGCAACGTGGCGATGGCGATCAATCAGTTTAATAAGTTCCCTTCGTTTCCACCCGATCTGGATTGGGATATGGTGTCCATGCCTCAATTCCCCGGCAGCCCGAAGGTAGGCAGCCAAGCGGGGTCGAACTACTGGTTCATAACGAAGACCAACGAGAATAAAGAGATCTCCTTCCAAATCATTAAGTACCTGCTCTCAGATGAGCTGCAGCTGGAAGCCGCGAAGAAGGACGCCACATTGCCCTCCTTGAAAAAGGGCGCGGTCAACCTCGAAGTTCTCGGTCAAGATGTTCCCGCGCTCAAGGGCAAGCATGTGCAGGCCGTGTACAACGATCCTCCGGCACCAGCCATGCCAAGGCGTGAACCGAATCTGAAAGGAGCGGACCCCAATGTGCTGAAAACGACGATGGAGGAAGCGTTCAACCGCGTCGTCATTGATAAGATCGACATTAATACGGCGTTGAGGGAAGCCTCTGAGAAGATGGATAAAGCGGTGGCTGAAAAGAATAACAGCGAAGGGAAGAAGTAAAACAAACAAGCCCTTCCCGGCATATGCTGGGGAGGGCTTGTTTGCGGTTATCCGAATAGATAAGCGATGGGTCGTTTCAATCGCCAGCTATCATAATCCGTTAGTCTAATCATAAGCGAGCAAAATCTTTACCAAATCGGGCTATCTTATACCAGCCTCCACCAGTTTCTCGTCCAGCTTCGCTTTCTGGCGCAAATGGTGCCTACTGTGCATACCAACCATCTCAAACCATTCACGCGCGTTGAGCCAGCCAAACCAGCCATGGCGTACCTTGCAAGCCGGATTCGCATCATCTACGCAACACTCCCAGTAAGCCAATTTCTCTAGCACCTGCTCCAGGCCAGCTATGATTTCATCCTTGCTTTCGGGGTTGCTTGTCGAGTTGGGCGGTTGCTCAAGTTTTACACGGATATTAGGCCATTCTTTTTCGGCAAACGCCTTCGTTCCGTCTTCCGTCTTGCATTCAAATTCTTCATGTGTAGCCTTGGTGCATGTTTCAATATGCTCGATGTACTCTTTCGCCACTTCGATCACGTGGATATACATTTGCCCGACCGACCATACGTCTTCTTTGCATTTAAATTGCAACTGCTCTATTGAATAACTGTCCAGATTCCGCATGTATTGCTTGATAATAGCCGAAGAATCGTTCGACATCCAAATCCTCTCCATTCTGTTGAAGAATTCTGCCAAATAATTCAATATTGGCTTCGTCATTACTCACATTCTGCGAAATGTTTTATAAAGGATCGATGGGGAAAAAAGCGTACTTGCTGGACGTAATAAGTTCATAACATAAATAAATGCATTGTAAATATCGGTATTTTGAGAAGATCGTTGAAATATTCGCTTAGTATACCATTGTAAAAAAGAAAGTCCTATTGGTTTCTTCCCCGTCACATGCCCATAACGGAAATCTTCAATGAGGATCATTTTCCATACGGGGTCAATTACCTTGGATACTTTTTTGTAAAAATGCTTAGTTAAGTGAGTTGAAATTCCCCTAGTTTCTTTCCATTCCTGCTTGAGACAATCTTCTAACTCCAACACTTCCAAAGCGGCTGCGGACATACCCTGTCCAAAAACAGGATCAAATCTACATAAAGCATCTCCAATAAATAGAAATCCCTGAGGAAGATTTTTCACTTTCTCATAACGGTGACGAACGATATACGGAACCTTGTACACCTTGATTTCCGATAGAGCTTTCGCTCCTTGGAGATTAATATAAACATCCTCTTGTGATAAGTGCTTCGTAATGTTGATAAAGTTTTGCTGAACTGAATGAGACAAGTCACTATCGTAACTCATTAACGTGACGATATGACGATTTCCTTCAATACGAGAAATTGATCCGCCGACTTTTTCCATTGGTGCAGAAGGATAAACCAACAGAGTAGACCAGTTTCTTCGCTTCGTATCATCTAATTGGTAGATTTGACTGGCATAACAAAGGTCAATGTTCACTTTTTCTTCGGGACATTTGTAGCCATTACGGGTAAACCATTGATGGAATATTGATCCAAACCCACTTGCATCAATCACTAAATCCGAGTAGAGATCATTTGACTGAGGCGAAGCCCCATCCAGTACTTGGATTCCAATTATCTTGTTCAGGCTTGCATCATGTATGGGTTGTACAGCCTTCATGGTATATAGGATACGGACATTTGAATTCTTTTCCACCTGTAATCGAATATGACCTTCTAAAAAAGGCCTACTCTGTAGAAGAACAGAAATATCGCCTTCAAATCTCTTTTTCCATTCTCCGTGATGAAACCATTTAAGTTCTTTTGTGCCATTGATACGAATAGATCCATCTTGTACCATAGCATGTGTGATGCCGGGAAACAGTTGTTCCAAGGCTTGTTCTCCTGCTTTGAGTAAAGCATGGAGATGATATCCTTGAGGAACTTCCTTTCTGGGCTCGCTAGCATGTGGTGGTTCTGCACCGCGTTCTAGTATGGTTACCTCTTTAAAGTAACGACATAAAACTTGAGCGGTACATAATCCAGCTATACCAGAACCAATTACAATAGCGTGGGAACCTATTTGTTGATTCATATGTATCTCTCCGTGAACAATTTAAAAAAACTGGGCTTTTACCGTGCCTGGTTGAACTATATCATCTCCGTAATATTGATGTACTCCTGTCGTTATCTTAGTTTCAATCAATTTTCATTGAAGACGTTGATTAAATTAACCATCAGCCTCGTATTCGTTATTACAAAAAACACTTAAATGATATCACTTACTATGTATTTTTTGCCGCGCCGTTCATCCCATTGCCGATGAAGTTCTTGTGAACGTATTGCTAAGTCTTTATAGGGCATAGCTGTAACAGAAATTTTATCAAATTTGTGTCTAAAATGATTACCTTGCTTCATGATTCTCATAGCCCCTAAATATTCATCGCTTAATGCCCAAACCGCTCTATGAATATTGGCTAAGATTAAAGCCCCTGAACACATTGGACAGGGTTCGACTGTTGAATATATAGTACATTTGTTTTTGTACAGCGGATCTAACAACTCTCGGACAGCTTGTCTTATGACGTCAATTTCTGCATGACATGTTGGGTCTAAATTAGTAAAAATCCTTCAAGTGCCAACTCAAGAAAATATCGGTCTAAATCCAAACCTTTAGAACCATAAAATCTTCATCAAAATACTGTCCGTTGTACTTCAAAGCGTTATGCTCCACGCCATACACCGTGAATCCTAGTGACTTGTACAGTTTTTTTGCGATGCCGTTTTCGGATATAACTGCTAAGTTTATTTGTTCCAGTCCATCGCAATCTTTGGCTTTTCTAATCAGTTCAAGCATTAAGGTTTTCGCTAAACCCTGTCCCCTCATTTCTGGTGCTACATACATCCCAAATACATTACCTTTATGAGCAGTTTTTAGACCGCTCTCTCGCACAAAAGCAACTATTCCAACAAGCGAACCATTGTCATTAAAAGCTCCAAGTACAAACTTATCCCTAGTTGGCTTCATTCGCTCTATTACAGTTTCCAGTGAAAATATCACCTCTCTCTCATAAGTCGAGCCAAAAGCCTCAGGATTGATTTTTAAGGCACTTAACCGTATTTCTTGATATGACCTTGCGTCAGGCTCATCCAAAACTCGAATGTTCATTGACTCCTCCACCTCAATTACGTTAGAAGTTCATCCTTATGTTACTGTATGACCTTAATCAAGAAGGCATTTGTGTTCTTGTCATTGAATGTGGTCGGTAAAATCATACCATATTATGGTGATTATCTGCGCGTTAACGCAACGAAGCTGCCGGTTGTAATGCCGGCAGCCTGTTGTTACGGCGCTCTCGATGCCTGTTACTTCAATGAAAAAAGGAGAAGCGTCGATCTTCTCCACTGAATAGTGGTTAATTGGTGTCACACCGCTTTACCATAGCGATTGTCGGATCGCGGCAGCCTTTATTCACAGGAAACCTTTGCTTATCCTTGTCCGATGCTACTTGATTTTATCCAGCAACGACTGAAAGTTGATTTCCGAGTAAACTTCGATGCCGTGGCGTTGGAGTAGCGCGGAAGTCACCCCGAACCCCGCTTTCTTATTTTTTGTGTACGTACCATCGTAAATGAGGTTACTGCCGCAGGAAGGACTGGACTCTTTCAAAACCGCATATTTTGCGTTTACGGTTTGAGCGATTTTTAAAGTTTGTTCGGCACCGCGGATAAATTCCTGCGTTACTTCATCATGATCGGCCGTCATGACTTTTGCTTTGCCGTCCAATACATCCGCCCCGTTGCCCCCAACAATCTCTGCCGGTTTGCGAGGGGTAGGCAATCCCCCCAACTGCTCGGGACACACAAGCACCGCTTTCCCCTGTTTGAGCAAGCTTGCGATTTCTTCACGGTAATTGTCCCGCCCGTCATAGGTCGTGGCTAAACCCACCAAACAGGCACTAATCAGAATCATCATAGTCCCTCCAAATGTGTTCAAAGTGAGGTTGAAATTTCCTTCAAGTGTAGGTGCTTTTATCTTATCAAATGTTGCCGTAATTGCCCATTTCTTTCGCTTCACAGAGAGCCGTTTAGCAAGTGATGGAAAATCCGCTATCATGTATAAACACAAAAGGGACCTACACAACGTGCTGCAGGTCCTTGTTTAGCTTATTCAAAAGCGGATGATGGGAATCGAACCCACGCTACCAGCTTGGAAGGCTGGAGTTCTACCATTGAACTACATCCGCATTTATAAAAAAGTGGTCGGGACGACACGATTTGAACATGCGACCCCCTGGTCCCAAACCAGGTGCTCTACCAAGCTGAGCTACGTCCCGAATGCCGGTAGAGGGACTTGAACCCCCACGGTTTCCCTCACGATTTGAGTCGCGCGCGTCTGCCAATTCCGCCATACCGGCTAAATACTACGTGCCCTGAGAGATTCGAACTCCCGACCTTTTGATTCGTAGTCAAACGCTCTATCCGGCTGAGCTAAGGGCACACATTATATATATTAAGGCACCACCCAGACTCGAACTGGGGGTTACTACTTGGCTATGGCGCCAGTTAAAAATAAAAGCGGAAGACGGGAATCGAACCCGCGACCCTCGCCTTGGCAAGGCGATGCTCTACCGCTGAGCCACTTCCGCATAAATCAATGCGCTCGAGAGGACTCGAACCTCCACGGCTGTTACCCCACTAGAACCTGAATCTAGCGCGTCTGCCAATTCCGCCACGAACGCATATGCAACTATTGGTGCGGTTGAGAGGATTCGAACCTCCACGGGCGTACACCCACTACCCCCTCAAGATAGCGTGTCTGCCATTCCACCACAACCGCGCATGAAATCATTAAACATGAGCCATGTAGGACGAAACCTACGACACCCTGATTAAAAGTCAGGTGCTCTACCAACTGAGCTAATTAATAAAGGGCGATCGATGGGACTTGAACCCACGAATGCCGGAGCCACAATCCGGTGCGTTAACCCCTTCGCCACGACCGCCGCGCTAAATTTGACCCTATAAAAACTGGTGGAGGCTGATGGATTCGAACCACCGAACTCGTACGAGAACAGATTTACAGTCTGCTGCGTTTGGCCACTTCGCTAAGCCTCCGTGATGGTGCCGCCGAGAGGACTTGAACCCCCAACCTACTGATTACAAGTCAGTTGCTCTACCAATTGAGCTACAGCGGCAAATAAATTAATGGTGGAGCTGAATTCTGGCGGAAAGAGTGGGATTCGAACCCACGCACGGCTTGCGCCGCCTAGCTGATTTCGAGTCAGCCCCCTTAGGCCACTTGGGTACCTTTCCAAAAACGGAGAGAGAGGGATTCGAACCCTCGCACCACTTACGCAGTCTAACCCCTTAGCAGAGGGTCCCCTTGAGCCACTTGGGTATCTCTCCATATAGCGGCAGAGGGGATCGAACCCCCGACCTTACGGGTATGAACCGTACGCTCTAGCCAGCTGAGCTACGCCGCCACAATGATTACACTTTCAAACGGAGAAAGAGGGATTCGAACCCTCGAGACGCTTGTCACGCCTACACGATTTCCAATCGTGCTCCTTCGGCCTCTCGGACACCTCTCCATGAATGGCTCCCCGAACAGGACTCGAACCTGTGACAACTCGATTAACAGTCGAGTGCTCTACCAACTGAGCTATCAGGGAATACTGGTGGAGCCAAGCGGGATCGAACCGCTGACCTCCTGCTTGCAAGGCAGGCGCTCTCCCAGCTGAGCTATGGCCCCAAACTTTTATTTATTGGTGCACCATCGTCACCAAACGGGTGGTTGATGCTTCTGCCAGGAAACATCAAGTAGTTATTCAAGGCGGCTTGCACCCTGAAAACTGGATTCGAAACGAAGCAGCTGGATTTGGACAGCGCCGAGATGCAGCTTTGTTGCTTGTTTCGTTATCCAGTTTTCAAGGAACAAATCAATTATTCACTGCCGTTTTACTGGCTGGAGTGATATCGTAGCACGAGCGCTGCGGCCGATGCAAGCATCAGCTTTTGGCATTCTTACCAAGATCGAAAGGCAGTGCACCTTTCAAAACTACATGCCGCTCTTCAGTGGCCGGAGTGACAATTTATCATACTTATTTGCTCGAGTGCAAGTGGTTTTTTTAGTTAAAATCCAATCACTTTTCTTATGGCTTACTGCCACCGTTCTTGGACAGCGAAAAAGAATATAGCACAAACGCCGGAGGCAAGGCAAGTACTTTTTCCGATTATTAAAACTGCTGCTGTATGGAGAATATAAAGAAAACTGAGAGCTTTGGTTCCGTTGTGCAGCTGTACGAAATCCATTGAATTCCATTAGTTTGGAGGTTTTGTAGTTGGAGCAAATCCAAAACCAGGATAAGCTTTCAATAGTTGCTCTTGGCGGTGTAAATGAGATTGGTAAGAATATGTATGTTATTCAGTATAACGATGATATTGTCGTTATCGACTGCGGTTCTAAATTTCCGGATGAAAGCCTTTTAGGAATAGATCTGATTATTCCTGACATCTCCTACTTACTTGAAAATAAAGATAAAGTAAGAGGCTTGGTGATTACCCATGGACATGAGGATCATATCGGGGGTATACCCTATATCATCAAACAGTTGAACATGCCAATTTATGCTACACTGCTCACCCTTGGCCTTATTGAGGTGAAGCTTAAAGAACATGGGATTCTTAACACGACAACCACGCATGTGATTGATTCAAATTCGAGCCTAACCTTTGGGGCCATTCAAATAAGCTTCTTTCGAACGAACCACAGCATACCTGATTGCCTGGGCATTGTCTTTGATACCCCGCAAGGTACGATCGTGCATACCGGCGATTTTAAATTTGATTTAACACCGGTAAACGAGCAATATGCAGATATACATAAGATGGCCTCTATTGGGGAAAAGGGTGTGCTTGCACTACTCTCCGAAAGTACAAATGCTGAACGGCCAGGATTCACACCGTCTGAACGCTTAGTTGGCGATCATATAGAGGAATCATTTACAAAGGCCACAGGAAAAATATTTTTATCCACCTTTGCTTCTAATGTCAACAGGCTACAGCAAGTCATTGTTGCAACTGAAAAAACGAACCGCAAAATTGCCCTTTTAGGAAGAAGCATGGTCAATGTCGTAAATATCGCCTTAAAACTTGGCTATTTGCGAATGCCTCCTGACATGTTGATTGAGGCTCAAGATGTGAATCGTTATGCTCCAAACGAGTTAGTAATCCTATGTACGGGTAGTCAAGGGGAACCCGTGGCTGCCTTATCCCGTTTAGCAAGCGGTACACACCGACAAGTCGAGGTCTCCCCTGGTGATACCGTCATTTTAGCTGCCACACCTATTCCTGGTAACGAACGTAACGTAGCTCGTATTGTAGACAACTTGTTTGCGAGAGGTGTGAAAGTCATTTACGGATCGGGAGCCGTGACGGGGATGCACGTTTCCGGGCATGCAAGTCAAGATGAATTAAAGCTCATGCTGACATTAATGAAACCAAGATACTTTATCCCTATTCACGGGGAATACCGAATGCTCTATCAGCACCGAATATTAGCTGAATCAGTTGGTGTTGATCCAGATAACATTTTTATAATCAACAACGGTGAGGTTGTAGACTTTAGTAATTCGGAAGCTCGTAAAGAGCGTCATATCCCGAATGGAAATACGTTAGTTGACGGACTGGGTATTGGGGATGTTGGCCATATCGTATTACGAGATCGGAAGGTTTTAGCTGAAGACGGAATATTGATTTTTGTACTAACCCTTAGTAATACGGATGGCAAAACGGTTTCAAGTATCGATGTCATTTCTCGCGGATTCGTATATGTCAAGGAATCAGAGGGATTATTGAAGGAATTGCAGCAAATTGCATTAAGTTCTATCACACAAATAAAAGAGGCGAAAACCAACCAATGGAGTGTATATAAGCAATCTATTAAAGACGCTGTTGGTAAATATTTATACGCACAGATCAAAAGAAGACCTATGATCTTGCCTATTATTATTCAAGTTTAATGAAGTGAATAAAAATTTTTGACTAGATTTCTAATTACAACCGTCGATGACTCCAAGGCCAAAGGCTGCCATCCCTTTCCCCTAGGTTGGCAGTCTTTTATCGTATGTTGAATTTTTCATACCTCCTGCAGTGCCGATTCAACCGAAATTCCCGCTCCAAGTGCAGAAGAAAGTGCATGTCTTAACTGAAGCTTGAGAACCGTTTTGCCATCCTTCTTCATATTTATTACGGGATATGAATTGTGATAGAGAAACGGCGTAATTATTCGCTATGTGAGCTTCGGTGGGATGCCCAGCGTATTTTAAAGAAGAGTTACCGTTCTCACTCACTCAAACAAAAAAACGATTCCTCTTGGAATCGTTGATATGCCAATTTCGTCAAAGTCTGCTTTTCAGTTTTTAAAGACAGCCCAGTAATCAGTTCTTTTTATGCGTTGGAGATTAAGCAATTATCACAATTTATCAAATGTCCAGGCTTCGATTTTTGCTGATGCTCTTCAACTCAAAAGCCTCTTTGGAAATACCCATGTCTAAGGCCAACTTCTTCTTGATAACCATAGCCTGCTGTATACTGGTGGCCCGATATTCAATTGCAGTGCCGGATGGATCTTCGAATGAATAGTAATTCTTTTTATTGGACATGAACCATGCACCTCACTTTCCTGACAGTTAACAAGATTATTATGTCCCTGTTTCTAGTTTATAAACGTTAGTTTGAATGAAGGCAGGAATCCTTCATCGACGTGGCCTATAGACCGAAACAGGAGAGCTGTCTTAAGGAGCTCTTCTGCTCGAGCAACAAACAATGATCCCAGACTTCAGCAATCATGTGTTTACACATCATACTATTGTATTGTCCCAACAAGGTCAGAAGCTTCGAGGCATTAAACTGGAATTTCGACGAGACGCTACGACAGTGTCTGGTCGTCGCAACCCCCTCCATTGACAAGGTGGACGGGGGGCTTTTTCTTTGCCTAGGCACAAATACCCCTCACCCTTCACGATCGTGATCTAGAGCATCTCCCTTTCTGCAAAACGAAAGTATGAACTGCATCCTCTTTAGTGCAGCCATTTTCTGATACTACGGATTTTTTTCATGGGAGCTTAACAACCGTTATCACGAATGTGGGCTCCTTTCATACTGTATAGAAAGTCCTTTTGGGAGGTTGAGGTATGAGTGAGTTTGAAGAGCAGTTGCTGACTTTGTTGACGGAAATTAAAATTGAATTGCAGTCAATTCATCAGTTGATTGATGAATCGCTAAGCTCGAATAGTGAGAAGAGTTCGGAATTAATTTCGAACCTGTTCGGCATTTTGGGTCAAGAGCCGAAATAATCCGGCCGCCCACACGAACTTTTCTACAAAACGAAATAGCCGGATCCTGATCGGATCCGGCATTTGTTCTAGTCCAACTGAACTGACCGAAAAAGCCGCCCCTAGGTGCTGGTCCGAGACGGTATTTCACATTACCGCCGGTTTTTGTTGAGTTATACTCTTACCTGGCGTGGTGCCCATGATTGCGGATTCCCAAGGTCATTAGATTTCCAAAACATTGTCTCGAAGGTTGTGAGATGCATGATTTCTTTGAAGAACTCCAGTTTCTCCACGTCTGTCATCGGCTGGAAGTCACGGGCAACCTGGAGGTTCTTTTCCAGCTGCTCCATAGTAGACATTCCTAAGATTGCTGTAGACATAGGCAACGAGAAAGTATAGCGGAGTGCCTTTTCGGCCCATGGTTCCAATGCCCCCATGCCCATAACCTTCATCCCGACTACAGCAACACCTTTATCCACCGCTGTCGGCAAGAATTCATGCTCAAAGCTGTAGATAAACGGATCCAAAGCGGATAACGGAACCAAGGCGCTATCAAAAGGAAAGCGGTTAATGGCCTCCAGTTGAATTTTGGGATTCCGGTGTCCGCTAATAATCAATC
The DNA here is from genome assembly GCF_007786445.1 of Paenibacillus cremeus. Lineage (GTDB taxonomy): Bacteria > Bacillota > Bacilli > Paenibacillales > NBRC-103111 > Paenibacillus_G > Paenibacillus_G cremeus. Next base: position 2,129 of record NZ_VNJI01000061.1, on the reverse strand, counting down.
CCTGCTCCTTGGCTTCAATGCATGCCTGTAAAGCACCGTCATTGGCGAAAATTTGATCGACTTCCTCCCAATTCTTCACGCTGTGCAGCCGGAATTCATCGATATAGTCTGTTTGTAACCGCTTTAGGCTTGCTTCCAAACTTCGAAGCGCTTCGTCTCTGCTGCGTTTAGTGGTTTTGGTAACGAGAAATACCTGGTCTCTGCGTGAACCAAATGCCTTTCCCAAACGCTCCTCGGATTGTCCGTCCGAGTAGGTTGGAGCCGTATCAAAATAAGTGATTCCCTCATCAATGGCACGATTGACGATGTGGATTGCTTCTTCTTCACTGCAATCATGGCCATCCACAATGCGTTGTGCCCCAAAGCTTAATATAGGGAACTCCAAACCGGTATTGCCGTATTTACGTTTTTCCATGGATTGCACTCCTTTTTTTAATATACAAGGCTGCTCCGTTTAATATTAGAACAGATGCGCCACTTTTTCAAAGGTTCTGGTCACCTTTCTCAGCTTGAAATCAGCAAATATGTCTTGATTCGGCTGGGTAAAGTTATACTTTCGACTCCAAATGTTAATGAGTTCTTTTCAACAGCGTTACTGGATTTTCGAATGTTCAGCAAACCCTCATGGGTCGGTTCTATCGCGAAAGTGTCGTACCTTAGCGCAATGAGATCTGTGGAAACTGTGGAAACAATACGTGTTCCAGTTCCTAAAGAGTCGCCCCAATAGGAAGACTCCGCATCTCGACTTCTCAGCATTAAGTTCGATAGTAGGACAGCACCCAACACACGCCGTTTCGGTCGGTAACGATGGCCAGCAGCCCGTTAAACGGAGCTTCGTACGCTTCCGAATTAATAATTCCTCCGGTCGCAAACTCTCCGTAGATCCTTTGGAACGCCTCCTCCGTCTCGATTCTCAAGAAAACCCTCACGTAATCGCCTTTCATTACCGGCTTTGCTACTTGAGTATCAGCAAACTTAAGGGTTCCCCCCTCGACATGCAGGTCCGCGTTAAGCACCTCTTCCCCTTGCTTGCGAAGAATGGCAATCTCGCCACCAAACACGCCTTGATAATACTTGATTTCGTCTTTGCAATTGTCCACTACGATAAACGGATTTGCTATCATCATTTACATCCTCCTAAATTTTATTTGATCATATTTGGAACGCGCGATTTCAATGGCATGAACGACATCTGGCTCGGTATTTAAATAAACTAAAATTCAAGCCCTCCGAACCGATGAGGTTGCATAGTAACGCAAGCCCAAGTCAACAGCTCTTCGGTCAAGCCTGCCCCTCTGTACCCGCTCATCTCTTCATCTCCTCTTGCTCGCTCAGATTGCGAAGCACGGTTCTAAGCAGGTCTACCAACAAGTCATATTCCTCATCGGTAATGCCCTTCCGGGTTTTGTTCTTAACGCGGCTCAGCGCTTCCTGTACCTTAGGAACCACCTCACGTCCCGATTCTGTCAAATAGAGCAGCTGATAACGGTTATCGGTGGGATCGGCTTCCCGCCGTACGTATCCTTCTGCTTCCAACTTGGTAATCGCCTTGGCCGTAGTCGTCTTGTCAATGAGCAGCTTCTCGCTTAACGCCTTCTGCGTAATTGGCTGCTGAATAGCAATCGCCATCAAAAATATATACTGTCCGCTTCCGATTCGATACGGCGCCAGCTCGGCTGAGATCAATATCTGCATGTGGCGATAGATGGCTGAGATGTATTGACCGTGCGATTCCGTTACGCCCTTATCAGGTTGTTTCCAATCGCTCAATTCACTCTCTCCTTAAATAGGATGTTATTGCAACTAATTTTATAATATGCCATATAGGATGCTATTGCAACTAATTTTATGTAAAATTCCACCATATTAGTCGTCGCATCTTGAGGTTCCCTGTCTTTCTTGGTAACTGCGCGTTAGTCATAATGAACGAGGCGGCCCCATTCGCTTAGCGTAGGTTACATTTGGTAACAATGTGTAGTGGATTCTACTAAAACCAAATGCAGAGTTACATTCGAAAGGAGCCGCTATTATGAAGGATTACACAAAATTTGTTGGTTTAGACGTATCAAAAGATTCAATTTCTGTTGCTGTTGCAGATACAGGACGTGGTGAGCCACGTTTTCTCGGAA
>NZ_VNJI01000060.1 GCF_007786445.1 Paenibacillus cremeus | reverse complement strand
GTTTGCTGTGCACATTTTGCTTGACTAAACCCAAAAAACTAACGGCACAGGACTTTGTCCCATGCCGTTTCGGATTACATTTTTATACCCAGTCTAGTCTTTGAGCTTAACTAAATGACATTGATCGTAAGGGGGACTTTTTTTAAGTCGGTCGCAATCGCCAAGAAAAACATATGTTTTTTTTCTTCAAAAGTACAAATCTTAGTTCCCAGCAGAATATGTTTGGAATATGTCCATTCTTGAGAGGTGAGAGCATGTATTCAGCTGAGATCAGCCGTTCCAATCCGTCTTGTTTTTTATTTATTATCGACCAGTCGGGATCGATGTCCGACCCGTTTGGGGCTAGCACGAAGGCCGTAAGTGTTTCGGATGCAATCAATCGACTATTGCAAAATCTTATTATCAAGTGTGCGAAGTCGGAAGGGATACGTGACTATTATCATGTTGGCGTAATCGGCTATGGAGCCAGCGTAGGGCCGGCATTTGGAGGTGCTTTAGCCGGAAAAGAATTGGTGCCGATCAGTGAAATAGCAGATAACCCGACAAGACTGGAAAAGCGCCTGAAGAAAGTTCCGGATGGGGCTGGCGGTCTTGTTGAACAGCTTGTAAAGTTTCCTGTCTGGTTTGAGCCTGTCTCGAACGGCGGAACTCCGATGTGCCAGGTGATGAATACAGCCCATACCATCCTGAGCCAATGGATCAGCGAATACTCTCATTGCTTTCCACCAGTGGTCATTCATATTACGGATGGAGAATCCACCGACGGCGATCCGACCCATGCAATGGAGCAAATCAGATCACTGGCTACGGACGATGGAAATGTATTACTTTTTAACCTGCATATATCAGGCAAACCGAATGCTGATGAATTGATTTTTCCGGAAACGGCAGACGGACTACCCGACCAATATTCGAGGATGCTTTATGAAGGCTCAAGCCACCTGACACCATTTATGCTCTGGGTGGCCAATCAGGAGCATCAATTGAACCTTTCCGATGGAGCAAGGGGATTTGTATTGAATGCCGATCTGACCCTTGTGGTCCAGTCGCTTGATATCGGTACGCGTCCCGCCAATCTTAGGTAGGAGTGGCTGTCGTGCAAATCGAAAGCGAATTCTTTTCCTTGCCAAAATCAGGAAACCACAAGGATGAATATGAAGATGCCTTTAACCGCGGCACTCTAGTTAATAAGGGAACGGCCTATTACCGATTCGCCATAGCGGACGGTGCCAGCGAATCATCGTTTGCCGACATATGGGCGGATTTGCTTGCAAGCGGTTATTGCAATGGCAAGTTTGACAGTACACAGATCCAAAAATCGATTTCCAAACTATCAAAGGCCTGGAAGAGACAACTAAATGGCAAGGCACTTCCCTGGTACGCTCAGGAGAAGCTCCATAGCGGGGCGTTCTCTACGTTAGCCGGAATCACATTTCGTTTGACGGACGCTCCATCCGTAGCATTTGATGCTGTAGCAATCGGTGACAGTTGTATAGCGCACATACGATCAGATAAAATTATCGCTTTTTTTCCTTTGGGGTCCATCGATGATTTTCATAATAGACCTGTACTCATATCGAGTAATGCCGTAAATAATCTTCATCTTACATCGTTCGTTAAAAAATGGACTGGTACTGCCCAAGCGGGAGATTCCTTTTTGCTAATGACCGATGCTCTGGCATGCTGGGTTTTGACCCGTTACGAGGAAGATACAAGCGTAATCAAGAAAATACACGGGTTAGCATGTGAACAGGACTTCATAAATTTAGTGGAGGTGGAAAGGCAGTCCATCCGCCGAGACGGAAGCATTTATTTAAGAAACGATGATGTTACATTAGTTCGCGTGAATCTTCTTTAAGGGGATGTGAGGCGATGCTATGGCCCACTCCACAAGATTATAGGGAAGCGATACAACATCCGCGAATATGTTTCCAGGACCCGGAGCTACAATCTGGACTCCCGGAATTGGACAAATTTGGACTGCCTCGTCCCATTTCCGGCAGCTTTGCTAGTGTTTATAAAATAAAGTGCGGAAAAACGGAATGGGCGGTCAGATGTTTTACCAGTAACGTGAAGGATCAAAAGGTCCGTTATGATGCTATAAGCTCACATTTAAGCTCCGTGCATCTCCCTTATTTCGTCCCTTTTGAGTACCTCTCTGAAGGCATAAAAATAAACGGCGATTGGTTCCCCATCGTAAAAATGCAGTGGGTTGAAGGGGAATCGCTGCTTCATTATATCGAAAGAAATCTAGATAATGTTGTGATTTTAAAAAATCTCGCAAATAAATGGATAAAAATGATCCATGAACTGCACATGGCTAATATGGCACATGGGGACCTGCAGCATGGCAACATCTTGATTCAGAATGATGAAATCATTCTGATCGATTATGACGGTATGTATGTACCGGGCTTAACCGGCCTGAAGAGCAACGAGCTCGGCCATAGGAATTATCAACACCCTGGAAGAGACGAAGACCATTTTGGGGCGTATGTCGATAACTTTTCAGCGTGGGTCATTTGGATTTCCATATTAGCATTGAGTTCGGATGCTTCAGTATTGAATTCGCTTAATGTGGGAGAGGGGGAAGAAAGCCTTCTCTTTCGACAGCAAGATTTTGTCTCCCCTGGCACATCTCGTGCTTTTGAATTTCTAGAGCTTGTTGATGACGAATTGTTACGTTCCTTGGTAAGCTCCTTTCGAGAACTCACATCAATCGCTGTGCCTATGGTGCCGCTGCCACCTAATCCCGAATTACGGGCTGATCCCGTACAACCATCGGCCACCTACGTTTCCGCCGCCTTCACAACCAAAGTAGTGCCTTATTTAAAAGCCTTTTCCGGTTGGTTAGCTAATAAGAAGCGGCGTTTAGCTGTTGTCCGATCGCAATCCGAATTAACGTATTCCGTCGGTTCGTCTTGGGTACTGGATTATCTAACAACGGAAGCAATACATTACAAATTTTTGCCCAAATCTAGGTTCTTGCTAGAAAGAATCGTTTCATTATTCGTGATCATTTCTACAGCATGGGCTGTAACTATCATGTACGGGACTACTCCTGTAATTGCCTTAGTTTTCTTCGGTATTTTGAGTATAAGTGTTGAAGCAGCTTTTTTGAGCTGGCGTTATTTGAAGCAGCCTTCTGCTAAGGAAAAAAGAACCGTGTCTAAAAAAATAAAGGAACTTCAATGTACAGTCTCCGATCTGACAAGCGAATTAAACAAAATTAACGATAACAGGCAAAAATTCAAGCAAGTCGAAGAGGATAGGATCAACGATATATTACGTAGGCAATTGAAAGTATCCGAAAAAGAAAAAAATGAAACGGAAAAAGTGGAGAAGGAGCTCCAGCGTCATGTGAGCGAACTCGTGGATGAAAGACACAATGTAGATCAGGAGGAACAAACGGAACTTGCCGAAGCATTGGGTTCTTTTCAAAACACATGGTTGGTAGAGCAATTAAAAAAGCATAGGATAAGTAAAGAAAAAATACCGGAAATAGATGATGAAATTAAACGGCATTTAAGAACGATTGGAATTCATACACTGGCTGATTTCTCGGACATTAACATATATCAATCCTATGGCCGCAAAAAAATAGAAAAGTCGTATTTGATTTTAAAAAATGGAGGCTCGGTTTACGCAGGAATAAGCCCGGCCCAAGCGAAAGCACTGACAGAGTGGAAAAAAAAGATAGAGCGCAGTTATAGATCGAAAATTCCCCAATCCATTCCACTAAGCCAAATCACAACCATTCAATCCAAATTTTTCGAAAGGAAATCCATATTAACTAACGAAGAACAGGCTTATAAAACTAGGGCACAGCACATGATAAATAACATAAGTCAAACCTACACTCCGGAGTATGATCTCCTAAAAAGGGAAGAAGCTACCGCCAGATGCAACTTTAACGACGCACTCAGTCAATTCGATACAGAGATCGTTGAAATTAACAAACGACTTGCAGGCAATCAATGGGAGCTTCACTATCTGAGCAAGCTAATGAATTCATTTAACGACGTAAATTTCTTAAGATTCTTAAGTAAAGTATTTCTTTCCAAGTGAACTTTGAGTGCGGCAATGAGGAGTTAATTGATGAATGCTGGCATGAAGGAGGGATCCCGTGTTCGGCTTGATCAAAAAAAGGCAACAGCCTGTTGAAGTGGTGGATGTAACGAGCCGTAGGTTAAACTCATTTCAAGGTAAATATTTTATCGGTCAGACCGAAATGCTCATCATGGAAGGCCAACAGCAAAACGCTTGGGGAGGACTATTCAATCCCGCAGCATCAGGAGTCGCCTTATTTTTGGACATTTTCACCATCTCTAACTATTCAAGTCAATTCTTCAGCGCGGAAATATGGCTTAACCCCAAACTTGCCCGTAAGGGCAATACGTCTTCATTAGTCCATCCTGCAAATCTCGCGTTAAACCCACAGGCTGAGCCCAAAGTAAAGCTGCAGTATGATTGCCAAATCAATGATGTTCCTTTAGGGGGAGTGAATGTGATGAACCGTATCGTTCCCCCCAATTCAACGTTTATGAGTGATCCAGGCAAAGGTGGAATCATTCTGCCACCCGGGGGAGCTATTGCCGTTTTCTTGAAATCTCCGGGCCCATTTAAATACGAATCTAGAATTGCATTCAGGTGGCGGGAGGAAAATCATTCAGATGGAGGTCCGCAATGAGCTTTCATCGCAGAAAAAGAGCAGAGCAGCCCGTTGAAGTGATTCATATGTCCGAAACGGTGTATCAGACTAGGCTTGGGAATTATTTTCTCGGTCAGACAGGCTTGTTAACCTTCGGGGATGGTATGCATGCTTGGGGAGGGTTATTCAATCCGGGTGATTCCGAAATTCATATCTTATGTGATACCATTACGGCTACGAATTATTCCCCCGATCCGTTTATAGTCGAATTTTGGTTAATGAATAGCTCCCTTGGGAGCGGAATTGTTTCCCGGAATGTCGCCTCTGTCAACCAGGCGGTCCGTCCTACTCCGATACCCAAGGCGGAGCTGCGGGATGCGGACCGGCTGAGCGAAGCTCCTAAAAACGGGCTGTTTTCATTTGTTCAAATCGCTGAGCCAAAATCAACCGTTACCCACGATTTACAAGGCTTGCTTATCCTGCCTCCAGGCAGCTCAATGATTGCATTTCTCCGCTCGCAGGAGCGGGGGACGATCCGGTCAAGAGTATCCTTCGGTTGGTGGGAGAATCCTGCTTGATCAGCAAAAGTTCGCATTGCGGACTGCATGCTGTAATAGCGACCCGCCATGTTCTGCACATATAAGATTTGCGGCCCACAATGTTGAACATAGGAATAAAAAGCAGATAACAGGCAAATAATTCCTTGGTGATGAATCCCACAATCAAGGAGGCTTGCAATGACTCAAAACAATCAATTTGATGAAGTCGAAGACTTCGTGAGCTTTGAAGCTATATCGGCTATGAATGCTACTGGGATGTTAGATGAAAGTGAAAAAACTGACGACCATGATCCGAAGAAAATTAAACTAGATACTGCAAAAGCTACTGCAGCAAAAGACGATGAACAAACGCAGGCAGAACAATTATCCTCAGATAATGAGAATAGATCGTCAAATGTAAGTAACGAAGAAAGCAATGAAGAGTCGAGAATGTTTCCAGGAGTTCTTTAACACGAAATAGGCAGAGCAATGAAGCGCCGCCTATTTAAGATAAGAGCAACTTGGGGTCGCTTTCGGCCGGAGATTTCACTCAAACGATCCCAGAGATTATGGGGTCGTTTTTTGCATATATTTTAGTATCAGTATCAAAAGGAGGGAAACTAGTTCCCAATTGTGCATTGTGCGACTCAGAGATGGTTAGTAGAACTTAGTTTGAAGTGTTTGAAAGTTAAAGGAAAAACACCTTTCTTTGTTGAAGATATTTTTAGGTATAGATTGAAATATGTTGTTTTATAAAAAAGGGAGGTTTATTGTTTGGACTTACAGTTGTCTGGAAAAAAAGCCCTTATTACTGGAGGAAGCCGGGGGATTGGTAAGGCCATTGCCCGGCAATTGGCATTAGAAGGTGTCGACTGTACAATATGTTCGAGAAATGAAGTGACTTTAAAAGAAGCAGCGATGGAATTAAGTAAGGAGACTGGGAGAAATATTTACCCGATAACGGCCGACCTGGGTGATCCTGCATCTATTTTGCATCTTGTAGAAAAAGCAGCAAATGCAATGGGGGGGATAGATATCCTGGTAAATAATGGGGCACGGGTCAGTGGGGGAGATCCCGAGGACTTTTTTCATGTGAAAGATGAACTGATTTTAAACGATTTTGAAGAAAAGTTTATGGGCTATTTTAGATGTATACGCGCGGTTTCCCCCTATATGATCAACAAACAATGGGGGCGTATTATAAATGTAAGCGGGATGGCCGCCAGAAATGCAGGCAGTATTAGTGCGGGAGCACGTAACGTATCCGTGGTTCACTTAACAAAGTCAGCATCCATGGAGTTGGGAAAGCATGGAATTACCGTAAATGCCGTTTATCCAAGTATAACGGAAACAGAAACAACCAGATTCCGTTTCCCAAGTGAAGAAGATTTACATAAAGCAGCAAAAATGAATGCTATTGGCCGCTTAGTGAAAGCGGAAGATATCGCGAATGTAGTTGCCTTCCTGGCGTCACCTTTGTCCCTACCTATTACTGGGGATGTCATTTCTGTCACCGGAGGCACAGGCAATGCCGTTTATTATTAAAATGCAAGATATAATTCAATTTTTGCATAAATACGGAGGAGCCCCTATGAGATGGAGTAATCCGTCGTTTAACATTTTTTAGTTTAAGGCAGAACTAATTTCTGTCAAGAGAGGGACCTTTTTATGAAAATTGTGCACAACGTTAAGATTGTTAATTGGGACAACCAGGTGCTGCCAGCGACGGTATGGATAAGTAAGGGCAAGATTGAAAAAGTCGAAACGGGCCCATCTTCCTTGCCGGCAGGCAATGATGAACTTGTGAACGGGAACGGACACTTGTTAATTCCAGGCATGATTGATGTACATATCCATGGAGCGAACGGGTTCGATATGATGGACGGTACAGAAGAAAGCATCCAGCAGGTTTCACAAGCTTGTGCTGCTACGGGCTGCACTTCATTTTTGGTAACCTCAGTCAGCTCTACCATAGAAGATCTTTTGGCCATGATTCGTAGTGTTAAGCGTGTTATTGGACATGAGGCGGGAGCGCGAATTGCTGGGATTCATCTAGAGGGTCCTTATCTTAATAAAGCGCGGAAAGGAATGCAAAATGAAAAGTTTTTACGTCATCCGGACGTAAAGGAAATCCAAGAAATTTTCGAAGAGGCAAATGGACTTATTCGAATGGTTACCATTGCCCCTGAATTACCTGGTGCTATGGAGTTGATCTCTTTTCTGAAAAAACAGGGAGTGATCGTCTCCGTAGCTCACTCAGATGCGACCTACGACGAGGCTAAGCAGGCTTTCGCAGCCGGAGCAAGCCATGTGACACATTGCTTCAATGGGATGCGTCCGATTCATCATCGGGATCCTGGACTTGTGGTAGCTGCTTTTGAAGAAGCCCATGTGAGCCTGCAAGCGATTGTAGATGGCATTCATTTGCATCCTGCGATCATTCGACTGATGCATCGTTTGAAAGGGCCGGATGGGATCGTATTGATCACTGATGCCCTGCAGGCTATGGGTTTAGGTGACGGAAGCTATATGTTCGGCGGACATCATGTGAAAGTGACCGATGGCGTGGCAAGATTAGAGGATGGTACGTTAGCATCCAGTACGGTTACAATGAATGAAGCACTCCGTCTAACGATCGAATACGGGATTTCTTTAGCAGATGCCGTTCAAATGGCTTCAACAACCCCCGCGCATATACTTGGCTTAGAGGCTAGAGGCAGAATCGCCGCAGGCTTGGATGCGGATCTTGTTTTGTTGGATGATCAGTTCAACGTCATATGGACTATGATTAAGGGGAATCAAAGTTCCTAACGCTCTACATTTACAGGAGTCGCAGTCCGCGGCTTCTTTAGTAACTGTCTTGAATGAATCAATAAAGGGTCTTTCGAGATCAGCATGAGAAAGGGAGTGAGGTCATGATGTTTTATGTGATTGCGGTTCTAGTCGTATTTGTCGATCAACTATGTAAAATTTTAATCCGCAAAAACGTAATGATCGATGAAACCTTCACCTTGTGGGGAATGCAACTCACTCATATTGAGAATAGTGGTATGGCTGGCGGCTTATTGCAAGGCTATGGCCGACTTTTTGGAATCGTGGCCTTTTTGTTTGTGGCGGGTATAATTTACTATCGTAAAACAGATAAGTTAAAGGGGAAGATGAGAGAAAGTGGCTTCGCTTTCTTAGTAGGTGGAGCCGTTGGGAATGGGATTGATCGGTTGTTTTTTGGACGGGTCACGGACTTTTTAGTTTCGCGTTCCGGTAAAGGCGTACTTAATATGGCGGACCATGCCATTGAGGTTGGCGTATTACTTTTGGTTATTAGTTTTGTGATTGAGTACTTGAAGAGCCAGAGCTATAAACGATGCTCTACATAATTTCCGATATTAAAACAAGGGGTTTACATATATACTGGAAATATTAGGGGATCACTGTTGTTGGTCATTATAATAGGAGATCATTTATGCTTCACAGCATCTTATACATAAAATAGCTAACCCATTTCACTAACGTAAGCTAGGAGTACACAAAGAGTGGAAAAAAGTATAGGCAAGTTCAACAAAATTTACACCAAGCAGCTGGCAACTATATTTATTGGATTCGTCATCTTCGGGTTCTCGGAAAATATTAAAGGACCGGCAATACCACGCATTCAATTCGATTTTATGCTGAGTGAATCCCAACTTGGTACTTTGTTATCCTTAAACGCTCTGGGTTACTTGATAGCCTGTTCCTTTACAGCTTATTTGGCCAAAGTATGGGGGATCAAATGGGTAACCATAGCGGCATTTGCCTCAATGGCTGTATCCGGCATCCTAATGTTCTTCTCCCATTATTACCCAATGTTCTCGACTTCGTATTTCTTGATGTATATCGGTAACGGGATGCTGGAGATTGGCCTGGCCATTCTAAGCGCTCGGATTTTCGTGAAAAACACGGGAATGATGATGAATATGACGCATGGCTTCTACGGCTTAAGCTCAACAGCCGCTCCGCTAATTGCAACTGGTCTGATGAAGTTGACGATTGCTGGCCACACGCTGGATTGGCGCGGCATGTATCTGGTGATGCTGCTGTTGTCCGTCATCCCGATTGTGATGGCTTTGTTCAGTACGTTTCCGGGAGATGTCACCTCACACAAAGACCGTATTCCATTAAAGGCTTTGCTGAAAGACCGTGTATTATGCCTAATGGTGCTGGTGCTTACATTTGGTGTTGTATCTGAATTGGCAGTTGGCGGCTGGCTCGTTAACTTTCTGGAGAAAGCTTATAGCTGGAATACCGTTAATGCTTCCGAGATGTTATCCATCTTCTTCTTATGCTTCGCGTTGGCCCGGCTATTGCTTGGACCGATAACAGACCGGATAGGCTTTGTATTATCTCTCATTATCTTCTCAGGTTTTTCGGCATTATGTACATTTGCTGCAATATTAGGTGGTGAACGTGTCGCGTTCCTGTTTGCTGCATCTGGTATAGGCATTGCGATGATTTATCCGACAGTGATGGCATTTATCGCGAAGAGATACCCGAAGGGCACTGATATGGCTATCACATTCACTGTAACGTTGATGGGATTAGGCAGTGTGATCGGCAATTATCTCATCGGAGGAGTCATTGAGCTTGTCAAACACCTGGTTGGTGTAAATTCGCCCACAAGCCTGCTACGTGGACTTCAAGCCGGCTACGGCTTCATTGGATTATGTGCAGCATTATGCGCAATAACCGGACTTATTTTATACGTGTATTTATATAAGAGAAAAGAAATCATCTAAGTAGTAAAAAGAAGCCGCCACCTTCACGATTACCGTGAGGGCGGTGGCTTTTAAATTTCTATCGGCTCTAGAGGTTTCCAGGAAGGTCTTTGGTTAGATTAAGAGATTTTTATTTATTACGCACAATACGTATGTGGTACAATAGTCTCGTCATAATAGTTCATTATACCTAGAACATCAGGAGGAAATTTCAAAATGTTAACGTCACGGATTCCAACACTGCGCTTCAAGAACTCGCATCGGCTCAAAAACACTTTATTCTCTATCCGAAACAAGCTTATTATTATCATGGTTTTATTTAGTGCAGTCCCCTTGCTGGTATTCTCCATTTATTTTTTAACAACCTCGCAAAGCAATTCATTGGACCAAGAATTCAGACAAAATGAAAATTTAGCGAAGAATATCAACTCGGAAGTGGATAAACTAATTACCAGAGACATCACCATTTTAGAAACATTAGCCGTCGAGCCCGCTATTGCGAATTATAAAAGCCATAATTTGCAGAGTGAAATCAAGCCGATGTTGACGAAAATTGCAGAGGATCATCCGGAATTAAGTCCCTTTATTGCAGATGTGTCTGGACAGCAGTTGGTAAAAAGCGATTCTAGTGGTCTAATTTCTTTTGCGGACAGGGACTATTATCAAGTTCTTCGCAAAACGATGAAAATCTCCTATTCCGACGTATTGATTGCAAAATCTACGAATAAACCGATTATTGCAATCGCTGCACCAGTAGTGGATCCTAAAACGCAAGCATGGAATGCGATTGTTGCTGGAAGCGTAGACTTGAGCAAATTGAGTGACTATGTAAAAAATTTATCGGATGACAATGCCTATGCATTCATTGTCGATCACACCGGTAAAATCATCGCACATCCCGATCAGTCTATGAACATGAAGGATATAAGCAGTGAGGATTTCATAATGAAATCGCTTTCCGGTAAAGAGGGAACCGAAATTATAACCTTTAACGGACGCAAGGATATCGTGACAACTTTACATAATAGTACAACCGGCTGGATCATCGGATATGCAATTTCTTATGATCATGTGATGGCGCCAATTAAAAGTGTCGCTGACCGTGGAATCCTGATTTTGGCTATTACAGTTATGGTTTCGGCTGTTTGTGGATTTATTTTCTCGATTTATGGGACAGAACCGATCACCAAGCTTGTAGAAGCGTCAAACCGTATGGCGGAGGGCGATCTAACTGTTCAAGTTCATATCCGTGATAAGGCTGAATTTGGACTTCTGGCCGAAAGCTTTAATCAAATGGCCTCAAACGTTAGAAACATGATTATCCAGGTGTCGGAAAGTACTTTACAGGTTGCTTCATCTTCTGAGCAATTAACGGCAGGCGCGGAGCAAACCTCACAAGCGACCGAACATATCGCTGCTTCCTCGCAGCAGGTGGCCGAAGGGTCTGAACAATTCCTTGCCAGTGTGCAGGATACCTCGGTCGTCATCAAAGAAATGTCTGAGAAATTAAATGAAATTGCCGTTACCTCAGGTGAAGTCTCCTTGAAGGCGAAAGATGTTTCAGACAAGGCGACGGAAGGAAATCATGCGATTGAGGGATCCATACAGCAAATGGAGCAAATCTTCCAAACTATGGGGACACTAGAGCAAGTCATTAACGGCTTAAATAAACATTCCGAGACTATAGGGCAAATTGTGCAAGTCATCACAGAAATCGCAGGACAAACCAATCTCCTCTCACTTAATGCGAGCATCGAGGCTGCCAGGGCAGGCGAGCATGGAAGAGGCTTTGCGGTGGTGGCGGGCGAAATAAAGAAGCTAGCTGAACAATCGGCACTATCGGCCAAAAAAATAACTGGCATTATTGAAACGATTCAAAAGGACTCTTATAACGCATATCTTTCCATGACAAGTGTAACAAGTGAAGTAAGGGAAGGGGTGTCTGCCATTCATCAGGCAGGAATCATGTTTGGGGAGATTTTACTGTCCGTAAAATACGTCTCCAATATGGTTAATGAGGTTACGGATGCAACCAAACACCTTTCACATGGAACGGATAAGATTGTAGTTTCCGTAAATGGGATGTCTGAAATTGCGGTTAGTTCGTCAGCGGAGACGCAAAATGTATCTGCAGCAGCTGAAGAACAATTAGCGTCTATGGAAGAAATTTTGGCTTCAGCTACCGCACTATCCAGAATGGCTGAATATTTGCAAGAAGCGATGGAAAAATTCAAAATTTGAAGCGTCGTGCGACATTTTCACCGATGAAAGCTACTTTCTTCTCACTGCAATTGGGCAGGCCTCTACAATAACAAATACCCGCTCATTAGGAGCGGGTATTTGTTATTGATCAGCGTTCAACGACCATCGCTTCTAACGGGCAGCATAGTGCATTCCAATATCGGGTAGAATGAACTGATAATAGTAAAATGTGGTCAGGGAGGTATTATTAAGGAAAAACACACAGTCTGTTCTAGAGATCAGTGGATTGAAGCGAGAAAGGAACTATTGCGGAAAGAAAAGGGGCGGCAGGATGATCGTGGACTGCGGCTTCATGACCAATATGTTGCAAAAATATAGGCATTACATTCCTGACGGCTAACGGAGAACGGTTCTGTAGGTGAATAAAACCCGGGATAACGGTGAGAATGTGAAGTGTATGGGACAGAACCTTCATAAAGAAACGAGGCTCGCTAAAGTTGGTTGGACTAACGATGGTTTCAGTCATAACTGTGCTTGTTTTGACATTGTATTTGACGATTCCCGCAAAACCCCGAAAGATAGAGGACGTTTTCTTGTTTTTGGTCCTCCTCAACATCATCATTGATGCTACATGGATCGTGGCAGAGGATATGAAGCTAATCGTAATCTCTCAAAAGCTTCCCGAATATCTGGCCTTTTTATTATATCGTAGTGTGACCATTCCCTTTGAAATCTTATTTGTTCTCCGCATGCTGAATATCTGCAGATCGCCATTTAGTATAGTATACGTTAGCTCGGGACATGTCCTATTTCTCCTTTTGCTTGAAGCGTTACTTGTTCATTTTAAAATTATTACATATGTAAATTGGTATTTGGTCTACTCGTCGATTTGTTACCTGATCTTAATGGTTTTGGCAATCATGTCGCGAGCTTGGTATCGTCATACGTTTGAACAGGATAAAGTGTGGGGTTCTCAATGAGTCTGACACCATATGAAAATTTTGATATCAATGAGTGGTTTATTACCATCGGGATAATTTGTACATATACACTCTCGTACTTTCTACCGAGAAAATTTAACGCAGAAGTGACCTTTCTGCTTTTTTTGTGGGGTTTCACAGTGGCGAAGTTTTGGGATTTTACGGTTGGAGGAGGATTGTTTGACTTTTATGATGTGAACGATTCGCCTCATTATGATGTGTTTGACCTCGTCTCTTATTTTTTATATGCTCCGTTTGCCTATTTTTTTATTTATTTTTATGACGTGTTTAAGAGTAAAGCCAAAAGCGTCGTAATCTATGTCATCGTTTGGTCTGTAATTGCGATCGGATTCGAAAGGATGTCAGTTGTATTTAAAATGATTACATATAAGAATGGATACTCTATGCTTTTTTCATTCCCAATTTATTGGCTTACTTTAAGTATGACGATTCTTTTTTACCGACGTATCTCTCATTACATTAGAAATCGTGCATAGGTGGTTTTCTGTGTGCGACGGGCTGGTTTCCAAAATCGTGGACACGGATAACAAAAGCGATCAAAAGCATCCCCACGCCATTAATCAAAAATACGGCAGGTATGGAAAGCATGCTGGACAGGAACCCGCCCAGAGTGGGGCCGATCAGGGTGCCGATTTGCATGGCTGACTGGTTTAAGCTGAATGCGCGCCCTCGGAAGCCTGGATCGGTTGATTTTACGATTAAAGAATTTAAAGCAGGATAAACTGCGGCAAAAAACAAGCCATAAACAAATCTTAGCGATCCGAACAAATAAATATTAGAGAAGAGGAGCTGAAGCAAATTTCCGATCCCTCCGCCGAGAAGGCCGACAAATAATATCTTGCCATAACCCACACGATTGCCGGCTTTTCCCCATTGGGGAGCGGCGATGAGCGTGGCGATCCCTACGGCAGAGAAGATAATTCCTGAACTTAGCGAGGCTGAATTTTTGTCCATACCTAGCTGCAATACATAAATGGTTAGCAGTGGTTCAAGCACCATTACGGAGATCGTCGTAGCCATCGTAAGCAGAAGCACGATAAAAAGCTGACGGTTTGAGAGGGCTTCTTTAATGTTATCCCAAACTTTAGACCGCTCGGCAGCTTTATTGAACTTCGTTTCTTTTACCCAAATTACGGCTATCAGCAAAGAAACCAAAGTTAAACCGCTTGCAATTAAAAACGTGTTGCGGCTTCCGAACAAGTGACTTAGGAACCCTCCGATTAACGGGCCGACGATCCCTCCCGCGGCGGTAGCGGTGGACATGACGCCAAGCGCATATCCAATATGCTTCTCAGGCGTGTTGGTGGCCGTTAAAGCCACGGCGGAAGGGATGTATCCGGCAAACAAGCCGTTCAGAAATCTTAAGGCCAACAGCTCGTATGGGTTGTGTACGAAGTATGTGAGAAAGTAAAGAATCGTAAAGCTGACCCCGGAGCGTATCATCATAGCCTTCCGGCCATATTTGTCCGCGAGCGCTCCCCAGTAGGGGCCAATACAAGCGCTAGCCAAAAAGCTGATGGCAAACACCGCGCCAGACCAAATATCCAAGTGCTCCGTTATTCCTAAATCCTCGTGTAAAAAAATCGGCAGAAAAGGAATGGAAACCGAATAGGATACACTGATAAAGAAAGATCCAATCCACATTACATACAGATTTGTCTTCCATGAGAAGAGCATTTCCCAATCACTCCCAACCACCAGTTTCTTCCTTATCATAGCACTAAAGCGCTTTAAAATATGATATCTTTTAGTTATCAACGTTATTAAAGATATTTTGAGGGGCTCTTCTCCGAAGAGATCATTGACCAAACTGTTGCCCAACAAGGGGAATCCATGTAAAAATTTTTTGGAAGGATGAAAAAGGAACATGGGAAAACTGGTTGTGCATATGTTCATGACGTTGGATGGCGTTATTCAAGCTCCGGGAGGGCTCGATGAAGATCGCGAGGGCGGTTTCGGCTATGGCGGGTGGCAGGCACCGTATGTCGATGCGGAGTCCGGACAACTGATCGCGGCTGATTATGCGAGGCTCGATGCGCTATTGCTCGGTCGCAAAACGTACGAAATCTTCGCACCTTACTGGCAGCAGGCTCCGGCGAGCAACCCGTTCACCAAACTGTTGAACGAGAAGCCGAAATATGTCGCGTCCCGAACATTAACGAGCGTCGATTGGAACAACTCAAAGCTGCTCGATACGGATGTGACCACAAGTGTGCCATTGCTAAAGAAGAGGTATTCAGAGGTGCACGTCGCCGGCAGCAGCGACCTGATCCAGACCTTGCTGCGTCACGAGCTGATTGACCGCATGAATATCTGGCAGTTTCCGGTATTGCTCGGAAAGGGAAAACGGTTCTTCGATTCCGGAACAATACCGACGGCCCTGCAATTGCTTGAATCCAGAACGTTTCAGAGCGGCTCGGTTCTATTGCGCTACGAGGCTGCGGGAAAACCGATTTTCGGCAACATGGAGTAGGATACGACGGACCACTATGGATTCCATGAAAGTGTAATGTCTTTCTTCAATACGACGAAAACAATTAAATATTAAGTACATGGAAAAGAGGGCCTGCGAAGGTTCTTTTTTTTCGTTCACGTTTTGACAATTCGCCAATAAAAAGCAGGAATCGACAGGTTTATCGATAATTATAGTTAGGAATGGATTGATAATTATCCTCATAATCCGACAAGGAGTGAATGGACGACATGATGCATCCGCATACGGAACTGCGTTACATCGATGATAAAATAGGGTTCGGTGTTTTTGCTACCCGACTCATCCCTAAAGGTACAATTACCTGGGCGCTCGATGATTTGGATCAAATTTTGGATCCGGAAGTGGTGGAGGCTCTCGAGGAAGACCGGAAAAAGCCCGTTTTGAAATATTCGTACCGCAACCAGGACGGAAAGTATATCCTTTGCTGGGATAACGGCCGCTATGTGAACCACAGCTTCCATGCCAACTGCATCGGTACCGCCTATGAGATCGAGATTGCGGTCAGAGACATCCATCCCGGGGAGCAGCTGACCGATGACTACGGCTCATTGAATGTGGATGAACCGTTTGAATGTTTTCCGGAAGAAGGGACCGAACGAACACGAGTGATGCCAGGCGATTTAATGCAATATGCGGACGTATGGGATGCACAAGCGCTGGATGCTTTCCACCACTATGACGAGGTTGAGCAGCCGCTGGCGCATCTCATCCGTCCGGAGTTTCAAGAGAAGGTACAAATCGCCGCCAAAGAGCATCGATTGGTCGATTCCATTCGATTGATTTATTTTGACCGTAACTCCAGGAATGAAGTTAAGTGAGGAGCCCTTTTTAATAAGTCCTGAAAAAATTCACGTTGCAGCGTGATAAAGACGATTGGCGATAATGTGCGAATCGTCGCCGTTCGGGGAATGTTGCGTAGTAAAGCCACTTCCCCGAAGAAATCGCCGTCAGACAACACGGCCACGCGCTCATTGTTTCCTTCGCTGTCCTTCTTCAACACCTCAACTTTGCCTCGCACAATGACGTAGAACTTATCCCCCGGATCACCCTCATGGATGATCGTTCTGTCCTTGGCATACGATTCCGTTACAAAAAAGTGAGCGGCATCTTGTAACACCGACTCTTCCATTTCCGAGAATATCGGAAACAGCTTCAGCCGCTCCACACTCACCTCCACGTGATAGCCATCCTCGCTAATCTCGAAGCCTGCCTGCTTCCTCCACGACTGCCTATAGCGTCCTTCAGGCAGTTGGAGCAATTCCTGGTGGCGGCCATGCTCCGCAATTTCCCCTTGATACAGTACATAAATACAATCGGCATGTTCAGCCGAAGCGAGACGGTGTGTTACTGAGATGACGGTTCTTGTGGCGGTAATCCGCTGCAACGTCTGGTTGATCGCCGCCTCGGTGGCCGGATCGAGCGCCGATGTCGCTTCATCGAGAATCAGGATAGCCGGGTTTCGCAGGATGGCCCGGGCAATCGCCACACGCTGCCGCTGCCCGCCGGACAGACGACCTCCTCGTTCGCCTACATCCGTATCATATCCGTCCGGAAGGGTCAGGATGAAATCGTGGATCTCGGCCAAGCGCGCGGCTTCTATCACTTCCTCATCGGATGCCTCCGGCTTCCCGAGACGAATATTTTCACGGATGGAAGCCCGGAAAAGAAAGCTTTCCTGAAACACGATGCCGATTTGCGATCGGAGCGATTGCAGTTCGATATGACGGATGTCGGTCCCATCATAAAGAACGGAGCCCGTCTGAGGATCATAGAAACGCATCAGTAGGTTTATGATCGTGCTTTTCCCCGAGCCGCTGGCCCCAACAAAGGCGACATAGGTGCCTTTGTGAATGGTAAACCGGACACTGTTCAGGCTCCGTTGTTCCGGGCTATACGCGAAGGTAACATTGCGAAATTCAATGTGCCGTTCGAATGGAGGCAGTAGGGCGGCCAGCTCGTTGCCGGGTACACTCGGCTGTTCCTCAATCAGCTCCCGGAACCGCTGCATCCCCGACGTTGCCTCGATAAACTGGGGCGCGAGCCAGGTGATCGCGGCAACGAGATAACTTAAGCTGATCAGAATGGCACTGAAGGCGAGCAGCGAGCCGATCGTGAGAATTCCGAAGTAAGCGAGCAGCGATCCAACACAAATCGTCATTAGGTTCAAAATCATCGTGCCCATATTGGTCGTACGGTCGATCAGGAAATTCAAGAAGCTGGATCGGGTCAATAACCGTTCGTATATAAACATACGGTCGGCGAACCGCCGGATCATTAACGGCTGCAGCCCGAAGGCTTTGATGACAGGCTGCGCGCTCACATTCTCCTGGACGACAGTCGCGATGCCCGCCTGATCTTCTTTAAGCTGGTAACTAGCATCGTACGCTTTCGCACCAAACAGTTTGGGTCCGATCAAACACAGCGGTAAACCGATCACGGCGAGCAGCGCAAGCTGCCACTGCAAAGCGAATAGCACGACAACATTCAAGACAAGCCCAAACAATGACAGAAGCGCGTAAGGGATCAGCTTGATGAAGGTATCGATCGAAATCAGATCGTTATTAAAGCGGGAGACGATATCCCCGCCGTTGACGCGGTGGTAGAAATCCGTAGAGAGGCTCTGCAGCTTCTCGTAAAGCTGCTTATAGTAATTCGTTACGATGCGGGATCCGAGTCCTGCGAACATACGGTCACGGTAGATGCCGGTTACAACGCAAGCAACGGCTCCAACTACCATCAGCGACAAAATCAATAAAAGCAATCGATACTGCTGCGGAACAATGGCATAATCAATAATGAATTTGTAGCTCAGGGGCATGAATGTTTCGAAGGCCAGTTCAACGAGGAGAGCCGCTAGCAAAAGGACGGTTTGCAGCTTGTACTGCAGGAATGACGAACAAAGCAGACGGATAAAGGCAAACATGATGGACCTCCCATGTGTGTATCAAACCATTCTTCTATCTTACCATCGTGGGAGGATTTGGAGAATAGTGGTGCTGATGGGATGAGTCTTTCGCGGAATTGAAGGTTTTTAGCTGGTCTCGAATGCTTCCGGTACGGGTAATCTGTGTAAAGCTTTAATATCTTGTAGCGGTGGTAGCCCGAAGTGCCGACGGTATTCCCGGCTGAATTGAGCTGGGCTCTCATATCCGACTTCCAGAGCGGCGGCCGTCGCGTTCGCGGAGCCGTTCAGCATGAGGCGTCTCGCTTCCTGGAGACGGAGCTGCTTCTGATATTGCAGAGGAGCCATCGTCGTGACCGCTTTGAATTTGTGATGAAGTCCAGATACGCTCATGTTGGATGATTTCGCAACCTCTTCAATCGTAAAGGTTCTATTGTAGTTATCCTTGATCCATTCAATGGCTCTGCTGATTCCCTCGTTCTGCTGGTCCATGAAGACTCGTTGGACAAACAAGTGCCCGTAATCTCCCGTAAGCAAGCGGAAAATCATCTCGCGTTTGATCAGCGAAGACAGAAAGCGAGTTTCCGGCTCGGGTTTGCCCTGCAACTCCATCAGGCGGATTAATAAGAGCTGCAAGTGCTCATCGGATTTGCCTACATAGGCTCCGGGGCCCGTCTTTCTGTTGAGCGGTTTCACATTGATTTTAGCTTCACTCATGACAAAGGCAATTTCTTCCGCAGTTAAATCAATGCGTAAGCCGATATACGGCGATTGCGGCGTAGCGCCGACGACTTGCCCGGAGGCCGGAATGTCAAACAACGAGACCAAATAGTCGCCCGGACCATAATAGATTGTGTCTTGACCGAGATGGAGTTTCTTGGCACCTTGTAGAATCAGGCAAAATGATGGTGTGATAACGCCGGGCATCATCGCCGTCGGACGGTTGCGCCGGACCAACGTAACAAAGGGGACAACCGCCTCTGTTCGCCCCTCAGGAAGATTAAGAAAGTCCACCAGCTCCAACAATTGATCCAAATTTGTCTGCATGGGAGCGTCCCCCCGTTCTTTTTTTCCTTCTATTATACATCCTCCCCCGAAGAGAGCCAACCCATTTATCGAATTATAAGAATTATACTTTTGCATTATTGATCAATTTTTAGGCAGGAACGAGCTATTTCGCGAAAGCGATTGGTGCCATAATGTCGTTAGAACAGGAAAGGGAGGTTAACCTCTTGAATGAACATTCGAAACGGATCATTCTGATGATGATCGTCGCTAGTCAGCTGATGATGGTGCTCGACGCTTCCATCTTGATTACCGCGATTCCTGAAATCGGCCGTACACTCCATCTTTCAACGGCTGTATTGACTTGGGTGCAGAACACTTATGTTTTGGCGTTCGGCGGCTTCTTGTTATTAGGCGCTCGAGCAGGGGACATCTTTGGAAGGAGAAGAACCTTCAGCGCGGGGATCGCCTTATTCTCGCTAGCATCGATGCTGGCAGGCTTGGCTCCGTCTGCTTCGCTTCTACTTGCCGCCCGCACTTTGCAAGGATTGGCGGCAGCGATGGCGACGCCGTCGGCGCTCGCCTTATTGTCTGTTACCTTCTCGGAAGCCCGAGAGCGGTCAAAGGCGATCGCTGTTTACAGCGCTGTATCGGGAGCCGGAGGAAGCGTCGGCCTGATCGTTGGCGGATTGCTTACGGACGTGATTTCTTGGCGGGCCGGGATGTTCCTCAACGTGCCGATCGGCATCGCTCTGCTCCTTATGGTGCCCCGATATATGCGGGAGACAGATACGAAAAAGGGGCATCTGGATATCATGGGAGCTTTGACATCGGTAATCGGAATGACGGCGCTGGCATTCGGTTTTGTTCAAGTCGCGTCTGTTGGATGGGGGTCACCGGAAGTATGGGGCTCGCTCGCTCTTGGAGGAATTTCGCTAGCGGCTTTCGTACAGACCGAAGCACGGGCGAAAGAGCCGATTACACCTCTTCGCTTGTTCGCGAGCCGAGCGCGATCCGGAGCTTACTTGGGAAGGCTGTTGCTCGTGTGCGGAAATTATCCGATCTTTTTCTTCGTTCCGCAATTTCTGCAGAACGTCCTTCACTTTGATTCATTGGAGGCCGGACTTGCGATTATGCCATTCACGGCCGTTCAGTTCGGAATGATGTATGTCATGCCTTCGCTCGTAACCCGATTTGGGAACGTTAAAGTATTGATTATAGGGTTGGTAATCGCGATCGCCGGGACAAGCTGGCTGAGTTTCATTTCGGCGGATTCCAGCTTTTTCCCCCAATTGTTTTTCCCGTTGATTGTCATGGGGGGCGGTGCCGGGATGATCTTCCAACCGTTCACGACGTTAGGGTTGTCCGGTGTCGAGGCTAATGATGCGGGAGCGGCATCAGGGCTTGTCAACGTCGCTCATCAGACCGGAGCGTCGCTCGGGCTCGCGGTTCTGATTGCCGTCTTCGAGTCGGCGAACCGACCGGAGGTTACTTCCGGTACGCCTTTTGCACATGCGATCTCCGTCTCGATCTGGGGTTCGGTCATTTTCCTTACAGCTTCACTGGTTGCGGTCTTGATCTTTCTGCTGCCGGCGGATAGAGCGAGCGTTACGCGCCGTCGTGCAGATGGAGCAAGGGCAGTTTAGCCACCCTTAGTAAAGTATAGGTAAGTAGGTTTCTAAATTTTCAGTTATTTCCAGTCTTGGCAAGCTCATTTATACTTGATTATAGAAAACGGTAAGGGGTGACTGGGCATGGAATATGTGAGACTGGGCAAAACCGGACTGAAGATTTCCCGGATTGGACTTGGGTGCTGGAATTTCGGAAGCAGCAATCCACGGTGGGGTAAGCCGGGGAAGGTGGAAGCCAACGATGCGGTTCGGTTAATTCAACAGGCAATCGATAAAGGAATTAACTTTTTTGACACGGCGAACCGCTACACTGGAGGGGAAGCGGAGGAGATTCTCGGCAGGGCAATCAAGGGTCATCGAGACAAGCTCGTGATCGCAACAAAGGTACATGGCCAATTGGGTCCGGGACCGAATGAAAGCGGCCAATCCCGGTATCACATCATGCGCGAAGTTGAAGGCAGCTTGCGACGACTGAAAGTCGACTGCATTGACTTGTATCAAGCCCACGGGGTGGATTGGAATACACCGATGGAGGAATCGCTTCGCGCGTACGACGATCTTATTCGTCAGGGGAAAGTGAAATATATCGGCTGTTCCAACTTCCCAGCCTGGGTATTAACGAAAGCATTGTGGATTAGCGATGTCAATAAGCTCTCTAGCTTTGTTTCGGTTCAGCCGAACTACAGCTTGGCTAATCGCGCCATCGAGAAGGAGTTGCAACCGCTGTGCGTGGATCAAGGCATTGGCATGGTGCTCTACAGTCCGATTGGCGGTGGCGTTCTTACAGGCAAATACGCGGAGAGCATTCCGGAGGGCAGCCGCGGGGCAGACGAACCGGAGGTTGTCGAACGGGCAAGAAGGCTGAGGAGCGGTGTCAAGATTCTAAATAGCATTGCCGAGGAGCTTGGAAAAACGCCTGCACAGGTCAGCTTAAACTGGATTATCCATCGTCCGGCCGTCTCCTCCGCCATCATGGGTGTCAGCCGCACCGAACATCTGGATGATAATGTCGGTGCAGTCGGCTGGAAGATGTCTGAGGAACATCAAAAGCTTTTAGATGAGGCCTTCCCCGCGGGCTGACTGCCCCGTACCGACCAATCCAAGGTGCAAATGTGCAATGGAGTGACGATCGTTTGCTAGAAATAAACTAATTGATGGAGATGATATCGCTTGCTAATCGATCTGCAAGGCAAGGTGGCTGTCGTGACCGGTGCAGGACGCGGAATTGGTAAAGAGATCGCATATACGTTGGCAAGCGAAGGAGTGACCACAGTTATTACGGACATCAACCAGTCTTATCTGGATGAGATTCGTCGTGATTTTGCGGAGCTGGGGTATGAAGGGAGCCAATACCTGTGCGATGTTCGCGATTATGGCCAAATTGAAGCGATGGTACAGAGCATTGCTCAGGAACACGGTCGGATCGACATTTTGGTCAACAATGCCGGTGTGCTCGGCGGCGGGTCGGTCGATACTTTGCCCGAGCAGATTTGGGATTTGAATCTGGATGTCAATCTGAAGGGTACTTTTCTCATGTGTAAGGCGATTACACCTATTATGAAAAAGCAGCGTTCGGGACGAATCATTAATGCCGCATCGTTCGCTGCAATTGTGCCTTCCATCGGGACTGCTGCCTATGCTTCGTCCAAGGCGGGTGTCGAGCAGCTCACACGTGTGCTGGCAGGGGAGCTGGGGCCCTGGAACGTAACGGTAAACTGTTATGCGCCAGGCATGATTCCGACGGAGATGAACCACTTCGCCGAGCAGCCTCCCGAGAAGCAGCAACAGCTGCTGGATACACTGACGCTGCGTCGGTGGGGCAGCAAGAAGGAAGTTGCCAACGTCATTTGCTTCCTAGCCTCCGATCTCGCCGGATACATTACTGGGACGATAATCGACATCAGCGGCGGTAAGCTGGCTACGCAAATTCCGCGGGATGCCTATGAAAAGGCCCAAGCCGAAGGAGAATACGATTTGTTTGAGTAATGTGGGTGAACTGCTCCCCAATTGTTAGACATACCTAACAATTGGGGGGCAGTTTTTTTGTGAGCGTATGTCGAGCTTTATGAGGTTGCACTAAAGGCAATGAACGAAGTTAGGGAATTTAGGTATTCAAGTGTATCTGAATTTAAGGCAGTATGGGACTCAATGGGCGTTTGTGTTGAAATTTTTCGCACACGCTATTTTTCGTTACAATTCGGGAAAAGATGGAATAATGATTCCAAGAAAGGGTGAACCAGGAATGCAGCAGCCATTACTTGAAGAACTGGAGCAGCTTATTGACGAAATAAAGCGGAAAGAGCAGGCAATTGTCTACACGGTTCCGGACGAGGTTATAGTCAGCATCAAAAAGGCTAAAAACCTGGAAAGATTATTGCTTGAAATACTAAACACAGTTCAAGGCAGCGGCGGGGTCGACATTGTCAATATATTGCGCAGGGAGTTTAGCATAAGCAAAAATTTAACCGACCGATTCGCTAGGTGGGCTGCACACAGCAAGGAGCAATTGGCGGACGCGCTTCACGACGCCATCGACCGGGCGGAAATTCGCGCCGGCAAGCAAGGGTTGTTCTTCGCGGGTTCCCCCGGTAAGCAAGAAGCTGCAGAAGCGCTTGCCCTGCTGAAAGATATCGCTCATGCCGCGGTGAGACGGCAGCTCAACCCGCGTTACGCCGGGGCGAATGCCTATGTTGAGATGCAGGACAAGCTGCTTCGTTTTCATGAGCTTCCGAACACCTTTCCGGGTAGCGATACCGTGAAGTACAGAGGTCTGCTATCCGAAGACCGGCTCTATGCTATGTCCGGGAAGGATTCGGAGATAACAGAGGCTTTGAAGGCGAGTACCCGGGCCTGGTACCAGCGTTCATCCTTAGCTTTTCTGGAAAACAGGGAATGGTACCCGGATTACGACTATGTTCAAGCTTATTTATATTTGTTGACGGTGGAGCAACTCGAGCATCTTCGCGATGATTTTATCCGATATATCGGTGAGGAGTTCACCAAGCTCAAGGAAAAACCGGAGCTGCACAGGGCCGAATCTTTGAAGTCGATGCTGGAGACGGCGCTCAGCTGGTCGGTGTAAGAACAGCAATATTTGTTAAGCAGCAATACAAGCAAACGGGGGTGTTCTAAGTTGCCAAGTGCTGTTTAGCCCACAACAAAAAAAGCAGCCCCGCAGGCTGCTCCCAAAAGAAGCACTATAATTTAAAATCAATCTCTAAAAATCGTTCAACCTCTGTATTCCAGCGCTCTTGCACGAATTGCACATGCAGCGGATGCTCATTGTACGCCTCATAGTCCGCCTCGCCGGCAAAATCCATCGAAAAGCCATATTCGTAGTCGTTCTTAACGCTGACCTGCCGGAACACCTCAAAGTTTTGCACGACCGGTATAGAGGTGAGAATGCTTTTCCCGTCTTGAAGAAACTTATCCGCTTCCTTCGAGCCCTTCGGATATTTTAAATTGAATATGACCATGTGGCGAATACTTAGGCTGTCCATTACGCGGTCCCTCCGGATAGAAATTTGGTTTCTTAATCAGTGTATCACAATTCGATAACCGTCGTCCGATTGGCGAATAAAATGCGGTATGACACTAATTTTGGGGGCGCTCGGTTAACTTCACTAGGTTTAAGAAGTACATCAAGAAGAATTCTTCCGCTCTTTTTGAAAATATCGCGTGATCGTAATTTCGCTGAAAGTTTAGTGATAGCTGCACGAGCAAGAAATAATGTGCAACTACGGAGGTTCATTGCTCCATTTTTCCGGAATGGCCATTTAGTCTCTGTTAGTGGAACTCCTACCGAAATTGCTATTCGTGAGAGAGCATCTAATAACGTAGTATACTTTACTACATTTTTTGTTGGTGTTTGAAATCGTCATTGGCAACCTGGGTGTGTAGCCCTACATTATGACAAATGCAGGGATTTTATTTGAAAAGGTCTTAGTCGAACTAATTCAATTGTCGTCCATCTGCTGTTAATCTAACCATCGTCTGCAAAAGGACGATGGTTTTTTGTTGTCACGACGAGTGCAGGTAACTAGGTATACCTGAGGTAACTCCTTTAACCGGGAACTTGGACTAGGTATACTTAGGGTGAGGACGATTACATGAAGTATAGGGGAGGAAGAAGGATGTATTCATTCGAAAATAAGGTCGTATGGGTAACCGGCAGCAGCACCGGGATCGGCAGAGCGGCGGCAGTCTCTTTTGCACGGCATGGGGCGACCGTCGTCATTCACGGCAACTCCAGTATCGACGAGTTAGAACGTTTGCGCGACGAGCTGCTGGAGCAGGGAAGCTCTTGCCTCGTGGTCCGCGGAGACGTGGGTGATCGCGCCCAGGTGGAGCGAATGGTCGCGCAGATCCAAGAGGCATACGGCCAACTGGACGTACTTGTCAATAATGCAGGTGCACTCATTCAGCGTACAAGGCTGGAGGATCTTGAAGAAGAGCTGTGGGACCGCGTGATGAACGTAAACTTGAAATCGGTTTATCTGGTCACGAAAGCGGCACTGCCTCTTCTGAAAAGAGCAGGCAAGGCACGTATCATCAACGTCACCTCGATTGCGGCACGCAACGGCGGAGGCTTCGGCTCCATCGCCTACGGAGCGGCCAAGGGGGGCGTCAGCACGATGACGCGCGGAATGGCCAAGGATCTGATCGAATACGGAATTACCGTAAACGCTATTTCGCCGGGGGTAATCGCAACCCCGTTCCACGACCGGTTTACACCTCCGCCGATCCGGGAGAAGACGTTGTCCACCATCCCGATGGGGCGGGAAGGCACTCCGGAGGAGGCGGTCGGCGCGGCCTTATTCCTTGCCTCCGAATATGCGGATTACATTACAGGAGAAATTATTGAGGTGAACGGCGGGCAGTTGATGGACTGATACTTCGGCAAAATATGAGAAAAGGGTGATTCAATGAAGGTATTGTTTATCGGGGGGACGGGGTTAATCAGCGAAGCGGTGTCGGAGCTCGCTGTTCAATTGGGAATGGAGCTTGTTTTACTGAACCGAGGCAACCGGACGGAATTTGTTCCGAAGGGGGCCCGGACCATTATGGCGGATATCCGCGACCCGGCTGCAGCGGCGGAAGCGCTCGGCACTGAGCGGTTCGACGTCGTCGTCGACTGGATTTCGTTCACCCCAGAGCAGGCGGAGACGAGCCGGAAGCTGTTCCAGGGGCGGACGAAGCAATTTATCTTCATCAGCTCCGCCTCAGTCTACCAGAAGCCATCCACGCATTATTGGGTTACGGAATCGACGCCTCTGTCCAACCCTTATTGGCAGTATTCGAGGGATAAAATTGCCTGCGAGCAGCTGCTGTTGGAGGCCTACAGGAACGACGGTTTTCCATTGACGATTGTGCGCCCGTCTTTTACCTACGGTGTTACGATGATACCGGCTTCCTTAAACAGCTGGCGGCATCCTTGGTCGCTGGTGGACCGCATGCGGAAAGGGAAGCCTATATTGGTACATGGGGACGGCACATCGCTATGGACGATGACGCACAATACCGATTTCGCCAAAGGCTTCGTCGGCCTGCTCGGCAACAGCCAAACGGTTGGACATGCGTTTCACATCACGTCGGACGAGGTGCTGGACTGGAACGCCATATACCGCGCGATCGGGGCCGCTGCCGGTGTTGAGCCTAACCTCGTCCATGCGTCTTCCGAGTTTATCTGCGGCTTCGATCCGGATGCCGTCGGGGGCCTGCTGGGCGACAAGGTGGTCAGCTGCATATTCGATAACAGTAAGATCAAGCGGTTCGTGCCGAGCTATGTCGCCGCAACGCCTTTCGAGCAGGGCATTCAACGTACCATCCGATGGTTTGAGGCACATCCGGACAAATGTACGATCGACGCGGCCTGGAATGACCTCATGGATCGTATCATAGCAGCCCAGGAAAAGGCGATGCTGCTCTAGCCCTAAGTTTAAAATCATGAGAGGGTCTAAAAAACTGGTTTCTTTTCTGCCAGACACTCAACGTTTGACCAAACAGGCTTTGTGGAAGTTACTGCAAATGTACGGCAAGGTAATGCTCAAGCCTTCTAGCGGAAGCTTGGGCAAAGATGTTATACAAGTAACTTCAATTCCGAAGAATAGATTTGAATTACATGCCCAAAAAAGAATCATTACTCTTAAGGGTAAGAAGGTAGCATATGCTTATTTAAAAAAATTAATGGTTTCCGATAGGTATACGAGTCATGGTACAACGACGAAAAAGTTCACGATGGAAAATCACCGGAAAGTTAGCGAAACGTGCTAAAGCAGGATACATTGTCACTAATGTTACCAAAAGGGTACTCCCTGTGAAAAAGGCGATCCGATTATCCAAAATAAAAAACAGTCTTGCAGATTCAACTATGAATAAAATTGATAACATTTCGTTGAGAACAGCAAAACAAATAGGTCTTTATTATCCAACGTTTCGAAGGTCTTGACATCGGTCTAGATAACAAAGGGAGAATATGGATTATCGAAGCCAATTTAAAGCCTAATATATTTCCCTTTCTTCTTTTAAAAGATAAAACAATGTACCGGCGCATTATGTTGTTTAACATCAAGAAGCTCTAACAAAAGCTGGTTGATGGATACAAATGTTTTAAGAGTTCAATGGATCAATAAATCCAGTCTACAGCTTTTATTTTCACTAGATAAAAACCTGATCGATAGGGCATTCCACTATATGGAGTGCCCTATATTTATTTAACTAATGTAAGACAAAAATGAGGTCGACCAGAAAGATCTGGTGACCTCATAATACGAAAGGTGCAGGTTAATTCAGTAAGATTTAAGAGGACTTGCTGCTTTTTAAGACTCAACTCACGACTAAAACATCCCAAGCTCAACCCTTCGTTCCAAGTCCGCAAATGATGTCTACGGCCTGCAGTTCCTCCGGTGTTAGCCGCTCCGGTAAATGCTGAATCGCATCGGCTATTTGCTCCGGTCTGGATACGCCAAGAATGGCCGACGTGATCGTTTGATTGGAAAGTACCCAGGCAAGTGCGAACTGCGCCAACGTCCAACCCCGCTCTGAGGCAAGTGGCTTGAGTTGCTCCACGATGGCGAAGTTGCGCTCTTCGCTCATCATTTGCTGCAACCGCCTCTCCCCAATCGCACCGCGCGTTCCTTCGGGCGGCTTTTCTCCGACGCGGTATTTGCCGGTAAGTAACCCTCTGCCCAGCGGGCTGTATACGATCACACCGACCTTCTCGCTGGCGCACATCGGGAGCAGCTCCGCTTCAATCTCGCGGGCAATGATGCTGTACTGCGGTTGTACGCTCTCGAACCGGTGCAGCCCGCGCAACGCACTGAGCCCGTGCGCTTTGCTGATTTGCCATGCAGCATAATTGGAGCAACCGATATAGCGCACCTTACCTTCACGGATGAGATCGGTTAATGCGCCAAGCGTTTCCTCTAGGGGTGTATTCTCATCGAATCTATGTACCTGATACAAGTCAATATAGTCAGTTTTTAGCCGCTGCAGGCTGCTCTCCACTGCGCGCATGATGTGGTAACGGCTCTGCCCCGCATCGTTAATCGCTGTGCCGACTTTGCCGTGAACTTTGGTTGCCAGGATGATGCGATCCCGCTTTCCGCGGAGCCATTCGCCCATAACCGCCTCGGATTCACCGGACTGCGTCGGGTCACCGCTATCCATACCGCGTCCGTAAACGTCCGCCGTATCGAATAACACCATCCCAGCATCTAAAGCAGCATCCATGACCCGGTACGATTGCTGCTTGTCTATCCACCTGCCGAACGCCATGCAGCCTAAGCTGACCTCCGGCACCTTTATTCCCGTATTGCCTAATTTACGGTACTGCATCTGGACTACACATCCCTTCCTGAACTCGAAAAATATGGAGATACTCCTTTAGTATAGACGCCTTGTCTACTGCACGTAAGTACTGAAAAAAAGGTAAGTTATTATAGGTAGCGTATCCATTGGAAAACGTTTTCCCATACGCTCTATCTCTCCTTTCATCAATGGGATGGAATCGGCGAGATGGAGTTTGTTGGATTAAACCAGTTCAGCTATTTGCTGCTGCAGGATGAAAACTTCTGGAAGTCCATAGTCAATACGCTGCAGATATGGATATTCTCAACGATCCCGATGTTATTTGGTGCTTTGGTAATGGCTTTTATGCTTCACTCAACCTTAATTAAATCCAGGGATAGCAGTCGGTTATTTGCAGTGTGCTACGTATGGCGATTAACTAGCAACTCGATCTCATTCCTGACAGATGGCAGGGAGGAGGTAGGCACAATCTTGCTAAGTTAAGCTAACCGGCAGTTTTGAGAAACTTTGTCGTCATCAAAAAAATTCAGATTTCCACTTGTGCCTTACGTAACGTAATGATTTATAATGAACGTAGCAGCAGGATGAAACGCGGGCAAACGGCCAAAAAAATCGAATAAAATAAATTCGAAATCGGAGGAGAAACGAACATGAGAAAACTCGTATTGTTCATGCATGTGTCGCTGGACGGGTATGCGTCGGATTCGAACGGAGGACTCGGTTGGATTCCGTACAATGAGGAATTTGAGAAATACGCCGAGGAGATCGTCGCCGAAGTCGGAGTTCCCGTTTACGGACGCACGACGTATCGCATGATGGAGAGCTACTGGCCCACGGTGCTGGACGACCCAAATGCGTCGAGGCATGATATGGAGCATGCCAAATGGCTGCAGGATGTTAAGAAGATCGTCATTTCCGGCACGATGGACAAGGTGGAATGGAACAATACGATGCTGATCAAGGACAATATCGCAGAGGAAATCAAGGTACTCAAGGAGCAGCCCGGCAAAAATCTCGTTATCTTCGGTAGCCCGGGAGCGGCGAAGACGCTGCTTAAGCTCGGCCTGATCGACGAATTTCTGCTTACAATTTGTCCGGTCGTTCTGGGTGGCGGAAAATCGGTATTCGACGGCGACGGCGAGAAAATCAGGCTCAAGCTGCTGTCCAGCCGAACGCTCAAGTCGGGCATTATCGCGGCCCGCTATGAGTTGGAGAAATAGCCGTACAAGGTGTTCCGCTAACGGGTACGAGATAGTACAAAGATCTAGGGAGCAGCTTGTCGCGACGGCAGCTGTTCCCTTTTTCGTTAAAGTAACGGTTAAGTTCGTGTGGTAAAATGAGGGAGTAGCGACTGTTCATACAGCATTAGAAAATCTAAATGAAGAAGGAGTGTAGCAATGACCGTTCGTTTGCTGAAAGGCCTTGAGTTCAAAGAAGCAATGAGTCTGGCTAATTTGATGTTTAAAAGGGAAGGCCGACTGCCGATGGAGGCAGCATTTCCGCACATTTATTCCGATGTGACGAGTCATTCATACGGACTGTTTATTGATGATAGGCTAGTATCGTTTGTCGGCTTCGTTCCGACCATCGTTGCAATAGGAGATGCGCGTCTGAACATATATTCGGTCGGTTCCGTTTGCACGCACCCGGATTACGTTGGGCAAGGCTTCGCCTCCAAAGTTCTGCAAAGTGCCATTTATCATGCCGAGCAAGCAGGCGCCTCGCTTATTCTCGTTTCCGGCAATCGGCAGATATATACTCGCGCCGGCTGCTACCCATTCGGTGTATTCGCTCAGTACAGGATCGACAGTGAATCTGCTGCAGCAATTGCAGTAGAGCGAGGGAACGATACGCGAATTCGTCTGATGAATGAAACGGACTTGTTCGCTGTGCATCGATTATTCGAGGAGCGAGTTGTCCGGTTCGTAAGCAGTGTATGGGATACCGCATTTCTGTCGCTGACCGTGCCAGTTGCCACCGCTCGCGGTTACTCGCATTGTGTATATGTGACTGAGCAACAGGGGAAGGTTGATGCATTCGCGGTTGTTGCGCTCAAAAGTCTGGATACTGAGCACGAGCCGTTCGTCGTCGAGTATGGCGGTTCCCCGGAAGGCTGTGCACAGCTGTTCGCCCATGTGATCGAGGAACACAGTCTTGTCACTTTGAAGGTAGTGTTGCCTGTGCAAATAGAAAGGAAGCTCGGTGCGGGGTTGGAAAGGAGCGGAGCGAAATGGAGTGAGATGGGCAATAGCGGTACCATACGCATTGTCGATGCCAAGCGACTGCTTGAGCAAGCCTCACCTTACTTACGGAGCAAGAGTGAAGCAGATTTCGAAAGCCTCCGCATAAATCGGACTGACGACCATAAACATACAATTGTCACCTTCAAAGAGCGTCGGGTCATGGTAACGGACAGTGAGCTGGTATCGCTTCTATTTGATGAAACACCGAAGCTGCACGATGTCGATCCTGTACTCATTGCTGATTTGAAAAAGCTATTCCCGCTGCCTTTTCCATATACGGGTGGGTTGAATTACATTTAATAGAGTGATAAGATTAACTTGTTACTAACATCGCCATAGCGCTGGCGATGTTTTTTGTGTTATTCAAGATTTTCAACATTCCACAAAAGGTTCCGCACTATGTTGTCCAAGCATTCTGCTAAATCTATGAATATACTATTTCATCCAAAATGAAAGGAGTGATAACTCTCATGTATGACATAACGGTCGATTTAGTCCCGGGTCTGCCGCAGATCCCGTTTCGAAACGGAGTCGGCGCCTACGAGGGTGTGGTCGCGCACGCCACATCCAATTATCAGCCCGTAGGCGCTCCGAACGAGCGAGCTTGGATGGCGCAGAATTATGAAGATGCCTTCGTCCATTTCTTCGTAGACTGGAACATGATCCTACAAACAGCCAGCACGGATTACAAGGCTTACGGGGCTGGTCCCAAAGCGAACCCCCGATTCCTGCACATCGAGCTATGCCAAGTCAGAAATGACGGATCACCAGAAGCGTCCGCCAGATTTACTGAATCATACAATCGCTACGTATGGCTTCTCGCCTATCTACTGTTTAAACGTGAGCTTGGCGTTTCCTCCGCTACCTTATGGTCTCATAAAAGAGTAAGTAATGAATTGGGAGGAACAAATCACGAGGATCCTGACGATTACCTTGCGGAATGGAGCAAAACCTGGGACAACGTAATCAATGATGTGACGTATCTGTACAACGCCTTCACTACGCCGCCGGTTGATATCCGCAAGCTCAAAGCGGATGAGATCAGGAACGAAGTCGAGTACATGTTTACGCTGCTTCCACAAGGTG
The DNA here is from genome assembly GCF_007786445.1 of Paenibacillus cremeus. Classification (GTDB taxonomy): domain Bacteria; phylum Bacillota; class Bacilli; order Paenibacillales; family NBRC-103111; genus Paenibacillus_G; species Paenibacillus_G cremeus. Next base: position 14,582 of record NZ_VNJI01000060.1, on the reverse strand, counting down.
ATGGTGAGAGTGAGTGGGCCCTCAATTATTTTGAGCAAGTGTACGATATTATGCTTGAAAAAAATTTAGTGAGGGAGATTAAACACTGATTTCTTAGCCGCAAGACAATCCCGGCAGGCTGTGGGCTGACGGAATTGTCTTGCAATGGCTAACTTTTTGAACTAGTCAGTGACCGAGAATTTATCTGGATATGTACTAGTCAATGTTCAATATTAAATCATTTTCTTTTACTAAATCTCAATACCCTGAGTTTAGACTGCACAGAGTCCAGTAGCTTGGATGATTTACGGGGAATGGGAATGGTCTCAATTGTGTACATAGAAGAGACAGTATCATACGCCTGATGCGATCTCATGGCCTAGGGTGTGTAGACTGGCTGCGATACAGAACTGAGCAGCGTAATATGTCAGCATGATCAGCGGTCCGGAGTAAGCGACATTGGATACGAACATGTTCCAGGACAAAATCGAGTCCGACGTTAGGAACAGCAGGCTGCCCACGATCGCGAGCGGACGGCCGGTCAAGATCGCCGACCAGACCATCAGAGAGATGACAACGATGTACCCGAGCACCGGGGCAATCAGCCCCTGTTCGCCGTGCTGTACAAGCGATTGCACGAGCTGGCTGCCCATGTAGGAGCCATAGATGACAATCGGGAGCAGCGTTAGGAGTCGTCCTGTTGTGAGTTGCCGCCGGCTCCAGAAGCCGACCGTGTAGAACAGGTGCCCGATCAGGAAAGCGGACAAGCCGATCACGAACCACCTCAACAGCCCGTCGCCAAGCATGCAGAAGAACAGGCCGACGAGCACCATCGTGTGCGTGCGCGTCCGACTGCCGGACGGGATTTGCATGTAGGCGTAAGCTATGATGAGCCACATCGGGAGCAGCTTGAACAGCAGCTTGAGCCACTCGGGATCCGTAGGGATGGCGAAGATGTATAGCAGGCCGAGCAGCGTGATGAGCGCGGGCAATCCGTATCGTTTCATGGCGGCGGCGCCTCCTTTTTCGAATTTGAAGCAAATAAGATGATGCCATAACGCTATTTATTCGACGCGGTCCAACTGGAGCCACCGCCGAGTTATTTCAAAAACATCTTGATCCGCTTCAACCCATTCTTCAAATGCGGATAACGGAACGGAATATCGAGTAGGGTCGTCTGCTTTAGCACGCTCTTCCGGTGGGAGAAGCATTGGAAGCTGCTCTCGCCGTGGTAGGCGCCCATACCGCTGCTGCCTACTCCACCAAACGGCAAATAAGGAGATGTGTAGTGATAGACGGTGTCGTTCACACAACCCCCGCCGAACGATGCGTGCTCCAGCACATGCCGCTGCAACCGCTCCGATTCGGAGAAGAGGTAGAGGGCTAGCGGCTTCGGACGGCTGTTTACGAATTGCAGCACCTGCTCGATGTCCGTGTAAGTCAGTACGGGCAGCAGCGGGCCGAAAATCTCTTCCTGCATTAAGGAATGGCCCATATCGGCATGGACGAGCACCGTAGGCTCCATTCGCAAGCTGTCGCGGTCGCTCTTCCCGCCGAAGACGACTTCTCCACCCGGCATGAGCCGCTGCAACCGGTCAAAATGCTTAGCGCTTATGACCCGTGTATAGGTGTCGTCCGCTAATGGATCGGCCCCGTATAGCAGCGCGGTCGCTTGCATTAGCTCAGTCAGAAACTCCTCTTTCACGTCCTCATGCACGTAGACATAGTCCGGCGCTACGCATGTTTGGCCCGCATTCATGAACTTGCCCCAAGCGATGCGCTTGGCCGCAAGCTTCAGGCGCGCATCCTTGTGCACGATGCAAGGGCTTTTGCCCCCCAGCTCGAGCGTAACCGGCGTCAGGTGCATCGCCGCAGCTTTCATAACGACTTTGCCGACCTCCGTACCGCCGGTGTAGAAGATCTTGTCTACTTTCTCCGCCAACAGCGATTGGCTCGTCTCCACTCCACCCAGCACCACGGTGATGTATTCTTCGAGGAACGTCTCTCCAATCAGCCAGGCGAGCACCTCGGCCGTGTTCGGAGTAAGCTCCGACGGCTTGACGATCGCACAGTTGCCCGCTGCGATGGCGCCGATGAGCGGCAGTACGGCCAGCTGGAAAGGGAAATTCCAGGGGGCGATGATGAGCGCAACCCCATATGGCTCATACAACAGCTTGCCGCTGGAACCGATGTGTGTCATCGGTGTTCTCACCTTGCGGGGTCGCGCCCATTTGGACAAATGCTGGAGCATGAAGCGGATTTCCTTCAGCACGATACCTACTTCGGAGGAGTACGCTTCAAACTCTGATTTATTTAAATCTTGCTTCAACGCCTGGATAATATCGCTCTCGTAGGCGCGGATTGCGTCGGCGAGCCGTTTCAGAGCCTGTTTGCGAAAGGCAAGAGGCAGCGTCTCCCGCGACCGGAAGTAGGTGGTTTGCTTGTGGATTAATGCGGCATGTGTGCTCAAACGTATCGGCTCCTCCTTGTACAGTGCTTCTTCCCCTTATTTTACAACCGGCATGATCATTTTGATAGTTTACATCTAATTAACGTGGGAGTTCATAACTATTACAGTACAGTTCTAAGGCTCCATAATTCAGGGAAATAGCGTTGGCTGACTATACGTTTCAAGTAATCGACACCGGAGGATCCTCCGGTACCACGTTTGAATCCAATAACGCGCTCTACTGTACCCATATGATTGAAACGCCATTGTTGCTGACGACTGTCGATATCGACGAGCTTTTCTGCGAGCTCATATAGATCCCAATATTGCTCAACGTCCCGATACACGATTAGCCAAGCTTCTCTAACGCTGTCGTTTTCCTTATACTCTTGCGACCAGTCGCGTTGCAAATAAGCAGGGTCGATCTTCAGGCCACGCATGGAAAGCGCGTTGATAGCAGCATCGTAGATGCTCGGCTCGTTCAGTGCAACAGTTAATTGTTGATGAAGCTCAGGCTGGTGCGCATAAACGGCAAGAGCACTCGGCTTTTTCAATCCTAGCGTAAATTCGATCAAACGGTTCTGATACGATTGGAAGCCTGAAGAGCTGCCCAGTTTATGGCGAAATTGCATGTACTCCGCAGGAGTTAGCGTGGATAATACGTCCCAAGACTGGATCAACTGCTGTTGAATTCTGGAGACTCGTGCCAGCATTTTGAAGGCCGGCTCCAGATTGTTTTGCTGTATACAGCTCCGCGCGGCACTGAGCTCGTGCAGGATCAACTTCATCCAAAGCTCACTGGCTTGGTGGATAATGATGAATAACATTTCATCGTGGTGGTCAGACAATCTAATCTGGCTGGACAATATTTGATCCAGGTGAAGGTAGTCGCCGTAAGACATTGTTTTGGAAAAATCTGAAACGATCTTTTCATTATTCGGCAAGTCGGCCATAATCTTAGCTCCTTTTCCATGGTGTATATGGTCGAAGTACTGCTCTAACTGGACTACCGTCCGCCTCTGCCAAAGGGAGAGGAAGAGCGATCAGTTCATAATCACCCGGCTGGGCGTGATCTAAGGAGAGCCCTTCCAAGATGTGAATGTCACAAGCATGCAGGCCATGGTGAGCCACAAGCTCCTTACTGTCCAATGGATCAACAGAGGGGACATCCACACCAATCAATCGTATACCCTTTTCCTCTAAAAATGGCGCTAGATCCGCCCTCAAATAAGTAATCTCCGAAGGAAATTCATCGGGTTTGGACCAAGAGCTTGTGCGCAGCAGCAGGCGGGTGACACCCTCTAAATCATACTCCGCTAAATCTTCTGCACCGACACTCGATTTTCCGGATACATCAATCACGCGTGCCGGTCCGATATACAGCTGCAAATCGAGGTCCATCACTTTGCGGCCGTTATTGTCAAAATGAAATGGCGAATCAATATGAGTGCCTGTATGAATGCTCATCGTCAACTTCCCTACGTTTACTGAACCGCTTTGTTCTTTGGACCAGCTGACTTCATACGAGAAAGCCGTGTCGCCGGGCCAAGTCGGAACCCCATTTTCCAAACGGCGGGAAATATCAATCATGGTCAAAAAGCAACTCCTTCCACGAGCTTATGCGACTACATCACGGGCAATTTCGAATGTCTCATATTATGAGTTGTCGAACCTGTATGATCAGTCTTGCACGATGTCATTACTTATCGCTTTCAACCTACCTATACCCAGTATATGAACGATTCCGCGCCGCGAAAATCCGATGACACCGAGGAACTTCCATTTTTTGAAAAAGTTTATTGATCGTGACCCGGGTTGTGCCGAGCGCCGTTTGCTGCCCAGTTAACGCATTCCCGAAATTGAGGGGGATGAGTTAAAGCTATTTAGCACAGTAGTACAAATTGCTTTTGAAATACCGGGTCACAACCTTTTAATTTCATAAATCTTGTACTTTTATTCTTCTTCGTCTAAAGTAGAGTTGATATATGATCTAGAGGTGAAGAGATGGCATACCGGCTATTAAGGTATTTTATTTTTTTTCTTGGTTTAACTTTCTTTGGATTAGGGAATGCGATTGCGGTGAAGGTTCAATCTTTGGGGCTGCATCCATGGGAGGTATTAAACGTTGCCCTGTTCCATCGGTTCGGGTTCACGATTGGGACGTGGAGTGTCATATGCGGCTTAGTGCTTGTGCTGATCGCCTTCGTCGTTGATAGGAAGTATATTAACATTGGTACGTTTTTAAATGCCTTGTCAATCGGCCCGATCATGGATTTCTTTTTGCATCTCAACATTCTTCCCCATGAAACGGTTCATTGGTGGTTGAATCTGCTCATCTTGTTGACGGGTATCATTATAACTGGCATTGGCGGAGGCATCTATGTGGCTGCGGGAATCGGGGCCGGTCCTCGGGATGGTTTCATGCTTTCCATTTCGGAAAAAACCGGGTTATCGGTCAGCCGGGCAAGAATCGTTGTCGAGAGTATCGTCTTGATTATCGGCTTCATCCTTGGCGGTCCGGTGTTTATTATGACGTTAGTATATACGTTTATTCAAAGCCCGATCTTTCAATTTTCAATGAAGATGATGCGTTCCTATATCTCTAGTCTGGATCGGAAGCAAAAGGGGCAGTTTGAGATTACGTTATAATTGGAAGGAGGCTGCCCTTTATGGGTAACCTCCTTTTTCTAATCAGTTATCTCGTTCCCGCAAGAGGCTGCACGAATCGACTGCATTCGACGTGATCCCTATTGTATATTGAATTTACATGCGTCTCTGGGCGATTTGGAATGAGCAGCAATGGGAGGGGTAACGAATGCTGTCCTTTAAGCGGGCATTACGGAGCTTTCAAGTCCGCAGTTTGTTTCTAAAGCTAATCTTCTACGTTATCATACTGCTTATCACGGTTGCCTCGCTCAGCATGCTTTATTTTCAAATTCGGTACAACCGTTCGCAAGCGGAAGCCGAGATTGACCGGACAAGCTATGAGAGTAGTGAGGCCACTCGACTTTTTACCGATGCTTTGCTGCGGAATATCGATACGATGACCGTACGGCTGGCCAACCAGTCTTCTTTCGGCGCCGGACTGGCCGAGAAAAATGCCTCTAAGCTGTATGAAGCAGCGGTTGATTTTGGAAGCAGCCTACAGCAAAGCCAGAGCTTTCCCTCATCCTATGCTTTACGAGGGCTTTTCATATACAGCTTGCAGGGGGGAACGATCCAGGTTCCCCTCGTTCCGTATACCAATAATCCCCTAAACTATAAGTTGGATACCGCCGAATTGCAAACGCTTTTACAGGGTGAAAATAAAGAGGATCATTGGTTCGTAAGGAGACGGGGCGATGGCACCGGGGATGAAGAGATCAGAGCAGGGGGAACACTCTTGGAGCTCGTTCGCCCAATTCCTTTGGTCGGAACCTCCGTTGAAGGAGCCTTAGTCGTTGTCCTTGATCCGGAGGCATTGTTTCAAAGCCCATTCGCTCATCATGAGGAGCAGCTGCTATGGATCCTCCTGCCTGGGGGCCAGTATGCGTATGATTCGCGGTACGGAACACGGATTGCCAAGAAAGATTTGGACCAAGTTCAACGCATGATTCGGAAGGGGACAGCATCGTTTCAGGCAGACCTCGAAGAGTCGCACTTCAGCATTCGAGTCATTGATTCGTCCATGACCGGTTGGAAATACGTCTACGCCTCTCCCGCTGCCCGATCATTAACTTTGGAGCAAACCCTGTTGATACTCATGGTGCTCTTGGCCGCCGCCGGCTCTTCCGTTAAGGTGATGCTAATCTCCAGACAAATTTACAGGTCTTTATCTACACTCCGTGGGATTCTTGCTAAGCGGGACGAGCCGTCGGAGCGGGATGACGAATTCTCCTATTTGATCGGCGAGGTCAACGGATTGCTTCAACGAACGGAGCAGTTGTCAGTCCTGCTGAAGCAAAGCGAATTACAGAAAAAGCAGATCTTTATCCGTGATCTGTTAAGCGAAGCATCCGTTTATACGGAAGAGCGGCTAACTCAGCTTCAGGAATACGGCATTACGATCACCGCCTATGGATATCTCGTCATCGTGTTCAGAATAGACGATTATTTGCAGTTCGTCAGCCAATACAGCAAAGCGGATCAGAAGCTGTTCCGGTATTTTATAGCCAAAATGGCGGAGGAACAATTGTGCAACCACTTCCAGGCCATCCACGCAGATGTCATGGAACGAGAAGTAATCATCATTGCCAATCTTCTCCAAAAGCTGCCTGTCGCTTCTGCCCGCAGTTTGACGCTGCAGGATGTCAACGCCGTTTGCCAGCAAATCCATAACTATTTGCAGCTGACTGTCAGTGTGGGGGTTGGCGACATTCATACGGATATCGGATTAATATCCGAGTCGTACCAGCAGGCATTGCAGGCCCTGGAGTTCCGAATTTATAAAGGCGCCAAAGCCATTATTCCCGTCTGGCATGTGAAGAAAATTCATCATCAAATGCTCATCTTACTGTATAACGAACGAAGAGAGGTCGAGCAAGAGTGGATTACGGCGATTAAGAACAATAACCGTTCCTTGATGACCAACTGTTTAAAAAAATTGGATCAAGCCTTCAAGAGTCTGGACGGCTGCCCGCTTTCCTTGATTCACCATACGTTGTGGGAGCTTATTCTCATCATGCTCTATCACAAGGAAGCCTCGGGGCAAGAGAGACTGCCCCAGCTCGAGCAATATCAGGATGAGCTTCAGCGTTTTGAGACGCTGGAGGAAATGATGTTCTGGATGGAGTCCATTTCTGAAAAATGGATGTCCCGGCGCCAAGGTGACACCGATCCTGCCAGCTGGTCAACCATAGATCATGTCCTTGACTACATTCAGGTTAACCATGATAAGGAGATTTCATTGAACGGAATTGCAGAGCAATTGCGTCTGGATGCCTCTTACTTAAGCCGGTTGTTCAAGCAAGCGGTTGGTATGAACTTTATTGATTACCTCGTTTCGATGCGGATCAAAAGAGCCAAGATGCTGCTGCTCACCACCGAACACAGCATCCAGACGATCGGAACGATGGTCGGCTATTATAATGTGGCCAGTTTCAGCCGCGCATTCAAGAAGGAAGAAAATTTGTCTCCAGGCCAATTCAGAGCGCTTCATCAGCCGAAACAGCTCGACGTCAATGAAATTTATTGAAGCTTGGAGGCTTCGTACACTCAAGCAAAAGATGCACAACATGTCAAAACAGGATAAAGCTCGGATTTTTGGCAGCCCTTGTGCCTGATTAATCGTAAATGGCATCAGAAACGGTTAATAAAGTCAATAATGGGCTGTTTCTTTTGGTGTATGTTGTTAATACACTTACGGTGTAGTCAAAACCGAGAAGGAGGAGAATACATTTGAAAGCGTTTAAATGGTCAAGTACGTTTACTTTTGCGCTTAGTATGATTGTTTTTCTAACAACCGTTCTGATCGGATGCTCTTCAGGCAGTACGCCTAGCTCAAGCAGTCCGTCCAGCTCTGCCCCGGCGGCCAAGTCGGACAGCGGTAAGCAGACCACGCTTAAATTCTGGTATCCGGCAAGCGACGAGCTCGTCATCACCCAAGTGAAAAACGTGGTTGCCAAATTTGAACAAGAGAATCCGAATATCAAGGTCGAGCTAACGACCATTCCGTTTAAAGATTATTTTCAAAAGCTCTCCGTTGCTTATTCCGGCGGCATTGCTCCTGATATTCACGGTCTAGGATTCGGCCAGCTGATCTCTACAGTAGATCAAAACAAGTACATGGACCTGAATAAATTTATTCAAGCTGATAAATGGCAAGGCAAGGACGACATGTTCCCCAGCATTTTAAAAGCAGGTCAATGGAACGGCGGACAGTATGGACTCCTCATGCCTGAAATCAGGCCTATGGAATGGCGCAAGGATTTCTTTAAGGAAGCGGGACTTGACCCGGAGAAGCCACCGACTACTTTGGACGAAATTTTCGACTATGCTGAGAAATTGAAGGTGGTCAAAGACGGAAAAACGGTGAGAGCCGGTATCGATCTGCAGACCGGCAACGGGGAGCAATCGTATCTCTCTTTGCTGCTCCTACTTGGCAAAGACATATATGATGACAAGGGCAACCCGACGTTCGACTCATCAGAATCGATTCAACTGGTGGAGAAAATGGTGAAGCTGTTCAAGAACGGCGCTATTATCGCCGCCAATCAGCAGGACCCGAACGGCACTCCGTTCCAAAATAGCTTGGCGGCACTTAGCTTCAGCAGCTCTCCTTCGCTCGCGGTGCTGCAGAAGGCTGTCGGTGCGGAGAAGGTAGGGTGGGCGCTGCCTCCGAAAGGGCCGACGGGCAAGCAAACGGCGCTGATGCTGGGAACCTTTTTGACCATGGCAAAAACGACAAAAAGCCCGGATGAGGCTTGGAAATTTATTAAATTCTGGTTCGACAAGAACAACCTGTACGATTTCACTTTAAAAACAGGCTTTGTGCCGCCGCTCAAATCGGTTAAGGATCAGTATGTTAAGGCGGCGCCGGAGAATGCGGTTATATTTCAGGCGATGGATGATGCACGCGGATACGGACCATCCCAGTATTGGGACGTCAACGTCAAGTACCTGCGCCTTGCTTTGGAGCAAGCCTACAATGGATTAAAGCCGGTGGATCAAGCGTTGAAGGAAAATGCCCAGAAAGCGAGAGAAGAGCTGAAAACCAAGTAATGTGATATTGGATTACAGATGGCCAAGCTCTTTCCGAGAGCGCATCGCTTTCGGGAAGAGCTTCTACAAGAAGGGCAGGAGGAAATCATGCAAATACGATTCCGCTGGAACCGGTTATTGCCTTATGCGCTTATATTTCCAAATGTATTTATTTATACCTTGTTTATTTTGGTGCCTGTGATCTGGGTATTTTATCTGAGCTTCACAAATTTCACCATTTTGAATCCAGGGCGCTGGATCGGACTTAGCAACTACAAGGTGCTGCTGGGTGACGATACGTTTCACATGGCACTTAAAAACACTCTGCTTTACTGGCTGTTTACCGTCATTCCTACGATGGCGATCGGGCTTGTATTGGCCTCCTTTTTGAACACGAAAATTAGCGGGCTCGCCGCATATCGGTCGTTTATATATTTGCCGGGAGTCATTTCCTCTGTGGCGGTATGCATGACCTGGCTCTGGCTGTTGGATCCGCGCCGTGGACCGATCAATATGCTGCTGGAATCCCTTAAGCTTCATGGGCGTGATTGGCTGCATGAGCCTCAGACGGCGCTGTACTCGGTTATGATCATCGGGATCTGGACAGGAGTCGGCTATGCCATGATTATTTTTCTTGCCGGGCTGCAGGGGATTCCAGAGCATCTGTACGAGGCGGCGATGATCGATGGAGCTTCGACCTTAAGGCAGTTTGTGCACATCACGATCCCGCTCTTGCGTCCGATTACGTTTTTCCTGTTTATCACCATGACGATCCGTTCCTTCCAGGTCTTCGATTTTGTCTTCATCCTGACCAATGGCGGACCTGCCAACACCAGTACAACGATTGTAAACGAAATTGTTAAATCGAGCTTTCAGGATTATCGCATGGGCTATGCTTCAGCGATTGCCATTATTTTGCTGCTTATTACGCTCATCGTGACCGTAGTCAATTATACGGTAGGCTCCAAAGCGAGCGATATCGACTGAAAGGAGGGGCGACATGAAAGTGAATTTGATTAACCGGCATATCCCGGTTCATTTGATTCTGGCCATAACGTCCGTCATCATGCTGTTACCGTTTGTTGTCATGCTTCTAACTTCGTTCAAGGGCGACGAGGAATTCAACTTAGGCACCAATGCATTGCTGCCGCTGGTGTGGCATCCGGAAAATTATGTTCGTGCTCTGCAGGTCACCGAATGGGGCATCTATTTCAAAAATTCGATCATTGTCACCGTCGTTACCGTTGCGGGAAGCTTATTTTTTAATATGATGGCGGGGTACACCTTTGCCCGGATGACGTTCCGCGGAAGGGATATCATTTTTATTCTGTTGCTGGTAGGACTCATGGTACCGTCGCAAGTGACGATCATTCCACAATTTCTCATTTTAAAATCCATCCCGCTGTTCGGCGGCAACGATCTGTTTGGCAATGGCGGTAATGGCTGGCTGGACTCGTATTACGCACTGATCATTCCGGAGCTGTCCGGGTCCTTCGGGATCTTTCTTGCCAGGCAATTTTATCTACAGTTTCCCAAAGCGCTGGATGACGCGGCATCCATTGACGGTGCTGGTGCATTTCGCAGTTTTCTGCGGATTTATTTGCCTCAGAGCGGTCCCTTGCTCGCAACGCTGGGCATTTTCAAGACCGTCTATATATGGAATGATTTCTTTCACCCGCTCATCTATACCAATAGCGAATCGATGCGTACCATACAGCTTGGCCTGCAGGTCTTTAACGGGCAATACCACATTCAGTACAACCTGCTGATGGCAGCGACGGTAGTCGTCTCCCTGCCACTGGCGATCATGTTCTTTGTTTTTCAGAAGCAATTTATTAAAAGCCTGATTTCCAGCAGCGTGAAAGGGTAAACAGGGTAATCGAAGGGAGAAAATGAGATGAAGGCGATTATGGTCATGTTTGATACTTTAAACCGGCACATGCTGCCGCCTTACGGCTGTGATTGGACCCATGCTCCGAATTTTGCGCGGCTCGCCGAAAAGACCGTTGTTTTTGATAACAGCTATGTGGGAAGCATGCCGTGTATGCCAGCTCGAAGAGAGCTGATGACCGGACGCTACAATTTTCTGCATCGCAGCTGGGGGCCCCTAGAGCCATTCGATGACGCGATGCCGGAGCTGCTGAAAGAGCATGAGGTCTATACCCATTTGGTCACCGATCATCAGCATTATTGGGAAGACGGAGGGGCGACCTATCATACGCGATTCAACACGTTTGAGCTGATTCGCGGTCAGGAAGGAGACCCTTGGATCGGCCAAGTGAGAGAGCCGAGCGCTCCCCCGTCTGTAGGTGGTCACAGCCGCGGGAGGCTTGTCCGCCAAGATTGGATCAACCGGAGCGTGCTGAAATCGGAGGAAGATTTTCCGCAAGCGCAGACCTTTTCACGAGGCATTGAATTTATAAAAAGGAACTATTCGGAGGACCATTGGTTTCTACAGATAGAGACGTTTGATCCGCACGAGCCTTTCCATACGCCGCAGAAATATAAAGATTTGTATCCGCATAGCTACGAGGGCAAGCATTTTGACTGGCCTCCTTATACGAAGGTGGAGCAGACGCCGGAAGAGGTAAAACATCTCCGCCTGGAATACGCTGCCTTACTGAGCATGTGCGATGAATATTTGGGTCAAGTGCTTGATCTTATGGACGAGCTCGATTTATGGAAGGATACGATGCTGATCGTCAATACGGACCATGGCTTCCTGCTCGGGGAGCATGATTGGTGGGCCAAATGCGTACAGCCTTTTTATAACGAGGTTGCTCACACCCCTCTATTTATCTGGGACCCAAGAAGCGGGAAAAAAGGTGAGCGTCGGGCTAGCCTCGTTCAGACCATCGATATAGCTCCCACCCTGCTGGAGTTTTTCGGGGTGCCGGTTCCCAAGGATATGAAGGGAAGTCCTCTTAAGGAAACGATCGCCTCGGATCATCCGGTGCGGGAAGCGGCGATCTTCGGCATCCATGGGGGGCATATCAATTGCACGGATGGACGATACGTTTATATGAGAGGGCCGGCAAGCAAGGAGAACCGACCGCTTTACAATTACACCTTGATGCCGACCCATATGCGGAGCAGATTCAGCCCAAGTGAACTGCTGCAGGTGGAGCTTGCTGAGCCTTTTGACTTTACCAAAGGGTTAAAAACGTTGAAGGTTGAAGGTACAGGGGCGCATGGCACCCGTCTGCTGGATACGATGTTATTTGACCTGCAGCAGGACCCGCAACAGACGAATCCCATTCAAGACGCGGTCGTGGAGGAACGGATGCTGAAGCATATCGCGCGCTTGATGAGAGAGAATGACGCACCGGAAGAGCAGTATGTACGATTGGGAATTGAGAAAGTAAGGCCATAAAACTAAAAAAGAGCAGGGGATCAACCCACAGCCTACTGACCCCATATCAAAATCAAAGTAACCTCCTCAAAATCCTGCGAGAAGTAGGATTTTTTTGTTGGCTATGATAGATACCCCATTTTCGACTAGGGTATCAAAAAACTAAATTGGAAGGTTACTGATCAACGCTTCCCAATGCCACGTAACAGAGATATAGCGTAGGATAATTACGGGAGTTCGAACCATAATATAACTAGGGTTTGAATTCTATGAGTTAACGGAGGTTTTCCGTGAAACGTATTTTGTTTGCAGTTTTTTTCTTAATTTGGCTTATCTTCGGAGGCTCGGTTCATGCGGAGCTACTTCCATTAGATTCCCCAACTCCGGAAATTCAGCAGCAAAGCGACGATGCCACCCTTCGTGAGTCGGCCTATCGCTCCGGTCGCGGCTCTTACACTGGTGGACGGGCTGGTTATTCACCAGGAACACGTACGGGTGGCACCTACAATACTGTTCCCAAAACCCCAGTGACGACACAGCCCGGCTACAGAACGGGATACCCTACTCGAAACGGTTTCGGCAGCTTCCTCGGCGGCTTGGCGGCTGGAAGTTTGTTGGGTAGCTTGTTTAATCCATATGGCTGGTTTGGCGGGGGAGGATATTACACTGCACCAGGCATAGGCATGTCGTTCTTTGGATTGCTTTTTTGGGGAATCATTCTGTATTTCGTCATACGATGGTTTGTCAGGTGGCGAAATAGGACCAGTAGATAAGAAGAAGATAAGAAAGCTTTCACCAATTGAGTAATGGCATACACTGAAATCGAATATGGAGAAATGTCTATCTAAAACAACAACAGCCAACGTCGGGTCAGACAATTCGCGTAAACGGTGGATATTATTTGAATGGTTAGGAGAACTCCAACATGAATCCAATTCCCAAAATGTTGATTGGACTCGGTGTTATCTTAATTGGTATTGGGTTGATCTGGGCTGTCCTTGGCCGGTTTATCAATCTTGGGCGGCTACCAGGCGATATTGCTGTTACGAAAGGAAACTTTAAATTTTACTTTCCGATTGTGACATGCATTGTGATTAGCGTCGTTCTGTCTCTTGTTTCGTATCTTATTCGCTGGTTCTTAAAGTAGAATGGAGGGGCTGACGAGATACCCTTGTTTATGTATAAACTGGTTAAGTAAAAACGAATGGAAGTGACAAACTATAATGGTTGCAAAAAGTGACCATTAATCGCGAAGGGGTGAATGGAATGAAGGAGCAACACGTACAAGCGCATAGCACTAAAACTAATCAGGGACAGGCTAACAAACAAAATGTAAGAGGTAAGAATAACAACCGGTCGCAATCTCAAGGTGGTGGTTGTGATACTCAGGACAATGATGGTTCCTGCTAGCTAAAAACATGAAGAACATAAGAAGTTGAAAATATTGTTTGCCGCGTAAATATCGCGGCTTTTTTATTGGCGCGCTAAAAGTTTGCATTTAACAAAAGTTATAAAGACACACTTAAACGGCTTCTTCTTATTGATGAAGACAGAAGTGCGACGAATTTTATGATTCAAGATGTCAAAATGCATTCATTAATCAAGCGTGAACCCATTACACCTTTTACGGAACGTGTCAGGGAGCTTCATGAGGCTGTTGGCGTATCTTCCGTTCTTGTTATTGGAGGTAGCGGCCGTGAACATATCCCCCTTACAAAATGGGAAATAGAAAGAAAAATAAGCACCGAACACTTTTCGAGCTATCCACAGGGCAGTGGTACAGAAAAGCTGACGGTTTCAACCATGGGATACATGATGATAGGTGATGAACAAATTGATATCAGAGGGCTTTACAATATCACATCCCACGCCCAGCTTGCAGCTATGGTTGAAGTGGAAGATGGCTGTAAAATAGACTCTGCGCTAACCTATACACAGCCCTGCTCTTTATTGAGTAGGGCTGTGTCCGTGATGTCCCCGCAATTGCCACCATTTATTAAGCTGATATGAACGAGGCGGTCAATACCCCTTCAATAATTCCGTAATTTTCTTAATTTAGGAATGGAAATACTCTTGTTCCAAACCAGGGATACTTTAAAAATCTTGGCACGAAGGCAAAAGCGT
>NZ_VNJI01000006.1 GCF_007786445.1 Paenibacillus cremeus | reverse complement strand
GGCAGGTTGCCTACGTGTTACTCACCCGTCCGCCGCTAGGGTCCGAAGACCCTCGCTCGACTTGCATGTATTAGGCACGCCGCCAGCGTTCGTCCTGAGCCAGGATCAAACTCTCCATTAAAGAAAAGCTGATTAAAGCTCAAAATTTACTGCTAGCGAGAATTTGCATTCTCTTATTTATTGCACTCACTCGTTGTTCAGTTTTCAAAGGGCAATTTCTTGTCGTTTCTTGTCATCCGTTTTAGCGGCGACTTGATTAATATACCACAATCGCCTATCGGAATGCAAGTCTTTTTTTTAAAGATAATGATTTACTGTTCAAGCCAAGACGAAGAGCTTCAATGCAGCTAACGCGGCTAGCCCCGGGATCCCCAAAACACTGACAGTCCCTATGGTTGCTGCATTCAGCGGAAGCTCCAGATGCGTATAGGAGCTGAACAGATTTAGAATATACAATAATATCGCAGCAAATGCAACATGCAAGCAGGCATAGCCCAGCCATTGAATCGCAAACCGATTGCGAAGCAGCAAGAAAGCTAGCAGCACTCCGGAGCCAATCAGTATTCCCCATAGCATGTACTGCATCAAGACGACCCCTCCATTTCCCGGCTGACGGCCACTTCACGAGCTGTAATTTTCGCATTTTTCGCTTGTCTTAACAGCATTTCGAAGCGCTTTTCCGCCGCCTCCAGCGCATAGATGGAATAATCAATCTGCTCCTTCTCCGTCACATAGTCGAACCGCCGCTGTGCGATCTCCCATTCCAAATGTGCTTTACGGATTTCCTGTACCAGCATGTAGCGATCGTTTTGGAGGGCCTGCTCTGTCGCCTGCTTTTTTCGATTCCAGAATCTAAACCATGAACTCATCCCCATCCGCCTCCCAAGTGTCCAAGTTTGTCCCACACTTTAATAGATATAAGAGGCAGTGCTAACTTAGAACCAAAAAAAAGAAGCCCGCAGGCTTCTTCGTGATAGCTTTATAGTTCTCGGCGCCCTTCCAGCGCTTTGGTCAAGGTTACTTCATCGGCATACTCCAAGTCGCCTCCGACAGGAAGTCCGTGTGCGATCCGCGTGACCTTTAGTCCAAACGAACGAACGAGTCTCGACAAATACATAGCCGTCGCTTCCCCTTCAATATTCGGATTGGTTGCCAGGATCAGCTCTTGGACCTTGTCGTCCCCTAGCCGTTTCAGCAGGTCCGCTATGCGAATCTCGTCGGGACCAATCCCTTCCATCGGCGAAATGGCTCCATGCAGCACATGATAGTATCCGTTGAACTCCTTGGTGCGCTCCATCGCCACCAAATCCTTCGGCTCCTGAACGACACAGATGATCGAGCCATCCCGGCTCTTATCCTGGCATATACGGCATGGATCCGTATCCGTAATGTTGCAGCAAATGCTGCAGTAATGCAGATTTCTCTTCACATTCACTAGCGCCTTGGCAAAATCGATCACGTCATCTTCCTTCATCCGCAGCACGTGAAAAGCAAGACGGCCCGCCGTCTTTGGCCCGATTCCCGGAAGGCGTGAGAATGAATCGATCAGCTTAGCTAAAGGTTCCGGATAATACAAGGAAGGTACTCCTCACGTTTGATGAAGTCATTGATTCTTAATTCGGTAATGGCTCAGGTTCTAGAACAAGCCAGGGATATTCATTCCGCCGGTCAATTTGGACATTTCTTTTCCAGCCAACTCTTCCGCTTTAGTCAATGCATCGTTCACAGCTGTCAGGACGAGATCTTGCAGCATTTCCACATCGTCCGGATCTACTGCTTCAGGCTTGATGACGATAGATTGTACTTTCTTCTGCCCGTTGACCGTAACGGTTACAACACCGCCGCCCGCAGTTCCTTCAATCGTTCTGTTGGCAAGATCCTCTTGCGCCTTGAGCATTTGCTCCTGCATTTTCTTCACTTGCTTCATCATTTGGTTCATGTTGTTCATGATCGCCACGCTCCTATAATTATTAATCTTCTTTTATTTTGACCAAGTCCTCGCCAAACAATTGAATGGCCTCGCTGATCCATTCCTCTTTGACGCTGCCGTCGGCTGATTGCGTATCCTCAGGAACTAGCTTGAATTCTTCCTTCGGCTCGTCTACAGGCTTTGATTGGTCGGCTGCTGCTTTCCAATCCTTCAGCATTACCGTGACAAGACGGTAGGGCTGCCCCAGAAGCTCTGCCATCACCTGTTCAATCAGCTGCCGGTTCGCCGGCTTCTCCGTCGTTTCCCGGTGCATGGCGCTTTTGAAAGCTACTAGCAGGTTCCCGTCATTAATGGACACCGGTTCGCCATCCACGAGCCACGCATGAACGGTAATCTTGAGTTCCTTCACACGGCCGAGCACCTGTCCCCACTGCTGAAGCACGGTACGAATCGCCGGATCATCTTTCCCTTTCAGGTAGCCGTCCAGCTTCTCGATCGATTTCCTGGTGACCACAGGCGCTGGCGCCGAAGTCCTCGAACTTCCAGACGCCGGAGCATTACCGGAAGGTGCCACCCCTTGCTTCAGCACTTGGGTGAGCTGCTCCTCCAGCTTCTGAATCCGGTTCATTAGTTGACCGATCAGCCCGTCTTGGCGCTCCGGAGCTGCAGCATTCGAAGCCGAGCCACCCTGTGTTTGTGCCGATGAAGCACCAGCTTGTGAGCTGCCGCTGCACAGCTTCATTAAGGCAACCTCCAGCAACGTCTGGGGCTGTACGGAATATTTCATCTCCGTCTGATAGTAATTGAGCGTATCGATCATGGAGATCAAAGCATCGCTGGAGAATCGCTGGGCGACTTCTGCAAACCGTTTGATATCCAAAATCCGCTCGGTGACGGCTTGTGAGCCAGGCACCATCTTCACCATCAGCAGATCACGGAAATAGTAAATCAAGCTTTCCATGCATTTATCGGCGCTTTTGCCTTCCTGCATGAAATCGTCCACCAGCTTCAAAGCTGCACCTACATCCGAGTTCTGAACCGCCGTCACCAGTCGCTCGAATTGATCCGAGGCCATTCCTCCAGTGATCGACAGCACGTCGTCATAGGTAACGCATCCACCGGAAAACGCGATGATCTGGTCAAGAAGGCTTAGCGCGTCGCGCATCCCGCCGTCCGATAGCCGGCCGATAAAGGAAAGCGCATCCTCTTCAATTTCAATGTGCTCCTCGCGGCATACCTGCCGAAGCCGTTCCACCTGCTCCTCCAGCGCCACACGCCGAAAATCAAACCGCTGACACCTAGAGATGATGGTTGCTGGCAATTTGTGCGGCTCCGTCGTCGCCAAAATGAACATGACATGGGCCGGAGGCTCCTCGAGGGTCTTCAAAAGCGCATTAAACGCTTCAGTCGTCAGCATGTGCACCTCATCGATGATGTACACTTTCTGGCGTACCTCGGTTGGCGCGTATTTCACCTTGTCGCGGATATCGCGGATTTCTTCCACGCCGCGGTTCGATGCCGCATCGATCTCAACGACATCCATGACGGCGCCTTCGGTGATCCGAACACAGGCATCACACTGATTGCAGGGCTCTATCCCCGGACCATTGAGGCAGTTAACGGCTTTGGCCAATATTTTGGCTGCGCTCGTCTTCCCCGTCCCCCTCGGACCGTTGAATAAATAAGCATGGCTAAAGCGCCCTTCGCGAAGTGAATTTTGCAAGGTTTGGACAATATGTCTTTGGCCGACCATATCTTGAAACGATTGCGGCCTCCACGTACGGTATAAGGCGATATGTGCCATCTTGCCCTCTCCAATGCATGTTTATCCAGTTTATTATACTACAATCGAGGGGCGGTTTGAAGTAGACCGGTGTCCGGCTTAAGGGAATGGAATACTTACGGTAAATGTAGTGCCGAATCCTTTCGATGAAACGCGAATATGGCCCCCGATATCATGAATGATCCTTTGGCAGACCGACAGACCCAGCCCGGTCCCTTCCGCCTTGGTAGTAAAGAACGGATCAAAAATTTTATCGATTACAAACGTCGGAATCCCCGGCCCGGTATCATGGATATCGATATTCACTTTCCGTTCTTCCGGGTCCACCCTTTCAGAGATCGTCAAAAATCCCCCTTCCCCCATGGCTTCAATTCCATTTTTGCTGATGTTCAAGAAGACTTGTTTCAGCAGCTCCTTATCGGCGACGACCTGCGGAATCCCATGCATCGCTTCGTACTGGACCACGGTTCCATGCAGCAGTGCTTCATTATTTATAATCGGCAAGATCTCCCTCAATACTTGTGAGAGATCTACATAGTCAAAGGTTACGTTCTTCGGTTTACTCAGCAGCAGAAATTCGTTCACGAGTTCATTGATTCGGTTAATCTCAGTCAGCATGACCTCCGTAAATCCGCTTTCGCGGCTCATGCCCTGATCCTCAAACGTCTTGCGAAGCACCTGCAAAAAGCCCTTAATGGAAGTGAGCGGGTTGCGAATTTCGTGAGCCGTTCCTGCCGCAATTTGTCCGATCATCGCGAGCCGGTCACTGCGCTGCACCTGTTCTTCCAAGGACCGCAGGTTCGTTACATCCTTGAAAATAATATAGGCGCCCACTACAACGCCCTGCTCATCCTTTAATACATTGGAATCAACCAACAGTTCATACCGTTCCTGGTTATTCATCCAAGAAACCGCATGATTCCGGAGGACCACCCCCTCCAAAATATGGCGGCGTACCAGCTGGTGCTCAATGGGCAAATCGGCAAACACTTGTTCCAAAGGGAGATGCAGAGCTTGCTCTCTATGCAGTCCAAGCACTCGGCACGCGGTATCACTAATATCCATGAGCTCAAAGCTCGTGTTTAGGAGGATGACTCCCAAATTGACATCCCTAAGAAACGTACCTGCAAACCGTTGCAATAATGTTAATTCGTGCTGCACCGCATTCCCTCCTTCACTGTGAGCGCCATAGCCCGCTGGGGTCATGTCCGAGAAGGGGTCTTTCACTCCTGCGAACATCCTCCTTATGTGAACAGCCTATCTTGACTCAGTTAACTTCAGTATACAATTCTCCTAAATTTTTCATTTTCCTTCTATGAATGCAAAAAAACACCAATTTCCACGCCCCATCTCCGGCTGAAATCGATGTTCTTCGTATGTAAGACCTATTAGATTTAGAAAAATAAAAACCGTGCGCCTACCTTGATAGTACGATCCAAGTGGAATTTTTATCGTCGGCTCAAGTTAGGCCACCCTCCGGCACATGGAACATCCCGCTTACGGCTGCTTCCTTCCGGACCTGACCGGGTTCACAGGCATCCATTGCGGAGGACCCGACTCTCAACACCGACTTTAAAACCCAACCCTTACATCGTAATACCGCGAATAGGTGTTCGACCCCGCTATAGCGGATTGCGGGTTACAGGGCACCGCTACCTCCCCGTCTAGCACGGCAAAATTAAGTATAGTCGATCGTCGTTAAAATAGCAACCCGCGGGTTAAATTGATAACCTAGGGGTTATTTTACAGCCACGCTCACCTTATAATTATACCGCGGTACGGCAGCAGCCAGCGCTTCTTGGGCTTTGGCACGGTACTGCTCGATCTGCTCGCGGGTTGTACCGATCGGGACATCCAAACGAACATTCACCGTCGGGCCGTTGTGGCTGATAGTGACTGCTCGGGCCGACGGCACCTGATCCTTGATCGCTTGATCCATCACTCGCACATCATCCTGATAGGTGCGATAAGTGCCGCCTAAAGGCATATTCGGATTCACTTCGGTAATGCCCAGCAATCCGTCCTTGGAATGGGTCTGGACTTCATGGTGCGTATCTTTCGCCTGACAAGCTGTGGCGACCGACAGCAGCAGGGTTGCTGCAATTGCGATTGACATCCATCGGGACATAAAAATACCTCCTGCAGCGCATCTTAAGATCTTCAATCTTAGGATGACCACAGGAGGTAATCTCATGCCTCTAGGAAGCTGGCAATAAATTAAATACCGTATTTCTTCTTGAATTTATCAACGCGACCGCCGGCATCCAGAAACTTCTGCTTACCAGTGAAGAACGGGTGGCAGTTCGAGCAAATCTCTACACGAAGATTTTGCTTAATGGAGCCTGTTTCAAACGTGTTACCGCATGCGCAAGTAACCGTAGTTTGGTGGTAGTTCGGATGAATACCTTGTTTCATGACCCTTTCACCTCTCTTGCCCTGAACCACCATGTGGATCAGAGTTATTTAGGTTGCAGCTGGTTCACAAGTTCTGTGCCTGCTGTCAACACACACTTGCCGATTATAACATTCGGCCCTTAATGATGCAAGTGTTTCTTCCTCTTGTCCAGTAGCTCGCTGGGAACGTGCGTATAGGAGCCCAGCACGACATTCGGCAGTTCCTCGCGGAAAATATCCAACATCTGCTTCATCCCATACCGTTCACCTCGAGCAGGAGGAATCAAGTTAAGGTAGCTCTCGGGATCAATGTTTAGGTTACGCAATTGGATGAGCTTCAAGTCCGTTTTTCGAACGAACTCGATCATAGCCTCGATCTCTTCTTCCCGATCGGTCACCCCAGGGAAAATCAAGTAGTTGATCGAGGTGAACACTCCTTTATCCGCCGCGTACCGAAGCGATTTCTCCACGTTCTTGAGCGTATACCCACGAGGCTTGTAATAAGCATTGTAATGATCATCCAAGGCACTGATCGTACTAACCCGCATCAAATCGAGGCCTGCATCCACGATCCCCCGAATATGGTCAGTTAACCCTGCGTTGGTATTAATGTTGATATACCCGATATTCGTCTTGCTGCGAACCTCGCGAATCGCTTCAATGATCGTCTTGGCCTGGGTGGAAGGCTCCCCTTCACAGCCCTGACCGAAGCTAATGATGCTCTCCGATGTCTTCAAATGTTCCAGCATGACTTGAACGACTTCTTCCACGCTAGGCTTAAAGTTCATTCGAGTCTGCGGAGCCGGAAACCCGCTGTCATCCGGTTGCTCGGAAATACAGCCGAAGCACCCGGCGTTACAGGAGAAGGAGACCGGTACGGCGCCTTCCCAGCGATTCAAGAAAGTATTGGACGCCGTCAGGCATTCGTATTCCAGAGCACAGTTGGATAGATGCTTGTACAGCCGGTTTCCATCATACTGCGTCAGCAGCCGCTGTACCTGCAGCTCTAGCTCGTCCGGATCGCAATTCCGCGGGTTCCAGCGCTCCGGGTCATCACTGGCCTCCGCGCAGACGTAGAATGCGCCTTCCTTCCAAACGACCGCCGTATAGCCGAAGAGCGGCAGCAGCTGGGTCTTATCCGATTTGGCATAACCAGGGAGCATCAGCCGAGTAAAGCCTTGCGGCAGCAGAGCACCAACCGCGGTGTAATCTCCAGGGATGACTTGCATCTCACCGGTCTTTGCGTGAATGCCCAGTGGGCGGGTATGAGGCAGGCTGACCAAGGTAGCACCCTCCGGAAGAGGAATGAGCTCCTCCTCCATAATATCCGTTACCATCTCACCGCTTCGTCCCAGAGCCAAGTAGTCCGGGTGATCAAAAACATTGCCGTCCCGGTCGGCATAAACCACAAACATGTGCGTCCTCCTCCTACGAGACGGAATGCTTCACGCGCCGTGAAGCGCCGCCGCTGCCGCCGCTCTGCGGACTAGGAGCATCGAGAATGTCCAAAAACTCCTGATTGGTCTTGGTGTCCGCTAACTTTTTGATGAAAGCTTCAATATAATCATGGGAATCGTTCATTCCCTTGCGAATCGCCCAAACTTTATCCAGCTCTTCTTTGGTTAAGAGCATCTCTTCACGCCGTGTGCCCGAACGACGAATATCTATCGCTGGGAAAATACGACGCTCGGCCAGCTTGCGGTCCAAATGAAGCTCGAGATTGCCCGTTCCTTTGAATTCCTCATAGATAACTTCGTCCATCCGCGATCCGGTCTCCACCAACGCCGTCGCCAAAATCGTCAAGCTGCCGCCCTCTTCAATGTTACGGGCTGCACCGAAAAATCGCTTCGGACGATGAAAAGCACCCGGATCAATACCACCGGATAACGTGCGTCCGGTAGGCGGAACCACCAAGTTATACGCCCGCGCCAACCGCGTAATGCTGTCGAGCAGAATGATGACATCCTTCTTGTGCTCCACCAGCCGCTGAGCCCGTTCCAAGACAAGCTCCGCCACCTTGATGTGGTTCTCCGGCAGCTCGTCGAAGGTGGAAGCTATTACTTCCCCTTTTACAGAACGCTGCATATCCGTCACTTCTTCCGGACGCTCATCAATCAAAAGCACAAACAAATGCGCATCCGGATGATTGGCCGAAATGCTGTTGGCAATTTCTTTTAGAAGGAGCGTCTTCCCTGCTTTCGGCGGCGCCACAATCAATCCGCGCTGTCCAAAGCCTACAGGAGCCAAAAGATCCATCAATCGGGTGGAATAATTGGTAGGGGTGGTTTCGAGAACCAATTTCTTTTGCGGATAAAGAGGAGTTAATGCGGCAAAGTGCAGCCTCTCTGCAGCGGTATCAGGGTTTTCACCGTTGACCGCATCCACGTGGAGCAATCCAAAATATCGTTCATTTTCTTTCGGCGGGCGGCATTTGCCGGAGACGATATCGCCTGACCGAAGGTCAAAGCGGCGAATCTGGGATGCAGAGATATAAATATCTTCTGCACTCGGCAAGTAGTTGATCGGACGAAGAAAGCCGAAGCCTTCCTGCAAAATATCAAGCACGCCCTCCATAAACATCAGGCCGCCCTGCTCCGCTTGCGCACGTAAAATGGCAAAAATAAGTTCTTTTTTCTTCAGGCTGCCGTAGGAAGCAATCTGATGCTTCTTGGCCAGTTTGTAAAGCTCCGTCAGCTTCAGCGCTTCTAGTTGCGCTAACTGCATATCCATCACTATTCAACCACCAAACTATTATTTTTTCATGAGTCATACAAAATATACTCTAGCAATACCCAAAAACGAAGGAATCTATACCGAATCTTAGCCGGCAGCGAATCAGTCGTTACTCCGCCAAACTTCGGCACCTAAATTCAATAGATTGGTTACCAGATGATCATAGCCTCTATCGATATATTCGACACCTGTGATCTCGGTGATCCCCTCCGCTACCGTTAGTCCCGCGATAACCAACGCCGCACCTGCACGCAAATCCGTCGCCTTCACTTTGGCCGCGCTCAGCTTAGAGCCTTCGATGACAGCGGAACGTCCTTCCAGCTTAATCTTGGCTCCCATACGAACAAGCTCAGGGATATATTTAAAGCGGTTGCTGTATACGTAATCGCTAATAATACTAACCCCGCGCGCTTGCGTGAGCAAGGTTCCCATCGGCGATTGCAAATCTGTTGCAAAGCCCGGGTACACCAGCGCTTTCACATCTACGCTCTCATAGATCGGCTGCCCCACTACACGAATGGACTCGTCCATCTCGAAAATATGCACGCCCATCTCCTGCAGCTTCGCCGTAACGGCTTCGAGATGCTTCGGGATGACGTTATCGACGATCACATCGCCACGCGTCGCCGCCGCAGCGATCATGTAAGTCCCCGCTTGAATGCGGTCAGGGATGATCGAATGTCTGCAGCCATGCATTTCGTCGACGCCTTCAACGCGAATCGTTTCAGTGCCTGCCCCTTTAATTTTGGCTCCCATGGAGTTTAAAAGTGTTGCTACATCTATGATTTCAGGCTCTTTTGCCGCATTTTCGATAATTGTAACGCCCTTGGCCCGCGAGGCCGCAAGCATAATATTAATCGTAGCGCCTACGCTAACGACATCCAAATAAATCTTCGCTCCACGCAACTGCTTTGCTTGTATATGCAAGGCACCGTTCTCTGTCGATACCTGAGCTCCCAAAGCTTCAAAACCTTTGATATGCTGATCGATCGGCCGCGGCTCGAAATTACAGCCCCCCGGCAGACCAATGGTGGCTTCTCCAAAACGTCCAAGCAGCGCTCCCATCAAATAATAGGAGGCACGAAGCTTTTTCACATTGCCGTTAGGCATCGGTTTGGATACCAGTCGACTGGGGTCGATTACCATCTGATCTTCATTCCAATGGACGGTAGCGCCTAAATCCTGCAGTAGTTCCGCATATATCGCCACATCGCTTAAGGTTGGCAAGTTGTCCAACGTAACCGTCGTTTCCGACAAAATAGCCGCTGGAATAAGCGCGATCGCGCTGTTCTTAGCCCCGCTGATTTGAACCGTTCCCCGAAGCGGACGCCCACCGGCGATCATCAATTTCTCCATATTCGTTCTTTTTCCTCCCAATTCACTGCTTTAAAGCATTAACAAGTAAACGCAAACAAAATGTCTAATGACGACATAACACCACCAAGCAACGAGAACTACATGAATTAAAAAGAAGAGAAGGGAAGTATGCCATACTAATGGCATATTCCCCAGTAGATTGGTTTGGAAATTACGCTTGATCAGCGCTTCCGAACAACAGAATTTTGGATTTAACCACTTCAACCATGGCTTTGCGGGCAGGAGTGAGGTATTTACGAGGATCGTAAACTTTCGCGTCTTTATTGAGTACATCGCGGATCGCTTGCGTACAAGCTACTTGATTCTCGGTGTTGACGTTGATCTTGCCTACGCCAGCTGCGATGGACTTGCGGATCATTTCGTCCGGAACGCCGGATCCGCCATGCAATACTACCGGAACTGGAATCGCGCTGGATACCTTCTCGATAATATCGAAATGGATGTTTGGCTCGCCAGCGTACATACCGTGCGCCGTACCTACAGCAATCGCCAAGCAATCCACACCCGTTTCTTCGTAGAAACGGATCGCTTCTTCCGGCTTCGCGAGGTTCGCATGCTCTTCGTCCACGCTAATATCGTCTTCAACGCCGCCGATGGTTCCCAGCTCGCCTTCTACGGAGACGCCCATAGCGCGAGCGGCTTTAACAACCTCTTTGGTCAGGCGAATATTTTCTTCAAAGGAGTAGTGAGATCCGTCGAACATTACGGAGCTGAAGCCTGCGCGGATACACTTCATCGCTACTTCAAAGCTGCTGCCGTGGTCCAAATGCAGGGCAATCGGCAAACCGGATTTCTTCGCAGCCGCTTCTGCAATGGCTACAGTATACTCGATGCCCATGTACTTCAGGGCGCCTTCGGATACACCAAAAATAAACGGCGATTTCAGTTCTTCCGCCGCTTCTGTGATCGATTGTGCAAACTCCAAGTTGTTCATGTTAAATTGGCCGACAGCAAATTTGTTCGCTTTCGCTCTTGGCAAAAATTCGTTCATTGAAACGAGTGGCATGGTATTTCTCTCCTCCTAGTGTGTTTAAGAGACTATGTTGAGTGCGAAGTGCAACTGTTCCGACCGGCTCACCCGATTCCAGATTACAACACAGTTCCGCTCTACGGTCATACTGGCCTATTATACCATATAACTTTACAAAGGTTAATCTCCATGAAAAAAAAGAGACCCTTTTTCAGGATCCCACGGCATATGAACTGTTATTCGGCGAGCGCAGCTGCTGGTTTACTGCTTGGCGCAGCTCGTCGATATCAAACGGCTTCGTAAAGTGCATAATCGCGCCTAGATCCGTCGCTTCTTTAATCATGTCGAGCTCACCGTACGCCGTCATCATTATGACTTTGATCGATGCGTCAATGCTCTTAATATGCTTGAGGATGTCCAGACCGTCCATCCCTGGGATCTTCATATCTAGCAGCACCAGATCCGGTGATACGTTCCTGACGATCTCCAGCGCGAGCTTCCCGTTAGATGCCTGATATGTCTCGTAGCCCTCGCTGCTGAATACTTCCATAAGCAAAATGCGAATGCCGTTCTGATCATCGACAATTAGCAATTTTCTCTTCAAGTAGGTAACCTCCTAAGAGTTTCCGCTCCGGAACATCTCAAATTTGCGCAATTCGCGGCGGTTTCCTGCCGTCTCTTATACAAAGTATTCGTCGCGCAGCCCCCGATTCCTGCCCAGCTAAGAAAAATGTTGCAAACTTTTACAAATCAAGCAGAGATTGCGTTTTGAGGCTAGACAAAAGAAGAAAGGGAAAGCTCCACTTGAGAGCTCTCCCTTGACCTAATTAACGCGAGTGGTTGTATGCTGCTTGTACAAAATGCTTGAAGAGCGGTTGCGGACGGTTCGGTCTGGAAGTAAATTCTGGATGGAACTGAACCGCCAAGAACCACGGATGGCTCGGGCACTCGATGATTTCTACCAGGCGGCCATCCGGGCTTGTCCCCGAAATGTGCAGGCCAGCCGCTTCGATCATATCGCGGTATTCGTTGTTAAATTCATAGCGATGACGATGGCGCTCGTAAACCAGCTCATCATTGTAGCAGCGCATCGCGAGGGAATCCTCTTTCAGCTTGCAAGGGTAAAGTCCCAGACGCATGGTGCCGCCCAAGTCCTCGATATCCTTTTGCTCCGGCAGCAAATCGATCACCGGATATGATGTCGTCGGGTTGATCTCTGAGCTGTTCGCCCCTTCCAGTCCAACTACCGAACGCGCATACTCAACAACGGCTACCTGCATGCCAAGGCAAATACCGAAGAACGGAACGTTGTGCTCACGCGCATAGCGGATGGCACTCACCTTGCCCTCGATTCCGCGGTCTCCGAAGCCGCCTGGAACGAGAATCCCCTGTACGCCCGACAGCAGCTCGCCCACATTGTGGTCGAACACTTCTTCGGCGTTGACCCAGCGGATCTTGACTTCGGTGTTGCAGTCGATGCCGGCATGGCCCAGCGATTCCACGATACTCAAGTAAGCGTCGTGAAGGGCCACATATTTACCGACGATGGCGATCTCGGTCGTTTCTTTCAGCGACTTCACGCGAGCCACCAGGCTCTCCCACTCGCGCATATCCGGCTGTCCGGCGTTCAGCTTCAAGTGGTTCACGACGATATCATCCAGCCCTTGCTCGCGAAGCATCATCGGCACTTCGTACAGCGTCTCGGCATCGCGGCACTCTACAACCGCACCTGGATCCACATCGCAGAATTGCGCCAGCTTGCGCTTCATATCTTCAGCCAGCGGGTGCTCGGTGCGGCAAACCACGACATGCGGCTGAATACCGATGCTGCGGAGCTCTTTAACGCTGTGCTGGGTCGGCTTGGTCTTCACTTCGCCCGCTGCCTTCAAGTAAGGGATGAGCGTCACGTGAATGTACATCACATTTTCGCGGCCGATATCGCTCTTAATTTGGCGAATCGCTTCAAGGAACGGAAGGCTCTCGATATCGCCGACAGTACCGCCGATCTCGGTAATGACGACATCAGAATGCGCTTCCCGGCCCGCGCGGAACACCCGCTCTTTAATTTCATTCGTAATATGCGGAATAACCTGCACGGTTCCGCCCAAATATTCGCCGCGGCGCTCTTTGGCGATGACGGACGAGTAGATTTTACCGGTCGTTACGTTGCTGTTCTTGGACAGATTAATATCGATAAAACGCTCATAGTGACCCAAATCGAGGTCCGTCTCCGCCCCATCATCGGTAACAAACACTTCACCATGCTGGTACGGGCTCATCGTTCCCGGGTCTACGTTAATGTACGGATCAAACTTCTGGATCGTGACTTTGAGCCCCCGGTTCTTAAGAAGTCTCCCAAGGGATGCGGCTGTAATGCCTTTGCCCAGCGAGGATACAACGCCCCCGGTCACGAAAATATACTTCGTCATGATATGTAATACCTCCCAAGTTTGACTAGCATAAAAAAAGAAAAAGTCCCCCGTGGTCAACGGGGCACTTTATCGAAAGGACCATCCGGTCGGCAAGCAACATCGGTCTAGCCGATCAATCACTGCAACAGGTGTCCGTAACGTTCATTCTAAAGCCCAGAAAATAGTTTACTCTGATCGGCCCCCACTGTCAAGTAAAGCACTATTGGCTTTTTCGAATCAGGGAGCTTGCCTTAGAAGAACCGGCAGACGACAAATTACTTGTCATCGTCCTCTTCGTCATCGCTATCGTCTTCTTCGCTCTCGTCGTCGAGATCGTCCTCTAAGCCGGAATCCTCTCCGTCGAGCGCGACTTCTTCTATCTCTTCTTCTTCGATTTCTTCGTCAATGAACTCGGTTTCTTCTTCCGCTTCTTCTTCGGAATCGAAATCGTCGCGTACGGTATCGTAGGAATCGTAATCCTCTTCCTCGACAAACGTATCTTCTTCCTCGGCAAACAAATCTTCATCATCGAGATCATCATCTTCATCATTGATGATGCGCGGACGCTTGCCGCTACCAACCGCATCCTCGGATTTCTCCACAGGATACCAGCGCTTCAAGCCCCAGAGGTTCGTCCCGACGCAAGCAAAACGGCCGTCGATGTTAATCTCCGTGTATAGTTGAGCAATGACCTGCATGACATCGTCATCGGACAGACCTTTGATTTTGGCGATTTCTTGCATTAGATCCCGGTAGTAAAATGGCGTATTCGCCGATTTCAGTAATTCAAAAGCGAGATCGACCATCGGCATTTCCTTGGCTTGTTCTGCGCCGATTTTAAGTTGATACTGAGCACTCATTCCGGGGCACGTCCCTTCCTAGCCGCAGCGGTTCCAACGACATGTTGTCCGGTGCTAACTAAACATTTTCACCAATAAGTAAACCTTATTTTATGTAAAAAAGCAACTGTCCTCCTATTTTACACCAAAAAGAAGCGAAGGAATACGTGGTCTGCTTCAGGCCGCTTCCACCGCGCCCCCCGCAAGCCCCGTTTCCTTCGCCCTGACTGTATCCGCGAGAGATGCCTGAACGGCCCGTTCAAACACCTCTGGCCCCTGAGAGAAAAACCGGGAGAAATGACATTGGTACGGCTCGTCAGCGACTCAGACTACGTCGGGCATAGAGACATTCCTCCTACGA
The DNA here is from genome assembly GCF_007786445.1 of Paenibacillus cremeus. Lineage (GTDB taxonomy): Bacteria > Bacillota > Bacilli > Paenibacillales > NBRC-103111 > Paenibacillus_G > Paenibacillus_G cremeus. Next base: position 178,718 of record NZ_VNJI01000006.1, on the reverse strand, counting down.
TATCGTATGTATCCGATTGCGCTTTGACACGGTTTGCCACCCAATTATTTTGAAGCAGGCCATGGCTCATACGGGAGGACACGGTCCCACATACGATAAAAGAAGGAATTCGGTGTTGACAACTGGCATCAGTTGCAACGGTACGTGGGGGGAATCGAAAGTGAATCCATCGACTTTCGCTCATTGGCTGCACGAGGCTTTGGATGACTCCGATGGCACGGAAAGACGGCACATCATCCACTTCAACAATCCACACGATTATGCCGTTATCGCCCGGCAAGTCGGCCAGCATCGAAGGTCGCTGCCTCGCCTACATCAGGTTCAGCCGCTTCATTCCATTCGTGCCATTACGTGCTCGCTGCGATCCGCCGACCAACTGGCAGGCGCCCCCTTTATCCAGTCGATTGAGGCGGATACCCGCATTCAAATGCACACCGGAGGGAAGAGCGCCTCCCTGCTGCCTTTCGGTGAATCCAAAAGCGGTAAACGAGCTCCCTCCCGCATCTTAATCCCTTGGGGAATCAAGCACATTCGCGCCCCCCAGGCTTGGAACAAGTCGAAAGGAGACCGCATCCGCATCGGGGTCATCGACACCGGCGTGGATTATAATCATCCCGATCTTCGGTACTGCCTCTCGCGGGGGATCAATATTTTGAACCGGCAAATGCTGCCGCTCGACGATAACGGGCACGGGACCCACATCGCCGGAACGATTGCAGCCTACACCCGTCAGAAAGGCGTCATGGGCGTCGCTCCACAGGCGGTCATCCATCCGGTCAAGGCGTTCGATCACCAAGGCGGGGCCTACGTGTCCGACATCATCAGCGGCATCGATTGGTGCGTTTTGAACAATGTGAATATCATCAACATGAGCTTTGGCATGAAAACCTACAGCAAAGCGCTGGAAGCGGCCGTTCTAAGCGCGTATCGTGCCGGCATCGTGGTCGTAGCCTCCTCCGGCAACGAGGGCAAGCAGGCCGAGGTGGATTATCCCGCCCGGCTGAAGCAGGTCATCGCCGTAGGCGCGACGACGCGCAAAGGCTATATTGCGCCCTTCAGCAACGTGGGCAAGCAAATCGATATTTACGCGCCCGGCGAAAAGATTTATTCGACTTGGCTGCGAGGCAAATATAATGAACTGAGCGGCACCTCGATGGCGACGTCGCACGTCTCCGGCGTCATCGCGCTCATGCTGGCGCAAAAGCCCGGCATCAAGCCGCTGCGGGTGAAAAACCTGCTGCGCAAGCACGCCCGGCTGCTGTTGAAGCCTGGAAAAAACATCGGAGGCATTCGTGAGATCCACGCACTGCGCGTGGTGACCGCGTTATCCTCCGTGAAGTAGGGCGTCTTTGTCTTTGTTACGATGGAACGACCGTAAGCTCCAAGGAAAACTCGCCGGCGGACTCCCCCATGACGAAAAGCTGATACGCCCATCGCGCACGAATCGTTTCTGCGGGGTTGCTTGGCAGATGCACCTCCAACTGGGTGGTAACCGTTTCCGTCTCCAGCTGTCCTTGAGGGGTCTCGATATAGCCGATGATACGTGCGCCTTTCTCGAAGGTTTGCTCGAATTTCACATCGCCCTGACGGATGATGCGCAATTGCCCCGAATCGATCCGGATCGTCGTAAACGTACGTCCCATCTCAGCCTCCGCGGGCTCTTGGTAGCGCAGATAGATGGCTTTTTCTTTCGGGAACAGCTCACCTTGCACATGCTGCTTTACCTGTTCATTACCGCTTTGGCTTAGAATTGAAATTTGTGCTTGTCGCTTGGTTGTCGTTCCTTCTTGCTTGTCCGGCATGTCGTGGCCTCATTTGCATTTTTGCCTTTATTGTACAAAAAAGCGCTGGAAATTGACAAACCGTCGATTTCGGCGCTTTTTCTTGTTACTATGACATTACTTATGGAAGTCGGAGGTGCGTATGAAGGTAAGCAGAAGATCTTTTTTGAAAAAAATCGCTTGGACCGCCGCAGGGCTCGTCGCTCTCCCGTCCGCCAGCTTCAGCTACGCCCGTTACGCCGAGCCGAAATGGCTGGATCAGACCTCGGTCTCGTTGCCCTTTGAGCGCCTTCCCAAGGAGCTGGATGGGCTGCGCATCGTGCAATTCAGCGACGTGCATCATGGCTTCCACTACAGCGCCGCCGATTTGCTCAAGCTGGCCGCAGCGATCAACCGTCTGCAGCCCGAGATGATTTGCTTTACAGGCGATCTCGTAGACTACAGTATGGGGGCGGACAGCGAAGCTCAGGCTGTGATTAACGCTCTGAAGGCGATGCAGGCGCCGCTCGGCAAGTTCGCCGTGCTCGGCAACCATGACTACTACGCCGACCCGATGTCGATCGTGAACGCGCTGACAGCCGGCGGCTTCAAAGTGCTGCGCAACGAGGCGGTTAGCGTGAAGCGCCAAGGCTCGGAGACGAGCGCCTTCTGGATGGCAGGCGTCGAGGATCAATGGGAGGGCAAGCCGGACATTGCCCAGGCGCTGAAGCAAGCGAAGAACGATCCGTTCGTGCTGCTGCTCAGCCACTGTCCTGATTACGCCGATATTGCAGCCAAGCACGGTGTAGATTTGCAGCTTTCAGGCCACAGCCATGGCGGACAGGTTCGTCTGCCGTTCTTTGGTCATCTCACCGTGCCGAAGTACGCGCAGAAGTATGTAAAAGGGCTGTACACGCTGGAGCAAGGGAAGCTGCAGCTCTATGTCAACCGCGGAATCGGCGTCTCGGTGTACCCCGTCCGCTTCTGGTGCCGGCCGGAGCTGACGGCGTTTACTTTGCGGGCCACGCAAACGTAAGCCGCCAAAGCGCTGCCGTTATGGCGATGGCCCCCACCCGAGACTTTGCTGACCAAAAAAAAGCCGACCCGGGATGGATCGGCTTGAACGGACTCCTATTGAACCTTACTTCACCAAACCCAGCAAAATTTCACGCATCAGCTTGCTGGCCACGATCTGAGTTTGCTCAGTCGGGTCATACGCTGGTGCTACTTCCACAATGTCGGCGCCGACAAAGTTCAGCTCGGATGCCGCCATAGCGTGGATGGCCGCCAGCAGCTCCTTCGACGTAATGCCGCCGGCTTCCGCCGTGCCTGTGCCTGGCGCACAGCTTGGATCGAGCACGTCGATGTCGATCGTCAAATACACCGGACGACCGGCCAGCTCCGGAAGCACCTTGCGCAAAGGCTCCAGTACTTCAAACGGGTAGAAGTTGATGTTCTCGCGCCCGAACTGGAACTCCTCGCGGGAGCCGGAACGGATGCCGAACTGGTAAATGTTTTTGCCGCCCATCAGTGCTGCGGCTTTGCGCACCGGCGTCGAGTGGGACAGCGGCTCGCCTTCATAGCTTTCGCGCAGGTCGGCGTGCGCATCAATGTGAATGAGCGCCAGGTCCGGATACTTCGCGTACACTTCTTGAATGACCGGCCAGCTGACCAGATGCTCGCCACCCAGACCGAACGGGAATTTGCCGTCAGCAAGCAGACCGCGTACATATTCACCAATTACTTCCAAGCTGCGGCCCGCGTTGCCGAAAGGCAGCAGCAAGTCGCCAGCATCGAAATAAGTCATTTCTTCGAGGCTCTTATCCAAATAAGGGCTGTATTCCTCCAGGCCGATCGATACCTCGCGAACGCGGGATGGACCGAAACGGGAGCCTGGTCGGAAGCTTACGGTATAATCCATCGGCATGCCGTAGATGACTGCGCGGGACGCTGCATAATCGTCTGAGCTGAGGATAAAGACGTTGCCGGAATATTTTTGATCCAATTTCATGGGTTCTATTCTCCTAACCTTACTTCGTCAAATCCTCAACGAACTTCGGCAGCGCGAAAGCTGCTTTGTGCAGTCGAGGCGTGTAGTATTTGGTGCTCATCTCCGGGATCGATGTTTCGTCCACTTGCAGCGGATCGTGCTTTTTGCTGCCCATGGTGAAGGTCCACAGCCCGCTTGGATACGTTGGGATGTTCGCGCAGTATACGCGTACGATTGGGAAAATCTCTTTTACGTCACGGTTAACGGTTTGGATCAAATCCGCCTTGAACCAAGGGTTGTCCGTTTGGGCTACGAAAATGCCGTCTTCTTTCAATGCATCAAAAATGCCCTTGTAGAAGCCTTGGGTAAACAGGTTTACCGCAGGACCTACCGGCTCGGTCGAATCGACCATGATGACGTCGTATGTATTTTTATGCTCGTGGATATGCATGTAGCCGTCATTCACAATGACTTCCACGCGCGCATTCTCCAGCTCACCAGCGATTTCTGGAAGGTACTTTTTCGAATACTCGATGACCTTGCCGTCGATTTCGACCAGCACCGCCTTCTCTACCTTCGGATGCTTCAGCACTTCGCGGATCACCCCGCCGTCGCCGCCGCCCACTACGAGCACATGCTTCGGATTCGGATGCGTATTCAGCGCCGGGTGCGCTACCATTTCATGATACACAAACTCGTCTTTAACGGTGGTCATGACCATGCCGTCCAGCACAAGCATGCGGCCCCACTCGGCCGTATCGATCATTGCCAGGTCTTGAAAATCGGTCTTTTCCGTGACCAGTGTTTCTTTAATTTTTGCCGTAATCCCGAAATTATCGGTCTGTTTCTCCGTATACCACAATTCCATAATTACAATCACCCTTCTCTCACAGCATATATAGTCGATATCTCGAGGATATCGGGACTTACGGACACGTTACTGCAGCTCAACCCTTCATGCGCCTTGCGCGTCAAATTGTATTATAGAGTATCTCCCTAAAAATGCAAAGTCAGGTCGCTGCGGAACGGAGCGAATTCAAAAAAATTTAACGTTTCACGAACCTGTATGAATAGGGGTTTCTAACTTTTTCCATACTGGAAATTAGGGACTTTTTCTATTCTGAAGCATAAAGGGGCTGATCACGCATGTCCGACAAGCGAACCAAGCCAGCGGATTCAAGCGGACCGATCCGGAACGGCTGGGCCCGCCGACTGAAGCAATGGCTCTCATTTTCTTTTACCCTGTTGATCCTGGGCTGCGCCGCGCTGATTGTCACGCTGCTATTCATGCGCTCGCAAACGCTTCCCGTATCGAAAATGACGATGGCCTCCGAAATGTACGACGTGCACAGCACGCTGATCGAGGCTTACGGCAACGCCAAAAACCGCCAGCAGGTGACGCTCCAGGAAATCTCGCCGAATCTGATCAAGGCTACACTAGCGGTCGAGGACCGAAGGTTCTATGAGCATTATGGCTTTGATCCCGAGGGCATCGCCCGGGCTGCCTGGGTCAATCTCCAGCATATGTCCAAGGTGCAGGGAGCCGGGACGATTACGCAGCAGCTCGCCCGCAACCTCTACCTCTCGCATGAACGGACCTGGACGCGCAAGATTAAGGAAACGTACTACGCCGTCGAGATGGAGCTGCAGCTGAGCAAGGATCAGATTCTGGAGCAATATTTGAACCAAATTTATTACGGCCATTCCACCTACGGCATTCAAGCAGCGGCACAGCTGTTTCTCGGGAAAAACGCCAAGGATTTAACGCTTGCCGAGAGCGCCCTGCTGGCCGGCATTCCGAAGGGGCCGCGGTACTACTCACCGTACTATGATATGCAAGCTGCGTTGGACCGGCAAAAAACAGTGCTGCAAACGATGGTCGACGCAGGATATATTACACCGAAAGAAGCTGCTGACGCTGGACGCGAGCAGGTGAAGATTCTTCCTCTGGAAAGCAAGGAGAAGCCGGTTACGGCGCCGTATTTTCGCGATTATATCCGCAATCAGGTGACAGAGCTGCTCGGCATCGACGAGGATCAGTTCGAGGACATGGGACTGCGGATTTATACGACGCTGGATTTGAAGGCGCAAAAAAATGCCGAGGACGTGGTGAAGGAGCAGCTGGACAAATATCCGGAGCTGCAGACGGCGCTGGTGGCGGTCGATCCACGTACCGGATATGTCAAAGCGATGGTAGGCGGGCGAAGCTACGCGGACAACCAGTTCAACCGCGCCTTGTCCAGCTCCCGGCAGCCGGGTTCTTCGTTCAAGCCGATCGTTTATTTGACCGCTCTGAAGGAGAAGCAGTTCACTCCGGTAACCCGCTTCAAGAGCGAGCCGACGACGTTTACGTACGATCAAGGCCGCCAGACGTATACGCCGGGCAACTTCGGCAACACCTACTTCGACTGGATCGATCTGCGGACGGCGATTGCGAAGTCGGATAATATTTTTGCCGTGCATACGGTGCTGGAGGTGGGGCCGGACCGCGTCATCGAGATGGCCCGAAAAATGGGTATTACGAGCCCGATGAAGCCCCTCCCTTCGCTCGCGCTGGGGACCTTCCCAGTGAGCCCGTTCGAGATGGCGTCGGCCTTCGGCATTCTCGCCAATCAAGGCGTCCGGGTCGAGCCGACGTCGATCGTCCGGATTGAGGACCGGCGTGGCCAGCTGCTCTATGAGGCCAAGCCGAAGCAGGAGACGGTCATCGAGCCGAGCTACACGTACGTGCTGACGCAGCTGATGGAGGGCGTCTTCGATTTGGGCGGTACGGGCAGCCGGGTATCGGAGACGCTCAAGCGGCCGGTCGCCGGAAAAACCGGGACGACCAACACGGACGCGTGGCTCGTCGGCTTCACGCCGGAGCTGTCCACCGCGGTGTGGGTCGGCTACGACAAGGACCGCAACCTCGGCACCATTGAGTCCCGCGTGGCGGCGCCGATCTGGGCCGATTTTACGGAGCGGACGCTGGACTCGGTGCCGCCGAAGCTGTTCGAAATGCCGGACGGCGTCGTGAACGTGTACATCGACCCGGCCACGGGCAAGCTCGCCAATGAAAGCTGCTCCGCGAATTCGCGGATGGAAGCGTTCATTGCCGGGACGGAGCCGACGGAGTACTGCACGCAGCAGCCGGCGAAGGCCGATCCGAAGCCGGGCCAGGATAAGCCGAACGGCACTTGGTGGCAAGACTTGAAGCGTTGGTGGAGCAGCTAGTATAGTCGCATATATAGTAGAAGCCGTATGAATACGAACACAGCACACCTTGGCGGCGAAAGCGGCTGGAGCTGCTGTGTTTGTGTTTTTAGAGGGGTGCTGGGCGCAACACAAAGAGACAGACCACAGGGTCTGCCTCTTTGCTGTCCTAGTATATGGTGTATATACTGGCATTAGTATACATGGTAATTGCAGGCCATTCAATGAGTTTCACATAATAGACAAAAATATTACGCCAGCGCTTCCTTAAGCGTGTCGCTGGAGCGCTCCCACATCGTCGGATCGGTGTCGATCAGCAGCTGCTTCAGCAAGGCCTTCTGGGCCGGGCCCAAATTGTCCACCATAATGCGCCGCTTGAGCGCGTAATCCATCCGGTTCACATGGTCGGCAAGAATTTTCCAGCCCTTCTTCGCCTCCGGATCGACCAGCATCTCGCACGAGGTAACGCCAGCGTAGTATTTGCCTTCCTCCGTGAAATCGACGGCTACCCAAACGATCCAGCAAGGCCGCCCGTTAGGCACTTCCGCTTTATCGGTCGTGAATTTGATACCCTTCTCCGGCTTGCTCTTCGCATGCAGCGCGCCCATATCCAGGTACGCTTCCTCCGCGCCGTCAATAATGACGCTGGACATTTGGCTTAAATCGATCGTCCCTTGTCCGAAGCCGCGATGCTTCGTTTCTTTGTTGCTGATAATATTAAGCGAAGGTAGCTTCTTACCCTTGTCCTCCGCGCCTGGAGCCCCGTTTGCATTGATATCCTTCATGCTCATCCTGCACCACCCTATCGATTTTCAGGCCGTTTCTTCTTATTGTAGCTTCTGCAAAGCAGGTCCGCAAGCTTCACGGCGGCCGTCCCAGCAGCCCATCGGCTTTTTTTCAGCAGCTAGAAATAATCCTCGTCCCACAAACATATACATGCTGTAGATGCTTGTCAACGGGGTGAAAATGGAATGAAAAAGAGACTCACCAACCGAACCGCACAATGGGCCCAATGGGGCACCGTGATGATGCTCGCCTGCGGCATCACGATGCTGACAGGCACCCTGCTGCCTGCCGGCCTACCACCCGTACAACCCGTCATCCCTACCGGCAGCTGGATGCTGCCTGCCGATTCTGCCGCCGCCTACCCTAGCGTGATGTCCGCCGATCAGCCGGTCCATCCGCTGGAGCTCAAGCCGGTGCAATCCGCCACAGGCCGCGCTGTAATCGAAGCCCCTGGATGGCCGCCTTCCAAGGGACAAGCGGACGGCTCGTCTACGGGCATCTTCCTGCCCGCCGGCGAAGCAAAGACAGCCTCCGCCGCACTCCGCCTGACGGAGCCTATGGCTCCTCCTCCCGCTCCGCCGAGCCTGCCCGTGAAGCCGGTGGAAAAGCCGGCCCCGAAGCCGCTCAGTGACCGGATCTTGGAATACCATATGAACGTCGTGCTCGATGCGACCGGCAAGCTCATTCAAGGCACCTCGTCCGTCAGCTGGCGCAACCCTGGAAGCGTGCCGGTAAAGGAGCTGTACTTCCATCTGTATCCCAACGCCTTCGAGTCCAAGAAAACGACGTTCATGAAAGAATCCGGGGGCAAGCTGCGGAACGACGCCAGCAAAGACGGCAATCACGGCAGCATGACCATCAGCTCCATCCGTACGATGGATGGCGAAGAGATGGAGCTCCTGGATCGCATGGAATATGTGCAGCCGGATGACGGAAACAAGGACGATAAAACGCTAGTCAGGGTGCCGCTGCCCAGGGCGGTTCTCCCCGGAGAGCAAGTGACGGTCAATACGACCTTCTCGGTGCAATTGCCTCAAATATTCGCGCGAATGGGCTATGCCGGAGATTTCGTGATGGCCGGCCAATGGTTCCCGAAGCTGGCCGCCTATGAGACCAAAGGCACCCGCGGACGAACCGACGACGGCTGGAATCTGCACCAATACCATGGGAATTCCGAGTTTTATGCGGACTTCGGGATTTTTGACGTCAAGCTGAAGGTTCCTTCCGCCTACACCGTGGCCGCCACCGGCTTTCCAACCAAACCGGTTGCCGACGATGGAAAAACTCGCACCTACACGTTTTACGCCGATGATGTGCACGATTTTGCCTGGGCCGCCTCCCCTCACTTCATCTACTACGAGGAGCCCTATGCCACCAAAAATTTGCCCGGCGTCCGCATCAAGCTGTATCTCGATCCGAAGCATGAGGCGCTTAAGGCCCGCTACATGACCGCCGCCAAAAAAGCGCTCGCCCGCTATTCCGAATGGTATGGCAGCTACCCGTACTCTACCCTGTCGATCGTCGTGCCGCCGGAAGATGGCAACGGGGCGGGCGGCATGGAATACCCGACGCTGGTTACGGCCTGGGGAGCCGGAGAGAAAAATCCGGATCTGGAGCTGGAACGGGTCGTCGTGCACGAGATCGGCCATCAGTTCTTTTACGGCATGGTCGCGAGCAACGAATTCGAGGAGGCTTGGCTGGACGAAGGCTTCACCTCGTATGCGGAAGATAAGCTGATGGAGAATGAATACGGCGTGAAGCCGAATCTGCTGGTCGAGTCCAGCTACATCACTTCCCCTGCCGCGCTGAAGCAAAATGCGTGGAGCTACACGGGACACGATCAATACGCCGAGAACGTGTACACCCGTGCCAAGCTGGTGCTCAAGGCGATGGAACGGCAGGTCGGTCCGGACACGATGGGCAAAATCATGCGCACCTACTTCCAGCGCTGGAAGTTCAGGCATCCGACGACAGCCGATTTTCAAAAAACAGTGGAGGATGTTACGAAGACGAGCTGGAAGGACTTTTTCGATCAATACGTCTACAACGGTCAAATGGTCGATTACGAGGTATCCGGTATCCAGGTGCGCAAAATTACCGACGACAACGGGCAAACCGTGTACGAAAACAAGGTACAAATCCGCAAGCTCGGCGGGACGTATGCGAGCGTGCCGATCCGGTTCCATTTTGCCGACGGGACGCAGATCGATAAAACGTGGGACGGCACGGACAGCGAGGTCATCATGAACGTCAACTACACAGCGCCGCTGGATTGGGTGGCTATCGATCCGCAGCACTCCATTGTACTCGAGAACAAGCGAATTAACGGCTTTATGAAAACCAATGTCGACCCGCAGCTGTCGGCGCGCTGGAATATGAGTGTGGTTAAAATTCTGGAGACCTTGTTCGGCTGGGTCGCATGGTGAGGTGTGAACATGTGGAATTGGATGAAAAAAGGCTGGAGCATCGCTTGGCAGCAGCCGTTCGCCGTCTTCGTACTCTTTTTTTACAACTTCGCCTGGGGGGTCGTGCTCTATAAGCTGATCCAGTCGATCGTCGTCCCCCTGCTGCACCGCTATCCGGGCAAGGAGCTGACGCGGGAAGCCGTGCAGCTGTTCTGGGTGGAAGGTCAATTTCAACTAATCAAAACCGATCTCATCATGCCCTATCTCTGGTGGGGGCTGGGGCTGCTCGGGCTGCGGATGCTGCTGAACCCGATGCTGAACGCCGGAGTGTACTATTCGCTGCACCACCAGGAGCTGAATGCCGGCTACCGGTTCGTCGAAGGCATCCGCAAGCTGACGCTCCCCTTCTTAGGCCTTTATATACTGCAGATGCTTTGCTCCTTGGCACCGCTATACTGGCTCATTCCGCATACGCTGCGCGAGTACGCCACGCAATCTTCCTATATGTCGCTGGGCAAAGCGCTTCTCCCCTTCCTAGGCGGGTACATGATCTATCTATTTGTGGTGCAGCTCTTCTTCCTCTTCCTGCAAATCGGGAAAGTCGATCGCCGCTCCTCCCTCTTCACGGTGCTGTTCGTCCTGCGGCATCTGCTCATCATCATGCTAACCGCCCTCGGAGTGCTGCTGATTACATTCGCGGCCTCCGCCGTGGTCATGATCTCCGCATACATCTGGGCCGGCTTCGCCGCTCTGATCGGCTTCCAATTGTATCGCTTTATGGATATGTTCCTAAAACTGTGGGCGATCGGCACCCAATATGCGCTCTGGTCGGAAAAGGCGTAGCATGAAGCCAGGCCGGTAGCTCCCCAAAAATGAACCCTCCAATTCGCAGGCACGCTGCGGGTTGAAGGGTTTTTTTCGCTTTGTTCCGACAAGGGGATATGACAAATTCTGGATGATGCTTTCCGCCACAAATCGGCCTGACTTTTATGCAAACGCTAACAACCCTTTCCCCGCGCGATCCACTGTATTCCGTGCTCTCTACTTTGGTTTATTACAATTGTGTTACAAAAGAAGGAAAACGTCGCTATTACTCGAATATATGTAACCAGCAACAAAATAAGAAAATTTTGCCGAATTTCCGTTCGCGGAAAACGGGGGACCACAATTTGGGTGAATTGATCTCGCTTCACAGTGATCATAGGGAACCTTCAACCGAACCCTCCAGCTAACCTCGTAGGCACCGGAAGGGGAACGTTTGTTTTGAAAAAGCTTGTTGTTGGTTTTGCACTCTCTTTGACCATGTTTTGCAGCATTTCGGTCGGCAGCGCTTTTGCCGAAACCCCACTAAGCGCAGCGGTTAACGATGGTTTGGGCTCGCCGTACAAGTACGCCGGCACCACGACCAGAGGCTTCGATTGCTCCGGCTTCACTTCCTGGGTATTTGCCAAATTCGGCATCGATCTGCCGCACACGTCCAAAGGCCAATCAAAGCTTGGCGATTGGGTGGACAAAGATCAACTTCGTCCCGGCGACCTGGTGTTCTTCAATACCGATGGTTCAGGGGTATCACACGTTGGCGTATTCGTAGGCGATGGTAAGTTTTATCACTCGGCTACAAACCAGGGCGTCACAGTATCCAACCTGAGCGACTCCTACTACGTCAAGCGTTACGTTACAGCCCGCCGTGTCCTCTCGGAAGATCAATATACGCAGCTGATGACCGACGCCAAGTAATACCGGCCAACTGACGGAGTATGTTCCTGAAAGATTGAAAGCCCTCAGCGTTTGCTCAGCGCAGCGTTCGTTCTAACGAACGCTTCCGCGCCGGACAAGCCTGAGGGCTTTCTGTTATACAATTAGCCCGTCTGCTGCCGAGAATTATCCGGTTCCACGGACTTTGGGTGATAGGGTATGATTTGCAGTTGCTTGAAGCAATGACTCATCTGCTTGAGGACCGCCTCCGCTTTGAGTAAATCCATCGGTTGCCCTAAGGTCTTTCCTTTATAGCTAAGAATGTACAGCACATTCCATCCCTCCGCTTCAATCAGCAGTTTATCGATGATCCGCATCATATGACGGATTTAACCTATAATACACTATTCGTGAATGGAACATTTTTTCGGTGTACTCTGCTTGCAAGAAAAGGTAAAATAGAGAATGCAGGGAAACGACTGGGAAATTTCTTACCTATCGTGTAAGCGTTTGCCACAATCCCGCTCCGGTTATTCGCTGTCAAGGAGGAGATCCGATTGATTTTACGCAAAATGGTTATCAACCGACGTAGCATCGTATTGACATGGCTCTTTTCCTACATGGCCATCCTTCTTCTTCCTGTGTGCATCAGCATTATCGTATACATGGTCTCCAGCAAGACGCTCGAAAGCGAAATCCATCAAGCGAACAATTCGCTCTTGAAGCAGGTTCGAGAAATTATGGATAACTACTTCCAGTCTATGGAGCGCCTTAATATCGAGATGACGTGGAATGTGCGGATGCAAGAGCTGCTCACGTCCAATAAATACGTTTCCTTTCCCAACGACTACAAGTATGACCTTTACCGCGTCACGCAGGATATGAAGCTGTATAAATCTGCTTATTCCATGGTAGATCTGTTCTATACGTATAAGGCAGACAGTGACATAGTCATTCTTCCCGGCACGACCCGCGACGCCAAGTTCGCTTATGACACGCTGCATGCCAGCCCGGCGTTCTCTTATGCCACTTGGAGCGAGATTTTGAACCGTAAGCGGTTTAGAGGCTTTCTGCCGATGGTTCGGATCGACGAGACTGGCGCGCTTGTGAAAACAGCCGCTTACATCAGCACCTTTGAGACTGATAAAGAAACGCCCATGGCTACCAACGTCATTATGATCGATCAAGCCCGCATCTTGGGGGCGATTCAGAATGTGGAGCTGTTTAATCAGGGGCATGTGATGATCTTAAACCGGGACAATCAAGTGCTGATCTCCAATTCGAACGACCCTTTCCCCTCGGACATTCCTTATGATCAGATAGGGAGCGGCTCGAACTCCTTCTACTACACCAAGGACGGGGAAAAGTACGAGGTGCAGTTGATTCGTTCGGAACGCTCAGAATTTAAATATGTTTCCATAATCCCCAGCAGCCTATACTGGCAAAAAGCGGAGCACGTGCGCAATCTGACATTCCTGAGTATCCTGACCAGCCTGCTTGGGGGCAGCCTTCTGACCTACTTCTTTCTGCGTAAAAATTACAATCCGGTCCGCCGTCTGGTGGAAGCCTTCGCCAGCAAGGCCAACATGAGCTATGGAGAGGGACATAACGAATTTTCGTTTATCGAGCAGGCGATCGGCAGCACCTTGAATGAGATGGATAAAATGATGGGCCAAATGAAAAGCCAACAGCATGTGCTCCGATCCAACTTTATCGCCCGTCTGATGAAGGGCCGCATTGATACCAAAATCCCGATCGACGAGTCGCTGGCGGCCTTCAATATGAAGCTGGCTTCGGACGCGTTTGCCGTCATCCTGCTGCATGTGGAAAATAGCGCCCCGTTCTATGAACGGTTAGGTGATATGGAGACCGACGACAAGCTGAAGCTGCTGCAGTTTATCGTGAGCAATGTAGCGGAGGAGCTGGCTGCCCAGCTTCACCGCGGCTACGTGACGGAAGTGGATCAATCGTTGGCGTGCCTGATTAATTTTAGCCCAACGGATGACTCAGAGGCCCATATGCAGGATTTATTGCGCATCGCCAAGGAAGCTCAGATGTTCCTCAATACACACTATCATATTCATCTGACGGTATCGATCAGCTCGATTCAAACCGGTATTCATGGCATCTCCAAGGCGTATGCGGAAGCAGTTGATGCGATGGAATACAAGCTCGTAATGGGCACGAAGGAAATTCTCGCCTACGAGGAGCTGTACCAAGCCGGCACGGATGAAACGGAAACCGCCTACTACTACCCGCTTCAGGTCGAGCAGCAGCTGATCAACTATGTGAAGGTCGGGGATTTTGAGCGTTCGAAGGAGACGCTGGACGATATTATTCAACGGAACTTGAACCGTCCGGCCGTTTCTGTAGCGATCGCCCGCTGTCTAATGCTGGATTTGGTCAGTACGATGATGAAGACGGTCAGCGAAATCGGCGATGGGCAAGACAGCTTCTTGTTCCAGAACCCGAAGCGCATCGAGCGGCTGACCTCCTGCGAAACGATACAAGATATGCAGGCCCAAATGACCGACCTGCTTCAGAAGGTATGCGAGTATACCACGACCAAACGACAGCAATCGATGCAGCAGTCCCGCATGACGGCTCTGAGCGACTTGGCGGAACGAGTGACCGGGTTCATCCATGAACAGTATAATGATCCGAATCTGAATATTTCGATGATCGGAAATTATTTTGACATGAAGCCGACGTATTTATCCAAGCTGTTTAAGGATCAAACCGGAGAAGGGCTGCTCGATTCCATTAACAAAATTCGGATCGAACGAGCCAAGCATTTGATCGCCGACAGCAAGAAGAACATTACGGATGTGGCCGGCTGCGTGGGCTTCAATGATGTGAATGCGTTTATCCGCACGTTTAAAAAATACGAGGGCATTACCCCCGGCAAGTTCAAGGAACTGAAGGACGCCATGGTTCAGGTGTAATCCCCGCTTGCAAAGGAAAAAGCTGCAGAAATGCGGCTTTTTCTTTGGTTTCATCCCCCTTTTTTGGACGTTTTGCCGATGGCATTGGATGTTTTGAATACGTTTATTATCTTTTTAAATAGGCGTTTGTATAAATTACCTATAGCTCTTTTTGTAAGCGCTTTATAAAATAAGAATATGAGATTCGCATCTCACAGAGATCCGGATGATCCGGAAACAGAGGAGGTCTTCTTAAATGAAGAAACAAAGAAAGCAGTTGGTCACCGCTTTGGTGGTAACAACAATGATGAGCACTTTCGCAGTTGCTTGTTCTTCCGGCACGCCGTCATCCGCTCCATCCTCCGACAACAAGAGCTCGCAGCCTTCAACATCGCCAGCAGCCGGCGCAGCTACAACTTATCCGATGAAGTCGGACAAAACCGTGACGTATTGGGCAGAGCTGACGGGCAACGTCGTCGGAGTCAAATCCGATTATAAGGATGTTCCGTTCTATCAAGAATGGTCCAAGAAAACCGGCGTTCCGATCAAGTACATCACCGTGCCGAACGGCCAGCTCAAGGAGCAGCTCAACGTAATGCTTGCTTCCGGAGACTTGCCGGACATGATGGAATACAACTGGACTAATGCATTCCCGGGCGGGCCGGAGAAAGCGATTAAGGACGGCTACATTCTGAAGCTAAATGACGTGATCGACAAATACGCGCCGAACCTGAAAAAATATTTGAAGGACCACCCGGATGTGGACAAGATGGTCAAGACCGACAACGGCAGCTATTATGTATTCCCATTCGTGCGCGGCGACGACAGCTTGAAGGTCTTCCACGGTCCGATTATCCGCAAGGACTGGCTGGATGAGCTCGGTCTTCCAGTTCCGACGACCATCGATGAATGGCATACCACGCTGAAGGCCTTCAAGGAGAAGAAGGGCGCAGCGGCTCCGATCTCCTTTGTTTCCACACCGCGTCCGCTTAATGATATGTCCACCGGCGATTTTGTCGGCGCATTCGGCGTAACCAAGGACTTCTATCTCGATAACGGCCAAGTGAAGTTCGGACCGATGGAGAAAGGCTACAAAGACTTCCTTGCGACCATGCGCCAGTGGTACACAGAAGGGCTTCTCGACAAAAATATCGCGACCACAGATGGCAAAGCGCTGGATGCCAACTTGAGCAGCGGCGCTACGGGAGCTACTGTGGGCAACGCAGGCGGCGGTATCGGAAAATGGCAGCCGCTCCTTTCGGCGAAAGACCCGAAAGCGCAGCTGATCGGTGCTCCGTATCCGGTGCTGAAAAAAGGAGATACGCCGCAATTTGGCCAAAAGGACTTCGCATACGGAATTAACGGCAACACGAACGGTGCCGTCGCGATCTCGGCGAAATCGAAAAATATAGAGCTTGCCGTGAAGCTGCTTGATTACGGCTATAGCGAAGAAGGCGGCATGTTCTTCAACTTCGGTACGGAAGGCGTTAGCTACAAAATGGATAACGGCTATCCGAGATATACCGATCTCATGATGAAAAACCCGGATAAGCTGGCTCCTGCACAAGCGTTGTCTCAATACGTTCGCGCAACATACAGCGGACCGTTCGTCCAAGACAAGCGCTATATCGAGCAGTATCTCGCCCTCCCGTCCCAGCGTGATGCCGTATCGACCTGGCAGAAGACGGACATTGCCAAGCACCAGATGCCGCCGGTTACGCCGACTCCGGATGAAAGCTCCGAAATGGCAAAAATCATGACCGATGTGAACACACTTGTCGATGAAATGACGCTCAAAATTATTCTTGGCAGCGAGCCGATTGATAACTTCGACCAAAACGTTGCCAAAATGAAGTCGCTCAAAATCGACCGTGCGCTTGAAATCGAAAAAGCGGCGCTTGACCGTTACAATAAACGCTAATAGCTTATGGGGAAGCCGGTCTTCCGGTTTCCCCTTCTATTAATCTATCTCAGCGAAGGGAGGCGTCCATGATGGCTAAAACGATGACCATGGAACCGATCGCAAAGACTCGAGTTAACAATAACACGTTCTCGCGCAGATTCATCCGGGACTTCGCCTTAAACAAATATTTGTACCTAATGATGGTTCCTGTACTTGCTTATTACGCGATCTTCCATTATGCACCCATGTACGGAGCGATCATTGCGTTCAAAGACTACTCGCCTATGAAAGGAGTCTTCGGCAGCGAGTGGGTCGGCTTCACCAATTTCGTTGACTTTTTCAGCAGCTACTACTTCTGGCGCATCCTGAAGAATACAATAGTGATCAGCCTGTATTCCCTGTGCTTTGAATTCCCGGCCCCGATTATTCTGGCCATCTTGATTAACGAAGTTCGCAGCAAGGTATTCAAGCGCTGGGTGCAATCCATCACCTACATGCCTTACTTTATCTCGCTCGTTGTCATCTGCGGTATGATTAAGGATTTTACAAACAACGGCGGGATCATCAACACGCTCCTCACCTATTTAGGCGGAGACGGCACCGCGCTGCTCCAAAGGCCTGAGCTCTTCCGTCCAATCTACATCCTCTCCGAAATATGGCAGAAGGTCGGCTGGGAATCGATCATTTACATTGCGGCTCTGATGAGCATTGATCAAGAGCAGTACGAAGCGGCGCGTATGGACGGCGCAGGCCGGTTTAAGCAAATTCTTTATATTACGCTGCCTGGGATCCTACCGACGATCACGATTATGTTCATCCTGCGAATGGGGAACCTGCTCAATGTCGGCTGGGAGAAAATCATTCTGCTCTACAATTCGTCCATCTATGACACGGCGGACGTCATCTCTTCCTTCGTCTATCGTAAAGGTTTGCTCGAATTCGGCTGGAGCTACAGCTCGGCAGTTGGCTTGTTTAACTCCGTGTTTAACTTGATTCTGCTTATTACAGCGAACTATATCAGCCGCAAGGTGAACGAGAACAGCTTATGGTAAAGGAGGAATGGCGAAGATGAAGAGAGATTTCGGCGCCGCGGATGTCACGTTCGATACCGTTGTCCATGTCATATTATTTTCACTAATGATCATCACCTTATATCCGCTCCTGTATGTTGCCTTTGCCTCCTTCAGTGATGCAGGCCAGCTGATCAGCTATAAGGGCTTGCTTTACAAGCCGCTTGGCTTTAGCATCGAAGCGTACAAGAGCGTATTCGACAACCCCGGCATTCTCGTCGGATACAAGAACACGCTGTTCATCGTCGTATGCGGCGTTTGCGTCAACCTGCTGATGACCTCGCTCGGAGCCTATGTGCTTTCACGAAAAAACGTCATGTGGAATAAAGTGTTCATATTCATCGTTGTCGTGACCATGTTCTTCAGCGGCGGTCTCATTCCGATCTACCTGGTGGTCAAAGGCGTCGGGCTGCTCGACTCGCTCTGGGCGACGATCCTTCCGTTCTCCGTCAATACGTTCAACCTGATCATTATGCGCACCGCTTTCATGTCAGTGCCCGACAGCCTCGAGGAATCGGCCAAGATGGACGGAGCCAATCACTTCGTGATTTTGTTCCGCATCATCATTCCTCTGTCCATGCCGGTCATCGCGGTAATGGTTCTGTATTATGCAGTTGAGAAGTGGAACGGCTGGTTCTACGCCTCGATTTTCATCAAGGACCGGAGTCTGTATCCACTCCAGCTGACACTGCGTGAAATATTGATCGCGAACCAAACGGACAACATGTCCGCAGGCGCGAATAGTGGAGACCGCTTCCAGATCGGCGAAACGATCAAATACGCGACCATCATGGTGGCTACGGTACCGATTCTCGTTGTGTATCCCTTCGTACAAAAGTACTTCGTTAAAGGTGTCATGGTCGGCGCATTGAAGGGCTAAGAGCATGGCCGCTAATATCAAGAGTAAGAGCTCCCCCGTAAGGACTACGGAGGAGCTCTTTTCATTCGGTTTAACGCATAAGCCCGACTCGAAACGGATGGAACTCGGTATGCACGATACCTGACTTCACCAGCGGGTCGTTGGAGTAGAGCTCGTAGGCCTCTGCTTCCGTCGCTGCCTCGTATACAATGATTCCCATGGCACCATCCAAGCAAGCGCCGGCAAATACAATTTTTCCTTCGGCAAAGGTTTGGTTGGCATACGCAAAGTGCTGGCCCATGACGGCTTTTTCCTCATCGGTCATGTTCTGCAGCCAATGGTCGGTTTTCGGTCTTGCGGTGGCTAAAAAACGCAGCTGTTCCAACTGATTCGCTCCTTTACCAGCCGAGGTCCAAGGTCTTCCCAGTCTCCACGTAGGACTTCACATTGCTTAGAATCATCGGCCAGCTTTCCTTAGTATTGGCATAGGAGGGGTGGTTATCCGGCCACTGATCGTTCACCAGCGTGAGCTTGGTACTACCACCGACGGTCTCCAGCGTCATCGTCACTCTCGTTTCCAGCTCCGCGTGGTTCTCACGGTAGGACGGTCCGGGATGCTCCGTGTAGCTCATGAGACGGTTAGGCTCGAAAGCCAGCACCTTCCCATACACATGGACGGTCTCCTCCCCTTCACTGCCAGGTCCGATATAGGCGTACGGTGCGCCAACTTCGAAGGTCGATTGCAGAATACAACCGAAAAAGATCGCTTTGGTTCCTTCCGGTGTCACGAAGACGTTCCAAACATCCTCCGGCTGCGCCCCGATATAAATGACGTATTTTAGCTCTTCCATTGCCATTGATTCTTCCTCCATTCGCTCTCTGAATTGATTGCGTGTGCAGCCTTGGACTGCTATGCTCAAGTATAGAATAACCGAACCGGGAATTATTGTAAAAACGCGACAACAGAGAACACGATGGGAGGCACCGTTATGAAATCAATAGAGCGTGGGACGGACAAAGGCATCCTGCATGCGAAGGCTGGCAAGCAAAAATTTTCATTGCACAAGTATGAGCCCGCGGCTGAGCTGGCTCCTTTGATCGAGCACTACTGGGTAGTACAGTGGGACTTGAAGGGACAGGCGCCCTACCGACAAACCATTCTCTCCTACCCCAATGTGAACATGGCCTTTGAGAAGGATTATAACGGCTGCTTCGCAGGCATTTATGGCGTTCCGAAAACGACCTATACCCGTCATCTGCAGGACGATGGCATGGCTTTAGGCATTAAATTCCGGCCGGGCGGATTCTACCCGTTCTGGAGACAGCCTGTATCCTTGCTGACCGGACGAACAATCCCCGTTAGCGACGTGTTCGGTATGAGCTCCAAGCCGGTGGAGGAGCGCATTCTTACCCAATCGGATGGGGAATCCATGGTGCAGCTCGCCGAACACTTCCTGCTGCAGCAGCTTCCGGAGCCGGACGAGCAGGTCGCACTGATCGGCGGAATGATGCATGAGGCGGCCCAAAACCGGGACATCCTCCAGGTCGAAGACATGGTGCACCTCTTCGGCATTAGCAAGCGTACGCTGCAGCGTCTTTTCAGCCGCTACGTTGGCGTCAGCCCCAAGTGGGTTATTCAGCGGTACCGGCTTCAAGAAGCGGCCGAGTTGATTGAAAGAAGCGACAACGTTGATTGGACGGTGCTATCGCAAGAGCTGGGGTATTATGATCAGGCTCATTTTATAAAGGATTTCAAGGCTGTGATCGGTCGGTCGCCCGAGGCGTATGCTCGGGGGTTGGGGGGGTAACCAATAAAAAAGGACTGCAACAGCTACTAAAGCCGTCACAGCCCTCACAATTCTACTCCCGCCCCGTAGCGATCGGGCTATCCGGATAGGAGCACCAGTCGCTCCAGCTGCCGGAATACAGCTTCACGTTCTTCAGCCCCGCTTCGCTCAGCGCGATCACGTTCGGGCAGGCGCTGACGCCGGAGCCGCAGTAGACGATGATCTCCTCGGCGTCTTTCAGCTCCGCAAACCGCTGCTGCTGCGCCTCAGGCGACTTCCAGCTGCCGTCGTCCGTGATGCTGTCCTTCCAGAAGCGCTGCTTTGCCCCCGGGATATGGCCCGCCACCGGATCGATCGGCTCTTCGAGCCCCAAGTAGCGGCGCTCCTCGCGCGAATCGATCAGCACGGTACCAGGACGCCCGATGCGCTCCTTTACCTCTTCGACGTTCACGACCATCTCGCTCCGTACATGCGGAGTGAAGGTAGCCGGATGCGCCATCGGAGGCTCTTCCGTGACCGGGTACCCCGCTTGCTTCCACTTAGAGTAGCCGCCGTCGAGCACGTACACCTTCTCATGGCCAAGGAACGTCAGCAGCCACCAGAACCGCGACGCGTACATGCCTCCTTGATCATCATAAGCTACGATGACCGACTGATTATGGATACCCGCTTGCCCCAGCTTGGCGGCGAGTTCGTCTATATTCGGCAGCGGATGGCGGCCCCCATGCCGCTGCTTTGCTCCAGAAAGATCCTGATCCAGATCGAAAAAGTGTGCGCCCGGGATATGGTCAGCTTCATAGCTCTCCCGTCCTGCCGCCGGGTTCGTCAGCAAAAAGCGGCAGTCCACTATGACGACATCATCATCGGTACCGTGTTCAAATAGCCATTCTTGACTTAGAATATGCAACAACACCAATCACTTCCTTCGATGGGATGAATTGCGGTATAGTTTTAAGTATACAATGATCCCTGACGAAGCGAAAGGCGAAGGACCGGACTTGTCCAAAATTTGATCACATTAGGAGGTCATCCGCTGCCATGCGTTCTTCCCCTGCTTCAACCTACCGCTTGATCCCCATGACTGAGGCGCACGGCTGTGAAATTTGTACCTGGGAGTACCCTGAACCGTACAGCATTTACAGCTGGCGTCCTTGGGAACACATGCTGGCGCAGCAGGAGGAATTTGCCGATCCGGACATCCGCAGCGCACAGTACCGTGCGGTGGTCGATGACGAAGGCAGGCTGTGCGGGTTTGCACAGCTGTTCCCCATCGTCGGCGTGACCCGACTGGGCTTTGGCCTGCGGCCGGAGCTGTGCGGCGCCGGTGGAGGCGCACAGTTCGTTAGAGCCATTGTCGACGAAGCGCTGAGGGTGAACCCGGACAACGAGATCGACCTCGAGGTGCTGACCTGGAACGAGCGGGCGATTCGTGCCTACCTTCGGGCCGGCTTCGAGATCACCGACACGTACGAGCGCATGACGCCCACCGGAAAGGGCGAATTTCACTGCATGGTTTGGAAGGGGGCTTAAAATAATGAGTCACAGTCACAGCCGCGTATTAAGCCTAATCGCCGAGCGGTTCCATCGGCACGGCATTCATCGGGGGGTGGGCAGCTCATCACAGAAGCCCACGCCGAACAAGCTCGGGATTTGCTGATAGACATCGGAATCGATATCGAGTACGCGCCGAAGGAGCCCTTTTGCACGAAGCATTTTTACCACATGGAAATTGAAGGCGTCGAGGTCGATCTGCTTGGACTGTTCGGTATCCGTCATGCGGACGGGATTTACCGGCTCGATTTCCGGCAGGAGGATATAGCCGGCACCACGTGGGCAGATGGCCAAGCCGTTCCACTCAGCACGCTCGAGGACTGGTTCGTCCTGTACCTGCTCATTCCCGGCAAACAAGAAAAAGCCGACCTCATCGAACGCTATTGGCTCACCCAAGGCGGGCCCGTTCGGAGAGATCGGCTGGCAGCAGCTCTTCAGGAGCAGCTCCCCTATGAGGTTCAGCAGCGTATTGACACCGCTTTCGTTCGGTTATTTAATTAAGCAGCTCGTCGTACCGGCCGGCGCTTTCCATATCCAGCCCGGTGATCCCGCCGGCACTCCACGAGGTTAACCGCAGCGTGACCAGTCGAAAATCGATGGCGATCATCGGATGATGGTTCAGCTCCTCAGCGATCGACGCCACCTTGTTCACAAACGCCATGCTGTCTGGGAAGGACGGAAACCGGTATTTTTTCACGATCCACTTGCCGTCCTCCCGTGACCAGCCCGTAAGCTGTCCCAGCTGACTTGTCAGCTCTTCCTCGGTTAGCAGCCGTATTTTCTCGCGATCCATCGCCCACGCTCCCCTTCCAGCCCAGGATCAAACCAGATGAATCACCTGCGTCAAGCCGTCACCATGATTGATCCGAATCAAATGCCGCTTCGCATCGTGCGTAATCGTACACTCCCCAATGGTCATGGGCGACTCGGTGCCGAGCCCGTAGAACAAATCATCCGCGAGCGTCTTGATGCACTCCTTCTGCTCCGCGTCGTCCAGACCGGACCAGTCTTCCTCCGACATCTCCAAAAAATCATGACATCCTTCCACACTCAGCAAAGCATCGGTAAAATCCGTAATAATATCGCTGTACTCCCTGCCGAACTTGATTCCCATCGCTTCCGTCCCCTCCCGCTGCAACACGGCCAAGCCGCCAATTGTTGGAATCTGGTAGACCCTTTTGCCTCATTGTACTCGGAATATGAACCACTCGCAACCATGGACAACCAACAAAAAAACATCCTTGTCCATCCTGCGAAATTACGCATTTACATGTAAAATCTGGTACACTATAAGGATAGACAAAAATTGCGGAGGGCAAAACATACCCATGCTGAAGCTGCAGATTCCGAAAAACCGAATGAACGAATTGATCGGCCATCTGCGCGACGATTTTAATTTGGCGCGGCTCGAGCGCGGCTGGGAGTACTATCACAAGGGCCGCGTGACCGATATGGAGCTGAAGCATGGCGTTGAGGTGCATGCGCTCGTTCGCGGCGGGACCAAGGCCTTCGAGGTCATTATCGATCTGGACGATTTCAGCAAAAGCGAATGCAGCTGCTCGGACGGGAAACGCTGCCAGCATATGGTGGCGGTAGTGTTTAAGCTGTATACGTCATTCGCGCGGCCGGAGCTGCTGCTGCAGCAACTGCGGCAGGCTATTATGGTGAAAAATCGCCAGCAGCAAGCCAAGCAATCGGGCACACGAACCGCCGCCGAGAAGCGGACGGAGCGGCTCGAGCCTCCTTCCCAGGGGGATACGCCGGGGGTGTGGCAGAAATTTTTTGACCAGCAGTTTTACGGCTTTTCGCTGTCGCAGCAGTCTTCCATTGAAATGTTCCACAGCGCGGTTAAGGAAAAGCTAACTCCCTACGGGGAGGGCTGGGCATCGCCACTGCGCGAGCTGTACTCGCTCCATCTGCTGCTGTTCATCATGCGAAAGATCGAGCAGTTTTATCAGGACACGAAATCGTCGTATTTGTCCTACTATATCGAGAGCGGCTGCAAAACCGTTGGGCGGCAGTGCTATGACGAGCTGATGAAGCTGGTCCCCCTGCTCGATGCCGATAAGCTTACACAGGAATATCCCGAGTATTGGAAAGAGACGCTGGCGATGATCGCGGACACCGCCCTGTCGGGCAAAGAGTCTCCGCTGTCTTGGCCGACGGTGTATCGCAGTGTCTGGTGGCAGATGAACGATCAGCCCGCGTGGCTGACGGAGGAGCGCAGCCGGGTGCTGCGCCTGCTCGAGACGCCGGACCTCATGCCAAGGCGCAAGGATGCGCTTGTGATGGCGGCAGCGCATTTCTCCGTCATCGCCGGCGACGACGAGGGCGCACGGCAGCAGATGGAGCGTCTGACAAAGCGGGAGGCCAAGGATTTCTTCCTGTACCTGCACCGCTGCTACGAGGAAAATGCTTGGGACCGCATGCTCGCTTGGCTTCGCTGGCTGCTGCCGGCGGTGCAGCGGGCTCAGCAGGAGGAGCTTCGGCAATTTTGCCAGTATTGGATGGAAGCAGTTCAGCGTCAGGAAGAGGACGCGGAATGGGCGAATGTGATGGTGGCGCTGCTGCCGCGGACGTACCCTTTTTACACGGCTTACTTGATGAAGGCGGGCCGCTACAAGGCGTGGATTGATCTGCAGCTGTCCAACCGCGTCTCGCCGCTGAATTTATATTCGCAGGATTTGCAAGCGGTGGAAAAGCATGACCCGACCCTGGTGCTGCCGTTATACCATCAGGCCGTTGAGCGGACCATCGCCGAGAAAAACCGCAACGCCTACAAATCAGCTACCCGATTCTTGAAAAAGCTGGAGTCACTCTACAAGCGGCTGAACCGGCAGCATGCCTGGGAGGATTACATTTACCGGCTGGCCATGAAATATGCGCGCCTGCGCGCGCTGCAGGAAGAGCTGAAGAAAGGGAAATGGATTCCATGACGACGACCGACACGAGTCTGACCACCGTGCACGTGCGCTGGGCCCCGCAAGGCGGCCTCTTCCTTTGGGGTACGCGCTATAACGGCGGCATCAGCGATGCGTACGATCTGCGGGACTGGCTCTTTGCGTGGCATGAGCCATCGTTCTACGGCACGTTCATCGAGACAGTGGAAGCGATGAACGTGGAGGGCCTGCTGCTCCCGGCTCTGGAGGCGCTGGATTACTTCGCCGCCCCGGCCGCCGTGCAGCATGCGCGGCTCGATTTCAGCCGCGAGCTAAAGGAGCTGACGTCGCTCGCGCCGCAGGTGAAGGAAGCGCTCACGCAGGGCCGCTTCATGCCGGACTTCGTCAAGTGGAAGGCCGGGGAGCTCGGCTGGAAGCTGCAGCTGCAAGGGCCGGCCGCCAGTTGGGCGGCCTCACCCGTGGCCGCGCAGTGGCTGGACGCGCTCATTCCGGCCTGGACCCACGCCGACGGCGTCATGCGGCAGAGCCTCGCGCAGCTCGAGCGCTCGTTTCCGCTGCTGCAGCGGGGCGGCGCCGCGGCTGCGGAGCTTTGGATGGACGAGGAGGACTGGCTCGTCTCCATCGGCTGGCAGTCGGACGGGACCCCGTTCCGCACGTGCCTGAAGCTGGAGGAGCCGCTGATCGCGGGCGGCTCCTGGCCTTTGCGCGTCGTCCTGCAGGACCGCGGCGACAAGGATTTGCTGCGCGAGCTGCAGCCATCGGCGGTGAGCGCCTGGAGCGAGGGCGGCGACGACGCCGGCGCGGACGAGCATGGCGCCGTGCAGGCAGGCGCCGAGGCGCTGCCCGAGCCGTGGCAGGCGCACCTCGGCCGCGCCGCCCGCGATGCCGCGAAGTGGCGGCGCATGCTGCCGTGGCTCGCCGAGGGCGAGCGTGAGCTGAAGGATGAGCTCACCGAGAGCGAGGCGTGGGAGCTGCTCACCAAGGGCAGCCTGCGCCTGATGGAGGCGGGCTACTCCGTCTTCCTGCCCGCCTGGTGGGAGCGCATCCGCAAGTGGCGGCCGCGCCTCAAGGCGAAGGTCAAATCATCCGTGGGCACAGGACCGCAGTCGATGTTCGGGCTCAGCGAGCTGATGCAGTTCGACTGGAAGATCGCCCTGGGCGATATCGAGCTGACCGAAGATGAATTCAAACAGCTGCTGGAGCAAAACCGGAAGCTCGTGCAGATCCGTGGCCAGTGGGTGCAGCTCGATCCGGTACACCTGGCGCAGCTGCAAACCGTGATGAGCCAGGTGCAAAAGAAACAAGGGCTGTCGTTCCGCGACGTCCTGGAGCTGCACCTGCTCGGCTCCTCCGAGGGTGAAGAGGAGAAAGATTTTTACCGGACGCTGCCGATGGAGGTAGAGCTGGACGATCAGCTGACCGAGCTCGTCGCGCAGCTGAATCACGCCCAGCGGCCGCCGCTCATCGAGCCGCCGGACAGCTTCCGGGGGACGCTGCGGCCGTATCAGGTGGAGGGCATCTCGTGGCTCATTTTCCTGCGGGAATGCGGCTTCGGCGGCTGTCTGGCGGATGACATGGGTCTCGGGAAAACGATCCAGTTCATCACCTACCTGCTCCTGATGCGCGAGAAGCGGCTACAGGAGCCATCCGGTGAGCACGAACAGGCAGCCCCTTCCCTGCTCATCTGCCCGACCTCGGTGCTCGGCAACTGGCAGAAGGAGCTGCAGCGCTTCGCGCCCGATCTGCGCATCTACCTGCACTATGGACCGGCGCGGGCCAAGGGCGAGCGCTTCGCCGCCAGCTGCAGCGGCCATGATCTCGTGCTGACCACGTACACACTGGCCCATCTGGACGAGACAGAGCTCGCCTCCGTGAATTGGGAATCGATCTGCCTCGATGAAGCGCAGAACATCAAGAACGCCTACACGAAGCAGGCGTCCTCCATTCGCAAGCTGGATGGGCGCCACCGGATTGCTTTGACGGGCACACCGATCGAGAATCGGCTGACCGAGCTGTGGTCGATCTTCGATTTTCTCAATCCGAGCTACCTCGGATCCCTGCGCGACTTCACGCAGCGGTTCGTGAACGCCATCGAGCGGACACATGACCAAGAGCTCGTCGCCAAGGTGCAGCGGCTCATTCGGCCGTTTTTGCTGCGCCGGGTGAAGAAGGATCCGTCGATCCAGCTGGATTTGCCGGAAAAATACGAATACAAAACGTACGTCTCCCTGAGCGCCGAGCAGGCGACGCTGTACGAAACCTATATCCGCGACATGTTCGAACGGCTCGATAAGCTATCGACGATGGAACGCCGTGGACTCATTCTGGCGGCGCTGACCAAGCTGAAGCAGCTGTGCAACCATCCGTCCCTTTTGAACAAGGAATCGATCCGTTCGCCTTGGCAGCAGCGCTCCAACAAAGTGGAACGGCTGCTCGAGATGGTGCAGGAGCTGCGGCAGGAAGGCGACCGGTGCTTGATTTTTACCCAGTTCGTCGAGACGGGTCATCTGCTTCAGCGGATTCTGGAGGAAGAGATGGGGGTCAAGGTGCCGTTCCTGCATGGGGGCGTGTCGAAGATGGAGCGCGACCGGATGATCGAGGAATTTCAAGACGAAGCCGCATCCGAGGCGGGACAGAGTCATCCGGGCATTTTTCTCCTCTCGCTCAAAGCGGGCGGCACCGGTCTGAACCTCACGGCGGCGAATCACGTGTTCCATTTCGACCGGTGGTGGAATCCCGCGGTGGAGAACCAGGCGACGGACCGCGCCTTCCGGATCGGCCAAACGCGCCATGTGCAGGTGCACAAGTTCGTAACACTTGGCACGCTGGAGGAGCGCATCGACGAGATGATCGACAAAAAGCTGGGCCTCAGCCAGCAAATTGTCGGCAGCGGGGAGCAGTGGATCACCGAGCTGTCGACGGACGATCTCAGGGACTTGTTTGCTCTGCGATCGGAATGGGTGGAGCGGTAACACACGCACTCGCGTCAAAAACGGCAAACAAAAAAATCGGCTTCTGCTCGCTAGTAGGCGACAGGGCCGATTTTTTTAGGGGATCGAGGGCTTCAGCCCTCGGCGCAAGAAATGCAGGTGCCATCGGAGAATGATCATACCAAGCAGGTAGAATGGGGCTGAGTACTCCATTTTCCACCCCTTGTACACCAGATAACCGGTTAACGTACAAATCCATTCGATGAACAGGGAGATCAAGACGACGACCAGCAGATAGCCGATGAAGTGGGATGTTTTTCGCGGCATATAATTGAGGAAAACCACAGCGATCGACGGAGCAAATAAAGCTTGCAGCGGAACGTCCTGAAAGTTCACTTCCGGTCCACCAAAATCGTACAGATCTAGCACAAGGCCGAAGCTCATATCCGTGTACACGGTGATCGCCGCCATTAGCCCCCAGGTGGTATAAATTTCTTGTCGGGTCAGTCGCTTGGGCATGAACCAGATATACACCGCTACGACTGCAAAAAAGCTGTAAGCAAACACGAAGCCCATGCTGCTCCACCTCCAACTTTGGCTATTATGGCACGAGGTGGTTAAATTTATGTGCCTAGGGAGTGACCCATGGAGAACAAGATTAAGAGCACGACGACCAAGAGGATCATGCACGGCACCTTGTGGGTTGTGCTTCTCGGCTATAGCGCGTGTTTACTGTTCTGGATGTTTTGGGGCTTCGGGCGGTCCACGCTCACCCATACGCAATTCCGGTATAGCCTCGTACCCTTGCGAACGATTCTCAGCTATATCCATCAGCTGAAGCCATCCTACTTCTTAATTCCGATCATCAATCTAGCTGGAAATGTCGGCGTCTTTGTGCCCTTCGGTGTGCTCCTGCCCCTATTGATTCGGAGCTGCAGAAGCTTTCGGCGGTTCTCCCTTGTCTTTCTATGCGCTATTGTCTCGCTGGAGCTGCTGCAGACTGTGCTGCGAGTAGGCACCAGTGATATCGACGATGTTCTGTTGAACTACCTGGGGGCCGCCGTCGGCTTCGGGCTAGTTCAGATCATCAAGTCCAGGAACAAATAATGCAGCTCCCCGACCGGGCAGGAGTAGGTTTGCATCGGACGCGAGCTGTCCAAATCCGTATAGACCCGGGATAAAATGCCCTGCCCGTGCGATTTCATCTGAAGCATATTGGGGATAAAATAAGGCCGCCAAATCCAGTTCGCCCCTTGGAATTGGTCATCCTTCCTCCATTCGCCGGTCTCGGCACGCAAAAAATTGGAAGAAACCTGACAGCCATCTTCCCGGCAAATGTACATGCGCACGACGTTGTCCGTTACGCCCAGCCGCAGCCCCTCCAGCAAGGCATCCGCATCCGCCGCCGACCGAATATCCGCCGTCCCGCTGACCAGCTCGCTTAAGTGACCTTTCACGGCGAACAAGCTGCGGTGCCGCGCCAGCTCCTGCTCCGTGTAATCGGCGATCACTTCTTGAAGCAGCCGCTCGAAAGCGTGCGATGATTGAAATTCCGCCCGCGCCTCGGAAAATAAAAAACCCTGCACGTACCGCGCCCCGACCTTCAGTGCCTGATACAGCTCCGCCTTCGTCTCCACCCCTTCCACGAGCAGCGAAGCGCCCATCTGAGACGCGAGAATGGAGAACGAGTTCAGCACGGCATTATACCCGTCATGGGTGGCACTTCGCTTCAGCAGCTTCAAATCCACCTTCAAAATATGCGGCTGAATGGAGGCGACGCGGTCAAAGTTGCTGTAGCCGCTGCCGATATCGTCGATAGCGATCATACAGCCCTCCCGGCGGTACACATCGAGAATACCCGACAGCTCGTCCAGCCGTCCGGCAAACGCCTCCTCCGTAACCTCGATGACGATTCGGGACGGGTCAATCCCGTAGTGCTCGATCAGCTGCAGGGTACGCAATTCTCCCGTCTCGCGGTAATTGTGATAAATCCACGACGGCTTCAGATTCAAGAACAGCTTCGCCTGCCCGTCGTCGGCCGCCAGCTTGGCCAGCGCCTTACTGCGCAGCGCTCGGTCAATGATGAGGTGATGCTCATCGCCGATCGACGTATCTTGAAAAAACGGGCCCAGACTGTACGCCTTCCCGCCGCTGACCCGCCTTCCCAGCGCTTCGTACGCGATGATTTGCTGTGTTTGCAGCGATAAGATCGGTTGAAAATACGGCGCCGTTTCTTCCCCGCAGGGTATTAAAGTAAGCTCGGTACTACACATGCCGTCTCCGCCCTTCCCCGATGCATCAGAACCCCATATGTATGTTATGTATTCTGACATGAACTATATTATTGCTATTGTAAGCTAGGGATCGAGGGAGTGCAATTTATATTTTTATCCCACTTCACGGGAGGTTACTGATATTTCAACACATACGAGCCCAGCCACTTGCCTTCGCGAAAATCCCGCCCCTTGATCACCACCTGACCGGCGCTCACTTCCACGACCAGCCCTTCGCTGCGGTCCGCTTCCTGCGGATAAGGCCCTCCTAGTCCTTGGTAAGGCTCGTAGACCGAAGAGCTGTTCACCATGACAAACTGCTCATGGACGACCGTATCCGGCAGCGATAGCTCCCAGTGGGTATGCCCGGTAAATAAGATCACCTTCGGATAGTTCGCCAGGATTGCCTGAAGCTGTGCCGCCTGTACGACGCCGCGGCCGCTGCTGCCCGGAATGCTGCCTGATACCGTATTCGGCAGCGGCTGGTGCAGAAAGATGAAGATCGGCTTCCCCTGCCCGGACTCCTCCTTCAGCCTGGACGACAGCCAATCCAGCTGCTGCTGGGAGAGGTACGCATCCTCGGAATAGGTCGGATTGGACTGCCGGTAGCGCTCTGAACCGAGGAATAGAAAGGTGTAGCCGCCGATGTGCTTCTCATAATAAACATTCGGCTCCCCGCTCTGCTGCAAAAATCGTGCGACGGAGGCTTGATCCGATTCGCCGTTCGGGAACGTTTCCATCGACCATCGGCGGGACGGGTCGTGCCATGCTTTATAAAACTCATGATTCCCTATCGTATAGTACACTCGGGTTGGGTGGGGATGCCTCGCCAAAACCTTGTTCACCGCCTGATAATCCTCCGGAAACCCGTTTCCCAAGTCGCCGTTAATAATGAGCGCCTGCGCAGGCCGCGCCGATTGCTGCAAATCATCGAGCGCCCGTCCGAATTTACGGATCGACCCTCCATTCCAGCTCTGCACATGGATGTCGCTGATTACCGCGAAGGTGAGCCCCTCCCCCTCCGCTCTAGCCGTGGCCCCGGCGGACGTGCCGGTCACCAGCATCATCCCAGCCAAAAGCATCTTCCAAACGCGCATGATTCTCCTCCTGATGTCCTGATGTCATGTTCTGATGTCGTCAGCGAATAGTTTTAATATGCCGGAATAACCGAATTTTCACGCAAAAAAACCAGCCCGCTCCTCCAAAAAGAGCGACACTGGTTTTCCTGTTTCTCATGCTATGGGTATGAAATTATCGAGCAAAAATATGATTGCCAATCGTTACCGTCTGCGGGCGAGACCAAATCCATGTGCTGGTCGCCGTTTTCGGGTTAAAATAATACAGCGCCTGATTCGTCGGATCCCAGCCGCGAACGGCGTCGTACGCCGCCAAATATGCGGTGCGGTCCGGAGTCAGATAGTACTGGCCGTCACTGACCGCCGTAAAAGCACCCGGCTCAAAGATCACACCTTGAACCGTATTCGGAAACGTTCCGGATTGAACTCGGTTCATCACAACGGCTCCTACAGCCACTTGGCCGGTATACGATTCGCCCCGTGCCTCACTGTAAATAATATGAGCCAGCATGTCCAATTCACTTTGATTAACAGAGTATTTTTTCAGCGCCGCCCAGGTTTGCGTTCCGGCAATGCCATCCACCGGCAGTCCATACGCCTTCTGGAAGCTTCGTACCGCTGCTGCGGTTTGGGTGCCGAATTTGCCGTCCAGCGGCTGCGAATAATAGCCCAATGCATTCAAACGGAACTGCAAATCCCAGACGTCCCCGTTCGCGCTGCCTTGGGCGAGCGTCGTCGCTGCCTTAGCTTGAGCCTGCGGCTGCGTACCGCTAAGCGAAAAGACCAGCATACACGAGAAAAAAAGTGCGATGGTCCATTTTTTCATAGAGAATCGACTCCTTTCGTCTCCCCTGATTGTACAGGGCGGCAAATGGCGTCTCAACCCGCAATAATTGGCAAACCCTGCACAGCACAAAAAAACGCAAGCCAGCTCGGCCTGCGTTTTGCTATGAAACTCACTTTATCTCCTCCGCGTATCGGTCAATTGGAACTGGTTCACCAGCTGCTGCAAAAACGCCGTAATTGCCTCCACATGGTTCGATGTGTGCCGAACGCCGACGATGTCGGTCAGCAGCTCCTGCACCTCGCCTTCCACCTCTTTGGAAATTTGACGGTTGTCCTTGCTGACCGCCGCGATGCTCTCCATCAGCACCACGACCTCGCCTACGACCTGCGTCTTCAGCGAGTCTTCACTGCTAGCCCCGCTCAGGATCTCGGACGCCGCCGCTACCAGCTGCGTGCCTTCCTTCACGACCTGCGTGCCTTCAGCCATAGAAGCAAAAGCATCCTGTGCATTTTGATGAATGAGGTGCACCGTCTCGTGAATCTCCTCCGTCGATTGGCGTGTGAGATCGGCCAGCTTGCGAATTTCGCCCGCGACCACCGCGAAGCCCCGTCCGTGCTCTCCGACCCGCGCCGCTTCAATCGAGGCGTTCAAAGCAAGCAGATTGGTCCGCGCGGAGATTTCCTCGATGACCTGCAGTACATTTTTGATCTGCTGCGTCGTTTCCATGAAGGTGCCGATCGTCCGGTTCGTGTCAGCCACCTTCGATGAGATTTGCGACATTTTATCGCCGATGCGCTCGACCTCGCTTTGCGCCACCGCGATTTGCTCGGCCGCCTTGTCCTCGAGCATGCGCAGCGTCCCCTGCATGTCGCCGACTACATCCTTGGCCACATCAATGTCCTTGAGCTGCCGGCGAATACTGCCGATCATCGCATGGATGCGCTCGCTCATTCGCTCAGTCGACCCGGCGGTCGTGCCTGCGGACTCGTTCATGACCTGCTGGCTCGCCAGCACCTCGGAGGCGGCCTGCTTCACCTGCAGCATGATGCCCTCCAGCGAATCGATCATGTTGTTGATCCACTTCGCCAGCTCCCGGGTTTCATCCGCGGCAAAGGCGTCCATTCTCAGGCGCTGTGTCAAGTCGCCCTTGCCTTCCGCGTTAATGCGGATAAATCGGTTAATCCGGTGCAGCTGAGCGACGACCGGCTCGGTGCCCTTCTTGTGCAGCACCCAGGCGATGACCAGCCCATAAAGCAGGTTAAAAGCGCCCACGCATAGCGCGGTCAGCAGGGCCGGCGTGCTGCTTACGACCAGCAAATAAGCCAGCCCCGCCGTCAGAACGCCCAAGCTGATGAACAGCGGCGTCTGCAGGCGAAACAGCTTCCAGTTGATGCTGCGAATGCGGTAGACCTCCTCGAGATCGCCCTCGCACATCATGCCCCACACGTCCGGGCAGTGCGGCAGCTGAAAAGTTACGCCTTTGCCGATGACCGGTATGTGGCGGTAATCCGAGTAGCCCGGGAACTCGACAAACAGGTTGCTGCCGTTCTTGATCGTATTCGCCACGCCGGGGTGCAGCTGTCCGGTCGCCGGGTCCGTGAACATCAGCTCCAGCTCCGTATGCTCCTTCACCGATACCACGCCCCAGTCCGTCGTCACGCCATCCTTCAGGTTCTCGCCATGCGTGAACGTCCGGTCCTCAAAGCGGCTGCGGGAGAGCGCTGTGCCAGGGGCGATATGCTTTTGCAGCTGGGGTCGGGCCATAAAGATGTAGTTATCCCCGGAGTCGGGGTACACATGGCCGGATTCGCGCTGAATCAGGTCGCCGATCACATCGTTAGGCACCCGGCCGCACAGCGTACCACGCCACACGCCGCCCTCCATGATGGGGGTCATGAACAGCAGCGTCATTTTATCGTGAAACGAGGAGGTGCTGGGGCCGATCTCCAGCGTCAGCGGGTCGGGATACGGTCCGAAGAGGCATTTGCGGCCTTCCCTAACCACCTTGGTATAATGAAGTCCCGGATAAATGTCGCTTCGTTCATCGTAATGCTTGCCTTGATGCGCACGATAGGTCGAGTAGACTACCGTTCCGTCTCCGCCGAGCACGAAGATTTCGGAAAAATCGGACGCCCGATGATGCGCCGTGGCAAACAACCGCTCCCAGGCGGAGGTGTCCGGCCGTTCCATCCCCCCCTGCTCGCCGCTTAGCGACTGCAGCCGGCCCAGCAAGCGATCCAAGTGCCCCCAATACTCCTGGGTCCAGTCCTTGAGCAGCTCCACCCGGGTCCCGGCGATGCCTTCGAAAATATTTTCCACATC
Source organism: Paenibacillus cremeus (assembly GCF_007786445.1). GTDB lineage: Bacteria > Bacillota > Bacilli > Paenibacillales > NBRC-103111 > Paenibacillus_G > Paenibacillus_G cremeus. The sequence continues at coordinate 144,508 of NZ_VNJI01000006.1, read as the reverse complement.
TTCCTTCATACTGCGATTGAGCCGGTACGACCACCACAGCGGCAGCCCCTTCTTAAAGCCAAGCCAATCGAACATTGCGCTCACCCCTGTCAAAAGACCTACATTTATATGTTAACTATAATAACATAAATTGGACGGGTATAAAGGTGGTTTTTCCGAATGAAAACGATTTATGTCGAAAACGATTCTAAAGATTGCTTTATAATTTAAACCCGTCGATCAGAAATGTCCATTTACCTGACATCGTTTGCTTTGTGTAAAAAATCGTTTCGCTTTAGGTATTGGACTTTGGTTTGGGATATAATGGAATGGTACGTTTATTTTATGGATGAGGGGCAGGTTATTCGGGATGAAAGTAGAGTTCCATGGTCATTCATGCATCCAACTGACAAGCGGTGATCAGTCGATCGTGATCGATCCGTTTCTGACGGGCAATCCGACCGCCGCAGTGAAGCCTGAGAGCATTCAGGCCGGGCACGTGCTGCTGACGCATGCCCATACGGACCACATTCAAGACGCTGCGGCCATCGCGAAAAGCAATGATGCGACACTGATCGCGATTCACGAGCTTGCGACGTATATGAGCTGGCAGGGCGTGCGCGTCAAGGATATGAACATCGGCGGCAAAATGTCGCTGGGCTTCGCTGAGATCCATATGATCCCTGCGTTCCACAGCTCCGGCATCGTGCTTCACGACCAGCAGTCGATTATTTATGCGGGGATGCCGGCAGGCTATGTGATTAAGTGGGACGGGCTGACCATTCTGCACGCGGGCGATACGAGCCTCTACTCGGACATGAAATTAATCGGCCGCAAGCATGCCATTGACCTGGCGATTTTGCCGATCGGCGACTTGTTTACAATGGGACCGGAGGATGCGGCGGAGGCAGCGGAATGGCTGGGGGCGAAGCAGGTGCTTCCGGTGCATTACAATACGTTCGGGCTGATCCAGCAGGACGGGGAGCGCTTTGCTCAGCTACTGGCCGATCGCGGGATTCAAGGCCGCGTGCTGCAGCCGGGCGAATCGTTGACCTTGTAGGGCGAGCGAAAGTAAAAGGAGTGCCATGTCACCGTCAGAACGGTGATGATGGCACTCCTTTTTATATGGATAATTTATTGAAAGCCCAGCTGACGCACGAACGCCTGGAAGCCGTCGCGCCCGCGCTCGGTGCACTTGTACACCCCGGCATCGCGAAGCACGTCCGCAAATTTGCGGCCGACCTCTTCCTTCAGCGTCTGCTCGGCTGCTTCCGCCGACAGCGCTGTGCCGTAGCAAGCGATCAGCTGCTGCAGCCATGCGCTATGCTTGTGGAGCGGATGCTCCGGCTGCTGCGTAATGCGCTCGTTGAGCGGCACGGCCCCCGTGAGCAGCTCCGCCGCTTGCTCCAGCTCGGCCTTGAGCCGTCCGGGCAGCACAGCCAGACCCATCACCTCGATCAAGCCGATGTTTTCCTTCTTGATGTGATGAAGCTCCTGATGCGGGTGGAAGATCCCATCCGGATGCTCCGCACTGGTGCGGTTGTTGCGCAGCACGAGGTCGAACTCGTACTCGCCATTAGCGTTATTGCGGGCAATCGGCGTGATCGTGTTGTGAGGCACCTTCACACCCCCCTGCTCCGTAAACGCCAAAATGTCGTGTGACGGATCGCTGTACTGCTTCCACGAATCCAGGATGGCGCCCGCCAGCTTGAGCAGCTGAATCCGGTTATGGCTGGAGATGCGCAGCACGGACATCGGCCACTTCACGATGCCAAGCTTGACGCCGGCGTACTCCGGATGACTGAAGCTGGCTTCCAGCGGTGCTTTTTGCATCGCGAACTTGTGATTGCCGCCTTGGAAGTGATCATGATTCAGGATCGAGCCGCCCACGATTGGCAGATCGGCGTTCGCCCCGATAAAGTAATGCGGGAACTGCTCGATAAAGTCCAGCAGCCGCTCGAACGTGTACTGCGAGGTTTTCATCGGGCGGTGCTTGCGGTCAAAAATGATGCTGTGCTCATTATAGTAAACGTACGGCGAGTATTGGAAATACCACGGCTCGCCGGTCAGCATGAGCGGGATCACGCGCAGGTTTTGCCTCGCCGGGTGATTCAACCGTCCGGCATACCCGATGTTGTCGATGCACAAGAGACACTTCGGATAATGGCTTTGCGGTGCCGTCTTCAGCTTCGCGATTTCCTTCGGATCCTTCTCCGGCTTGGATAGATTGACCGTCACCTCGAAATCGCCGTACTCCGTCGGCGCGAGCCAGTACAAATTCTTGCGAATCCGATCCATCTGAATATAATTCGAATCGATGCACAGCTTGTAGAACTCCTCCGTCGCGCGCTCAATCCGGTCCGTCCGCGCGGTCGACCAGAACCGCTGCACGATCTCGGATTGGCGCGGCATTAGAAGCCCCATGATCTTGGCATCCAGCAGGTCGCGCAGCGTCGTGGTGTTCTCTTCGAGCAGGCCGATCTCCGCGGCGTAATCGAGCAGCGGCTCCAGCAGCTCCGTAGGACTGGCGGGAATCGCCGCATCGAGCTCGCCCTCGAACGGCTCGCTGAGCTGCAGCAGCTCCAGCAGCCCATTGCGGGCGGCATACGCATCGAGCGGCTCTAAAAGCTTATTGTGCAGCCCGAACTGCAGCAGCCGCTCGACGCCGTAGGCGGCTTGGCGTGCATTCGGTGTTGTCATAGTTTTTTCACTCATCGCTCATCACTCCCTGACTAGCCTTGTTGACCATAGCCGCTCGGATGGCTCTGATGCCAGTTCCATGCAGAGGCAATGATTTGCTCCAGGCTGTCGCGCTTCGGATTCCAGCCCAGCTCGGCGCGGATGCGCTCCGAGGAGGCAACCAGCGTCGCCGGATCGCCAGCACGGCGGGCTTCCACAACTGCCGGGATCGGGTGACCCGTCACCTGACGGGCGATCTCGATCACTTCTTTGACCGAAAAGCCTTTGCCGTTGCCCAGGTTGTAAATGCTGCTCGCGCCGCCGGCGCGCAGCTTCTCTACGGCCAGGATGTGCGCATCAGCCAGATCGCTGACATGAATGTAGTCGCGGATGCACGTGCCATCCGGGGTAGCGTAATCATCGCCGAAAATGGAGATGTGCGGGCGCTGACCCAGCGCCACTTGCAAGATAATCGGCACGAGATGCGTTTCCGGTGCGTGGTCCTCGCCGATCGCTCCGCCTTCATGTGCGCCCGCCGCGTTGAAATAACGTAGCGAAACGTATTTGATGCCATGGGCGGTATCGAACCAATGCATCATTTTTTCCATTGCCAGCTTGGTTTCGCCGTACGTATTCGTCGGCAGGGTCCGGTCCGTCTCCAGGATCGGCACCTGCTCCGGCTCGCCGTAGGTGGCCGCGGTGGAGGAGAAGACGATGTTTTTCACGCCATGCTCGTTCATTTTTTCCAGCAGGCACAGGGTTCCGTAAACGTTGTTGTGGTAATACTTGCCGGGGTTTTGCATACTCTCGCCGACCAAGGAGTTCGCCGCAAAATGAATGACGGCATCCACCTGATTCTCTCGAAACACACCGTCCAAAAAGTCCATGTCACGCAAATCCCCAACGTACAGCTTACCGCCGAGCAGTGCCTCGCGGTGCCCCTGCTGCAGGTTGTCGACCACGATTACGTCTTCGCCCCTCGCCAGCAGCTCCGCCACCGTATGGGAGCCGATGTAGCCCGCTCCCCCTGTTACTAAAATCGCCATCCGAATCCTCTCCTTTGTTTCACTATCCGTTATCGGCCCACAGGCCGTTTTACAGCTCTACAACACCGTCGCCAATCGTACACACGTAGAAGTCCGATTTCAGTCCGGTTTTCTCCGTATACACGCGTCCTACCTCGTCCTTAAACCGCTCGACGCTGTCCTGATGTACCAGCGATACCGTACACCCGCCAAAGCCCGCGCCCGTCATGCGGGAGCCAAGCACGCCCGGCACCTGCAGCGCCGCTTCCACCATCGTATCCAGCTCCAGGCCGGTCACTTCATACAAATCGCGCAGCGAGTTGTGGGAGGCGATCATCAGCTGCCCGAACGCCGCCAAATCGCCTTGCTCCAGCACCTTCATCGATTGCAGCACGCGATCGATTTCCTCTACCACGTGCTGAGCGCGCTTGCGCACCGTCTCATCTGCGATCAGATGCTGCGACTCGTTGAACTGCTCCAGCGACAGCTGCCCCAGCAGCGTCAGCTCCGGATACTTCGCCTGCAGATCGCGCACCGCCTGCTCGCACTGCGCCCGGCGTTCGTTGTAGGCCGAGTCGACCAGCCCGCGCTTTTTGTTCGTATTGCCGATGACAAGCTTATACTCACCGCTGTCGAACGGCACATGCTGGTATTCGAGCGTGTCACACATCAGCAGGATCGCGTGATCCTTCTTGCCCATCGCTACCGCGAATTGGTCCATGATACCGCAGTTTACGCCGATAAATTCGTTCTCCGTCTTCTGAGACAGCAGTGCGATGTCCACCTTATCCGCCGGATGGCCTTCCATGGTCAGCAGACCGAACGCCGTTACGACTTCGACCGAAGCCGAGGAAGACAGTCCGGAGCCGTTCGGGATGGCGCCGCTGTAGAGCATGTCGTAGCCGCCGACGGACAGCCCGCGCTGCAGCAGCTCGTGCGCGATCCCCTTCGGATAGTTGATCCACTCATCCTCGGAGCGGTAGGTCAGCTCTTGAATGGAAATATGTTTGCGCAGCGGGAAATTTGTCGATGCAAAGCCCAGCTGATCGTCATCGCGCTTCCGCATCAAGAGCGCCGTCCCAAAGGTCAGCGCAGCCGGAAACACATAGCCGCCGTTGTAGTCGGTGTGCTCACCAATCAAGTTGACGCGCCCCGGCGCATGAAATACGCGAATCGGATGCGCGCTGTCCGCCCCATACAAGTCAATAAACCTCATCTTCAGTGCCTGAATATCCGCCATAATAGAATCACCTCATAATGGAATTAATTTATTTGCCTTAAGTATAGCCCGAGCACTTCCGTCAGCGCTATGGAACGATGTCAGAGCCACATGGAAAAATGTTAGATTTTAAGTTACAATGGGTTCAAAAAAAGGAGCTGCCGCCCATGACCTCGTCCATTGAGCCGAAACGCCCCGACAGCTACTATGTCGTGTCCAACCCGCATCCGCCTGCCGACGAGGAAGACAGCCGGCTGACGGTGCTTTTTTCCGGCAACAGCCAAACGAAGCCCGGACACCGGCCAGGTCCCAAGGTGGTCGACTATTACCTGCTTCACCATATTGTGTCCGGAAAAGGCGTTTATACCTGCCTCGGCCAAACCTACCAGCTGGGCGCCGGCGACAGCTTCCTGATCGAGCCGGGCAAGCTGATCAATTATATGGCCGACCTCGAGGACCCTTGGCATTACCACTGGATCGCCTTTGAAGGGTCTGAGGCCGCCGCCATGCTCCAAGAGATCGGACTGAGCTCGAAGCAGCCGATCGTGCATACGGGCCGGCGCCGCCACATCCCCTTGCTCTTCCACCAGGTGCAGCGCGCCTTCCAGACCCGGACCGCCGGCGCAGGCCTCAAGGCCGGCGGCAGCCTGCAGCTCTTGCTCGCCGAGTTCGCCGAAGCGCTGCAGCCGCAGCAAAAAAGCGCTCCGCAGCAAGCATCCGGCGGAGACCAGATCGTGCAGCAGGCGCTTCAATATCTTTCCACCCAATATGCGGAGCCCATCACCATCGAGCTCATGGCCGAGACGCTCGGCTATAATCGCGCGTATTTATCCACGCTCTTCAAGCAGCACACCGGGCTGACCCCGGTAACCTTCCTTCTGCAGCTGCGGCTGGATAAGGCGCGGCATCTGCTGCGGGAGCGGCCTGAGCTGACCGTGGAGCAGATCGCGTCGTCCGTCGGCTTCCAGGATCCGCTCTACTTCTCCAAACAGTTCAAACGCCGTTACGCCACCTCGCCGACAGAATACCGCAGCTCGCTGCGGCCGTAGGGCCGGGCTAAGCGGATGAGCCCGGTCTTAGCCGGTCCGCGGTCGGCAGCTCCAGCGGCAGCATAAACGCCAGGCATGCCCCTTGTCCCATACGGCTCTGCGCCCAAATGCGTCCGCCATGATAGTCGATGATCTCCTTGGCGATCGCCAGCCCCAGCCCGCTGCCACCGCCCGACGTGTTGCGGGATTTGTCTTTTTTGTAGAAGCGGTCGAAGATGTACGGCAAATCCTCCGGGTCAATCCCCGAGCCGCTGTCCTGCACCTGTACCACCAGCGAATGCCGGTCGACGATAATTTGCAGCTGAATGAGCCCGCCTTCCGGCGTATGCTTGACGGCATTGTAGATAATGTTCGTCAGCACCTGATCGATCCGGTTCACATCCATATGAACGATCCCCTGAAGATTTTCCTTCGATTGCAGCACATGCGTCTCCGTCGCGAAGCGCAGTCCGGCCCCTGTGACCTCCAGCTCATACCGCTCATTGAAGTGGCGGGCGAACTCCTCCACGGACATCGGATGAATATCGAACTGCAGCTGGCGCGCTTCCAGCTTGGACAGCTGAAACAAATCGGCGATCAGCCGGTTCAGTCCGGTGATGCGCGTATGGATGAGCTTCAAATATTTATGCTGCTGCTCGGACTGCGAAACGACGCCGTCGATCAGCGCCTCCACATAGCCTTGAATGAGCGTCATCGGCGTGCCCAAATCGTGCGAAATGTTGCTGAGCAAGTGCCGCCGGGACGTTTCCATTCGGGCCAGGTCCTCATTCATTTTCTCCAGACTGCTGTTGATCCGCTCGAGCTCTGCCGTCCGCTCCCGGATTTTTGCCTCCAGCCCGATATTCAGCTCCCGCAGCTGGCGCGACAGCGTTTCGACGGCCATGGACGCCTTCGTCTGCTTCGAGCTCAAGATAAAGCCGGTCATAAACACGCAGCCCAGCAGGCCGTAGAACGACAAATCCCCCACCGGGGCCAATTGATTATAGTACAACACATCCAAGCTGACCGTCGTCACATAAGCGCCGAAGCCGGCCACCGCATAGAGTGCCCCTTCCCTCCCGCGCAGCAGCGCCCGGCCTAAGCCGACTACGAGATAAACGCAGCCCGCCAGCGTGAGCACATCGAAGCCCAGGGGTCCATACGTAAACCAAGGCGCTGGAACGACCAGCGTGGACAGCGTGAATAAGGCAGCAATCAGCTGCACCCAGCGAATAAACTTCCGATTGACCTCCAGCGGGAACAGCGTATACACAAACAGCAGCACGGTCGGTACCGCCAAATATAAGCAGGTATATTCAATGCGTGTGGCCGTCAGCCAGTTAAATTTGGGAAAAAAGCAATAGATCGCACCCTCCCCCGTAAAGGCTGCATGCACACCGATGAAGAAACAAAACATTCCGAAATAGAGCGAGCCCTTCTCCTTCCGACGCAGCACGAACAATCCGACATGATGCAGCCAGATCGCTAACAAACTGCCGATCACGAGCAGCTCGAGCCCGACCTTATTGCGGTTCATCGTATTAATTTGATCCGACGTGCCGAGAATAATCGGATTCCAGATGCCGCCGAGACGGTGATCGAAGTTGGAAACCTGAATGACGAGGTCCAGCCATGGCCCCGTCGGATTCACTTCAATCCTATGCAGCGTATATTGGCTTTGGGCGGTGTCCGGGCTATCACCAACCTTCCCGCTGAACGCCACCTCCTTCCCGTCCACCCAGAGCCGATAGGCCGTGCGGATGTATGGAAGCTTGATCCCAAGCTGAGGCGCCTGATCCTGAAGATGCACCCGCAGGTGATAGGTACCGAAGCCGGTCCCGCTCGCCGGGCCCTCTCCCGTCTCCAGGCCGTTCCAAGAGCCCGGCAGCGAAATGAGTGTTTCAGGGCTTGCCGGCTCGCTTCCATTCAGCTGATCAGGCGTCAGCAGCTGCTTCCAATAGAAGCTCCATTCTCCGTTCAGCTCCAGCGGACCGTCCTGCTCCAATTGATAATCGCCCAGCTCGAGCTGGCCTTGAACCGCCTGCGGCTTGGACGATGGGTCCTGAATCCCGCAGCCGGCCAGTATCGACATAAAGAAAACTATAGCAAAAACTAACCCGATCGATTTATAATAGATTGAGATTCTGGAAATCGGTATCACATTCCTTCTGCATTTTCCAAACGTATATTCCATCTTTATCCTAACGCAAACCGTCGACATTTGGAAACGGAAAAAACATACAGCCGTAGAGCAGCTTTTGGAGGGTAAAATCGATGTCTGGTGAAACCATATTACTCGTTGATGATGAAGCGGAAATCATCGAATTGATCAGCTTGTATCTGAAAAAGGAAGGGTACGAGGTGCTGTGCTCCAGCAATGGCGCGGAGGCGCTCGAGATGGTGGCGGAGCATCGGCCGGATCTGGTCATTCTCGACATTTCGCTGCCCGGCATGGACGGGATTGAGGTGTGCCGCCAGCTGCGCAAGTCATACAGCACGCCGATTTTGTTCTTGAGCTGTAAAAGCGAGGATATGGACATCATTCTGGGCTTCAGCATCGGCGGGGACGACTACATTACCAAGCCGTTCAGCCCAGGCCAGCTGGTCGCCCGCGTTAAAGCACATTTGCGCCGCATCCAGCTGCTGGAGCAGCATAAGGAAGAGTCGCAGCATTTGCATTTTCCGGGGCTGGAGGTTGATCTGATCAGCCGCTCCGTGAAGGTGGACGGGCAGCTCGCGCCCCTCTCCTCCAAGGAATTCGATCTGCTGCTGCACCTGGCGAAGGCGCCCGGCAAGGTGCTCTCCCTGGAGCAGCTATACAAAATGACCTGGGGCGTAGACAGCAACGGCGATACGCGCACGCTTCTCGTCCACATCAGCAACCTGCGCAAGAAAATTGAAACGAACCCGGCCGAGCCGAGGTATGTTCACACCGTTCGTGGAATCGGATATAAATTCAACGCGAATTAACCGGGGTAATGCCCGGTCCGCTGCATCAGTTCGTCGAGCTCCTGCGGGGTTAAATCCCGCCACTTGCCTGTCGGAAGCCCCGCCAGCTTGATGTTCATGATGCGCACCCGCTTGAGCCGTCGCACCTCGTAGCCGAAGGCGGCGCACATCCGGCGAATTTGCCGGTTCAGCCCTTGGGTCAGGATGATGCGGAACACCCGCTCGTCCATCCGGTACACCCGGCAAGGATTGGTCATCGTACCGAGAATTTTGACTCCCCCCGCCATCCCCTGAAGAAACAGCTGCGTAATCGGCTTATCAACGGTTACGATGTACTCCTTTTCGTGATCGTTCTCCGCTCGTAAAATTTTATTGACAATATCCCCGTCGTTCGTTAGCAGGATCAGCCCCTCGGAATCTTTATCCAGCCGCCCAATCGGAAAAATCCGCTCCCGATGCCCGACAAAATCAACGATATTGCCCCGCACATGCTGCTCCGTCGTACTGGTAATGCCCACCGGTTTATTGAGCGCAATATAGACATGCGATTTGTGCTCGCCCACGAGCTTTCCATCCACTCGCACCTCGTCGCCTTCCTCCACCTGGCTGCCCAGCTCCGCCCGCTTGCCGTTAATGGTAATGCGGCCGCTCTCAATCCATTTATCGACCTCGCGCCGGGAGCACATGCCCGTTTCGCTAATATATTTGTTGATCCGCATAAGTTTCTTCACTCCGCACGCCTCATGATAGGTATTCGCCCACATTATAGCACGAGCCTTAGGGATTGCCAAAAGTTGGCTAGCAATTTAAGTCCCATTTTACGGTCATTTTGACTTGTCAACCTGCACAAACGCATTGGCAGTCTCGAATAAGTTAACTGATGATCTTTTTTTGAGCAAGCACAGGGCATGTATAGATAAAAGGAGGCGGTTAGCCTATGAGGATCAGGATCGTCCGGGAGCCCTCCGGAGAGCCGCGCCGCGCACAGCGGACGGCAGAGTCGCCCCGCGGGTTCGATGCGCCTGGAAGACATAGCGCTGGAAGCGGGCCGAGGTCGCCGAAGCAGGCAGCGGAAAGCCGCACCGCGTGGGTCCTCGCGGCCAGCGGGCGGTCTGAGCCCGCCGCTGCGGGTACCGGCGTGCCGGAGGCGGCGGCACCGCCGTCACGCAGGCGCACGTGGCGCCGCCCGCTGGTGTGGGCGCTGGCGCTGCTCACGGTCGGCTGCGCCGCCGGGCTCGGGCTGTCCGCGCAATGGGTACGCGGGCTGGACATCAGCAAGCTGGAGCATCCGCTGCCGGAGCCGTCGTTCGTGATGGACGCCACTGGCCAGCCGGTCTCGCAGCTGTCCTCGTCCACGATCGTCCCGGTCAGCCTGAACCAGATCCCCGTCGATCTGCGCAACGCAGTCATCGCGACGGAGGATCGGCGGTTTTATGACCATGCCGGCTTCGACCTGTGGTCGATCGGCCGCGCCGTGCTGCGGGATGTGAAGGCCGGAACGATGAAGGAAGGCGGCAGCACCATTACCCAGCAGCTCGCGAAAAATTTGTTTTTGGACTCCGACAAGTCGTTTGACCGGAAGTTCAAGGAGCTCGGCTACGCGATCAAAATTAATTTTACGTATTCCAAGGATGAAATTTTGGAGCTGTATTTCAACAGCATCTACTTCGGCGAAGGCCGTTGGGGCGTGGAGGGTGCAGCGCAGCAGTACTTCGGCAAGCCGGTGGAGCAGCTGACGCTGCCCGAAGCGGCGATGCTGGCCGGGCTGCCGAAGGCGCCCAGCACGTATTCTCCGGCGAAGCACCCGGATAAAGCACTGGAGCGCCGCAATCTCGTCTTGTCGCTGATGAAGGAGCAGAATTTCATCAGCGACTCCGCTTACGCGCAGGCCGTAGCCACGCCCATCACGCTGAAGCCGAGCCAGGGCGAGTCGCTTAAGGGCACCCACCCGGCCTATGTCGATTATGTCATGGACGAGGCGGAGCGGCTGTACGGCTTCACGGAGCAGCAGATTCTGACCCAGGGCCTGCGCATCTACACCACCATGGACACGAACGTGCAGAAAGCAGCGGAGGACGTGTACCATAACGACGCGCTGTTCCCCGCGAGCCCCGCGGATCAGCTGGTGCAAAGCGGCGCGATCGTGCTCGACCAGCACACGGGCGGCGTGAAGGCACTCGTGGGCGGGCGCGGCGAAACCGTGTACCGCGGCTTCAACCGCGCGACCGAGCTGAAGCGCCAGCCGGGCTCGGCGTTCAAGCCGCTGGCCGTCTACGGCCCGGCGCTCGAGCGCGGGTATACGCCCGACTCGACGCTCTATGACGGCGAGCTCAACATCAGCGGCTACCAGCCCAAGGATTGGGACGGTCGGACTCGGGGCAGCGTTTCGATGCGGGAGGCGCTCGAGAGCTCCTGGAACATCCCCGCCGTCTGGCTGCTGAACGAGATCGGCATCGATGCAGGGATGGACTTCGTGCGCCGGGCGGGCATCAGCCTGCCGAAGGCCGACCGCAGCCTCAGCATCGCCCTCGGAGGGCTGTCCGAGGGCGTCTCGCCCTTGCAGATGGCGCAGGCCTACGGCGCCATCGCCAACCTTGGCGTGATGCAGCCGGCGCATGCCATCACGAAGATTACGACCAAGGACGGCGTCCCCTTGGTCGAGGCAGGGCCTCAGCCGGCGCAGCTGACGTCGTCGGCCACGGCCTATACGCTGACGACGCTGCTGCAGGACGTCGTCGCGTCGGGCTCGGGGGGGACCGCGGCGATCCCAGGCCGCCCCGTCGCCGGCAAATCCGGCACGACGCAGCTGCCGGCCACCGCGGAATACGCCGGGATCAGCGGCAACGTCGCGAAGGACGCCTGGTTCGTCGGCTTCACACCGGAGCTGACCGCCGCGATCTGGCTCGGCTATGACCAGACCGACAAGAAGCACTACCTTACCACCTCAGGCGGGGCGGTGCCGGCACTGCTTTTCCGGGAAATCATGACCCGGTCGCTCAAGGATGCGCCCGTCGCCGGCTTCCCGGTGCCGGAGGAAATCCGGCAAGCCCAGGCCCAGGTTCAGGCGCAGGCCCAAGCTCAGGCGGCCTCTGCCCAAGCGAGACAGCAGCTTCAACAATTTCAGCAGGCCCCCGGCCGCGGGGTGGACTCGCCGAAGGATAAAGATCCGCATGGCGGCCCAGGCAAGAAGAAGCATTGAGATTATTTAGGCAAAAAACGGGGTGATAGAGGAACACAGCGTTCCTTTATCACCCCGTTTTGTGCATTTTGTACGCTACGCCCCTGCCTCCGACTTCACTCTCGCCCCCTGCATATAGAGGATGGCGGTGGATGCGAGCGCGACCAGACTTACGATGAAGCCGTACAAAAACAAATGACGGATGCCCGTCATAAATTCCGGTGCCTGGGTCAGCATCGCGCCCATGATCGTGACGCCGACCGCCGAGCCGATATTGCGGGCAAACACCTGCAGCGAGGTGGAGATGCCCTTTTGATCGGCGGCGACCAGCATCTGAGCGGCGATGACCGACACAGTCACGAGCAGCCCGAACGCCGAGCCCTGCAGCACCAAGATAAAGCATACCATCCAGAAGCCCCCGGTCTCAGGCAAAAACTGCAGCAGCAGCCCCGACAGCGCCAGCAGCCCGTTCCCGATCAAGAGCAGTCTGCGGTAGCCGTAACGGAGAATCCACTTGCCGGCCGGCACCCCAACCACGATCCACCCCACGGACATACCGATCAGCGCGAACCCGCTCCAGAACAGCGAGTACCCGTGCTTTTGCAAATAATAGGGCACATAGCTGGACGTCCCGAACAAAGCGGCGCAGGTCAAAAACGCGTTCATGATCATCCAAGCGATCGATCCGTTCTGAAGCAGCCCCAGCGGCACGATCGGCGAAGGATGGCGGCGCTCATTGCGCACGAACAACAGCAAGACCAGCAGCCCTGCTGCCGTGTAGTACACATACCCGCTAGTGACGACGGTAGTAGCCAGCAGCAAGCCGATGCCGAGCCCGAACAGGAGCGATCCAGGGTAGTTGATGCGGCTTTTTTTCGCCTGGTACACCTCGCGGTACGGCAGAAGCAGCAGCAGCGAGGCGAGGCAGATCGGGATGTTAATGTAAAAAATCCACCGCCAAGACAGCTGCTCCAGAAAAAAGCTGCCCAGGAGCGGCGCCAGCACCGCGGCGATGCCCCACATCGCTGTGAAAAACGCCTGAATTTTCCCCCGCGCCTCCACGGCAAATAAGTCCCCTGCAATTATCGATGGGAATGCGATCATGGACCCTGCGCCAATGCCTTGCACCCCGCGATAAATGACCAGCTGCAGCATGGACGTTGCCGTACCGCACAGCATCGAGCCAAGCAGAAAGACGAGAATGCCTGTGGCGAGCACCTTTTTCCGGCCGAACAGATCGGACACCCGCCCGCTGAGCGGTGTCACAATCGTGCACAAAATCATGTACGAAGCAAAGCTCCAAGCATACAGCTTCGTATTCCCGAGCTCCGCCGAAATGCGCGGCATGGTCGTGTTCATAATGGTCGTATCCATGGACGAAATCAGCACCGCCAGCACGATGCTCGCCATGACAGCCAATCGGTTCATTGGGTGTCCCCTCCCTCTCAAGTAGAATCAATATAACATAAAGGCGTTCATTATTACCATTTGTTTGGAAAATTTGAATGACAGCGGGGAGCCTTGGGTCAAACTAAGGAGAAGTATGCCATGAAAGGAGGGGTGGTGCGGATGAACATCGAGACGGATCGCTATCAAATTGCCAGCTTAAGCGAGCAGTCGCAGGCCTTACACATTATCCAGGAAGCCGAAGCGAAGATCGCCGAAATGACAGGCCGGGATGTCACGTTAATCGCTTATTCAAAGACTGGAGCAACCGAGCAGCAGCACTAGGATAGGAAAGGCGGCGATCACGCCCATGGCAGAAGAACGAAACCACGCTAACGAGCACGAACCTACCGTCGCTCCCGGCATGAATACGCATGATATGCTGGAGGCCAAAGCGACCGAAGAGGATATGGAGAGCGGCGACTCCACGATGGTCACCCGGCTGTTCGTAGACCGGACACCGGAGGATTGACGAGCCGAGCCGCAGCCCATGAAAAAAAACGTCCGAGAAAAGGAGCTCCTTCTTCCCGGACGTTCTTTTTAGCATGCCATGCCGAGGGCTTAATCGTCTTCGCCCTGGTCATCATCATCATTCCCACGACCTGGATGGCCTTTGGCTTTCCCTTTGCTCTCTTTCTGTTTATCCTTCTCTTTTCCCTTTTCCATCTCTTTGAAGCGCTCAATCTGCTGCTCTTGCAGCTTGGCCCTTGGCTCCGGCTGTGGCTTGCTCACGGCATCGGCCGGTGTGATCTTGACCGAAGACGCGGCAGCGTCCTTCCAGTCGACCTCGACCTTCCACTCCGGCGATGCATCCTTCAGCATGAACTGGACGGCCAGCCGCTGCTTGAGCGCCTGCTCCCACGCCCCACGTTCTGCCGGGAGTCCTTGCAGCAGCAGTTGCAGCACCTTCTCCGCTTCCGTCCCTTTCAAGTGGACGACGGCGTGATCCTTCGTCTGCACATAGATATCCGATGCGGCCTGCTCTTGCTTCACTTTGAGCGTCAGCTCACGGCTCTTCAGCTCCAGCGACAGCCGCTTCCACGGCCAGCCGCCGTCCGTCACCGGCGCGGTCTGCACTGAAGGTGCAGTTGCCTGTGGGGCCGTGGCTCCCGTAGCTGGCGTCTGCGAAGCCATCGGGGCCGCCTGAGGCTGAGCCTGCGCAGCGGGCGGCGGGGTCACTGCAGCCGCTGGCGCTTGCTCCGGCTGCTGCACCGGCGCAGCCTTTGCTGCCGTCGCCTTAATATACGCCAACTGCGACTTGCTGTTTAGGATCAGCTCCAGGGTGTCTCCTTTTTGCAGATCGGTCAGCCCCGCTTTGGTATTGTTTCGATATACCCAGACGTTATCCGCCACCGGGTAGGTTTGCTCTGTTCCGTTATCCGTAACGGCCACCAGCGTCTTTCCGCCTCCGTCCACCCGGACGAACTGGCCTTTCGCTTCCTGCGAGGTTTGCGCGAGCACCGGTGAATCCCCTATCCAAATCACACCGTAAATCAAAGTAAATACGAGCACGGTGCTCGTAAGCAGCCATGCCACCTTTTTCATCGTCCTCATCGTTTCCTCCTCATCGGCGTTCTTTTTCTTTCGTGTATCGCCGATTGTTGTAGTTTGAAGAGTCGATATAAAGGTTCGCAGCGCCGGGAGATTTTCATGGGGCATAGAGGACACGTTTACAACCGGTTGCAACTAACAGCTTGAAATCATGCTGTCAGCTGTCAATAACGCTCCCACCGGCTTGCATTTTCCTGCAGCTTCGGATGCACCTTCGCGCCCGCTTGCGAATCTGTAATCACCATCCGCACTCGCTTGATCCACGTCTCGAAGGGCTCATAGCCGGCCAAGAGATTAGCCATCTCCTCCGTCACATACACAAAATGCGGGGATTTATATTTTTCGTCCAGGTAGCGGAAGGCGGTGTCCATCGGGGTGTACTTTTTCCGCTTGCCCTCGAACCGGTCGATGACGTAATCGAGGTCCGTCCCCGAGGCCTCGAGGAGCGCCTCCAGCTCATCCACCCGGCGGTGATACGGGGCGAATGTGCCCTTCACCATGCGCCGAAGCGTCTCCTCATGAAGCGGGTACAGCACCACCTTTGCCATGCGGTGCTCCTCCGCCCACGCCAGAAGACGGGCCAGCTCCTGCTCGGTATACCCTTCGAAGCTGTCGTATACCCACAGACTCCCCCGCTCCCCTGCAGGATTGCGTTCCGGCTCGTAGCCGAACGGTACTTTGATGTTGTCGCGTGCCATGCGCGATTCCCCCTTGGCTCAAGTGCTGTTTATTGTCAGCTTTAGTATACCATTGCCGCCTCTCGCCATTCCGTTCTTGTGAGCGCCTGGGAGAATAATTTGCCAGCCGGGTGCGCACGTTAACGAGGTAGGCAGACGAAAGCGGAAGGGAGGAGATCGCATGTCGGAGAACACCAAGCACAAGGGCAATTATGAGGGTACCGCGCACATGAAGGCGGAAAACCAGAACATGGAATTCGTTAACGACACGGTGGAAGGGGCCAAATCCACTACCAACCTGATCGGAGCTACGAGTAAGAAAAAGCAATCGTAAACAAAACAAGGGGGCTCTCCTACATTGGAGGAGCCCCCTTGCTGTTGCTTTATCGTCCTTGCGCGCCCAGCGCCAGCCACGCCTCCCGCACCGGCTGCCAGGCCTGCAGCTTGACGGTAAGCGACAGCGCCCGTGCCGGGCTGGACGACGGCAGCGCCGTGTATGTCCGGCTGTCGCCTGCGCCCAGCTGCGGCGCCACTTGTCGACGGTACAGCCGCTCGGCTTCGCTGCCGTTGAAGAAGACGTGCGTTAGTCGCGGGTACTGCGCGAAAAACGCGCTGAAATCATTCGCCTCGGGCTTCCGAATCGCCGAGTCGAGGCTGCCTGCCCGCTCGCAGGCCTGCAGCACGTCCCACAGGGCGACGCCCCGCGACAGCGCGAAGCCGATCCGCGCCTCGTACGCCGCCTCGGGCGTCCCGCCATCCAGCAGGCCGTACAGCAGCGGCCACGCATGGTTGCGCGGGTGCCCGTAGTACTGCTGCGCGAGGAGCGAGGCTTCTCCCGGCATCGTGCCGAGCAGCAGCAGTGTGCAGTGCTCAGCCGCGACCGGCGCCAGCCCGTGCAGCCGCTTCCCCTGCTCGTCCATCAGCCTCAGGCCTCCCTGCTGCGGGCCAGCCCAGGTCGAACGTTTGGCTGCTCCTGGCGAGCCCGAGCCCGAGTCCGGACCGGCAAATTCAGCAGCACCAGACCGCCCACGAGAATCGCCGAGCCGAGCAGGATGAACACGGTGATCGGATCCCGGAAGAATAGGTACGACCACAAAATCGTAAACAACACCGCGCAGTTGCTCACGATCACCGCAATCGGAAACGACACCAGCTTGAGCGCCTGGGAGAACCAGTAGAAGCTCAGGCCCGTAATCGCCCCCAGCGCTATCATCGCCAGCACGGGACCCCAGCTGAGCGCCCCCGCCAGGTGCGACTGCCAAGGCAGCGGAAGCACCATCAGCGCCGAGCACCAGAAAAAGACGGAGAAGTTCATATTCCCGGCATCCATCTCACGAATAAGCATTTTTGAGCTGAGCACATGGAAGGCGGAGCCGAAGGCCGATAACGCGAAGAGCAGCGGTGTCAGCGCCCCGCCGGAGAGCAGCACCGACAGCGGAAGCCCGTTCCAGCTGATCAGGAGCACACCGGCAATGCACAGCACCGCCGCTGCCCAGCCTCTCGGCGATACCCGCTCCTTGAACCAAAACGCGGAAAACAACAACAGCAGCACCGTTTGAATCGGTCCCACCAAAATATTGCCGTAGGAGTAGCCGATCGATAACGCCACATTTTCAAAAAAATAATTGCAGCATTTGCCCAGCGCACCGATCCATATCCATTTCATACCAAACCTCAGTTGAATCCGGCGATACTTGATGAGCAAAAATCCGCCCAAAAACACGATTCCTACCGCGAACCTAGCGAACGTAATCGTCGCGCTGTCAAACGACATCGCCGCGGTTTTGACCAACGTGCCGACGAAGCTCCAGCAGAGCGTCGCCAAAATCAATAGTACATATCCCATGCTGTCAGCACCTCTATTCTGCAAAACAACCCCATTGTAGCACAATCCGATTCGCCTGAGGCACGTTGCTAAACAAAAATTAAGGTGTGCTGCCGGCTACCGGCCGACTCCCATCCTCGCCAGCTCCGGTGTGAGCGCCCGCTCCAAATACGGCTCCGCCTGCAAAAAATCGCGGAATGCCCCATAGCTCTCCACCAATCGGGCTCGCTCGCCCTCCGGCAGCGGCTTCGGGCTTTTGACGGCGCGGATGAGCAGGTTTTTCGGCGTGTGCTCCAGGTCGATGAACTCGAGCAGCTGCGTCTTGTACCCGACGATGTCGAGCAGCTTCGCGCGAATCGCGTCCGTGGCGAGCGCGGAGAAGCGCTCCTTCAAAATGCCGTGCTGCAGCAACGGGCCGAGCACGTCGCTCTTCACCTGACGGAACAGCTCATGCTGGCAGCAGGGTACGGATAAAATGACGGACGCGCCCCAGCGGACCGCCTTCTCCAGCGCGGCATCGGTGGCCGTATCGCAGGCATGCAGCGTCACGACCATGTCCACCTGCTGCAGGTCATCGTACTTCGCAATGTCCCCAACGAGAAACCGCAGCTCATCGTAGCCGAACTTCTCGACTAGTCCGCTGCAGTGCCGGATAACGTCCTCCTTCAGATCGAGCCCTACTACCCGCAGATCGAGGCCCTGCACTTCCTTGAGGTAATGATACAGCGCGAACGTCAAATACGATTTGCCGCAGCCAAAATCCACAATGTTAAGCGGCCGGCCCTGCGGCAAATGCGGTACCACGTCGGCGATCATCTCCACGAACCGGTTGATCTGGCGGAACTTGTCGTACTTTTTGGCCAGCACCTTGCCTTCCGCGTTCATGATCCCGAGCTCGACGAGAAACGGTACGGGTACCCCTTCTTCGAGGACGTAGTTTTTTTTACGGTTATGCTCCTTGGGTGCCGACGCTTGCTTCGTAGCCGGCTTCGTCAGAATGCCGACCTTCCCTTTCTTGCTGATCAGCACCTGGTAATCCGCCGTTCCGGTCTGCAGCAGCCCTTGGCGGAACTGCTCGGTCAGCAGCCCCGTCAAGCGCTCTCCCGCTTCCTCCGGAAAGACATTCTCGTGCAATACCTTCGGCCCGCAAAAGGAGCTGAACTGATAATACAGATCGCCCTTCAGCTCCACCGGCTTGACCGTGATCTTCGTGCAGCCGTTTGGCTCGCTGCGCCGCACCTGGCTGAGCGTCGCTTGAATGAGCGACCGCTCCTCCTTGACGATCCGCTGTACTATAGCAGCAAGCTCCTGTGCCTGCCCCTTCTCTTGTTCCTGCATCCCTGATTTCCCCAATTCAACGATTTAAAATTTCGGCTTCAGCCGAATGATCCGGTCATCCTCCGGCGCCGGCGTGCCCCGTCCGTCCCGGTTGTTCGTCAGCAAGTAGAGCGACCCGTCCGGCGCCTCTACGACATCCCGGATGCGGCCCAGCTCATTTTTGAACAACGACTCGACCGTCTTCACGGCATTCCCGTCCTCCGTCAGCTCCATGTGCAGCACTTGAACGCCCCGCAGCGTAGCCACGAGCAGGCTGCCTGCCCACGGCCCTTTTGTAACGAACGTCATGCCGGAGGGCGCCCACGTCTCGTCCTTGCTATGGATGATCGGCCGCACGAGCGGTCCCGGTCCCAGCTTGGCGCGGTCGGCGGGCTTCACCTCGGTCTCATCGCCCTGCAGCAGCGGCCAGCCGTAGTTGGCGCCGGGCTGAATGCGATTGATCTCGTCGTGCGCCGTCTGTCCGTGCTCCGAGCTGTACAGCTGCTTGGTCACCGGATGCCAGGCCAGCCCCTGCGGATTGCGGTGCCCCAAGCTGTAAACCGGTGACCCCGGGAACGGATTATCCTGCGGCACGGTGCCGTCCGGGCGGATGCGGAGGATTTTGCCCGCCAGCTTGTCCACGTTCTGCGCCGATATCGGATCGCTGGCATCGCCGTTCGTAATGTACAGCATGCCGTCCGGTCCGAACTTGACCCGCCCGCCATCATGAATGGGACTGGCCGGCAGCCCGTCCAGCAGCACCTTGTCCAGCCGTGCCTTGCCGCCGCTCTCGATGAGCCGCACCACCCGATTTTTGGGCTGATTGCCGTCCATATAGCTATGATACACGTAAATGGAATGCGATTGCGAGAAATTCGGGTCGAGTGCAAACCCGAGCAGCCCGGCTTCACCCTCCTTGTAAATCGCGCCCGCAAAGCTAAATACCGGCTCAGCCGTCGGCTGGCCGTGATCCATGACCCGCAGCGTCCCGCCCCGTTCCGTGAAAAAGATGCGCCCATCCGGAGCAAAATCGATCTCCCAAGGCACCTGCAGCCCCGTCGCAATCACCTCGACTTCATACGGAATGGCCGGGTCCGCCGATTCGCTCGAACTCTTGGTTGCTGCCGGAACCGAGGTCACCGCCTTCCCCGGCTTCAGTTTGGACACGGATAAGCCCTCACAGCCCCCCAGCCACAGCACCGCGCTGAGCCCTATCATCATGAGTCCCCATTTTCGAACAACCATTGACACTCCACTCCCCCGTTTTATCCAACGTTATCCCATTATGCCCATTTCCTTGGGGAACCAAGCGGGGGAGGCCTCTGCCGGCGTTGTTTACGACAAAAAAGCACGCTGATCGCCATTCGCGTCAACGTGCTCTTTCCAAGCCCTTCGCTTACTTGCCCAAAAACGACTCCAGCATCCACACATGCTTCTCCAGCGCACTGTGAATGGCCAGCAGCATGTCGCCGGTCGTTTCATCTCCCGCTTCCACCGCAATGCCCATGCCTTCCTTCAGCTCACCGATCAGCGTTGTGAAATCGTCTGCAATCGCGCGCACCATCTGCTCCGCCGTCTCGCTGCCGTTCGCTTCCTTGATCGTCGCTTTCTCCAGCACCCCGCGCATGGTCGCCACCGGCTGCCCTTTCAGCGCCAAGAGACGCTCCGCCAAATTATCGACGTGCAGCGCGCCCTCCGTATACAGCTCCTCGAACTTCACATGCAGCGTGAAAAATTGCGGTCCTTTCACATACCAGTGGTAATTGTGCAGCTTGATGAATAGCAGGCTCCAGTTGGCGATCTGCGTGTTCAGCACTTCCGTTAAGGCTTTGGACATGGTTAGTCTCCTCCTCTATAGGTACAGTGAGTACAAAAATACGTATGAACTGAAGCTAGGATGCGCCTAAAAAGGCCAATTTATGTAGGTCCACCCCGATGTTCCAGCTCTTCCGATTGGTTCTTCGGCGTGCAGGTTATACTACCTCTAGCGAAAAAAGGAAGCGATTGGAGGATATATCATCATGCGAACATGGAGCTTGAGTGTGAGTCTCGCCGTGGCCTTATCCGCCACCTGTCTGCTGGGAATGGATAGATCAGCCTCCTCTGCGAGCACCGCATTAAGATCAGCTGACTCTGCCTTCTGGGGCACCTCCTCCGTTTACGGAAACGAGATTATCCGAGGCGTGCAGACAGACGAAAAGCTGATGGCGTTTACGTTTGACGATGGCCCGACACCGGACGAGACGCCGCCGATTCTGGATTTACTGAAGCAGTATGATGCCAAGGCGACGTTTTTCCTGCTGGGCCAGCGGGTCGAGCGGTTCCCTGACGTTGTGCGGAGAGAGGTGGCGGAAGGGCACGAGCTCGCCAACCATACGTTCAGCCACATTCTGTGCACTCCGGGAACGTCCGCCGAGAAGCTTCGCTCCGACATCTCCAAAGCGCAGGAGACGATCGCAGGGGTCACGGGGCAGAAGCCCCGGCTATTCCGACCAGCCGAAGGCTTCTTCAATGAGCAGCTGCTGCAGTTTCTCCATGCGCAGGAGATGCGGATGATTCTATGGTCCAAGGATCAGGACCCGTGGGACTGGAACCGGCCGGGTGTGGAGCGGATCGTCCGAACGATCCTGAACAACGCCTCCGGCGGCGATATTGTGCTGCTGCACGACCATGTGCACGGCAAGAGCGACACGATCCGGGCGCTGGCCATCGTGCTGCCGGAGCTGAAGCAGCGGGGCTACCGGCTGGTGACGGTATCGGAGCTGCTCCGGCATCAGAAGCAGGGCGACGCGGCATCGGCGCGGTAAGGTGCCGCTCGCTTACCCTCCGTAAAACGCCGTCGGCTTCCCTTTTACACCCAGCTTCACGCGGAACAGTCCTCCAGCGTGCGGCTGCGAAGCCAGCTGTTCCTCGCTCAGACCGACACGAGCGGTAGTGATGTACAGCTCGTCATAGTTCTCCCCGCCGAAGGCGCAGGAGCTCGAGCGGGCGGCCGGTACATGGATGGTATCGAGCTTATCGCCCGTGGCCGGGTTATAGCGCGACACCTGCCAGCCGTCCCATTGCGCTACCCATAGCATGCCTTCGCTGTCGATCGTCATCCCGTCCGGCATGCCCTCGCCTTCTGCAATAACCACCGCTGTACGGGGATTGCTAAGCTCTCCGGTTTCCAGCGCGAAGTCGTAGGCGACGACCTTTTTGGTGGGGGAATCGATATAGTACATCGTCCTGTTGTCGTGGCTCCAGGCGATGCCGTTGGAAACGGTCACGCCTTCCACGGTTTTGCGCACGGTTCCATCCTTTTCCAGACAATACAGGGAGCCTGCAGGCTTGCCTTCCTTCATGTCCATTGTGCCGGCCCAAAACCGCCCCGCGTCATCGCATTTGCCGTCATTGAACCGGTTGCCGGGCTGATCGCTTTCCGGGTCTGCCAGCGGCGTCAGCGTCTCCGTCTCCAGATCGAGCGTATGGAAGCCGTGCTGCAGCGCCAGCACCAAGCCGCCCTCCGCTCGCGGCACCGCCGCTCCGATCATCTGGTTCAGCTCGATCGTCCGATTGATGCCGTCCGCCGGATTGAACAGGTGCACGCGACGCCCTTGAATATCGACCCATACCAGCTGCCCGCTGCGGTGATCCCAAGCCGGCCCTTCACCCAGCACCGCTTTTCCATCCCATACCAGCTCCAACTTGCGCTCCTGCTCCATCTCTTGTCAGCCTCCTTAAGAGTCGCCGCGTCTCGCAGCATCCATATATATCCATTGTAGCAAAAAAGATGTCCCGCATGTACAAAAAAAGAGACCGGCAGCACGCTATTGCATGCCGCCGATCTCTTGTCAGCCGTTCCTACAGCTCCTCGGAAGGCGTAAGGCTTTGCAAATTCGCCTTGTCCTCCGCCAGGTCTTCCTTGGCCCGATCAATCGGTTCTTGATTGTCGCAAAATTCCGTTTGCTCAATGGCCCGCTCCGCCCGCTCGACGGCCGTCTCCGCCTGCTCGATCATCTGCGACGTCGGATGCGACCGCGCTTGCGTAACCGCATTGTGGGCGGTGACTACGGAGTTCTGGGCTTGCGAGATCGGATTTTGCGATTGCAGACTGGAATCGTACTGATACTTGGCATTTTTCATCGTACGTCCTCCTTTCCACTTGTAATGTGGGAAAAAACGGACGTTTTTATGCGGAAGCCGCGCGATGAATTAGCCTTGGATCTCCCGCTTGGCGGAAATGATCCGCTTCGTCCAGTTGGCATCCAGCTCCGTGACGGTCACGCCGATGCCGACCCGGTACGTGTGCAGTACCTTGTTATCGCCCAAGTAGACTCCGACATGGCCGATACGCTGCAGCCCGACGGCATTTTTTCGCTGCGGGGTGGTGAAGAAAATCAGATCGCCTTTGCGCAGCTGACTGATGTCTACGTCTTGTCCGACCTGACTCTGCTGTCGCGAATCCCGGGGCAGCGTAATACCGCTCAGGCCAAAAATATGCTTCGTGAACGAGGAGCAATCGAACGTGTTCGTTTGCTTCGTTGAAGCGCCGAATTCGTAGGGTGCCCCCATGAATTTCATCCCGGCCGCGATGATGGTATCGGCTTTGCGCTCCCACGCGGGGCGATCCGCCTTGTAGCGGTAATCTGCGCTCGATGAGGCCACATAGCCTTGGCGTCCGTTCACCGTCACCGCGAGATACTCTCGGCTCGCTTCCGCCGTCACCGACACCTGCGTGCCGGACGCAAGCGTCTCGAGCACGGTTCCCGACGCATTCGCTTTGTCCAGCAGCACCGTGGACGACGTCAGCACAGCGGAATTGGCTGCGTACTCCGTCTTGGCCGGCGCATCCGGCACATCTGACACCGGGTCGTCGCTCTTCGACGGATCGAGAATGGACGCCGTTTTGCTAGCATCGTCCCAATCCACCTCGTAGCCCAACGTTTCAGCTACCAGCCGGATCGGAATATAAGTGGTGCCTTTATAATTCATGCTGCCCGGCAGTGCCTGCGTTCCATCGTTATATCCATCGACCGCCGAAAACTGCTTATCCCCTGCCTTCCAGAAAAACGGCACCAAATCCGCCGTCACCTGCGGCAATTTCCCCGACGCCCAGCCGACGCCGGAGCCGAGCCCGCTCGCAAATACCACTACGCCTAGTGCCGTATACAGCCATGCCTTCTTCATACTTACGCCTCCCCAAGATGCGAATGGATTTCTACAGTATTCGGGGGAGGCGATCCGATTAGGCACGTGCAGCTCGGCCTTCCAGAATAATCCTAATCGGATGCTTTGGCGTCGGCGTCGATAAACAGCTGCACCTTGTGAATGCCATCCGCCGTAATTTCCACCAGCCCCTTGTCAGAAATGCGCAGCTCGGGGATGACCACGAGCGCCAGCAGGGACAAGGTCATGAAGGCGTAGTTCAGCGTGCAGCCTGCGCTCTGCAGCGCGGCGCTTAACCGGCGCGACTGCTCCGCGACCTCTTCGAAGGGCGCATCGGACAGCAGCCCGGCGATACGCAGCGGGAGCAGCGCGTCGCCACCGGCTCCGGCAAAGGCGGCACCGCCTTGCGCTTCCGCGACACGGGCGGCTGCCCGGGCCATGAGCTCGTCGTTGTTGCCAATGACGAGCAGGTTGTGGCTATCGTGCGCCACGGTCATCGCAAGCGCCGCCGGCTCGTGAAAGCCGATGCCGTCCACGAGCGCGACCGACCGTCCGCCGCTGCCCTGATGCCGCTCGAAGACGGCGATTTTGCACGGCCCGACGCCCGGCTCGAGCTGGACCCGCCCGCCTCGTACGGTGACCAAGGCTTCTTCCGCCTTCGTCTCGACGTGATTCTCCTGCACGCGAATGACGCGCGCTCGCAGCTTGCCTTCCTCGATCGGCGCTTCAATGACGAAGTCCTCCGGTACCGGCACGCTCGCCAGGTTCATCGACCGGGTCGCCTCGGCGGGGTAATGCATCCCGGCCAGCTCCAATGCCATTTGGCCGTTTTCCGCCACCACTTCCCCGGCGCAGATCGTCATGGCCACGTTCACATCGGCCAAATGCCCGTCCAGCAGCACCATATCCGCATACGAGCCCGGCGTAATCGTCCCTACATCGCGGGCCACGCCAAAGCGCTCCGCCGTATTGATCGTCGCCATCTGAATCGCGGTCACGGGCTTCACGCCCTGGCGGATCGCATTGCGGATGACAAAGTTCATGTGCCCTTCATCGACGAGCGACTCCACGCTGCGATCGTCCGTGACGAGCATCATCCGACGTGGATCGAGCCCCAGCTCGGTGTGCGCCTTGATCGTCTCCTCCACATCGTGCCAAGCGGACCCGCGGCGCATTTTGGCGTACATGCCGAGCCGCACCCGCTCGACCACATCCTCCTTGGTGACGCATTCGTGGTCACCGGTGACGCCGCTGGCCGCGTAAGCGATCAGCCGCTCATCGCTCGCCGGCCAGGTGAAATGGCCGTCCGCCACGCGTCCCGCCCGCAGCGTCGCCTGAATTTCGCCGAGCATCTTCGGGTCTCCGTACACAACCCCCGGGAAGTTCATTACCTCGCCCAGCGCGATCACGTCCGGTCCCCAGCTGAACGCCTCTTCTACTTCGGCCGGGCCGATCGAGGCCCCGGAGGTTTCCAGGCTCGCGTCGGTGGACGGCACGCAAGAGGCTACCTGCAAGTAAGCGGCCAGCGGCGTCTGCCGTGCCTCGTCCAGCATTAGCTTGAGCCCGCTGAGCCCCAGCACGTTGACCATCTCATGCGCGTCGAAAAATCCGCCCGTCGTCCCCTGCGGCAGCACCGCGCGGGCAAACTGCGTCACCGTCAGCTGCGTGCTCTCGATGTGGCAGTGCCCGTCCAAAAAGCCCGGCGCCAAGTATTTCCCCTGCGCGTCGATCACCTTAGTCTCTTCGCCGATCAGCGGCTCCGGCTTGCGTCCGACGTAGGCGATCCGTGAGCCCTGCACGCCCACCGACATCCCTTCCAAAATCTCCCCCGAGCAGACGTTCACCAGCTTGGCGTTTCTCACCACAAGTGTGGCCGGCTTGGCCCCCCGGGCCGTCGCCACCAGATCAGGCACGCAGTCCGCGAGCGGCCTTCTGATTCCTCCGAATAATTGCATCATCTATTCCTCCTCACCTTGCAACTGTTACATTAACTTAGCGATGTCAGTTGTCAACAATATTGCATTTTGCATTTCATTATAAGGGATAAAGAGAATTTTACCTATTGAGCACGCTCTTTACTTTTACGTAACGTTAAGGTTTAATGGACGCAAACGAGGAAGGACGGAGGCTGCGGGCATGAAAATCAAAGAGGTAGCAGACAAGCTGAATGTATCGCAGCGGGCGATCCGTTTTTATGAGGAAAAAGGGCTCCTTTCCCCCATCAAGCTGCCAACGAACCAGTATCGAACGTTCACGGAGCAGGATATTTGGCGGCTGCAGACGATCCTCTCCCTTCGCGAGGCTGGCATGACGATCGAGGACATCCGAAGTGCACTGGCTCAGCTGGATGCGGGGGAGCAGGAGGAGCTTCAATATTATTTGGAGCTGCAGCGCTCGGTGATGTTTTCCCAATGGGTCGAAATGAAGCACCTTATCGAAACAACGGACCGCATGATCCATCTGCTGCAGATGCAACAATCGCTGCCCTTGGAGGCTTTTTATCAGCTGGCTGAAGGGTCGAAGCGGCTGCGGGAGCAGCGCCGGACCTGGGTAGACCGCTGGAGCTTCGATCGCTTGGCCGCCTCCCATGACCAGAGTGTAAAAAGCGACTCGACGCTCTATCCCAGCTATGAGGAAGCGCTGGAGCTCACCGTCCGTTGGGTCTCTCCCATGGCGGGCGAAGCCGGGCTGGATTTAGGCACAGGCACGGGCAATCTGGCTGGAAGGCTGCTGCAGGCCGGCGTCCGGATGGTTGGAGTCGACCAGTCCAAGGAGATGCTGAAAGCCTGCCGGCGAAAATTCCCGGAGCTCGAGACGAAGCTCGGCAACTTTTTGGCGATCCCTTGCCTGGATGGGCAGTTTGATTTTGTCGTCACCAGCTTCGCCTTTCATCATCTGACGGGAGATCAGCAGGCGCTGGCTTTGGATGAAATGCGACGAGTGCTGAAGCCCCGCGGGCGCATTTGCATAACCGACCTGATGCATACGGACGTGCGTGAGGAGGGTCAGTCAGCCGCCGCCGATTTACCTCAGCTGCTGGCTTGGTTCGATGCCCGGGGCTATATGACGAAGCATCATCAGATCAGCGAGCGGCTGCATATTGTTTGTGCGATTCCGATTCGATGATGCAGGTGGGTATTTTCCCCTTGACCTTCACGTAACGTTAACTTTTATGCTGAGGTGGCAAGTGACGAAACCAAGGGAGGAACTACACCTATGCCTGACCATACCCGAATCTACGAACACGAAGCCCACACCTATCAGCAGCTGATCTCCAAGCAGCCGAGCCTGGCACCGATTATTGAGGAGCTATGCCCCTATCAAGGGCTGGACATTATCGACCTGGGGGCCGGGACGGGACGGTTGACCACCGTTCTAGCGCCGGAAGTCAGATCTATCATCGCCCTGGATGCATCCGTTGCGATGCTCGAAGTGACAGCCCAGCGGCTGCAAAAGGCCGGATTAAGCGGGTGGAGCACCATAGCGGCTGATCACCGCAAGCTGCCTCTCGCGGATGGAAGCGCCGACCTCATCGTCTCCGGCTGGTCGATCTGCTATTTGGCGAGCAGCGACTTGCAGGATTGGCGACAAAACTTGACGGACGTGATGAGTGAAATCGAGCGTGTGATTCGACCGAACGGCACCGTGATCATTTTGGAAACGATGGGCACAGGGGTGGAGACGCCAGAGCCGCCGTCGTTTTTGAAGGCGTATTATGCGGCCTTAGAGGAAGACTACGGATTCTCGCACCGCTGGATTCGGATGGATTATCGCTTTGACGATGCGGCTCAGACGGAGGCGTTGACGCGGTTTTTCTTCGGGGATGCGCTGGCCGACCGTGTGGCAGAGCAGCAGCTCGTTCAGGTGCCGGAGTGCGCCGGCATTTGGTGGAAGCAATTCTGAAAGGTAAGTAAAAAAAGAGGGATTACCCTAGCCTACGTACTACAGCGCGGGTCTCCCTCTTACTCAAATAAATCCAGCTGCTTGGGCGCGAATTCCTTCGTCTCCATGCCGAGCAGCTGCAGCATCTCCGTCGCATTCTGTGCCGCGTCTCCGCCGGAGTTATTGTTGAAAATGATGCAAATCTCCCGCGTGCTCCGCTGCAGCAGCTCAAGATGTACCTGCCACTCCTGCAGCTCCTCCTGGCTGTAGCGGTACAAGTACCGCACCTCCCGCCAGTTCGGCCCGCCCCCCTGCTGGTTCCAGCCGGACACGTTGCGTCCGTGCATCCGCACGATCGTGACGCCGCTGTCGGTCGGCTCCAGCACCGTCGGCACCGACCCGCTACCAGCCTGCGGCTCATCGCAGATGCTGTGCATCCAGCCTTCCTGCCGCATGAAGGTTAGCGTCTTCTCCCGCATCTCTCCGGCGAACCAGCTCTGGTGCCGGAACTCCAGGGCAACCGGGAGCCCGCTCATCCGCTCCTTCGCCTCTCGTACCAGCGCTACATTGGCCCGCGTGCAATCAAACCAGGGCGGGTACTGGAACAGCACCGCCGTCAGCTTCCCGGCCCGCTGCACCGGCCCGATTGACTCCCGGAACGCTTGGAACATCGCATCCGTGTCGGCAAACGGGCTTTTGCCCCGCAGATGCCCGGTCATGCCCTGGTACGCCTTGATCACGAAGCGAAAATCATCCGGCGTATCCTGCGCCCACTTCTCGTACTGCGCCTCGGCCTGCACCGCGTAAAACGAGCTGTCCACCTCGACGACGGAGAAGTATCGGCTGTACACTTTTAATCGGTCGCGTGCGGGGAGGCCCTTCTCATACAGGTCGTCATGGTCTCCCCAGCCGGCTAGTCCAATTCGGATCATCGCTCAAGGCCTCCTTTTTACCGCTAAGCATCATTTCGGAGCTTATCTCGTCCTGGGAAGGGCTAATCTAGAGCCGGAATTCCGCCCTGCAATTGACTGTGGGTCGCAAGGTGCTGGTCCAAAGCGGAATTTCCACTTTGCTGTTGTACATGAGCCTCATGGGGCCTATCCAAAGCGGAATATCTGCTCTGGAGCCACCCTCGGACCGTATAGTGCCGATCCAACGCGGAATTTCCGCTCTGCAGCCACCCTCACACCACATAGCGCCGGTCCAAAGCGAATTTTCCGCTCTACAGCTGCCCGCCCCTACCTGCTACTCTGCTTCCTCTTCGCTCACCCGCTGCATCACCTTCAGGAACGTCTCCGGCGGCTGCGCGCCCGTCAAGGCATACTTCCCTCCAATGATGAAAAACGGCACGCCGCTGATGCCCACCTGCCCGGCGTATTCCAAATCCGCGCCGACCGACGCCACGCCCTCACCGCGCTCTACCGCTTGGCGAATTGCTGCCGCATCCAGCCCGACGCCGGACACCACTTCCAGCAGGACGTCCAAGCTGCCGATATCTTTTCCATTCTCGAAATACGCCTGATGGATGGCTTCCACAAGCGCCGTCCTCCGCTCCTCCGGTGCCAGTGCGATCACTTGATGCGACAGCCGCGTATCCGGCATAAACTCTACCCGGTCAAAATGAAAGTCCAATCCCACCGCACGCCCTGCTTGCGTGACCTGTCCAAAGGCCTGCTCCGCCCGATCCGCTGAGCCAAACTTGGCCGCCAGCGTCTCTTTGAACGGCAATCCGCCCTCCGGTACGCCCGGATCGAGCAAGAACGCGCGCCATTGTACCTCGACCGGCTCGCCTTTCCACTCTTCTAACGCTTTCATTAAATTCCGTTCGCCGATTCGGCACCACGGGCATACCGTATCTTGAAATACTTCGATTAACATGGGCGTCACGCCTCCTTATTTTCCCTGCAGCCAACGTGGGCTTTTACCCGTACTATACCTGATTCCCGACCAAAAAAGTAGTGCGAGCCATTGTTGCTCATACCCCCATGGCAAAAAGGCCACCGAGCATCCATCTCGGCAGCCTTGACTCGGCCCTCTATTATATCCCGCTCTGAAAGCACAGATTGTAAAATACAAATCGGCTCGCCGCATATTTGAACCCTAGCCGGAATCCGGATTCCTGGATCTGAATCGTGCGCAGCGCAAGAGTCTTCACCTTGCTGCGGACCAGCACATGGAGCAGCCGGAGTTTACCGGTCACAATCGCCCGGACCACCAGCTTAGCAAACACAGGTTGGAAAGCAATTGCGCGATACAATGGCAGCACGGCACGAGCAATGGCGCGATGCACCGTCGTGTTGAAATAAGACTGCGTCGTTCCCGGCTGCAGTGTCGTCCCATCAGCGTACAGATTGATCGGACTGGGGGCATTAAATTCAACGAAGTAGCCAATCCCGTTGGTGGCAAATGATCCGACCTCCCGGCTTGGCACCTGAATCCCCACCTGCTTCAGCAGACGGACCAGCGCGTTTACATCAGCCTTGCGTACCCCCGCTGTCCATGCCTCCGCATACTTGCGATTATTAGCAATCCGGCAATAGAACGGAATCATCCTCCGTGCCATGAGCCGCATCACCGGGACGGAGACGAACCGGTTCGGCGAAGCCGTTGTTCCCTCGGCCATCGGCTATTCCTCCTCACGTTTATACGATACGCTTCAGCATATGTTGCTTTTTGCATAAGGTGTGGACGGACTCTTGCAATGAAAACTTTCATTACGCGAACGAATTTGCTAAGATAGATAAAAAACTTCTGCGGTCTTCAAACTTCCTGTAAACCCGCGGGAAACCATTATAATTGCACATTAATGTGTGTATTATAGATACTATATCCTTTTAAAGACGCAATTTAGTTGCGAGAAAGGTTGATACCGATGGAAACGACGAAACCGGCACCTGCATCCTCCTCGAATTTTATTAAAGCGATCGTTGTGGACGACCTGAATACAGGCAAAGTGAAGGAGATCGTGACTCGTTTCCCTCCGGAACCGAACGGCTACCTTCATATTGGACATGCCAAATCGATCTGCCTGAACTTTGAGCTGGCGGATGAATTCGGCGGACGAACCCACCTGCGCTTTGACGACACGAACCCAACCAAGGAAGACACGGAATACGTAGAATCGATCAAAGAAGACGTCAAATGGCTTGGCTTTGAATGGGAAAAGCTGTTTTTCGCATCGGATTTCTTTGAAGAAATGTATGATCGCGCGGTTCTGCTGATTAAACGAGGCAAAGCCTACATTGACGATCTGAGCGCCGAGCAAATTCGCGAAACCCGGGGCACGCTGACCCAGCCGGGTCAAGACAGCCCTTACCGCAACCGCAGCGTGGAAGAGAACCTTGATTTGTTCGAACGGATGCGCAAAGGCGAGTTCAAGGAAGGCGAGAAGGTGCTCCGTGCCAAGATCGACATGAGCTCCCCGAACATGAATATGCGGGATCCGGTGCTTTACCGGATTGCGTTTGCCCATCATCACAACACCGGGGACAAATGGTGCATCTATCCGATGTACGACTATGCGCACCCGTTGGAGGACGCGATTGAAGGCGTTACGCACTCAATCTGTACGCTGGAGTTTGCCGATCACCGCCCGCTGTACGACTGGGTCATCCGCGAGTGCGAGATGGAGTGCCAGCCGCAGCAGTACGAATTCGGCCGCTTGAACCTGACCAACACCGTGATGAGCAAGCGATTCCTGCGCAAGCTCGTGGAGGAAAAAGTCGTGGACGGCTGGGACGACCCACGGATGCCGACGATCTCCGCCCTGCGCCGCAAAGGCTATACTCCGGAAGCGATCCGCGATTTCATCCGGGAAACGGGCGTAGTGAAAACCAACAACGCGGTAGCCGACTCGCGCATGCTGGAGCATTTTATCCGCGAGGATCTGAAGCTCAAGACGCTGCGGACGATGGCAGTCATTAATCCGCTGAAGGTGGTCATCACCAACTATCCGGAAGGGCAAGTCGAGCAGCTGGAAGCGGAAAATAACTCCGAGAACGAAGCGATGGGCCACCGTCAAATTCCGTTTTCGCGTGAAATTTACATCGAGCAGGATGACTTCATGGAGGAGCCAGTCAAAGGCTACTTCCGCCTGTTCCCGGGCAACGAAGTGCGGCTGAAGCATGCTTACTTCATCAAGTGTGAGGAAGTAGTCAAGGATGCAGACGGCAACGTGATCGAGCTGCGCTGCACGTACGATCCGGAGACGAAGAGCGGCACCGGCTTTACCGGCCGCAAGGTGAAGGGCACGATCCACTGGGTCGAAGCGACGCAAGCCCGTCCGGCGGAATTCCGCTTGTACGAGCCGCTCATCCTCGATGAGAAGGATGACGAGGAAGCCGGCGAAAACGATTCGTTCCTCAACAACATCAACCCGAATTCGCTCGAAACGCTGCAAGGCTTCGTGGAGAACAACATGAAGGCTGCGCAAGCACAGGAGAAGTTCCAATTCTTCCGCCACGGCTACTTCAACGTCGATCCGAAGGATACGACGGCTGATAAGCTCGTGTTCAACCGTGTCGTGTCGCTGAAAAGCTCGTTTGACGCGAAAGGCAAATAAGGCTATATAGCAAAAGCCCGCTCCCATGGTAATTATGGAGGCGGGCTTTTTTTCGCGCGTTACAAAATCTCTAGCGCATTCTTCATCGCTTCAACGGGGTAGGTTTCTTTTAGCTTCAACATGACGGTGCGATTGAGCCTTCGGTTGAATTCAATTAATGGCAGCTCTTCCGAGGACAAATAAGGCTCAATCCAATGCGTCCCAATTAAAATTTGATCGTTTAAAGAACCGATTAAGCTCCGATTATGGGTTTTCGTATAAATATGGGCACCTATTCGGCTTATATACTTATGAATCTGGTCTTCGGGGAGCTCGTCCGCCTTTAAATTCGCCGTTAACGATTGTATAAACAGGTCCTCAAACGATTTATAGTGTGCTTTCTTCATGCCATACAAAAAGACTTGGTAACGGGTCAAATCGTTCATGAGCATGAGGCAATTCTTTCGACCCATCTTAAAAAAATGAGCATGCCAGCTATACAACGGCTGATAGCCTACTTCCGGCACCGGCGATTCAGGAAAGCCGCTTTGTTCAAATAATTTTTTGGTACAGGATATGATCGCCATTCTAATGTCACTTTCTCCTTGTACGGTCTGTTGCAACCGTTTATCGATCCATAATGTCGTTCCACAGCTGATCGCGTTCGTGCTGTGCGCCTTCGTAAATCCCGAGGTAATCGAACACAGCGAACGAAAAATCGACAAACGCGCGCCCTTTGGCCGTAATCACATGGCCATCTTGGACGACACGCTGCTCCTCGAGGCACTGGTGACGTGGAAACGGGTCCTCCACGCCCAGCTTTTGAATCCGCTCCACGGCGCATGAGGTGGTGAACGGCCTCGTGTGTAAAATCCCCGCCCGGCCAAGATATTGCGGGCCATTGCAGATCGCTGCCAGCAGCTTTTGCTCTTGATCCAGCTTCTGGATGAGTGCGGTCAGCTCCTCCCGCTGCTCCCGAATCGGTCCGCCCGGAATGATCAGCCCCTCGACGTCTTCCAGCTCCATCGCTTCACGAATGGTCGCGTTCGGCTGATAATACAAGCCCGACTCGCTAATGACCGGATTCAGGTCGTAGCTCACCGACAATACTTCTTTATGCCCGACGTTTTTCAGCTTGTGAAAGGTGAGCGTAATTTCGAAATCGGCAAAGTCCTGCGAGATAAAGCATAAGATTTTTCCCATGGCTTGGCTGGCCCCTCCCCGTTACTTCCTAACTCTTGCAAACGTCCCTTGATTGGCTCTCACCAGCTCCGATACGGAAATTTTGATGAGTGAGTTCGGCGAGCCTCCGCCCGTGTACACCTCATCCATCGCTTCGATTTTGGCATCCATCAGAAACAGCGCCGGATAGCCGAACGAAGGCACGCCGCCTGGCGGATACCCCGTGCCTGCTAGTACCTCGTGCTCCTCCGCAAGCCTGGGAGCCTCGATGCCCAGCGCCTTACTTACCCGGGTAGTGCTGGCCCGATCGTCCCCATTGACGATGGCCACGATCATCCGGCCCTCTTGGTCAATCATGCAGATGTTTTTGACCAATTGGTCCGTGGAGGCGCCCACCGCTTCAGCGGCTTCTTTGACCGTGTGGCACGATTGATTCAATCGGAGGTGCTCCGCTTGGACGTCGTTTGCCGCCATAAAGGCCTTGATTTTCAAATCGTAGTTGTCCATGCTGTCGTTCCTTCTTCTGCTTTGGTATGAGAAAGATTATACCATTCTATCGCGTCCTACCAAAACAATACGGACACATTATCGGACAATTATGGGGAATTGTGTGAAACGATAGCAAAACGCAAAAAAAGCTGCCCCTCAAGCAGCCTAACTGCTCAAGGGACAGCTCATAATATATTTATCTTCTCGGCGCCAGTTCGATTGCCTGCCGCAGCGCTTCTTTGATGCTCTGATCATCGGCGATGCCTTTGCCCGCGATGTCGAACGCCGTGCCATGATCCACGCTCGTGCGGATGATCGGCAGGCCGACAGTGATGTTCACGCCGGCTTCCAAGCCCAGCACCTTCACCGGGGCATGGCCCTGGTCATGGTACATCGCTACGACGATATCGAAGTCGCCTCGTCTCGTGCGGTAGAACAACGTGTCCGCCGGCAGCGGCCCGACCACTTGAATGCCTTCTGCCTGCGCCCGCTGAACGGCCGGGATCACCTTCTCTTCCTCTTCGCCGTACCCGAAGAGTCCGTTCTCACCGGCATGCGGATTAATGCCGCACACCGCGATGCGCGGCGAGGCGCAGCCTGCCTTTTGCAGCGTTTCATGCGCGAGCTGAATCACGCGGTACACACGCTCAGGGTTAATCATACGAACCGCATCGAGGATGCCGACGTGCGTCGTCACATGAATGACCTTCAGGTTTGGAGCGGACAGCATCATCGAATAATCGGTCGTACCGGTCAGCTCGGCCAAAATCTCGGTGTGACCCGGATACACATGCCCGCCTTTGTGCAGCGCTTCTTTATTGAGCGGCGCCGTGCAGATGGCATCGATCTCGCCGCGGTTCGCCAGCTCAATCGCGGTTTGCAGGTACATAAATGCCGCATGCCCCGCTGCCGCCGACACCTGACCGTATGGCAAATCCGCCGGAAGCAGCTTCAAGTCAAGACATTCTACCACACCATGCTCGAACTTCGCTTCCTCCAGCGACGCGATGGAATGCAGACGGAGCGTGCTGCCCACAACCTGGCCCGCGCGTTCCAAGATGGCCGTATCGCCAATGACGAACGGACGGCAGCTCGCATAAATCTCCTCGTCGCCCAGCGCCTTCATGATGATCTCCGGTCCGACGCCCGCGCCGTCCCCCATCGTAATCCCGATAATTGGTTTATGCATTGTCCTTCTCCCCTTTCAAAATGGTCATTGCCCGCCACAAGGACTGTGCGTTCCCGAACGCCCCTGCTTTCGTTACCGCCATCATCCGATCGGCGCCCAGCAGCCTTCCCAGCGGGATGCCCGCCTCCAGCTCGGCCACGAGCTCAATCCCGTGTACCCCCAAATGCCGGCAGACGGCCTTCGCCGTGTCCCCACCGGTCAGCACCAAGCCGGCCAGCCGATACTCCGTAACAATTCGGCCGGCAATTCGGCCCAGCGCGTCCGCGATCCGGTTGGACACGCTGGACGAGTCCAATCCGCTGCGCGCGCCCAGCTCCTTGGCCGACTGCACCTGCGACGGCGAGGAGCCTGCGTACAGCGAGAGGTCGAGCCCCTGACCGAGCGAGTCGATAAGCGCCCGATAGCAGCGCTCCTCCTCGCTCGCCTGCGCCTCCGGCGAAGTAAGCAGCGCAATCGGATCCAGCTCGACCGCCGCCACGTTCGGCTGCTCATTCACCTGCGCGACCTGCTCGCGGGTAATTCTCGAAATGCTGCCCGCCACCAGCATCGCTTGGCCTTCCGCTTCCGGCATCGGCTGCAGCGCATTGAGCTGGCCGCTGCCGCCTTGAGCTTGAACCGGCAAGTAGTCGGCCAGCCCCGCGGAGCCGACCCACAAAAGCCGGCTGCCGTACAAGCTTACCAGCTGCCCGATCCGCTCCATGTCCGCATCCGCTTCCGCATCGATGATGATCAGCGGAGACTCCATTGCCTCCAGCGCCGTTTGAATGCGCGCAGCTACCGCCTCCATGCCGCAGCGCAGCGTCTCAAGCTCGATTAAGGCAGCGCTTCGTTTAGACTGCCCGGCGAGCAGCTTCGCGATGTCCGACTCCGGCACAGGCGTCTTCGGATCCCGAGCGATTTCCGTCTCATGGATCGGAACGCCGTTTAAATAATGAATGCCATTCACCGTCGTGCGGCCAATTCGGGGAAACGCCGGAACGACGACCGCCGCTTCAAACCCGAAGACGTCCATAACCGCATCGATTTCTTGGCCGAGATTGCCCCGCAGGGTAGAATCCAGCTTTTTGTAGATCCAATCGTACTTCTGCTGCTTCAGCGTTTCCGCTGCACTTCTTACGCTGCCGTACGCCGCTTCCCCAGGCACGGACCGGCTGTCCGTATCCACGACGATCGTATCCCAGCCGGCCGATTCGGCATCAAGTGCCTTCCAATCGAAGACAACCTGCGTCCGGAGTCCTTTTCTGGCGAATTGCACCCCCGAATCCGAAGCGCCCGTCAAGTCATCCGCAATGATCGCTAACCGTTGCAATTGCAATGCGTTCCCCTCCCAGATCCCAAGCCGCCCAGCGCTGGGGCAGCCTTATTCTTCCGCTTCCTTCGCCTACGACCTTACTGCGCCGACCCGCTTGGCCCACCAGGCCGTCACGATCGGCACCAAAATCGCGGTCACGATCACGCAGGACGCCACAAGCGCCGTAGCTGACGGCACGACCGGTGCGTATGCCGCATTCGCCGCGGCAACCGCTGCAGGCACCCCCGCTGCGTTCCCCGCTGTCGAAGCAGCCGATAAGCCGGCTACCCCATTTCCGCCAGTCAAGCGATCCATAAGAAGCAGCGTAATCCCGGTGATCACGACGACGGCAATGCCGAGCAGAATCCCCAGCACGCCCGCCTGCCACACATTTTTCAGGTTAAGGCCTGCACCCAGCGCAAAAGCGAAGAACGGAACGAGCACCGGCACCGCTTTGCCCAAAAACTCACGTAGCTCTTTATCCAAATTACCGAGAATCATGCCGATCACGAGCGGAAGAATCGCTCCCACCAGCGTCTGCCACGGGAAGGCCGCAAGACCTGCCACCCCCAGCGTAATCATGCTCAGAAACGGTCCGGATTCCAAGCTCATGATCGAGTAGGCGCCAACGTCTTCCTTTTTACCGAATTGACCCATCAGAGCCATATATAA
Organism: Paenibacillus cremeus; assembly: GCF_007786445.1. Classification (GTDB taxonomy): domain Bacteria; phylum Bacillota; class Bacilli; order Paenibacillales; family NBRC-103111; genus Paenibacillus_G; species Paenibacillus_G cremeus. The sequence goes on along the minus strand of NZ_VNJI01000006.1, from coordinate 107,242 downwards.
ACCGCCGTTGGTATCGTTCATCGCTGCCACGATGGCCAACACCGACAAGCCTGCAAGCAGTCCGCCGCTGATCATGCCCTCGCCCAAAAACTTGGCCGCAATAAAACCGACGATCATCGCCGTACCGATCTTGGTGATGAGCAGCGTACCGCCCTTTTTCATAATGTATGGCGTCGCCTTAAAATCAATCGTGGCGCCCATACAGACATAGAATACAGCCAGAATCGGCAGCGAGCCCGTCATGAGCGCTCCCGTAAATGATCCAAACGTTTTGGAAATGGTCGGAAAAAGAGTGTTGATAATCGCACCAAGCAAAAGAGGCACAATCATCATACCACCCGGGATCCGTTCTATGGTTGCCTTGATTCTCATCTGATTACCCCCAGGGATGTATTTATTTGCAACATGTAATGGATTGAAAGCGTTGCAAAATTTATTATACGGGGAAGTCTTACTGACATTCAATTGATTATGTGTTTAATTTTTAAACATTTTATTTGTTTTCCTCCAAAGGGTGGAGCGGTTGATGCCGAGGCGTTTACAGGTTTTGGACTGATTCATGCCTTCCTCCTGAAGCACATGCACCAGAATGCGCTCTTCGATCTCCTCGAACGTGCCGCTGAGATCGATGTGGGCGTACGACGTCCCGGCACTCGTGGCTCCCGCCGGTTGACCAAGCTGCTCCAGCACCTCCGCCACCTCGCCAAGCTCGGTATAATGCCCCTTGGTCAAGATCAGCATCTCTCGAATCCGATTGTCGAGCTCGGCCGAATTGCCCGGCCATTCGTACTGGCTCAGCCGCTCCAGCACCGGCTCGCGCATGCCTACAATCTGCTTGCCCGATTCGGAATTGTAGTCGGCGATGATCCCCCGGACGATCTCCTCAATATCCTCGGGACGGTCGCGAAGCGGCGGGATGACCAGCTGCACCTCACCGAGCGCGAGCAGCAGATCGCGGTTGTATTCGATGCGGTTCTGCAGGCGGGTCATCGGAATGGAGGAGGAAGCGATCCAGCGAACGCTCGTGCTGCGCACGGCCTGCAGCCATGTTTCTTGAACGGTACGGGGAAGCCGATCGGCATGGGCCAAGTAGATCGTTCCGCCGAAGCCGCCGCGCAGCAGACCGGGCGCTTGCGCGGTCCCCATCAGCAGCTGCTCCGTCTGCTCCTCGGTCATCTCCTCGCAGGGGATGCTGTAGAACCCCGCATGCCGCTCTTTGCTGGCCGAATGAATCGCCTGAGCGAACAATGATTTTCCCGTCCCCCGCTCACCGGAGATCCAAATGTTCCGGTCGGTCAGGGCAAATTTTTTTGCGCGGGTGACGGCCTTTTGCAGCGAGCTGCTGACGCCGACCAGCTGCGTAAAGGTAGCCAGCTTGGGCGGGATATAGGCCGACAGCCGCCGATCGATCCGCTCCTGCTCCAACGAGTCGAGGTAGATCAGCGCGCCCGGCCTTTCTTCGGATCCGCGAGGGACGAGCATCACTTTATACTGCCGATCGCCCAAATGGATGTACTGCAGCACATTCGCGCTGGCCGCGTCCTCCTCCGCCTGCTTAATGAGCTGGGCCAAGGCCGGAGAAGCGATGACCATATGCTGACCGAACAGCTGGGTCCGATCTGAGTTCAGAATGCGACACGCCGCAAGATTAGCAAAGGATACTCTCCGAGCCTCATCCAGTACGAGAATGCCTCTCGCGTCCGCATCCAGGATATCCGTATAAAACCGGCTGTTTTCCTGCCCCCGCTTATACACCTCATACACCCGGACCACCTCAGCCAGTGCATCGGCGACCGATTCCTTTCCGGATGTAATCAGCATCCCGCGGTAGCCCATCTGCTGCGCGTGGCGTACCGTGACGACATCGCCCAGCACCAGCTGTATGCCGGAGTCAAAGGCCCGATGAAGCGCACCCGAAACCTCAGATTCATGCTGAACGGCATAGGCTGGAATATCAAAATCAAGCAGGCTGGATATTTGCGCCACTCCATGGCATATATTAGGAAATCCAATAATAGCAACCTTTGAATGCGAATTTTTCACCAGCGTCAGTACACGCAAAATATCGTAGCCGGACACCGGAATATCCACGACCGGCAGGGTGACCTGCTGGCGGATCAGCGACGCTGTTCCCCCGCGGCTGACAATGACGTCATAGCCGCTTCGCTCCGCGTGCTCTACTAACGGGATCGCCTCTTGAAGATCGGCAGCCTCGACATCCATGTCGATCGTGTCTACATCCTGCAGCATTTCGAGCAGCAGGTCCTTCAAGCCGGCATAAGGTGCAATGGCTAACACACGAATTTTCATAACGTCCTCCCATGGTGTTGCAAAATGAATCAGTCGTATTATACACCAATTCCGGAGGGATTACTTCCACTTCTGCTCATAGCGCTGCGAGGATACGGCACATACTATAAATGCCACAGCAGCACATCGATCGTCGATCTGGAGAAAGCTTTGACTTGGTGCTAAATCCATGATAAATTATAATTAGTAATATACTTACTTTATTAAAGTAATTATTGAGCGATAGATCGACTACATGCGACCATTGACCAATTATTTTAGGGGGTTACAAGATGGCATCTTCCTTTTTCATCGCCCATGGCAGTCCAATGCTGGCGATTCAGCACAACACTTACACCGAAGACATGCGCAAGCTGGGCGAGAGGCTTGGCAAGCCCGAGGCGGTTGTCGTGTTTTCGGCTCACTGGGTCAGCGCTACTCAATCGGTGACGTACACCGACGGCACGCTGGAGACGATCTACGATTTCCGCGGCTTTCCTCAAGAGCTGTTCGAGGTCGTATACCCGGCCCAAGGCTCGGTAGCGATCGCCAAGGACATTCTGTCTGCGTTTCAAGCGCACGGCAACGGTATCGATGTACAGGTCAGCCAAACGCGCGGCCTGGATCACGGAGCCTGGGTCATTCTGCGCCATATGTTCCCGAACGCGGACGTTCCGGTCATTAACCTGTCCGTGAACCCGATGCTGCCGCCGGAGAAGCAGTACGAGATCGGTAAAGCTATAGCTTCGCTGAAAGACCGCAATATCGTCATCATCGGCAGTGGCTCAACCGTACACAATTTCCGCCGCATGAACTTTCATGCGGAGAATCAAGCCGATCCGTGGGCGAAGGAATTCGACGACTGGCTGATTGCGCGTATGGGCGAATGGGATACGGCCGCGCTGTTCGATTATAAGCGTCTGGCTCCCTATGCCGCCGAGGCTACGCCGGACTATGAGCACTTTGCGCCGCTCTACCTCGCGATGGGGACCGGGCACCACGCCAAAAAAGCCGCAGTGCAGCATCAAAGCTACATGTACGGCTCTCTTAGTCATTTGATTATTGAATTTGCCTAAATGTTTACGCCCTATGCCGTTCTCTCAGGGAATGGGATAGGGCGCTGTCGTTATTCCTTCATTACGAACTCCGCAAGCCCTTCAAGTAGGTGGACAGCAGCCGATGAAAGCTCTCATCCCGATCGAGCGCCATGCGGAAGCCATACCTGCCCTCCAAGGTCGCAAAACCGTGAACGATACTGCGAAAGCCGCGCACCGTATGCAGCGCCGCCTCTGGCTCCAGCTGCAGGGCTTCCAGCATGCGCAGCATCAAGCTGACAATGGAGGTCGCGAGCTCCTGAAGCTCGGCATCGGTAGCCGCCATATCATTCGCGATCAACGTAGCTTCATACAAGCCGGGGTGCCGGCGTACAAAAGCCAAGTATGCCAGGCCCGCGGCCATTAAGGCGTCATCCCCGGACTTACCCACTACGCTTTCCTTCAGCGTCTCCTTCAGCTGCACCAAGCCATGAAGCGCCAGCGCTCTGCGCAGACCTGGCAGGCCCTTGATGTGATTGTACAGCGACGGCGTCTTGACGTTCAGCTTCTCCGCGAGCGCCGCCAGCGTGACCTGCTCGATCCCAACCTGATCCGCCAGCTCCACGGCCGCCAGCAGCACCGACTGCTTATCAAGCCCTTGTCTGTAGGCCATGCTTGTTCCTCTTTTCCATTGCTTTCTCCGCATCCCGAATCGCCTTCTCCAAGGCCTGCTGCGGCTGCGCCAGCATCGCGCCGTGTCCGACCGCCAGCAGCGACGGCTTCAGCTCCCTCAGCTTACGTGCGCTGACCAGCGCTGCGTCCGCGTCCCACGTTCCGAACGCAGGAAATGGAAACCAAGGGTTCACGACCCCGGCCACCGCTATGCCGCCCCGGGTTTGAAGGGCATCGCCAGCGATCAGCGCCCCGCTCCGTTCGTCATAGAAGGCCATATGTCCCGGCGTATGCCCCGGCACGGCGATGGCCCGCAGCGAGCCCACCATATCCCCTTCGCTCAGCAGTACATCCGCCCGCGTCTGCAGTGTCTTCGGAACCCCGCCTTTGATCGGCGTATTCCGTTCGCCCGGCTCCAGGCCCACATCCCCTTGCAGCAGCCGGTGATCCCGGCGGGAAATGAGCACCTGAGCGTTCGGCAGCGCCTGCTTGAGCGCGTCTAAGGCCCCTACGTGATCCCCGTGGGCGTGCGTCAGCACAATACGCGTGATCGGCTTGCCGATCCGTGCTCCAGCCTCAAGGATGCCCTTAGCACTGTAAGGCAAAGCCGCATCGATGAGCGTAAGCTCCTTCTCTTCCTCGACCAAATAACAATTCACAGGAAACAATCGGGGCAAAAACGTCAGCTGATAAACGGATCCGGCTTGTCGAGCACGCATAAAAAACAGCCTCCTCAAATTAAAAACTAATGTTATTAGCATTATAACTAATATCATTAGTTTATGCAATAGAGGAGACTGCCTATTTTACATTATTTACCCGTTCAAGCGATCTACAATGCTTCTGGCAATCCAGACGCCGGCCGCACCCGCTTGCGCCAAGCCGCGCGTCACGCCCGCGCCGTCGCCGCCGCAGTAAAGCCCCTTGATCTCCGTTTCGAGCTGCTCGCTCAGCTTCGGACGGGCCGAGTAGAACTTCGCCTCTACCCCGTAGAACAGCGTGTGCTCCGAGGCAATCCCCGGCGTCACCTTATCGAGCGCCTCGACCATCTCGATTAAGCTCTTCATTGTATTGTACGGCAGCACCAGCCCCAGATCGCCCGGCACCGCTTCCTTCAGGGTCGGCTCCAGGAAGCCTTCCTTGATCCGCGCTTCGGTGGAGCGTCTGCCGCGGATAATGTCCCCGTACTTCTGTACGATGACCCCGCCGCTGGACAGGTCGTTCGCCCGCTCGCAAATTTCCCGTGCATACTCGTTCGGCTTATCGAACGGCTCCGTGAACCGGTGCGACACGAGCAGCGCGAAGTTGGTGTTCGTCGAGCCTAGCGCCGGATCCTTGTAGGCATGGCCGTTCGCCGCCATGACGCCGCTGTGGTTCTCGACTACAACGTGCCCGGAAGGGTTGCTGCAGAACGTGCGCACCCGCGTTCCGACCGACGTGTTGAATACAAACTTGCCTTCATACAAATGCTCGTTGATCTCGCGCATGACGACATCGGACGTCTCCACCCGTACGCCGACATCCACTTGGTTGTTGTACATCTTCAGGCGGCGCTTGCGCAGCACGTCCGTCAGCCAAGCCGAGCCGTCCCGGCCGGGAGCGACGATCACATCGCCCGCCTCGATTTCCTCTCCGCTGCGAAGTACGATTCCTTTGACCTGGTGACCGCTCGCTGTTTTGACGGTCAAGAGATCCGCCACTTCCGTCTTGAACTGCATATCGATGCGCTCCTTCAGGTAGGAATTGATCGATTTGAGAATCTCCAGGTTTTGCTCGGTCCCGAGGTGCCGCACCTGCGCCCGCAGCAGCTTGAGACCCGCGGCATACGCCCGCTGCTCGATCGAGCGCACCACCGGTGTCGTCGGGTCAGTTACAAAGTCGGTCGCCCCATGCTCTAGGTTGATGCTATCGACATAGCGGATCAGATCGAGCACCTTGGACGGCGCCAAATAATCGGTCAGCCAGCCGCCGAACTCCGTCGTGATGTTGAACTTGCCGTCGCTGTAAGCGCCTGCTCCCCCGAAGCCTGCGGTAATGGAACAGGCGGGCAGACAGCCTGCAAATTCCTTCTTGCCGGCCGGAGGCGGACAGAGCTTGATCTTTTCCTCCAGGATCGGACATCTACGGCTATCGATATCATGCCCTTTATCTACTAACAGCACCTTCAAATGAGGCGCCTTCAAAGTCAATTCATAAGCGGCAAAAATGCCTGCCGGTCCTGCTCCTACAATAATCACATCATAACGCTGGTTCATGTTCATACAGCCTCCCGGATTGTGAATTGCCGAAATCTAAGCACAAAAAAATCCCCGACTCCATCTGGGTGCAATAAATCCACACCCATTCGTAGTCAGGAATTCTCGGTTCCTTGTAGAGACCCCCAACCCGTATTGCCAGGGATATACGAACAGTAGTTATGAGCATCAGTTGTTAGTGGAGCCATGAGAATCATAATCCGGTTTTGGAATAATGTCAACGTTTTTATCAGTTTTGTTCGTTATTTTTTTAATTTTTAGATTGTATTTTTAAAATTTTGCGACACATTGCGTCAAAACACGAACATTCACTCGGGACTTATTTCTTACGGAATCGCCCATGATATCGGGTTAAATCGATGATGCGGCGGAACACCGCCGGCTTGCCCAGCTTGAGAAAAATAAACGGATCCGGTCTGAAATTCACTTCGAAAATCCACGGCCGCAGCTTTCGGTCCACCCCGACGTCCACGCCGGCCTCTTTTAACCGCGGATAGCCCTGCTGCATATGCAGGGCCGTCCTCACCCCTAAAGCGGCAATCCGTCTGGCAAACCGCGTCATCCGTGCACCTCTCAGGTAAGGTCTCATGAGCCTCTCGAGCGGCAGTGGAGTTCCCCCGCTGTGATAGTTGGTCACGATCCGCTTCGGATGCGCCAGCCGCCCGATCGTCCCCGTGTGCGTCCATCGTCCGCTTCGATTGAGCTGCACCATGATGCGGATGTCAAACGGCCGCTTCCGATACGTCAGCATTCGGATGCCCCGCTGAACGACGTACGACCTGCCTCGAAAGGCGTGCCGCAGCGCAGCATAAAAGGCCGGATACGTAGTGAACTGACGCTCCATCGTACCCAGCTTGAAGCGATACTTCATTTTCCCCGACCGGGTCAATCGTTCCGCCTTCATCACCCCATGCCCGCCAGTGCCCACGTTCGGCTTCACATATACCATGCGATAGCGTTCCAGCATCCGCTGCACCTGCTTGGCCGTTGCCATATGCGTCTCCGGATAGTGCTTCCTGAGGGCTACGTTCGAGATGAGGTGCTTCGTGTTGCCCAGCTTCGTATTCGGATATTTCCCCACGACCAATCCCCCTCCTTTCATTACGGTTAGGTGGTTGCACAGTCATTTCCTAATCATGCTATGAACGGGGGCTTGCCCGTGGCACGGCTACCGGACAAATGCAACTGTTACCATTTTGTAACCCTCTGTTGGCCAGAGTACGCTACTATAAGGACATAAGCACGACGAACCCTGAGAAATGAGGCCGAATGATTATGAACAATAAAATCAAGTTAATGAGGCTGAGCCTAGCCGGAAGCCTGCTGCTGGCCGGCCTGCCGCTCTCCTCCGCTTATGCGGCAACGGCAACGGCAACGCCATCCGCTCCGGTGAACGCGGTGCCGATCTCCATCAAGCTGACGGATGCATCGTCCGTGACTGTCACGACGAAGGAAATCAAGGATTCGAAGACGAATTTGAAGGTGAATCTTCAAATTCCGGTCATTCAAGGTCTGAAGGACCAGCCCTACGCCGATCAGGTGAATGACACCATCGAACGCAATGCGATGAAGGATGTCGACGCTTGGACGAAGGAGGCTGATGACGCAGCAGCGAAAGCGAAGGCCGCAGGCTTCGATTTGAGGCCTTTTGAGCTGACCATCACGTACAAGGTGACCAAAGGAAAAGACGCTGCTGGAACGGAGGTGCTCTCCCTGGTGGTGACGTCTTGCACCGCAACCGGAGGAACGGGCATGCCGCGACTGTCGTTTTACAATATCGTCAACGGAGAGCAGGCTTCGCCGTTCGAGCTGAGCAGCTTGTTCGGCGACAACTACAAAGAGCTGATCAACAAGCAGATTGCGGCTCAAATCGCCGAGCAGCCGGACAAGTATTTTAAAGACGCGTTCAAAGGCATCTCCGACACGCAAGGCTTCTACATCGACAACAACGAGGCGGTCATCGTCTTTGACAAATACTCCATTGCCCCGGGCGTCAGCGGGACTCCAGAGTTCCGTATCGCTCTGCCACAGCTGTCCGCTCAGGCTCCAGCCGCTCCAGCATCGCTGAACAAGTCCGCCGTCCTCGTGAACGGAACGAGTGTAGCCCTGGATGACGCACCCGTGTTCGTAAACGACAAGGGAATCACGATGATTCCGCTGCGGCTCGTGTCCGAAGCGCTGGGCTACAAGCTGACGTGGAACGGGGACACTCGTTCTGTCGAGCTGACACAGGGCGCTGAGTGGACCTCCGTGCAAGAAGGCAAGGACCGCTACACGTTCGCCAAGGTGGCTCCATTCGAGCTAGGCGCCGCTCCGCTCATTCAAGCCGACAAAATGTATGTCCCGCTCGATTTTGTCACCAAAGTGCTGAAAGCCGACATGAAGATCGATGCGCAAGGCATGATCACGATCTCCACCAAAGCTGCTCCACAAAAATAGCTGCATAAAGCCTGCACCTTAAGTCAATTAAGGTTCGGGCTTTTTTTACATCTAATATGGTGTACAATGGAAGCAATGTCCGAAAGGAAAGTTTAAACTCGGCGGCAGGTTGGAAAAACTAGATCGGTAGAAGGGTCGCCCGCTTGAGGCGGCTGCTGGAGAGGATTGAAATTCATGCTGACATTCGAACAAAAGCTGGCGGTCATCGCCAAATTCCCGGAGCTGGAACGGAAGGATGTTTCGCTGGGACGGGTTAATTTCCACTATGAGCAAAGCGCTTACGATAAGAAGACGGTCGTGTATCATCTGCATCCGAACGGCAACGGCTTCGTCTACGCCGGGCATCTGCAAGGCTACGAGACAGACGACAAGGGCCTGGTCAATGTCCGCGACTACTCGGCCGACGACCTGCACAAGCTCGTAGAGGCTTCCATTCGTTCCTTGGCACCCAAGACGGCGGCAGAACAAGCCGTCAGCGGCGATGCCAACGAGGAAGAGCGCTGGATGGGGCCGAACGGGCAGACGCTGCTGCTGATCCGAGAGGATGACGAGCTGTGGTACGTGTATGCTGGCCTGAACCTGGAGTCCGCCTTCGAAACGTACGAGGAAGCGGTGGAGTACCTGGTGGAGGAAGGCTTTTCGCGCCCATAAACCATAACCCGCAGCCCCCACAAAACAAAGAACAGCCGGACAAGGATCGCTCCTTGCTCGACTGTTCTTTTTTTACTCTATGCAGGCTTGCTTACGCCATGTTCAATTCCATTTGGTCTTCTTCATCGCGGTTGAACGACTCGCGGTCGAACTCGCCTTCGGAGTTGGCTACTACCAGCGAAACGACGGTAGTACCTGTTGCGTTAACCGCTGTACGTCCCATATCTACAACTGCGTCGATCGCAAGTACCAGACCCAAGCCTTCAATCGGCAAGCCAAGCGCTGTCAGTACAACCGTTGTAGAGATCGAAGCCGGACCCGGTACGCCAGCCACCCCAATGGAGGAGATCATGCTGACGAGGACAATCAAGATGTATTCGGAAATACCCATCGGAATGTTGTACACGCGAGCGACGAAGATCGCAACTACAGCAGGCCATACGCCGCCGCAGCCGTTCATGTTCATCGTCGAGCCCAGCGGTGCGATAAAGCTAGCGATTCTTGGGGAAACGCGCAGGCGCTTCGTGATGACTTCCAGGTTCACCGGCAGTGTAACGTAGCTGCTTCGAGTAGTGAAGGCAACTGCGATCGTCGGATACGCTTTACGGAAAAACTTGATCGGGTTGACCTTGGCCACAAAGCTCACCAAGCCGCCGAAGGTAATAATAAAGTGAAGAATCAACGCCACGTATGTAGCTGCAACGACTTTCATCAATGGCATCAACGTTTCCAAGCCGTACTTCGCCGCCATCGTGCCGATCAACGCAAACACCCCGTACGGAGTCAAGCGGATGATGTACTTAGCCACTTGATGCATTACCTGTGCGAACGACTCGATGAACGCCTTCACCGGTCCGATCACTTCAGGCTTCTTGGAGCCCACGTGAACCATCGCAATCCCTACAAAGATCGAGAAAATCAAGACCGGAACGACTTTGGCATTCGCCATATCGCTGACCGGGTTCGTAGGCATTAAGTCCAAAATAACTTGGGAGAACGTCGGAATGTCCCGCGGCTTGAAGCTCTTCGGAATTTCCTGCGCAATGCCTGATCCTGGATCAAAGGCAAGCGCTACGATGAGACCGATAATTGCGGCAATCCCTGTGGTAACCAGGAACCAAACAAGCGTCTTAACACCGATTTTCCGCAAATGGCCTAAACTTGAAATCGATGTAATACTGTTGATGACAAGCACGACTACGAGCGGAATAACGAGCATTTTGACCAGATTGACGTAGATCGTTCCGATCGTGCTGACGCTGGTGGCATCGATTTTCGTTTTGTTGAAAATGATCCCCGCCACAAGACCAAGTCCCAGTGCGAGAAGCACCCGGGAGCCGAAGCCAACCCGCTTTCTAGCTAGGAAATACAAGAAACCAATGATGACGATGGAGACGAGCAAACTGACCCAGTTCGTCGAAATTGCAGTTAACAGGTTATTCTTCACGTAATTCATCCCCTTTATACCCCACCAGTTTAGTAGGTATTATGTTAATGAGAATACTACTGCCGTTTCACAAATCTGTCAATCTTTTTTTTGCTAGAAAAATGGTATATTTTCGAGCCGATTCTCCTTTTTCCGACTAACGCAACAAAGCCGCCTGAATCGGCAGCTTCGCGCGTAATGTCGTCTATTTAAAATGGTTGTTCAGCAGCCGTTCCGGCACCAACAGCTCCGCCCGCTCCCAGCTCGTAAAATGATCCTCCCAAATGACGCAGCACAGGTTCTCCTTGACCTCCATGACGGTTCCCCTGACCCCATCGAGCAGGAACACGACACAATCCCCGACCTTCACCATACGGATCACCCCAATCTAAAGACGATTCCGTGACCACCTTTCGGGTACTCCCACTTAATGTTCTCATGAGGACAGCCGATGCGGCAGCTGCCGCATTCATGACAGCCCTCGTAGCCGACGTGCATCCGGATCTCCTCCCATTTGTAGACCTCGGCCGGGCAAAAGATCGTGCACAGCTTATCGGGACACTTCGTCATGCACGTATCCGCGCTGAGCACATGCAGATGCGACTCCGTCGCCGCATTAAATCGAAGCAGGTACTGCTTTTCCTCGATTGACTTGCCTTTGGCCTGCTCGCTCATTTACTTCATCACCTTCCATGCCCGATACACGTCTCGAGCGATTTTCAGCTTTTCCTTCACCGTCCCGATGTCGTTCCAAATTTTCTTCTGCTTCTCCCATTTGGACCTGCCGTCCACCGTGAACATCTGGCTCGCTGCGCGGTTCATCATCGGAATGTATTGATCGAAGTATTGCGGGAACTTGTCAAAATGGTGCGTCGAATCCTTGTACTTCTTCAGATCCTGCCCGACGAAGCTGTCCATCAGCCGCTGGCGGTACCCGCTTAAGCCCCGCTCCGAGAAGTCGCCGTTCTGCCGCGCCTCGACAATCGTCTCGGCAGCCAACCGCCCGGAGGTCATCGCCATGTTGGAGCCCTCGCGGTGAATCGCATTGACCATCTGCGCCGCGTCGCCGACCACCAATACGCCGTCGCCGACCACCTTCGGCATCGAATTGTAACCGCCTTCGGGAATGAGGTGGGCGAGGTATTCCTGCTGCTCGCTGCCCTGGATGTACGGGCGGATCATCGGATGATTTTTTACATATTCGAGCAGCTCGTAGGGTTTAATCTTATGCTTGATGAGTCCGGATAATAACGTGCCGACGCCGATGCTGAGCGTATCTTTGTTGGTGTACAGGAAGCCCGTGCCGAGGATCCCCTTCGTCGCGTCGCCGAACAGCTCAATCGTACAGCCCTGGTCCTCCTCCAGGTTGAACCGGTCTTCGATGACCTTGCGGTCCAGCTTCAGGATCTCCATTGTCGCCAGCGCCACCTCGTCCGGCCGGAATTCCTTGTGGAAGCCGAGCGACTTGGCAAGCAGCGAGTTCACCCCATCTGCCAGCACGACGACGTCCGCATACAGCTCCCCATCCGGGCGATCCGTGCGCACGCCGACGACCTTCCCGTCCCGCACGATACATTCGAGCACGACCGTTTCGTTGACCAGCAGCGCCCCTTTTTCGACGGCCTTCTGGGCAAACCATTGGTCGAACTTGGCGCGCAGCACCGTAAAGTTGTTGTACGGCGGCTTGGCCCACTCCAGCCCCTTGTACCCGAACGTCAGCGCGGATTCCTTATCGAGCATCATGAATCGCTGCTCCACGATGGGGCGCTCCACAGGGGCCTCCTTGTAAAATTCAGGGACGATCTCCTCCATCATGCTCCGGTACAGCACGCCGCCCATGACGTTCTTGGAGCCGGGGTATTCCCCCCGCTCCAGCAGCAGCACATTCACGCCGGCTTTGGCCAGCTCGTGTGCGCAGGCGATCCCTGCAGGCCCTGCTCCTACGACGATGACATCAAACCGATCGGACATGCCCTTCTTCCTTTCTGCTCAGCGCCTTATTCCATGCTTCAATGAGTGCCGGTACAATCTCGAACGCATCGCCGACGATGCCGTAATGACAAGCTTGGAAAATCGGCGCCGCCGGGTCCTTGTTGATCGCGATAATCAGCCCCGAGTTCTGCATGCCGACCAAATGCTGAATAGCCCCTGAAATCCCGATGGCAAAATAAATTTTCGGCGTCACCGTCACTCCGGTTTGGCCGACCTGATGGTGGTGCCCGATCCAGCCCGCCTCCACCACATCTCGGCTCGCACCTACGGCGGCGCCGAGGGTATCGGCTAGCTGATGGATGAGCTGGAAGCCTGCGGGACTGCCGAGCCCCTTGCCTCCGGCCACAATAATGTCTGCTTCGTCGATGCGCGCCCGCTTGATCGTCTCCCGGACGATCTCCAGCACCTTCGTGCGCACGTCCTCCTCGCGGAGAGGAATGCTCTCGGCGATCACCGTGCCGGTGCGCCCCGGCTCCGGGATCAGCGCCTTCATCACCTTCGGGCGGACCGTGGCCATCTGCGGGCGATACTTCTTGCAGAGGATCGTCGCCATGATGTTCCCCCCGAAGGCCGGACGGCTCGCCAGCAGCAGGCCCGTGTCCTCTTCGACATCGAGGATCGTCGTATCCGCCGTGAGACCCGTCGGCAGATCCGTCGCCACCGCGCTGGCCAAATCCTTGCCCGTCGACGTCGCGCCGTAGAGGATGATCTCCGGCTTATACTTCTCCGTGCAGGCGAGGAGCGCCCGCATGAACGTCTCCGTGCGGTAATGTTTGAAGATCGGGTCGTCGTACACATACAGCGTATCCGCACCGTACTCGAACACCGTGCCGGCCAGCTGCTTCACCTGGCTGCCGATCAGGACGCCCGCAAGCTCGGTTTTCCGCTTCTCGGCGAGCCGCTTGCCCGCTCCCAGCAGCTCCAAAGACACGGGAGCTACCTTCCCGTCCTTGTTGACCTCGATGAACACCCAGACGCCGCGGTAATCCTCGAACAGATTTTTCTCGTTCTTCTCCGGTTTCTCCCCCGGGCTCATAGACTGTCACCCCTAGCTTGGAACAATTCTTGTTTCTCGAGCAAAAGGCCGATTAGCCGCTCCACCTGCTCCTTCGTGCCGCCGCCCACCATCTCTCCGCCTTGCGGCTTCTGCGGCGCCCAGACGGAGGAAACGATCGTCGGCGAGCCCTTGAGGCCCAGCTGGGTGCGGTCCACATCCTCCAGGTCGTTTACCGACCAAATATGGGGATTGTACCGCGCCGCCCGGATCATGTTCGGCATCGTCGAATACGGCACCTCATTGATTTCCTTCTCTACGGACATGAGACAGGGTACTGTGGAGCGAATCACCTCGTAGCCATCCTCCAGCTTGCGATGCACCGTGACGTGTCCTTCCTCCTTGTTCACCTCGACGATTTTCTTAACAGAGGTGAGCGGCGGGATATCGAGCCGTCTGGCGATCCCCGGACCGACTTGACCGGTGTCGCCGTCGATCGTCATTTTCCCGCATATGATCAGGTCGATCGGCATGATGAGCGCAATCTTGTTCAGCGCCTTGTAGAGCGCGTAGCTGGTCGCCAGCGTATCCGCGCCGGCAAACGCCCGGTCCGAGATCATGTACCCCTCGTCAGCGCCGATTTCAATGCATTTGCGGATCGCCTTGACCGCCGGCGGAGGCCCCATCGTCAGGACGGATACCGTGCCGCCGTACCGCTGTTTGAGCCGGACGGCTTCCTCGACCGCATGCGCGTCGTAGGGGTTCAAAATCGCCGGGGCGCTGGCCCTGTCCATCGTGTTCGTTTTCGGATTCATCTTGATGATCTTCGTATCCGGCACCTGCTTGATACAAGCTACGATATGAAGCAAACCACTGCACCTCCGTTTTCAGCTCGAGCAAGCTCCTTGGCCGCCAAGGTCGGCTGACGCACTCGGGGCCCGCTCGCATTGTTGTCTCTATGACCTATATATATCGAGCTTATCCATGTAAAATGACTCCCGCGGCGAAATACACAAAGATCAGTGCAGGCAAATAAATCTAAGGCGGTCTCGCCGCTTTAAATCTGGCAAAAGCAGCTGCATCCACTCGATAAAGCGGCCGCTGCCGTAGATGGAGAAATCGTGCTCATACCAGCAAAATAAAGCGGTTATGCCGCGCTAGCATGCACCTGATGGCCTGATCCACATAAAAAGGCGCTGGTCCCGAGATCAATCTCGGATCAGCGCCTCAGTGGCTTGTTGCTAAGCTATGGGATCAAAATGATTTTGCCTGTGCTGGCGCGGCTCTCCAGCAAGCGATGGGCGTCCGCGCCGTCCCGCAGCGCAAAGCGCCTTGGCTCCTCCAGCTTCACCGCGCCCTCACGGATCCAGTCGAACAGCGCCGCCGCGCGGCTCCGGCGTTCCTCCCGGGTCGTGACGTGGTTCCACAGGTCGCCGCCGGTGAGCGTCTTGGACGTGTCCATCAGCATGCGCGGATCAACCGGTGCCGGATCGGCGCCGGCCATGCCGAAGAAGACGACCGTTCCGCGCGTGCGCACCGCCTGGAAACTGTCCATCAGCGTCGCGCCCACCGAGTCATACGCGGCATCCACGCCGGCCCCATCCCGCGACCAAGCAACGGCGGCGGTCGGCCAATCGATGCCGTACAGCAGCACCTCGTCCGCCCCTGCGCGCCGTGCCGCTTCCCGCTTTGCCTCCGAGGACGTGAGCCCGAGCACCCGCGCTCCGCGCAGCTTGCACAGCTGGACCAGCAGCTGCCCCACACCGCCCGCCGCCGCGTGCACCAAGATGTCGTCCCCTGCCTTCACCGGGTAGCTGTCGAACACCAGGTAATGCGCCGTCAGCCCTTGCAGCAGAAGGCCGGCAGCCGTCTCAAACGCGGTATCGTCCGGCAGCGGAATCGCCCGATCCGCCGGTACGATTGCCAGCTCCGCGTTTGAATGCGGTACGTCAGCGAAGGCGATCCGGTCGCCGGGCTTCAGCTCGGTCACATCGTCCGCCACCCGCTCGACCACGCCCGCGCCTTCATAGCCTAAAATGTACGGAGGCTGGCCCGCTAAGTGGTAGTTGCCTTTTCTCCGATAAATATCTGCATAGTTGAGGCCGATCGCTTTCACACGCACCAGCACTGTTCCCGGCTTCAGCTCCGGGTCCGGCAGCTCCCTGAGCTGCAGCACTTCTGGTCCCCCAAAATGATCGAACACCAATGCTTTCATCCTTTTCCCTTCCTTTCACTGCCTTCCATTTGTGTATTTAGGGGTCGAAAAGCCTTAAGAATCACGCATTTTCGAGCGGCATTATTGTCGCTTCCGTCTGCATCCCGTCGAAAAAGTGCTTCACGTGGAACAATTTGACGACGAGTCGCGATACGAAAGCTCGCCCTGACATATTGAAAAAAAGAGCGCTCCCGCCTACGCAGACTGGGACGCTCTCGATACATAAGCTTATTTTTTTGCAGCCAGCCAATCCGCAACGGCCGTTACTTCCTCTGGCTTCAGCTTGCCCTTGAATCCTGGCATCCCGTTGCCGCCGTTGTTGATTTGGTTCGCAATTTGATCCTTGCTGAGCTTGGCGCCAACCTTCTGCAAGTTTTTGTTGGCTGCTCCTCTGCCGTCCAGTGTATCCCCGTGACAGGAAATACAGTTCGCCTTCACGATCGACTCCGCGTTCACGGTTGTCGTTGTTCCTCCGGCCGCTGGCGGTGGTGCCGATGCCGCCGGGGTCGGCGTGGCTGCTGGCGTTGACGCCGGTGCAGGTGTCGCTGCCGGGGTCGGCGTGGCCGTTCCGCCCGCTTGGTTATTTGTCTTGCTTCCGCATGCGGTGACCGCCATCATCGATGCCACGATAGCCGCTAGTATGGCATAACGCCACTCTGTACGCATCCTTTCATCCCTCAATCCATCCGTATTTGGGGTCATCGGGCTACTCTAAGCTGTAAGGATAACAGACTTATCTTACCCTACTGTCCTGCCCAGGAACAAATTTTGCTAGATTGATCCGCTCTTATCGTTCCCTCGCTGGAAAAAGTTCATGCACCCAAATTGGGCGATTTCCAATGCTCCAGATTTGGGATGTTCCGGGCAGACAGTCTGGTCGAAAACTTCGGAAATAGAGACTCCTCCACCAGCTCGGCTTAAGGAACATGCCTCGGCTGTGCAGGCGCGAGCATGTCCACCGTCGCCGGACAATAAAAAAAGAGACGCCCCGCGTGCTCGCTCGGGCATCTCTTCTCTTTCTCTACTGCCAGCATAAGGCTTAAGCTTGCTTCGATGCTTCAATCTCGATGGAAACCTTCACTTCGTCCCCGATCAGCACGCCGCCTGTTTCAAGCGCTGCGTTGTAAGTCAGGCCGTAATCGCTCCGCTTAATCGCGCCGGTTGCGCTGAAGCCGACCTTTTCGTTGCCCCAAGGATCCTTGCCTGCGCCTTCGAAGATGACCTCGAACGTCTCTTCGCGGGTTACGCCGCGAATGGTCAGGTTGCCCGTCACTTCATACTCGCCCTCACCGGATTTCACGAACCCGGTTGATTGGAACACCATCTTCGGATGCTGCTCTGCATCGAAGAAGTCTGCGGAACGAAGGTGGCCGTCACGATCGCCGTTACGGGTATCGATGCTGCTGAGATCCACGCTGACTTGCACGCTGGCGGTCGTCAGATCTGCCGGATCCGCTTCAATATTCGCTTCGAAGGTGTGGAACGTCCCCTTCACCTTCGCGATCATCATATGCCGAATCGAAAAATCAATACTGCTGTACGAAGCGTCCACCAACCATTTTGCTGCTGACATACCTTCATTCCTCCATTTACTCATCATTTATAAATGACTTATTTTTATTTAGTTACTTAAAACCAGTTTATGCCAGCTCCGCCTCGTATGTCAATAAGCCTCGAGAAAAATATTTTTTTGACAATATCCTCCCCATTTTTTATAGTAATCTATGAGTGACAGCGTTTACATTTTAGCAAAATGGAGGCGGTTGCATAATGAGTCAGGTAGAATTAAGAGAAGGTTACTTCGGGGAGTTCGGGGGCAGCTTTGTTCCGCCGGAATTGCAGGAGGTGCTTGATTATTTAAGCGCCCAGTTCAACAAATTCAAGGATGACCCCGAATTCAACGAAGAGTTCCGCTATTATTTGCGGGAGTATGTCGGGCGCGAGAATCCGCTGACCTATGCTGCGCAGTTAACAGATGCCTGGGGCGGAGCGAAGGTGTACTTGAAGCGCGAGGACTTGAACCACACCGGCGCACACAAAATCAACAACGTCATTGGCCAGATTCTGCTCGCCAAGCGGATGGGCGCTAAGCGGGTGATCGCCGAAACCGGCGCCGGACAGCATGGCGTTGCCACGGCTACCGCCTGCGCGATGTTCAATATGGACTGTGTCGTCTACATGGGTGCCGAAGATACCCGCCGCCAAGCGCTCAACGTGTTCCGCATGGAGCTGCTCGGCGCTACTGTCGTTCCCGTCGCCAAGGGGCAGGGCCGCCTGAAGGACGCGGTCGACGAAGCGCTGAACGATCTGGTCCAAAACTACCAGAACACCTTCTATCTGCTTGGCTCCGCTGTAGGGCCGCATCCATTCCCGACGATGGTCAAGCACTTTCAATCGGTCATCAGCGAGGAGTCGAAGCGTCAAATTCTGGAGAAAGAGGGCCGGCTGCCTGACGCGGTACTCGCTTGTGCCGGAGGCGGAAGCAATGCGATCGGCGCGTTTGCGCATTATATCGACGAGCCGTCCGTGCGGTTAATCGGCGTCGAGCCGGATCAGGCACCAACACTCACGCAAGGCGTGCCTAGTATCATTCACGGCTTCAAGTGCCTCGTGCTGCTGGACGAGCAGGGCAATCCGAAGCCGACCTACTCGATTGCCGCAGGGCTGGACTACCCGGGTATCGGGCCGGAGCACAGCCATCTGAGGGTGACAGGCCGGGCCGAATACGTCACCGTCAGCAACGAGGAAGTGCTCGCCGCCTTCCAAGAGCTGTCCCGCACCGAAGGCATCATCCCAGCGCTCGAAAGCGCGCACGCCGTCGCCCACGCCAAGAAGCTGGCGCCTACGATGAATAAGGATCAGATCATCATCATCAATCTGTCTGGACGCGGCGACAAGGACGTCGAGCAAGTATTCCATATGCTGAAGAAATAACCGCCCTGCCGCATACAAAAAAGCAGCTTTCGCCAACCCCGTTCGGGACTGACCCCTGTCTCACATACAGAGGTCAGTCCCATTGGCGTAAAAGCTGCTTTTTTCATGTCCTGTGATCCTCTATTGAATCGTTTGGGCAGCCTGGGCCAGCTCCACCCGATTTTTCCCCTGCCGCTTGGCCCGGTACAACGCCTCATCCGCCAGCCGGAACAGCTGCTCGGCCTCCTTCGCCGAATCCGGATATGCCGCGGCGCCTATGGACAGCGTCACCGGCTGGCCGATCGGGCTGTTCGTCTCCGCCATGAACTGGCGTATCGTTTCGGCATAGCGGCAAGCCGTTGCCAGTCCGGTGTCCGGCAGCAGAATGACGAATTCTTCGCCTCCGAAGCGGTAGCATACGCCTCCCTGTCCGACGTGCGCCAGCATCGCGCGGGATAAGAAGGTCAGCACCTCGTCCCCCTTTTCATGCCCGAACGTGTCATTCACCCGCTTGAAATTGTCCAGATCGAGAATCAGAAGGGCGAACGGAATCCGCTTCCGCATCCAATTGTCGATGTACAGTCCCATCGTCCGCCGGTTGTACAAGCCGGTCAGCGGGTCCGTCTGCGCCTCCTGCGAGAGGTGATCGAACTGGTGGCGCAAATGGCGGACCGCCATCCCAAACGCCTGATGAAGCGCATTCGCTTCAAAATTCCAGGTTTGGATGGCCGGCATTTCACCTTGCAAGCTTCGGCTTGAGGACAGCATGGAGGTGGCGTACTGCGCCAGCTTCGCCAGCGGCTCCGACATTTTGCCGATGAACCAATAAATGACCAGCAGCAAAGCGACAAGCATCGGCATGACGTACAGCACGAGGTGCTTTACCAGCTCTCGCGAGGCGGCCAGCACTACCGAGGTCGGCGTCTGCGATACGACCCCCCACCCTGTTTCCTTGATGATCGAATAGCTTGCCAAAAAATCGACACCCCGCGTGTTGACGAGACGCATCGTACCGCTCTTCCCCTGCATAACCTCGCTGACCACCGGATTTTGCGGGGCGTGCTCTCCAATGCGGTCGCTTATCGGATGATACAGCACGTTCCCGGCCGAGCTGACCACGTACACATAAGAGCCGTTCTCTCTGATGGTCTTATTGCCCAGCATCGTCTTCAACGCGTTATCCTCATGAAGCCGGATCGTCCCGCCGAAAGCGCCCAAGTAATTCCCATGCGCATCAAATAAAGGCTGGATAATCAGGACGACCAAATAATTGGTTGCGCTCATATAAGGCTCCGTAACAACCGGCCGCCGTACCTTCAGTGCATTCAATGCACCTTCCGTAGATACCTTGGTTCCCTTGAGGCCCAAGTTGCCAGGGGAAGTTTCCAGGAAGACGTTATCCTTATCGACCAGGATGATCGAATTAAAAGTCGAATGATTGAGCCGGAATTGCTCCAGCTGGTCGAACATATCGGGTCTGGTCAGGTCCTTGGCCAAATATTCGCCTGTCACCTGCAGGCTCGTTTTCATCGTGGCAAACAACCCGTCCGCCGTCTCCGCCATTTTGTCGGAATACATCTGGTTTAACTGAAACGTCATCCGAATCAGCGATTCTTTCTCGTTGCGATAGCCGATGAAGGCACAGATGCATAAGGTTGTCATGACGGAAACCACAACAAGAAAGCCGGCCATGGTTCTGAGCTTAAACCCCGCTTTCTTCCGCATAACGACACCCCTTTTTCTATATTTTTTGCTCTAATTCGACAACATTTTTCAATATCCTTTTGGGGGCGACAAATCTAACACATATCTAATACTTTTCAACGCTTAATACTTCGTTTCCATGGCGGCGTTGAGCATTTTAACCCTGACATTTTTGCACTGGAAAAACAGGATATTCATTCTGGCCGAACCAGTTCATCACCTACTCCGAGACAACACAACAATACCTCATCGTGTTATTATATTTAACATAGTAACTACATAATCGAGTATAACTTGTGTATCGAAACCTTCCATTAATATAACACAAAAGATCGCCATGCTTGCGCAAGGAAATTTAACCTTTCGCCCCCTCGTCCACACATCAAAAAGGACCCTGAGCAGCGGCTCAAGGTCCTTTTTTTCACGTTGTATTCCGTTAGCCGTGCGCCTTCTCAGCCTTCGGCGGCTCCGCTTCCTCTCGACTCTCCGAGACCAGCTCTCTGGCCGATGATTTAAATTCATGCAGCGTACGGCCGACCGCTCTGCCCAGCTCCGGCAGCTTGGACGGACCGAATAAAATTAAAATCACCACAAGGATCATGATAAGACCGGGAATACCGATATTTTGCAGCATGGACTGCCAGCCCCTTCCGTCGTAGAAATGTTAATCTTGCGTATGCTTCTTCGGATACACCGCAACCGCCTCGACCTCAATCAGCCAATCGGCGTTCACCAAGCTCGCCACGCCGACCGTTGAACGGGCTGTTTTCGTTGGATTGTCGACATTATTGAAATATTTCGCATAGGCCTCGTTCCACCCCGCGTAATCAAACTTGTTCTCCTTCGCGGCATCCGCGGTCAAATACGCGCGAAGATAAACGACATCCTTCATCGTAAGGCCTTTGTCTGCCAGCTGCTTCTCGATATTTTTTAGCACGCCCTCTGCCTGTGTCTTCGTGTCCCCGTAGCGCTCGTACACGGTTTTGCCCTCTTTATTCAAGAGCGGCGGCGTGGTTCCGCTGGTGAACAAATAAGCGAGGCCGGACGGTACAGCTACCCCGCTGGAGATCGCCGAGGTTGCGCTGCCGTAAAATTCAGCTTCATTGACCGGCTCAGCGGCATATTGATTCGGTTTATCCGGCTCATCGGCGGCATAGGCGCTGATCGATACGATGCCGGAGATGACGGCAAGCAGCAAAGCGGATTTGAGTTTATAAGTCCACATTAGCGATCATTCCCCTTCTCCAGTCAAGTGACTACTCTTTCATGACGCGTTCGTGAATTTCCGTGACTACTTTCCGGGCAGCGTCAATCGCCCCTGCTTGCCATGCGGTAATGTAGCTGATATGCTCCCCGGCCAAGTAGATGCGTCCATCCGGTTTGCAGAGCGTCGGATAATACGTTTTGCGGTCGTCCGCCGTATAGCTCACCCACCCGCCAAGGTTGTATTTGATTCGCTTCCAGTCGACGGAGAAGGAGGTTTCGAACTCCTTGTAGTATTGAGGGTGAATGCGGGAGCCAACGCTAAGCGCATACTTCTCGCGCTCTGCCAGGGTCATCGCACCGAGCCGATCGGCCGCTGCCCCGTTCGCATAATAGGCAAGCAGGACCCCCTTTTGAGAGTGGTATTTAGTAGGAGGGTAGTACAGCGAGCTGAGGTCAGTATTGGTCGTCGTGCTGCCGCCGTAGATTAGCTCGTCCTCCTCCCAGAAGCGACGCTTGAACTGAATCCCCATTTTTCCGGCGGAGGCGTATTTGACGTTCTCGATCGCCTTCTTCATCTCCGGGGAAAAATCGGCCGGGATATCCTTAAGCACTGGCAGCGGAATCGTGCATATGCAGTAATCGCCAGTAACCTCCCGCACCGCGCCTGTGTCCGTATTCAAATAGGTGATTCGAACCCCATTCGCATCCTGGCGAATCTCCTTCACCTCGGCGTGGAATACGATATTGTGCCCGACCCGCTTCTCGAACGCCTTCGCGATTTTATCCATCCCGCCGACCGGGTGGAACATCATCATTTGCTGATCGTAGGTATATTCGCTGCTAAAGAAGTTGCCGAAGCCGGAGTTGATAATGGATTTGAGGTCAAACGGATCCCGGACCACGCCCGCATCCAGCTTGCCTCCCGGCTCCTCTGTATACCCGCCTCGCGAAGAGCCCTTGTAGAACAAATCGGGACTCAGATCGCCCTCGCGCTTGAGGTAATCGACCAGCTTCGCCTTCTCCTCCGCAGTGAGCGGCAAGTCCAGCGCCCCCTGATTGACGGCTTTGGCAAGCATTTCGGACACATAGCCCTTTACATCGGCCTTGGCCGCGCGCTTTCGGACCTTTTGCCCGGATAAGGCACCCACATTCTCGCTGTAATAGTAGCCGCTTTCGTTGACATTGTTGAAGGGCTCCAGCTCGACGCCGAATTTGCGGCAGTACTCCAGCGTGGAGTGGAATTGGGGGATTCGCATCGGCCCGGCGTTTAGGTACATCCCGTCACCCTCATCGAACCGCGCGACCTGCTTGACGCCGCCTACTTCCGTCACCGTCGTCCCTCTCCGCACCGTCCAGTTTCGGCCGCCAGAGCGAGCCCGAGCCTCCAGGATCGTGCAGTCATATCCCGCTTCACCAAGCTCGTAGGCCGCGGTCATCCCGCCGATGCCGGCTCCAAGAATGATGATGCGCTTCCCCTTCCGGCCCGCATTCCCAAAATCGCCCTTGCTCGGAGGCGTGTACTCGGCTGCCTGGAGGGTTTGCGGCGACAGCAGGCCCATCGTGCCCATCACACTAAACAACGCTGCTGAACCCCCGATTTTCCCGACGGTTGTCAGGAACTGCCTTCGGGTCATTTCCTTGCTTGGTCCATTCATCTCCATTCGCGTCACTCCTTCGTCTACACAAGCTCTTGAATCTACGAACGAATATACCAAAGGAAAATGGATTTGAGATAATTTGTGTAAGAAAATCTAACACAAAATTTTTTTGACTAAAAATTGGGACTTTTTTCATTGTAAATTGTAAGACTATTCTGTTAATATAATTCTGGAATCCATTGGAATTGTCATTATTTATAACATATATATTACATCCTGGAGGTGGAATGTATGGAAAAAAAAGTAATGAATATCGGAAGTGTCAGTGAATTGACGGGGTTATCGGAGAGGCAGATCCGGTACTACGAGGAGCGAAAGCTGATCTTTCCCGAGCGAACCCGGGGGAAGACGCGAAAGTATTCGTTTGAAGACGTGGAGAAGATCAAAGAAATCCATCAAAAATTAACGGATGGGTTTACCACGTTCGAAATCAAGCAATGGCAGGCGAAAAAATGGTCGAAATCGATCTAAAATTGCTGCAAAAAGAGGGAGGAAGGGTATGGCTGAATACGAGGATTCCAAAATGACCCTAATCGGGCACGTGGGGGAGCTGCGAAAGAGAATGATGATTATACTGGCCGTCGTGGTCGTCACGATGATCATCGGGCTATTCCTGGCCCCCAAGATCCTACTGTTCTTGAAACATCAGCCGTCGGTCGCCGAGGTGACATGGAACGTGTTCTCTCCTTGGGACGGTGCGAGGATTTATATGAATGTGGCGCTCATTTTTTCCATCATTACGGCTCTGCCGGTCATCTTATATCAGCTCTGGGCCTTTGTTCGAGAGGGTCTAGAGATGGAGGAGCAGGCGGCCGCGTTTAAGTATATCCCTTATGCTTTCCTTTGCTTTCTTATTGGACTGGCCTTCTCTTATTTCATCGTCTTTCCAATGAGTCTCGCCTTCACGACGAGCATCGCGGCCAAGCTCGACTTTGTACAAACCTATGGGGTCGTCCAATATTTCGGCTTCATGTTTAACATCATTCTTCCCGTCTCTCTAGCGTTCGAGCTGCCGATCATCGTCATCTTCCTGACCAAAATCGGACTGCTCAATCCGCGGCGCCTCCAGCTGCTTCGCCGTCACGCTTATCTGGTCCTAGTGATCGTTGCGAGCCTGATCTCTCCGCCGGAGCTCCTCTCCCATCTGATGGTGTTTGTCCCACTCGTAGGCTTATATGAAATCAGCCTCATTCTTGCCCGAATCGTATACCGCAAGCAGCAGGCCGAAGTGCTGACGAATGCAGCCTAAGAGGCCTAAAAGCTTATCCTTTTTCGTTCACGGTTAGATGTGGAAGCCCGTACGGAGCATAATCGTCCTTCGATTGTTCATTCTATATTTGTGGTACCTTACAATCGAAAGGAGCAACCCCTCATGCAAGCAACGATGACGCCTCCAGCGCAGACGCAGGCACCGATTCCGGTACCGCCGCGCGTGATCACCACCAAGGATTTGTCTTATCTGAAGGATGCGATGTCTTGGGAGCTGTCTGCGTTTAAAAAGTTTCATTTCTTTGCCCAGCAGGCCCAGAACCCGCAGATCAAGCAAGCGCTGGATAAAGCCGGACAAATGCATCAGCGCCATTATCAGAAGCTGCTGACGCATCTTCAAGTCAATAACCAAACCGCCATGGCCAGTCTGCCGCAAACGCAGCAGTCTTCGCAATAGAGGGAGGAGCACCGATGCAGATGCAAAATAACCAGATCGCCAATCCCCAATCCGTACAGCTCCCGCAGGTCAAGGGGCCGGAAATGAACGACCGCGACTTCCTGAACGATGGACTAAGCACCTGCAAGCATCTAACGAACAGCTTGAACATCGCCGTGCTCGAAGCCAGCCACGAGCAGCTTCATAATGATATGCTGCAAATGCTGACGGAAACGCACCAGTGTGCGCGGGAGCTGTACAACCTGATGTTCCAGAACGGCTGGTACAAGCTCGAGGCCGAGGAGCAGCAAAAAATGCAGCAAACGTACCAGCAGTTCAGCGGCTACTCTACCCAGTTCCCGTATTAAATTATCCCTTTTGCGCATGGAAGATCATAGAACAAAGAGTCAAGGCTGCGCAGCCTTGACTCTTCTTTATTTCAATAGCGGTCTGAGGTGTGCCCCATATGCTCCAGCTGCTTCTTGGCCTGATCCGCGGCTGCCGTACTCGTATGCTCCTGCCCGGTCCGCTTCGCGTTCTCCAGCCCTTCTTTCACCCGCTTGCCATAGTCCGGATCGGCTTGGGTGAAGTACTCGACCATCTTCGATTGAATATGCGGCTTGCAGATGCTCAGCGCGTCTACCAGATTGGCCACCAGCTCGCCTCGCTCCACGTCATCGAAGGCACGGTATGTTGCTCCGGCCTGGGCAAAGTCATTCGTGCGCGCAAGCTTCTGTCTCACCAGACTCGCATCATAGTGCGGCGCATGCTCCTTCCCGCTTTGCGCCGCTTCTTGCAGGCCGCCGAGCGTGGAGGGCTCATAATTGACATGGGGATTTTGATTCGGCCCCGCATCCACCTTGTACTCCATCTGTCCATCCCGCTGATTGGTCGCCACGTGATTCTTCGGCGCGTTGATCGGCAGCTGCAAATAGTTGGTGCCTACGCGGTGCCGCTGCGTATCGGAATACGAGAACGTGCGGCCCTGCAGCAGCTTATCGTCGGAGAAATCGAGTCCGTCGACGAGCACGCCTGTTCCGAAGGCCACCTGCTCCACCTCGGCAAAATAATTATCCGCGTTTTTATTTAAGACCATTTTGCCGACCGGCAAAAACGGAAACTGCTTCGGATCCCACAGCTTGGTCGGGTCCAGCGGGTCAAAATCCAGCTCAGGATGCTCATCATCGGTCATCATCTGCACGCAGAGCTCCCATTCCGGGTAATCCCCTTGCGCTATCGCTTCATATAAGTCCTGCGTGGCATGGTTGTAATTGCCCGACTGAATCTGATTGGCTTCGCGCTGCAGCAGATTTTTGATCCCCTGCTTGAGCGGCTCCCAGTGATACTTGATTAGCATCGCTTGCCCGTCTTGGTTCACCCATTTGTACGTGTTCACGCCCGACCCCTGCATTTGCCGGTAATTCGCTGGAATGCCCCATGGAGAAAATAGGAAAGTGACCATATGGGTTGCTTCCGGCGTTCCCGAGAGGAAGTCCATCATCCGCTCCGGATCCGGCAAATTATTGACGGGATCGGGCTTAAAGGAATGCACCATGTCCGGAAATTTCATTGGGTCCCGGATAAAGAAAATTTTCAGGTTGTTCCCGACCAAATCCCAGTTGCCATCCTCAGTATAAAATTTGACCGCAAAGCCGCGCGGATCGCGCAGCGTTTCCGGTGAGTGTCCTCCCCCAACCACCGTGGAAAAGCGCACGAACACCGGGGTCTGCTTCCCGGCCTCCTGAAACAGCTTCGCTCTCGTATACTTCGCGATCGGCTCTTCTCCGACCTTGCCGTAGGCCTCAAAGTAACCGTGTGCCCCTGCACCGCGGGCATGCACGACCCGGTCCGGCACCCGTTCCCGGTCGAAGTGCGAAATTTTCTCCAGAAAATCGTAATTCTCAAGCGTCGTAGGCCCTCGATCCCCAACCGTCCTTACATTCTGGTTATCCGTAATCGGATGACCCTGACGGTTCGTGAGGGTATTCTGGTTATCCATGCCTTCCGTACCTCCAACTCATCGAATTTTCGATTGTTAGCCTGTCCAGAAGCGAATTTCATTATACAGGTTTTTCCAGTAAGGAAAAACGCTAACGTCAACGTTAACTTTTAAAATCGAACACTTTTATAAGAATCGTAAAATAGTGAAAGAAATTGTACTTCCTTCACCTACAGATGCTCTATGCCTATACCGTATACTTAAAACAGATCAAAATCGCATTGGATGAGGTGATTTTTCTATGAATAATCAAACTGCTGCAGCCAACGCACCAGCCGCAGCCACATCTAAACCCAAGTCAAGCCTTCGCCA
Organism: Paenibacillus cremeus; assembly: GCF_007786445.1. Lineage (GTDB taxonomy): Bacteria > Bacillota > Bacilli > Paenibacillales > NBRC-103111 > Paenibacillus_G > Paenibacillus_G cremeus. The sequence continues at coordinate 79,838 of NZ_VNJI01000006.1, read as the reverse complement.
CTCCCTCTCGCGCTGGAACGCGCCTTTTGCGGGATACTTATTTATTGCACCATGGCTGATCGGCTTCCTCGTACTTCAATTGTGGCCCATTATACAATCGTTTTATTTATCGTTTACCGAGTACTCGCTTCTTGATCCGCCGCGCTGGATTGGCACGAAGAACTTTGAATCCATCGCCCACGATCGGCTGTTCTTTAACTCCCTAAAGGTGACCTTCACCTACGTGCTTACCTCCGTTCCGCTGAAGCTGGCGTCCGCGCTCGCCGCGGCCATGCTGCTGAACCGGGCCGTCCGAGGCATCGCCTTCTATCGTACCGCCATGTATTTGCCTTCCTTGATCGGCGGCAGTCTCGCGGTGGCTGTGCTTTGGAAAAACATTTTCGGCATCGACGGCTTCATCAACAAACTGGTGATCCTGTTCGGCGTGATGCCAAAGAACTGGATCGGCACTCCGGAAACAGCCCTGTGGACGCTGGTTGTTTTGACCTGCTGGCAGTTCGGCTCGGCCATGATCATTTTCCTTGCCGGGCTGAAAAGCATCCCGAATGAGCTTTATGAAGCTTCGTCCGTAGACGGCGCATCGAAGCCTAGACAGTTCTTTATGATTACGCTTCCAATGCTGTCCCCGGTTATTTTGTTCAACCTGATTATGGGGATTATCAATTCGTTCCAGATGTTTACGTCCGCTTTTATCATCACCAATGGCGGTCCTATCAATTCGACGGAAGTCTACGCGCTGTTCCTGTATAAGAAAGCGTTCGGAAGCCTGGAGATGGGCTACGCTTCTGCACTGGCCTGGATCCTGCTCGTGATCGTCGGGATTGCAACTTTGTTTAACTTCATCGCTTCGAAATATTGGGTGTTCTACGAATCGGAAACGGGGGCGGGAAAATGAAAAAAGAACTCGACTTCAAAGGCAAGCTGCTGACGCACGCCCTCCTGATCGCCGTCAGCATCATGATGATTTATCCGGTCGTGTGGTGGTTCGGGGCTTCCTTCAAGACGACGCAAGAAATCGGACTGCCAACGCTTTTCCCATCCAAGTGGATGTGGGAGAACTATCCCGACGGCTGGAATGCGCTGCCTAAATATACGTTCACTTACTTCTATATCAACAGCATTAAGGTCAACGTGACGGCTACGATTCTACACGTCGTGGCGGCGAGCCTGGTGGCGTTCGGATTCGCTCGACTGACGTTCCCGCTGAAAAACTTCTGGTTCTCGATTCTGCTGATGACCATCATGCTTCCAAGCCAAGTCACACTCATTCCGCAGTACTCGATGTTCCATTCGTTCAACTGGGTTAACACGTACCTGCCGCTGGTGGTGCCTGCCGCGATGGGCGGAGCGTTCTTCATCTTCCTGATCGTGCAGTTTATTCGGTCCATTCCGCGGGAGCTGGATGAATCGGCCAAAATTGACGGCTGCAGCTGGTTCGGCATTTACTGGCGCATCATTATGCCGCTGACGAAGCCGGCGCTCGTATCCGCCACCATCTTCTCGTTTATCTGGGGCTGGGACGACTACTTCTCCCCGCTGATTTACTTGAACTCAGTAGACAAATATACGATTCCTTTGGCCTTGCGCATGTTTATCGACACGCAATCCGCCGTTGCTTGGGGACAGCTTCTTGCGATGTCGCTCTTGTCCATCACGCCGCCAGTACTGATCTTCTTTCTGGCACAGAAGCACTTCGTCGAAGGCATTGCGACAACCGGTCTGAAAGGGTAATATGGAAGAAAAAAGCTGCGTGCTCTGCCGCAGCTTTTTCTGTCACCCGAAGAGCTTGTCCGGCGGGACAAGCTCTTACATCGTTGAGAACTGCTTATCAAGGAAACCCCGATATCAGTTACAGCAAAAGGAGGCGAATAAGGCGGATGTTCAACCCGTTTCGCCGATATCGAATTGATTATGTGTTATTTATCAGCTTTGCGGTATTTATTGCGCTGCTGGTGACCGTCATCTCCGGCGTCAGCTATTACATATCGGCCCGCGATCAAGCGGACAGCACCTCGTTCTACCAGCAGGGCATGCTCGGTGAGCTGAACAAGCAGCTGGCGCTGCAATTGCGCGCAGTGGAGCAGACATCGCTGGCCTTGTCGCAGAACTCGGCGTTTCTCAGCTATCTCGATCTAAAAGGCGATTACTATACCCGCAACAGAGCGCGGATTGATCTGAGCCAGAACTACTTAAGCCCGCTCGTCAACAGCTCGCCGTTTATCCTCTCGATGGAGGTTTATATGGACGAGCCAACTCAGGTCGATCCGCTGTCCGACGTTCAGTTTCTGCCAAGGGACTATTTGATGGGCCAAAGCTGGTACCCCTCCGCGCAAAAATCCGATTTTCTCTGGCTCGGCCAGCGCGTTGCGAACTCCTCACAGGGACCGCAGCAGGTGCTCAGCTTTGTCCGCCATATTTCCTCCAACGCCAACCCGGATTTAGGCTATCTTGTCATCAACGTCAAGCAAAAGACGCTGCAGACGCTGCTTAGTGAGGATAAGGCATCCCCTAGCCGTATGCTGATCGACGGCGGCGGTCGGCTGATGCTGAGCACGAAGCAGGTGCCGGATCCCGAGGAGCTGGAGAGCTTGACGGACGACCTGCAGGGCGAGCTGGGGCATCGACACATCCGGCTCAGTCCATCGGCTGCTTACGACGAGAAGGACATTCTCATGGTGTGGTCCAAATCGTTTCAAGAGGGCTGGGTGCTCGTGGAGCTGACCCCTTGGCGCGACATTACCCGCGGCAGTATCCAGCTGGCCAAGACGCTTGTGATCGTCGGCATCGCGGCGCTGCTGGTCACGCTCTTCATCACCTTGTCGCTCTCGCGCAATTTCACAGCGCCGATCCGTCAGCTGGTGCAGCTGATGGGCATGTACTCCGTCGGGCGCCAGGTGAACGATTTTCCGGATACGTACCGGAACGAATTCGGCAGTCTGTTCGGCGGCTACCGCAAAATGATCGAACGGATCGAAGAATTGTATGTATCGCTGGAGCGGCAGCATCAGGCGCAGAAGGAAGCCGAGATTAAGGCGCTGCAAGCGATGATCAACCCGCATTTTCTGTATAATACGCTGGATCAGCTGAACTGGATGGCGATCGAGGCCGGACAGGACCGGATCAGCCATGTGCTGGAGCTAATGGGGCGGATGTTCCGCATCGGCTTGTCGGGCGGGGAGAGCTTCATTCCGCTGTATGACGAGCTGAAGCATACGGAATGCTATTTACAAATCCAGCAGCTGAAGTGGGGCGAAGGCTTAACCTACCGGATCGAGATGGACGAGGGGCTCGGCGAGCTGCTGATCCCGAAGCTGACGCTGCAGCCCTTTGTCGAAAATGCCGTCATCCACGGCTTCCACGGCCGGCTCACCGGTGAAGTGACGATCTCCATCACATCGGTCGATGAGGGGATTATGTGCCGCATTGCCGATAACGGGGTGGGTATTCCGCAGGATTGGAACAAACGCAAAAAGCGCAAAACCGGCGGCTACGGCATCCGTAATGTCATCGAGCGCGTCGAGGCCTACTTCGGGTCCCCCTATGGCGTAGAGCTTCGACAGATTCCTGAGGGCGGTACGGAGGCCCTAATCTACATACCAATGAAAAAACAAGAGCTGGGAGGGGATTAGCATGTGGAAGATTGCAATTGTCGATGACGACCGGCATGTACTGCAGGGCATGAAGCGGCTCATCCCATGGGGAGAGATGGACCTGGAGCCGGTCGGCGAGGCGATGGACGGCGAGGCTGGCTTCGGACTCATCATGGAACAGGATCCAGACATCGTCATCACGGACATTTATATGCCGGTCATGAACGGCCTCGACATGGTCGACCGGCTGCGGCGTGAGCATTTTCAAGGTAAAATCGTCATTTTAAGCGGCTATTCCGATTTCGAGTATGCGCGGCAAGCACTCCGGCTCGGCGTAGACGATTATTTGTCCAAGCCGATCACGGTCAACACGTTGAAAGAGGTGCTGGGGCGGCTGATCTCCGAGCTCGAGGAGCGGAACATGCAGACGATGGAAAAAGAAGAGCTGCAGCGCAAGCTGCTGCTCTACGAGCCCTTCGTTGAGCAGGAGCGGATTCGCGGTCTCGTGACCGGCAATATGGCGGCGGAGGCTCCTCAGCTCCCGAACCCCAGCGAAAAGCAAACCAGCAGCACCGTACAGCTCGTCATGGTGCTCGAAATCATGCGCACCGACCGGATGGAGGGAATGACTCCGCGCGACTGGAATCTGTTCCGCTTTGCCGTGGGCAACATTGTGAAGGAGCTGGCGGCGGAGCAAGGCGTAGGCGGCCGCTTCATGGAGCTGTACGGGCACTATATGGCTGTGCTGATTCAGGTGGATGCGCAGCTGTCGGAGGAACGGATTTACCGGGCCGCGGAACGCTTCGCAGGACGGATCATTGAGGTGACGGCGGAGTACCTCCGCATCGGGGTACAGATCGGTATCGGCACCTGGAAGCAGGACCTGAACAAGACGGCGGATTCGACCGAGGAGGCGTTTACCGCGCTTCATGAGAAGCGCTGCGCTCCGAATGCCGCGGTGCCCGTCTTTAAATACAAGCCTAAAGCCGCGGCGGATCGCCAGCTGGAAATCAGACCGGTCCGCTTCTATCAAGAAATGGCGGATGCGGTGCGCAAGCTGGATTCGGCTGCCGCGGAAGTGTCGCTCGGAGCATTCTGCACGAAGCTGGCGGAGCAGCAGGCCCACTCGGCTCCAGAGCTGCAGCAAATGGCCTCCGAGCTGTGGGCGATTTTTTCCTATACGCTGTACGATTCCGGCATTGTGCTGGGGGAGGCGTTTCCTGCCGAGGAAGTGCAGCGGGGCATCCGTTCCATGGTTACTCTGGAGCAGATGAAGGCATGGGTATCCGGCAAGGTCCAGGAGATTTGCTCCAAATACGGGCGCAACGACAATCTGAAGCACAAACAAGCGGTTGATTTTCTGATCCATTACATCCACGAGCATTACTCCGAGGACATCCGGTTAAGCGATTTGGCGGATAAAGTATTTATTTCGCGTAATTATTTGAGCAACATCTTCCGGAACGCCACCGGCGAGACGTTCAACGATTATGTTACCCGAGTGCGGATGGAACGGGCCAAGAGCATGATTCTCGAGGGCAAGCTAATGATTTACGAGATTGCGGAACGGGTCGGGTACAAGAATGTGCCGTATTTTACCACCTTGTTCAAGAAGCACACGGGTCGAAATCCGACGGATTTTGTAAAAGGATGAGAAATTGATAACCTTAGTAAAATAGTGAAAGAGATTGTGCATCTCTCACATAGGCAGCGGCTCCCCAAAATTGTACGATAGGGTTGTAACCTTGATGAAGAGAAAGGGGATTTTATCGATATGAAACGTTGGAATAGAACCGCTCTAGTCATGTCATCCATTGTCTTAGCACTATCTGCAACCGCTTGCAGCGCAGGCGTGAAGGAAGAGGCCAAAGGAGGCACTAGCACTGGAACTGGCGCTGCCGCCACAACCACCGATAGCAAAGCGCCTGTAAAGCTCCGCATTCTGTGGTGGGGATCCCAGCCTCGCCATGACGCTACCCTGAAGGCACTTGAGGCGTATACCAAGAAGAACCCGAACGTCACGTTCGAGCCTGAATATCAAGCCTTTGACGGATACATCGACAAGCTGTCGACACAAGCAGCCGCTCGAAATACGCCGGATATTTTCCAAATGGACGCCGCTTGGTTTAACGACTGGTCCAGCTCCAACCGTTTGGTGGATCTGTCCTCGGTCAATACCAAAGACGTGGATAAAGCACTCTTGGATACAGGAACTTACAAAGGCAAAGTTTACGCTGTACCGCTCGGCAACAATGCACTCGGTATGGTTTATAATAAAACCGTATTTGACAAGCTGGGCGTGAAGCCTCCGCAAACTTGGGATGAGCTGTTCCAGCTGGCGAAGGACATCAAACCTAAGCTCGCCAAGGATCAGTATTTGATCCCAGATTTCACCTCTAATTACACGATCCTGAACTCCATCCAGCTGAGCCGCGGTAAAGGCTATCCGCGTACGGCAGAGGGCAAATTCAACTACGATAAAGATACATTCATCTCGTTCATGACGACGATGCAGGAGCTGCGCAAAGGCGGATTCGTTGCGCCTCCGGACGTTACAATGTCGGATAAAAGCTTCGATGCTAAGCTGGATCTGCTCGGCCAAGAGAAAGTCTTGATGAAGCTGTCCCATTCCGCAGAATTCGGCGGATTCGACTCGCTGAAGCCAGGCAGCTTTGCTCTCATGCCATTGCCTAAAGGCGTGGAAGCCGGCGGCTGGCTGAAAGCATCCATGTATTGGAGCGTGAGCCCCGACAGCAAGAACCAAGCCGAAGCGAAGAAGTTCATCGACTGGTTCATCAATGACAAAGAAGCAGCGGACATCCTCGGTACGAGTCGCGGGACGCCGGTTTCCAAAACCATCGTAGATTACCTGACGCCGAAGTTCAGCCCAATCGACAAAGCGGGCAACCAGCTGATCGCAGATACTGCGAAGGGCGGCGGCAAAGCGTTCGATCCAGGTCCAGGTATGAAGGGCGGCTGGGCGAAGTTTGCAACAAACAAAGAGTACGACAATATCACACAGCAAATCATGTTTGATAAGATGACGCCTCAGCAAGGCTGGGATGAAGTCATGAAGCTGGCGAAAGAAGTAGAGCAGAAGTAATCTGCGCTTCGCTAAGGAACAAGGGCGGGTCTCTCAAGGAGACTCCGCTCTTGTTTTTGTTTGCGACCTTATAAATTCCTTTTCTTGGGACACGATAAGAAGGTTCAAGCACACAATGAGGAGTTTATTCGATATGGTGGGAACGTTCTATCTTGTGGTAAATGCGATCGCAGTCATCCTTTTTGCCAAATATCACAAACGGCTCCATGCGCTCGAAATCCTCGTGTATTGGTCGGTCAGTACGTACCTGTATCAGAACTTCTCAGCGCTATGCTATATGAATTTCAAGACGCTGTGGATACCGGATGAGTGGAGCTACGCGTTTACTCATTTTTTGAACCGTGTGGTGCTGCTTCCCTTGCTAATGGTCATGTTCCTGGACCTCCTCCTAGCCCTGACTGCTCTCTTGAAAAAGCTGCTCCTGCTCGCCGTCTCCGTCACGCTGCTGGTAGGAATGGAATGGTTGTCCCACTATCTCGGCGTTCTGATTCATCAGCACTGGCAGCTCTGGTGGTCCTTCGCCTTCTGGCTCTCGGCCTTGGTCGCGCTGGCTGCCTGTATGAAGGGCTTTCGGCTTCTGCTCTATAAAGGAGGGACGGACTGGTGAATGTCACCTTTGATTGGAACGAGTGGTTTTCGATTCTCTCCTCGATCGGAGCTATCTTGATCTTTTGGCCAATTCGATCATACTTTTCCACGGTGCTGCTGATCGTCATTTTCACCTATAATCTCGCTTTAGTGGCGACTATCGATTATTTTTTAATCGCTACGCCCTTTCATCTGTACTATTTCGGCGATAACACGTCGTATGAGGCTTCTGGTGCGCTCTTTCATTTTTTCATGTATCCTGCATCGTCGATCCTGTTCTTATTTATTTATGACAAGTGGAAGCTCTATCGCCTTAAAACGGTCTGGTACATCCTGTGCTGGACAGCGTTCTCGCTCTTCTTCGAGTGGCTGTGCGTCATCAACCATGTCCTGACCTACACGGGTTGGAAGCTGCCTTACTCCATCCCTGTGTATCCCGCCGCGGCCATGATGCTGCTTCTCGTCTACCATTTTGCTGCGAGGCACCTCCACGAGCTTTCCCTGCGGAAGCTGGCCAAAAATCGCGTGATCAAGCCCAAACCCAGCTAGCTGCCCGCTAAGGAGACTACAGACTGCGGGTGGGATCCTTTGTGTTCAGGTACAAGCCGCTACGAACCCCTCGCATGCTGACTAGAGAGTGGTATACTAAAAAAAGCGAAAGCCGACACGGTCGGTCCTCGCTTTTCTTCCATATTCCAGGTTCCAGATGGAGGTGGTCACTCTCATGAGTCTCATGATTCTGCACAAAGGTGAAACGCTGTTTCGGCAAGGCGAATCCGGACCGCTCTTTCATTTGCGAAGCGGACTGCTCAAAATTGTCCGGGTGCACCCAGACGGCGCACAGCTTCTGGTCAATGTCATCGTGCCGGGTGAAACGATTCCGCATCATTCACTGCTCAGCCCCGCCCCCTACTACGGCACCGCCTTGGCGCTGACGACCTGCGAGATCGAGCTGCTGCCCGCCGCGCAGTGGTACCAGGAGCTCGAGCAAAGCCCCGAGCGATACCGCTCGATTGCCCTGCAGCTGCAGGATAAGCTGCGGATGATGCAGCGAAGGATCGACCAGCTGAGTGAGGTATCCCCCACCGAGAGGCTTCTGAAGCTTCAAGCCTGGTTCCAGACCTACATCCCGGCGATTCCGCTCACGGACATGCTGACGCAAGATGAGATCGGTCAATTCATCGGCCTTCGCCGTGAGACGATTAACCGGCTGCTGCGCTCGCAAGCGGGCGACGCCCAAGCCCCAAAGCGCTAGCCGCCAGCTCTGTTAGCGCTGTACAGCGGCTTCCGAGGCCGCGGCCTCGTCCGGCGCCTCCAGATCCCCCGACGGTCCGAAAAACTCATAGCGCCGGTCCGCATCGGCCACTCCCAGCTCCTTCAAGAGGCGATTGATGGTCCGCATGAACGGCACCGGTCCGCAGAAGTAGAAGACCGCCTCGGGCGAAGAAAGTACGCGCTGCAGCCATGGCAAATCGATGTACCCCTCTTTGTCATAGACGATGTTCTCCCGCTCCATGGTGGTCGGCTTCTCATAGCACCAGTACACCTTGATTTGCGGCGAACGGCCGGCCAGCTCCTCGATCTCTTGTCTCAAGGCATGCACGCTGCCATTCTGAGCCGCATGAATAAAGGTGATTGGGCGATCCGGGGCTGAGGCAGCCAGCGTTGTCATCATGCTCACCAGCGGCGTTAGCCCTACCCCCCCGCTAATAAAGACCGCCGGACGGGTATCCTTCTGGTCGAGCGTAAAGTCACCAGCTGGAGCGGACAGCCACAGCACATCGCCTTCCTTCACCTGCGTGTGCAAATACATCGATACTTTCCCCTCGGGCTTTCCTTTTACCTGAATCGCTTCTTCCCGCTTCACGGAAATGCGGTAGTACGGCTTCCCAGGCGCGTCAGACAGGCTGTACTGGCGGATATGCGTGTGCGCCTCTCCCGGAATTTGCAGCTTCACGCTGACGTACTGACCGGGCTCAAACGCGGCCAAGGCTCCCCCATCCTGCGGAACCAGGTAAAATGACGTAATCACGTCGCTCTCCACCACCTTGCGCTGTACGCGGAACGCTCTGAAATCCGCCCATCCTCCCGACTGCTGCTCCGATTGCTGGTACATTTCGGCCTCCACGTCAATGAACACCTGCGCAATTACGCCGTAGGCTTCCGCCCATGCCTGCAAAATCTCGTCCGTCGCCGCGTCCCCGAGTACATCCTTGATTGCCGCCAGCAGCGTTTGACCCACGATCGGATACTGCTCCGGCTTAACCCCGAGACTGCGGTGCTTATGCGCAATTTGCTTTACCACCGGAATAATTGTCTCCAGCTTGTCGATATACAGCGCTGCGGCATAGACCGCATTAGCCAGCGCCGTCGGCTGCTTGCCTTGTTTTTGATTCGCGTGATTGAATAGGTTGAGCAGCGCCGGATGATTCGTAAACAGCATCTGATAAAACCGCTTCGTGATCGCTGTCCCGTGGACCTGAAGCACCGGAACCGTGGATTTAATGACTTGAATTGTTTTTTCGCTAAGCATATCGATCGCCTCGCCTTCATGTACTTGGTATGCCTACAGTATAGTCCGCGGCTTCATTCCTCATTGTGATTCCAATCACAACAAATCGTACCGATCTGTGACGAACGTGCAAGCGTCCAATTGTGATATAATAACCGCTAGAGAAGTTTGTCCGATGGAGTCTGCTTTTGTCGGACCCTTACATCAGGAGGTGTTTATGTTGCATTACCCATTAGTTGAACAGCTGAAAGAGCAGTACACATCCGGTGAAGGCAAATGGTTTTCGCTTCGCTGGCACTACATCGAAAGCTGCATTCTTAAGGCTTATCAGGACAGCTATGCACAAACCGGTAATGAGAGCGATTACACCTTTGTCAAAAGCTTTGTCGACCGCCTCTACGACGAGAGCGGCAGCGTTCCGGCGATCGATATCAGCTACTACAGCATCGATCAGATTAAGCCGGCGCTGAACCTGTTCGCCCTGTATCAGCAGGAGAAGGATCCGAAGTATAAGCACGTGCTCGACCAGATCTACGGGCAGCTAACTACGACCTACCCGCGTACAGAGAGCGGAAGCTTCTGGCACAAAGAGAACTATCCGAACCAGATTTGGCTGGACGGGCTGTATATGGGCCAGCCGTTCCTGGTGCAATACATTAAAGAGTTCGGGGAGAACAAAGACTACTCCGACACGCTGAACCAATTCGCCAACGTCCGCAAGTTTATATGGAATGACGAGAAAAAGCTGTACTACCACGCCTACGATGAAAGCCGCCAAATGTTCTGGGCAGACAAAGTCACCGGCATGTCACCGAACGTATGGGGCCGTGCCGTGGGCTGGTTTGTGATGGCGCTGGTCGATGTACTGGAGCTGCTGAAGGGAGAAGCGGCGGATACCGGGCTGCTCAAGTCACTGCTGCGCGAAACGATCGACGGCATGCTGCCGTACCAGCATGATTCCGGCATGTGGTATCAGGTCGTGGATAAGGCGGAGGAGCCGGACAACTATCTGGAGTCCAGCGGTACCCTGATGCTCGCTTATGCGATCCTGAAGGGCGTACGCCTCGGCTACCTGCCAAGCGAGTACACCCCTCACGGGAAAAAAGCCTTCGACGGTACCGTCGCCACGTATATGCGGGAAGTTGACGGCGAAGCACGGCTGGGCGGCATTTGCAAAAGCGCCGGGCTGGGCAAGCACCCGGACACCGGCGTGATCCGTGACGGCAGCTTCGACTACTACGTCCATGGCGAGCTGATCGTCGAAAACAACGGGCACGGCGTCGCTCCGCTCCTGATGGCCTATAACGAAATCCGCCTTGAGGGACAGCGCAATGCGTGAGCCTGTTAAACGCATGGAGATCGGGATCAGCACCTTCCTGGAGGCGACTCGGGATCCGCTGACGGGCAAGTCCATGGATCACGCCGAGCGGCTGCGCAACGCTGTGGAAGAGATCGTGCTCGCCGATCAAGCGGGCCTGGACGTCTACGGCGTCGGGGAGCATCATCGCCCCGATTACGCCGGCAGCGCACCGGCGGTCGTGCTAGCGGCGGCAGCCGCCATGACGAAGCATATCCGGCTCACCAGCGCCGTGACCGTGCTGTCCTCGGACGACCCCGTCCGCGTCTATCAATCCTTCTCCACGCTCGACGGCATCTCGAACGGCCGGGCCGAGATTATGGCGGGCCGCGGCTCGTTCATTGAGTCGTTCCCGCTCTTCGGCTACAGCCTGGAGGATTACGACGCGCTGTTTGAGGAGAAGCTGGAGCTTTTGCTCGCGATTCGCGCCTCGGAGAAGGTCACCTGGCGCGGCGGGCACCGCCCGGCCATCGATAACCTGGGCGTGTATCCCCGCTCCGTGCAGAGCCCGCTCCCGGTCTGGATCGCCAGCGGCGGCAACCCCGAGTCCGCGGTCCGGGCGGGCCTCCTCGGTCTGCCGATCGCCTTCGCGATCATCGGCGGCATGCCGGAGAGCTTCGCGCCGCTCATCGATCTGTACAAGCGGGCGGCCGCCCAAGCCGGGCATGATCCGGCCAAGCTGCAAATCGCGACGCATTCGCATGGCTTTGTGGCGGACACGACCGCCAAGGCGGCCGAGGCGTTCTTCCTGCCTACGATGGCGCAGATGAACGTCATCGGACGCGAACGGGGCTGGAATCAGCCTTACAGCCGTGCGACCTATGATGCCGCCCGCAGCCTGCGTGGCGCGCTCTACGTCGGCGACCCCGAATATGTCGCGGAGAAAATCGTCCTGCTCCGCAAAAACCTCGGTGTGACGCGGTTTTTCCTGCACGTGAATGTCGGTACAATGCCGCACAAGTAAGTGCTCCGCGCCATCGAGCTGCTCGGTACCCGGGTCGCCCCGATCGTGCATAAGGAGCTGGCTCGACTCGAGTCAAACGGATAAACATAAAAAAGTGTACAAGCCGTCATAACCAAGACGAGCCTGCACACTTCTTTTTTTACTTCGCGACCCCGATTTTCAAAATTATGAATCTAGCCAGCGTCGTAGAGGACATATAGAACAGGAACGAGTAAATCAGCTTCCATTCATTCAGGCGGTAATATTCGATCCAGATAAAGAGCGGCTCCGCAACGAAGGCAATGATCAACGCCATGATCAAGTTCGCGACCATAAACGTGGGCCACGTCGACGAGCAAAGCTGGTACACCAGCATGAAGAAGATCGGCACGAGAATCGAATCGGCCGTCAGCAGCGGAGGAATCATCGGGATCAGCTTCACCGGATACTCCCACCACGATAGATTCGTCCCGATGTCGTCCAGAACAATCGCCATAATATTGATCATGCAGCCATAAAAGGCAATCTCATAAGCCCGTCGCTTATCAAGCAGCTTCCACCAAATCATTAAGGGAATGATCGTGAATCCGACGAGCAGCCACCATTCCCAAGTAAATACGGTCTGTTTCAGCCAGAGCTGAATATCGAGCTGGTGCAGCCGCTCTCGGGCTTCTTGCACTTCATTGAAGGCATCCGTCATATGTTTGCTCTCCATGGGCTCGCTCCTTCCGGTCCCTGTTCCATCCTGAAGCACAATTCGTAGGTATTATGTACCGATCCAGGTGCGATTAACCTTGTCCTTCTCCATCTATTTATTATATTTTGTTAATACCGATTTTTAAGCTGCGAGGATCGCAAAAAAAAAAACCGGCTGTGGTCCGCGCCAGACAGTTAGATGCTGCCGCGAACCATGAACCCGGTTTTTCTTCCTGGATATTAAATTTTAAACCGCGCGACCACGGCCTCCAGCTCACTCGACATTCGGCTGAGCTCACGTGCCGTCTCCGACACTTGCGTCATGTCCGCCATCTGACTGGCGGTCGCGGAAGTGATCTCCTCGGCGAGCTCCGTCGTTTGCCTGGACAGCTCCGACAGCTCCGTAATGGCTGCCGAGACCTCTTCCGAGCCGGCCGACATTTGCTCGGATACCGCGGATACCTCTCCCATCTGGTCCGTGACCATCTGGACGGTGCGGGACAGCTCCTGGAACGTGCCGTCGGTTTGTTCGACGACCTGCTGCATCGCCACGACCTCGACCAAGCCTCGGTCAATGGCCGTCTCGGTCGCCTGCGTCTCGTACTGCACACGCTCCACCAGCTCCGCAATCCGTTCGGTCGACAGCCTGGACTGCTCGGACAGCTTGCGAATCTCCGACGAGACGACCGCAAAGCCTTTGCCATGCTCGCCTGCTCTTGCCGCTTCAATAGAGGCGTTCAGCGCGAGCAAATTGGTCTGCTGCGAAATGCCCGTAATCAGAAGCGTCACGTCGCCGATTTCCTCGGACATCGCCCTCAGCCGCTCAATGGCCGCGACCGCCTGCTGAACCGTACTGCGCACCTCCGCGATTTGGCGCCGGTTTTGCTGCATCAGCTCGTTGCCTTCGCCGGTCTTCAGGTGCGCGTGCCCGGAGGCTTCCGAGGCCACCCCGGCCGATTCGGCTACCCGCCCGATCCCGGTGCTCATCTCCTCCATCGCCCGGCTGCTCTCCTGCGTCCCGTGATACTGCTCCGAGGAGCGCGACGACAGCTGAGTCATCGTGCCCGTAATCCGCTCGATCGACTGGGTCGAACGCTGGGCACCGGCCAGCAGTGATTCGGACGAGCTGGCGACTTGCCCGGAGGCTGCGCTCAATTGCTCGATCAGTGCGCGAAGATTGCTCATCATTTGGTTAAAGTGCTGCCCCAGCAGCCCCACCTCATCGCGCGTACGAACGGTAACGGTACCCGTTAAGTCGCCCTCCGCCGCGGCACGGATTACGCCTGTAATCCGCTGAATCGGCTGCAGCAGCACCCGGACCGCCACAAATAGCACGATAATGCCGGCAAGCGCTACCACGATCCCGGTAACCGCGGTCATCGTTAGATTATGATTCAGCTTCTCCGTAATCACTGCGTAGTTAAAGTCGAGTCCGGCATAAGCGACCAGCTTACCATCCTTATCATGAATCGCGCTGACCGCGCTGATCCAGGTTCCATAATTATCCGTGTAGGCCTCCGTAATGCTCACCCCGGACTTTTCCGAAGCCTTCAGAGCGTCATAGAGAGCGGGCTGCGGTGTATACAGCTCGACCGGCTTCTCATCCGCATACAGCTCCGCGTTGGACAACAAGTTGGGCAGTGCAGGCTTCCCGTCTGCCGAACTCCACTCCGGATAAAATAAGTACGCGTTCTCAATCAGGTCCGACGCCGCGGCCCGATCCATTTCCTCCTGTACGTGCATGACTTCCGGAATTTTCTTGTACGCTTCCGGATCTTTCTTCAGCTCCGCCTTCGACTTCTCGATATTGGCGATTTGCAGCACGAGCGGTGAATGGAACATCCCTTCGAGCGCGAGCAGCTCCTCGGTCATTTGAGCTTTTTGCTGGTGCAGGGACAGCATCGTGAGCAAGACGCAAATCAGTAGATAGCCCGTTCCCCCAAGCGATACAATCTTAAATCCAATGGAGCGAAAATAACTTACGTTTGCATTGTTCGTCTTCGGCCTATTATCCTTCTTCATCGACAACAAGAACCCCCCGGTTGTAAATGCACATGACTACGTTTACATACCACGATACCTGATTCCATCGTCGCAGGTCAACTTCTTTTATGAGGCAAAAGTCCTACCACCCCTGCCCGAGGACAGATGATGCTTTAACGCTTATTTTACTTGGCCGATCGATAGGCTGACCTTGTAGTTGCCGTACTTCAAGAGCTCGTCGAGAAAATCCGTCAGCTCGGCCGACGACCGAACGCGTACCCGCATCCAATAGCAGCCTTCGCCGCCTACGCGATGCATCTCCACGACTTGATCCTTTTGCTGGACGAACGTTTGAAACGTCTGATGGGCTGTGCTGGACTTCATAAATACGGTCACAAAGGCATGGACAGCCTGCCCGATTTTATCCGGATTCCAGCGCACCGTATAGCCTTCGATGACCCCGAGCTCCTGCAGCTTGCGCACTCGAGCGCCAACCGCTTGTCCCGTCATATGGACGAGCTGGCCAATCGCCTTATGGGACAAAGTAGCGTCCTCCTGCAGGCACTTCAAGATGCGTAGATCGACCTCATCGATCCCTGGATAGCTTACCATAGGGAAATTCCTTTCTATGTGAAAATGAAAACCGAAATCTCGTTTCACCAAGATATGTGCCGGTACATCGACTTATCCTATAATAGTAGCAGAACCTTAAACCATTTGATAAGAGGGTGACGACGATGAAGCTTCAATTGATCCGCCATGCCACGCTTCGCTTACAGTACGCAGGAATGGAATTCCTTATCGATCCGATGCTCTGCGACGCTGGGGTTAACCCGCCAATCGCCAATTCGACGAACGATAGACGCAATCCGCTAGTCTCGCTGCCCCTGGCTCTTGATCTGCAGCCGGACGTCGTGCTAGTAACGCATTTGCACCGGGACCACTGGGACGATGCCGCGGCAGCCGCCCTGTCCAAGTCCACTCCGATCCTATGCCAGCCGGGAGATGAGACCACCATTGCGTCTGCTGGTTTTACTTCCGTGACTCCGGTCCATGAGACGTTGACGTATCAAGGCGTAACGCTTACCCGAACCCGCGGACAGCACGGCACAGGCGAGATCGGGGCGAAAATGGGGCAAGTCTCCGGCTTTGTCCTTCAAGCGGATGGTGAGCCGACCGTCTACATCGCTGGGGATACCATCTGGTGTGACGATGTCCAGCAGGCACTGGATGCTCACCGGCCTCATTTGACCGTTGTCAATGCGGGCGGCGCCCAGTTTGCGATGGGGGACCCGATTACGATGGATGCGGACGATGTAGTCAGCGTATGCCAATATGCCCCGTACACTCAGGTCATCGCTGTGCATATGGATACAATTAACCATTGTCTCGTCACGAGAGCGGATTTGAGCAGCCGGATGGAGGCCGAAGGCCTGCTTGAGCAAGTGAAGATTCCCACGGACGGAGCATGGCTATGACACAGACCCAGGAGACTTACAGCACCTATATCTCATGCGACCGCAGCTTGCTGGACGATTCATTTGTGTATCACTATTTGCACCAAAACATGTACTGGGCGAAGGCGCTGACCTTCGAAGCGTTCCAGCGGTCACTGGTTCATTCCGCCCTCGTCTTTGGCGTGTATGAGCGTCTTGAAGACGACGGACACCGGCAGATTGGGTTTGCCCGGGTGATTTCGGACTGCGCAACCTTCGCCTATTTGACCGATGTGTTCATCGTGGAGCAGTACCGCGGTCAGGGGCTGTCCAAGCGGCTGATGCAGGAGATCACCAGCCACCCGCTGCTCCAAGGGCTGCGCCGGTTTTTGCTCGTCACCGAGGACGCCGCCGGGCTGTACGCCCAGTTCGGCTTCCAGCCGCTCGTCGATGCGGAGCATTGGATGCAAATTTTCCACGATCATTAAAAGCAGCTGGCACAACAAAAGGCACCCCTGACTTAGCGGATGCCTTTTTCCTTCTTCTCACCGATTCAATTCGCGATTTGCTGCCACTCCGGGTAATCGTCCAAGTAGCCGTAAAGATACAGCTCTTGCAGCGACCTGCGGATGCTCTCCTCGTCCTCGCCCGACTGGCCCGCCAGCTCCACCAGATGCTCCAGCTCCACCTGCGGGTGCTCCTTGCAAAACAGCAGCAGCCCCTTCGCCGCCCAGGACAGACGGTCATCTTGAAAGTCCCCGACGAGCCGCCGGAACAATTTGTGCGACAAGATTTTCAGCTCCACCAGGTTCTGCAGCGCCTTCATCGTCTGCTTGTCACTCATGCGGCCCAGCTTGGAAATGACCGAGATGTCCGGCAAATGCGCCTCCGAAGCAAAGCCCTTCAACACAATATAGACCATCTGCGAAAAGATATCGACCCCCGGCTGGCGAAAGATATCGTCCGAAAGGGTGAAGTTGCGCGCCCCCTCGTGTGGTTGTCCGTAAGACATCCGATGTCCCCCTTTTCATGATGATCGGAGTTCACCCAACTTAGCCCTGCTTGGTCACTTCGTTCCTTCCTCCACACTGGCATCCATCAGCTTCCCGGCATTCCGGCCGGCTTGGCGGAAGATCTCGTCCAGACTAAAGCTCTTGGGGCGACTCTCACTCTCTTCCGTTTCTGCCATCCAATCCTGATCGTCTTGCGACTCCATAGCGTCGTCAGATAAGCTAATCGAATCCTCATCATCTGCCCATGCGACGGCTCCGATGACATCATGCAGCGCCTCTTCCTTCACCGGCGCCACTGCATACGATGAATCGCTCACAATATGCTGAATCAAAATGTCCATAATGCCCTGACTAAAAATCCCTTCCGCTTTCAGCCGGTTCATGTACTCGATTACCTCAGGCGGCGTATCCGTCGGAATATACAGCGTGACATCCTTGCCTGGGCTGACCAATACCGTGGAGCGACGCTTCTTCAAGCCGTCCCGCTCCCGCCTTCAGGCTCCTGCTCGATTTCGACGCTGGCCGCCGCTTCCTTCCCCTGCTTCATAGCATGCTCCAGCAAAAAGAACGTGCCCCGCGCATTACGGAATTGGCTGTATTCCGCGTGATCAAACTTAATCGGCAAGCCCAGCTCCGCATTGAGCTTCTCAATCCAAGGCTGAAGCACGATCGCCCCGCCGCCGATAAACCAGAACTCATTGGCATAGCGAACATGCTTCCAGGCGTTGCGGGCGTATTTCAACACTTTCTCGGCCAAAATGCGCATATGACGGTTGATCAAATGCGTCATATCGAACGCTACTTTCCCCTCCGCATAAATCTCATATTCCCGGTTGACCAGCATGAGCGTCAGCTCCGCGGTGCTGGAGATGAGCTCCTCGCCTTGGGCATTGACCTCATTGCGGATGCTTTCCAGGGCATCGTTGAGGTAAATTTTTGCTCCGGTCGAATGCCGCTGGTCCAGATCCAGCCCCGGCCGGAAAAAGGCAATATCCATATCGACGCCGCCTACATCGGCTATGCCGAAGCCTTTATGCGACAGCTGCGACTTGGTGGATGCCTCCATGTCATACACGCCGGACACATCGTCAATGCTGATGCCCGTCGGCAGGGTGAACTCCATCTCCACCGTCACGCCTTTAAATATCGGGGTCGTCACGAATGTGATCGAATGAACGCCGCCGGTAAGCTTGTTCGAAAATTCGTCGCTGAATTTTGTAATCTCTCGAATCGGCAGCCCCGTGCCCAAATAGACCGCTGCCTTGATGCGGTTTTTCCCGCGCTGAATGGCATCCGTATGCTTCGTAGCAATGGCATAGGCCGCTGCGGTGAGGAGTGTGACCATCGTTTCGGGCCGCTGCGCCTTCTTCTGCACCGCCTTGTCGCCTACGATTTCGTGAACGATCCCTTCGTCCCCGATCGCCAGATTCCCTACATACACATGTCGGTACTGCTCTTTATCAATCGCCGGCGAAGTAATCTGAACGTCCAGAAAATCTAGGGGATCGCCCTGCTCCATCAGTAGAAACCGCTCCCCGAACGGCTGGGCCACCACATTGGGGAATATAAACGTGCTGCTTAAATCATCAAAAATGCCTTTAATATGACTGCTGCCATTATCGATGGACAAAAGAAGGGTTGTGGTTAGAACATCATGCTTGGCCATGTCAATTTTCCTCTCCCAACCTACTTTGAGTAGTAAAAGAGATTCGCACAGCCACGAGGATTTAGGAGGGTTAATAGGAATTTTTAAACAGTTTTGTTTGAGGGGTTCCATACCATTTAAACTCTAAAGTTTAAACTTTAAGCTCTAAACTTTAAAGGGTGAACTTCAAAGTTTAGAGCTTAAAGTTTTTTAATGAATCAGCTCAAATCGGCTCAGCAAATCCAAAGCCTCTTCATGCTCCGGCTCCAGCTCAAGCAATTTGCGGAGATATTGCAGCGCCTCTTCTTCCATCTCCAGCTCGAAGCAGCAAATGGCCAAGCAGTAATAGACCGTGGACACGACCTCATCTGTCTCCTGCTGAATCGAGATTTCCAAGAACCGTTTGGACTCCTCGAACCGATCCATCTCAAACAGCACCAGCCCAGCGTCCAGTGCCAAATCATACCGCTGCGCCATCACATAGAACGAGGACCACATCAGCTCGATGCCGCGCACCAGATCCTGCTTCTCGTCATCATTTGCCTCCGGCAAGAGACTGGAGATCTGCTTCGCGCTATGAATGAAAAACTCCGCATCATACCCGCCTAACCGCCAAAAGCTCAGCAGCTGATACAGCTCCATATCTTCGACATTCCGATCCGCCCACTCTTTTAAGCTGAAGAAATCGTCCGGACCGAAGCGCTCCACACCTCTGCGATACGCCAGTCTAGTGTGAAAATAGTTCATCGGTTGCTCCATATGGAGAATACAGCCGACGTTAATATTTTTAAATTGATGCGGCGGATAGTACACCTGGGCCCCACGCTGCTCGAACACATGCTGAAACGCATGGTAGTTGGCGTTGAACGAAAAGCTGCCATGCAAAATCAGCTCCGGCGGCTCGGCGAACCTCCAGTGGTCCAGCATATGATCCCCTTTGTCCGCTGTAATCAATAGAAACCCTGCCTGCGACAGCCGATCGAGCCGCTCCAAGCACGTTAATCCCGCAACCGGAAACAAAATATGCGAGTCCTCCAGCTCCTCCTGATAAACGGCAATAACATCCCGGTATGGATAGTTCTCTTGCTCATACTCTGGCGCCCGACGATACTCGTAGTGCAGAGCGATTTGATTCAATACCTCAGACGGCTTCAGCTTCTCCAACTGCTCCGGGTACTCGACGAACACATCGGCTTCATAGATCTGGCCCTCTCCGACATAAATCAGTTCTTGCGGAATGCTGTCGAAAAAGTAGTTGGCCACAAGCACGACCGGCTGCTTCAAATCGCCTTCCCGAACGGTCGCACCAGAGACAACCAGGTTCAGCTCGGTGTCATTCACGGCATCAAATCGCGCAAGGTCGAGCAGCCCCTCCGCAATAAACGATTGCAGCGCCGGATGCTCCTTCCAAGCGAGAACATTGGTCATCGCGAGGTCCGTCATAATATAGCGAAAAGCAGGCAGCGGCATCCCCGCAAAATCCCTCAGTCGGCACAGCTCTTGCAGCACATGGAAAGCCAGGCGCCCCGCTCCCGCTCCCAGCTCCACAATGTAAACCGGCTCCGAGCCATGCCCCTGATTCGCCCGGTCTTGAAGCAGCCCTAAGATCATCTCGGCATAAGTCGCAGCGATCATCGGATTGCTCGTGATGTATTGAGGAACTTGGTCGTTGCGCCAAGCCCTCAGTCCTTCCTCTTCATAATATTTCCGTTGAATTTCCCAGATCGGCGCCTCGCTAAAGCGGTACCGTTGTTTGTTATTCGAAGTCATTTGCCCCTGCCCTCTACAATTCACTTTTTAATTACGGGTATCCATATTTCGCTTCTAAACGTGGATGGAGTGACATCCTTGCTCTCATTCCACAGCATTTCCGGCCCCTTCGCCAGCTCGTAGCTTGCCGAGGGAAACCATTCGGAGTAGATGCGTCCCCAAACATTTTGCAGCGTATCAGGAAACGGCCCAATGGCCTCAAATACAGCCCAGGTGCCCGCCGCTACCTCCAGCTGAGCCAGATGCTCCGGACACGCCTGGGTCGTTGCTGCGCCGATATAATGGTCCAGCTCCCCTTGCTCCTGCATCCTGCCCTCGGAAAAATTCATCGATGCCGACAGCAGCCCCATCGGCTCCACATTCGAGAGCTGCTTCAGCTCCTCAATCGCCTTGGCATTCAAGCTTTTCCACATTGCCGCAATCTCCGGAT
Source organism: Paenibacillus cremeus (assembly GCF_007786445.1). Taxonomy (GTDB): domain Bacteria; phylum Bacillota; class Bacilli; order Paenibacillales; family NBRC-103111; genus Paenibacillus_G; species Paenibacillus_G cremeus. The sequence goes on along the minus strand of NZ_VNJI01000006.1, from coordinate 58,772 downwards.
TCACGCCGTTAAAGACGATCGGCACCCTTTTCATCAGCCCCACGATCCGAAACGGCTCCTTCTCCACAATTCGATAATTCATCGCATGTCCTCCTTGAATCGATAATTGGAAGGTCATTCGCGGATAGGCTTTTAGGGAGGAGCCCTGAGCTTTGGCCGCAGAAGGCGGAATGCCGTGCAAGCCCTGAAACGCTCTAGCGAACGCGTCGGCTGAGCTGTACCCGTACATCACCGCCACATCAATGATCCGGATGTCGCTCTGCTGAAGCTCGAAGGCCGCCAGCGTAAGCCGTCTACGACGAATGTATTCCGACAGTGGGATGCCGGCCAGGAACGAGAACATTCTTGAAAAATGATACTCCGAGCAATACGCCAGCTTCGCTGCTTCTTTCAGGTAGATGTCCTCGGTCAGATGATCCTCGATATAACTCAAAGCTCCATTCAGATTGGTGAGCATATCCATCACAATGACCTCCTTTCAAGAACAGCATAGCAAACGCCGGAGGCCTCCATCCGACAATGCCTGCACCGTTTTGCAGGGCTAGCAAACGCCTAGAATCCAGCCTTCGTACTGCAGTGCCATCTGCTTTTCCTGCTCCGTCAAGGTATCGACTTGAAAATAGCGCACCAGCGTCCCGTTCAGATCCCGCTCTCTGAGCCAAGCGGCAATGACAAAAGCATCCTGCGCGTCCCGCGGCCAATCCTGAGGGAAATCGCCCAAACGCTTAAATCTCTGATAAAGTATCGCCGGGTAGACCTCCGCCAATACACTTTTCCCCGCCTGCGGGCTCCAGCCGTCATACGGCCAGACATGCAGGCGGTCCCGAGACGCTGCTCGCAGCTCATAAATCCAAGGGATGCCTGCATGTGTCGAGTACGAGACGGCGCCTGTCAGCTGCTCAAAGTTCCATGCGCTTTTGGCCGAAGAGGTGTAGGCCTCCGTCAATCGCAGCTCCGTGGAGTTCGGATAGCTCGGTGCTTTCTCCCGGCAGACCTTTACCGACTGCTCCTTCGTATTCCACAGCGCTTGGAAGTGGCCCAGGAACGCCTCCCAGTCCTTCAAACCGCGCTGCGTAAAGTAAGAGATCGGGAAGGACAAATTATGGTCGATGCCGATCGCGAGTCGTTGATTCGATGCCGCCGCCAAGAGGGCGCTCAGATACTCATACACTTCTCTACGGGACCAGCTGAACGTCCGTGCAGGGCCGCCGCCCGGCGCTATTCGTCGGACATTTCCCTCCTGATCCAGCTCGACCACTTGGATTCCAGACGTCCGCTCATCCGGCTCTCCCCGGCCCGAATAATCAATCCCGATGTAGCGGTCAAACAGCATACCGGTCCCCTTTCCTATTCCCACCCATTGTAATTTAATAGCCCCTGAATAGCAAAAAAAGCCCCTAAATGAATAGGGGCTCTGCTACCTGCTTAATTGCGGATCAGATAATCGAATGCGCCTAGGGCCGCATTGGCACCGGATCCCATAGAAATGATGATCTGCTTATAAGGGCTATTGGTGCAGTCGCCTGCTGCAAACACACCCGGTACGGTCGTTGCGCCGTGCCGATCTACGACGATCTCACCAAAGCGAGAACGTTCCAGCGTGCCTTCCAACCAGTCGGTATTCGGTACCAGACCGATCTGAACAAACACGCCCTGCAGCTCGACATGATGCTCCTCTTCCGTCTCACGGTCGATGTACGTAATGCCGTCGACTTTGTCCGTGCCGGTGATCTCCTTCGTCTGAACGTTCTTGTGAACTGTCACATTCGGGAGACTGTAGAGCCGCTTTTGCAGTACCGCATCGGCCTTGAGCTCCGGCATGAATTCCAGCACCGTTACGTGCTTCACGATACCGGCCAAATCAATGGCCGCTTCGATGCCGGAGTTGCCGCCGCCGATCACCGCTACGTGCTTCCCTGCAAACAGGGGACCGTCACAGTGAGGGCAGTAGGCGACGCCTTTGTTTTTGAATTCTGCTTCTCCGGGAACGCCCACGTTACGCCAGCGCGCACCGGTGGAGATAATCACCGTCTTACTCTTCAGCACGGCTCCGCTCTCGAGTTCGACCTCGATAAGCTCCTTCTTCTCCAAGCGCTTCGCACGCTGGAGCTTCATCACGTCAATGCCGTATTCCTTGACATGCTCTTCAAGACTGGCCACCAGCTTCGGACCTTCGGTGTATTTCACACTGATGAAGTTCTCGATGCCCATCGTATCCATGACCTGGCCGCCGAACCGATCAGCGACTATCCCGGTGCGAATGCCTTTGCGTGCGGCATAGATCGCCGCGCTCGCGCCGGCAGGACCGCCACCGACAACAAGCACGTCAAACGGCTCCTTCTCCTCCAGCTCGGATGCGTCCGGACCGGTTCCCAGCTTGGCGAGGATCTCCTCCAGCGACATGCGGCCGCTGCCGAAGAACTCGCCATTGAGGTATACCGAAGGTACCGCCATGACGTTCTTGCTCTCCACCTCAGCCTTGTACGCCGCACCATCAATCATGGTATGCGAAATACCTGGGTTCAGAACGCTCATGGCATTCAATGCCTGAACGACATCTGGGCAGTTGTGGCAGCTTAAGCTGACGTAAGTCTCGAAGCGATATTCGCCGCGGATACGCTTGACTTGATCGATGAGCTCCTGCTCCACCTTAGGAGGCCTGCCGCTTGCTTGCAGCAGGGCCAGCACTAAGGATGTGAACTCATGTCCCAAAGGGACACCGGCAAACACGATTCCTGTGTTTTCGCCCGCACGGTCCACAGTGAAGCTCGGTGTCCGGGACAATTCCGTTCGCTCCACCGTGATTCTGGAAGATAAGCCGGCGATTTCATCCACCAGCGCCAGCATTTCATGGGATACGGCATCGGACCCCGCACTCACTTTGATCTGCACATCGCCTTCCATGAGCTGCAGGTACTGACTTAGTTGTGTTCTAATATCTGCGTCCAGTGCCATAATCGTTCCCTCCGTTCCTTACTTAGATCTTGCCTACCAGATCAAGGCTCGGCTTCAGCGTTGCAGAACCTTCTTGCCATTTGGCAGGGCAAACTTCGCCTGGGTTGTTCCGAACATATTGAGCAGCCTTAACTTTATTGACGAGAGTGCTTGCATCGCGGCCGATGCCGCCTGCATTGATTTCAACCGTTTGAATCACGCCGTCCGGGTCGATGATGAACGTACCGCGATCTGCCAGACCGTCAGCTTCGATCAACACGTCGAAATTGCGGGAGATCGTATGGGACGGGTCACCAATCATGATGTAAGTAATTTTGCCGATGGTCGCGGAGCTGTCATGCCAAGCTTTATGTGTGAAGTGAGTGTCCGTGGAAACGGAGTATACTTCTACGCCAAGGCTCTTCAAAGTTTCGTATTGGTTTTGCAGGTCTTCCAGCTCAGTTGGGCAAACGAACGTGAAGTCCGCAGGGTAGAAGCATACTACGCTCCACTTTCCTTTGAAATCCGCTTCCGAAACATCGATGAACTTGCCGTTTTGGTAAGCTGCTGCTTTAAATGGTTTTACTTCTGTTCCGATGAGAGACATACTAAATTTCCTCCTTAGATTGGGGTTCTGTTTGCTTATGTAAATATAATAAAGCACACCGTCAGCTCCGTCATGAAGCTAAAATGAAGATCTCATGAAGGTCTGATGAAGATCTTACACTCTTACAGTATGAACTATATTCCATTTTATCATGATGAAACATTGCAAGCAAAGTAAAACGGCCCTCGATTCCCTGCAATTTCGGGACGAAGGCCGCTAAATTTATTTTTAGATTGGCTAGATCGCGGATTGCAGTTCTCTGCTCAGACCTAGTGCTTGCGATGTTGCCTTGTTGATTTCGTTAATCAGCTCAGGCTTCTTCATCAAGGACACGCCGTACGACGGAATCATTTCTTTGAGCTTTGGCTCCCATGCTTTTACTTGCTGCGGGAAGCATTTCTGGATCAATTCCAGCATAACGGAAACAGCTGTAGAAGCACCTGGAGAAGCGCCGAGCAAGGCTGCGATCGAGCCATCGGCGTCACTGACGACTTCCGTACCGAATTGGAGCGTTCCTTTTCCAGCGGCCGTATCTTTAATGACCTGAACGCGCTGGCCTGCGACTAGCAAATCCCAATCCTCGCTCTTCGCGTTCGGAACAAACTGCCGCAAATCTTCCATGCGCTTTTCTTTCGACAACATCACTTGCTGGATCAAATATCTCGTCAGCGACATGTTCTTTGCGCCTGCCGCGAGCATCGTGAAGACATTATTCGGCTTCACGGAGCCGATCAAATCGAACATCGAGCCGGTTTTCAAGAACTTCGGAGAGAAGCCCGCAAACGGTCCAAATAACAGCGATCTCTTGTTATCGATATAACGGGTATCCAAATGCGGCACCGACATCGGAGGTGCACCTACCGGAGCTTTGCCGTAGACTTTGGCATTATGCTGCTCTACAACCTCCGGATTATTGCACACCATGAACAGACCACTGACCGGGAAACCGCCGATATTTCGGCCTTCTGGGATACCGGACTTTTGCAGTAGTGGCAAGCTTCCGCCGCCTCCGCCGATAAAGACAAATTTGGCCGTATGGCGTTCGACTGTGCCGTTCTCGAGATTTCGCACCTTCAATTGCCATTTGCCATCGCTGGTCCGTTTAATATCATCTACACTATGCTTGTACTTGACTTCCACTTGTTTCTTCTTCAAGTGGTTGAACAAGATCCGCGTTAAAGCACCAAAGTTGACATCCGTTCCGGAGTCGATTCGCGTTGCTGCGATCGGTTCATTTAGTTCGCGGTCCTGCATCACGAGCGGAATCCATTCCATCAGCTTGCTCGGGTCATCGGAAAATTCCATCCCTTGAAAAAGGGGATTGCTTGCCATAGCTTCATAACGTTTCTTGAGAAACGCGACATTCTTTTCCCCTTGAACTAAGCTCATGTGGGGCAATGGCATAATAAAGTCCTGAGGATTGCTAATCTGCTTGCTGTTTACAAGATACGACCAGAACTGTCTGGAAACCTGAAACTGCTCGTTAATCTTGATCGCTTTGCTTATATCGACCGATCCGTCCGGCTTCTCGTCCGTGTAGTTCAGCTCGCACAGAGCTGCATGGCCCGTCCCCGCATTGTTCCATTCGTTTGAGCTTTCCTCTCCTGCGGTTGCCAATTTCTCAAACACGCTGATTTTCCAGTCCGGCACTAGTTCCTTCAACATGGCCCCTAAAGTCGCACTCATAATCCCGGCGCCAATTAAGATAACGTCTGTTTGGTTTTGTCTGTCACTCATTTTTACCGTCCCTTACATACTAATATTTGAATATAGAGATATCTGAGTATCTCACTCACATTAATAGATTAAGATATTAACTATTATATGATAGTTAGGAGCTATTTTAAAGACGGTAAATTTCTGGGCTGACAGACTTGCTAAGAAGTGTGAGCCAAACCACAAAATCCCGCGTTACAGAACCAGCTGTGGAACAGGACAGCGTTCACTTTCAGTTTGCCCGCTGCAATGGCGTTGATAAGCGCGGGAAATTCGGCCAACTCCCTCGCACAATTCCATCCGATGAGGCATCCATTTATTTACAGACTTTATTGGAGCCCAAAACATCTTTTTTAAATTTAGCTTGCACATACTACAAACTACGTACCAAGGGTGCCTAGAGGTGAGACGTGTGTGGAAAGTCAAACAACGATACCGTCGAATACGCTTTGATTTGACGGAGACGGAGGGTAAAGAAAGTAGTCATTCACATTCACTATCTGTGGGTGGGCTTATCCTGATTGGGATTGGCGGAATTATTGGGGCCGGGTTCTTCTTAGGCTGCGGCCTCCCCATTCGAACGGCCGGACCAGGCGTACTCATCGCCTTCATGCTTGGGGGACTGATCACGGCTCAGGTCACTGGGGCTCTGACATCGATTGCAGTAGCTCATCCAGTAAGGGGTGGGTTCCAAGTGTTTCCGCAAATGTACTTAGGGTCTTTTGCGGGATATCTCCAAGGCTGGACGTACTACTTAGCAAGCATACTAACGATTTCTAGCGAAGCGGTGGCCATGGCGATTTTCACCCAATTGTGGTTGCCGCGGGTACCTACCCTTCTGCTCTCCGGGTGCTACGCCCTGCTGATCATAGCGATCAACGCGTTCGGAGTGAATAGCTTTAAGCGAATTGAGTCCGTGATGAGTGTGGTCAAAATCGGCGCTATCGTCGGATTTATTGTATACGCCGTGCTGATGCTGTTCGCCGATTTCGGGCAGAGCCACGGCTCCGGGCTCTCTTTTTACCACTCGGGTGGAAAAGGAAGCTTCTTGCCCCATGGATGGGGAGGAGTGCTGCAAAGCATGCTGATTGTGCTGTTCTCCTATGCTGGTATTGGCGTATTCGCCGCCGCTGCGCCCGAAACCGGACGTCCCCGTGATATCGAGACGGCTGCCATCTGGACCCTGTCTTTGCTGAGCTGTCTGTATCTGGTCTCGATTACGCTGCTTTTATGGCTAGTCCCTTGGAAGAGCATCAGTACGTCCGAGAGCCCTTTTGTGATGGTCTTTCAAGCTAACGGACTCCATTGGCTTTCGGTTGTGCTTAACGGCATCATTCTGATCGCCGCTTTTAGTGTCATGGCAGGCGCGCTGTACTCAGCAAACCAGATCATCGTGGCCCTCGGTCAAAACAGGCAAGCTCCAAAACAAGTGGCTACTCTGTCTCAAACCGGTACTCCATGGGTTAGCCTTTTGGTAAGTACCGTTTTAATCGCCATTTTTCTGGTATGCTCCACCGTTCTACCGGCCAACGTATACAATTTTCTAATCAGCGCCTCCAGCTACTTAACGATTCTTAATTACATCTTCATACTATGGACGTTTGTGAAATGGCGGCAAAAAACAACGGAGGATGATCAATTCATCTCTAAGCTTACGTTCGGTCAGCCGGTCTCCACGTATGTGACGATGCTTGCGCTGGTTGGTCTCGGCCTTTTTGCATTGGCTCAACAGGACCAACGCATGGGCTTTTATGTTGCGGTATTGCTTGGTCTACTCTTGACCGTGGTTTATTTCCTCTGGGTTCGTAAAGCCCATTGATGCCGGTACGCCGTACCGAATCAGCATCTGTTTCACCTTTTCAAGGGGATCTTGATTGTGAAGGGATCCCCGGATATACCGCCCTCTCCCTCTCCTAATGATTCAAAATACTGTCCTCGAGCATCGCAAATTTATCTCCATATTCCTTGATAATATGCTTCTCACCCCAGTCGCACAGCGCATGCAAAATGGGCTCCAAGCTGTGGCCGTACTCGCTAAGCTCATACTCGACCTTCGGCGGCACCTGATTATAGACGATCCGATGGACGATGCCGTCCTCCTCCAGCTCTCTTAGCTGCTGGGTCAGCATTTTTTGCGTAATGCCGGGCATTAGACGCTTCAAGTCACTCGTTCGCTTCTTCCCGCGTATCAAATGGCACAAAATCACACATTTCCACTTCCCGCCGATCACTTCTAGCGTCGCCTCTACGCTAATGTTGTACTTCTTTTTTACTGCCCCTTCGTTTGTCATCACGTTTCCCCCTTTGCTTCATGTATGGGAACTTTTTAGTACCTATATCACAAAAAAGTACGTACTATTAAAACTCCACCTTATCCTTCATAATAGCATTCACCGGCCGGAGATCATAATAAAGCATTCAGGAGAGGAATACCATGGCACTCAATACTCGAAAAAGCATTTTGGCACTACTGGCCTTGGCTGTTAGTGCCTTCGCCATCGGAACAACGGAGTTTATCAGCGTCGGCCTGCTGCCGCTCATTGCTGAAGACCTTCATATATCGGTTACCACCTCCGGTTTAACCGTAACATTATACGCCTTAGGCGTGACCTTCGGGGCTCCGATCTTAACGTCGCTCACCTCCCGGATGTCCCGTAAAACGCTGCTGCTCTGGATCATGGTCGTGTTCATCGCGGGAAATCTTCTCGCAGGGGTGGCGAACGGAATTGCCATGCTGCTCATCGCGCGCGTCATCTCCGCCCTGGCCCACGGGGTGTTTATGTCGATTGGCTCCACCATTGCCGCCGACCTCGTTCCCGAGCATCGCCGAGCCAGTGCCATCTCCATCATGTTCTCGGGGCTGACCGTGGCGACCGTGACCGGCGTTCCACTCGGTACCTTTATTGGTGGGCAGCTGGGCTGGCGGGCCGCTTTTATCGCGATCGTCGTGGTTGGCATTATCGCCTTCCTGGTCAATCTGACGCTCATTTCCGGCGCTAATTTACGCCAAGGCACGCCCATGCGCCTGACGGATCAGGCGAAGGTCGTGACGAACGTCCGCATGCTGCCCGCCTTTGCCATTACGGCTCTTGGCTATGGAGGAACCTTCGTCGTGTTTTCCTATTTGTCACCGCTGCTGCACCAAATCACAGGGTTCGCTGAAAACACGGTGGCGCTCATTCTGCTCGTTTACGGCATTGCCATCGCCATCGGCAATGTAATCGGGGGCAAAGCGGCGAATCGCAAGCCAGTCACAGCGCTGTTCTATATGTTTGTGATTCAAGCGGTCGTTTTGTTCGCGCTGTTGTTCACAGCACCATATAAGGCTGCTGGGCTGATCACCATCTTTTTCATGGGTTTATTCGCCTTTATGAACGTCCCTGGTCTTCAGGTGTACGTTGTGATGCTTGCGGAGCGACTGGCCCCCCAGGCCAAAGATGTCGTCTCTGCCGTCAATATCGCCGCGTTTAACGCCGGCATTGCGATCGGCTCTTACTTGGGCGGCGTCATCACCGACTCCATGGGGCTGATTCATACCACCTGGGTCGGTGCGTTGATGGTACTCGGAGCCGCGGCGCTGACGGCAAGGGAGAAAGCTTTGGAAGGCCGCTCGGCGGCAACTAAGTCTGTCCAATCGAATCCCCTGCTGGGATAAAAAATGACTCTACACATTTAGGAGGTATACTCACATGATTAAACATTTACAAGATACCGTACGGTTGCACAATGGAGTGAATATGCCGGGGGTTGGCCTTGGCGTTTTCAAAGAGAAGAAGGGGCTTTACTGATTCAAGCCGTTAAATCCGCGATTGCCCACGGGTACCGAAGCATCGATACGGCCGCCATTTATGGGAACGAAACCGGCGTCGGCCAAGGCATTCGTGAAGCGATGCAGGAGAATGGCATTTCCAGAGATCAGTTGTTCGTCACCTCCAAGGTGTGGAACTCCGATTTGGGGTACGAATCCACCTTGGCAGCCTATGAAACGAGCCTGAGCAAGCTGGGCCTCGACTATCTCGATCTGTACCTAATCCATTGGCCGGTGAAGGGGAAGTATAAAGAGGCTTGGCGCGCGCTCGAAACGCTGTACAAGGATGGTCGGGTCAAGGCGATCGGCGTCAGCAACTTCCAAATCCACCATCTAGAAGACGTGATCAACGACGCGGAGATCAAGCCGATGGTGAATCAGGTGGAATTCCACCCGCGCTTAACGCAGAAGGAGCTGCTTTCCTTCACCCAAGCCCATGACATCCAGCTGGAGGCTTGGTCCCCGCTGATGCAAGGCGAACTGCTGGACAACCCTGATCTGCTCGAGCTGGCGGCGAAATACGGCAAATCCGTAGCGCAAATCATTCTCCGCTGGGACCTCCAGCATGGCGTCGTCACGATCCCGAAATCGACGACCCCGCATCGAATCATCGAGAACGCCGCTTTGTTCGATTTCGAGCTAAGCGCGGCCGATATGGAGCGAATTGATGCACTGAATCAACATCTGCGCGTCGGTCCCGATCCGGACAATTTTGTCTAAAAAAACATGAAAAAAGCCGCTTCCCTCTTTGGGTTGCGGCTTTATTGTATCATTTTATTCAAACACTGGAATGGCCTCTGCATACGATTCTTCAAGCTTCCCGCTGGTGTAATAGATCATACGCTTTTGCATGTCCACGTCGTAAAACCGCACCCTGCTTCCGCCATGTCCGCTTGCTCCAAAATACATGGTTTGGTTATTAGTTATGCTTGTCCGATAGGACACCACTCCGGCATCGAGTAAGGCCTGAAACACTCTAGCCAGCAAGATGGTCGTCCCAATCGAGCCCGGCGGAGAAAGAACCACCCAGCGTTTATCCTGCTCCGGCTGATAGGTGTTCTCAACCAATGTGAAATTGAGTTTCTTCTGTAAAAATCAATCGCCTCATCATACTCCTTGACCGCTTAAGCGATGTGTATAATGGACTGAACCATGGATTGGTTTCCAATTCGTAATGATTAATTAGGGCTATTGTAACTTAACATTAGCGTAGACTAAAATAGTCGTTGACTTAAACCATGGTTTAAGTCGTATCATAATTCTTGTCGGCAGGGAAAGATACTGGAGGTCTCCAAATGAAGTATTGTTCCATCAGCGAAGCTTCAGCTAAATTCAATATTCCGGAATCTACGATCCGTTATTATGAAAAAAAAGGACTACTCCCCCTAATCGAGCGTGATGAGAACGGTAGGCGGTTATTTTCAGAAAACCAAATGGCGTTACTCGAAACCGTGATTTGTTTAAAAAACACGCACATGCCCATAAGCGGTATTAAGCAGTACATGGATTGGATTATTGAAGGGGATCAAACCATTGAACTCCGACTGGAAATGATGAACAATCACAAGCAAGCGGTGCTAGCTGAAATTGCGTTGATGACGGAATCCTTAAAAAGGATTGACTTTAAAATTACACGTTATCAAAACCGAAACTATAATGGAGAAGAGGGACTGGAATGAAACTTTCAGGGAATACAATACTCATTACAGGCGGAAGCACTGGCATCGGATTGGCTTTTGCAGAACGTTTTATCAAAGCCGGGAATCAAGTTATCGTTACGGGACGACGAGAACATGTACTCCAACAGGCAAAAGAAAAACTCCCTAGCCTGATCACCCGGGTAAGTGATTTGAATGTGGAAGCCGAGCGTATAGCCCTGTTTGATTGGGTAACCGAGAACTATCCTGAGGTAAATGTGTTAGTTAATAATGCCGGGATCCAACAACGCTTCCACACGTTAAAAGCGGATGCCAAGACCAACTGGGGGTACTTTAATCAAGAGATTACAACCAACATTGAAGCGCCCTTCCATCTTTCGATGCTGTTCGCACCGTATTTTACAACTAAAGAAGACGCGGCCATCATTAACGTGACCTCGGGGTTAGCTTTTACACCGCTTGCTATTGCTCCGATCTATTCCGCGACGAAAGCGGCGCTTCATTCGTTTACCGTGAGTCTAAGACACCAGCTATCTGCCACGTCCGTGGAAGTCATTGAAGTCGCTCCTCCGGCCGTAAATACCGACTTAGGCGGAGCAGGATTGCATACGCATGGGGAACCACTGGATGACTTCGCAGATGGCATTTTTCAAGGGCTGGAAGAGGGCAAACCGGAAATTGGATACGGTACGTCCGTGGGCCGCTTACGCATGTCACGAGATGAAGTCGATGAGCATGTAACCAACATGTATAAAGCATTGAAGAGTGCGATTGAATAACATGAAAACGGCTGGCAAGGATGATCCTTGATTCAGCCGTTTTGTTTGCAATTTAAAATTTTTAAAGCCTACGGTGTTGAATCTCCATCCACTTCTCCTTCAAGGCTTGCAAATCTTCTACGAAAAACCTTAATAAATTGGGCCGCCTTCTTACGGCAAGCGGATGATAGGTGAAGCTGATTGGCGTACCCTGAAATTCAAACCAACTGCCTCGTAGTTCCTTGACACTGGCGCTCTCCTGATCTGGGAATACGGCTTCTGCTACGACATCGCCAAATCCGAACAATACAAGCGGCTTCTTCTGAAAAAGCTGCAGCTCTAGATGTGGAAGACATGCCGCTCTAGCTTCAGGCTTATTGTAGGCACGAATCGGCCGACATTTCAGCAAAAAAGTGACATAAACATCGGCTGCATCTATCCCCGCCTCCCTCATGCCAAGCTGGAGTGTTTCTCGGGTACCGCACAGAAACGAATTGCCTTGCCGATCCTCCCGAGCTCCGGGATTATCCAGAATCATCATGATCGAGGCTTCTGGATTTCCCTCCCCCCAGACGACTCCGCCTTTGCAATATGGATTCGTTCAGGCGTGTCATAGATGTTCGCTATTATTTCGAATTTATCTGTGTTTGCCACAAAGACCACTCCGATTTGGTTTAGTAGCAATTTGTACATTAAACCGCTTGCTATTATTTATGGTAAGGTTCTCCCCGGTTGATCTTGAACGCACGGTACACCTGCTCCACCAGCACCAGCCGCATCAGCTGATGCGGCAAGGTCATGCGCCCGAAGCTGAGCTTCAGCTCCGCGCGGGCCAACACCTCGGGGGCCAGCCCTAGCGAGCCCCCGATCACAAACGCCACGTGGCTGCGCCCATACGTGGCCAGCCCGGCAAGCCGCTCCGCGAGTTCCTCGCTCGAGAGCGGCTTGCCGTCAATCGCGAGGGCGACGACGTACGCGCCCTCCCGAACCTGCGCGAGGATGCGTTCCCCCTCGCGAAACCGCACCTGCGCCTCCTCAGCGGCGCTCATCGTCTCCGGTGCCTTCTCGTCCGGCACCTCCACCACCTGCACCTTGGCATACGGGCCAAGGCGCTTCACATACTCGGCGATCCCCTGAACCAGGTACGCCTCCTTCAGCTTTCCTACCGCGATGATGGTAATATGCATCGACATCCAACTCCCCTTCCGCATGCAAAAAGAGGCACCCTACGCTCCAACCGAGCACAGGCCTGCCTCCCTGCCATCGTATTAAACCACCAAAAACCGTCCCGGCTCCGAGCACCGCTCACAATGCGCGGGCGGCTCCCAGGCGCTAAAATGCACATCTGCCAAATCCACGATATCCGGCGCGTCCTCAAACTCATCGACAAATTGGTCAATAGCCAATTCTAAGTGTTCCTTACAAACAACGTGCATATATGGATAAGACCCCTTTTAATCGTTTCATTTCACCTATATCCCTAGTCTACCCAACTGTTCCAGTCCTAAATCCCAGCTCCTGAACTGTAGGCCTGTAGCTTACTTATCCTTCAGCTCGCTAAGCGACACCTGAACCGTCGTTTTCTTCGACCCGCGGTAAAAAGTGACCGCCAGCTTCTCCCCAACCTTCTTGCTGCCGTAAATGTACTTGCGCAGCGCCAGCGTGCTGTCCACCGGCTTGCCATCGAGCTCCACGATCACATCGCTGGTTTTAAGGCCCGCATCCTTCGCCGGACCGAGCACATCGAGCACGACGATCCCTTTTTTCACCTCGGCGGGCAGCTTCAAGCTTTCCGTACCGGCGGTGAACGACTGCAAATCCTGCGTGACCACGCCAATGTACGGGCGCTTCACCTTATGATCGGTCAGCAGTGCATCAATAACGACCTTGACCTGATTGATCGGAATCGCAAAGCCTAAGCCTTCGATCCCCGTATCGGCCACCTTCAGCGTGTTGATCCCGACCACCTTGCCGTCCAGATTCACGAGTGCGCCGCCGCTGTTGCCCTGATTGATCGCCGCGTCCGTCTGGATGACGTCCATCTCCCAGTCCAGCTCGCCCTCACGTCCGAGCGACACCGGAATCGTGCGCTTCGGCCAGCTAATAATCCCCTTGGTCACCGTGGGCGCATAGCCCAGCCCGAGCGGGTTGCCGACCGCGATCGCCGTCTCGCCCGCCTTGAGAGCGTCGGAGTCGCCGAACTCCGCGATCTGCTTCAGCCCGGCCCCATCCGTCTCCAGGACCGCCAGATCGGTAATCTGATCCCGCCCGATCAGCGTGGCCTTGCGGCGCTCGCCCGTGATCGTGATCACGTCCAGCTGGGTGAACCCTTCGACCACATGATTATTGGTCACAATCCGCACCTTATCGCCCGCCCGAGCAAAAATAACGCCCGAGCCAAGCCCCATCGTGCCACCCCCGCGGGCGGGCTCCTTTTCGCCTTCCTTCTTCGAGCCGAGAATGCTGACCACCGCAGGAGAAATTTTCTCCGCCGCGCTCACCACCGAATCGCTCATGAGCCGCTCGGAGCCGACCATACCGGAAGCGACGCTGCTCCCCGTGGAAGGCGCCATGGTAGCCAGCGCTTGCGGCTCGACCGATGCTTTCCGTCCTTCTCCTCCGCTAAACACGAGGAACAGCGCAGCCGTCAGCGCAGCGCCCCCGATGGCGGGAAGCAGCCAGGGCGGGAGCCGATCGGGAAAACGGCGAGGCATCCGCCAGGATTCCCGGCGCGAAACCCGCGTGGAATAAAAATCGTCGTCAAACAAACTCACGTCCGCCACCCCCTTCGCTCCCAGGCTGGAGCAATCCAGCCCCCGTAGTACAAGCCTATCCTGCCTATTGTACCCGATAAACTAGCAATCTGAAAAACTAAAATCTTCATCCACTTAGGAATGTTTTGCAGCTTGCTAGACTAGAATAGAAACATAGCCCGTAAACCACCCAATCCCATACACCCGAAAGGATGGCCCCGCCCATGAATACGAACGTCAATATGAATCGCGTGCATTCCCCGCTGGAGGAAATCGAATGGATCGGCAAGCTCGCCGACCTCAAGGAAGGTCACTACCAGCACGCCCTGCTGCTTAGCGCCGTCATCGAGCTCCTGATTGAAAAAGGCATCATCACCGCGCACGAGCTGGCCAGCAAAGCGCACGCCCTGGAGAGCGAGGATGCTGCTGCGACAGCTGGATTTTTTCCCAGCTTCGATCGGACTTAAGACTAAGATTCATCCAGACGATCCCACGCCGTTGACCGGTCATGGTATGTATCCATCAGCTTCGCCCGATGATCGTCCGGCGCCAGCTTATCATCGACTACGTTAGACACCGTCAGCCTGGCCAACTCCATCAGGTTATGGTCCCGGCTTAAATGCGCGAGATACACCCGCTTCGTCCGTTCGGTCATTACATCGACGAGACCTTCGCCTGCCGCCTCATTGGACAAGTGCCCCAAATCGCTCAGAATGCGCCGCTTAATGTTCCAAGGGTACTTGCCCATACGCAGCATCTCAATGTCATGGTTCGATTCTAGCACGAGCACGTCGCTGTCCTGAATCTTCTCCTTCACCTTGGAGCTCATATAGCCCAGATCGGTCGCCAGACTCAGCTTTTGCTCCCCCTCATAAAAGCAGTACCCCACCGGCTCCGCCGCATCGTGCGAGATGCCGTACGACTCCACCTGCAGTGACCCGAACTCGAGGATTTCCCCGGTCTGCATTACACAGCGGTTCGCCTCAACAATCTCGCCGATCTGCTTATCCAGCGCCTCCCATGTCTTCTCGTTCGCATAGACAGGAAGGTCGAACTTGCGCGCCACCGCACCCAGCCCTTTGATATGATCCGCATGCTCGTGCGTCACCAGAATCGCATCCAGGTCCGCCGCCGACATGCCCCGCTCCTTCAGCAGCTGCTCCACCTTCTTGGCGCTGAGGCCCGCATCGATGAGCACCTTGCCCTCGTCCGTGGCCACCACCATGGCGTTCCCCGTGGAACCGCTGGACAGTACGCTAAACTTTATGCCCATCTCCCTAACTCCCAACCCCTTACTTTTTGTTTTTCTGCGGCTCTTCCACCGCACCGTTGAACGCATGCACGAAGTACGAATCGCCGTTGCTCAGCGACACCCTCCACGAAGGCCACATGTTCAGCGTTTGCGAGTTATACACCTGTCCGTGATACCCAAGCTGAACGCCCGTAATGACCGCGCCCTGCGGAAGGAAGTTCTCAATCAAGCTGCGCAGTGCAATATACGCCGAAATGACCTTCTGCTCCTTCTGGTCCCCCTCCGGCTGCACCTCCACATACCCCTGTCGGTAAGTGCTGACCAGCCCAGCTTTCTCCTGCAGCTCCACCTGCACCTCGAACATCGGCAGCCTCCCGTACATTTGATGAAAAATATACGTCCCATTCACGCTCGTCATCGGATCCCATTGGTACATATCGATTTTCGGAATCCCCGTCTTGCTCAGCACGTCTTTAAAAGAGCCCTTAGTAATCAGCGGATCAAATTTGAACGGCTTTTGCAGCGGAATTGGCTTGCCCGGCGTCAGGTTCTCATCGAACTTCGCCACGATCTCCTTCAGCTTTGGCACATCCTTCGGGATTTCTGCCGGCACTTGAATGTTTTTGCTTTTGAGCAGCCGCTGAATCTCCTCCGCCGCACCGCTCGGGTTCGCCTCCAGATCGAGCAGATCCGAACGGCTGGACCACAGCTGGATGCCGAGCACGGCGTTCAGCAGCAAGAAAGACAGAATCAATATCGTCTTCGCCCGGCCCCAATCCATCGCTGCGTCCCCCTCACTCTAAAAATTCGTACGTACCATCCCGCAATTCGACCGCCCAAGCCGGCACCAGCTCCATCGTTTTTTCCATGACAATCGGCCGGTACGCCGGAAACACACCGTAAAACTGCGTTTTCTGCAAGCTGAACTGCTTCAGCTTCTCATCCAGCTGCTCGCCGCCGGCAAGCTGTACTTCATTGCGGGTCACATTCCGCACCTCCGGGGTCATAATAGAACGCTCAAAGTTCGATACAAGCCCCTTTTGCAGCGAGATGCGTATATATCCGATCGTATCGCTCCGCGGATTAATGATCGGGAACGACTGATAATACTGCCGAAAAACAAACGCCTGATTGCCCAACAGCAGCCGCTGCGGCACCTTTTGAACCCCATAGGTCCCGTTCCATCCCCCATGCTGGTTGATGAATTGGACGGCTGACACCAGGTTCCCCAGCAGGTCGATGCGACTATCCGCCGCCGGCGCCACCGGGTCAGAGTACGTCATCCAGTGCGGCTCGTTCTTCAGCTGCAGTCCCCGCTTCCCGTCGGTATAAATCTCCGAGCCGTCCCGCTCCGTCAAATTCCGGGTAATCGCCGGATCCACGAAAAAGGTTCGTTTCATCTGGTCCACGGTAAACTGCGTATAGCCCATTTTGAAGCCCGTCATCGCAAGCGGCTTTAGCGGCAAATAGTAGTCGCCCGGCGTCACTTTATACGGAATAAAATCCGGACTGACCGCCACAAACTTCTCGATATCCTTGACGGTAAAATCGGCCTTCTGAGCCTCATACACCGTGCTCGCCGTATCCGTAAACAGAATCGTGCGCACCTCGTTCGTATCCTTGGCAAAAATCCAAATGCGTGTAATTAGGTCATTCTCGCTGGGCAGGTCGGACTTGATTTGCATGACCCGCTGCAGCACATTGAGCGGCAACCCGTCGCGGAACCGCACTTCTACACCCTGCTGCTTATTGCGGATTTCATCCCAATTCAGCCCCAATGCGGTAGTCGTCGTTTTGCGAAAGCCCTCGAGGTAATACCGCTGCTTGACCGTATCCCATATCTCATTATATTTAGCCGTGTTCGGGTAGACGACCGTATGCTGCTCCTTGCCCAGATGCAGCACCACTTGATCCGGGAACAGCATATCCTCCAAAGCCGCCTGCGTACCCAGCCGCTCGGTCTTCACGTACTCCTCAGGGGACACCGGATCAAACTTCGGATAGCTGTAAGCCAGCAAATAGCTTTGCAGCAGACTGAGCAGCACGAGCAGCGACAATACAGCTGTTTTCAGCTTCTCAATCATCCGGCCGCCTCCTCTTGATTATACGGAAGTGTAAACGTCACCCGTGTCCCCGCTCCCAGCTCAGAGTCCAAGTGAACCGTGCCGCCGTGCGCCTTTACTATTTCCCGGGCAATCGAAAGTCCTAGACCTGTACCACCCATATTACGCGAACGGGCTTTATCCACCCGGTAAAAACGTTCAAAAATACGGCTCAAGTCCTTCTTTGGAATGCCGATTCCATTATCCTGTACGGAAATTTCAAGCAATGGAGATTCCGAGTATCCGGTTTGATCCCCGCTATGCGCTCTAGCGACCAATCCAGCATGGATCCGTATCGACCCGCCCTCCGGCGTATATTTAATCGCGTTGGACACGAGATTGTCCAGCACCTGATCAATCCGGTCGCGATCCAGCATAATCTCCTTCATGCCCGGCACAACCTCGATGTCGATGGTAATCGCTCGCTGCTCCAGCTGGAATGAGAAGCGGTCCGCCACCTCATCCAGCATCTCTGCTACATCGGTCGACTCCTTGCTGATAATCGCCTGCTTGGAGTCCAGTCGCGACAGCTGCAGCAGGTCGGTAACGAGCCGGATCATCCGATCCGTTTCGTTCCGTGCTACGCTCACGAACTTGCCCGCCAGCTGCGGCTCCTCCAGCGCGCCATCCTCCAGCGCCTCGAGGTAGCTCTTGATCGTCGTCAGCGGCGTGCGCAGCTCGTGCGAGACGTTGGCGACGAACTCGCGCCGCGACTGCTCCAGCTTCTCCTGGCCGGTGACGTCCTGCAGCACGGCGATCGTCCCGCCGGAGCCGGAGCCGGAGCCAGCGCCTTTGCCTTTACTGCTGTGAATGCCGGTGAACGTCACCCGCACAAACAGCGGCTCCTCCTCGGCCTCATGGTACAGCTGCAGCATCGTCGTTTTGTCAGCGTCGCTCTCCAGCTCTGGATCCAACGCCTCGCTTCCAACGGAAGCCGCTTTCCCTTTTGCCGATGCGTTCGCTGCCCTAGGTGTAATGCCTAGCAGTGCACCCAGCGGCATGCCCAGCGTCGTCTCCTCATTGACCTGCAAAATCTGCTTCGCCCGCCGATTTATGAGAATGACGCGTCCCCGGTCATCCGCCGCAATTAGCCCGTCATTCATGTTGGACAGGATGGACCCCAGTTTATCCTTCTCCTCTTCATTGAGCGATAGAGCCTCTCTCAGACGCTCCATCATGAAGTTAAACGTGTTGGCCAGCTGCCCGATTTCATCATTACCTAACACGCGTACCTGCTCGTCGAACCGGCCTTCCGCCACCGCCGTCGCCTGCTTCGTGATCGCTTTGATCGGTTTCGTAATCGTCGCCGACAGGATAACCCCCAGCAGCGCGGTCATCACCAGGGCGATCAGCGTACCGGTAATCAAGAACCGGCTGATCCGATTCATCGTGTCGTACACTTCCTCCATCGAGGAAATGATGTACACCGCGCCGTACACCTTGACCCCCGAGCCGATCGGTTTGGCAATAACGACCTTACGGACGCCATCCAAATCCGTGAACATCCGCTGATTGTCCTTGATCCCTTGGAGCGCACGCGTGACCTCGGTCTGCGTATTCTTGCTTCCAACCACCGACTGATTCCGATCCAGCGAGGTGGTCAGCACGACCCCGTTCGCATCGATGACTTGAATCTCCGCTTTGCTAATGACGAACAAGCTGTTGACGAACTGATTCAAATCCTCGTACGATTTCTTGCTTTCGGCGTTCTTGTTGTCCTGATTTTCAATCAGATAGGTCTCCGCATACTGCGCGAGCAGCTGCGCCTGTTTATTCCGATTATCGATAAAATCATTCTTCAGCGAGCTCTCCAGCGTCCGGATAAAATACACCCCGATCAGCTGCATCGCAATCAGGATCAATAGGACGTAGATAATGATCAGCTTCGCTTGAATGGATTGAAAAAAACGAATCCACTTCATCCCCATGGGCATCGCCTCAGTAGCTTCCGGAGGCGGTTTTGGCGCTCTTCATCATGTAGCCGAGCCCTCTCCGGGTAATGATGTATTCCGGGCGGCTCGGGTCGTCCTCGAGCTTCTCCCGCAGCCTGCGAATCGTCACGTCGACCGTGCGCACATCGCCGAAATATTCAAACCCCCAGACCGCCTGCAGCAAATGCTCCCGCGTCATCACTTTGCCGCTGTTCTTGGCCATATACTGCACCAGCTCAAATTCCCGATGCGTCAAGTCGAGCGGCTCGTCTTCCTTGTACACCACATACATATCGCTGTCGATAAACAGGCTCTGAATCCGGATCCCTTGCCGCGGCTCGTCCTCAGTAGACGCCTGCGTATTTGCCGACGGTGCCGGCTTCGTATGTCGGCGCAGATGCGCCTTCACGCGTGCCAGCAGCTCCCGGGTGCCGAACGGCTTGGTCACGTAGTCATCCGCACCCAGCTCGAGGCCCAGCACCTTGTCAATCTCGTTATCCTTCGCCGTCAGCATAATAATTGGCGTATCCAGCTTCATCCGCACCTCGCGGCACACGTCCATGCCGTCCTTGACGGGCAGCATCAGATCGAGCAGGATCAGGTCCGGCTCCTCCGAATAGGCCAGGTCAACCGCTTTCCCGCCGTCATAGGCGCAAATGACCTCGTGGCCCTCTTTTTCCAAGTTGAATTTCAATATATCCGCAATCGGTTGTTCATCGTCGACGACGAGTATTTTGGCCATAGCTCCATCCACCGATCCTTTGTTTTAACATCCAATCCTCCTACTATTTTACCACATCCTGAAGTAAAAAGAGACACAGAAGCGCAGTATCCCTGCATCTTCCATGCCCCTTATCTGTAGCAATTTTTATATCCATCGGATCAAACTTACTACGTTTTTAACGATTCAAATATTTTAACGGATTATCCGGCGCACCATTCTTCTGCACTTCAAAATGCAGGTGAACTCCCGTTGAATCCCCGGTGCTGCCCATAATGCCAATACTCTCGCCTTTTTCTACAATCTTGCCCACGCTTGTATTGATTTGGCTCAGGTGCCCGTACAACGTTCTATATCCGTTCATATGATCGATAATAATATGATTGCCGTAATCGCTCTTGTACCCGGTATAGACGACCTTGCCGTTATCTGCGGCCATAATATTGCGGTTACCTGCCAAATCGACACCCTTGTGGAACGCCCCCCAACGGGTTCCGAACGTACTCGTAATCGTTGCGCCGACGACAGGCCAAGCGAACTTGCCTGATCCTTCTCCCAGCACAACCTTTGTTCCTCGCTTCACGACAGCCTTTACCGGATCCTGGGTGATATTCTCATCCAGCACCTTTTCTTCTTCCAAAAGCCCATTGACCTTTGTCAGCTCTACAGTCACTTTCTTCATCCCGTTTTTCCCCGGGGAGATGACCTGCGTTACACCTACACGCATGCTGGCGTCTTGCTGATATTCAGTATCGTATTGAATCTCTTGATTCTCTACGACCTTCTCTACCGTACGTACCGCCAGTGTCGGCTGAAGCACAGTCAAGTCGAGCTGCTGACCTACTTTAATCATATCGTTATTAATCGAAGGATTGTTCTGATAAATGACCTGCTTTGGAATATCGAGCTTTTTGGCGATACAGGACACGCAATCGCCTTGCTCCACTGTATATTTAGTCGGCTGTACGTCGCCGGTTTCGAGCTTCTTCTGGACATCCTCCGGCTTATTCAGCTCCGATGCTTCGATAGGGACTTCCTTCATCTCCACCTTCTGGACGAAATCCGCCTTCAGAAGCTCTGATTCCGCAACCGTGTTGGCTGGAGCCGCCGAAGCCGACAAAATGCCGACCTTACCGGATTCTTTCTTCTTTTGCAAGGAGGCTACAGCCTCGGATTTGATCTGATCCAGCACTTTTTGAGCGGTACTATTATCCTTTAAAATCCCCATCGGCTTGCCATCGACCATCAGCTGCACACCAACCGGGTGAGCGGAAAAATAGCCGTTCAGCTTGTCGAGCACCACTTCATCGTTAGTTTTAACCATGAAAGCCTTTTCACGTGTGAATTCGATCTTCGGTGCCTGGACGGCCATTTGGACATCAGCAGAGCTTTGGGCAAGCTTCTGTTTCATCGCTTCCTTATACTGCTCTACTTTGCCTTCATCGGATACCGAACCAACGTCTTGGCCGTTCACAATCACGTGATAGTAATCTACCATATTCGCATGAACGTAGTGATTGCCGGCCCACACAACGGCGGTAATGACACCCAGGGTTGTAACCGATTTGGCGATGACCCATTTTTTCAACAGGAGTTGCGACTTCATACCTTCATATGTAAATTTAACGCGTTCTTTTGGGACCGCCGGGAGTGCCGGTTGTTGTTCCTTATTTTCAGACGTGACCTCAGACGGCTTCGAACGAAGCTTACTTAGCACGCTCTTCATTCGATCCGTTATTGTATTAAAATTCATTGTGTTCTCCTTTTAAGTCGTTTTTTGCCGCATTCGAAAATCAGCCTGACCCTACCCTTGTAATTGAGGATGCTGGTTTTCCCTCGCCGGTTGGCGCATCTCTATGAATCTAGCAGCCAATCCAGCCTTGAGACACCCTTTTTCTGGTGTGAAAAAAGTGCACGCTTGTTTAGCGGGCATCTCGCAGGTTCTTACGATGTGCACATAAAAACACCTAAAAATAGGAATCTCACCCTATAAAGGTAAGCACCTTCAACCAATTTACCACAAAAAGTCTACTTTTTTCAACAAAATTGTATACTACCACACACTATGAAAGTAGAAACATGTCGGTCGTGTGAAGGCAGACTATGGAAAGAAACACAAAAACCGCCGATAGACACCAATGTGTCTTCTCAGCGGCTTGACCACAAATATTTTATTAAGGCGCTTGAATCAGCCCCTGCAGCTCCGTATATTCCTCCGGCTTCAAATATTGCTTGAGGATTTGATCCAGCTCTTTGAGCTCCGCTACGGTAATGCCATCCTCTAAGATTAGCGAAATTTTTTGAATCTCCGCCTGCGGTACACGTGACATCAGCACAGAGAACACCTTCGCTTTATTCGCATCTGACAGCTGCTCCTTCTTCTTGGCAAAGTCCTCGCTGGAAATGATCACTCTCCGGTCTTCCGCTTGCGAGCTGCTGCCCTGCGAAGTGGACTGGCGGCTCCAGACGGCTACAGCATCCTCCGGCGGCCTCTTCTCTCCGTCCGTACCTTTGCTTCCCGGTGCGGTCGGCTCGCTCCCATCCTTCTGCTCCTTGGTTCCCGTCTCGGAAGACGGGGTCGTCGTAGTCGCGGATACGGCCACATCCTTCTGCGGCGCCTTTCCACTCCACATTCCGGAGGTCACGGAACTGAACTGCGAGGTAAACCGCCCGACGAACTGGTTCCAATCGATCTTCTGGCCGGCTGGCCGCTGAATATGGTATTGATCGAGCAATAAGTCCACATAAGTGTTTACCGCCGCAAATGTCATTACCACACAGCAAACGGATGTGATGACCGCAGTCAGCACCAGCCTCATCATCCATGTCAACCATTTCATGTCTCGTCCCAGCTCCCTTTGCTGCCACAAACCGTACTCCCAGCGTGTGGCTGATAGTCGGTTGTCACACTATGCACGATATTGAGCAGCAGCTCTGCCCTGCTGAATCTCTCTTCATAGTATTGACCTAATTCTGGCAAACCAACCGGGGTAGAACGACAAAAAAGCCCCCGCTTCCGCATCAAGCTACGGAAATCAGGGGCTGTTCTACATCCTATTAATAAATCGGCTTCACCAAGTTCGTTTGCTCACGGTTACGACCGACCGAGAAGATCGCGATTGGAATACCCGTCAGCTCAGCTACGCGCTCAACATAGCGTCTTGCGTTCTCCGGCAGATCCTCAAGCTTGCGTACTCCCGACAGATCCTCGTTCCAGCCTGGAAGCTCTTCGTATACCGCTTCGCATTCCGCCAGCTGATTCAAGCTAGCCGGATAATGCTTAATAATTTCCCCGCGGAATTTGTAGGCGGTACAAATTTTGACCGTTTCCAGTCCAGCCAACACGTCGAGGGAGTTCAAGGACAAGCCTGTAATCCCGCTTACCCGACGAGCATGGCGTACAACGACACTGTCGAACCAGCCGACACGGCGTGGTCTGCCAGTAACCGTACCATACTCATGGCCTTTCTCACGAATCCAGTCACCGGTTTCATTGTTCTGCTCCGTAGGGAAAGGACCGTCGCCCACGCGAGTCGTATAAGACTTGGCAACACCGATAATTTGCTTAATCTTCGTCGGGCCTACGCCGGAACCGATACAAACGCCGCCAGCCGAAGGGTTGGACGATGTAACGTATGGGTATGTGCCTTGGTCGATGTCGAGCATAACGCCTTGAGCGCCCTCGAACAGTACTTTTTTGCCCTCGTCGATCAGGTCATTCAATACTACCGAAGTATCGGTTACATATGGACGAATGTTCTCCGCATAGCCGAGGTATTCCTCGATGATCGAATCCGCATCCAGCCCCTTGGAGCCGTACACTTGCTCGATAACGACGTTCTTCTCCGCGACAACTTGACGAACCTTGCGCTTGAACTCCTCTGCGTCCATTAAATCCGCGATCCGAATCCCGCTTCTTGCCGCCTTATCCATATAGCACGGACCGATCCCTTTGCGAGTCGTTCCGATCTTGTTGTCACCCTTGCGTTCCTCTTCCAAGCCGTCCAGCAGCAAATGATATGGCATAATGACATGAGCACGATCGCTGATCCGCAGATTGCTCGTCGAAAATCCGTTTTCATGAATATAATTAATTTCATCCAGCAGCGCGCCCGGATTAATAACCATCCCGTTCCCGATGACGCACACTTTATCTCCATAGAAAATGCCCGATGGAATCATCGTCAGCTTATACTTTTTATCGTTGATAATAATTGTATGCCCTGCATTGTTCCCGCCCTGATAACGAGCAACGACATCTGCAGACTCCGCCAAGAAATCCGTAATTTTCCCTTTACCTTCGTCTCCCCATTGGGTTCCGACAACCACTACCGTTGACATGTTCCACTTACCCCCGTGAGGTGTTAACCACCTGAGATTCGCCCTTTACCTTGAAGAAAGCGAAAGAGCGCCATGCACCATGAATAGTTTAGCAGTACACCGTAGTAAAGTCAATAAAAAACGAACAATACACAGCGCCTAATGTGCATCGTTCGGAAATCATTCATATGTATGCCGCGTACGGCGTCCTTCCGTTCGGAAAAACAACCGCCGCTCCGCATATTGCTTTCATTAAGCTTGTTAACAATGTTCCCCGTGCAACAGCTGTCCATGCATCGGCAGGCAGATTAACGCGCCATCGCCATTTCTTGATGCACCCGATCCAGGCCGACGAACTTATTGTAGTTTTTCAAAAAGGCTAGCTCAACCGTACCGACCGGACCATTCCGCTGCTTGGCAATGATGATCTCGATGATGTTCTTCTTCTCCGACTCTTTATCATAGTAGTCATCCCGGTACAGGAACGCTACAATGTCGGCATCCTGCTCGATCGAACCGGACTCCCGAAGGTCAGACATCATCGGACGTTTGTCTTGACGCTGCTCCACACCCCGGCTGAGCTGTGACAAGGCGATAACCGGCACGTTCAGCTCACGCGCGATTTGCTTCAGCGTACGGGAAATTTCCGAGACTTCCTGTTGACGGTTGTCGCCTTTGCCGCGGCCGTGAATCAGCTGAAGGTAATCGATCAGAATCATTCCGAGACCCTTTTCCTTCTTCAATCGGCGGCACTTCGCGCGAATATCGGCTACTGTTACCGAAGGCGAATCGTCGATATAGATGTTGGCCTCTGATAGCGATCCGATCGCCATCGTCAGCTTCTCCCAGTCGTCCGGCTCAAGAAAGCCCGTCCGCATGCGCCCTGCATCTACATTGGCCTCCGCACAGATCATACGCTGTACCAGCTGTGCCGCGCCCATCTCGAGACTGAAGATGGCTACCGTTTCCTTCTCCCTCACGCCTATGTTCTGAGCGATGTTCAGGGCGAAGGCGGTCTTCCCTACGGAAGGACGGGCAGCTACGATGATTAAGTCGGAGCGCTGGAAGCCCGACGTCATTTTATCCAGATCGGTGAAGCCGGAGCGCACCCCGGTCGTACTCCCCTTCTGATTAAAGAGTGATTCGACCTTATCGAACACCTCCATCAGCACATCCTTGATGGCGATGAAGCCCGAGCCGGAGCGCGCCTGCGAAATCTCCATGATCCGCGCCTCGGCATCGCTTAGGAGTGTCCCGACCTCATCCTCGCCGGCATACCCGTTCGTGACGATCTGCGTCGCGGCTCGAATCAATCGGCGTTGAATCGATTTCTCTTCCACGATCTGCGCGTAATAATCGACGTTAGCTGCCGTTGGCACAGCATTGGCCAGCTCCGACAGGTAGCTGATCCCGCCTACCTCTTCGAGCTGCTTCTTGTCCTGCAGCCGCGCGGTCAGCGTCACCAGGTCGACCGGTTCATTCGCTTCAGCGATCTCGATCATCGCTTCATAAATAAATCGATGCGCTGGACGATAAAAGTCTTCGACCAACACCCTTTCCATGGCCGTGACTAACGCGTCGCCATCCAGCAAAATCGCACCGAGCACCGCCTGCTCCGCTTCTAGATTTTGTGGAGGGATGCGATCCATAAACAGATTTTCGTTCATCCGATTTCCTCCCCTAGAGTCTGTCCGACGAATCCATGTTTCATCCTTCAAGGAGACTCTCTAGTATAACCTCGCATATCGTCCCTTTAACGTAGAACGGACCGGCTTACAAAATCCCGGCCGGCCCATCCACTACGCCTCTCCCCTCCCATTGGGAATAAGCGGCTGTTTTATTTTTCTTCGACTACATGCACCTTCAGCTTCCCGCTCACTTCGGGATGCAGCTTCACAACCACTTCCGTCACACCCAAGGTGCGGATCGGATCGTCCATGACAATTTTGCGCTTGTCCAGCTTGAAGCCCATTTTTTCCAGCGCTTCAGCGACTTGCTTATTCGAGATGGCGCCGAACAATCGGCCATCCGCTCCGGACTTCGCCTTCACCTGCACGCTCAGTTCGCCCAGCTTGCGACCCAGTTCTTGTGCGTCCGCTTTTTCCTGAGCCTTCTTCTTTTCTTCCGCCTTCTTCTGCAGATCCAGCGTCTTCATTGCGCCTTCACTGGCCGGTGCAGCCAGCTGCTGCTTGAACAAAAAATTATTGGCATAGCCCTCGGAAACTTCTTTAACCTCGCCTTTTTTCCCTTGGCCTTTAACGTCCTTCAATAAAATGACTTTCATTCGAAAAGTCCCTCCTCCGCTTGAATCTCGCTTAATACTTGCTTGAGCCGCTGCGTCGCACCGCCTACCGAGCCCTCGAGCTGTGTAGCCGCATTGGTCAAATGCCCACCGCCGCCCATCCGTTCCATCACGACTTGGACGTTCATTTGACCAAGTGAACGGGCACTGATGCCGATCAGCCCGTCCTGCCGCTCGCTAATGACGAACGACGCCATAATACCTGTCATAGTTAACAATGTATCAGCAACTTGGGCGATGAGCAACTGAGAATATTTACGTCCCGGCTCATTGACGGCAAGTGCGATATGGTCGAAAATCACCACGGCATTCTTGATGATCTCCGCCTTCTGAATGTAAGAGTCCAGATCCTCTTTTAAGAGCCGCTGAATCATGGACGAGTCTGCCCCATTCCGCCGTAGGAACGATGCCGCCTCGAACGTTCTAGCGCCCGTACGAAGGCTGAAGCTCTTCGTATCGACGACAATCCCCGCCAGCAACGCGGTAGCTTCGAGCACCCCCATCGTCAGCCGCTCGTGGAAATACTGCAGCAGTTCCGTAACCAGCTCGCACGTGGATGACGCGTAAGGCTCCATGTACACCAGCGTCGCATCGTGAATAAAGTCCTCGCTTCGACGGTGGTGATCCACCACCACCTTACGCGTGGTCAGCTGAAGCAGCTTCGGCTCCGGCGTCATCGAGGCCCGATGCGTATCTACAACGACGGCAAGCGACTTTCCATTCATGATTTGGACCGCCTGCTCTGGCGTAATAAACCAGCGGTTCAGCTTCTCGTCCTCGTAGATCGTTTCCATCAGCTTCTGGATCGAAGGGTTTACGCCTTCCAGCACGATGTACCCTTCTTTATTGCTCACGTGTGCCATCTTTAGCACACCGATCGCGGCACCGATCGAATCCATATCCGGCACGCGGTGGCCCATGATGACGACCTTGTCGCAGTCCTTGATCAGATCCCGTAGTGCGTGGGAGATAACCCGTGCTCTGACGCGCGTACGCTTCTCGATCGCGTTCGTCCGGCCGCCGTAGAACGAGAGCCGTTCGCCGACCTTCACCGCTGCCTGATCACCGCCGCGCCCCAGCGCCATGTCCAAGCTGATCTGCGCCCATTGTCCAAGCTCGATCAGCGACGAAGTGCCCGAGGCAATCCCGATACTCAGCGTCATCGGCAGCTTGTGCTCGATCGTAATATCGCGCACCTCGTCCAGGATCTCAAACCGCGACTGTTCGAGCGCCTTAAGTCCCTTTTGATCCATCAGAATCATGTAACGGTCGGAGGAGGTACGACGCAGGAACAGCTGGTTTTTCTGTGCCCACTCCGTAATTTCCCCCGTAACCTTCGCCATCAGAATGCTGCGTGTCTGATCGTCGAGCCCTTGAGTGGCTTCATCCAGGTTGTCCATCATGACAATCCCGAGCGCCAGCTTTTCTTCCTCGTATCTCGCTTGCAGCGATTTTACCGTCGTAATATCCGTGAAATACAGCAGCTTTTCATCCGGCCGCACTTGTACCTCGAACTTCTTCTTTTGAACGGTAATCTCAAGCTTTAGCTCTTTGTCCTTCCGCGTTTTGAGCGCAGGAAACAGCTCCATGACCGATTCGCCGATCAAGGTGTCCTTGCCAACCATTTTGGCGACAAAAGGGTTATGCCACTCGATGACCTTCTCCTCGTTATACAGCAGAATGCCCAGCGGCAGCTCATGAATCACCTCACTGCTCGCCCGTTTGACCCGATGCGACAGCGTGGCAATGTAGCGGTTCAAATCTTTACGGAATGCCTGCTCCGCCTGCAGTGTGAAGTACCCCAGTACTCCGCACAACAGCAGGGCCGCTACACTGATTTGCCATTGATACCAAAACAGGATCATGATCAGGATCGTAAGCAGCGCATAAATCCATATGATATGCATCCCATGCCAACGCTTTAACAGGAACTTCGGCATTTCATTCGCTCCTAATCCCTATATGGTCACTTGCGGGTCAACCGGTCCCGGATCGGGAACGCAACATCAAACACACCGAGCAAACTGAAAATAGAACACGCCGGCCAAAAGAACACCAGCAGCAAAATGCCGATAATCGGCAGCGTCTTGTTCCAGCGGTTCACGTGCGCCACATAAAAAAGAAAGGACAACGCCTGAATCGCAAAAGCCGCTGTGAGCAGTGGCGATAAATTGAGCAGAATCGTAAAAATGATGGAGTTCGAGTCGTGTATGAACATCCACAAGACCAGCGAAATCAAAAACAGCCATACGAACGACTTCGGCAGCATCCAATCTCGGATCGGCTTAAAGCTAGGAATCGATTCCCCCGAGCGCACCAGGATCTTGCGGGCCAGCCAATGGGTAACAATTGCATAAATGAGCGAAATCCCGATCATATAGCAAGGTAACATCTGGACGGTGAGCTGAAGCAGTGTATCCAGATCAATCGCTATCATGCTCTGCAGCTGCGACGGCAGCGTTTGAATGCTCTCCGCCATAATCTGCTTCATTTTGTTGACTGGCTCCAGCCCTAGCATATTGCTCACGATGAGGCTCAGCAGCAGCTCGGCCAGTAGCGTAACCGTACCCGCGGTCATAACCGAGCGTGCCGTGGCCCGCTTTCTGTACAAGTTGCCCATCTGAACGACTGGGGGGAGAAAAAAGAGCGAAACCGACACCAGCAGCGCTCCCACCCATCCGGCAAACATCAAGGAAGTCGCAAAATAAACTACCGCCAAGCAAATCACATAATGCAGTGCAAACTGACGCGTGCCTAGCTTTACATACATCACCAGCACCGGCACCAGTAATAGAAAGGCCGTAATGAGGTTGATTAGCGGCAGGATGATCGATAACAAGATTAAAATGTAGGCGATGCTCCACCCGAGCATGCGCGACTTTTGCGTTCCTTCCAAGCACTTCACCTCTTACGCCAATGATCTTCCACAGCACCACTACCGCTGTACCCTACTGCCCTTTACAAGCGATAAAATGATTAGTTAATTATACCACACTTTTATACTTTTTGTTCGGACTGCCACAGCTTAAAGCAATAATCAATAATTTCTCTTCTTCGAATAATCCCTATAAAGACTCCGTTATCGTCAATGACAGGAACATAGTTCTGATTCGTGGCCAGCGTGATCAAATCTTGCATCTGCTGATCGATTCGCACCGGCTTTATGGTCATATGCTGCGGAACATCCTTGAGCTGAATCTTATGGGCATTATCAAATCCCACATCCGGCGCATGCTTCAGCTTCCACAGGAGATCCCCCTCAGTAATCGTGCCCACATACTTGCCTTCTTCATCAATCAGCGGGACGGCCGAATACCGGTGATACTCCATCCGTTCCAAAGCTTGGCGCATCGTGGAATGAGGAGATAAATAGATAACATCATCCTTCGGCACCAGAAAAAAAGCAATGTTCAACGGTTCTCCCTACCTTTCCGTCGCCACCCCAATGGCGAGTTTCTACCCCTCCATCATACCATGTTACGCCCCTCGAAGAAAAATAAGCCGCTCCCTCGGATAACAAAAAAAGGGACCGCCGATAATACTCGGCAGCCCCTTCTCTGTATATCTTATTCCGTTGTGTACGGCAGCAAAGCGATTTGACGTGCGCGTTTGATCGCGATCGTCAATGCGCGCTGATACTTCGCAGAAGTACCAGTTACACGGCGAGGAAGGATCTTCCCGCGCTCGCTGATGAACTTCTTGAGCGTTTCAATGTCTTTATAATCAATGTGCTTGATTTTGTTGACAGTGAAGTAACAAACTTTACGGCGCTTGCCGCCTTTTTTGCCACGTCCGCTGAACTTTCTTTCGCCGCGCTCGCCACGGTCTTCGGAACGTTCTCTTTTTTCAAATGCCATTGTTCTCCATCCTTTCTACGCGAATAGTTCATTTACCGGTCGATTAGAACGGCAAATCATCATCGGAAATGTCAATCGGCTTGCCGTCATCCTGGAATGGATCCTGGTTGTTTCGTCCTCCGCCGCCATAGCTTCCACGGTTACCGCCGCTATTGCCGCCGCCACCACCAAAGTTGTTGTTGCCACCGCCCATATCCATACCTTCTTCGCGGTTACCGCTGTTCGCCGATTCCAAGAATCGCACATTGTCAGCAATGACTTCCGTAACATAAACGCGACGGCCTTCATTGTTGTCATAGTTACGCACTTGAATGCGGCCTTCCACTGCGGCAAGACGTCCCTTGCGAAGATAATTCGCGCAGGTCTCCGCTAGTTGGCGCCACGTGACAACCGGAATAAAATCCGCTTCTCTTTGGCCGCCTTGACCTGAAAATGGCCGATCAACTGCAAGTGTAAACTGGGTTACAGCCACACCCGCTGGTGTATAGCGCAATTCGGGATCCCTAGTCAGCCTTCCGATCAGAATCACACGATTCAACATCCGTATTCCCTCCCGGATAACTTCGATTACGGCTCAAGGCCTTAAGCTACTACGTCTCTTACGATCAGATAACGAATGACTTCGTCAGAAATCTTCATTACGCGGTCAAGCTCGTTAACAACGTCATTGTTAGCGTTGAAATGAACCAACACATAATGACCGTCACGAATCTTGTTGATCTCATACGCAAGACGGCGCTTACCCATCAGGTCTTGTTTCGTAATTTCGCCACCGTTGTTGATGATGTTAGAGAACTTCTCCACTGCAGCTTGAACAGCTTCCTGATCAAGTTCAGGACGGATAATGTACATCACTTCGTATTTGCGCATGTTGCCACCTCCTCTTGGACTATGGCCCCCGGTCGGCTTGTACCGTCAGGAGCAAGGAGCGAGTAAAAATAAAGCTTCCCTAAACTCGCACCATAATACTATAGCAAAAACAGCCCGCCAAAGCAAGAAAAACAATTCGCCTTTCTTCAATAATGGCGATGGTAATTATTAACCCTCATGGTCCCCTCCGTTTAAGGAAAATCTAACGCTACACCAATCACAGGAGGTGACCTTCCATGGGTGAATGGAGTCAATTCCGTCAAGGCGACCGAGCGCCGAACGACGGTGAGTATATGGAAGTTGGCGAAGACGCCTTCCATACAGGGATTAATAACCCTCAGATCATCACACTGAAAAAGGGTGACGAATTCCCGGCCTTAACCAACCATAATCGCAAGTGGAAAAAAGTATTTCGCGGGTAGCATCGCCCTCCCCTCTCTGCCGTTAGGCAGTAAGGGGAATCCACACCATTTCTCGTAAAAGGAGAGGAGATCCCTTATGCGTTATAAATATACATCTTGGCTCACATTAATCGGAGTCGCGCTATGCATCCTTCATTATTTCGGTCATGAATATGACCCGATCTATTTGCTTTTTTATGCGCTCAGCGTGCCGGCTTGGTTTTATCCAATTTTCAAATATACGAACATCAACCCGCTCATCCTCTATATCCTCACGATTGCTTCTTGGGCGGTCATCGGCTATTGTATCGATCGGTTTGCGGTCTATCGTCACTCTCACTCACGAGACCATCATTAAACCCTTCTGTGGATAGGTCAAAATCAAGGGTTGCTCAGCGTTATCCACATGTGTATAACTCTCCCGAACAACACTTATACTCATGTGTACTAGTCACATAAAAGAGGCTACCCGGTTGCATTCATTCCGAGTAGCCTCTTTTGTTTGTTTCTATTTCGTCAAACCATAAATCTTGTACATATCATCAAGCAAAATATTCGCGGACAGTACGCCACCACTCGTATTCCAAGTCGCGTCACTCACTTTGAACACCTTGTTGGTTTTTGCTACCTTCAGGTTTTTCCACAGCGGGTCATTCATCCACGCCTGCTCCTGCTTCGTGCCTTTCCCATCCCCCGTGTCGTATGTGAAGTAGAACACACGGTCAGCTGCCTCCAGCTCCGGCAAGCGTTCTTTTGTGATATCATCGAATGCTTTCTCGTCACTCTTCGGATCCGAACGCGGCATACCGATTTGCTTGAAGATCGCTCCGGTAAACATATCCCCGTAATAAAATCTCGTTTTGTCGGCCATGAAGCGAACAACCGCTACTTTATCCTTCAGCTGATCTCCGGCTTTCTTCTTGAAATCTTCGATCCGCTTGTCGTAATCGGCAATAACTTTATCGCCCTCAGCCTTCTTATTTAGTGCGTCAGCAAACAGCGAGAAATTCGACTTCCACTCGCCACGCAGCGTTTCTGCGAAGACCGTCGGTGCGATGGCGGATAACTGCGGGTAAATTTTCTCTTGGCGCATTTTGTTCCCCAGAATCAGGTCTGGCTTAAGACTTGCGATCAGCTCCAAATTCACCTGGGACTCTCCTCCAAGCGCCTGCACGCCCGTTAATTGAGGCTTAATATGATCGAACCAAGGGTCACCATAGGCCGAGTTTACCGCGCCTACAGGCTTTACACCGAGAGCCAGCAGCGTTTCTGTTCCTTCCATTGTCAGAATCACTACACGCTGAGGGTGAGCCGGTACTTCCGTTTCGCCCATCGCATGTTTGATTTTCCTTGGTGCATCTGCATTTGCAGCTGTTCCGTTCTTCGCCGGCGCCGCAGCTTGCGGAGCCTCTGCTTTGCTTCCACACGCGGCGAGAAGTACGGACAACATCATCATTATGGCTATTAGTGCAGCTGGTTTAAAATGTAATCGAAAACTACCTGTATTCATCTTTGGTGTGCCCTCCTGGCTTCATCTTTAAAATTTAGATAATAATAATCAT
This sequence comes from Paenibacillus cremeus, assembly GCF_007786445.1. Taxonomy (GTDB): domain Bacteria; phylum Bacillota; class Bacilli; order Paenibacillales; family NBRC-103111; genus Paenibacillus_G; species Paenibacillus_G cremeus. The sequence goes on along the minus strand of NZ_VNJI01000006.1, from coordinate 25,220 downwards.
TCTCATTTACAAGTTAAAATTTTACTTCAACCGGGTCGTGATGTCAATTGTTTTTCTGTAAGCTCTGAGGAACACCCACGGGTTCTCACCCACTTTCCCATACAACAAAAAAACGATCCTCATCGGATCGTTTGAGTTTGTTATGTATGGCGGAAAGAGTGGGATGCGCCCGCTTTGCGGTCGACTGCGATGCCATTCCTATCGAAGCCTATGCTCCGACGAACCTCTGGGGTTCTCACCTACTTTCCCATACAACAAAAAAACGATCCTCATCGGATCGTTTGGTTTGTTATGTATGGCGGAAAGAGTGGGATTCGAACCCACGCACGGCTTGCGCCGCCTAGCTGATTTCGAGTCAGCCCCCTTGGGCCTCTTGGGTACCTTTCCGCGTCCAAAAGGGACAAGTAATAATATAGCACGGCTTGCTCATGATTGCAAGCTTTTTATGCTACTTTATTATTGAGCGCCTTCTCCCTCCATTGGAGCTGGACTTGCTGCGGAGCGCAGCACCTTTTTCAGCTTACTCTCGAATTTCGCCCTAGGCACCAGAACACTGTGCTTGCAGCCGACGCATTTAATCCGAATATCCATGCCCAGCCGAATAATCTCCATCTCATTGGTCCCGCATGGATGGGGCTTCTTCATTAATACGATATCGCCCAGCTGATACTCTTTCTTTTCCATTGCTATCCCACCTTTGCCGATCTAGGATATCGTAACCACCTTCGGGTAAGGGATCTCGATGCCGCCTGTTTCAAACGCTTTCTTAATCTCCGCATTCAGCAGCCTCGCTACGGCTGCCTGCGTATTGGGCTTGCATTCCGCCGTCACGCGCAGGGTCACTTCCGATGTGCCCAGCATCTGAACACCTAATACTTCCGGCTCCTTCACCAGATTCGGGCTGGATTCGAAGTGCTTCTTCACCGTCTTCTCTAGCAGCTTCATCGCTTCATTCACATCCGCTCCATAAGCCACGGACACGTCCAGAACCGCTAAAGAATTATGAATCGAGAAATTCGTCACCTGGGCAATCGCCCCGTTCGGAATAATATGTACCTCACCTGTCCAGCTTTTGATTCGGGTCACCCGCAGGCCAATCTCCTCTACCTTCCCCTTGAACGTCCCAATCTGTACTACATCGCCGACAGCGAATTGATCCTCAAATATTATAAAAAATCCGGTAATAACATCTTTCACCAAACTCTGAGCACCAAAACCTACAGCTAATCCGACGACCCCTGCTCCCGCCAGCACCGGCGCTAAACTGACTCCAAATTGGCTCAAAATCATTAATATCATAATGAAATTAACTACATACGTTACGATATTCCCCATCAGTTTGCCAATCGTTTTGGTTCGTCGCGGGTCAAACTTGAGCGGGCTCCTCTCACGTTCAATCAACATATGCTGCAATGCGCTGTTGGCGATTTTAATAAGAAGGCGTGCGGCAATAAAGATGAGTGCAATTTTTAAAAGAGAGATCAATAATCCAGTCCATATTTCCGGATTCGTGACATAGCTGACGGTCTTGGTCTTAAACTCCAGCCATAGCTCCATCCAGTTTTTTTCCGCGTTACCTTCGGCTTGAAGCTTCTTCATCATTTCATCCATGTATGTGCCTCCCTTACAACTCTATCATAACATACCTATTTTCCTTTTTGCTAAAAATGCCACGAATCTCTACACGCTCATCTCTAATGATTTCTTTCACCGTGACTAAGGCATCCTCCGGGAACTCCAAAGAGAGCGCACAGCCGGCCGTGATCTCCTTGGGGGTCGGGCACATATCGTTCTCGATGTCCGCATACTCTAACAGCATTTCCGCTCTTAGTGCTTGCTGGGTAGAATCAAAGGCCATTAAAAGCACAACGTCCACCTCATCTCAGAATTTATAAATTCAAGTATAAAATGATCCTATCATTCGTATACTAGTAACAATTATTCCCTATCCTTCCAACCGAACTCTATAAATTCCTACTAGGAGGCTGCGATAATGAAACTGCCATTTACTAGAGAGCCAATGAAAAAAGAGATTGAAAATTTAAAAATTTCGCACGCTGAAGCCAATTGTGTTGAATCGATTTCCGATCGACTTTTGAGCTCTCTTCAGCACGTTCCTTCCCATCAGCCCATTGTGGTGGTTTGCGTAGGCACAGATCGCTCTACAGGTGATTCCCTCGGCCCCCTAGTAGGTACTCAGCTGCAAAAGAAAAAAATCGACGATCTTCACCTCTATGGCACTTTAGAAAATCCGGTTCATGCCATGAATCTAAGTGAAACGCTCACTATGATACAACAGCATTTTAACAATCCCTATATTATCGCTGTAGACGCTTGTCTCGGCCAACTGACCAGTGTAGGCTGCATTCAAATCGGCCAAGGTCCAGTCAAGCCAGGTGCCGGTGTGAACAAAGAACTCCCTCCTGTTGGTGACATGCACGTAACAGGAATCGTGAACGTCGGCGGATTTATGGAATACTTTGTCCTCCAAAATACACGGCTTAGCTTAGTCATGAATATGGCCGAAGTGATTTCCCGATCGTTCTACTCTGCACTGACCAATCGTCGTCGGTTTACACCTACTTCTTTGGTACAGAACGAGTGATCGCCTCTTTTTCTTCCGGTGACAGGGTGTAAGAAGACTGCCCCTGCTCAATCGGTTTCGCGTATACATACGTATGATCACGGCTGTGAATGCCTGTAAGCACGACCCCATCCTGCTTTTCATCCAATACGGCAACTGAAAAACTTAAATCACTGCCGCTTTCGGCAAACGCATTATAACGATGGATACCAATATGGGATTTCATTGAACGCAATTGATCTTGCATCGCTTGAATCGAACGTTCCGACGCTTCGATTCTTTCCGTTTGTCTATTCCCCTTGTCTTGCATACCTATCAATACTTCTTCTACATTTACCTCTCCACTGCCGTTTAATAGCGAGGTATAATTTTTGCGCAGCTTATTTAGCTTTACCCAAAACGAAATTAGTACAATTAGAAATAGCAATAATATAATCCCTGTCGCAAGCAGCAATACTTCCATTGGAATTTCTACTAACTGTTCCCCCATTGAAGCTCCCCCTACTATCCATCTATCTAGGTGTAATGCGCGGCAATCTCCCTCACCGCATGGATCAGCTGTTCTACCTCGGCTTCCGTGGTGAAATAACCTACGCTTGCCCTTACGGCCCCTCTTGCCATCGTACCCGCCATTTCATGAGCCAACGGCGTGCAATGATACCCGGCTCGAACAGCGATCTGAAACGATTGATCCAGGACAAAAGCGACCTCCGACGAATCAGCATCAGCGATGGTAAAGGATACGATTCCTGTTTTATTTTGCCCTAAATCAGGTCCCAATACAGTAACACCAGTAACTCCCATGAGCCCTTCCATCATGCGTTGAGTAAGTGCCCACTCCTTCAGGTGAATCTGCTCTACACCTTCCTGCAGGACAAACTTTACCCCCTCCGTCAATCCGGCAATGCCTACGGTATTCGGAGTACCAGCCTCATAACGATCTGGCCGTACTGTCGGCTGTTCGATCGCTTCCGATTGGCTGCCCGTACCTCCATGCATAAGTGGCTCCAAGTCAATATCCGGATGAATGTACAATCCACCAGTGCCTTGCGGTCCCAGCAAAGCTTTATGGCCAGGAAAAGCAAGCATATGTATTCCCATCAGCCCTACATCGATCGGCAAAGTCCCTGCGGTTTGCGCGGCATCTACCAGAAGCTTTATGCCTTTATCCCTGCACAACTGTCCAATCTCTGCAACTGGCAAAATGCTTCCCAGCATATTGGAGCTATGTGTACATACAATCAGCTTCGTTTCCGAAGTCACAGCACGTGCTACATCATCAATTGTGAGCTCGCCCTTAGGGTTAGTTTCTATGTATGTTACTTTTATATCTCGGGTACGCTTCAAGTATTCGAGGGGTCTTCGAACAGAATTGTGTTCCACTGCCGTACATATGACATGTTCCCCTGGCTTAACAAATCCTTTGATCGCCATATTCAAGGACATGGTGGTATTTAATGTAAATGCAATGTCGTTCGGATTCTTTATTTTGAATAATTTAGCCAAGCTTTTTCTTCCTTCGAAAAGCACCCTGCTGGCTTTTACGGCCATCTCATGGCTACCTCTACCTGGATTTGCACCGAACTGTTCTATACTTTGAACCATGGCCTCCATTACTTTGGGCGGTTTCGGCCAAGATGAAGCTGCATGATCTAAATAAATAACGGCCATTTCGTTATCCCCACCTTTCTGCAATTTCATTAACCACAAAAATATAGCATACCTAGTTTGCCTGTGCATTACAAGCAATATCCGGGTATGCTGAATGGTTTGATTAGGATGTTTTTCCTTGAAGCAGCTCAAGCAGACGATCCAGATCATCCTTAGAATAGTATAACAACTCAATCTTTCCTTTGTTATTGCTATGTCTAATTTTCACCGTTGTTCTATATACTTCGCGCAAGTTTTCTTCGAGTTCATTAATGTATGGATCTTTCCGCTTCGGCTTAAGCTTGGCTTTTTTGTTATCAGCCTTTTCTTCCAGCTTTTTAACCTCTTCTTCCAGCTCACGAACACTCCATTGCTCTTTAATAGCCGTATCCGCGAGTGCTTTTATAACTTTTTTATCCTTAATACCGACAATCGCCTTCGCATGCCCCATGGATAATGTTCCACGTGAAACATACTCTTTCACTTCCTCAGGCAGCTGCAGCAACCGTAAAAAATTCGCAATGTGCGAGCGACTCTTACCCACTTTAACAGATAAAACTTCTTGCGTCAGCGAAAATTGGTCTATGAGTGCTTGATAAGCAATTGCGATTTCCAACGCATTGAGATCTTCTCTTTGTACGTTTTCAATCAGTGCGATTTCCATAACCTGTTGATCAGTAAATTTTTTAATTACGGCAGGAATGGTCGCATTACCGCATACTTGCGATGCACGAAAGCGACGCTCACCAGCAATAATTTCGAAGCCTTTAAGCACACTTCTAACAATAATCGGCTGGATTACGCCATGTTCTTTGATTGAGGCTGCCAGCTCTTGAATCGATTCATCGTTAAAATTCCTTCTCGGCTGGTATGGATTCGGTCTAAGCTGTGGTAATGGAATTTCAACTACTTTATCATCATCATTAATACTTAGCGCAGGAAGCAGTGCATCTAATCCTTTGCCTAAGCCTTTTCCTAATCCCTTACTCAAAGTGAGATCACTTCCTTTGCCAATTCCATGTAAACCTCGGCGCCTTTCGATCTAGGATCATAGGTAATGATCGATTGCCCATGGCTCGGCGCCTCGCTTAATCTCACATTTCTTGGAATAATCGTTTGGTAAACCTTTTGCTGGAAATATTTTTTCACTTCTTCAATAACTTGCATGCCTAAATTCGTTCTCGCATCAAACATCGTGAGCAATACCCCTTCGATTTGAAGCGTAGTATTCAGATGCTTTTGGACAAGACGAACTGTATTCAGTAATTGGCTTAAGCCTTCCAGGGCATAATACTCACATTGAATTGGAATAATGACCGAATCTGCTGCCGTTAATGAATTGACTGTAAGGATTCCGAGCGAAGGAGGACAGTCGATTAGAATGTAATCAAACATATGCTTGACCAACTGGAGCGACTTCTTCAGCCGTACTTCACGAGAGATTGTAGGAACAAGCTCAATCTCAGCTCCGGCTAATTGAATAGTTGCAGGAATGATTTTCAGGTTGGGAATCGCTGTTTCGCACATAGCATCCTTCGGATGGACATCGTTAATAATCACATCATAGATGCAGTACGTTACATCCGCTTTATTAATACCAATCCCGCTTGTTGTATTCCCCTGTGGGTCTATGTCTACCAAAAGCACCTTTTTTCCCAAAGACGCTAGAGAAGCACCTAGATTTACAGAAGTAGTAGTTTTGCCTACTCCACCCTTTTGGTTGGTGATGGCGATCGTCTTAGACAAAATGATTTCACCTCAAATACTTAACTTAATGAAATATCAATATACATTAGTACTTTAGTCTAGTTCATACCCTAAATTGTCGAAAAAAAAGTGTCATTGAGGAGGCAAAATATCTCCCAATGACGTTTCCGATTTTACCTTAGTACAATTTCATGTTCGTAGAAAACAAAAGCCTCATCCGAGGCCAGTGTAATATTCTATATGAAACTATAACTATACTATTCTATTTTAACGCTTTGGAATACGAATTACAATCTCATAATGATCTTCATGATCTTGTTCCGTCGTATTAATCGTAAGCCCTGAAGATGTTACCATATCCACCGATTGCCTAATGGTATTCAGCGCTAGTCTAACATCTTTAGAGAATGAAACTCGTTTCGCTTTGGCCTTTGCTTTAGCCGACTCTTTGATAAAAGCAATTCGCGCTTCCGTTTGCTTTACATTCAGCTCTTTGCTGATTACATCATCAAGAACTTTGATTTGCTGATCTTCCTGATCAATCGCAAGCAAAGCTCTAGCATGACGCTCTGTAATTTTGCGTTCCATTAACGCAACCTTAACCGGCTCAGACAGGTGTAGCAATCTGATTTTATTTGCAATCGTAGATTGGCTTTTGCCTAGCCGTTGAGCGAGACTTTCTTGGGTTAAATTGTGCATATCGATAAGCTGCTGATAAGCAATCGCTTCTTCAATCGCTGTAAGTCCCTCGCGCTGCAGATTTTCGATCAGCGCAATGGACGCAGCCTGAGAATCATTGAAATCACGAATGATCGCAGGAATCGTGTCATAGCCCAACTTTTTGACGGCACGCCAACGCCGTTCTCCTGCAATCAGCTCATAGCGATTGTTTCTAACCCTTACAACAACCGGTTGAATGACACCGTGTGTCTTAATCGTCTGACAAAGCTCCTCTATCCGTTCATCATCAAAAATCGTTCTAGGCTGATAGGGGCTAGGAACGATATCGTTGACAGGAACATTTTTCACTTCGTCAGTCGAAGTTTTATCAGTTAGTCCGAACAATTTGGAAAGTTGTTCCTTCATTACGATAACCACCCGATCTTTTCACCGATGAATAATGAACTACTATAATAAATTCTCCAAAACATATAAAAATCCTGCTCCAGAAGAAAAGAAGTTTGCTTCATAAAAAACATTTAACATACATTATGTTCCACGTGAAACATATTAAATCAGAGGTGATTTTAGCGGTACACCGGCTTTACGTGGATATTTACGTGGCGTCGGGGCCGTTTTCTTCACAATGACAATATGACGCGTTGACTCTTCCACTGGAAGCTCAAATCGCTGTGTTTGGATCCAGTCACCCTTAAGTTCTTTAAGACTAAATTTTGATTCGTCCAGCTCAGCTTGCACCTCTTGACCTTTCATAGCAGCGAACATACCGCCCGGTTTCACAAATGGCAAGCAAAATTCATTCAATACTGCTAACCGCGCAACTGCTCTCGCCGTTACGAGATCATATGAATCTCGATGCGCAGAATTTTGTGCCACATCTTCCGCACGCCCATGCACGCAACGAACGCCGCTGACACCCAGCACACTGCACAAGTGATTCAAAAATTGAATTCGTTTATTTAACGAATCGATAATCGTCACTTGAAGCTGAGGAAATGCAATCTTAAGAGGAATACTTGGAAAGCCTGCGCCGGAACCGATATCCGCAAGTGTTACCACTTGATCAATCGGCACAAAAAAAGCAAGAGAAAGGGAGTCATAGAAATGCTTAATATAAACCTGCTCCCTCTCCGTAATCCCTGTCAAGTTCATCCGTTCATTCCAATCCACAAGCTCTCTATAATAACTCTCGAATTGGCCTAATTGATGCTCCGACAGAACAATTCCCTTATTTTTTAACAAATCTGTAAAATGCTTCTGAATTGCATCCATTATGATCTTGCCGCCAATACTTTATTATAGTGCTCCAAATGAACGAGCAAAATCGAAATGTCCGCAGGGGTAACACCGGCAATTCGGGACGCCTGACCAATCGAAATTGGACGAATTTTCGCCAGCTTCTGCTTTGCCTCGGTTGCAATCCCGTGAATATCCTCATATATAATATCGTCAGGAATCCGCTTTTTCTCCATCTTACGAAGACGCTCTACCTGCAGAAGCTGCTTCTCAATATAGCCGCTGTACTTCACCTGAATCTCAACCTGCTCAATCATTTCCTCCGTCAATGCCGCTGGCGATGGCGAGATTGAATGCAGATGACCAAGCGTTACTTCCGGACGACGAAGCAAGGAAAGCAGATCAACAGAATTGTTCAATTCTGCACTATCGAGCGATGCGAGCATCTGCTGAACCTCCGGTGTCGGCTTCACCTTGGTTGTTTTCAAACGCTCAATCTCTTCTTCCACCAAACGAACCTTTTCCTGATAACGCGCAAATCGCTCTTCACTGATAAGTCCAATTTCGCGGCCAATCGGAGTTAAGCGCAAATCCGCGTTATCGTGACGGAGCAATAACCGGTACTCAGCTCTGGAAGTAAGCAAACGATACGGCTCACTAGTTCCTTTCGTTACCAAATCGTCAATTAGGACGCCGATATATGCTTCTGAACGATCTAAAATGACCGGTTCTTTCCCCTGCACCTTGCGCGCAGCATTAATGCCAGCCATAATTCCTTGCCCTGCCGCTTCCTCATAGCCCGATGTACCATTGATTTGGCCCGCGGTGAACAGTCCGTCAATGACTTTCGTCTCGAGCGAAGGCTTCAGCTGCGTTGGAATGACTGCATCATACTCAATGGCATACCCCGTCCGCATCATCTCTACCTTTTCCAGTCCAGCAATCGAACGCAGAATTTGCAGCTGCACATCCTCCGGCATACTCGTCGAAAGCCCCTGGACATAGTACTCCTTCGTATTCCGGCCTTCCGGCTCTAGAAAAATTTGATGCTGAGGTTTGTCACTAAATCTTACAATTTTATCTTCGATTGATGGGCAATAGCGCGGCCCTGTCCCTTCGATGGCACCTGAAAACATTGGAGCTCTATGAAGGTTATCGTTAATAATTTGATGCGTTTTTTCGGAGGTGTAGGTCAGCCAGCATGGCAATTGATTCGGCACTTCCTGCGTCGTTTCGTAAGAGAAAAATTTCGGCTTATCGTCCCCCGGCTGAATCTGCGTTTTGGAAAAATCGATCGAGTCCTTATGCACGCGCGGCGGCGTTCCTGTTTTGAAGCGGACGAGCTCAAGACCGTGACTGCGCAGATTTTCCGATAACTTCACCGCAGGCTGCTGGTTGTTCGGACCGCTTTCGTACATCAATTCGCCCATGATGATTTTGCCGCGGAGATACGTTCCCGTTGTTAGAACAACGGATTTCCCCATGTATTGAGCACCGGTTTTCGTAACGACACCTTTGCATACACCGTCTTCGACGATCAGTTCCTCAACCAAGCCTTGGCGAAGAGTGAGGTGCTCCTGCTTTTCAATCGTTTCCTTCATCGTGTGCTGATACAGAAACTTATCCGCCTGCGCACGCAGTGCGTGAACCGCCGGACCTTTGCCCGTGTTGAGCATCCGCAATTGAATGTACGTTTTATCTGTATTGCGCCCCATTTCCCCACCAAGTGCATCAATTTCACGAACTACATGCCCTTTAGCAGGCCCGCCTACAGACGGGTTACATGGCATAAAAGCCACCATATCCAGGTTTATCGTAAGCAGAAGAGTTTCACAGCCCATCCGTGCGGCAGCCAAGGCCGACTCGCATCCGGCATGCCCTGCTCCGATGACGATTACATCATATTCACCAGCAACATATGTCATAATTTCTTACCTCCCAAACTCTATTTTCCTAAACAAAATTGTGAAAAAATTTGATCGATCAACGAATCGCTCACCGAGTCTCCAATAATTTCGCCCAAGTGCTCCCAAGCACTGCGAATATCGATCTGGACCATATCGATCGGCACATAATCCTCTGTCGCCGTATAAGCTTCGGTCAGAGCATGCTTCGCCTGCTTCAGCAAATGAATATGCCGTGCATTGCTGACGTAGGTTAAATCGCTCGACTCCACCTGGCCACTGAAGAAAATACCGGCGATCGCTTTTTCCAAGGCGTCAAGTCCTTGCTGATTCAGCAGCGACAAATGAACCACATGCTCAGGTCCAAAGGTCAGCTTCAAGGCTTCTTCCTCAATCTGTTGCGGCAAATCCAACTTATTGATGATCACGATCACTTGCCTGCCCTTGAGCTGTTCAATGAGCTTGAGCTCATCCGGCTGAAGCGGCTCAGCACCGTTAAATACCAGCATGATCAAATCGGCATCCGCCAACGCCTGGCGCGATTTCTCGACCCCGATTTTCTCCACCACATCCGACGTTTCACGAATCCCAGCTGTATCAAGCAACTTTAGTGGAATCCCATTCACATGTACGTATTCTTCCACAACATCTCGTGTTGTACCGGCAATGTCCGTCACAATCGCTCGTTCCTCTTGGACAAGTGCATTCATTAACGATGATTTGCCCACATTTGGCTTCCCGATAATGGCTGTAACGAGACCTTCTCGTAAAATTTTGCCCTGCTGCGCGGTCGTAAGTAACCGTTCGATTTCCACTAACGCATCCGCACATTTGGTTTTGATAAACGCATTCGTCATCTCTTCTACATCGTGCTCCGGGTAATCAATATTGACTTCAATATGCGCCATAAGCTCGATAAGCTGATGCCTCAGCTCTTTGATCTTCTTCGATAAGCTGCCTTCCGATTGCTTCAGCGCGATGCGAAAGGCCCGATCACTCTTGGCACGAATAAGATCAATGACAGCCTCTGCCTGTGACAAGTCTATCCGTCCGTTCAAGAAGGCTCGCTTCGTAAATTCCCCCGGCTCCGCTAGACGTACCCCGTTCTCCAGAAGCAGATCGAGCACCTTTTTAACCGAAACGAATCCCCCATGGCAGCTGATCTCCACCACGTCTTCCTTGGTAAAAGAGCGCGGCCCCCGCATCACCGTCACCAAAGCCTCTTCCACCCTGGCTCCGGACTGCGGCTCCCGAATGTAGCCATAGTGTACTGTATGCGTCGGTACCTCAGTCAGCTGCTTGCTGCCCATCGAAAACAGTCGCCCGCATACCGGCACTGCTTCATCCCCGCTGACGCGAATCACCGCAATGCCCCCTTCACCCATCGGTGTGGCGATCGCTGCAATGGTGTCTTGAATCATCATTTTCCTCCTGCTGACCGTTCAAATCGCACTTCGACAACGTCGATTCGAGCGTCCTGCTATAAATAAAATAGGTTGTATTAAAGAAAAAGCAATGAAGTCATATTCATGACATCATTGCAAGTGGAAATCAACGCAAAACAATAACGACTCTCCGGCCAGGCTCTTCGCCCCGGCTGAAGGTACGAACCTTCGGATGCTGCTGCAGCTGCGAATGGATCACCTTGCGCTCCTGCGGCGACATCGGCTCCAGTACAACTTCCTTCTTCGAGCGAATGACACGATCAGCCAGCCGGTCGGCCAACTCCTGCAGCGTTTTCTTACGACGCTCGCGAAACTGCTCTGCATCCAGAACAATCCTCAAGTGATGGTCCGCGTAGCGGTTAGCAACAATATTGACCAAATATTGCAGGGCATCCAGCGTTTGGCCGCGGCGCCCGATCAGCATTCCTAGGTCCGTACCGTGCATATGCAGCTCGATGCCGTCCTTGTCCTGCTTTTGTTCAATCCGTACCTCTAGCTGCATCGTTTGCAGAACATCTCGCAAGAAAGCGATGGCCTCTTCGATCGCGTCCGGAAGCAGCTCCAATTCTACCTTGGCATCCTTCGCTCCAATCAGACCGAACAAACCTTTTGAAGGCTGCTCCAGAACGTTAACCTTCACCCGTTCTTGCGGGACGCCAAGTTGCTGTAAACCGTTTCTTACGGCATCATCAATTGTTTTGCCCGAAACCACGATTTTTTTCATGTCATCCGGCCACCCTTATTTTTTAAGTCCACCCTTATTAGCTCCACGGTGATAAATAAAGTAAGACTGAACAATCGTGAAAGTATTACTGTAAATCCAGTACAACGGAAGTGCCGACGCAAAGTTCATCGCCATCACAAAAATCATGACCGGGAAAATAAACATCAGGCTTTGCATTTGCGAATTCATCTGCGAGGACATCATTTTTTGCTGAAGGTACGTCGTCAAGGCTGCGAGCAGCGGTAAAATATAATATGGATCCTTTGTGCCCAGCTGCATCCAGAGGAACGAGTGCTCTCCAATATGATGGTTACGCATAATGGCGTTATACAAAGCAATCAGAATCGGCATCTGAACCAACACCGGGAAGCAGCCCGCAAGCGGATTCACGCCTTCCTTTTGGAACAGCTTCATCGTTTCTTCCTGCTGTTTCTTCGCATCGTCTTTAAACTTCTCTTTAATCTTCTTCAATTCCGGCTGCAAATCCTGCATCCGCTTCGAGCTGCGATACTGCTTAAGCGTCAGCGGCAGAATGATGCATCGGATAATAATCGTTACGACCAGGATGGACAAACCGTACTGTCCCCATAACAAGTTGGCGAACCAATCTAAAGTTCCTGCTAAAGGCCCGACAAAAAACTTGTCCCATACGCCGTTCTTGGGGTCAATAGGCGTACTCGCAGATGGGGAGCATCCCGCAAGCAGCAAAAATACCGCCAGTAACGGTGCATATTTCAGTAATCGACGCGTCAAAATCATATCCTCCCAATTGAGCGACAGCTCTTCTTTTCCAATAATAAACTATACCATAACTTTGGGCACAATGAAACTAACGTCCCTCGCTATGGCATCAGCTTTTCATCTCTTCTTTACGCAGCAGCAGTGAGGCGCGTTTCAACACATGAAGCACGCTTTTCTCCATCTCCTGATATGACATCTCCGCCGCAGGCTTCCTCGCAATAAGAATGAGATCATAGCCTCCTGGGAGCCGCTCCGCATTTAATCGGACGATTTCCTTTAATAATCTGCGGATCCGATTGCGCACTACGGCATTGCCCAGCTTCTTACTGACCGATACCCCCAAGCGGAATGACTCCTGTTTGGGCTGTACCATATAATAAAGAACGAATTGGTGATTCGCGGCCGATTTTCCGTAGCGGTAGACCTTGTCGAAATATTCTCTTTTCGTCAGACGATTTTTCTTCTCCACTCTCGCATCCGCTCCATCCGCAGCAAATCCATCCCTATCGTTAACGAAATTCCGCGCTTTTAAACGAAAACAAACAAAAAAGACCACCTTTCAGTGGTCTTTAGTCTTATGCGCTCAATACTTTTCTTCCTTTAAGACGACGAGCTGCGAGTACTTTACGACCATTCTTCGTACTCATTCTCTTACGGAAGCCGTGAACCTTGCTGCGCTTTCTAACGTTCGGTTTGAAAGTCGGTCTCATCTATCATTGCACCTCCTTGCGAATTACCTATCCAAAAATACCTCTTAACATTAAACCATCTTGAAAACAAAAAGTCAACTTGGAGCAGGCAAAAAGTTATCCCCAAAGCCTGTCCAATTTTTAACTCGCGGGGCTGTGAATAAAAAAAATCGGAATTTCGTCGATTCTGTCGAATTATAAACACATTATTAACAATATGTAGTGCTGTTGATAATTGTTACACACAACCACTAGGGTATGTGGATAAATCCAAACATTCCATTGCAGACACGGGTTCTTTTTGATATTATGAATATGTTTTCGATTGTGGATACGTGAAAATCTCAACAAAATTATCAACAACCTGTGGATATCTTTGTGAACAATTTACAACACACCTGCATAACGTCGAGCCCTCGAACCTGCATGGTGTGGATATATCCGACAGGTTTTTGCTTTTTCCTACATGGGTCGCGGCTTACGCCACACCGGTTATTTTTTTGAAGGAGTGAATAGATTGTGGAAAGCCATCCTAACGACCAGTGGCAGCAGGTACTCTCCATATTGCAAAAAAGAGTGAGCAAACCAAGCTACGAAACATGGCTTGCCTCCACTAGAGCAGTCGTTTTTAATGAGACAACCGTCGTCATCTGCGCCCCGAACAAATTCGCGAGAGAATGGCTCGAAGATCGATATACTAAGCATATTAAAGAAGCCGTGTTTGACATCAAAGGAAAAGAAGCCGAGATTAAATTCGTCATCGAAGATGATCCGGAGGCTGTCAGCGCCTCTTCCCCTCCTGTCGCCATTCCCGCAAAAGTAGTAGCTCCGCCAAGTGCTCCTGAGGAGACCTTCAGTCATATGATGAACCCCAAATACACGTTTGATACGTTTGTTATTGGGGCTGGAAACCGATTTGCCCACGCGGCTTCGCTGGCTGTAGCGGAAGCGCCGGCCAAGGCTTACAACCCGCTGTTTTTGTATGGGGGCGTAGGGCTTGGTAAAACGCATCTAATGCACGCGATCGGTCATTTTGTGTTGGAGCATAATCCGAATGCACGTGTGATGTACCTCTCATCCGAGAAATTTACGAATGAATTCATTAACGCCATTCGCGATAATCGCGGGGAAAGCTTTCGTAACAAATACCGCAATATCGACGTGCTGCTTATTGATGATATTCAGTTTCTCGCCGGAAAAGACGGGACGCAGGAAGAATTTTTTCATACCTTTAACGCCTTGCACGAGGAACGCAAACAAATCATCATCTCCAGCGACCGGACGCCGAAAGAAATTCCGACACTGGAAGAGCGGCTGCGCTCCAGGTTTGAATGGGGTCTCATAACAGATATCCAACCACCGGATCTCGAGACTCGGATTGCGATTTTGCGGAAGAAAGCGAAGGCCGAGAACCTGGATATCCCGAACGAAGCTATGGTGTACATAGCGAACCAGATCGACTCGAACATCCGTGAGCTGGAGGGTGCGTTGATCAGGGTTGTAGCTTATTCCTCTCTAATCAATGAGGACATCACTACGCATTTGGCCGCGGAAGCGCTCAAAGACATCATTCCGAGCCGCCGGCCGAAGGTCATCACAATCCAGGACATTCAGCAGAAAGTCGGCGAGTTTTACGGACTGAAGATTGAGGATTTCAAAGCGAGGAAACGAACGAAGCAGGTTGCCTTCCCGCGGCAAATTGCCATGTACCTGGCTCGGGAGATGACGGACTTTTCGCTGCCGAAGATTGGAGATGCTTTTGGCGGAAGAGATCACACCACGGTCATTCATGCGCATGAGAAAATATCCGACGCCCTGAAATCAGACCAGGAATTATATAAGGTCCTCCAAAATATTACCGAAAAGATCAAAAACGTCACGGTTTAAAGTTATACACAGCCGTGAATACATCTGAATAACGGGAAGCCTATACACAAACTATTCACATGTGGATAGGCTTTTCTTTTGCCATGTTCAATCACATATCCACATATCCACCGGGCCTACTACTATTACTAATTAAAAACATGTTAATATATAAGTATATGCCTGCGTCCCCATTTTAGAACTTTTAGGAGTGACAGTATGAAGCTAAAGGTATTGAAAGAATATTTAAATGAGTCCATTCAGCATGTTTCCAAAGCCATTTCGAGCAAAACGACCATTCCCATTTTAAGCGGGATCAAAATAGACGTGGATTCGACCGGAATGACGCTCACGGCTAGCGATACGGATATTTCTATTCAAAGCTTTATTCCGATGGAGAAAAATGATCTGCAAGTGATCGATTTGAAGCAATCAGGCAGTGTGGTTCTCCCTTCCAAGTTTTTTGTAGAGATCATTCGCAAGCTGCCGGCTCAGCAGATCGAAATCGAAGTTAAAGATCATTTTCAAACTACGATCCGTTCAGGTTCCTCAGAAATTCAGTTGGTTGGCTTAGATCCGGAAGAATATCCGATTATGCCGGGCATTGAAGAGAATAAGCTCGTTCAGATCCCGAGTGACCTTTTGAAAACGATGATTAAGCAAACCTCGTTTGCGGTTTCGACCAATGAAGCGACGCCGATTTTAACAGGGGTGTTGTGGACGATTGCGAACGGACGCTTGAAGTTTACCGCCTGTGACCGCCACCGCTTGGCGAGCCGGGAAACGAACATCGATACGGATTCGGACTTTACCCTTAGCAACGTGTCGATTTCAGGGAAGACGCTCAATGAGCTGTCCAAAATTTTGCCGGATCAGAACACGCTGATTGATGTTGTATTTGCTGAGAACCAAGTGTTGTTCAAAATGAGCTCGATCTTGTTCTATACGCGCATCCTGGATGGCACCTATCCGGATACCTCCAAGCTGATTCCACAATCGTTCCAAACGGAGCTGACCGTGAACACGGACGACTTGGCCGACGCGATCGACCGTGCTTATTTGCTGTCCAAGGAAGAAAAGACGAACATCGTTAAGCTTGTGATGCGTGAGGATGAAACGATTGAAATTTCTTCAAGCTCCTCTGAATTGGGGAAAGTAACCGAAGAACTGACTACGACGCGGTTGACCGGGGAGCTGCTGCGCATCTCGTTTAACTCCAAATATATGCTCGATGCCCTGAAAGTCATGGACAGCGAGAATATTAACATTGGTTTCACCGGTGCGATGCAGCCGATCATCATCCGACCCGATGAGGATTCCAGCCTGCTTCAGCTCATTTTGCCATACCGGACGACTAGCTAATTTCTAGAGGAGTGTGAGGTTCACACATGAAACCGATCTCCATTCATACCGAGTACATTACCTTGGGACAATTTCTGAAGCTGGCGGACTGTATATCCACAGGTGGACAAGCCAAGAGCTTCCTTCAAGATGCCGTCATTGCGGTCAACGGAGAACCGGAGAACCGCCGGGGGCGTAAGCTTAGAGCGCAGGACATCATTAAGGTGGAAGGCTGCGGAGAATTCCAAGTTGTTCAAGGCTAACGCGGCTCTGCGCTCACTAAGCCCAGCCGTTGTTTTCGATGTGGCTTAGCTTACGCTAAGCCTTTAGGAGGTTCCATTTTGCTACTAAAAAAGCTGTCTTTGCAGCACTACCGCAACTACGAGCATCTGGAGTTTGAGACCGACCGTATGGTCAACATCATTGTCGGACCGAATGCCCAAGGGAAAACGAATCTGCTGGAATCGATTTTCGTGCTCGCCCTAACCAAATCGCATCGGACCCATCAGGACAAGGAGCTCATTCGCTGGAATGCCTCCTCCGCCCTGCTGCATGGGGAAATCGAGAAAAAGTACGGAGCGGTCAAGCTCGACCTGGCGATCTCGAATCAAGGCAAGAAGGCGAAGGTCAACGGGCTCGAGCAAAAAAAATTAAGCAATTTTATCGGCTCGCTGAATGTGGTGATGTTTGCACCGGAGGATCTTGAAATCGTTAAAGGCTCTCCGGCTGTTCGGCGTCGTTTTTTAGATATGGAGATTGGGCAGGTATACCCAGCCTATTTATATGACCTGTCGCAGTACAATAAAATTTTGCAGCAGCGTAACAATTTGCTGAAGCAAATGTTCTCTTCCACCGGCGCGGCTCCCCTTCTTGAAGTTTGGAATGAGCAGCTGGCACAATGTGGTATTAAAATTATGAAAAAACGTCAAAGCTTTATAAAGAAGCTGCAAAACTGGGCGGAGAAAATCCACAGCGGAATCACGAACGGCCTGGAGCAGCTGCGCATTGAGTATGACAGCTCGCTGTCTTCGGCCCTTGAACAAGAAGAAGCTGTTTTATTTGACCAATTTATGATAAAGTTATCAATGGTGAAAGATCAGGAGATGCGCCGCGGTGTCAGTCTTGTAGGGCCGCATCGGGATGATCTGCGTTTTTTTATAAACGACAAGGAAGTGCAGACGTTTGGTTCCCAAGGACAGCAGCGGACGACGGCACTTTCGCTGAAGCTGGCCGAAATCGAATTAATTCGGGAAGAGGTCGGCGAATATCCGCTACTCCTCCTTGATGATGTACTCTCCGAGCTTGACCGGTACCGCCAGACGCAATTGATCGAGACATTCCAACGCAAAGTTCAAACCTTCATCACCACAACTGGGATTGAAAGTATAGACTTATCTAAGCTGGAAGACGCTTCTGTCATTCAGGTGCACAGCGGAAGCTTGACTTAGATTGCAACGGTTACATCTGTTACATCCGATAGGAGTGGGCCAGCATGTTTATCCATTTGGGCGGGGAAAAAATTATTCGCGCATCGGAGCTTGTCGCTATCTTTGACTTATCCATAGAAAAATCATCTAAAATATCGAAGCAGTTTGTCACGTATGCAAGTAAAGAGAAGCGCGTAGAAGTCATTGGTGAAGAGGAAAGCAAATCGCTTGTCGTAACGCAGACGAAAGTATACTATTCTCCCATCTCATCTATGACTTTAAAGAAACGGGCTCATCAGCTGTTAACGAACTAGTTATCACGGAAAAGTGGGTGTCAGTATGTCTGTAAATCCTGGTACGAGCTATGACGAAAGTCAGATACAGGTGTTGGAAGGACTGGAGGCGGTTCGCAAAAGACCGGGGATGTATATCGGTTCGACGAGCGCCCGCGGCCTTCACCATCTGGTCTGGGAAGTGGTGGACAATAGTATTGACGAAGCGCTCGCAGGCTTTTGTACGCGAATTGACGTTATTGTACACAAAGACAACAGCATTACCGTTATAGATAATGGGCGCGGAATCCCCGTCGGCGAGAATGCAAAGTTGAAGCGTCCGACCTTGGAGGTCGTGCTTACTGTGCTTCATGCCGGTGGTAAGTTTGGCGGCGAAGGCTATAAAGTGTCCGGAGGACTGCATGGTGTCGGTATCTCTGTTGTGAATGCCCTTTCCAAAAAAGTGATCGTTCAGGTCAAGCGCGAAGGGAAAATTCATGAGCAGGAATACAGCTGCGGAATTCCGCAATATGACGTAAGAGTTATCGGAGATTCGGAGGAGACCGGCACGACGGTTACGTTCTGGCCGGATGAAACGATTTTCACAGAAACTACCGAATATGACTATGATACGCTGCAATCACGTATTCGCGAGCTGGCGTTCTTGAATAAAGGCATCGAAATTTCGCTGATGGATGAGCGGACCGATGAGTCGAATACGTTCATTTACGAAGGCGGTATTATTTCATTTGTCGAGTATTTGAATCGCAACCGGGAAGCGCTCCATGAGCCGCCGATCTACGTCGAGGGCAACAAGGACAATATCCAAGTGGAAGTCGCTCTGCAATATAACGACAGCTACTCGGAGAATATTTATTCCTTTGCGAACAATATCAACACACACGAGGGCGGAACGCATGAGTCCGGGTTTAAGAGCGCGCTCACTCGGATTTTGAACGACTACGCCCGTAAACATAACGTGATTAAAGAAAGCGATGCGAATTTATCCGGGGATGATGTGCGTGAGGGCATTACAGCGATCATTTCCGTGAAAATTCCGGATCCGCAGTTTGAGGGCCAGACAAAAACCAAGCTTGGAAACAGCGAGGTTCGGGGTATTGTTGAATCCCTGTTTGCCGAGAAGCTGCAAGAGTTTATGGATGAGAATCCGGCCATCGCGAAAAAAATGGTCGAGAAAGGCGTCCAGGCTGCAAGAGCACGGGAAGCGGCTCGAAAAGCTCGTGAGCTAACGCGTCGGAAGAGCGCTTTGGAAGTCAGCTCGCTGCCAGGGAAGCTGGCGGACTGTTCCTCCAAGGATGCATCCATCAGTGAAGTGTACATCGTTGAGGGTGACTCTGCGGGCGGATCGGCCAAGCAGGGGCGTGACCGTCACTTTCAGGCGATTTTGCCGCTGCGGGGGAAAATTCTGAACGTAGAGAAAGCCCGTTTGGACAAAATTTTATCCAATGCGGAGATTCGTGCCATTATTACGGCATTAGGTACAGGGATTAGCGACGATTTTGACATTGCCAAGGCTCGTTATCACAAAATCATCATCATGACCGATGCCGACGTCGACGGTGCGCACATTCGTACCCTGCTCCTCACCTTCTTCTATCGCTACATGCGCAAGCTGATCGAGGTCGGCTACGTTTACATTGCCCAGCCGCCGCTCTATAAGCTGGAACGCAACAAGACGGTGCGGTATGCCTACAATGATAAGCAGCGTGAAATCATCATGGCTGAGTTCGGCGAGGGCGCCAAAGTCAATGTACAGCGGTATAAGGGTCTTGGTGAGATGAACCCTGGACAGCTGTGGGAGACGACAATGGATCCGGAAAGCCGTACCCTGCTGCAAGTAAGCATTCAAGATGCGATCGAAGCAGACGTTGTTTTCGATACGCTGATGGGTGACAATGTCGAGCCGCGGCGCGATTTCATTCAACAGCATGCTAAATACGTTAAAAACCTGGATATTTAACATAGATGACACGCCTAAAAAAATACAATGTACAGTGGGTTTTAGCGATTTTAGTGCTGCTGCTGGCACATAGTCCGTTCTATACACCCGACCCGGTTTGGTATACAGACCGGGTCGCTGTAATCGCCTATCATCACATCGACGATCAAATACAGGGCGACGTTACAATTACGACACAACGCTTTCATGATCAGTTGACGGATTTACTGCAGCGGGGATATCACTTTATTTCTCTCCAGCAGTTTCGCGAGTATTTGGCCGGTGGAGCAGTCACTCCGAACGCCGTGCTGGTGACCTTTGACGACGGATATCGCAGCTTTTATACGAATGCATTTCCGATTCTCGAGCAGCTCCAAATTCCAGCGGTTAACTTTGTGATCACTAAAGACCTGGAGAACCCGCTGCAAAGCCGTATTCCTTCCCTGTCTCGGGAAGAGATTCGAACGATGGCTCATGCCATGGACACCCTCGACTTTCAGTGCCATACCGATAGCCTGCACGATCTCGGGCCGGATGGCGGTGCGCTCTTTACTTCCAGGTTAAAGAAGGGTGACAGGGTTGAAACGGAACAGGAGTTTAACAACCGGATCATTGACGATACCAAGAAGTGCCGCGCTAAGCTCAGTGAGTTGTATCCGAAGCCTGTAGATGCGTTTGCCTATCCTTTCGGCATCTACGATAAACAGTCGGATGCACTCATACATAGCGCCGGTATCCGTTATGCATTTACAACAGCTATCGGCTTTGCCGAGCGTGGTGTAGATCCGATGCAAATTCCGCGTTTTAATGCGGGGAGCCCATTTATTAAAGCGAACTCATTAAACAACTTGATCATACACAAGCTTCATCAAACGCAGAATCAATAGAAAAGAGGTACAAGATGTCGGAAGAACCTCGTTCGCAGATTAAAGAAATAGATATTGGCTCAGAGATGCGTACATCCTTTATGGACTACGCTATGAGTATCATTGTCAGCCGGGCACTCCCGGACGTTCGGGACGGACTGAAGCCGGTGCATCGGCGTATTTTATATGCGATGTCTGAGCTTGGCATGTCTCCGGACAAGCCGTATAAGAAATCCGCAAGAATCGTAGGCGAAGTCATTGGTAAGTACCATCCTCATGGCGATTCTGCCGTGTATGAGACGATGGTGCGGATGGCACAGGACTTTTCCTTGCGCTACATGCTGGTCGACGGACATGGGAACTTCGGTTCGATTGACGGTGATGCGGCGGCAGCGATGCGGTATACGGAAGCGCGTTTATCGAAGATTGCCATGGAACTGCTTCGTGATATCAATAAAGAAACAATCGATTTCGTTCCTAACTATGACGGTGAAGAGCAAGAACCGGCAGTAATGCCTTCACGGTTTCCAAACCTGCTTGTCAACGGTATATCAGGGATTGCTGTTGGGATGGCCACGAATATCCCGCCGCATAACTTGACAGAAGTCATTAATGGCGTCCAGCAATTAATTCAGAACCCCGATATTTCGTCGCTGGAACTGATGCACTCGATTAAGGGCCCGGATTTCCCTACTGGCGGATACATTTTGGGTCGCGAGGGAATTAAGCAAGCCTATGCTACCGGCCGTGGTTCTGTGACCATGCGAGCTAAGGCCAATATTGAAGAGAACGGCAATAAAGCCAGAATCATCGTCAATGAGCTTCCGTATCAGGTGAATAAAGCCCGGTTGATCGAAAAAATTGCCGAGCTCGTTCGCGACAAGAAGATCGACGGGATCACCGACCTGCGGGACGAGTCCGACCGCAACGGAATGCGGATCGTAATCGAGCTGCGCCGCGACGTGAACCCGAATGTAGTACTGAACAATTTGTTCAAGCAGACAGCGATGCAATCCAATTTTGGGATCATCATGCTGGCGCTGGTCAAAGGTGAACCGAAGGTGCTCAATCTGCGGGACATGCTGTTCCACTACCTGGAGCACCAGAAGGAAGTCATCCGCCGCCGTACGGAATACGATCTGCGCAAGGCAGAGGCCAGAGCGCATATTTTGGAAGGCTTGCGAATTGCTTTGGATCATCTGGATGAAGTCATTTCGCTCATTCGGGCATCACGCACAACGGAAGAAGCACGCGATGGGCTGATGAACCGGTTTGGGCTCAGCCATGACCAAGCCCAGGCGATTTTGGATATGCGTTTGCAGCGCTTGACCGGCTTGGAACGCGAGAAGATTGAAGAGGAGTACGCTGAGCTTCTGAAGAAAATTGCTGAATACAAAGCGATTTTGGCTAGTGAACAGCTGGTTCTCGAAATTATTAGCAATGAATTGAACGAGATCAAGGAAAAATTCGGTGACGACCGCCGTTCGGAAATCACAATCGGTGAAGAAAGTATTGAGGATGAAGACTTGATCCCTCAAACCGAAGTCGTTATCACGATTTCCCATACAGGCTATATCAAACGCTTGCCGGTGACCACCTATCGCAGTCAAAGACGCGGTGGCAAAGGCGTCATGGGGATGGATACGAAGGACAATGACTTTGTCGAACATTTATTCGTAACCAACTCGCACCATTACCTTATGTTCTTTACGAACAAAGGAAAAGCCTATCGCCTGAAGGCGTATGAAATTCCGGATCTAAGCCGTACCGCTCGAGGGACTCCAATTATCAACCTGATTCAGATCGAACAGGGTGAGACGGTTAATGCGGTGATCCCGGTCGAAAGCTTTGATTCCGACAAATATTTGTTCTTTGCTACCAAGAACGGTATCGTCAAAAAAACACCTCTGGACGACTTTGTCAACATTCGTAAAGGCGGACTGATCGCCCTGAACTTGCGTGAGGATGACGATTTAATCGGCGTTCGCCTGACCGATGGTAACCAGTCCATCGTGATGGGGACCAAGCAAGGGATGTCCATTCACTTCCCAGAACAAGACGTTCGCCCAATGGGCCGCTCAGCGACTGGGGTTAAGGGCATACAATTGGACGATGACGATGCCGTGATCGATATGGACGTCGTGCGGGAAGATAACAGTGTATTGATCGTAACCTCCAAGGGCTACGGCAAACGGACACCGGTTTCCGAGTATCGTATGCAGACTCGAGGCGGTAAAGGGATCAAGACACTGAACGTAACGGCTAAAAACGGCCCTGTAGTCGGTCTCAAGATCGTAGAGGATGACGAAGACCTGATGATCATTACAGCACTGGGTACCGTCATCCGGACCAGCATGTCCGGTATTTCACTGATGGGACGTAACACCCAAGGGGTTAAGCTGATCAACATTCGCGATGAGGATGAAGTGTCCACTCTAGCCCGTGTAGATAAGAGCGAAGAACAGCCGGATGAGGACGAGGACGGTTTGACAGCGGAATCGGAAGCGACGCAAGACGGCGAAGATAACGTTTAGAGAATATAAATTTTCCACGATATGAAGAATGGGGGTTACATCCCCATTCTTTTTCGCTTATAATAACAGCAGATATGGGTCTAAAGTCGGAGTTACTGTCGAAGCAGCGTAAAGTGAGGGACTTTTATGACAACCGTTCCCGTTTCCCAATTAAAAGTCGGTGAAAAGCTTAGTGAGAACGTCCTAACCAAATATAGCAATGTCCTTTTTTCCAAGGGGAAATTGGTGATGGAGCGGGATATAGAGATTTTAAAGGCATTTCTTATCCCGTCTGTTCAGATTGAAACCAAATCCGGAGAGGCCGACACCTCGGTAGAAGAGGTTCAAATTGAAGAATCCAACCGAAGCGTTCTCCCATTCTATGAAAACTATAGCAAGCTGCTTCAATTGCTGCGCAAAGTGTTCACTGCTACAAGCTCGGGCGGGCAGAATCTACCTATACTAGAGATCAGGACGACGCTTGCAGACTTGATACAGCACATTTCGCACTATAACGTGCTTACATTCAGCCCCAAAAACTTTCAGTTAAGTGAATTTTTATATCATAATAGCATTATGGTGAGTTTAACCTCCTACAATTTAGCGAGATGGCATGGTTACCCTACAAAAGATTTAATGCCGATCGCACTGGGCGGGTTGCTGCACGATATCGGTAATGCCAAAGTTGACTCCAGCATCCTGTTCAAGCCAAGCAGATTAAGCCCGGTAGAAGTGGAGGACATGAAGCGCCATACGATTATCGGCTATAATTTGCTGAAGAGTGTTCCTGCGATTAACGAAGGTGTGAAGTTTTGCGCGCTGCAGCATCATGAACGTGAGGATGGGTCAGGCTACCCATTGGGTGTGGGTGGGGACAAAGTACACCCCTATTCCAAGATCGTTGCGATAGCAGATATGTTTCATGCGATGACCACTGACCGGTTTCATAAGAAGGGCTCATCCCCCTACTTGGTACTAGAGCAGCTGCTGAATGATTCCTTTGGAAAAATGGAGCCGGCACTCGTCCAAACCTTTATACATAAAGTGACCGCATTCCATAACGGAACCCTTGTGAAACTCAGTGACAGTCGTATCGGTGAGATTGTGTTCTCAGATCGATCCAATCCTACTCGGCCTTGGGTCAATGTCAATGGAAAAATCGTTAATCTAACGCTTGAACGTAGTTTGTATATTCAAGAACTAATTCATAAATTATAAGCCAAGGTTTGACATACCAGATTGAGTTATGCTAAATTAGTTTTCGCTGCTGTAGCGGCGAGAACTTTTTTTGTTTTATAATGAAATTTTAAAAAATGAAAAAAAGTACTTGCATTGCTATAGGCATCTATGATATATTGTTTAAGTCGCCGCTGAGACAAGCGGTACAGAACAAAAGAAATTGTCCTTTGAAAACTGAACATCGAGTGAGTGCTTTAAATAAGAGAATGCAAATTCTCGCCAGTTTTAAATTTTGAGCATTAATCAGCTTTTCTTTAATGGAGAGTTTGATCCTGGCTCAGGACGAACGCTGGCGGCGTGCCTAATACATGCAAGTCGAGCGAGGGTCTTCGGACCCTAGCGGCGGACGGGTGAGTAACACGTAGGCAACCTGCC
>NZ_VNJI01000059.1 GCF_007786445.1 Paenibacillus cremeus | reverse complement strand
GGGCAGTTCGTAATTTCAGGTCGAAAATATATAGTTTTTTCAGGCACAATTCGATCTTTTGGACGCATTAGAAACCCCTGTTATTAAAGTAATGGTTACCTAATTACTTCGATAAACAGGGGGCGAAAACCTTTAGTCGTATAGTTATTCCGCTGTAGAAAAAAAACAGCCCGCCGCCCTGGCAGACTGTTCCTTGTATAGCAAGCTCGTCTACTGCAAAATGGAATCAATCCGCCGCAGCTCATCCTCACTGAACTCCATGTTGTCCAGCAGCTTTAAGCTGTCCTCCAGCTGCTTTAGACTGGATACCGCCGTGACGACAGAGGTCATTTCCTTCAAGCGCAGAATCCAGGCCATCGCCATTTGCGCCAAGCTTTGCCCGCGCGCTGCCGCTACCTCGTCCAGCAATCGGATCTTCCTGAGCTCATCCTCGGTCGGCGGCTTCAGCTTGTTTTTCCCTGCGCGGGAATCGGTTGGAATGCCGTTCAAGTATTTGTTCGTCAAGAGTCCTTGCGCCAGCGGGCAATATGCCAAAAGTCCGATCCCGTGCTCTGCAGCCGTGTCCTTCAAGCCTTCTTCCAGCTTCCGATTGAACAGGCTGTAGTTGTTCATTTGCACGGTCAGCGGTGACCAGTTCTTCCGCTCCCTCAGCTGAACCGTTTCCGCGCTCCGCTCCGGCGAGTAAAAGCCGGATACCCCGGCGTACAGCACTTTGCCCTGCTGGATCAGCGTTTCGAGCGCGCCATGCGTCTCTTCCAGCGGCGTGTTCGGGTCCGGACGATGATGGTAAAAAATATCGAAATAATCGATCCCCATCCGCTTCAGGCTTTGATCGCAGGAGGCGATGATATACTTGCGGCTGCCCCAATCGCCGTAGGGTCCCGGCCACATGCGGTGCCCCGCTTTGCTGGCGATGACGATTTCGTCCAGAGGCAGCTCCCGTAAAATTTTCCCGCCGAGTACCTCTGCACTCCCCGCCGGTGAACCATAGTTGTTGGCGAAGTCAAAGTGTGTAATGCCCGCTTCAAACGCAGCATAGAACACCTTTTTCGCTGCCTCCTCCTCTTCGTAGCCGCCTACCGTTTGCCATGCCCCCAGTGAAATGACGGGCAGCTTCAAGCCCCACTTGCCGCAGCTGCGGTATTGCATTTTATCGTACCGGTTTGAATTCCAAGACATCGTACTTCATCATGCTCCCTTCAAATGGTTGGGGTTAGGCCCAATAACCACATTATAACACGTGTTATTACATTCTAATAGTCACTAACTTCAAGGTAACTAAATCAATAACTTTTCAGTCCTTACATGTTCCGGCCCCTTTTATCTATAATAGAAACGGAATACCATTCTACGAACCTACCAAGGAGGCTCATCCTATGAAATATCGGAAGCTAGGCAACAGCGGCTTGAAGGTCAGCGAAATCAGCTTAGGCAGCTGGCTCACGTACGGCGGTTATGTTGGCGATGATCCAGCGGTCCGTTCGATTGAGCAGGCATATGATCTCGGTGTGAATTTCTTTGACACAGCCAATATGTATGAACGGGGCGAAGCGGAAAAGGTGATGGGCAAAGCGCTGTCCGCCTACAATCGAGATTCTTATGTGCTGGCCACCAAAGTATTCAATAAAATGGGCGAAGGCCCGAATGATCGCGGTTTGTCCCGCAAGCACATTATGGAGCAGTGTGAAGCGAGCTTGAAGCGTTTGGGCACCGATTACATCGATATTTATTACTGCCACCGTTATGATCCGGAGACGCCGCTGGAAGAAACGCTCCGCGCCCTCGACGATCTCGTAACCCAAGGTAAGGTGCTGTACATTGGCGTTAGCGAATGGACACCGGCTCAAATCGTCGACGCGTATGCAATTGCCGATCGCCTGCTATTGGACAAGCTGATCGTCAACCAGCCGGTGTACAACATGTTCAACCGCTACATCGAAAAGGAAATTATTCCGCTCGGCCTGAGCAAAGGCTTCGGGCAGGTCGTTTTCTCCCCGCTCGCACAAGGTCTGCTCACAGGGAAATACCGCATCGGTCAGCCCATCCCTGCGGATAGCCGTGCCGCCAGTAAAAACTGGGATGAGAAGCGCCTGAATGACGCCGCACTGCAAAAAGTAGAGCAGCTAAGCCGCGTGGCGGATGAGCTCGGTATCCAGGTGTCCCAGCTGGCGCTCGCTTGGATTTTGCGTCAAAGCAATGTCGCCAGCGCCCTGGTCGGCGCAAGCCGCCCGGAGCAGGTCACAGAAAATTGCGCCGCCGTCGGCATCGAGTTGTCGTCGGATGTGCTTAGCGCGATTGAAGCGATTTTGCAGGGATAAGTTGGTTTGGCATGAAGGCAAAAGAAACCGTCCGGGAAAAATCCCAGACGGTTTCTTGACGTTCAGGCAGCTGCACCTAGCGCTTGCCGCCGCGTGTGCCACGGTTACCGCGAGTACCGCGATTACCACGAGTTCCGCGGGTACCACGAGTTCCGTGGGTACCGCGAGTTCCGCGAGTTCCGCGAGTTCCGCGAGTGCCACGGGTTCCGTGACTACCGCGTGATCCGCGAGTACCGCCAGTTCCACGAGTGCCACCAGATCCGCGAGTTCCACCAGATCCGCGTGTACCGCCGGTTCCACGAGAGCCATGCGATCCACGAGAACTGCGATGCTTACACTTGTCGCAGCAATCACATTTTTCGTCGTGGTCGTGATCACATTTTTTCTTGTCTTCGTCCTTCTTCTTGTCATCACATTTGTTGTGATCTTCTTTCTTGTTTTTACAGCCATAGAAAGGATCGTAGCCGAAGCCATAGCCACTAATACGAACTAGTTTTTTCATAGGATGTCCCCCCCTTTCTTGTCCAGATGATTCAATATATGAATCTTGCATTCGCTTTGACAGGGTTAATAGATTAGCCGCATAAAGAAAGGGCCCCGTGCGAATGCCGGAGCCCTTGAGTCATTATGATCCTGTTGAGCGGTAATGCCGCACGCCAAAGTTCCACACCAGCAGGCATGGTAGAATGAACAGCACGCCGGCCAGCGGCATGAGCATATACCAGACCCCGCCTCCCTGCGTTTTATCCAGCAAATACATGAGCGGCAAGTAGCTGACACAGCCAAAAGGGATGATGAAGGTGAAAAATAAGGTGACCCATTTTTCATAGATGTTGAGCGGGTATTTCGCCATCTCCCGGCCGCCGTCCGTCAGAATGTTGGCTACCTCCAGCCCTTGAATCGTCCAGAAGCACAGCGTCGCAGCAAGCATGAAAATTCCCGTAAAAATGAGCACGCCGCACACAATCATTAGCACTAACGTAATCACCTTCGGCACGGTCCAAACGACCGGTAAATTCAGCAAGGCCCACCCTAGCACGATGGAGCTTTGGAACAAGCGCCCGAAGCGGGTAAACTCAAACTTGGAGCCCAGCACCTGAAGTGCCGTGCTTCGCGGACGCACCAGCAGACGGTCGAAATCGCCGCCGCCCACGAGACTGGAGAACATATCAAACCCGCGCGAAAAGCATTCGGCAAGCGAAAACGCCATCCCGACGACCGCAAAGCACAACGCCACCTCGAAGAACGTCCACCCTCGCAGCTGTCCGAACTGTTTAAACATGAAGTACAGCCCGGCGAATACCGTGAAGGGGATAAAAAACTGTCCAAAGGTCAACAGCCAAAACGAGGTTCGGTACTGCAGCTGGGATTTGAAGTGAATGGACAAATATTTGAAATATAAGCTCACAAGCTTTAGCCTCCTTGAACCACAATTTGCCGCAGCGCCCGTTTTAAGCACCACTGTCCGACGGCTACCAGCACAACAAGCCACAGCAGCTGTACGAGAATTCCCCATTGCGCGTCGACCGGCGGGATTTGCCCTGAGTACACGCGGAACGGAAAGTCCGCCGTCCAGCGAAACGGCAGCAGATAGGTGATCATCTGCATCCAAGAGGGCATCAGCGGAACTGGAATGATCATCCCCGCCAAAAATTCACCGGCCACCGCGATGAGCAGCGTTGAGCCCGTAGGAGACATGGTCCAGAACACGGAAATGTAAATTAACATGGAGATGGCGACAATGACGAGCAATCCGAGCACGAGCGTGATGAGAAATAACACGAATGAGTAGAGCGTTGGGGGCGGGGTCATCCGGTAAGGCTCCGGCAAAATGAACACGATGATGAGAATCGGAAAGCAGCGGAGGATAGCGCTCGAAAGTCTCTGAGCCAGCAGCTTGGCGAACCAGAACGGGTAGATGCCGCACGGTCTGCACAGCTCATACGCAATGTTGCCGCTTGTGATCAGCTGAAAAATTTCCGTGTCGCGGAACCACAGCATAATAAAGGTGAGGAACACCTGCTGAAGCCACACATAAGCAACAAGGTTCGGAAGCGAGATGGGGGCCTGCCCCGTGCCTTGGCTGTAGAACGCCACAAATATCATGATGAAGATGAAGCCAAAAAACAGCTGAGTCGCCATGCCGGCCAAGGCGGCTGCACGGTACTGCAGGCCCATGATAAAACGCAGCTTCCAGACGGATAGGTAGGCAGCCATATTCATACTTGATACTCCTTATACAGCTGCACGATTAACTCCTCGACCGGCTTCGTCTCCACGGACACATCCAGCAGTGCCACTTGCTCGGACAGTCTCGAGATGATCGTGGCAATCTGCTCCTGCTCGATATCGACGCTGAACACAGCCCGCTCCGGTGACCATGAAAGCCGGAACGCTCCGGGGATATCAACCGGCTGTGCATGCTCGCAGAAATCCGCCGTAATGATGCGGTGCGTCCCGAAGCGGCTGCGCAGCTCGCTTAGCGTGCCGTCGTAGAGGAGTGTGCCTTTTCCGATCATGAGGATCCGGTCGGCCAGCGCCTCGATGTCGTTCATGTCGTGGGTCGTCAAGATGACGGTCACTCCCTTTTCTTTATTGATCGTCTTAATAAATTGGCGCACGGCGATCTTGCTGACGGCATCCAGTCCGATGGTCGGTTCATCCAGGAATAAAATTTTGGGACCATGCAGCAGTGAAGCAGCAATCTCGCAGCGCATCCGCTGTCCTAGACTTAGCTGACGGACGGGCGTACGGAGAAGCTCTTGCAAGCCGAGGGATTCGGTCAGCAGCTGAAGATTGGCTTTGTATTCTGCAGCCGGTATTTTATAGATGTCACGCAGCAGCTCGAAGGAATCGATCACCGGGACGTCCCACCAAAGCTGGGAGCGCTGGCCAAATACGACACCGATGTGCTTCACATATGCCGTTCGATCCTTCCAAGGCGTATAGCCCATGATGGAGCACGTGCCTTGATCCGGCATGAGAATTCCGCTCATCACCTTGATGGTCGT
The DNA here is from genome assembly GCF_007786445.1 of Paenibacillus cremeus. GTDB lineage: Bacteria > Bacillota > Bacilli > Paenibacillales > NBRC-103111 > Paenibacillus_G > Paenibacillus_G cremeus. The sequence goes on along the minus strand of NZ_VNJI01000059.1, from coordinate 41,978 downwards.
CGATTTCCCCGCGCCATTCGGGCCGATATAGCCGACGATCTCCCCTTCTTGGATCGAAAATGAAATGCCATGGAGTGCTTCCACAATCGTGTGCTCACGGACGAACAGCGATTTAACCGCCTGCCGTAGACCGGCCGACCGTTTGGCCACCTTAAACGATTTGCTAATACCTTGAAGTGCAATCATCGAACAAACCTCCTTCATTTGCGGTGCTAAAAAAATATATCGAAAATGGCAAAAAAAGTATAGACTTATAATTCAGCGTCAGTTATAATAATATTATAGAGGTCGAGGATACCTCATTTTAGTTAAAATTTATCTAAAATTGATATACGGCAAATAAACTTGTCGTTTCTTTCTTAAAATCGATCTAATAAGCACCTGCGAATGGATGTTCGCAAGGTGCTTTTCTTATTTCGTACGGCAGACACTACGAGAAGCCCCAGTCTTCATCCTAAGACCTAGGCTTCATTGTTCTAATACAGCAACAGGAGGCTCTTCTGAATCCCTTCGATTTTGGCTAGTGTAAAATACCGGCCTTCGATTGATGACGGAGACTTAGAGTGCGCCCATTCGAGCAACCACCCAATACAGCCCGATCAAGAAGATGCAAGCGGATACCCCACGGAAGAAGATGGGATAATATCCGCTTTTTTCGCGGAATCGAATCAGCATCGGCAGCAGTAGACCTACAATTAACAGCTGACCGAGCTCAATCCCCACGTTGAACGAAACGAGGGAAGTCGCCAAATAGCTCTGCTGAAATCCAACCTCACGAATCGCACTCGCAAACCCGAGCCCATGAATGAGGCCAAACACAAATGTCAACGCCCAGCGCCAGCGAAACGTTTGGATGAACACATTTTCGACCGCAATATAACAGATCGTCAGGGCTATGCCTACTTCAATCCATTTCGGGTAGACCGGAACCAGATGAAGCACGGCAAGACACAGCGTGAGACTATGCGAAATCGTGAACGCCGTTATAATTTTCAAAACCGCTCTAAACCGCTCCGCAATCACAATTAACCCGAGCAAAAATAGCAAGTGATCATACCCGGTAATGATGTGCTCCAGACCCAGATTGATGTACATAAAAATAACCGTAAATATGTCCATGACAGCTTTCCTCCTTCATTTCTGCGAATGCAGATCCGCCAAACGTTTCCGCCAAAAATATTGCTGCGCCCGCTGTTTAAGCCGACGGCTGCGAAGCAAGGGCTCGATGGTGAAATACAGCACATACAGCCCCCCTCCCCATGCCAAAGCAACCCCAAGGTAGAAAAACAAGAGGGAGATCACCTTAAACTGAGGATTTAGGTGCAGTTGGGACAGCAGTGAGACAGACCCAGTCCCCCATGCTGTTCCGAATAAAGCGCTCAAAACCCTCGGATACACGCCCCGCCCGGTGAACATCATATAACCCGCATACCCGAAGGCCAGCACCGCCGCTGCTGAATGGATATAGATAGCCCAAGAATGTGTCCCGAGCCGATCCATCGCGATGACACCAAGCAGCGTATACAAAATGCCATTCCCCAAAGCTATGCACGAAGCCTGGAACGTCGGAGCGGTAAGCATGAGAAACGCTAGAAGCAGCCAGCAAAATCCGCTGTAGAGCATCTGCTGCGCCCCCAGCACGATATAGTCGCCAATGAGGGGCAAATTAAACCGGAACTGGTCACTTGGTGAATAGTGGACGAGTCCCGTGCCTTTTTCCACTACCCAATGCTCCAGCAGCTGGTCCTGTGCGTCGTATAGCACCATATAATTTTGATGCGCTTCATCTACATCGTCAAAAATCATTGCATAATGGATCGTCAAATCCTCCACCGGCAACGGCGAAGTGAAGGTCATCATGATGCGTACCATGGGATCTTCCGTTTGCTCCTGGATGATCGTTTGAATGCTTTCGACTCTTCCCTCCATGGGCTGTTCACGGGAATACAGCTTTAAGTGGCTCAGTACATAGCTTTCGATCGAAGCCCTCTGTTTGGCCAGCTCCTCCTTTTCGATTTGCTGGTTGCCATTCGTATCGTATTGAAGCATCACAGGAAACGGAAACAGCTGCTCCAGCTCCACGCTGTTGTCGAATAAATGCATGTAGGTATAGCCGTTGTTGAAGTTGTGGGCACTGACTTTGCCAGCTGAATTACAAAGTAAAAAGGCCATAAGAGCAGCAAGCGAGATTACACGCCGGATCATTTGGTAGGCACCCGGTCTTTCTCGGTGATCACGTTCAACCTCTCCCCGTCCGAGGTGATCAGAATGTTCCCGTTCAGTCCTGTCGAGTACACAGCGGAGCCTTTCCTTTCATAGCGCTTCAATACATCCAGGCTGTTAAAAATGTTCGAGCTGAGCACCGTAATTTTCGGCGAAACGGTATCTACGAACGATGGCGACGAGGACGTGTTGTTCCCATGGTGAGGCGCATGAACAAAATCCGTATCGAGCTTATTGCCGTACAGCGCGATCAGCTCCGCTTCTCTATCCTTGTAAATGTCCGCAGGGAACAGGAACGTGTTGTTCTTATAGGTCATTTTCACGACCAAGGCATAATAATTGAGTGTCGCAGGATCGTAGTTGTGGATGGCCTCCGGCAGAACCCCTTTCTTGGGGCTGAGCACCTCGAATTTGACATCGCTTCCTAGCTCAAAGGTGTCGCCTTCCTCCAGCGTGCGGATCGGAATGCGCTTCTTCTCCACCTGCGTCATTACATTTCGGTAGGCGCCGGAAACAGTGTATTGGAAGTTTTCCATGTAATAGGCTTTGGCGTTTTTCACTTTCAGCACCTCAGCAAAGCCCCCGAGATGGTCAGAGTGCGGATGCGTATTGAAGGCGATATCCAGCGTCTGGATGCCTAATTGGTCCAAATAGCCGACCACCTGCTTGCCCGTCTCAGGAATGCCGGCATCCATCAGCATCGTCTGACCGTCCGGACTGGTGATCAGATAGCTGTCCCCAGTCGCCACCTTCAGATCCTTGAGGTTAAAGTACCGGATCGTCAGCAGGCCCTTATCTTTGGCCCGATCGAATACCTCTTTGGTACGCAGCGGTGCTTCTTCCTTCTTCTGCTCCTGAGCGGGCGCTCCAGCGGGTTCAACCGCAGTGGCGGTCTGCTTGGGCTCGATGTCCACCTTAGTCCAAGCCACTGCAATAAGCACCGCACTAATCGCTACGGCCGCCAGTATTTTTAGCTTTGTACCATGCTTCATGTGGTACCTCCTTAAAATAAAAAAGAGACGAAGGATCTCCTTGGCCCAGCGATCCCATTAGCAGGATGCTCCTTGGACAAAGGGTATCTCATCGTCTCTTACCCGAAGTGTCTTTATTCAACTATACAATATTATGGAAAATGCGTAAATACTAGGTCACTTGGTCTACCAATGCAGCATAGTGAAAGTCCTCATTCCCTGCCTAACGCCCCTGCAGCAGCTCCACGTCCGTCCACGTTTTGGTGAGCGGCTGAGATTGAGTCCACTTTTTTATCGTGTTGCTATAGTGATTCACCGAATATACATCGCCCTGGCGGTCTACATACATAGGCAGATCATCCAGCTCATCCGGTGCATTAGACAGACGCTCCAGCTTCAATGAGGCGTTCGTTCGGAAAATCCCGTCCCTGTCTGCATTATACTCTCCATCCGCCTTCGACTGGCCATAGAGCCGGACCAACACGCTGCCGTCCTGACGGTTTGGAGAAGCGCCTGCGCTCACAAGATCAAGCGGTGTTACGTCCAGTTCTCCCCAGGCTTGGTTCGCGGACATTACCTTCCCAGACGTGTTCATAAGCGCGAGCAGCCCCGAGCCTGGGAAATAAAATTTTCTAGAATACATCCGTTCCCGTGCAATCCAAACGGAGCCGTCCGGGTTGCTCCAGATGCGCTGAGGAAGATACGGATAGTCGTCGATAAACGTAATCTTACCGTCCATTATGCTAAACAGCTGATACCGGCTGCCTGGAGCAGGTCCGATCACCGCAATCGGGTAATACGAATACACCGCGAGCAGCTGGCGCCTGCCGTCGATTTCGTACAGCGTCCCCTCGGCTTTCAGCGGGTTTCCACCAAGATTTTGCTTATCCTCGTCGCGAAGTGGTGCGAGCTTTTGGCCTTGGTACATGAACCAGTCGTCCTTCTGCTCGATGGTGACCTTTTGGCCTTGCGGCGTACGGGCTTGATCTACACGGTCCCTGACGGCCTTGGCTTGATCAGCGTCCAGCCAGACCGGGGGCTCGGCGAGTGTTTTGGCTATTTTCAGCAGGGTATGTGCATTGTCCGTCGAACGATAGGCTGACACATACAGTGAGTTCTCATCATCGTCTATGATCTGGCCCATCACTTTGTCCTGCCCGCTCCAAATCGACAGCCCGGCATCCTCGCTCATCTCCAAATCCATCATCAGGCGGGTATGCGCAAACCTCCAGGTAAGCGGCATGTAGGTCACGTCCCGAAATTCGAGAAAAGGGTACGGCTCCTGCTCATTGTTGATCTGCTCTCCCCAGAGCTGAATCGGGTAAGAGGCCTTCGAGGCCATATAGGCATGTTGGGGCAGATTGGTGGTCGTATGCGGCTGCGGGTAGGGCTGCTTTTCCAGCGCCGGCGTTTTCCAATATTCATAGACACAGCAATTGCGGTACACCTTCAGCCCTTCCTCTGCACTCCAATCCGCCTCCAGCTCCAGCTCCTGAAGCATATTCCAGCTGAGCGGAACATACGTAATGTCTTTGTACACCAACAGCGGATATTGACTGTGACGGCTGTCGATCAGCTGACCGTTCACACTTACAGGATAGTCGGGTATCGTGACTTTCACCGTGGCGGATTCCGCCTTCGTTGGTACCGGTACAGCTAGCAGCAGGATTAGGAGCAGCAGGCATCCTGTCGCGATTTTTTTCATTGGATTCATCTCCCTTACTTTTTCCATATTCGTTAGACGCACCGTGTGGAAAAAAGTTACAAGAGGCGCCGTACTTCCTGTACAATGGAAGTATCCAAATTCATGAGCCAGGGGGATGTCCATGCCTGCGAAAAAGCCAAATGTCGTTTTCTTCTTTACCGATGATCAACGGTTTGATACGATTCATGCGTTGGGCAACGGCGAGATCCAGACACCGACGATGGACCGATTAGTGAAAAATGGCACCGCTTTCACTCATGCCCACATTCCGAGCGGCACCGTTGGTGCGATTTGCATGCCCAGCAGAGCGATGCTGCACTCGGGACGCACGCTGTTCCATATCCAGCAGGAAGGCCAGCAGATTCCAACCGAGCATCGAACCATGGGCGAGACGTTCCGCCAAGCAGGGTACCGCACCTTCGGCACCGGCAAATGGCACAACGGTCCGGCTTCCTACGGACGCAGCTTTACCGATGGGACGGCGATCTTTTTTGGCGGCATGTGGGATCACTGGAATGTGCCGTTATGTCATTTTGACCCGTCGGGGAAGTATGAGAATTTGATTCCGTTTACGCACAATTTTATGCGCAGCAATACGACGTCGAAGGTGCATTGCGATTATTTTTCCGCTGGGAAGCATTCCTCGGAGCTGTTCAGTCAGGCCGCTATTGATTTTATTGAAGACTATGACGCTGACGCGCCTTTTTTCATGTATATCTCCTATCTGGCCCCACACGATCCTCGAACAATGCCTCCACGCTTTCAGGAGATGTATGATCCGAACGAGATTACGCTGCCGGACAATTTTATGGAGCAGCATCCTTTCAACTACGGCGCTGAGCACATCCGCGATGAGCTGCTCGCCCCTTATCCGCGTACGCCTGAAGAAGTCAAGCGACATATCGCCGAATATTATGCCATGATCACGCATCTGGACTTTGAGATCGGCCGGGTAATTGAAGCGCTTGAGCAGACGGGTCAGGCAGATAACACGATTATTGTGCTCGCAGGGGATAACGGTCTGGCTGTAGGACAGCATGGGCTGATGGGCAAGCAAAGCCATTATGAGCATAGCGTGCGGGTGCCGCTGATTTTTAGCGGTGTTGGGGTGCCGAAAGGAGAGCGCCGGGAGCAGTACGCGTACCTGCTGGATGTGTACCCGACCTTATGCGAGCTGACGGGCGTCAACATCCCGGACACCGTGGAAGGCCAGAGCCTGTATCCGAGCATGGCAGATCCGGACGCTGCACTGCGGGAGACGCTGTATTTTGCCTACAGTGATCTCATTCGGAGCGTGAAGGATGACCGCTATAAGCTGATCGAGTATGCCGGAGCCGTTCGGGAGACGCAGCTTTTTGATCTCCATGCCGATCCCAGGGAGTGCAACAACTTATATGGCCAGGAGGCGTATGAGGGCCTTGTCTCGAAGCTGCGCGGGGAGTTGATCCGGTATAGGGACGCATGGGACGACCTGCTTCATCCGCTGGGGCAGTCATTTTGGGGGAAGGCCGGGCTGTAGGGGGAGAATGAGAGAACACACCCGAAGCCGATGGGTACGTTCCAGGAGATGGTGGATGCGATCGTCCAAGCCTGCAGCGCGTTTCCTTCGATTCAGATCATTTCTGGAACCGAGCTGCTTCCCCGTGATCCGGCGCTGCTCGCCGACAAGGTGCACCCAATTGATGAAGGGTTTGAGCTCATCGCAGCTAATCTGGTGCGCATGATCGATCGGGGATAAAAAAACACCGCAGCTGGGGTTTAACCTAACAACCCATGCTGCGGTGTTTCATTTATGATAACATTCTTACTCCAGATCCACCTTATAAATGCAAGGAATCCCTTCCATATCGGAGGTAAACACCATAAAGGTACCGTCCGGCGAAAAAGCAGGGTGCGGGTGGGAATCCTGCGTATGGCCATACGTTTTCCAGCTCGTTCCATGGGAGCACAGCTTCTCTTCGCGCCGGTTCGGGACATCTACGAGGTAAATGAAATGCTGCTCCCGCAGCTGGCCGTCTCCGACTATACGGGTATTGTCATGATTGGATATAAAATGGCAATACTTCGAGCAGTCCATCCAGACCTCTTCTTCCAGCGTCTCCGGATTCACAAACCGCATGCTCTCATGCAGCTTAAAGTCTTTATGCCGGTAGACGAAAGCGAATCGGGAGCCGTCGGCGAGCCAATATTCGTGGGTGATCAGCTCATCGTGCGTTTGCTCCTTTGCGCAGCGCAGACGGCTGCCATCCGCTTGAACAAGCCACAGCCTCGCATCGATCAAGTGACCCGGACCTTCGTGGCAAAACAGGACGGTCGATGGGTCATGCGGCCGAAGCTGCGGGTGTCCGAGCCAGCAGTTCGTCTCCTCATGCACGATATGGCTGGTTCTCCGTCCGATATCCACATAAACGATACGGCAGTGCGGCCTAGCCGCCCATTGCGGCTCGAAGGTCGACCAATCCCCCTTGCCGTGCACGACGTCGCTTTCCTTCATTTCAACGAGCACCAGGCAATCATCATCGGAGCCCAGACCCGGATTCGCGTTCGGCACCCAGCCGGCTGGCGATTGATAGATCAGCTCCTCCTCCAGCGTGCTCATATCCATGCGCATAATGCGGTTGTCCCGGCAAAAGATCAGAAACCGGTCGTCGCTGGTCAGGCTGCAGCTGAAATCGTGGACTCCCGCGCCTTCGGTCAGTTGCAGCGCAGACCCGTCCGTTAGACTCATCCGGTACAGCTGCCTTTGCCCATCGCGTTCACTGGCATAGATCAAATGCCGATTGTCGTTCGTGATCATCTTGTAGTAGAAATACGGATGATGATTCACTCGCTCCGGCGTTGTAAGCCGGGTCACCGTCCGTCCGGTATACGGATCGGTGTACGTATGAAACGCATTCGTGATCCTTGAACCTTTGCCCATCACGCACCTCGTTTTCTGACCTTACGTTCGCGGTCGCATCATATCCCGCTTCTCGCCCGGCTTCAGCGGCAGCGCCAGCTGGAGCACCGCTCCGCTGCGCGTCTTCGATTCAGCTAGTGCTTCGGTGCCTGAGATCATGGCAGTCGCATCCAGCGGCCCGCCTGCCCCTACGCTGAAGCGAAGAGCGAACAGAAGCAGCGCCTGCTCCATCGTGCGGAAATCGAAGGTTTTTCGCTCGCTTGAACCCGAGTCTGAGCCTGAATAAACAACGTAATCCAAGCAAAGCTTCTGCCCGTCCCGAGTCAGCTCCCATCGCGGACGCTCACCGTCAAAGGCGGCGAATAGCGTCCTCACCGTCATCGCATGCCCCGCGATATGAACAGTTGCAGCCTCGGCATCGTCTGCCAATGCTTCCTCCTCTACCCGTTCCAAGCTGCCGCCGATTTCAAAGCGGAGACGCAAATCCGCCGCATCCACGGTTCCGTCAATCGGGTCCAGCCCGATATGCGTATTCCCTCCATTCGTGCAGAAGCCGATGCCGAACAAGACCTCGCTCTCTTCCTGTACGCTGGTGAATACTGCCGAGGAGTAATCGTAGCCATCGCGCAAAAAGCGCAGATGCACATAGCTGAAGCGATCTTCGCCTTCCGCAATATACGCAAGCAGATTGCGCCGTTGGTTCCACATGACGTCCTTGCTGTACGTCCCCAAGCTCAGCGGCCCGTTCAAATACGTCGTCGCTGTATTCAATGCAGCACCGGACTCGTCTTTGGCGATCGGCTGCCTGATGGTCTTCAAAAAGACCTCTTCTCGAAACGCAGGCAAATACGGCTCAGGACATTGGATGTCATTTCCGTACCAATCCAGATTGTAAACGAGCTGCTCCTCCGCCAGCATCGCCAAGGCTCCCCTGCTGGCCAGCTGCAGGAATGAATACGACGCCGGCGTCATCACCGTGCTGTAGCTGCGGCTGTGCGGCCCGGACCATTGCTTGCTCGGCACATGGAAATGCTCTGCCAGCATGCGCCATGCGACATCCAGCAGCTCGGCGCTCAGCTCCTTCGCCTCCGCATGAGAGACTGAGGTGTGGATGCTGGACAGCTCCTCAATCGCAATGATCGTATACGTCGGGCTGTTATATTCCTGGAACGTGCCCAGCTCCTTCGTATACCGGCTGAACTTGCGCAGCCGCTCGAGACCGTAGTCGGCATACGACTGGTGACCGTATACCTCTCCAGTAAGCAGCGTCACGAACGCGCCCATGATCGCGATATTCGTGTAGCCGGGACCGACGTCGCGCTTAATAATCGCGCCGCACGCGCAGAACAGCGCCTGCCGAATCTGCTCCTGCAAAGCGGAATCCAGCACGCCCGCATGCCGCTGCGCTGCGAGCACCAGCCGTTTGCCGCAGAAATCGGCCCAGTTCCAATCCGGCGGAGCCATCATCGCAAGCGGCTCCTCCAGGAACCAGGACCAGATGCCGTAGGTACGGCTCTCCGGGTTCTGGTCCTGGAGGCCGATCACCTTCTCGATGATCTCGGAGGCCCGCTGCACATGCTCCTGGACCCCGCTGTCGAGCAGCGCGAGCGCATAGACGAGGGCGTCCCGCGTCGGATGGGTATACGCCACATCCTTTAAGGTGCTGTGGTAGCCTGGCGTACGAAACGGCTTGCGAACCATTTTGTGCTCAGGCGAATACTCGGCGTGCCACTGGTCCAGCTGGCGCAGCAGCAGCGCTTTAGAATCGATAGCCATGTGCGTCCTCCCTGGGCTTATTTACCTTTTAAATTTTTCTCATACCATTGCTGCGCCAGCTTGTCGACATTGTCGCCGCCGAGCCGCTTCCATTCCTTCCGCAGCTGCTCCATGCCCCACTGCGCAGTGTACTGGCTGCCGCCGGTAATGACCTTGGTCTCGATATCCTCAGCGACCGGACCGAACGAAGTGGATGTCTCAGCCAGCTCCGGGAACGTAGGATTGTACGGAATATCGCGACGGAATTTGTTTTTCATCGCCACCTTCAGCGATTCGCCCTGTACCTTCGCATACTCCTGCGAGATCGGGTCTTGAGCCGCCATGACCGGGAAATCCTCCGGCTTCGGACTCCATTGATCCAGCACCGCGTATTCGGGAGCATACAGCGTTTCCTTCTTGTTCTTCTCCGCATCAATGGCTTGCGGCACCCCATTCACCAGCTTGTAGTGCACACCCTCCTGGCCGAAGCGAACATCGAACCAGTTTTTATCAATCCACCAATCCAGCAGCTTCACAGCCGCCTCTGGGTTTTTCATGTTTTTATTAAACACGATCAACCGGTTGGCAGGCGGTTCCTGGTACAACCCGAACTTGCCATACTTGGTAGCCACCGGCTCCAGCGGCACCAGCTTGGAATCCGGCACATTCTGCTTCAGCTCGCGGTATTCCGGAGCAATGTTCCAGCTGGAGAAATAGACGCCGGCCTTCCCGGTTACAAGCAGAGACCGTTCCTTCTGATAGTTCTTATCCGTGATGTATTCCTTGTCGATCAAGCCCTCATCGAAAAACAACTTCAGCTGCGCCAAGACATCCGTATACCGGTCGGTGAAGTTCCCTTTGACGAGCTTATCGTTTTCCAAATACCACAAACCGCCGTGAGCCGCATACATCGCCTGAATAATGCCCGTATAGTTAAAGTTGAAGGCTGCGCCCAGCGTATCGTTTTTCCCGTTGCCGTCCGGATCTTTATCCTTGAAGGCCCGCATCACGTTCACCAGCTCATCCATCGTCTGCGGCGTTTTCAAGCCGAGCTTGTCGAGCCAATCCTGCCGGATCCAGATCGCATGGTTGGCAATCGAGTCGATTCCCCGCGCGCTGGTGGCAATGTACGTTTTTCCGTCAAACTGGGTGTACGGCTTCAGCTCCGGATGCGCTTTCAAATAATTTTTATAGCTGGTGCTGTACTTCTCAATGTAATCATCGATCGGCTGAATGGCCCCTTGCTCCTTCAACGTCGACATATAATCCCGGTTAAACTCCCACATCAAATCCGGCGCCTCGCCTGCGGCAATCAGCGTGTTCAGCTTCTTGGTCGACTCCGTACGCAGGATCGGCACCCATTTCACATTAATGCCGGATTTCTCATTGATATACTTCGTCGTCCGGTTGTTCTCGTAGGTCCCTTCATCGCTCGCCACCTGGCCCCGGTCCAGAATCGATACGCTGACCTCGAGCTTCTTCTTTTCCGTGCCGCTGTCTTTTTTTGCGGTATCGCCGCTGCTGTCCGTCCCGCTGGAAGAGCATGCTGTAATGGTGCCTAGGGAAGCCGCAAGCAATAACGCCATGTGCTGTCGTTTAAGCATTGTCGTTTCGCCTCCATGAACAATTTAGAACGCTGCCGTCTTTAGCCTTTGATGGATCCGATTAATACCCCTTTGACAAAATATTTTTGCAGGAAAGGATATACGCATAAAATGGGGGTCACCGAAATGATGATCGCCGCCGCCCGAATGCCCTCCGGAGTCACAAGATTTTGCATGGTCGCTCCCTCGGTGCCGCCGGTGGTGCTCGAATTAAGCAGGCTCTGACTGGTTGTTTCGATCATTTGCAGCAGCTTCACCATCAGGGACAGCTTGCCCGAGCTGCTGATATACATCAGCACGTTCATGTACGAGTTCCACCAGCTCACGGCATAAAACAGCGTCAGCGCCGCAATGATCGGCATCGATAACGGCAAAATAATTCTCGCGATGATCACCAGATCATTCGCGCCGTCCATCGCCGCCGACTCCTCCAGCTCGGTGGGCAGGTTCTCGAAGAACGTTTTCATCACGAAAAAATTGTACGTGCTCAAGAGGCCGGGCAGCCACAGCGCCCAGTACGTATTCATAATGCCGAGCGTCTTGATCAAAATGTAGTTGGGAATGATCCCGCCGCCAAACAGCATCGTAAACGTAATGAGCATCAGAATCACGCCCCGCCCCTTCAGCCTTTTCCGGCTCAAAGGGTAAGCGGCAATAATCGTAGCGACGATATTGATCAGCGTGCCGAATACCGTAATGACGAGCGTATTTTTCATCGCGTGCAGGAGCTGCCCGTCATCAATTAAGTTGGAAAACGAGATAAACGTGGTCTCCTTCGGCCACAGGAACACTTCCCCTGAGAGCAGAGCCCGAGAGCTGCTCATAGAGGTGGCCAGCACATGAACGAACGGAAAGACCGTCGTCACGGCCAGCATGGCCAAAAATACATACACTAGGCCATACCCTAGCCGAACCCGAAGCGATTGACTGCTTGACAATTGAATCCCTCCCTTCATTACCATTGCCATTACCATAGCCCGTTTTCGCCCATCGCCTTAATGATTTTGTTGACGCTTACAACCAGAATCAGCCCGATCACCGACTGAAACAGCCCCAGCGCCGTGGTGTAGCTGTACTGCAAGCCCTCCAGCCCCGCATGGTACACGTAGGTGCTGATAACGTTGGACACCTCGTACACCGCTTTATTTTGCATGACAAAAATATGCTCGAACCCGACATCCATCATCTGGCCGACCCGCAAAATGAGCAGAATGGCAATCGTGCTGCGGATGCCCGGAAGCGTCACATGCCAGATCCGGCGCAGCTTGCTCGCCCCGTCGATCTTGGCCGCCTCATACAGCTGCGGATCGATGCCCGCCATCGCCGCCAGGTACAGAATCGTCCCCCAGCCGGCACTCTGCCAAATCCCGGACAAAATGAACATCACCGGCCACCAAGCGTTGCTTGCCATGAAGTAAATCGGCTGAATGCCAAACAGCTTCACCAGCACCGTATTAACGATCCCTGTAGACGGAGAGAGCAGTGCAATGAAAATACCGCCAAGAACGACCCACGAGATGAAGTGCGGGATATACAGCAGATTCTGGATCGTCCGTTTGTACCATTCCAGCCGGACCTCATTCAGCAGCACCGCCAGCACGATCGGCACCGGGAAAGCAAAGACGATACTGTAGACGTTCAGCAGCAGCGTATTTTTAAGCACATTGAAAAAATCCGGGCTCGTAAACAGCCGGTTGAAATGCTTAAGCCCCACCCACTGGCTGCCCCAGATGCCGTCGGCAAAACGGTAGTTTTTGAAGGCAATGATTTCCCCGAGCATCGGCGTGTACTTAAATACCACATAGTAGGCCAAAATCGGTACAAGCAGCAGATACAAATATTTGTCCCGCTTGACGTACTTCCATAACAGCATCAGACGATTCGCCGATGGAGCCGGCCGGACATAAGCCCCCTCCTCCGCACGGGCTTCACCGATGTGTGATCGCATGTTCTACACCTCCCTTCCGCTTCGCCGGATTACACCCTCATGGTATAAGCTGCCGGCGGACATGGAAATATCCACTTTTTATGCTGATCGCTTTTTTTATGCCAGGGGGATGTTCACTTTTTATCCTCTTCACCTTTTTTATGGTTTTCCCTGAATTCCCCTGGGGTTTGCCCGGTGTATTTCTTGAAAATACGTATAAAGCTTTGCGTATTATTGTATCCAACGCTCTCGGCAATCGCTTGAATTTTCGAGCTCGGATTCAGCAGCAGCGCCTTGGATTTCTCCATCCGCAGCTCAATTAACCAGTCCATAAAATTTTGCTCCATCGTTTCCTTGAACAGCTTGCTTAAGTAAGGCACACTCAGACGGAACTGCGACGCCAACAAGTTGAGCGACAGATCGCTGTCCATATAATGCTGCTCCAAATAATCCATGATTTGCTGGATCGTCTCGTTGCTTCCTCTGGCAGCGCGGTTTTGCTCCGTTCTGGCAATCAGATGATGCAGGAAGGTGGAAAGGTAGCTTTTAATTTCGTCCACGTTGGCGCAGGACTCGATCCGGTGATAGATGTTTTCCCTCGGATCCAGAAACTCCTTCACTTCCAGCCCTTTATCCGAGATCACCTTAATGGACTTCATGATCAGCTGGATGCACATCTGCTTGATCATCTCGGGAGGCACGTTGCTGCCGATCATCTCGCCGAAAATGTGGTTCAGCCTCGCTTCCAGCTTGCCCTTGTCCGTATCCCGAATGAGACCGACCACCGAATCCGCCATACCGCTGAGCCGGTAAAAATTATCATTATGATCATTGCCCGCAACATCATCGATGGAAACGACCGTGTTATCGCCCATGATCAGCTTATATTTCAGCGCGGTGAGCGCCTCCCGATACGAATGCTGAATCCCTTCCCACTGCTTGTGCGGACGACCGACGCCGATCGTGACCGTCTGCTTGAAATGGCCTTTCACATAGTCCTTGAGCAGATCCGCCACCTGAAGCGCCTGAAGCTGATGCCCTTGGCCGCCTTCCTCCTCGAAGCTCATGATGACTGCTACCCTGCCGTCCGTCAGCTCCAACGAGACACCTTTGCACACGCCGGCCACCAGCTCCTCCGCCACATTGCTGACCGCATAAGTAAACAAGTACACGTCGCGTGGCGAGGCAATCTCTTGAATGCGATCCAGCTCGATGACCAGAACGACAAATTGGCCGGCGTGGAGCGTAATGCCAAGCGTGCCGAAATATGGCCTCATGCGGTTGTAATTCGCCTTGTCTCCCATGAGCAGGCTCATGATTAACCGCCATTTCAGCGCTGGGAGCGATTCATTCATCTGCTTCTGCAGCGACTCGTTGTCCGAGAGAATCTGCTTAAAAAACTGCTCCATATACGTCAGGTCACCAGCACCTGCGATCTTCTTCTCGGTAAATGAGCGGAAAAACAGCTCCAGCGGACGAAACGTGTAATTGCTTACGGCAAAGACGATGACAATCGCCAGAATAAACATCCCAACGGCGATCGCCAGCAGAAAATTGCGGATCAGCTGCAGCGGGCGGTTCATTTCCGGGTCCGGGACAATACTGACGTATTTCCAACCGTTATACGCTGACGTTAAATAAAAGGTCGTATAACTCCCGCCGTTTAGCGTAGGCTTGGTTAAATACCCGCTGGATCCCATTTGCTCCAGCTCCGGTGCGCCTTCGATGCTGCTCAGTGGCTGAAACAGCTGTTTTTTGTTTTGCGACGAGATGATCATGCCCTGCGGATTGACGACTAGCGTTTGGCCAGCCCGCTGAGTGTCGACGTCCTGAATCAGATTGGAAATGGTGGTTTCGGCTACATTAACGACAATCGCGCCTTTGCGGAATTGAGGATTGCTGATGAGGGGGTAGGAGCGAATGAGGGTAACAACATTTTTATCATTTTGGAAGCCGGAGCTGATCTCCGTAATTTTCCGCGTGTCCAGCCACTGCTGATAGCTTTTCATCCGGTTGAACGAATCCAGCCAGCTCATATCGTAAAAGTCGGACTGCTCCGAGAACGTCGTGTCGGTCAGCAGGCTTTTCTTCTCCAGCGAGTACAAATAAAAGGACGATACATTGCTGTTGGCAAACATGAGTGAGCGGAACCGGTCATTGAGCACGCGGAAATGGTTGAAGCGCAATTCGTCCGTAGCGTACTGCCCATGCAGGAAAAAGGCGACCTCCGGCTCCTGAATGAAATTGATCGTATTCGTATCGATTTCTCTGAGCATCATTTCAATCTTTTGCTGGATCAGGTTTAAGAGAGCAATATTGGTGCTGCGCACCTGATGCTCCAGACTGCCCTTCGAGCTCAAATAGGACAGCCACACCGTCGACGAGATGATGAGCAGAAAGAACAGCCCGTAGATCATTTTGAAGCGACCGGATAAATTGCCTTGCAAAAAGCGCATGACGGGCCGTCCCCTTTCAGAAAGGATGCAAGCGGAGTAAGCGCATACATATTATTAAAACGGAAGGGCTGACCTGCGTCCGCCCCTTAGTTCTTACTTTGCAAGCTTCGGCACCTCTTCCGTCGGATCGACCTTGAGGAAGTATTCCGGCTTCCAGCCGACATCCTCGCTTAGGGGAGTTTTGGCGCGGGAATTATACGCTTTCACCAATTGGGCCGGCTTTCCATTGACGATGGAGCCGGTGTCGTACAACGCGGTGCCCCCCTCCACCTTGATGATCTTCTCTACATTTGTACTGCTCGCGAGTTCAAAATAGTTGTTTTCCGCATAAATGTGAGACGATACGCCTGCAAGGATACTGTGATTGTACGAGCCCTTCGTGTTTTTATAGTAATTGTTGTACACGTGCACCTGCCCGAACCGGACACGCGGCGTGCGCTGGGCAACGTTCTCAAACATATTATGGTGAATCGTTACCTTGAGCCGGCCTTTGTCGGTCGTCGAGCTGTCGCTGGAGCCGATCAGCATCACCTTGTCATGGTCGGAAAAATGATTATACGAAACCGTGACCCAGTTGGATTCGTACCCGATATCCAGTTCCCCGTCGTGATGCTGGTACTTGGTGCCGTAATAATCCTCGCTGCTCTCATCAAGGCGAGCCCCGTCGTTGAACCTGCAGTGATCGACCCAAACGTGCGTCGCTTTCACCAAGGTCACGTTATCCAAATTCGAATTCCACCGTCCGGTTAAATCCGATGGATCCCATGCGGGAAAATAACTATACGCGTCCTGAAACTCGATGTTGCGGATAATGATGTTGTTTACTCCGTTCAGCAGCATCGTTCCGCCGACGATCCGGGCATCGCTGCCCAATCCAACGATCGTGGTATCGGACGGGACGCGGACGGTCACGCGTTTGTCCTGATTGGCCTGCGACCGCTTCCTCGCGTCTTCGAGCGGCCCGGCGACCGGCTTCGTTCCCCAGGCGCTCGGATCGTACTGCTTCAGGTAAGCTTGCAGATCGTACTGCGGATCTTTATAATCCTGCTCTCCGAGCGGCTTATTGCTGTCGTCCACGCTCAGATTGATCGTTCCCTTCACGTAAACAATTTTCGCGCCGCTATTGCTTCCTCCGCTGAGGGCTTTGACCAGCTCGCTCCGGTTGGTCACAGTATACACGTGATCGGCGCTCGCCTTCGATCCGCCGGTCGTCCCGCCTTCGGCCGCTGCCCAGCCATCGTTCGCTGCCAGTGTCTCCCGTCCCAAGGCGCTCGGTTCCATCGGGGCCGCCTCGGTCTTGGGCAACACATCGGCCTGCTGCTGCGGTAGTTGCTGCGATTGCTGCTGTGCCGCCTGCTGCTGGCAAGCGGTTGTCATTCCTAGTACGAATCCTAGCATGATGATTAGCGCGTGGTGACGGATCGGTTGGGCCACGATGCTCACTCCTCTAAAGCTTATGGCTCAATTATAGAGGATCACCCGTGCAGCGCCAAGAAAAAAAGACTGTCCGATAAAGGAACAGTCTGAGAAATCATCGGTGCCGGTCTTACCGCGATGCCCTACGTTTACTGAACCGTTACATCGTCATAATAGGTCATTTCATTATTCGTATAGAGCCCGACCGGGCCGGACGAATACTCCGGCTCCTAGACCCGCCTGCAGAGCGGATTTTCCGCCTTAGAGCGCTACTCCGGCGCCTAGACCCGCCTGCAGCGCGGATTTTCCGCCTTAGAGCGCTACTCCGGCTCCTAGACCCGCCTGCAGAGCGGATTTTCCGCCTTAGAGCGCTACTCCGGCTCCTAGACCCGCCTGCAGCGCGGATTTTTCGCCTTAGAGCGTCACTCCGGCTCCTAGACCCGCCTGCAGCGCGGATTTTCCGCCTTGGAGCTCCACTCCGGCTCCTAGACCCGCCTGCAGCGCGGATTTTCCGCCTCGGAGCGCCACTCCGGCTCCTAGACCCGCCTGCAGCGCGGATTTTCCGCCTTGGAGCGCCACTCCGGCGCCTAAACCCGCCTGCAGCGCGGATTTTCCGCCTTAGAGCGTCACTCCGGCTCCTAGACCCTCCTGCAGCGCAGATTTTCCGCCTTAGAGCGCTACTCCGGCTCCTAGACCCGCCTGCAGCGCGGATTTTCCGCCTTAGAGCGCTACTCCGGCTCCTAGACCCACCTGCAGCGCGGATTTTCCGCCTTAGAGCGTCACTCCGGCTCCTAGACCCTCCTGCAGCGCAGATTTTCCGCCTTAGAGCGCCACCTCCGGCTCATAGACCCTCCTGCAGCGCGGATTTTCCGCTCTAGAGCGCCACATGCCGGATGCCAACAAGTAGAATGAATTTTTTCCACTCATCCAACAAAGTGATCCCCTAATCCCCGCTCACAAAGCGCATAAACGCATACAAAAAGAAGACCATCTTTTACAAAAAAAAGCGGTCCCTTTTTTCACGCTTCAATAGCTTCAACGATCTGCTCCACCGCCTGCTTGGATTCCGGAAGCCCGAAAAAAGGCCACACATGCAGCATTTCCGGGTACTCGTAATAGTCGACCGCGATCCCCTGAGCTTCCGCCTTGGCCTTAAACTTACGCGCGTCTGGATTGCAAATATCATCGGTTCCCGTGAATAGACGGATGGGACACAGCCCTTGAACATCCCCATATAACGGACTGATCAAGTAATGCTTCAGATTCAGATTATCCGCATACCACTTACCGCAATCGACGATGGCGGGTGTTGCCAGGATGGGATCACGCTTTTCGACGCAGGAAACCTCCGGATTGCAAAAAGTCATATCAAGCGCAGGTGAGATCAAAATGAGCTGTCCCGGCAGGGCGAACCCTTTCTCCTTCAGCAGCATCGCGAATGCGAGACTCATTCCTCCACCGGCCGAGTCCCCCGCAAAGATCACATCCCCCGGATCGTGCTGGGTCAGCAGCTCAGAATAAAGGGCTTGAAGCATCCCCATCGTATCGCGGTAGGTATAGCGGGGTGCTAAAGGATAGATCGGCACCGTCACGCCCACCTGGGTCCGATCGATTAGTTTGCCAATAAATTCCCAATGCATGCTTGTAATTTCCAGCACATAGCCCCCGCCATGCATGAAAATGATATGCTTCCGCCCGCCACCGGTACGCGGTTTCAATTCATAACAAGGAAATCGCTCAACCGTACATTTCTTAATCTCATATCGATCATAATACGACTTCGGCGGCTCATAACGATCTTTTTTCTGCTTGTTCTCGACATAGCAGCGCAGCTCTTCTCCCGTGCGCTTCCACATTCGATTCAGCCTTATCACGCGAAAGAAGAATTTTTGCAACTTACTCTGTATGCTTTCCATCTCTCGGCTGCCTCGCCTTCAGTTCAAACTGCATTTCCCCTAGGATTACCAAAAAAAGAGTTCCCATCCCCTGGGAACCCTTTATAACATTTGATTCATGTTTGCTTCCCTCACTGCCATAGCAGCATGTCCTGTGCTCCAGCGCTGACGGGCCGCCCTTCCTTGCGGGTGGAGCAGCTCCACGTCAGGTCATTTTCCGCATCGGCCTCACGCTGCAGTCCGATCTCCAGAATCGCCTTCATGTAGCCCAGCTTATCACTGATTCGTATCGTTTGCCTGCCAGCTCCATTGCTTTCTTGAAACTTGTGTAGACCGTTTGCTCGCCCGTTCAACTAAGACCATTATGCCGTTCGTTTCTGAGGTGACCATGAAAGGGGACTGAAAGTTAGCTGAAGGCAGGTCTTGGCGGAGAATACAAAAAAAAGTCCTGTTCGAATGAACAGGACCTTGAGGGCGTACAGAATAATCTATTATTTTGTTGCATTCGTTGCCGAACTTGTTGGCGATGGTGCAGGCGTTGTTGCGCTTGTTGCCGGACTTGTTGGCGATGTCGCAGGCGTTGTTGCGCTTGTTCCGTTTGTTGCCGTTGTCGCCGGGGTCGACTTATCCAAATAATTAACGATGGTCGCCTCCGACTTCTTCTTATTAAGCCAATCGGTAGACAGCGTCTGAACTTGCTGTTTCACGAGCGTTTCACGGATTTCATCCTTCTTCTCGTCCAGCGTTGGTGTTGTAGCTTGCTTGTGATCCGTCACCTTGATAATGTGGTAACCGAACGAGGTTTGAATCACATCGCTCAATTGTCCCACTGGGAGGGCGAACGCAGCCTTTTCGAAGGCAGCATCCATCTCGCCCTTGCCGAAGTAGCTCAGATCACCGCCATTATCTTTCGTAGCGGTATCCGTCGATTTTTCCTTCGCCACTGTAGCAAAATCGGCTCCGTTTTTCAGATCCTTAAGGATCGACTCGGCTTCCTCTTTCGTCGCTACCAGAATATGCGAGGCTTTCACCTGCTCCGGCGTTTTCATCGACTCCAGATTTTGATCATAATATTGCTTGATGTCCTCATCGGTCACATTGATTTGCGGCTCCAAAAGCTTCCTCAGCGTCACCTGTGTTTCAAGCTGCTGCTTTAGGGCGTCCACCGTCATCCCGCTGCTGGTCAGTGCCTGGTTGAATGCATCCTCGGTAGGGAACATCTTCTTGGTGCTAGCCAACTCATTGTCCACATCCGCCGCTGTAACGGTAATGCCTGCTTTCTTTGCTTCTTGACGGATCACTTCGTTATCAATCATTTGGTTCAGCAATTCTTTGCCGCCGCTGGCCATGACTTGATTGAGTACCTCGGTTTTGCCGATCGTTACTCCGTTAACTTTAGCTGCTGCCTCCTCGGCCTTCCCTTTCGGCGGATAGATCATCACATAAGAACCAAAGGCTACAAACACAACCAAAAATGCGGCGATCCAAGTTTTATTTGAAGTTTTTTTATTCACTATTCATACTCCCTTTCTTTGAATGAGGTAAGTTTATATTGATTAAGGTGCGATATCAAGTCACATATTTTGACTATACATAAAAATCAACAGGGTGGTCAGCAGCAACGAAAAAAGCGGCCACGCGAATTTGGGTCTCGATCGGGTCGGGTTCAGCAAGGTTCCTTCCTCCCTAATGCTTGTCCGTATTTCTTACTCCTTGCATTATGCACGACCAACCTTAAATTCAGATGAATCTTAAGCTGAAAGTTATCTGAATGCCACCCGCCTTCGGATAATCAGCCCTGGATTAGGAAAACCTGAATAACAAGAAGACGGCTTCCTCCCCAGTGGAGAGAAAGCCGCATTATCGGAGCTATCTTATTTTTGCGCGCTGCTGTTGTTCTTGTCGCCTACAGTGACACTAACATCGCTTTGCTGCCCGTTGCGGGAAATGGTCACTTTAATGGTGCTGCCGACCTGCTGCGCTTTAATTTTGGTCGAAAGCTCGTCGGAATTCGCCACTTTCTCGCCATTGACTGCCGTAATCACGTCGTACTCGCGGATGCCCGCGGCGAACGCCGGACTTTTGGGCTCGATCTGCGATACGATCGCTCCGTCCTTGCTGCTGAGCTTCAGATCGCTGACCCAGCTGTCATCGATATCCTCTAGACCTACCCCAATGTATGGGGATGGGGTTTTCGGAATCGGCTTATTGTTTTTCAGGTTCTCCAGTACGGTAGCGACGGTGCTCGTCGGGATGGCAAAGCCGATGCCTTGCGCCTCCGCATTCACAGCCGTGTTGATCCCGATGACTTCGCCATTCATGTTCAGCAGGGGTCCGCCGGAGTTCCCTGGGTTAATGGACGCGTCGGTTTGCAGCAAATGCTTGTATTCCCGCGTGCCTTGCTCATCCGGAATCGTAATCGGTCTTTCTTTGGCACTAAGAACGCCTTCGGTCACCGTTTGGTCGAAGCCGTACGGGTTACCAATCGCTACAACCCAGTCGCCGACCTTCGTATCATCCGGGTTGCCGAGCGGCAGGGATGGGAAGTCTTTGTCACCTTCGATTTTGAGCGCAGCAAGGTCCAGATCATAGCTGTTGCCTAATAGCGTAGCTTTGAACGGCTTGTCGTAGCCCTGCACCGTCACCCAAATCTCCTCCGCACCGTCGATAACGTGCTCGTTCGTCAGGATGTACCCGGCTTTATCGAAAATGAAGCCCGTTCCGAGACCGCCATCCTGCAGCTCGCCGGAATCTCCGCCACTATCATTTGAACTGCTGCCACCGCCGAAAAATTGACGGAACAACGGGTCATTCATTGCGCTGTTATTAGTCCTCGCTTTCACCTTCGTCTCGATTTTGACGACCGCCGGACTGGCTTGCTTCGCAATCTGCGCGATGCTGCCCGTCGCTGTCCCCGGGTCTACGGAAGCTTTCTCAATGCCGCCAAGCGTTGCCGAAGAACCCGATCCTGTGGTGGCCACTGCAGCAGTGCTGCCGTGCATAACGCCTTGATAGGCGGTGAACAGGTTCATTTTGTCAGAAGCGAACATCAGACCGCCGGTAACGAGCGTTCCTGCGAGGAAGGCTGCCACCGTGCTTTTAAAGCGGGAATTCGTTCTTGGGCTGTTGATGCGCGCTGGCTTCGATGCCTTGATCTCATTTGTATTGTCATTGTTATAGTTATCCATCGGATTAAATTCGTTATTGTTGTGTTCCATAGTGGTAACCTCCATTGCTTTGAATATGTTTACAAGTAGCATTGTAAAGGCCGAAACTGAAACCAACGTTAAGCGCATCTGAAAATAAACTGAAATTTTCAGACAAAAAGAGCCCGCCGATCCGCCGGCAGGCTCAAAAGAGTAACTATAATATTAGAAGCGTTTGCTTTTAGCGCGGGTTTTCCGCCTTGCAAGCCCTCGCTCACTCTGGCACCCGGCCGATCGCCAGCGCGGGACCAATATCCGCCGCTGCAATCGACGGATATTGATTGAAGATCCGGTCGCCGCTCCGCGCCGCCTCCTGCCACATGCGCTGATACAGCATCGTTTTGACCGGCAGCATGACCGGATCGTCCGCCACATTGTTCAGCTCGTACGGGTCCTCCTGCAAATCGTACAGCTCATCCAGATCAACCGGATTGTAGACAAATTTATACCGGTCCGTCCGCACCATCCGCTGGGTAAAATACACCTCCACGCCGTTGCACTGGTTGAACACGGCATCGCGCCAAGCCCCCGGCGCCACCGGCTCATCCCGCAGCCAGGGCAGCAGGCTTGCCCCCGCGCCGCCGGCGTTCAGCTCGCCCGCTTCCGCGACGTCCATAAATGTGGGCGCCCAGTCCATGATGCTGACCAGCGCGTCTACGCTGCGCCCTGGATTAACTATCCCTTGGGGCCAGCGCGCGATGCAAGGAATCCGGTACGTTTCCTCGTACGGGCTGATCCCCTTCAAAAACAACCCATGCGCCCCGCCGCTCTCGCCATGATCGGAGAGGAACAGCACGAGCGTATCGTCTGCCTGGCCCGTTTGCTTGAGCGCCTCCAGCACGTCGCCGAACAGATCGTCGACCATCGTGCAGTAGCCCCAATAATGCGCGATCGACTCCCGCACCTCCCGCTCGGACAGCTGGCTCCAGACGCGCCGCATCCGTTGGTACACCCGGGGCTTCGACTCCAACGAATCGCCATAGTTCGGCGGCAGCTCCACCTCGTCCGGGTCGTACATGGCGGCGTACTTCTCCGGAATCAGGAACGGATCGTGAGGGCCCAGCACCCCAACATACATGCACCATGGCTGCTCGGCATGCTTCAGCTCCGCCAGCCGCTCCTTCGCCTTCGTCACCACCCGGTAATCGCCCATTTCCTCATAGGACTGATCCGTGGTGCCGTACAAGACGTACTCGTCCCAGCCCGGACGCAGCAGCTCGCCCGGCTTGCGCTCAGACGGGTGCTTCACTTGAGGCACCGTCTGCCTCCACGAGTCGATTTTCGCCCCCATAAACACGTCCTTGCCGGCGGTCACCTTCAGCTCCTCCCAGCCGCGATCGCAAGGATTTTCCTCGGCCGAGATGTGCCATTTGCCGCTAAAATGCATCGAGTAGCCGGCGTCCTTCAGCTTTTCGCCGAACGTTTCTACGCCTGGATTGAGCCCTTTCTGAATCGCCGTGGCGGTGCAGACATTGTTATGAATGCCGTGCTGCGACGGATATAACCCGGTAAAAAAAGAAGCCCTCGACGGGCAGCAATGCGCCATTGTCGTGTAGGTGTGCGTAAAGCGCACGCCCTCGCGCGCAAACCGGTCGAGGTGCGGCGTCCGACACGGATGTGTCTCCCGAGTTACCGCCTCCTGCTGCTGATCCGTCATAAAAATGAGCACATTCGGCCTCCGATGTCTCCGTTCCATTTCACTCATCATCCTATCCCTCTGCTCTCTAATAGTTTACAATCGCAGGTCCGAAATCAGCTCTAAGCGTTGTACCCCATCGTCGTTCGCGTAAACACCTTAATGATAATGTATTCGTCCTCCCGCGTTTCAGGCTCTTTAAGTCCAGCTCATCCAGCCAGTCCTTGCGGTACATCGTGGCATTGCGGGCGATCATGATGTTCTCCTTGTCTTTGGCCGATTCTACACTCCAGGTCCTTGATTGCCTCCCTTTTCTCATATACAATTAATCCCAATCTTTGTTACAAAAAGGGGAGGTCAAATCATGAAAAGTATTGCTGTTTTTTGCGGCTCAAGTGTCGGGGCATCGCCGATTTATCGAGAAAGCGCTGCTGCCTTGGGCAAGGAGCTTGCACAGCGGGGGATCCGTCTGGTGTATGGCGGAGCGAACGTCGGCTTAATGGGAGCCGTGGCAGACGCTGTGCTTGAGGCCGGAGGACAAGTTGTCGGGGTGCTACCCTATTTTCTGCAAAACCGCGAGATTGCGCATCAAGGCTTGACGGAGCTGATCCTGGTGGATTCCATGCACGAGAGAAAATCCAAGATGGCGGAGCTCTCGGACGGCTTCATCGCTTTGCCGGGCGGGCCGGGTACGATGGAGGAATATTTTGAGATCTTCACCTGGGCGCAGCTGGGTCTGCATGCCAAGCCTTGCGGGTTGTTTAACATCAACCGTTACTTTGACCCTCTGATTTCATTATTCGACCGTATGCTCAGTGAACAATTTATGCAGGAAAAAAATCGCGCCATGGTCATCACGGATACGACTCCTCATGGCATCTTGCAGCAATTTGCCGCTTATACGCCTCCGGCCGTTAAAGCCTATCTCACAGAAGACCGAACCTAACTGGAGCCACAAAAAAACGAAAGACACGTCCCCAAGGCGACACTGCCTGAAACGTGTCTTTTTTGCTGCTTACCTTGCCACAACTTACTTCTGAACGTAACTCACTCCGGCAGTACCACACCAAGCGCGGAGAGCATGCCACCGTCGATTTTGTAATCGCCTCCGGTAATGAAGGACGCTCTTTCACTGCACAAAAAGGCAATCAGCTCCGCCACCTCAGGAATCGTACCGATCCGCCCGAGCGGGTGCATCGTGCCCCACGACTTCAGGATGTCCTCCTGCGTCTTCTCGCCCTTGAACTGCTCCGCCGAATGGCGCAGCATCGGGGTGTCGATTGAAGCCGGGCAGACGCAGTTGACGCGAATCCCTTCCGCCGCATGATCGACCGCCATCGCCCGGGTTAAGGCGTTGATCGCCCCTTTGGAGGCGCTGTAGGCTGCTACTCCTTTTTGCGCCATATAAGCTTGCACGGAGGAAATATGAACAATAGCGCCGCCCCCGCGCTTGCGCATTTCCGGAATCGCATACTTGGACGCCAAGTAGATGCCCTTCAGGTTGATGTTCAGCACGTCATCCCAGACGTCCTCCTCGGTGTCCACCACGGTGCCGTATCGCTGAATGCCGGCGCTGTTGACCAAAATATCGACACCCGCAAACGCTTCCACCGTTTGCCGGACCATGGCCTGTACTTGTTCGCTGCGCGACACGTCCACCGTCACCCCAAGCACGTTCGGATTGCCGGTTTCCTGACGTACCTGCTCCGCCGCTTCCTCGGCTCCTTCCCATGCTGCAATGACCATTGCTGCCCCTCCGGAGGCCAGTCGCTTGGCTGCCCCATATCCCATGCCTTTGGACCCGCCGGTTACAATCGCTACCTTCCCTTGAAACTCCACTGCCCATCCTCCTCTACGCACACGAGTAACTACTCCTAAATTATGCCAGTATGTTGGCAGCGCTGCCAAGCTCTATTTTTCCAGCAAGCATGCCTAATAACAAATGACAAAAGGCTCCCCCGCCCAGTAGATGAACTACCTTCGAGACAGCCCCATGCCCGTTAAGCTTCCGCTTCCTCCAGCTTTCCTTCATACTTATAATTCCGGAACCTCGGATTAATGCCGTGCAGCATCAGGCCTTGGCCCCAGTTGACGTGCTTATCGTTGGTCGGCGCATCCTCCGGATCACGTACCTGCACCAGAATGTTGCGTCGGAACCGGTCGCTCCGGTTGATCGGCGAGCCGTGAATCGTCAAATAGTTGAAGAACAGCACGTCGCCCGGCTCGGCGAAGCAAGGAATGCCGCTGTCGATCGGGTACTCCTTATGGTTCAAGTAATGGCTTCCCACGTGCGGCAGCGGACCCTGCTTATGGGAGCCGGGAATGACATGCACGCAGCCGTTCTCCTCATTGGTCGGATCCAAATGGATGCTGGCCAGCATCATGCTGTGCTTGCTGTGCGGGAAATACGGGTAATCCTGGTGCATCGGGAAAGCGGCGCCTTTTTCCGGTGGCTTGACCATCATCTTCGTGTGGTGCAGCTGCACGTTGTCTCCGATCAGCTTCGTAAAAATGTGAACCAAATTCGGCTGCGTAATCATCCGCATAAATGCCGCATCATGATATTGCACATCGTGGAAGCCTTTGAGCACCAGCTTCTTGAGCTCCTCCGGCGGGAGGTAGTCTCCCTGCCATGCGTGGCTGCGATCATATTTCGAGGCCGCCGCCCGCTGCAAGAACGTATCCACCGAGCCCCGGAGCGTCTCCACTTCCTCGCTGTTAAACACCCCTTTGACCAGCAAATACCCCTGCTCCTGATAAAACTTCACTTGGTCCTCAGAGATCATGTCCTTCCCTCTTCTCCCCTTGATTTCAGCCTTATCCAGCTAATGAATCCCGCTTATCCCTTCACTGCGCCAATCATAACACCCTTGGTAAAATATTTTTGCAAGAACGGGTAAACGACAATAATCGGCAGCGTAGCGACGATGATCGTGCAGTATTTAATAATTTCGCTGATCGCTTCTTTGTCGCTCCCGCTGGAGCCGGTGATCATGCTGTCCGTGCTGCTGTTGATTAGAATTTCGCGAAGGAACAGCTGCAGCGGATACGCATCCCGGTTGCGCAAATAAATCATGGCGCTGAACCAGGAATTCCAGTGAGCCACGGCGTAGAACAGGATCATAACCGCGATAACCGCTTGCGAGAGCGGAATGACGATTTTGAACAAAATGGTCAGATCGCCTGCTCCATCGATGCGCGCGGATTCCTCCAAGCTTTCCGGGATCGCCGCAAACGCCGTCCGCATAATGATCAAGTTATAGGTGCTGATCGCCCCGGGAAGAATGAGCGCCCACATCGTGTCGAACATGCCCAGGCTTTTGACCAGCAGATAGTTCGGAATGAGCCCCCCGCTAAAAAACATCGTAAACACGATCATCATCATTATTGAATCGCGCAGCATGACGCCTTTTCTCGATAGGACGTAGGCACCAAGAGCCGTAATAATGACGTTGATGGCCGTCCCTACTACCACATAAATGATCGTATTCGTATACCCCGTGATGATATTCGGATTTTTAAACACGCTGACGTACCCGTCCATATTAAAGCCCATCGGCCACAGCAAGATCCCGGAATGACTAGCCAATTCGGAAGGATTGCTCAAGGACGCCATAGCCACATATAGGAACGGATACAATGTAATTAAAGTCAGAAACAGCAGGAATGCGATATTGAATACGCCAAACACCTTTTCCGCTATGGTTTGCTTCATGGTCATCCCTCCCCTACCACAGACTGGTCTCGTTGACTTTTTTACTGACCTTGTTCGTAATGACGAGCAGCACGAAGTTGATCACCGAGTTGAATAGACCCACGGCCGAGCTGAAGCTGTAGTTCGCTTCGAGAATCCCTTTGCGGTACACATAGGTCGAAATGACATCCGAAGTCTCGTAGGTAACCGGGTTATAGAGCAGAAAAATTTTGTCGAAGCCGACGTTCATCATGCTGCCCATACGCAGAATGAACAAAATAATGATCGTAGGCATAATGCCCGGCAGAGTCACATGCAGCATCTGCTTGAACCGCCCCGCTCCGTCGATCGTAGCCGCTTCATACAGTGCTTGATCGATACCGGCTAACGCTGCCAAATAAATGATCGAGCCCCAGCCGACCTCCTGCCAAATATTCGAGCTCACGTAGATCGTCCGGAACCATCCGGGCTGCAGCAGCATCGCCGTGCGTTCAAAGCCCATAAACGCCATCAAATCATTCACAATCCCGTTGCGAGCGGTAAAATCCACGATCAGCCCGCAGAGCACCAGCACGGAAATAAAATGCGGCAGATAGGTGATCGACTGGACGAAGCGCTTGAAGCCGGCTTTGCGCACTTCATTGAGCAGCAGCGCCAAAATAATCGGAGCCGGGAATCCGAACACAATGTTATATATGCTAATAAGAAGGGTATTCGTAAGGATACGTCCAAAATAAACATCGTTGAAAAACGCTTTGAAATGCTCGAAGCCCACCCAATCGCTGCCTAAGATCCCTTTCATCGGGGAGAAATCCTTAAATGCGATCGTAGCGCCATACATCGGAACATATTGAAAAATAATATAGTAAGCAATGACAGGCAAAGCGAGGATGTAAATCATTCGGTTCTTGACTAGATCTCGTCTAAGTCTATGGACAAAGCTGGCTTGCTTTTTCTTCTCGTAGGCACTTCGGGATAGCGCCGCTTCGTGTGCCGTAATATTTTCCATCGTCCATTCTCCTTTGTTGCAGTTGTCAACGTTGAGAGAAGAAATTGGCGCAGCAGCCTTGACGTCCGGCTCCGCTCTTGAAGCGAAGCCGGCGCGCCTAGCTGCTACTCATCCTGCTTATTTTCTTGCCATATACCGGTCATAAGCGGCTTGTTGAATTTTGATCGCGTCCTCGATGCCCATCTGCTTTAACTTCGCCATATAATTATCGAACTCGGTGATTGGCACTTGTCCCATGATGATCTTCGAGAACATTTCGTCACGATAGGTGTTCACCTGCGACAGAACGGAGGCCATCTTCGTCGATTCCTCGATGGTCGGCGTAACGCCCGGCGGCATTGTCCGATCGTAGGAGCCTTCCTTCCACAAGCCGATAATTTTCTGCTGTTCAGGCAGTGCCATCCGCTGCTGCCAAATCTCCGGCGTCATGATGAAGGCAAGACCGCCCGAGCCTCTGGAATATTTGGACAATGCCTCGTCAATCGACAGCCCCTGCGGGTTGTTCGTAATCTCTGGGAGCAGCTGTGGTGAGCCGTTCACCATTTTGTAGCTTTGCCCTTCGATCCCAAAGGTATTGAGCAGGCCGCCTTCAGGGCTATAGCCATAATCCAGCCACATCGCCGCTTCTTTGGCATATTTGCTCTTCGCGGAGATGGCGACGCCGCCACCGCTGGCTACCTTAATTTCATCGATGTTGAAGTTATACGATTTCGTACCTTTTACATATGGAGGCACCGTACCGCCCAATTTGACCGACGGATCCTTCGCCTTCATCAGCTGCACGAAGCGTCCGAACGTTCCCGACGTCGAACCGACCCAAGAGCCTGCACGGTTGCCCATGACTTTGGCATCGAATTGCTTGGCGTCCGTGATCCCGAAATCCGGGTCAATCAAGCCTTCTTTATACCATTTGGCCAAGGTGGTGAGGGAATCTTTGTATTCAGGGGTGTAAGGCCCGTATTTGACTTTACCGTTGTCTACATAGAAGCCGTAGTTGATCCCCCAAGCTCGGACCCAGTTTTGCAGGTCGCCGGCACCTTTTGGCGCGAGTGGAATTTCGTCACCTTTGCCGCTGCCGCTCGGATTTTTCGTCTTAAATGCTTTTAGCACCTCGTACCAATCGTCGATCGTTTCCGGCTTCTTCAGGTTCAGCTTCTCCAGCCAATCCTCCCGGATCTGCCATCCGAAGGTTTGGAACGCAGGGTTCGGGTTCGGATTCACCTTGGCAAACTGATTCGGCGATTGCGCCTCAGGGAACACATAGATCGTCCCGTCATCGGTACGCAGCTGCTTATTCGCTTTCGGGTCGGAAGCCATGAACGCTTTGAGGTTCGGCGCATACTTGTCGACCAGATCATTCAGCGGCAGGATCACACCGTCCTTGATCGCTTTATTCGGTCCGCCATTGTAATCGTTGATCCAGTTGTAATAAATGAGGTCAGGCAGATCGCCCGAGGCCACCATTAGATTGAACTGCTCCTTGATTGCCGCCGCATCCATCGACGCCGGATGAATAAACTCGATATGGATGCCAGTCCGCTTCTCCAGCTCCTTGAACACGGCGATTTCATTGTAGTTCTTCATCGTAGCGGCGACTTTGGCGTCCATGGCAACGAACATTTTTAACGTAATCGGCTTGCTTACAATAGGCAATGGAATGGTCGATATGGCTGCTTCGCCGCTTTTTTCCGTGGAGCCCGTAGGCTTCGTAGCATTCGAGGTACAGCCTGAAAATACACTGACGAGCAAAGCCGCTGAAAGCGATAATGCAGAAAGTTTGCCAAGATTCCGTTTCATTGGACGTTCCCCCTATACTTTATTAGTAAAGCAGCTGCGAAAATTTAAGCTTGGGAAAAGCTAATGTCCATCGAGCCATCTTGCTTCACGGGTTTCTTGTATTTGGAGCTTTGGATGAGCTCCTTCAGCTTTGCCTCATACTCGTCGCCATCGATCGGCAATCTGACCGCACGTTCATTGAACGAGGACAGCATGATCGCATTCGCCAGCGTCAGCCCGTTGATTCCTTCCGGACCGTGGGCGATTAGGTCGCCGCCGCCATTTTGAATCGCTGCGATAAACTTCTCTGTCACCACGCGATGTCCGGTTGGCTGATTCACGTTGACTGGAATTTCGGTGTACCAATTTTCCAGGTTGCCCATCCGGCTGTCGGAATTTTTAATGAAGTCGATGCTCGATTCGCGTGTGCGGTAAAAGACGAGTTTATTGTCTTCAAAGATGAGCTTGCCGTACTCACCCACAATTTCCATCCGGTTCGATCCCGGTGTCTCCGCCGTCGTCACGATAAAGTGGCCCACCATGCCATTCTCATGCTCGAAGTAGCCGGTCACTTCATCCTCCACCTCGATATCATGGTATTTGCCGATATGAGCAAACCCGTTGATCTTCGACGGGAGGCCGAACAGCCATTGATACAGATCGAGATTATGCGGGCACTGGTTGGTCAAAATGCCGCCGCCTTCGCCTGCCCAAGTTGCACGCCAGTCACCGCTATCGTAGTATAGCTGGGAGCGGAACCACTTCGTATTAATCCAGGTCGCCCGAATCAATTTGCCGAGCTCGCCGCCCTCCAGAATGTCTTTGATTTTTTTATGGAAAGGATAGGTTCGCTCTTGGAACATGATGCCGAAAATCAACTCAGGATAAGTTTCCTTGGCCTGTTCATAAGCTTCAATCGTTCTCTTCGCATCGTTCACATGCACGGCAATCGGCTTCTCGCACAGCACGTGAATGCCTCTCTGGAACGCCTCGATCGAGATGGTTGTGTGATCGTAATGCGGAACGGCAATCAATATCGCCTCGATGCCGGATTGATCGAACATCTCCGTGTGGCTGTAGTACGCTTTAGTCTGGTATTGCGCTGCCGCTTTGTCTGCCTTTTCCCGCACCACATCACACACGCCTACGACTTCCACCGTATCCATTTGCGTCAAATACCGGAGATGGCTGCTTCCCATTCCGCCTATGCCTACGACACCTAATTTCACTTTGCTTTTCAGACTCATAGCTAACCTCCATGGTTATAGATTGACTTGCCCCCGGTACTCGAAAGCGTATACAATTTGACTAGTAGTATCTGGAATAAAGCGCTTACTCTGCTATTCTAAAATACAACGTCAGAAATCGTCCTTGTTTTTTGTGATTAAAAACTAGGTTTTTGTGCATCCCAGTTTCACCAATAATAGCCATATTTTCAGCAAAATGTGCAAGGAAAGTGGCATAAAGTCTATATTAGGCTAGTCATAGGAACCGACCTTTTGTCTACCATTTGCCTACAACCATTCCGTTTTCAAAAGTGAGGGAATTGCGATGAACTTGGCCTATGAACGTATAGACGACTGCATTCGGTACGACTATCAGCGGTATGATCCAAACCCCTGTAATGTGAATTTCCATTTGCATAACGAGTTTGAAATTTACTTTCTCATCTCGGGCGATGTGAACTACTTTGTGGAAAAAAGCATGTACCCGATCAAGTACGGCGATGTGATGATTACGAACAACCAAGAAATTCATAAGCCTTCGTTTCGAAATGACCACTTGTACGAACGGATTTCGCTGCAATTTGCGCCGCATATCGTCCGCTCATTCAACTCCCCCCGGCTGGATTTATTAGGCTGCTTTCTGAATAAGCCGAAGGGCCAGCATAATAAAATTTCGCTCTCCTCCAGCCAGCTGAAAGAGCTGCTGCGCCTGTTTTCTCAATTCGAGAATCTGAAGAACAATGCCGGATATGAGATTTTGAAGCTGAATTATCTGATCGAGGTGCTCGTGCTGCTCAATCTGGTGTTCAAAGACGTGAATCGCCTGGATCCTCAGACCGCGATGCCGGACCTGCTCATTGCGCTGCTCGACCATATCGACATGAATCTGGACAAGGATCTGTCGCTGGAGTCGCTGTCCGCGAAGTTCTACGTAGACCGGTTCTATATGGGGCGCGTATTCAAAAAGCACATCGGCAGCAACATCCACGAATACATCCTGTTCAAGCGCATCTCCAAGGCGAAGGAAATTTTGGCCAGCGGCGTCAGTGTCACGGAAACGTGCGAGCGATGCGGGTTCAACGATTACTCGAATTTCCTCAAAATGTTCAAGCGGACCGTAGGCATCTCTCCTGGGAAGTATAAGAGTTCATTAGGAACAATTTTGTAAGCGAATACATTTTATGTAGGGGCTGATTCGTAGAGAATTCGGCTCCTTTTCTCGTTACTTTAGTATAATTTAATATTTGATCTGCGTTATAATTGAAGCGTGACAACAACGAGGCACTGTTTAACGATCTTAAGGAGGTAGAACGATTTTGAGCCAGCCAAATATTATCGTTTTTTTTACCGATCAACAGCGCTGGGATACGACCGGCGTTCACGGCAATCCGCTGGGACTGACCCCGAATTTCGACCGTTTGGCACAGTACGGCACCCATGTGGAATATGCGTTTACATGCCAGCCGGTGTGCGGTCCGGCACGCTCCTGCCTGCAAACCGGTCTGCACGCCACCGCCACCGGCTGCTACCGCAATGGCATTCCGCTGCCGGATTCGCCGAAGCCGCTTGCGCAGTATTTCAATGAGGCGGGATATGACACCGCATACATCGGCAAGTGGCATTTGGCTGCCACGCGCACATCGCCTGTTCCGGTTAAAAAGCGTGGAGGCTACCGCTACTGGCTAGCTGCTGACTCCCTCGAGCACACTTCCGACGCGTATGACACGGTACTTTTTGATAATGACAACCACCGCGTAAAGCTGCCCGGTTACCGTGTAGATGCTTTAACCGATGCCGCCATTCGGTACATCAACGGCCAGCAAGAGAGCGATCAGCCCTTCTTCCTGTTCATGTCGTTCCTCGAGCCGCATCACCAAAATCACCGCGACGATTATCCGTCCCCGGACGTATACCGCAATACGTATCAATCTCGCTATACTCCACCGGACTTGGCAGCGCTTGGCGGGACGGCCCATCAGCACCTCGACGGCTACTACGGCATGGTGAAACGGCTGGATGAAGCGCTCGGCCGCCTGATGGATACGCTGAAGAGCTTGAACATGATCGACAACACAATCGTGCTGTTTACGACCGACCACGGCAACCACTTTAAGACGCGGAACGCGGAATACAAGCGCTCCTGCCACGAAAGCTCGATTCGCATCCCGATGGCGATCACCGGCCCTGGCTTTACCGCTCGCGGTCGCTTCACCGGGCTGACGAGCCTAATCGATATTCCGCCAACGCTGCTGGATGCGGCCGGCATTCCCGTTCCTGAGCATATGCACGGGACGAGCGTGCTCTCTCGCCTCGGCAAGCAAGGGGCAGAAGCCGGCGACGAGGTGTTCGTTCAGATCAGCGAGTCGTGCGTAGCGCGGTCGATCCGGACGCGGCGCTGGAAATACTGCGTCGTAGCGCCGGACAAGCATCCTGTGCAGGATTCGTGCTCGGACACCTACGTCGAGCAATTCCTGTACGACCTGGAGGCCGATCCGTATGAGCTGACGAACCTGGCCGGGTTCGAATCGCACGTGGAGGTGTCCCGTGTGCTGTCAGAGAAGCTGATTCGGCATATGGTTTATGCCGGTGAGGCAGCACCGACGATTGTTCCGGCGGCAGCGGTAAAATCCGGCCAACGCCGCGTAGCGGAAGAGGAAATTAAATTATAGTTAATTCGACCAAGTATGGCATTTTTCTCCTTCTACCATAGTGTCCCTTCGAATAGATTGAGTAGCGAACTCATACTTGATCGGAGGGATTTACAATGACTATGGGAAGGGCATACCGAGCGTTCGCGGTAATCGGGATTGCAGGGGCCATCATTTCGATCATTGCCAACCTGCTGAGATGGGTTTCGCCAGACGACTTTCTGGTGCGGAATCTAGCCAGCGCCATCGGACTAAACCTGCTCGTCTTCGGCTTTTTCAGTTCGTATCTGGTACTGTCCAGCAAGCTGGGCCGCTACGGGCTGATCAGCTTTATCGTCGGGCTGCTGGGGATGCTGTGGATCTGTTGCTTGGTCTGGGGAGTCGCGTTCTTTGGACCGGTCCTGCAAGGGCTGGATCATACGTTTACTTCGCACAAACCAATACCCGAGATGACACCGCCTCTCAGTAGTGGGTTTTTGAGTGCGGTGCTTCTACAAGGAGTCGGCATGATCTTGTATGGTATTGCGCTCATGCTCTCCCGCACCGCCTTGCGCTGGCCCGGTCTGCTGCTGATCGTTGGAAGCGTCTTAGGGTTTGTGATGGTGGCTGGCATTGATGTGTTGGGTCCAATCCTGGAAAATCTGGCGTTCATCTGGCTGTGCAAACAGGTGTTGCAGGACGGTGAATCGGAAGCTAGTTGAATGGCATGGCGAGGTCACCTGCCCTCGAATAGTTGATTTACTCGCCTTGATCTCGTCGATGGGTAATGCCACTAACATCATTATGATGATTGATATAGTCGAAGACTTGCTCTTCAAAAGGAACTTTATGATTGTCACTCACACTTTCAATATGGTATGATTTGTTATAGAAAGACCGAGTGCGGCAAACACTCGGCCATACAATTGGCTTGAATGGGCTATCCCTTCTTGTCAAACAGGGCAAAAACCCACCTTCGGCGGAGAACCTTGGGGTGGGTTTTTACTTTCTCTTGTAGTTATTACCGATGTATGTTAAAAGAGCTACAGAACATAAGTTCGTGTAATATTACTAAAAAAGCCGCAAAGTCATAACCGACCTTGCAGCTAACCTCCCTATAGTCCCTCTCAAAAATAATTGCAAGTAATCCCCCCATCGATGCTCATGATCGCTCCATTCGTCCAATCCGACTCGTCCGAGGCGAGGTAGATCGCGCAGTTCACGATATCCTCCGGCTTCCCGAAGCGACCAGTGGGTTGACGTCCCAATCGAATACGCCTTGCCTCTTCATCCTTCAGCAGCCATTCGGTCAAGAGCGGGGTCTCAATCGGTCCAGGGCAAATAGCATTTGTGCGAATTCCCTGCGGCCGGAACTGGATCGCCAGCGAACGGGTGAGCGAGAGCACCGCGCCCTTGGAAGCCGTATACGCATCCTGCGGTACACTGCATCCCATCAAAGCAACGAAGGACGCGATATTGATGATGGAGCCTTTTTGCCGTTTCTGCATTTCCGGTATGACATATTTGCAGGTAAAAAAGATCCCCTTAACATTCACCCCATACACCCGATCCCACACCTCCGCCGACGTATCAATGACCGAATGATCGTCCGCAGGCATAATGCCGGCATTGTTATACAGCACATCAATGTGCTGGAAGCGCGCAACCGTCCCCTCCACCGCTTCCCTGACACTCCGCTCCTCCGCCACATCGCAGGCAAAAAAATCCGCCTCTCCCCCCTGCTCCCGGATGAAACGAACCGTTTCCTGCCCGGCCTGCTCCTGCACCTCAAACACAGCGACCTTGGCCCCCTGTCCGGCAAACAACAGCGCCGCCTTCCGCCCCATGCCACCGCCCGCTCCCGTAATGATGCATACTTTATCCCGCAAGCGCATCTCCCGTTCCCCCTATCCCTGTTCAAAATACCGCGACCGCTCCCAGTCCGTCACGACAGCATCAAAGGCTTGCTGCTCCACCCTGGCCATATTGTAATAGTGCTGCGCTACCTGCTCACCGAACACCCGCTGCACCACCGGGCTCTCCCGCCAAAGCTCCTTCGCTTCGCCGAGTGTCGAAGGAATTCGGGGCAAATCGCATCTAGCATACGCATTGCCTTTAAACTCTGGCGGGGGCTCCAGCTTGCTCTCCACGCCATACATCCCCGCGCCGATCATGGCCGCATAAGCCAGATAAGGGTTCATGTCCGCTCCGGGGATGCGGTTTTCGATGCGCAGGCTCTGCCGCTCCCCAACGATGCGAAAGCCGGACGTTCGATTATCCACGCTCCAGACCAGTGAGACCGGAGCCCAGCTTTCGGAGGCATACCGTTTGTAGGAGTTAATATTGGAGGCGAAACAAAGCGAGAAATCCCGCGTAAACGCCAGCACCCCGCCCAGAAAATGACGTATGCTCTCCGACATATGGTGCGGCTCTGCCTGAGGATCGTAAAACAGATTTCGCTCCTCTTCGGCATCCCACATGCTGATGTGCAAATGGCCGCTGGATCCGGTCCACTGGTGATGCGGCTTCGCCATGAAGGTGACGGCGCAATCGTGCTGGATCGCGATTTCTTTGACCCCATGCTTGAACAGCAAATGCCGGTCGGCGGAAACAAGCGCATCCCCGTACAGCAGGTTCATTTCGTGTTGGCCAGTATACGCCTCGCCCTTCGACGATTCAATGGGAATCCCAGCTTCAATCATCTGATTCCGAATCGTACGGTAAATAGGTTCATTGCGCGTCCCCTGCAGCAAATGGTAATCCTCATTGTAGTGGCCCGCTGCCTGCATGCCAGAGTAGTTTTTTCGATAAATCGCATCATACGGCTCCTTAAACAAGTAAAACTCCAGCTCACTGGCGGCTTTGAAGCGAACGCCTTTTTCCGCTGCCTTCTCCAGCTGTGCCTTTAAAATCGTGCGCGGTGCGATCGGGACTAGCAACCCGGTTTTCTCATCCAGCACATCACAGAGCACCATCGCCGTTTTGTCGAGCCAAGGGATCATCCGCAGCGTCGTCCAATCCGGTGCCGCCAGCCAGTCGCCGTAGCCGCTCTCCCAGCTCATCAGCTGATAGCCGGTCGGCGTGTTCATCGCCATATCCGTCCCCAGCAAGTAGACGCAAAAATGCGTCCCCTTCACAATCCCCTGCCGCAGCACATAATCTCCGGTCAACCGCTTGCCCATCAGCCGCCCTTGCATATCACATATAGCGAGGATCAGAGTATCGATGCTTCCACCACGGATCGCCGCTTCCAGCTGCTCCAGCGTGAGCATACCTTTCACATTGCTTTCCTTTTCCCCCATCATGCCTTCCCCCTACTCCACCAGAGTCAAGGAAACATACTTCAGCTCCAGAAACTCATCTAATCCGTGATGGCCTCCCTCGCGCCCCATCCCACTTTCCTTTATGCCGCCAAAAGGAGCCTGAGGAACGCTTAACGACGTCCCGTTCACCGCCACCATCCCGAATTCCAAGCCCTCGCTCATCCGGTAAATGCGGCTCAAATTCCGTGTAAATACATAGGCAGCCAGCCCGTAAGGCGTTTCGTTACAGCGGTCCAGCACCTCCTGCTCCTCATCAAAAGATGCAATCGGAGCCACCGGACCGAAAATTTCCTCCTGAGTTAGAGCCATGTCTGCAGTAACTCCGGCTAAAACCGTTGGCGCATAAAAATATCCCCGCTCATAAGCGGCACCCTCTATGCAGTGGCCCCCTGTAATCACCTGCGCGCCCTTCGCCTTAGCGTCAGCAACGAGCTGCGTAACTTTGGCACGAGCGGGTTCATCAATCAAAGGCCCCATCTGAACCCCCGGTTCCGTTCCAAGGCCAACCTTCAAGCTTCGAACGCGGGCCGCAATCTTGTCGCATAACGCCGCTTGAATCTCCCGCTGCGCATAAATCACATTGATGCCGTTGCACACTTGCCCGCAGTTTTCGAACTTATTGCTGACGATCGCCTCCGCTGCTAGATCAAGGTCCGCATCCGCGAACACGATGACTGGCGCATTTCCTCCCAGCTCCAGGGACAACCGTTTGACCTGATCGGCCGCTTTTTGCATGATCCGCTTGCCAACCTCCGTTGAACCGGTGAACGAAATTTTGCGCACTCGCCGATCTCCGAGCAGCGTATCTCCGATGGCCGCCGCATCGCCGGTGACCAGATTGGCCACGCCGGGCGGAAGCCCCGACGCGATTAACTGCGCAAACATCGCGATTGCGATAAGCGGTGTCTGCTTGGCAGGCTTCAGCACCACGGTGCAGCCCGCAGCAAGCGCCGGCGCCACCTTGCGCGCGACCATCGCCGCCGGGAAATTCCATGGCGTAATCATGCCGACCACGCCAACCGGCTGGCGCCACACCATGATGCGCTGCTGCGCACGGGAGCCCGGCAGCGTCTCCCCGTAAATGCGCTTCGCCTCTTCCGCATACCAGCGGATAAACCGGGCCGAGCCCTCGATCTCGCCCTCCGCTTCCTCTAAGGGCTTGCCCTGCTCGAGCGACATCAACAGCGCAAGCTCAGCCTGATGCTGAAGCAATCGATCGGCCCATCCATGCAGCACGCGTGCTCGTTCCTCCGGCAGCGTCCGGCCCCAAGTCTGGAACGCCTCGGACGCCGCATCAATGGCTTGCAGCGTCAGCTTTTTCCCGCCTTTGGGTGCTCTACCGACCTGCTCTCCTGTTGCGGGATTGACAATCTCGAACGATTGTGCCAGCCTCACCGGCTCCCCGTTAACCCATGCGAAATTCCACCGTTCCAAGGGACCACTCAAGCTCATGCCG
Source organism: Paenibacillus cremeus (assembly GCF_007786445.1). Taxonomy (GTDB): domain Bacteria; phylum Bacillota; class Bacilli; order Paenibacillales; family NBRC-103111; genus Paenibacillus_G; species Paenibacillus_G cremeus. Next base: position 3,174 of record NZ_VNJI01000059.1, on the reverse strand, counting down.
AACACCCACCTTCACTTCGGATTTGCTCCAATAACCAATGAAACGGAATCAGCCCTTCCTCATGCTTCACGGACAGCATTTCCGGATGCCACTGCACGGCAAGCAGCTGCGGATGGTCCGGATGCAGCAAGCCCTCCACGATCCCGTCCTCAGCCACCGCCGCCACCTGCAGCCCCTCGCCGAGCTCGTGAACGGCCTGATGATGATAGCTGTTCGTGCGAATTTCATCCGCTTGATACAATCGCTGAAGCAGCGGGGACAGCAGCTGAACCCTATGCGCCAAATACCACCGCGGTGCACGTGAAAACTGATGGGACAGCACCTGGTCCGAATAGTCCGCAATATCCAGGTACAGCGTGCCGCCAAAAAACACATTCAAAAGCTGCATCCCCCGGCAGATCGCGAGGATCGGCTTGTTCAAGGCCAGCGCTTCTCCGAGCAGCTGCAGCTCAAAAAGATCCCGCTCCGGCCGGATCGTCCCGCAGCGTCCATCCGGATGCGCTCCGTACAGCGTAGGATCCATGTCCTCCCCGCCCGCCAGAACCAGCCCATCCAGCCGCTTGATGATCGACCTGGCTGTTGCCGGATCTCCGACCGGAATACCGATCGGAATGCCCCCTGCTTGACTCACCGCGTTAATGTAGTCGTGCCCGATGACGCTAAAGCCCTGCCCTGCAAGCCCGCGAAACTTGCCTCCCACACCTTCCTCTCCAAGGACATGGTACCCCGTAATCCCCACGACCGGTGTCCCTCGCATGCTCACGCCCCCTTTTTCCGCGCTGTGGTAGTCCCTATCCTAAATCCATATTCGATTGGAGTGCTTGTTATACTTCACTTGGGGGGGAATTTGGCTGAGCAAAGCAAAAGAAAAAAAGCCTGCCTCACGGCAGACTCCTCACAAATATATCCAAAACAAGCCCATATACAACGTCAGGGTCAGCATCGCAAGCACATACACAGAGTACGTCTGCATAGCGGCGATTCGCCCGTCGTTGTTTTGATTTTGCAGATAGGTGACGTACACATTGACAAGAATGTAAATAATCAGCACCGAATAGGTAAGAAACATGAATTTATCTAAAAACGTAAGATAGCTGACGGCGGGAATGCGGTCGACCAGCTTTTTGAAAAACATGCCCGAGGCGATAAGGGCGACGTTGGTGATTTTGGATCGGATATGCAGCTTGTCCGGCCCTAGCAAGAAGCTTAACAGACAAACCAAGATAGTAAACGATACCGAGCTGAAGGTTTGAAAATAAGCATTGAACCTGTTCTTGCTGACAGTCACGGCAAACCGAAACTGAGAGTATCCCTCTTTAAAAACGGGATAATAATGCTCTTTGACGTCCACCGCCAAGGCGCCCAAGCTCCATCCTGGGAGGCTGTTGCCCTCATCGATCCCGGATTTGCTGTCCAATGGAACAAACACCATGTGCTCCGTAGATTCCACCTTGCTCTCCAGGCGAATAGGCAGCTGCTGGCTGTCAAACGGGTACTTGCTTAGGTCGACTTTCGTCGTCAAATCCGCTGTGATCCGATAAACCTTCACATACGTATCCGCTTCTTTGTAGTCGTCAGTGGTATTGATTTTGCGCGGCGTGCCGTTTACAAACTCGAAGCTGTCGTCCTGGATCGGCTGGCTATCTTTGATGGTTAGGTAAAAATCGGCTGTGAACGTCCCCTCATTGATATCCAGAGCCCCGAAATTGAGCACATACAACCCGACCCCGACTTCCCTTGGGCGTTCCGGCTGCGACTGTGCCATGACATCATGACGGACGAAAAGCAGCAGAAGTATAGCGATCATGAGCGTTCTCAGTGCTAGTTTCAAAATCATACCCTCATTCTGCGATTCTCTAATTAAATCAGAAAGACAAAAAATACGATATAAGCCGCCGGAACGCAGCTGAACAGACCGACTTTGGCCTTTCGGTCGAAGCTGACCATTCGGCTGTCTTTGCTGCTCAGAAGCTTATAAATATAAACGTTGAGGCAAATGCACGCGAGTAAAATGAAATACGTCAAAAACATAAACTCATCCGCGACGGTCGCATAGCTCACTGGAGGCAGCTGATTAAAGATCGAGATATGGAACATCGCAATGGCGACCAGCAAGGAGCAAATGATTTCCAGCCGCGTCGTCACTTTATCCGGTGCAATAATGAAGATGACAAGCGTAATCAAGATCGTAAATAGGACGGGCAAAAACGTTTTGATAAACGAGTTGAACCAAATCTTCGTGATATCCACGCTAAACACATACTGCGAATATTGCTGGTTAAACACCGTGTAATTATGCTCATTTACCTTGGTGCTCCAGCCCTTAATCGTCCACCCGGGAAAGCTGTTATCCGCATCGATGCCCGTCTCGTCCGCGATCGGCACATACTTAACCTGCGTGTTATCCTCCTGCGTGCTTTCCACGACAATGGGCAGTGACTGCTGGTCAAACGGAAACTTCCGAAGGTCCGTCTTCGTCGATTGCGTTGCGATGATGCGATAAATTTTGACGAATTTGCCGTCCGAATCGTTCTTGGTTTCGATCAAATCCTGCTTCGACACACGTCCGTTCATCACCTCGAAGCTCTTGTCTTCAATCGGCTGCGTATCCTTGAGCGTCAAATAAAAGTCCACGTTAAACGTCCCGCTCGTAATATCCAGCTTCCCCATGCTTAGCAGATACAGGCCGACGCCGACCTCTCTCGGGCCTTTATCTGAAGCTGCACTTGCTTGTCCCGTCAGTTCCCCCCTGCCGCTGAGCACCACTAATACGATGACCAGCATAACCAACACTTTCATAACCTGTTTCACGTTGATCCTCCCCTGCCATATACCGCAAGCATCTACTGAATTGGTTCATAAAGCCTATCGAATTTATTAAATCATATGCCAAAAGAACTAGGTATTCAAGAGCTATTTTGGGCAAAAATGAGGTAATTTGTCGAAAAACAAAAAGACCGTCCCGGAAATTGGAGGCCACTGAAGAACTTACGTTTTTTTCCTGGCCGGCGAGTTCAACCAAAAAGAAGACATTTATTCCCATTTTGTAGAGGAGATGTCTTCTTTTTTTGACCCTATTCGGTTGTATTCCTCAATGATCCTTAGTCGGCTATTCTCAATATCCGCTTTAGATTCACCGCAAATATGGCCATCGCACCTTGCAACTGCATGCCA
>NZ_VNJI01000058.1 GCF_007786445.1 Paenibacillus cremeus | reverse complement strand
TTATTCGCTTTTATAACGAGGAAAGAGCACAAAGAAAACTAAACAAGCTGACGCCGGTTGAATACCGACGCCAGCTTGCAGCTTAGGGCTTTTTTCAATGTCCATTAAATGGGGTCTTGACCACTATCTGAGGGAGGTATTTTTTATGTTAACTCTAGATGTAATAACATCATTAACATATTGTTACTCGTTTAAACTTTCGGATCAAAACACTTCGCACCCAGCGTTCATCCTCCACTAGCAGTATGTTATACAACGTTCGTCCTCCTCTCTTCGGTCATGCTCGTCAGGCCCGTCAACGGCAAACAAATTTGCACGACGGCCCCCTGCTCTGCCTGGCTATCGATGGTAATGCCATAACTTGCTCCGAACAAATACTGGATTCTGCGATGCACATTGACAATACCGATGCTGGGTCCCCCGTCCATGACATCCTTCTCGCGCAAGCTTTGGCGGATTTCCGCGAGCCGCTCTTCCGAGATCCCCATCCCGGTATCCTTGACCTGGACAACAAAGGTATTATCGCTACGCCGCTTTTCCAAACGGCCCTAGATTAAGGTTCTTTATTGATATACCCAATTTTGTCAAACTCTTATTTTACGTGATTAAAATCAAAAAACCGCTTTTCAGCGGTTTCAGCTCTATTACCCAGCATTTGTTTCTTTACAACATACATCCCTCTGTTCGATAATACAATAGCCCGATTTTGAAAAGATTTAAAAGGAGAAGACATCATGGACGATGCATTAACTCTTATGGATAAGATAAACATGTTAAAAAAGGAAATTGTATTCCTCTCCGCAGAGCAAAACTTGGATATACACCACCCATATTTGCAAGTTCTGACTACAAGATTAGACTCACTAATAATTCAGTATCTAGAAAAACCCCGGCCTATTTCTTTGACAATAAATTCATGAGCAGGTTGAACGAGAAAGCCTGTCGTTAATGACAGGTAGTGCCTGTTTGGTTTGGCGCCAAGCAGCATTCTCCCTCTTGTCGATCTAATACGTGGTCCATGCGCCATGGAACGCCGGTCCGTCAGGGCCTGTCGATTCCGTCGTCTGTCCAATCTCCCCCCATAGCCCGCCGTATTTGATAAACGTCTGGCCGTTCAACGGGTAGCTTATTTCCCCGACGTTGACGACGCTGTTCATCGTATTCCAGGCCGTACCCGCGGATGTGGTATCATCAGGCAAACCGGTGCGCGAATGGGTGCCAACAGTCGGATAGCTCGCATGGGTGCCGATCGCCGAGTACACGACCGGGTGGGTGAAGCCGCCTGTCAGCTTTTGCGCGTTCGTTGCGATCACGCCCGTACTATCCGCGAAGCTGCTCTGTGACGAAGTGTAACGCAGCCCTTCGTTATCATGGGCGGCATAGTAAGCGTTTTGAAAAGTCGCCGCACTGTCCAGCGTGACAGTAATATGCTCCCAATCGCCCTCGTGGTTCAAGTCGACACCGGCGACCGAAGACGAATCGTTATACGGATAGAAGAACCAGTACTGCAAATCATACCTGCCGCTCAGCGTAGTACTCTTTTGAATATTGGCATAAATTTTCCAGTTCGAGGAGCTGGATGCGCCTAGATGGGTCGTTTCGTCCGGCGGCTGCAGGAAAAAGCCCTCGTCGTGATACGTATCGCGCTCCTGATCAGAACGGATATTGTCGCTGTTGTGTTGGGTGAGATCGCATTTAATAACTGGCGTACATCACCTAAGTATGCTTTTTGGGTTTGACGGGTAAATCCCTGATCTTTCATCCAGATATCAAAGAACTCGAGTAGATCGTCATCGAAGTACGTGTTCAACTAAAAGTTCCCCCCTGCCGCTAGAAGAATAGACTAACCTTTGGTGTGTTTAGCGTAATTTTTATAATAAATACGCCTTGAAAAATTTCGTGATGGTGATTACCATGATGTTGCTCACCGTGAATTAATTCAAACAAAATAAACAAATATGCCAATGAGCAAATCAGCTTCTGCCCTAGGTATGGAAACCTGTCATAGCATAGTAGATTGCTTGCCACTTAGATGGCCATCAGTGCAACAGTTAATGCAATTGAACTTCTTCCACAAACCAAAACATCCCAGAATGGCAGTACTTCGATAGGACAATTCGTTTTTCAGCACAAAAAAGGCACTATGATGACACACATTTCACCTAAGTGAACTGCGACTCATAGAGCCCTGTACTTGTGCCAATAGTACGTAGCTACTCTCAAAAGGAACAAAAATTATTACGTTCACAACGCATTACGCACGGACAAAATATACTTGGATTGATCAAGCGGATTGATACCTTGGCGTTTACGCTCCGCGTTGACTTCCGGCGGGCATTCCCGGTAGCATGCAAACGTTGTAGACAGAATGGCTCGCCCCTTCGTCATCGAGCCGAGCCGAGCCGGAAAGTCGAGCGACGTCGCGACTGGTATCAAGCCCTTCAGTTCAAAACGTCCACTGTGGATCACCGGTGAATCCAACTCACCGCGCATGACAATGAGTTCGGCCATGACCTTACCGCCGAATTCCTCAGGTACGGACAGGCGAAAATGCAAAAGCGGCTCGAGCAGCGTGGTACCTGTGTTCTCGAGACCGTTCATAATGCCCATCGGTGTCGCTATGACGAAATCGAGCGGATGTGTATGCCACACATGATGTTCACCTTCCACGAGCGTAACCTTCAAATCGGTGACCTCCCAGCCGCGCAGCCCTTGCTGCAATGCCTCGGGCACACGACGTGCGACCTCGTTCTGGTAACTCTCGAGCAGGCGCTCCGGCCTCGCCACAGAGCTGTACTGAAGACCGGTCCCCCTTTCCCCAGGTTGAATTAGGAAACGCAATATGGCCCAGCACGGCTTCGGCATCGTATAAGCAACGAACCCCTCGCCCATCCTGGTTGGAGTTTCCTTATAGATGACAGAAGGACGGTCGAAGGTGACTTCGAGCCCAAACCGACTCTTCAGCACCGAAGCGATGACTTCCATTTGAATCGGCCCCATTACCTTCAAATGCAGCTCCCGATCCTCTTTTTGCCACTGAACGTCAAGTAGTGGGTCCTCGTCAGCCAATTCCTGAAACGCCGCCACCACCTTGGGATAGTCGGTCTCGCTGCGCCATCGCACCTGCACTGTTAGCAGCGGCACAGCCAGCTTGCGCTCGTCGGGAACTCCAGTAGCCGTGCCAACGATATCTCCGATTCGCACTCGGCTCAAACCGTAAACTGCTGCTATATCCCCGGCCTGCAAAATTCCAACATCTTCCGACTTGCGGACATCAATTTTGCGGATTTGAGTAACCTTTTCCTGGATGTCTTGTGTCACGTTATACACGGTATCGCGATTGCGAAGCGTTCCGTTGTACAAGCGTACATAAGCAATCCTACCCATGTCCGGGTCACGATCGAGCTTAAAGATAATACCTGCAACAGGTGCCGCAGAGTCCCCTAACGGTCCAGGTAGCCAGCGCAAGATTGCGTCCATAAGCTCGGGGATGCCGATCCCCCGATTTGAGGCGCCGAATAGCACAGGGAAAAGCTTAGATCGGAAAATACCATCCTCAAGCGATGGGAGTATCTCTGCCGTAGTTAGATACCCCTTTTCAATATAACGCTCCAACAACTCTTCGGCTCGTTCGGCCACCGTCTCGACTAGCAGTTCTCGGTACAACTCGGCCTCACTTGAGAGTGTGCCCGTTACTTCCTGCAGCAAATCCGCGCTTCCAGCAAAATCCTCTTCTACCCCAATCGGTGCCTGAATCGGTATCGCCCCGTCAGATAACAGGCGACGGATACTTTCGAATGTACGCATAGGGTCGGCCCCGACTCGATCGAGCTTATTGACGTAAACTATCGTCGGTATACGAAGATCACGTAGCGCCTGCCATATCAATTCCGTCTGAGCCTGCACGCCCTCAACCGCTGAAACGATTAGAACTGCACCGTCCATTACCCGTAGCGATCGTTCTACTTCGGATAGGAAATCCACGTGTCCAGGTGTATCCACAAGATTCACCTGAATTCCGTTTCGAACGAATCGGGTGACCGCAGCCCGCACTGAGATGCCCCGCTCTCGCTCCACTTCCAACCAATCCGTTTGTGTTGTCCCGTTATCAACGCTACCGAGCGTGCGAATGCGTCCACTTTCGTATAAGATGTGTTCGGTCGTCGTTGTTTTACCCGCATCAACATGAGCGAAGATACCTACATTCCGAATTGGGTTCCGTCGTGCCTCATGCATTATGGTGCTTCCCCCCGAATGGTAATAAGCACATTTTAACATAATTAGCAGCCGAGTTGGACAATGCCGTAGATTTTGATTTCCTAGCTCAAGCACTTGTACTCAATGATAATTTTCCCAATCCGCGGTCTTTGCCACTTAACCAACAATTGCTATTGAACTTACTTTGATATTCTTTGTGAGATCCCCAAAATGCATCGTTTACTAAATCTGTAATTCAATGCGATTATGGCTGGATCATTAATAAAACTAATAATATTGTTAGATTTATTGATAGTATTAAATGTTCCAGTGTGAAGTACAAACCGTATTAAAAGATGTCGTCACAACTCGTTCAAAAACAACAGTTCGCACATCTCGTCGATAAGTCGATAAGTGGATCCAACTATACGAAGAACAAGAACTATCCATTAATCATATTGCAGTACAATTCAATATTGATGTTACTACTGTATCCAAAAACCTAGATTTGATTTGATCTATTGGTGATCGCTGTGAAACGGCAGGACTTCTGGTAGTGTCGGATGAAGATGAGTTAAACGATGAGTATATGAGCATATGAATGGAAGGGATAGACTTGTTTATGATAATCCATTTGAATGTTCAGATGTCTTAGCATATTATTGTGCTCTAAATTGTAGAGCCATTGGATTAGATGGGAAGTAATTGAGGTTAAATCAGGCTAGGTTGAAGACATCGCTTAAGATGGTGAGGTCTTTTTCCGTTTCATTATTAGCTTGTGTATTCACAATCTAATAAAAACACATGCAGATTTAAAATATCGATCCCCATTTCGACTCACAACAATATCATCATTATGCGATTCTATAACAACATTTTCATCAAGCAATTTTCCATTTTGATATATGGATAACGGTTGCTGGAATACTCTCATACGTTCGAAATCGGAATGTACTTTCAATTCACGTTGTTTATGCATCATAATCTCCTTAACTGATTGGGCTATAATCATTCTACAAGACATTAGTTGATAGTTCAAATATCTTGCATCCAGCTTATTGGGTGCTTTTTGGTTAACATGGCAACGATATAGCCGTTGGGGTCCTTCATCTCCTCTAGTGCTTCCTCGGCTGAGAGCTTAATCGAATCCCAGATTTTATGCTCTATCTCACGATTGTCCTCGCTCATTCCCAATCCACCTTCTCGCCGATTAGCTTTTCGAAAATGCTCGGCAATCTCCCGGTCGCCCTTTAATACGGTGGATCGAGCCGCCGTAAGCTCCCGGTCAGCTCACAGCAGGATTTTGTATTGTGTAGCAGTATCATCGAAAGAAACGATAACTGACCTTGTAACTTCTTCAGTCAACTTGAATTTGTCTGCGATATCTTCATAGGGCTCGAAATGCTGCATTAGCTATTTGTTTGGAGTCCGTCAATTGCTGCATATTGTTAGAGCAAATACCATGAATGCTCTCAAAATAGCCTTGTATGCAAGCCAATAAAAGCGGTTCCGTTTGTGATGACAATTCGTGCTGCTCCTCTATAGCTGTTTCTTTCATCCATCTTTTCGAGCTTACCATGCTTCTCCAGATAAAACACAACAACTTGTGCTTGCTTCAATCGCCATTCCCGATTGTAACTACCGGCAGCTCGTACGATTAAGTCAATGCCGGCAAGAGATCGCAGCACCTTTGGGAAATCTACGTAAATCCCTGATTCGATAAGCTGTGTTGATACGACTCTACAATAAAGACTCGCTAGAAGTCTCACCCTTACTATTGCTAGGATTTGCGTACGATGCTTGGCGCACATACGACCTTTTAAATGAACACACCATCAACTTCTCTCTCTTAGCTTGTTATACAGGAGCAAAATAAGCTTACGAATATTCACAAAGATAAATTTCGGAAATAAACTTTTTTTAATTTTTTATTCGATAGGGTTCGACAAACCTCGGAAATTTCATCTGGTACATTGGTATTGGAAATCTGAAATCTCGTCCAGTTCATGAGGATAAAATCACTATGACAATATATGTCAAGATTACAACGGACTATTTTGTGCACTATTCCTGAATTAATACGTACAGAAAGGTGTGGAGTGGGATGCTGGTTTGTTTGTATACGAATATCGAGGGAATTAAGGTATACCGTGAAGGAAAGAGAGAGATGGTTGCTTATACGGATCCTTCAGAAGAGTTTAATATTCAAGTACAGGTGTCGCCTCGTGACATCCGTTCCGAAGAAAGTGTAGGAGGGAACCAGTATAAACTGTTAGTGAAAAGTGTTAGATAGAATCATAAGCTCATTATACACGCATTCGTGTCAGTTTCTCTTTACGAAGAGTTAAGTAGTATATATACGTCACAAAGAAAATAATGATGCATAGGAGTTTACTTCGATGAGTTCGGTTGCCGATATCCAAGAAGCCAATGGCGATATTATTTTAAAAAATCCATCAAAGTTTCAACAGCTTCGTAAATATCGTCAACGATTCACCATTTTAAGACTTAAATAAGATATTGGATAAAGTAACCCATAATACGATTAATGTTGAACAAAAGGCACCGACCAGATGGTCAGTGCCTTTTGCTCTTTATGGAGACGAGGGGAGGCGAACCCCTGTCCGATGATAACGCCCCATAGACCTCTACAGGTGTGGTCACAAGCTTGAGGTCGCCCGAGCAGCGGCATTCGGTTCGATATCGATACTTTTGGTGAGATTTGGCTCGTAGAACAGTGTGATGTCCGCCCATATTTCATGAACAATGTCAACGAGGGATGGGTCAAATTGGGAGCTCTTGCATTTTTCTAGCTCCATACGCACATATTCCATTCCCAAAGCATTTCTATAGGATCGATTGGAACACATCGCATCAATAGAATCCGCAACGCAAAGTACTCTTGCGATTAAAGGGATCCCTTCTCCTCTAAGACCGTACGGATAACCTTTGCCATCAAAACGCTCGTGATGATGCAACACCCCCATAACGATCTGTCCGTATATATTCAAATTATTACACAATTGGGCCCCCGAGGTGGTATGGGTTTTCATTATTTCGTATTCTTCGTTGGTTAAGCGACTCGTTTTAAGCAGAATTGTATCCGAGATGGATAATTTCCCAACATCGTGAATGAGCCCACAGTTATATACGAGCTGAGCATCCAATTCAGGAAGTCTATCCGCTATCAACCGAGCCAAGTAAGCCACCCTCTCTGAATGGCCCTGAGTATATGGGTCGCGCGCTTCGACGCTTTGTGACAGCGTAAGGATGGTTTGCAAATACTTGGCTTCCAACATATTCCGCGAACGAACATCTTTTGAAACAAAATATATAATAAAGACCAGTATAAAAAATACCGTAAGCACATCTAATAAGATTACTATCTGAATATTGGTTTGGGCCGAGTCAAATAAAAAAAGTATAGCCAATGCAACATTTAGGGCTAGTGAGCTAACCGACGCAAATAAATAAATCGATTTATTTTGAAATAGCAAGGAGAACACAGGCACCAGCACAAATACCCCTGCTAAAGCCCATTCCTGTAACAAGGTAAAGATTAAAGAAACTATCATTAAAGCGTTGGCCACGAGGATATAGGGGCTAACCTTTGGAGAAAAATAACGGGTTAGCACAGAAGGCAGGAAGCCTATTAACATAATAATCACTAGTGCAAAATAATGCTTGGCAGGATACACCCAAATGTGTCGTAAAGATAAAATCATTAGACCGAAGTAAACAGAAATTTGACCAATAATTATTAGCCTCTGGGTGCGGTCGTTGTTGACGGTGATATCAGTCATGAAAACCTCTTAGAATTTTTAACTCAATTATAACGGCTTAGGTTATTATTGAGAATCGGTTTCTCAGTAAAGCCCTATTAAAAAAACTTTAAAATTGGCAGCAGGGAAGATAGTCGTATCCAATTCAATTTGTTACCTAAGCTAATTAGATATTGCGGTACATGTCAATTCTTTCGCCTTTCCCCCTCCGTTTAGATCGATGCTCCGTTGGTTGCCATTTAATTGGCTTTAGCGTTGATGAAGACGACGCATCCCCCTGCCATTAGCCCCCAAACATTAAGATCCAAATCATAAGTAAAGCCAATTAAAGCATTAAAGAGTTTAGATGTAAAGCTGTCACAATACTTGGGATTATATGTTCACGAATATGCTGAAGCATTTTCAGAGTGGAAGAGTGAGACTAGGTAGAATTCCCACTGGAACACTTTAATCTGCTTTTAATGTTTTCATGGTAGTATATTTTACGGTAGGTTCGAAATATCAAGACCTAATATTACAAGATTTTCCATTCACTACTAATTCAATTCTTTTTTTCATTGTTTAGAACCATATGTGAGGGTACACAGACCAATCGTTTTTTGTAGCAAGTGGAAATCCATACGATTCAAGTGTTTCGGTTGACCAGAATAACAAAATCCTTGGCGATACATGGCTTGGATAAACGTTAGCGTTAGTAAATTGATTCCGTTTCACACACTTCGAAACCCGTCCCCTGTGCATCAGACATAACCCTATCTGTAATTCAGTTTACCTATATTTCAACCTGTCGGGAATGAGATAATGTTCTTGTCAAAATCGGGAATGAGATAATGTTCTTGTCATTTGGATTTGACAAGAACTTTATCCCATAAAACAAAAAGCCGCGATTTTCGCAGCCTATAATGATGTAATGTTCTTGTCACCCGACAGCTCGGTTCCCGACTTCGATGTCTTTTCTCATGTTTCTTGCATTAAAGATTCTTTTTGAAAAACTCAAAAGCCTTATTACCCGCAAACGAATGTCCATGGGAATGAATATCCGCTACGAGTTTATCGGAAGCTTCAGCTGCAGCATATATTTTCTGTACACCCTCATATCCTTTAAGCAGATCCTGAATAAAAAAACACTCATCGTAAATGCCCATATCCACCAGCAGCGGCCGCGGAGCAATTAGTCCAGCAATATCGTGTGTGTCAAAATATTTGTAAATTTCGGGTACGATTTGCGAACCGCAAAAATTACCGCGTGCAATCCCAAACTCTGCAAAAGGATTAATATATCCCATCACATTAGCCGCTTTAATTCTCGGTTCAATCGCCGTTGTAAAGGCTGTCATTGTCCCTCCGTAACTCAATCCCATCATACCGATGCGCTCAGGATCGATTTCCGACCTCGTTTCTAGATAATCAATGCAACATTTGATGTCCCAAATATTCAACGTTTGTGGATAAATCCCAAGGATCGAGCCTTTTATGTAATTAATATTGCAGGCATCTACTCTACCGGAAGTGTCATTACGCTCTCCAAATCCTCTTAACTCTGGTACAATTACTAGAAAACCTGCCTTGGCCATTTGTTCTCCGAAATTATAATTCATTAAAGCAATTTGATGGTCATGCTCTGGTGTGGAACGAATACCTGCGACAGGGTCTTTACCTAAATTTACAGGATGTCCATTACAACAAATGATTGCCGCATTGCTGCGATCGTTCTTCATTGTAATTGGCCGCAGCAGCACACATGGTACAGAAGCAAATTCCTCCGAATCAAAGATAATCCGTTCTCGAATTAGATCCCCGTCTTCAATGGAATATTCAACTTCAGCCATGAGATCCACCTTCTGGGGGAACTCGCCAAGTAATGACTTGAGTTGTTTCGTTGCGTTCGATTTCCAATTTTCCCAATCCTCTTTACTCTCACCTTGAAAAGTGCAAAGCGGTGACCATTCCTTCGCTTTTTCATTCCAATATGCTCTCGATGAAAAATGTCTATTTGCCATTTTGATGTTCCTCCTCATTCGCCCTTTAAGCCAGTTGTTGCTATCCCCTGCATCAAATGCTTTTGGGCGTCCACCGATTCCAGCAGAACAGGCGATAAATAGGGAGCTTTCTCCGGAATCGGAATTTCACATAGAAATCGATACACTCCCTATCAACAGTTAATTGAGTAAGACGGCCTGTTCATCCGCTTCAATGGCAGCCTTGCTGGCTGAAAATAAATCTTCATGTGAAATGCTGCTTGGTTTGCCTTGGATCCGCAGCAAAAAGTCTTCGACTACCGAAACCGCGGGTGTAATCAGCTCTACCCGATGAAAATGGTCTTCGCCCGTCATGCAGAACATCAATTCCTCCATCTCCACGGATGGATCGCCGAACAACCGAAGCTCCGCGCTGCCTTTAGTACCGGAAACGAAAATTCGGCAATCCCCGAACGCCCAGCACGTATCCGGTGTATGCCAATCCGTGTACAGCTGAGCCAAAACATTGCCTTCCATGAGTACACCCGCGGTGGCCGTATCGTAAAACTGCGGATATTCCGGCAGAATATTTTTTGCCATGCAGCTGTTAATCCTGCGCACTTCCTTCCCGGTCAGCCATCTCAGCAAATCGAAATCGTGGATCAGCAGGTCAACAATGATGCCCCCATTCTGTTCCTTGGAAAAATGCCACGGGTGCCGCTTTGCCGGAGATAAACGATGAGGCTTGCGCATCGTAATGCTGACGATATCTCCTAAATAGCCTTTATCAATTTTTTGCTTCAATGTGACGATAGACTTTCTTTCCCGGGACGTAAGCTGCATGCCTACTTGAATTTTCCCGCGGTTGAAAACCGCCTCTAGACGGTTAAGACCTTGTCTCGATGTGACGATCGGTTTATCCAGCATAATGTGTTTTCCATATTCTTCACACTTTTCAATCACATCGATCTTTTCATTGTTTATCGCCGAAGACCCGACGATGCTGACATTAGATTTGAGCATCGCTTCCAGATCAGAAACAATCGGTATTGAAAATTTTTCAGATAATGCTTGTGCCAGAGAAGGTTCGTCCGCCTCATAGATTCCTTTGCACATATAACCTAATTCGAACATCTCCTTAATAAATTCCACGATATGTCCGTGACGGCAACCGATAATGCAAAATTCGTTGCTTTGCACCGCTTTCCCCCCTTATCCTTTCAAACCGCTTGTGCTGATGCCTTCGACAATATATTTTTGGAATAAGAAAAAGACGAGCACTACGGGCACAAGCGACATGGTGGACATCGCAAACATGCCACCCCAGTTACTAGTCGAATCGGCGTCGAGAAACAGCTTGAGGGCGAGCGACACCGGGTATAGCTGCGGCTTGTTTAAATAAAGCAGCGGAGTGATGAAATCGTCCCATCGCCAATAGAACGAGAAAATCGTGGCCGTCACCAGCGCTGGTACAATGAGCGGAACAATGATGCGGAAAAAGATCGAGATTTTGCTGCAGCCGTCCATTTTTGCCGCCTCATCCATCTCCGAAGGGATCGTCCGAATAAACTGCATGATCAGGAAAATAAAGAACGGCATCCCGAAAAAGCTCGGAACGATCACCGGCTTAAATGAGGACACCCAGCCCAGCTTGGAAAACATGACATACTGAGGAATGATCGTCACGTCGTGCGGTAGCATTAAGGTCATCATCACGCAGCTGAACCAGAACGATCTCCCCCAAAATGGAATCCGAGCCAGCCCATAGGCCACCAACGCCGATGACACGACTGCACCGATTGTAGAGATGATTACGATAATAAATGAGTTTTTGAAAAAGACGGTGAAGCTGTTGTTTCCGAAACCTTTCCACCCGCTGACATAGTTACTGAATTCCAATCGGCTGGGGATCAAGCTATAAGCAGTGGAGAACACCTCGCTGCTCGGCTTCAAAGAACTGACGGCGAGCCACAGGATCGGGTAAATCATCACTAAGGCAAAGAGGCTGATGATGAAATGCTTCGTAATAGCCCTGGCTGAGATGATTGGCATGCTACCCCTCCCCTTTCGCTTCGTAGTGCACCCAATACTTCGACGATTTGAAGATCGCGAACGTAATTGCCGCGACGATCAGCAGCATGACCCAAGCCATGGCCGAAGCATAGCCCATCTCAAAAAAGGCAAACGCTCTCCGATACAAATACAACGAGTACAGCAGCGTATTATCGAGAGGACCGCCCTCGCCCCGGGAAATGACATAGGCCGGAGTAAACGTCATGAACGCCGAGATCGTCTGCATGATCAGATTGAACAAGATGATCGGACTGAGCAGAGGCAGCGTAATGTGGAAAAATCGGTACCATCGCGTCGCTCCGTCCACGCTGGCGGCTTCATAGTAGGACGTGGGAATATTTTTCAAGCCGGCTAAAAAGATCAGCATGGAGGACCCAAACTGCCAAACCGAAAGCGCGATCAAGGTCCACAGCGCCGTACCCGGACTCCCGATCCATGAAGTTGACGTATGAATGCCGATCAGCCCCAAGAGGGAATTGAGCAGCCCTTTATCCCCGAACACTTGAATCCACATGATCGATACCGCCACACTGCCTCCGATTAGCGATGGCAAGTAATAGGTGGAACGGTAAAACCCAACCCCACGGGTTGTCGTATTCAGCAGCATGGCCACAAACAGCGCAAACACCAGACGGAGTGGAACGCTGGTAAACACATACGTAAACGTCACTTGAAGCGACTTGGCCAATTTTTCGTCATCGAGGACAATCTTCTGGTAGTTGTTAAGACCGATCCAATGGGGTGCATCGAACAAATTATAGTCCGTGAAGGAGTAATAGAAGGAGGATAAGATAGGATACAACGTAAAAATCAGAAATCCGAGCACAAACGGCGAGATGAACAAATAGCCGACCAAATGGTTATTGTCACGCAGCTTCATTGAATAGGTTTCCCCCTTTACTAAAAAAGAGTATAAATGAACCAGAACAGCGCCGATTGACGCTGTCCTGATCCGGATTCTCGTGCTGAGGGCTATTTTTTGTTTTTGGCCAAAATGGCGTTGGAATCCTTGAAGAACTTAGCAGATGCATCGGCAGGCGAGATTTTGTTGTACAAAATTTGCTGGCTGGTATCCGTCAGCAGCTTCGAGACCTCCACCGCGCCTATCGGGTCAATCGGGTTATCGGATTTGGTTTGCGTGCCTGCCCAGGCCACGTAGTCTACGACTTTTTGATCTGCCGGGCTCAGCAGCGGCTTAATCGCATCCTGCACCTTCGTAGAAATCGGCACCCCGCGCTCGCCCTTCATAATTTTGTTCGCTTCAATGTCATTGATCATGAAGTTCACGAAGCTGATGGCTTCTTCTTTGTTTTTGGAATTCTTCGAGACCGATAGCCCTTGGCTTGACTGGAGGAACAGCCCCTTGTCGATGTTCGGTCCCGGCGGCGGTGCGATTTCAAGCGGACGTTTGGCAATTGCCGAATCCGCGGAGAACAGATTGGACCAGGTGAACGTTGTCCCCGCGTTGCCCAGGACTAGCTCGTCGTCCTCCGGCACGCCCTTCTTCTGGGCTTGCTTATCGAGCGAGAGCAGGTACCCGTTGTTGTACATGCGCTGTAGGCGGGTGTAGTAATCGGTGTACAGCTTCGTGTCGGTATAGCCCAGCGCGGTTCCGTCCGGGCGGAACAAATTTCCTCCATTGGAGCGCAAATAGAAGGACAAGTAATTGCGGTCGTCAATGTTGGCGGCGACCAGCTTACCCTTCGCCTTCAGCTTCGCACCGATCGCTTCCAAATCGTCCCATGTCCAGTTGTTTGATGGCAGCGTAGCTCCGGCATCCTTGATCATCTGCGGATCGTAGGCCACCGCAAGGGCATTCACGCCTAGCGTAAGCTGATACTGCTTGCCGTTATATTGGCCGACCTTCAGATAGCTATCAGAGATTGAGCTCTTGTCGATCGTGCCCTTTTGCAGGTAAGGACCGAGATCCTCCAGTTGACCTCTGTCGCCGAATTGGCTGATGTAGGCCACGCTCATCTGGATCACGTCGGGCAGATCGTTAGCTGCCGCTTGCGGTACAAGCTTTTTCCAATAGTCGTCAAAGGCGGCGTACTCGGCTTCGATCTTCACATTCGGATGCGCCTTTTCGTACATGTCGATCATTTTCAGCGTGTAATCGTGACGCGATTGACCGCCCCACCAGGCGACGCGCAGCTTGATTGGGTCTTTGCTTTTGCTGGTGTCTGCCTGTGCCGTCTGTGTCGGTTTTGCCGGCTGCGGTGTTCCGGTAGCACCCGTGGAAGCCGGAGCGCTTGGAGTGGAGCTGCAGCCGATCAGTGCGGTCATGAGGAGTGAAGTCAGGGTAAACGAAAACGTTTTTCTCATCGAGAAACCCTCCCTATTTTTTTACTAAATCACTTATGAGAATCGATTGACCTTCCCGCATCGACTTGTTGGCAGCAAACCCAATTGCATTGGACATCGCTCCATCCCAGGAGCTCGCTTGCTGTTGCAGCGGATCCTCCAGATTGCCTCGGAACAGCATCTTCAGCAGCCGTTCGTCTCCCCCGCCATGTGCACCTAAGGCTAAAGGCACCTTATAGGTTATTTCTTCCTCCACGCGGTTGTACACCTTGAGCCGGTTAATGTCTTCCCCTGCAAAAGGTCCGACTCGGCCATGGTACGTTTCAACCTCCATTCGGCCCTCCGTTCCGTTAATTGCTAGTCGGAAGCCTTCCAGCGGGGAATGCGCTGTCAGCGAATAGCTCATCAGTGCCCCTCCGGCATATTTCACCTGCAGGCTCACCGAATCCTCGATATCAATCTCCTCCGAGAAGACGCATTGATCGCGGTAATAGCCATCCACATCTTCGCAGTCGAGGTACAGCTCTTTGAGAGATCCCTTGTTGATGTCAAAGTAAAATTCACAGCTGCTTTTGTAGCTACAGGTCAAACATCGCGTCCCTCGCTCCTCTCGCGTTGGGCCGTAATAGCGCAGCGAACCGAAGGCGGATACCTGAACCGGCTCCTCTTCCAGCAGCCAGTTGATGAAGTCAAAATGATGCGTCGACTTATGCAGCAGCAGTCCGCCGGAGTTTTCCTTCTTGCGATGCCAGCGCCGGAAGTAGTCTGCTCCATGATCCGTATCCAGGAACCATTCGAAGTGGACACTTAATATCTGTCCAATCGTCTTCTGCTGGAGCAGTTCTTTGATGCGGGCGGCAAAGGGTCTATACCTCATATTGAACGTGACGGTCACTTTGCGGCCTGTCCGCTGCTCCGCTTCCAGAATGGCATTGCATTTGTCCTCGTCGATGGTCATCGGCTTCTCCGAGATGACGTCACAGCCCATCTCCATCGCCTTAATGATGTACTCATGATGGTACCGGTCGATCGTGGTTACAATCACAATATCTGGCTTGGCTTCCCGAACCATTTGCTCAAAGCTGTCGTAGACCGGAAATTCCCCGCGGCATTTTTGCTGCAATAGCTGAGCCCGCTTGTAATTGATATCGTAGACACCGACAATTCGGGCCACGTCTTGAAACTGAGTGCTGAGCGGAAGCGCGAACATGGATGTACATCGGCTGCCTGCACCGACAATCGCATAGGTTTTCATGGTTTGGGCTTCATCCCTTTTAATTGGAGTATTCATACACCGTTTCACCGTTTGATACCGTTACGAGAATCGTCCAGCTTCCATCCGGGTGCTGATCGTAGATGATTAGATCCGCCGGAGAGCCGGGCTGAATCGTACCAATGCCTTCCTGATCCAGTCCTAACAGCTCGGCCGGATGCTTGGTTGCCATCGTAATAGCTTCGCCCAGCGAGGCGATCCCCGATACCGCCACCTTCTGAATGCCAAGATGCAATGGCGTGGCCGAGCCGGCCAAAATATCCGGCGTGCTCGCCAGATGCAGGAAGCCGTTGTCCTCCAAAATCACATCGTCGTTAATATGCGTCGTGTACCTGCCGGGAGGCATTCCTGCTAGGTTGACCGCATCGCTGGTTAGAATTGCCTTGGATCCTTTGGTGCGAATCATCACTTTCAGCGTGGACATCGGCAAGTGAAAGCCGTCCGGGATCAATCCTGCCCATAGTCGATCTTCCGCCAGCTGTGCCCAAATGTAATTAGGATGCCGTTTAATATACGGGTGCGCGCCGTTGCCCAGGTGAGTGCTCATCGTTGCACCGGCGCGGACGGCTGCTTGAATGTGCTCCTCCGAAGCTGCCGTATGACCGATCGAAGCAACGATTCCCAACTGGTGCAATCGCTCGATAAAGGCGATGGCCCCGGGCTTTTCCGGTGCTAAGGTGACTTTGCATATCCGTCCTTGAGCGGCTTCATGCCACTCCAGAAATTCTTCCCAATCCGGATCCCGCACCCACTTGAGATTATGCGCTCCGCGGGGTCCGTCCTCCGAGGCAATAAACGGCCCTTCGACATGAATCCCGATGACCGCATGAGCTACCTTCGGATCCACATCACAAGCATTCGCAATCGTTCGAATACAGTGCAGCATTCGCTCCTTCGAACCGGTGACGACCGTGGGACAAAACCGGGTTACGCCTCCGCGATGGAGCACCTCAACGACCTTCTTCACCGTCTCGATGGTCAAGTCCGTATCATTCAAATCGTATCCGCCGATACCGTTAAGCTGCACGTCGATTAAACCCGGAGCAATCCAGCGCTGTGCCGGTTGATCCGTTTCCTGTACGGTCTGTACACTACCGTCCTGAGCTGTGACCATAATGGCCTGTCCAGTAAGCCAGTGCTTTCCGATCCATGTCTTATTAATGCGCCTCAATCCTTTCCAATGAAGGATACCGCTTCGGAAGCGGATAGCTCGTCCAGCAATAATGTGAAGTTAGGATGTTTTTTTAAAATGGTCGCGGGGATTTGATTAGTTACATCGTTTGTGAAAAAATCATGAATGGCTTTGGCTTTCACCTTATGCGGAACGCAAGACAAAATGACTTCACTTTGCATGATTTGGTGAACGGTCATCGTGATGGCCTGCTTCGGAACATCATTCAACGTGGCGAACCAGCCCTCTCCAACCTGCTGCCGTTTGCAGGCTTCATCCAAATCTACAACAACGTATGCTTCCTTCGTATCAAAATCAGCTGGCGGATCATTGAAAGCAATATGCGCGTTCTCTCCGATTCCGATTAGCGCAAGGTCGATCGGCTCCTTGCGTATTTCGCTCGCCAAAGCAGCTATATTTTCGTCCAGATTCCCTTCACCGTTAACGTAATGAGCCTTTTGCAGCGGGATCAGGCCGACAAATCGGTCCTTTAGATATTTGCGAAAGCTGGCCGGATGCGCTTCGGAAAGGTTCACATACTCATCCAGATGAAACATTTCCACTTTGCTCCAATCGACATCTTCCTGCGCAAGCGCTTTTAACGTTTCAAACTGTGAGGCACCAGTAGATAACACCAAACGTGCCTTTCCTTTTTCCTCGATCCGATTATTAAGTACCTTAGCAGCAATTTTTGCCGCCTCTGCTCCAAGCTCAGCCGCGTTTTTCAGTATCTTTACATTCATCCTTATGTTCTCCTTCCGCATTTTGCTCTAATAGAAATCGATTTCTAGAAACGATGGCAATTATTCCAGCCTATTTACATTCATCCTTATGTTCTCCTCCGCATTTTGCTCTAATAGAAATCGGTTTCTAGAAACCGATTTCTAGAAACGATGGCAATTATTCCAGCCTAGCAACGGAATTTCTCGCTATTAAAATTGGCTGTAGCATGACTTCTTTTTGGTTGGTATCGTCGCCGTTCAAAAGTGCCATTAGCTTGCTGCAGGCCAGTCGGCCCATTTCGTATTTTGGTAGATCCACGGTGGTAAGTGCAGGCGTCAGCATCTGAGATAGCTCAATATTATCGAAACCGACGACCGAGACCTCGCCTGGGACGTGAAGCCCTTGTTCATTCAGCTCGTTAATGACGCCTGCAGCCGTAAGATCGTTGCAGGTTATTATGGCCGTAGGCAGATCCTTCATTTTTAAAAGATTACGGGTCAGCTGTTTTCCGTTGTTAAATTCAAACGCGCTGTCGTAATTTAGATTTTCGCAGGCTTTGGATAATTGAATCCATTCTTTTTTAAGCGGCGTAAGCCCCGCTTCCCGGAGCGCGTCCTGATACCCTCGATACAAATTGAGTCTGGTTGGGCGGTCTAACGCGGCGCTAATAAATGCGATTTTTTTGTGGCCCTGTTCAATCAAATG
This sequence comes from Paenibacillus cremeus, assembly GCF_007786445.1. GTDB lineage: Bacteria > Bacillota > Bacilli > Paenibacillales > NBRC-103111 > Paenibacillus_G > Paenibacillus_G cremeus. The sequence continues at coordinate 29,348 of NZ_VNJI01000058.1, read as the reverse complement.
ACGGCATGCCAGAGCGCTTCCTTTCCGATAATCGAATTCAATCTGATATACATGACGATTATCAATTTTTTGATCGATGGAAATGATGTTCAAACCTTTGGCCAAATAACCGGCAAGCCAGCCCTTTTTGCGTGATATCGAGGATAAAATGATTCCCTTTACCTGTTTTTCGAGCAGTGTTTGCAAATATTCAGCTTCCAGGTCAGGGTTTTGGTGTGAATTGCACAGCAGCACCTGGTAGCCATTGCTCCTGGCGATTTCCTCGATTCCCAAAACAACATCGGCATAAAACGGGTTGCTAATCGAAGGAATGATGACGCCAATGGACATGGTGTTATTTTTTTTCAGCTGTCTGCCCAGCATGTTCGGGGTATAGCCCATTTCTTTTGCGACCGCTTTAATTTTTTGGCTCAATTTGGCGCTGACCGGATATTCGCTGTTACTAAGAACGCGGGACACCGTCGCGGGTGAAGCGTTTACATTTTGGGCGATGTCGTAAATAGTAATTGGTTTATCGCTCATATAATCACCTCTGTTTACGGCTTCGGATCCCCCCTAGCTGTGCAGTCCAGGGGCGCGATGGCTGCTCCCTGTTGAATTACTACTGAAATCGCTCTTTTGTCTATGATTGTGAGAGGCTACTCAAACTAGTAAATCTCCTCCCAAATACATCTTCAAGTAAAACTAGTTTAGCTCAAAGCACTTGAAAAACATGTCACATCATGTAAGATCAAAATTAAATTATAATCAATTTTACATCATAATTTTACATAATTAGACGGTGCTGGGATGCCCTTTGCATGATATTTAGAACCATCGGCTATCCTCAATATATATTCTTGTCTAATCTCGGCAAACGATGTATGTTCTTGTCCTGGGAAAAGACAAGAACATATTTATCTATAAAAAGAAAAAGCCCAGATTTCAACAGGCAGCCTAAGACCGGCTGCCTGTTCGTCATGATCGTATCCGTTAGCTTAATCCCGTGATTGAAAATCGCCTTCTGAAGTATATCCAACAAAAAATTCCGGAGAACACCAATGAAATAATCGGGTCTACTATCCACGTAATAAGCTGTATGATAATAACCTCACCTTCAAGTTCAGTAATAAGTTTCTTCACTAAGTAAAAATCAAATACGAATGCCAAAATGAACCATATGAGGATACTTACACCTATGAAAATCATCAGTTTGGTTACCTCTTTTATAGTGCTCAATCCCTTTCTAACGATTATATGATGTCATTAGTCCTCTTCGATAAACCTTATAAAATCTAATCATTCCACATTCTTGTTACTTCTTTTAATTCTAAGTCCTCGAATTGCATTTTATAGATATCTGGTTTCTTTAATTGATTCAAAAACTCCAAGCCAAAAGCTGGATCAAAATGATTCATCATCAATGTCATTACAAGACCATGAGTCCCGATTGCTATTTTCTTCCCTATGTGCTCTTTTAATATGGGGTTTAGAACCGAGATTGCTCTTTTCTGACTATCAGCATTAGACTCTCTCGGCAAGGAATAATAAGGGTCATTTAAACTCCCTATGAGCATTTTCAATAATATAAGATGCAAAATGACGTTCTCTAAGATTTTTAAATACTTTTTAACTTTAAGTGCTTGGCCAATCCCTCAACACTAAGAATTGTTCGGGTATAAGGACTAGATATATAATTATAAAAAATTAAAGGCTGTTTATAGATTACCGCAGCTAAAGCATACTTGTTTTCTGCTTGATCCATGCAAATCGAATTGTTTGCCAGTAGTCCAAACGCCGCGCTATCGTACCGAGCTTAAAATTTCTTTCAGAAAATTAAAAAGAGTCGAGCTCTTATGGTGAGTGAGTTCGACTCTTATGGACCATTTATGAGAGGCCTTCCATCCATCCTAAATATCGGATTGCATTGGATGCGCCCAAGGCGCGGCGCTGCTCAGAGGAAATATCGGACTGATCCACCTGCAGTGCTGTGGCTTCAAAGGTCTGTATAGGATAGCACGAGCCAAAGGTGAAGCTGCGGGCGCCGCCATTAGCGCAAAGCCAAAGCACGATTCCGATCGGGCCGTTGCAGTACCACAAGTCAAAGTACAGCTGATCGATATCCACACCGTCAGGCAATTGACGCAGCACCCTCTTTTAATTACAGTTTGTACAGCTTCACTTTGCCGCTGCTGCTTGCATCCAATCAATCCAATCAATGTTTCCGCTAATGTTTTTGTCACTTTCTACATGATAAGAACTTGATATCATTTCCGATTCCCCTTTACAAACAAAAAACATTGCGACGATTTTGCTTTGCGATGTTTTTATAGAAAACTGCGTGAAGGAGAATTTTTAGCATCCATCTTTTAACGCTATGATTTTTCACACGATACTGCGACGGTGTTTTCTCATAGTTGTATCCGGATTTGATTCCATTTTTTCAATGCTTAGAATGGGAAGAACTTTTGTTCCGCGAACCATCTCTGAGTCGCACAATGCACAATTGGGAACTTTATTGAACGAAAAGTCTTCACGGACCCATCCCTTGCATTCTTCTTTAATACATATCCAAACTGAAGTCTCTTGTTCTTGAACTGGTGGTTTATTAAACTGTCCCTTCAACAACCTTCCCTCCTTTTAATACTGATACTACTAAGATATGCTGCTGGTGCTTGAAAAAGTGATGTTTCCACTTTTCCTCATTTCATAATTAATGATCTTAGTTTAGACCTATGGAACCTTAGAAAACATTCACGCAAAACAGAAATCGGCTCGGTCGCAGAACATGCGAACACGAGCCGATATTTTTCAATACGAATTCAAAAATACCCAAATAATCATTAACTATTACTGAGAAACACGAGTAGCTTTTGGAAATGAAATCTCAAATAAACTCCCCTTATTAATTTCACTTTCTACATGTATTGATCCATTCATCGCCTTAATAAGGCTAAAGGCTACCATAGTACCGAGACCAGTACCTTTTTCCTTCGTTGAATAGTAAGGAGTACCAAGCCTTTGAATCTGTTTTTCTGTCATGCCACAGCCCGTATCCTGGATTCGTATCACCACGGATTCTCGGACCATTAGAGCGGCTATATCCACTCTTCCATTTGATGAAGCCTCAATACTATTTTTGATAAGGTTGATTAGACTCTGACGGAGTTGCTGGCTGTCACCAAGGATTGATTGATCGATGTCCGAAACAAACGTTAACGTTACTTGTAGCATATTTGCATAAGGGGTCAAAACGACAATAACATGCTGCAGTTCCATTGACATATCAAGGCAGGCCATTTTGGCAATTTGGGGTTTTGCAAATGTTAGATAATCAGAAATTATATTTATAGCTGTATTTAGTTCATTAATCGCTAATTCGGACAAATTTTCACGCTTCTCCAGAGGCAACTCTTTCTCTTTAAACAGTTGTAATAACCCCTTAACTGTCGTTAAGGGATTTCTGATTTCGTGAGATACACTAGCCGCAATTTGACTAATCACTCTCATTTTTTCAATCTCTTGAAGTTCCTTTTGCATTCTGAAATGACTGCTAACAAACTCCACGAGGTAGACTGTTACACATATCGCGAGGAACTCAATAATTCTGTACGAAATCATTATTAAAGTTTGTTTGTAGTTGATATTGCCCAAGAAAAACCAAATAATTTTCATCGATATTGGGATAAGTGCAGTAGATACAATAAGCGCTCTAAATAGTTTCGCGGAGCTATTCAAACGTTCTTTGGTCGAGAAGATCACAAGGCTTAAGTAGGTACAACTAGCCACTAGCACCGCGATGTAGACACCATCCCCACCAATCATAAAACGGTACACTATGAGAATTGCAAAAAGTACTCCCCCTACCCATGGACCACCATATATTATGCCTAGCACAAGAGGAATAAGCCTAAAATCAAAAAGATAGCCATCTTCAAACTGATAAGGAAAAGACAGACATAATAATAATGCAGTGCTTAAAAATAGGGACAATACAATTTTCGAGAATTTCTCAATTTTGTAACCAAATCTCATCCAAAAAACAAAATATAAAATTAATGGAATACATATAAACACAAAATTCCCCATGATGATTTGAAACCATTGCGCCAATATGCTCTCCACCTTTGAATTTGCTTTATATGTATAATAACATTCAACTTTTATGTTCTACTACCATTAAATTCTAATAAATTCTAAATGTTATGACAGCCTTTGAGGCGGCAACCCCCCATATTTTTCTCCATTTAATTCATCACGTCCAGACGGTTCAAGATGGAATAAGTGTTACCAATATGGTATTCGTAGAGGTGGACATCATCTTTTCTTAGAGAATAAGAAATAACCCCTTGGAGCGAGTAGTATCCAAGGGGTTCGTTATCATTTATAGAGGCGTAAAACCCACTCTCTTCAGTTGTGGGATATAAGCCGCCTTCTTCGAATTTTGCAAACACACGTTCCCTATCTGTGATATAATAAATCATGGAGGTGAAGTAGAGGTTGAGACTCACGTATAAATATAGATTGTATCTAACCAAAGAACAGAGCAGTACATTCAATTCACACTCGAACGATGCCCCCTGCTGTATAACCGGTTGCTCGAAGAACGCATCATTGCATACAAAACGGAAGGTAACAGCCTGAACTACTATGATCAATCCAATACGTTAAAAGAGCGAAGGCAACATATTCCCGCACTCAAACAGGTATACTCCCAAGTGCTACTAGACATTGCAAAACGCTTACATAAAGCTTTTCAAGCCTTCTTTCGACGAGCGAAATCGGGTGAGAAACCGGGATTTCCGCGCTTCAAGCCTCAGCAGCGGTATATATAACCGCATCAATGTCCAATCTGGAAACGACTGCGGACGTACGAACTAGTTCAGAATCCCACTGCATTAGCCGTGTGGAATGTCAACCACTATTCTTCATTTCTTGCATGTCCCGATTGATAGATTAATATACCAGCCTATGATATAATTCTTGAAGCATCGAAAAGTGTGCTCTCATGGGTGTTGGCTCCTCCGAAAGGAGGCGAGCCAGTGGAGACAAAAGACGTAGCAACGATTGTCATAGGAGCTGTAACCCTTACGATTCTGTTCGTCAATCTAATGATCACGTTGATCACAACGTTCCATAAAAAGAAATAGACCGCCCCACTCGGAAAAGTGACGGTCCATTCTCACCCAAAACGAGCTAGCCCCCTTGAAGGGCGACTATTGATGCGGCCCGGTTCCTGTTAGCGCAGGTCCGGGTCTTTTAGTCTTCTCAAGGGATCTACTCTTTATACATTCATTATACCCCAATCGGTTCAAATTTCAACTTAGTATGTTTCCGCAGCGATCGCCTTGCCACTGATCGAGTCTTTAACACAACATCCGGACTTTTGGCGGCTTTCAGGAATGATATAATGTTCTTGTCATTTATGTTATATAGTTCTTTTCAGCCAACACCTTAATTTCTAAAAAATCAACACCTTAATTTCTAAAAAATAAGATGGAATATAATTACTGCCATTACCTATGATACTTGATAATAACAGCCTGATCCTATTTATATCTGTTAAACGTAAATATTCATTTGCCCATTCAATCAATGAATCAATTACGCCTCAAGGGTTATTGGTTCATTTAAAAAGACATAATCTCCTTGGAGTACAAAGGGCGCGGTTCCGTTTTCCAATCTTGTCACCTTCTGTCTAATTCCTCACGATAAGGTGGCAACATAACCCGCAGACTGGTTCAGATGGCTGAACAGCAGTTGCAGGGATATTCAACAATACGATAAAAGCCTGCTATCCCTAGGTTGATGGCAGGCTTTTATCGTATTGTTTTTAGCTTAAACTATGTTTGTTAAATTTGCTCGAATTTACGTACTCTAACTTTTGCTTTTTAGATATTAATCCCCCTAAAACAGCCGATGGAGTCGCCAATATTTGTATTCTTAATACATAAGCCTCGCATTACACTCGGTTAAAATCATCCGGATCCGCGAATAAACGCTGGTCCGTGTTGAGCGAGTTAATCTTTGTCATATCCTCAGGCGAAAGCTCAAAATCAAAGACATTCGCATTCTCCTCAATGCGGTGAGGCTTCGTCGACTTCGGAATGGTAACGACTCCCGTTTGCAAATCCCAACGGATAATGATTTGCGCTACTGATTTGTTGTACTTGTTGGCGATCTCGACCAAGGTTGGATCCTCAAGCAGGCCGCCTTGCGCTAATGGAGACCATGCTTCAAGCTGAATTTCGTGTTTTTTGCAGAATGCATGCAGTTCGCGTTGATTAAACCGTGGATGGTATTCCACTTGGTTTACCATCGGTACAATTTCGCATTGATTCATTACTTCTTCAAGATGATGAATCTTGAAGTTGCTTACGCCAATAGCACGAACACGCCCGTCTTTATAAAGCTTCTCAAGCGCTTTCCAAGTCTCTACATATTTACCAACCGCCGGAGCAGCCCAGTGGATCAAATAAAGATCCAGGTAATCTAACCCCAGTTTCTTCATGCTAGTGTCGAAAGCCGCCAAAGTAGATTCGTATCCTTGGTCCGCGTTCCAGACCTTCGTCGTAATAAAAAGTTCTTCACGTGGTACGTTGGATTCTTTGATTCCTTTGCCTACGCCATCCTCATTGCGATAAATCGCAGCAGTGTCAATGCTCCTATAACCGACTTCCAACGCAGCCTTAACAGAGTTGACGGCTTCCTCTCCGTCTTGCACTTTGAAAACACCTAAACCAATCCAAGGCATTTTGACACCATTATGTAGTGTAGTACTGCTTTTCAGATTCTTAAACATTATCCTGTCTCCTCCTTCATCTGTATCGCCTCTCAAAATGATTCGCTCCTCCATTATCTGCTTCCAATTAACAGATCCTTGCTGTGAAAGATCAGTACCGCCGGAAATTATAAATTTCGTTGATCTGCACAGTTGTCTTGGTTTGAGTAACCGTAATCAAGCCTCGATGAATGGCTTCGAAAAGTTTTATAACCACTTTTTCCAACGTTTTGCAAAGATTATCGACATAAATGATCAACATATCGCTTTGATCATTTGTTTAAAATGGTTCTAAACACCACATCGGAACAAGCGATTCTTGCTTAGAATCGTTTGATGATACGGATCGGAATTGTTTGCAGAGCTGTTACAGAACTACTGCCAATACTTATTTTGCTACTTTAAGGTTTAATTATCCAAAAAATGTAGATATTGTGTGCAAATCGCAGCCCATCGATTGATAACGGTATGAACCGATTTATGAAATAAATTCTTTGATCACGGAAGTTACTAACCGATGATCTTCCTCTTGAGCCAAACCAGAAACGGCTATAGCCCCGACAATTCCGACATCCTTTATAGCAATCGGGAACGCCCCTCCGCTTGCTGCGTACTCCGAAGGATCGACGAAAAATCTTTCTTGAATATTTTTTTGGATAGACCTAAGGTATGTATAAATATAATGGGAGCTATGCCCGAAACGATAAACTACATTACTTTTTCGTTTCACCCAGATATCATTGTCAGTTGAAGTTTCAGGAAAAGAATAGTGAAATAATTGCTGTCCATTTCTGGAAATATTGATGGTTACATGCTGATTTTCTGCTTTTACTTTTTCAATAATTCTGCAGCCAATCTGAAGGGCCATCTCGTTGGTAAATTTCGAGAATTGCAATTTCTCTTCTTCTTCCAATAGACCAGCTAATTGCTGAGCATAATCGGTCATTGTCCTTCTCCTCCTATGTCCATTATACAAGGCAAGGCACGATTAAATCGGCATAGGCTCGCCTTTAAAATTAATGAAAAAATGCTCGGCTGGAATCTCCGTTTTCGATTCTACGATATCCATAATGTTTCGTGCGTTTTCTCGCGGATCACCAGGAGCTTTATCCCCTCCCATATCGGTTCTGATCCATCCCGGATGAAGCGCAAATACACGTGTTCCGATTCCTTGCTTCTTTACGAGAGCTCTCAATTGTTTGGAAAACATGTTTAATGCTGTTTTGGAGATGGCATAGGGATAATCGCCACCATAAGCATTGGTCAAGCTTCCCGCTTCTGAAGAAATATTGATCACAACTCCTGAATTGTTTTTTGGCACAAGCGGCAGCAAATGCTTGGCGACCATAATCGGCCCAAACAAATTAATCTGGAAAGTTCGTACCACATCATCCATCGATAAGTCCTCTAGCGGAACACCTCTGCCAAGCAAAACCCCGGCATTATTAATGATTGCCTCCAGCACCTGGCCTTGTGCTTTGATATTTTCTGCCAAACGGGCAATCGTATCTTCTTTGGTAACATCCAGCTCTACGACCTCGATCTGTCCGGGGTAACGTCCCATTAATTCCAGCAGCTGCCCTTCTGGGCGTGAGGAACGGACTCCGGCTATAACCTTATGGCCTCTCTCTACAGCTTGGACCGTTAATTCATAGCCAAGACCGCGGTTCGTACCCGTTATCAAAATATTCATTATTGTACACTCTCCTGGGAATTATCGTTATAATCGCATTCACGAATGATGCTCAATTTATGACATCGTTGCCTTAAGGAAAAAGCGTCCAGGAATTTAACACCCTTGACGCTTTTTGGTTCTGAACGGCTCCTCCAAATCATCTATAGCTACCCGCAGCAATACTGTACCGAACTGCGCAGTAGCTCCAGCGTTCCTTCATGCAACAGTCCTTCCTTGTTATGCGCGGGGGTTAAACAGCAAATTTTTCCTTGCCCGTAGCTGTGATACCAACCACCAATGGAATGTCCGTCAACCGAATCCGATTTTAGAAAAATGTTCGTATTGGCTTCGTCACAAAATACGAAGTAATGCTCATCCAAAATTTCAAAAGCTACCTCGCGGGAAGGATCCGTCGGAAGCACGCCTGAATAGCTAACCATTTGATGCTTGGTCGGATGATATTCGAAATATCCTCTCAGCATTTTGATAAATGCGGAATCTGGTGGGTAGGAAGCCAGTCCCGAATGCCAGGTAAGAAAGCCTCCGCCCTCTTCCACAAAACGGCATATCGCTTCGGATATCTCTTCCGTTAACCAATGCCGAATCTTCTCATCTTTGGGATTAAGCCGGTCTTCCTTAAACAAGACGACCGCAGCGGGCTTGCTTTGCAATCGCTGTGTCAAATTTTCTTCCGATATGTATTCCAACTGATACTGGCCGCCATCCACCATAGGTTTTAGCGCCTGGTTCAAAGACTCTCGAACATTTTCACTGACATGATAATAATCTCCGACAATCGCGTATACGGTTTTCACAGGACTCATGCCCGTTCCTCCTTCGGCATAACCGGCGTATCCTTGGGCTTGCCCAGCTCCTGTAGGCCAAGCGTAACCCCAAGCTTCTCGATCGAATCGAAGTAGCAATATCGTCCGCTTCCATATTCACCCTTATGTGTCAATGGAAATCCTTTGCTTTCGACAAAATCGATATGCTGTTCAAAGCCGGAAATTGTAAAAGTAATGAAATGAACGCCCTGCCCGTACTGCACTTTATATTCGTTCCACGGACCCGGCTCGTCATACGCTTCCAGCAGTTCCACCGTCACGGGCCCCATCTGCATATTGGCCAATTTGACACGGCCCGGGATAAATTTACCACGGTACCAGGTATAGCCGCTCTCCTTATGTTCAGGCACACGGTTCAAATCGGGTATGCGAATTTTCGGCATCTCCATGCCAAACAGTTCGGCATAGTGTTTGGCCGCCGCTTCAATGTCGCCTACAACAATACCGATTTTCACTAAATTACGATTCTCAATGTGCTCCATATTTCCCGCAGCTCCTCTACGTATCATTCGGAATAATTACTTCTTGTCATTCTCCAGTAGTTCCACAATGACCTTCAACTGCTCGAACGTATCGATATAGGCGTATCTTCCGCCCGTATATTCGCCTTTCTGCAGCAGTGGCATTTGATTACGGTCAAGGGTCATGACCTTATCTTTCATTCCTTCGATACGAAATGCGATATGATGCGGACCTTCGCCATGCTCGTTCAAATATTCCCGCCAGGTGCTCGGATGTTCGTCAGGCTCAATTAGTTCCAATTGTAGAGAACCCATTTTGAAGAATGCCAGCTTGGCTCTCGCCTCCGTTCGTTTCCCTCTATATTCAGTTTGTGCTTTATCTACCACGTCCGTGATCTGCCAGCCCGGATTTTCTACACCGAAAAAGTCTGCATAAACCTGAGACGTCTTCTCGATATCATGAACCAAAATCCCGATTTGCGCGATAACGTTTGTACCCAGCAAGTTTTTTTCCATGTTGTTAATCTCCTTTGAATGTTTTTTATTTATAAACAGGGATATAAAGGAAAGGAAAACCCCATTTATGAAAGTGATAAATAATACATCATCCTTTTACAGAGCCCAGCAGCATCCCTTGGTTGAAATGTTTTTGGAGGAATGGGTAGACAACTAGCAGCGGAATTGCAGTAAAGACTACTGCCGCCATTCTAACGGCCGGACTGAATTCCAGACCTTCTATCGCTGGTCCCATATTTTCGGTCGGTTGAATCAGCATCTGTCTAAGGAACACCTGCAGCGGCATTTTTTCGACAGAAGTCAAGTACAATAAGGCGCCAAAATAGGAGTTCCAATAATCCACGGTGTAAAAGAGCGTAAAAGTTGCCAAGACCGGCTTGGAAAGCGGAAGCACGATCTTCCAAAGTAAACCGAATTCGGAGCAGCCGTCTATCCTGGCCGACTCTTCAATTTCGGAAGGGAAATTTTGAAACGAGCTGCGAATCACAATCAAATTAAAGGGGGCAATTGCGCCTGTCAAAAACAGGGCCCAAAAGCTGTCAATCAGGTTTAAGCCTCTGACTAGCAGGTAGAGTGGGATAATGCCTCCACTAAACAGCATCGTAAATAAGACCATGAAATTCACAACTTTACGGCCTTTGAGCCAGCTTTTGGAAAGCGAGTAAGCCATTAAGGTAGTAATCACCATGCTGATCGATGTGCCCACTACAGCGATGATGGCCGAGTTTTTAAAGGAGGTAAGGAAGTTCTTATTTACCATCAAATATTGATAGGCATTCGTAGTCCAAGTATGCGGTATCAGGAAAAAGCCTCGCGTATAGATTTCCTGCTTAGTAGCAAAAGAGGCAAGTACAACGTACAAAAATGGGATGAGCACAATGACTAAGATAAGAACCAGAAAAGAATAGACGATCGTCTGGTAAATCGGATCATTTCCCCTGAAATCATGTGCTTTCATCTCAGTAAACCCCTTCCTCGCCGAACTTTTTAGCAACACGGTTCACAAATAAAATCAAGCTTAATCCGATAACGGATTTAAAAAGTCCGACCGTCGTCGTGTAGCTGAAATCGCCTTGCACAATTCCCATCCGGTATACGTACGTATCGAATACGTCAGAGATTTGCAAATTCGTCGGATTTTGCATTAAGAGAATGTGCTCGAAGCTGGTATCCATTAAGTAGCCAACCCGTAGAATGAATAAGATCACGATTGTAGTTCTTAGGCCCGGCAGCGTGATATGCCACAATTGCCGCCAGCGGCTGGCGCCGTCAACAACGGCCGCTTCGTATAAGGTAGGATCAATGGACGCAAGTGCTGCGAAAAAGATAACCGCACTCCATCCGGCTTCTTTCCAAATGCTTTGTGATACGTAAACCCAGCGGAAGTATTGGCTATCGGTTAGCAACTCAAGCGGGGAGAAGCCCCAATTGACCAGCATCTTGTTAATACCGCCCTCTTGAACCGAGAACAATAGTATAGTGAGACTGACAACGATAACCCAGGATAAGAAATGGGGAACATAGACAATGGTCTGTATGAATTTGCGGAACAATACCAACCTGGCTTCATTCAGCAGCAAGGCAAGGACGATTGGCGCAGGGAAAAACAGTACTAAATTCAGGCAGCTTAACAATAAGGTATTGCTAAAGAGCCTAAGGAAATCTTGCTCCGCAAACAGTCTTCGAAAATTATCCAAGCCAACCCAATCACTTTTCAGAAATCCGTCAAAAGGGTCGAACTGTTGAAAAGCGATCACGATCCCTGCCATCGGGATGTATTTAAAAACAATAAAATAAAGCAGTCCTGGAAAAAGCATCAGATAGAGTGGTATGCCCCGTTTCCAAATGCGAATATTTCTTTGGCGCTCAGTCAATACAGGTGCTTTTTGTTCCATTCCCTTAACTGTTATCGCTTCCATAAAGCATTGTCCTTTCCTGAATGTTATGTATAAGTTAACTATATTCCTATCGAGAAATAATGTAATGATCACTTTTTACGATTTCCGTTCAAATCTTGTTGTCTTCTTGCCCTGCAGATGGAACTGATAAGAAAACCCGCAGACATTTGGGCGTCGCGGGTTTCTTTGTTTCATTAAGCGTATTTCCGCTTATTTGGTAAGCTTATATTGCTCGTTCATTTCTTCAATAATTTTGTTTCCGCCGTCTTTCTTCCAGGCTTCTACGGCTGCTTCGATCGCATCAACAGGCTTCTTGCCCATTATGATGGCTACCATCTCGCCCATCATCTTTTGGTCCAAGGAAGCTCCAGACTTGGTGAGGGTTTCTGAGTAGAGCCCTGCTCCTTTGTCCTTGACCAAGTACTTCTTGTTTTCCTCGAACAAAGCTTTAACCTTCTTCGGTTTTTCCTGATCCTCCCAAGGTCTGACCGTGTTAAACGGATCAAACTTGTGGAAGAACCAGAAGTTGATCAGCATGGGACGGTCGGGCTCAAAGGCAGGGAGCATTTCCCACTTGTCACCGGTTTTCTTGTAATGAATGTTTTCTACGCCGTATGTAATCAGGTTGTGTCCTTCTTCTGTAACCATATAATCCATCAGCGCCAGAATGCGTTCCTGCTTCTTCTTATCAATCTTGGCATTGATAACAACCTTGTTGGTAGTCGCATAAGTCGTATTTCCTTGACCTGCAGGACCCTTCGGCGGCGCTAACTGAAGTACATCTGCCGTAGGCACGACTTTCTTAAGATTCGGAAGACCGGTGTCGTAAATATTTGTTCCGGGAACATCCGTGAAACCGACCTTGTTAGACTCAAATTTAAAATCCGGATCCTGCTGTTTATTGATGGCGAAGTCTTTATCCAAAAGTCCATCCGCATACATTTTACTCGTGAACGTTAAGAAATCCTTCAATTCCTTCGTTTGAGACTGCCACGGAATGATACCTCCGTCTTTCTCTTTCCAGCCATTAGCTAGTCCAAAGGCGAAACGGAGCGGATCGGCGCCACGGGTAAAGCTTCTGTTATTAGCAATCGCGAAGGAATAGCCCATCGTATCGTCTTTACCATTGCCGTCCGGGTCGTTCTTCGTAAATGCTTTGGCCACATCATAAAATTCGTCGAGCGTTGTCGGCGGCTTTAAGTTAAGCTTCTCCAGCCAATCTTTACGAATGAGCAAGGTTTCTCGGTATTCGGGAGTCCAGTTAGGCAAGCCGTAGATTTTGCCTTTTGGGTTGCCGATGGCTAGCGTTTCCGGATCCATTTCCTTTTGCAGATTCGGAAACTTGCTGAGCAGAGGCGCGATATCTAGAAAAACGCCCTTATCACGCCACTTCAGATATTCGTCTTTATTGATTCTAAATACATCCGGAAACGAGTTGGATGCGGCCATCGTACCCAGTTTTTCTACAAAGTTGTCAGATGGAATCCATTGAATCTTCAGATCAATATTGAGCTTCTTGTTTAATTCGTCAATGACCGGGTGCTTTTCGCCCCAAGCGCCGCCTTCATAGGCGATCGACATCATATTAATGCTGATTTTCTCACTTAGGTCTATACCGGTGCCGTTTGCCGCCGTTTTCGTGTCTGACGATTTGGTCTCCACAGGCTTATCTCCTGCAGATTGCTTCTTTTCGCCACCAGAGCATCCCGCAATTAAGCTGGCGGAGAGTGCAAGCACGACGAACGTTTTCATCCATTGAACCATTCCGCTTTCCCCCTTAAGTCAATGTGAATCTTACATAGTTAAACATAAGGTAAATTGATAACGAACACATTACCAAATATTATGATTTCCTATCAGATTTCCTTAAGTATTTCAGGTCTAATCTTATGATAATCCCCCAAGGAATCCGTGTTATCGAAATGAATGGGTATACGGATGGAAACGACGGTACCCCTGCCCGGAAAAGAAGTTAGCTTGACCCCATATTCACAACCATAATGCAAAATCAGCCTTGCGTGCACGTTGGCTATACCAAGTGAATCCTGCTGTGCCTCGCTCTGTTCAACCGCCGCCGAAATCTTCTCCAATTGCCCGTTGATCTGCTGCAATTCTTGTTCCTTGAGCCCCGGACCATTGTCGGCTATTTCAATGACAAGATCGGGACCGTCATCGTACGCGCTGATCATGACCGCCCCTTCTCCTCCCTTTGGTTCGATCGCATATTTCACTGCATTTTCTACGATGGGTTGAAGAATAAACTTAACGACAAGACAGCAGTTAAATTTTTCATTTATAAGAAACCGGCTCTGAAAGTGCTTTGGAAAACGGACGTGAATAATATCCAAATATTTGCGAAGTTGCCCGAGTTCATCCTCCAGCTTCACTTCCATATTCGTAAATTTGGCTGTGTACCGGTAAACATCTGACAAATTACGCGCCATCCTCACAATTACCGGTACATTTTCAAGATAAGCGATGCTGGTAATAATACCTAACGTATTGTACAGCAGATGAGGATTGATCTGATTCTGCAACGCCTTAATCATGGTCTCCTTTTGCTTCAATAGAGCTTGCATTTCTTTCATCTGCAATCGCGAATTGGTAGCGATCAATTCGTCGAGTCGCTTTACCATCACATTAAAGCTATGAAACAGCTGCTGTAGCTCATCCTGCCCCGGCACGGATTCCGTTTGCACGCTTAGGTCTCCTGTAGACACCCGGTTCATTAAGCCTCTCAGGTTTAGTATCGGATTGACAAAACGATTGGACAGCAGCGGAACGACGAAGATTACAAGAAGAGTAATAATGCCTAGTACCCATTGGGTAGAAAAACGCGCAGAGCTTAAGCCTATCGCTACCTCAGCGAAAGGAACGAGCGATACAATTCGCCAACCGGTGACAGACGAGCGTGAACCCCCGATTAAGTAGTCTGATCCTTTATACTGTTGAATGGAGATTTCAGCATTATCTGGAATTTTAAGAGAAGACAGATCGGTCAATCCCCTTGGAAGTCCGTTCCATGCTTCATTCGGGTGATACACGATAGTATCATTTTCGGAAAGGATGAAAAAGATCCCCGAGGACCCTAATTTCGATATCTTTATGGATCTGTCGATTTCTCGCAGGGAAATGTCTAAAACAAGGACTCCAATCAGATCGATCGTTTTCTTATCGTAAATGGGCAAAAGCACTGATATTACCGGTTGCCCGAAAGCTCCTTCATATTTCGCAATATGAGTCGGGAGAATTCTTATATCCGGGGAAACAGGAAGGCCATACCAGGGTTCGTCTGCGATATGGTCCAGCTTGCCATAATATTGTGCCATGGAAACGATATGATTGGATTTAGAGATGAGAAACATGCCTTGAATTTCCGAATAATTCAGTGCTAAGTATCTTTGCAGTTCCTTCTCGACGTTCTGTACGTCAATATTCGTATAGCTTTCGCTGGTTAGCCAATCTTGGATAATATCATTTTGAATAATCGAATGCGTAGACTGCTGGAGCTGCTGAGAATAATAATCCAGATGATAATTCAATCGCGACGATGCTTCGCTGGAGACACTAATAAACTCCTGTTCCGCCGCTTTGCTGTAGTAGTAGTTAGAGAAACCGCCTGCAAGCAGTACCGACAATACGCTTACGCTGAGAAAGGCCAGCACCATCTTCATTTTTATCGATAGCTTCGGAAGGATCGGATAATTGTTCATTGACCCATTCTCTTTCTATATTCAACGGGGGTTATTGTAACGGTCTGCTTAAATATTCGGTTAAAATAAGGCAAAGATGAGTATCCTACCATATCGGCAATCTCGTAGATTTTCAAATCTGGCTCCTGTAGAAGCCCTTTAGCCCTGGTGATCCGGACCAGATTCAAATAATTTAAAAGGGTGTAGCCAGTCGTTTTTTTGAAAAGCATGCTGAAATGCGAAACACTCATGTGGGACTTTTCGGCTAAACGGGCCAGCGAGAAATTCTCATAGTAATGAGCATCGATATACTCTTGTGCTTTTTTTATCGAATTATTTACATGATGCTGAGCATTTTGAGGATAAATAAGCCGCCATTCCTCGATTAAGCCTGCAAAATATTTATGTATCCCCGATTCATCTTCAACGTCAAGCGGTATAAAGGTGCGCCGGTGATCATACACTTCCAGCAATCCGTTTAATTTGGAGGACAAAATTGCCAGCAGGCTCTTTCGCATGCCCGGGGTCGTTACCTTCAGCTTCTGCATGGAAGTCAGCAGCGTCCTGAGCTCTATGGCCGCTTCTTGATGGCTCATCTCGGCCATCTGCTCGACAAATCTCTGGATATTCATGACACCCTTGTGAATCTCAGCCATTCCCTCTAATTTCACGAGCGACCTTCTCAGAGCCGCATGTAGCTCCTCTTCAACGACCGGCTTCAGCAAATACTCGGTAATGCCGAACCGCATCAACTGCCTAGCATATTGAAAATTATCATATCCGCTTACAATGATGGTAACTAAAGGTAAATTAGCCTGGTAAATTTGTTCACTTAACCAAATACCGTTTTTGTTCGGCATCATAATATCCGTGATTACGATACTGGGCCAATGCTCTTGAATGAAATCCCATGCTTCCTGGCCATTGCTTACTTCTCCCGCCACACTAAAGTGGGGTGCCAGGCGATCGACCATTTCCGCAACAGCATCGCGTATCCATATTTCATCTTCAGCCACTAATACCTGAAACATCGTATAACCCCCTATGGTGGCCATGATTTAAGTGCAGTGAACGCGCGTTCATTTTTTTATTTTATATGAATCTGTTCAAAAGCATTGTCGAATATTGGAATATAAAATAAATCTTTTTATATTAATACGATTGAGTAAGAAATCAAAAGATTGATTCATGCCTTTCTCTTAAAAAAGAGTATACTATCATTGTTATTTAAGAAAATCGTTTTAAGAGCCAAGGTTAACTAGTACATAGCAACGCAAAAAATATTCATCTAACTAGTTTACAATCAAAACCCACAGAACTTTATTAAATTTGTTCCCTGTCTAGTTTTTAGCTAATACAATAATTATGGAGGGAAGAGAACACTATGAATACTTTAAAAGAACCCCGTAAGATTACTGGCAGAAACGTGACAAGCTTCTTGGAAACGGTTGATGTGTATAGTGGCGAGCGTAAGGTTCTAGCCGAATTCGATTTTCTGATTGAGGCACCTAACTGGACTCGCAATGGTAAACAGCTCATTTATAATAGTTTGGGCTGCCTCTACTCTTTCGACATTGCAACGGGCGAAAGTACCGTTATAGACTCAGGATACGCCAATCAATGTAATAACGACCATGTGCTTTCACCGGATAACTCGAACATCGCTGTAAGCCATCACACTTACGAGGATGGCATGTCCCGCATTTACATTTTTCCCTTTCAGGGCGGAAATCCCGTCCTGATCACGCCGATCGCCCCCAGCTATTTGCATGGTTGGTCGCCTGATGGAAGTACGCTGGCTTATTGCGCAGAGCGTAACGGCGAGTACGACATATTCACCATACCAACAAACGGGGGTGTTGAAACGCAGTTGACTAACTCCCCTGGACTTAATGACGGTCCTGAATATTCTCCTGACGGCAATTACATTTGGTTTAACTCTGTGCGAACGGGCCTTATGCAAGTGTGGCGTATGAACGCCAATGGTGATGATCAGGTACAGATGACTTTCGACGAAAGTAACAATTGGTTTCCTCATGTATCCCCTGATGGACAATGGGTAGCTTTTATCGCCTACCGCAAGGGTGATGTCGCACCCGGGGAACATCCCGCAAACAAGAACGTTGAAATTTGCTTAATGTCCAGTTCTGGAGGCGAAACCCGTACACTGGTCAAACTGTTCGGCGGACAGGGTACCATCAATGTAAATTCTTGGTCACCCGAGAGTAGGCAACTGGCGTTTGTGAGCTACAAACTTAAAGACTAATTAATAATTATTTGGGAGGTCTCAGATGACGGCGTTTTCTATAGGTTCGTGGTCATTTCATGGTCTATTTAAATCAGGGAAAATGAATTTGTTCGGCTATTTAGAGAGTATCAAGTATCGCTATCGACTCAGTCATGCTGACATTTGGAACGGTATGCTCGTTTCAACAGAGGATAATTATATTCAAAGCATCAAGACAACCTTGGATGAAGAAGGATTGACAGTTGCGTGTCTAAGTGTGGATGGTGCAGACGTCTGGCATAACGATCCCGCAATACGTGATCAAAAGTATCAAAAAGCACTTTTGTACCTCGACATTGCACGTAGGTGGGGAGTTCAAACGCTTCGGATCGATATGGGAGTAGGCTCGGTAGAAATGTCGGAAGAACAGTTTGAGTATTGTATCAAGCGGTATAGAGAATATGCGCAATTTGCTTATGACCATGGATTTCGGGTAGGCCCGCAGACTCATCAACCTGCTTCCCAAGCTCCCCAAAACCTCAAGCGCATCTATAACGAAATTTCAGCTCCTGGGTTTGGAATTTTACTAAATGTAAGCCGTTGGTTGGTAGACAAGGAAATCGGCGATGAGATGGTTGCACCCTTTACGATGCATGCCCAGTTCGACCGTGCGTTTGTAGATTTTTCGGGGACGGATCTCCTACATAAGGTGCAGCTGCTGCATCAAGGAGGATACCAGGGTTGCTGGTCTTTAGAATTCCGGGGTGGCGAAAATGAATACTTGGAAGCAGAACATGATTTATTAACGCTTAAACGAGCAGTATGCCTAGTACGTTAGAACTTATCTTCCGGTTAACGATTGCTGCAAAAAGCCCCACTTCCCTCGAAGGATATCGAGGGAAGTGGGGCTTTAACGTTTATCTAGGGTATTGTAGCCGTTCGGCAACACGCGAATATTGCCCATAGAGGCGATATGCCTTTGTCCATCAATGCCCACCGATGACACTTTCTAGCAGGCGCTTATGGGATCATAAAAGCTTGTATCACCGTTGTTAAGTACTGACAAGCAAAAGAGCCGCTACAGGCTCGATCATCTCCCCCTTGTTAGGGACAACCTAACATTTGAATGTGCAGAGTTCAACAGTCGCGGTCCCTATTGCGAGATCTCAAAGCGCCTATGTTTGTCTCGCCTTACATCCCACCGGAGACAAAATAATCGAATCAATTCTTCTACCTGAGGTTGTTGTTATCCATCATTTTGTACTGCATCAATAATTGCATCAATAATTAGTGCTAATACCATCGGTTATTCTTTTTTACCAGGGTATACCAGTTAGGAGGTGACATTTCCTTTTCGATGTTGAGATGATTTTCTTCAAAGCATATAAACGGAGAACAAAATAGGTTTCCTAGGTTGATGAAAATGACCACTGCGGGAAGTGTCGGTTGACAAGAACTTGATGTCATAAATGACAAGAACTTTATCCCATTCCCGACAGACAAAAAACACCGTCTTTTTAAGGTGGACAGATTGACCAGTTTTAAATTGAATTTTGCTTGATTCTTGCTCATATCAATACTCTTGAAAATCCCTATTCCGTACTCTTTGAGTACGCGATCCGTTCGTTCAAGAGAATAATAAAGTGCTACTGCTGAATGAACGGCTAGATAAACGCAAATGACCCGGAGGGTGGGCACTTTTTTCAAAGTATCCACCCTCTGGGTCACAGTTCACCACCTTTTATCAAGCGATTAATATATTTTGGCCCTTTTTACTTATCGATCGACGTACTACGCCGGTTTTCAGGTTTAATGCTGCAAGACAGAGTTTACTTACTATTTTTCACTTCGTAAGGGTGTCGACTTATGAGCTCTTCCACTGCGTGAGCGCGCTCCGACTCCCTCAATCGCTCAATATATGCTTCCAAGTGTCCTTTTGCGTGAAACGGTCCGCCCTCTTTCATGACCGTCCACAACGGATCGGTTGCAAACGGCATTTTTTTCATCCTTTCATCATGCCATTGATTCAAATAATATACCGCGTCCTTACGTGTTCTCAGATGATCGGCGGCAACGTCCTGCTGTTCGAAAGGATCGTCCCGTAAATTGTAAAGCATTTCCTCTGGGAACAGATGGTAGCCATCGTGGTAAGTGCGGATGTATATCCACTCATCAAATCGAACGCTTCGTTGGCATACGTGCGCACACTGGGATACAACTAAATATTCTCTACCGCATTCGGCTCCCTGTGTAAGCGCCGGCGCATAGCTTTGACCGTCCCAGCCGGAAGCAGCCGGCTGGCCAAGCAACTCGGCTAGTGTAGGGGCAAGATCAAGATGATAATGGAGACCCTTGTCAACGTGCGGAGATGTAACCCCCGGCCACCTAACGATCATCGGAATGTGACATGTTCCTTGATCAGCGGTGCCATGCTCACCGTAGATCCCGAGCTGCCCCATGTTTTCTCCGTGATCGGCGGTAATGATTATCACCAGATCATCCAATACGCCATGCCTCTCAAGCTCGCCGAACAACCGTCCAAGGTGTTCGTCCATATAACGGATGCCGCAGTCGTACCCGTCAATCATCCTACGCATTCCTTCCATATCCATTATTTCTCCAGGATGGCGCGGATACGAGGGATTCGTTTTATTATCGTACATGTTAATATCCCGTGCGCTATGCGGTCCGACCTTCTGCTTATGGCGCTCCAGCACCTCTTCCGTAATCCATTCCGGGAGCGGATCGCCCGCAAAGGGATTGCCAAAATCGGCCGGGGCCCTGTAAGGCGTGTGGGGATCCCAATAATTCACATAAAGGAACCAATTATCCTCAGCCGCATTCTGTTCCATCCAACGCAGCACGCCGGGAGTAACCTCTTCGGCCGATTCCATCCCCCGATTGCCGGTGTTGTGAATTTCAGAAAATCCTGCATAAAACGTCCATTGTGAATGCCGTTCGCCAAAAGGGCTGAATAGCACTGTGTTCAAACCGGCTGAACGAAGCAAAGCAGGCAGGCTCTCCTTGGCCAGCTTATCCTGGAAGCCGCGGGTAATGCCCTCATGCCTCATATCCCCCGCGGTTCCGCCATGGCCCACGATCCCGTTAGTAATACCGAACCGGCCGGACATTAACGCCGCGCGCGAAGGTGAGCACGGTGCATCGGAGGTGTAATAATTTTCGAAGCGGACGCCCTGCCCGGCAATGTTATCGATATTAGGCGACGTATTGCGGTGATAGCCGTAACAGCCCAAATGATCCGGGCTAAGCGAATCCAGGTCAAGTAACAAAATTCTCATCGGTTTGATCTCCTCACATGTGTCTTATCCCTTGACGGCACCATTTGTTAATCCTTGAACAACCTGCTTCTGAAAAAACAAAATGACAAGAACGAGCGGTACTACGGAAACCACGATGGCTGCCGATATGGTAGCCCAAGGGAACTCGTATTCGCCCGGGAACATCATGATCCCTACGGGCAGTGTGCGTTTGCCGGCTTCGGACATCAAGGTAAACGAGAACAGAAATTCATTCCAGCTGTTGACGAATACCAGAATCGAAGCTGTCGCCATGGCGGGTGCCGCCAGCGGCAGCATAATACGCAGAAATGCCTGAAGCCGGTTATAGCCGTCGATCAGCGCCGCATCCTCCAATTCCATCGGCACATCCTTGAACAGGGCTGAAAGCAGCCATACGACCATCGGCAGTGAAAAAGCCGCGTGGGTGATGCCAAGTCCGGTGAACGAATTCAGCAGCCCGATATCGCGCAGGCCGGAGAAAATCGGCAGCACCATCGTCATCGCCGGAAACATGGACGTGGCAACGACCAGCATCAACACCGCAGATTTGCCGCGAAACTGCAGACGGGCCACCGGGTACGCGATCATGCAGCCGAAAATCAGCGTAATGATCAAAGTGTCGATTGCAACAACCGTGCTGTTCCAATAATACAGTGCTAACGGCTGCGTTTTGAAAGCGGCAATGTAATGTTTAAGCGTCGGTGTCAGCGTAATCCATTTGGGCGGCATGGAAAACAACTGATCGGACGGCTTCAGAGAGGAAATAAACAGCCAGTACAAAGGAAAGAAGGAAAGGACGACAAGGGCTGCGACGGTGATGAAAAAAATAAGTTTTTTAACAGGTTCAATCCCGGCCAATGTGCTTCCTCCTTTATTCCGGATCGTATAAAAACTTCAGGTATAACATCGAAATAGCAAAGATGATGACAAACAACAGCACGCCGAGCGCGGAACCGTAGCCCCACTCCATGTCGATAAACGCCTTCGTATGAATGTACATTGGGAGTGATTCGGTGGAATTGCCCGGCCCTCCCTGCGTCAATCCGTACATCAGGTCAAACGCTTGGAGCGAGTGCATCGTGCGGAGAACCAGGGCTACCAAAAAGACGTTTTTCAACAGTGGCAACGTAATTTGAAAAAAAGCCTGCACCTTGCTGGCTCCATCGATATGGGCCGCTTCGTAAATGTCGTGAGAAATGGATTGCAATCCGCCCAAGAGAATAATGGCCATAAAGGAGGCCGTTTTCCAAATGGCAACGATACACACGGAGATGAAAGCCAGATTGGTACTTCCCAGCCAGTTTATCGGCTTGTCGATCCACCCCCACTGAAGCAGCATTCCATTGAACAAGCCGTAATCGGAATTGTACATCCATCTCCAGGTTAACGCATTGGTCACCGCCGGTAGCGCCCATGGAAACAGGATCGCCGCCCGGACCAGGCCGCGGAAAGGAAACGTCTTGTTGGCGATCATGGCAAGAAACAGGCCAAGCACGATTTCGAACACCACCGTGATAAGAGAGAACGCCAGGGTGAAGCCGGTGGAATGCCAAAATCGCGTATCCTTCAGGGCCTCGGCATAATTGTCCAACCCGATAAAGGGGGTACCCAGCCAAGGCTGGGTCACCGAAATTTGATGCAGCGACATCCAGAATACTTTAACGATCGGGTAGAGCGTGAACAAAAGCAAGAACAGCACTGGCGGAGTGATCAACCAAAAAGCCAGCGTTTTATCGTTTAATCTTTTGGATCTTTTCATGGGCAGAAGTACCTGCCTAGCAGCTATAGACCGTGAGGACACCAGCATCACTCCTTAATCTTGTCGATTTCCTTCTGCGCGTCTTTGATCCCCTGCTCCGGATCCTTTTGCCCGTTCAGGACGAGGTTGATCTCCGTTTGCATCGCACGGCTAAACTGCTCGTAAGCGCGCAGCGCTGGACGGCTCTTCGCGGTTTCCAGCATCGTCTGGGCTTTTTGGGTAATCGGCTGCTTGGACGCAACCTCCGGATCCGTAAGGGCCTTCCGGTTCGTAGCGAGCTTGCTAGTTTGAAGCACCATCGATTTTTGCTCAGCATCGGACAGGAAAAATTTCATGACCTCCACCGCTTCTTTTTTATGCTGAGAGTTGCTGTTAATCGCATAGACCCAGCCGCCGGTGCTCGGAGTACTTTTGCCGCCATCGAAATGAGGAATCTGCATGACGTCATATTTGCCCGATACCTTCGTGTCCTTCAGGGTGGAGAAGCTGCCCGGCCAGTTTCTCATAAATATCGCATTGCCATTGCCGAATACGATCTGATTATCATTCGGATTCGAGGTCGCGACGCTTACCGGTGAAACCTTCGATTGCTGGACGAGGCCCTGCATTTTTTTCAAAGCTTCCACGGCCTTGGGTGTGTCCACCTTGATTTTACCGGCGGCATCAAACACATCGCCACCGTTCCCCCACAAAAATTCGAGCCAGTTAATTGTTGCTCCTTCGATCTTTGCTCCCTGGAACACGTACCCGACGAGATTCGGATCATTCTCCTTCTTCAAAATCTCTTGGGCTACTTGCTCGAGCTCTGCCCACGTCGTAGGTACCTTCTGATTATATTTCTCCAGTAAATCCTTGCGGTAGTACATCATGCCGACGTCGATCCAGCCTTGAATGCCGTACTGCTTACCGTCGATTTTCGCTACATCCACCGCAGCCGGATAAAACTGCTTGAGGTAGTCGGCATTCACATATTCATCAATTGGCGCAATCCAGCCGGCGGAAGCGAACATTTTGGGCCAGATCACATCGGTCATGAGCAGATCCGGCGTTTTACTCTTGCTGTTGAACCAGGTCGTATACCGGGTCAGCTGTTCATTGGGCACCTGGGGCAGTTCGACATATTTAATCTGAATGTCCGTGTGTGACTTGTTGAAACGCTCGATGGATTTGGTCATTTCCCCCGATGCATCCAAACCAGTCGAAAACTCGATGGTTACGGGCTCCTTTGGTTTATTTTGGCTATCCGCAGCGGAAGTGCCCGCAGGCTTAACTTCGCCCCCGCCCCCGGAGCAAGCAGGCAACAAAACGGCAGCGCTCAGCAGTGATAAGAGTATGCGCTTTCTTTTCATGGAATATCTCCCCTTAGAGTTCAATATGATACTCCCCCATTGTGCCTAATCTAAAACGGATTGAGGATGATGTTTTTTGTTCTTTTCTTGATTATTTTTGCGCATCCAGACGCTCACGGTATTGAGCGGGACTGAGTCCCACCTCTTTTTTGAACACCCGGCTGAAATGCTCCGGGTTCGGATAGCCGACCTGCTCAGAAATTTCGTATAGCTTCAAGCCGGTGTGCATAAGCTCCTTTGCTTTTTCGATCCGGATGCCCGTTAAATAATCGATAAATTTATAGCCGGCTTCCTTCACAAACAATTTGCTTAAATGACCTTCGCTGACGCCGACCCATTCGCTAACCAGCGTAAGGGTGATCCCGTCGCCGTAATGCTGCTCGATATACGATTTCGCTTGCTGGAGCACTCCTTTAAAGGACGAAGCCGCTGACGCTTTGGATTCGTGAACGGCGGCATGCACCGCCCCCATCAGTTCCTTAAGCCGACTCCATAGCTGCTTCAAGGTGATACAGTGATCCAGCAATACAAAAGGTTTTTGGTAGGGATCTGGAAGCTGCTCCCAAACGCAGCCGTTCACCACGAGCAAGGAGCCCAGCTTCCAGACGACGTCCGCAAACGATTTGCGGATGTACTGCTCGTCGCCGGGTGGGATCATTCCCGTCCAAGTATCGAAAGAAGCTATCCAGACCTCCGGATTCGAGTCCGTGAGCGCAGTTAACATCTCTTGGGTCTGCTCGGCGAATACCGATTCATCTGTCGCCGGCTGGGCGTCCGTATACTCGGGCCAGTTCAGGGTGTCCGAAAAATACAGTCTGCCTCCGCCGCTAAAAAAACGGCTCCTCGTATTGCGCCGAGCCTCTTCAACAAGCCTCCGCCAAAAGACGTTGCCCGCCTCGCTGACGCCCACGGTCACGCTTAAATTCGCATACCGGTTTAAGCGTCGCTGAATAACGGTGAACAGTTCGTTTAGCTGATTTCTCAGGAACATATAGCTATTGGTCTTGAAGGCATGAAACAATAACACCACCTCGGACTGCGGGTATAGCAGCATTTCCGCGTGTATCCCCTTGGCCTGAAGAGCCTGTTCCGTGACGGTAGGGATCAGGTCAACACCCGCATCGGAAGCGCCGAAATCCGCCGAGTCGGGAAGAATGACAGCAGCAATCCGTTGTGTTTCAGGCAAAACCACCCCCCGCTCACTCAGCATCTTGAGATATGACGATTCTTCCTCAGGCAAATCCGTTAGCATTCTTTTCAAGATCACATCGGTCCCTTCGGACATAGCAGCGGTTTTACGAGGAAACACCTGCTTTCGTTTTTCCAGCTCGGACATCGCTTTTCGGAGTACGGGGATCACATGGCTCTCGTCCATATCGACCTTCACAATATAATCTATGGCTCCGAGCAAAAACGCTTCCCGTACAAATTCATAATCGCGGTACGAGCTTAGTGCCAGCATGACCGGACCGCGATCACTCGAACCCTCGAACTCCCTCCATTCTCTCATCAACTCGACGCCGCTCATTTTAGGCATTTTCATATCGACGATGAGCAGATCGACCTCGGGATGCTGTTGTTTGTAAGCCAGTGCCTCTTCCCCGTCCGGCGCTTCGCCCGCGATCGTAAACGGCAATCCGCTTTCCGTAATTAAGGTTCGCAGCGCGAGCCTGAACAGTGGCTCGTCATCGACAATCAGTACTTGGTAGTTGTCCGAGGTATCCATTTAGTCATCATCCCTTTCTCTTGTCTCACTCGTACTACCCACGAACGGTAAATGAACCTCGACTCGTGTTCCTCCGCCTGCTTCGCTAATGAGCTTAAGCCCGTACGATTCCCCGTAATGTAGGCGGATGCGGTCGTTCACATTTTTAATGCCTATGCTGTTATAATTGTCTTCGCTTGACGGTGCGAGCAGCTCGTCCAGATCGTTGGACTCGATGCCCGGCCCATTGTCTTCTACCACAATCACCACTTTTTGGTCCTCCAGGAAACCGCTCAGCTTCATCTGTCCGTCGTGTTCTTTATGCTGCAGACCATGAACAATCGCGTTTTCCACGATCGGCTGAATCAACTGCTTCAAGACAAAACTGCCGTACAGACGATCATCAAAATGCCACTGGACGTCGAAGGAACCGTAACGGAATTCCATTATATATAAATATTGCTCTAAATAATCGATCTCTTCCTTAATGGTATGCATCGTCCCGCCTCGATTAAGCGAAGTGGAAAGCAGCCGGATAAAGGCGTCCGTCATTTTTTGGATATTCGGAACCCGGCTGATGACCGCCATCAATTTAATCGCATTGAGGGTATTCAGTAAAAAATGGGGATTGATTTGCGACTGCAGCGCTTGCAGCTCAGCCATCGCTTTGGCTCGCTGCTGCTCCTCTTTGTCCTTCATTAAGACTTCCATTTCCTTAATCATCGCATGAAATTTATTGCCGAGCATGAATATCTCGGAAGGCCCGGACGGGTCAAATTCCAGCTGAAGCGTGCCGGTTTGCACTCGGTACATACAACGCACGAGCGAACTAATCGGCCCCGTAATCGTCCGAACAAAAAACCATGAAGCCGCCAAAAACAGCACCGTACTCATCCCACCGACCCACAACGTCATATTCAGCACCTTGCGTAAAGGACGGGTTAAGGAATCGTAAGGGATGATATGGATGACTTTAAACTGGGTTACCGGCGCCGTAAAATAGGTGATAAATGCGGTCCTACCGTCGATGCTTACCGTATATTCGCCGGATGAATACCAGCCGGTCTTATACAAATAAGAAGGTTGATCGAGCCAGTTCTGAATATACGTCTCACGGTTAGCCGCGATGGCACGGCTTTCATTGTCCAGAACAAGGAAGTCTCCTTGTTCTTTGGTGGAGGATTCAAATAAATGCTGAAATAGTGAGCCTTTAAAAACAAAATAAATAACCTCTACCTGCGACTGATCGTTCATATCGGAAGGTAAAGCCACTGCAGCAGTGTTAATGTATTTCTCGTCCAGTTCGGACATATGGCTCGGCTGTACCCCGAATAGCTTGATCTGACTGGGCGCGGCAAGCGATTTGTTGTACCAGAGGGAGGTTCTCATCAAGCTTTCGTCAATCGGCACCGCACGGTTTGCAGAATAAGCCCCGCCCCCGCGAAAAAAGAAAACGACATCGATCAGCTCGTTGGTGTATTGGAAATAGTTGTGGACCAGACTCTGCACTCTGGTACCGTCAGCGCCCTGGCTGTGGGCCTCATCGACGGCGGCTAGCAATATTGGATCTTTGTACAAATATCCGACCGTGTTCATGATTTGCCCGGCTTCCCGATCAACGCCGACGGACACTTGCTCTAACGTACGCAACGTTTGCTGCGTGGACTGCTCGGTGACAATCGATTTATAACTTTGATAAGATACGACCACCATCGTAAGCAGCGGAATCATGACCATCAAGACAAAACTCGCTAACATAATAGTTCTTATGCTCCAGCGTTTGAATGGAAATTTATTGCGAACTTTCCTTAGCAAGATATAATTGCTCCTTTCCATGTACCAGTTTCACGAGAATGCAAATAAAACTTTCATGACGTTCCCGGTCACAGGCTATGATGAAAATCTCATCGTAGCCGTTTTTCTTTTTCACCAACTGACAATACTTAGAATTAAGGGCTGGATCAGTTCGTGGCTTTTTGTGGTGACTTGATCCCGAAAATAAAACTGAATGAACAACCTTTGAAGCACAGGCTATTGGAACTTCGAGTCCGGATAAAAATTTTCCTCTTTCAGGTTGTTTTCTGGCCCCCCATTTCCTTTCGGAGGTTGGTTGTTCTCATGATGGAAGCTATTCTGGAACGCTGTGCAGGGTTGGATGTTCACCAAGAAACGGTCGTTGCTTGTGTTTTATCTGGTCCGCTCGATCGGGCTCCACGGATGGAGATTCGAACGTTTGGAACGATGACGGAAGATTTGCTCGAACTCGGCGAATGGCTCACTATAATGGAATGCTCCCATGTCGCCATGGAAAGCACAGGCATCTACTGGAAGCCCGTTTGGAATGTCCTTGAAGCGCTTGACGTTGAGCTTATCTTGGCTAATGCTCATCATGTAAAAAACCTTCCCGGCCGAAAAAAGACATGAAAGACGCCGAGTGGCTTGCAAAATTACTTCGATGCGGGTGTAGGATTCCCTGTCAGTTGAATACGCACACATAATCTCACACAAAATGTGGGTGGATTCACGCTGAAAAAATTAAATGAGGTTAGACCTCTAAGATACATAAATAATATAGACTTAAAAAGCCCGATTCTGTGTGTGAACACGCATCCGGGCTTTTTCGCAACTCATATTGTCATATTTGTGGTGAATTCAATGCTCCTACAAGCTTTGAACGGTTAATACTGAACTAAGGCTGCGGCAAAGGATTTGCTTTTTAAAACTTTCTTTACAGATGGCTTGATTGCCTGCTAATGGATCCATGTTATGATCAGCAAGCCTATGATGGCTACAACGGTTAAGTGAATTCCGTTGGCCCGGAACCCAGCCTCAATTCCTGTAGCTACTCCGGAGAGTCGGCTTACAAGCATATTTAACGGATTGACCGGGCTTAATACAGACGAGATCGACCACCCTAGCATAAGCAACACGGCAAGCACGTGATTTGTCGTACCGAGCTCGTGGGCGTTCATTTGAGTGACTAATGCGGTCACGATCACCATTGGATGAATGCCTACGAACGTGACTGCAATGATAATTAACACTACGCTAATGGCAAAAAGTAAAAATGACTGATGAGCCAGGCCTTCAAGAACCCATTTGATCCCGTTACCAAGGCTCGTCCCCTGCATGGAGAATCCCATTAGTCCTGCACTCGTAAAC
>NZ_VNJI01000057.1 GCF_007786445.1 Paenibacillus cremeus | reverse complement strand
TGAGATTTCCCAGTATGTAAGACCCCTTGTAGACGACGAGGTAGATAGGTTCGGGGTGGAAGCGCGGCAACGTGTGGAGCTGACGAATACTAATCGGTCGAGGGCTTATCCAAAACGATTCAGCAAGCTTTGTTTCGAATCCAGTTTTCAGGGTGCAAATCCTGAACAATCCGTTTGGTGATGATGGCGGAAGGGAACCACGCGTACCCATCCCGAACACGACCGTTAAGCCTTCCAGCGTCGATGGTACTTGGACCGCAGGGTCCTGGGAGAGTAGAACGTCGCCAAGCGGATACCACATTCGTGGTGTGTATGAAACATGGCTATTCGGCTCGGTAGCTCAGTCGGTAGAGCAGAGGACTGAAAATCCTCGTGTCGGCGGTTCGATTCCGTCCCGAGCCACCACATGTTTGACCTTCAGCGTCAACATGAGGAGGCTTAGCGAAGTGGCCAAACGCAGCAGACTGTAAATCTGTTCTCTGACGAGTTCGGTGGTTCGAATCCATCAGCCTCCACCATTTAATAGTATGAGCCATTAGCTCAGTTGGTAGAGCACCTGACTTTTAATCAGGGTGTCGTAGGTTCGAGTCCTACATGGCTCACTTTTTTTCTGAATTCAATATGCGGTTGTGGTGGAATGGCAGACACGCTATCTTGAGGGGGTAGTGGGCGTACGCTCGTGGAGGTTCGAGTCCTCTCAACCGCACCATCAACAAAATATGCGTTCGTGGCGGAATTGGCAGACGCGCTAGATTCAGGTTCTAGTGGGGTAACAGCCGTGGAGGTTCGAGTCCTCTCGAGCGCATAGCTTTAAGCGGAAGTGGCTCAGCGGTAGAGCATCGCCTTGCCAAGGCGAGGGTCGCGGGTTCGATTCCCGTCTTCCGCTCCATATTTTTTTGTGCCCTTAGCTCAGCCGGATAGAGCGTTTGACTACGAATCAAAAGGTCGGGAGTTCGAATCTCTCAGGGCACGCCATTAATGCATCATTTTTGAAATACATCCATACCTGCCGGTATGGCGGAATTGGCAGACGCGCGCGACTCAAAATCGTGAGGGAAACCGTGGGGGTTCAAGTCCCTCTACCGGCATCTTAAAATAACGGGACGTAGCTCAGCTTGGTAGAGCACCTGGTTTGGGACCAGGGGGTCGCATGTTCAAATCGTGTCGTCCCGACCATTTTATTTGCGGATGTAGTTCAATGGCAGAACTCCAGCTTCCCAAGCTGGTAGCGTGGGTTCGATTCCCATCATCCGCTTATATACGAAACAAGTGAACTGCTTATCAAAGCAGTTCTTTTTTTGTTTTCCGGGGCTTAACTGAGGTACGAGAGCCAGCTGGGATATGTTTAAAATTGAAAGAGATGATGGAACTGTTGGGGAAGCAAGAACAATTGCATGCAAGAAATAAATTAATGATTTCGCTATATTGGGTGATTTTGCTGCTGGGGTTGGTTAGTAATACGATGAGTATGGCGACAGTGTAGCTGTAGTTTTGAGTGTGGTGGTTTGGAGAAAATGGTTCGTGGCTTACGTAAAGTATGGCATAAAGTTCGGGATGGCGCTTGTAAGCTTTGCATTAATTGCACAGTCCACGAGTTTTACGACTTATATTTTGTTGTATTTTAGCCTAATTCTCGTCCCCATTTATCATGATTATCGACCGATTCTTGTCTTTTGGCCTGTTTGGCATTGCTGCTACCAATTACTTTTATTCCACATTGGAGTTGATGGCCGGTTGGATCAGTCCATTCGGATGGCCAACTGCAACTCTTTATCGATGCGAGAGCTAACCGGTCAAATGTCGCACATTACGGAGCATGGCAACGCAAAGGTCGATCTTATGCAAGCCGAGATGGACAAGGTTAATGGAATTGTCAAGCAGACCGTTGAAATGATGAATAAGCTGGGCGGGCAGAGCCAGCAGATTGGGACGATTTTAACGACGATACATGAAATTTCTACCCAAACGAATTTGCTTGCGCAAATTGCAGATATTGAGGCTGCACGAGCCGGTGAGCATGGCCGCGGATTTGCATTTTGAACGAAATTCAAACCATGATGCAGCTCGCAGCAAAAGAAATCAATGACGGGTTTGAAGCGGTTAGGGCAAGTCAGAAGAAGATGGAATAGGTGGCTCAGGTGTTCTCTACGATTGTCGAGTGCTCCGAGGTGCTTGCTGTGAAGGCGGACGAAATGGAATCGGTTAGCACCCATCTAAGAGACTCCTCCGTACATATCGTTAGACGTGACTTCTGTCTCCATCATTACACAAGAAGCTGCGGTGTCGGTGAGCAAGTATTGGCGAGTGTGGAAGAGCAGCATAAGATGATCGATAACATTGTGGTTAGCATTCAAACGCTGAATCAGTTAATTACGGAATTAGAGGATGTCTTAGGGAAGTAAGGCGTGAACTCCAAATGAAAACAAAATCCAACGGCTCATGGGAAGAGATATGGGCTGTTGGATTTTTTTGTTACTACTCGTTCTTATTATCCTTGGATTTGTCTTGATCACTGGAAGATGACTTTTGCTGTTGCTGCTGCTGATTTTGCTTTTTGTCGGTACTAAACGGATTAGTGCCTTTACGAACCTTTTCTTCAAATTGATATTCGCGGCGAAGGGTTTCCTCCTGCGTTTTTTGGAGCTTTTTCAATTGATCCTTCTCGGCTTTTCGCGTTTTCTGATGCTGCTCGTATTCGGATTTTTTGACTTCCTGGTACATTTTCATTTGCTCTTGGAGCTGGGAATCGATCGGTTTGGCGTTTTGCTGGTTTTGGCTTTGGGCTTTTTGTTTCGACTGGTCTTTCCCACAGCCGGGTAGGAATAGCAGCAGACAAGCGCATAAGAGCAGAAGCTTGTACATGAATAGGACCTCCTTCAGCAATGAAGGTGATGGATGCTCCTAGTTTAACCTGTGACGAAAAAAACATGATGGTGCGGCGCAGTAATGTTTTGGATGTAAGTAAGGATTGAAGAAGTAAAAGATATGGGGTATAGTACATTTTATTAGATGTAATAGAATCTCACATGAAGTTTCAAGGAGTGAAGGAAATGGCCAAGCTAGAGGGAAAACGCATCGCACTGACCGGACCGCGCAAGGCGGCGGAGCTAAGTGTCATTGTAGAAAAGCTCGGGGGAATCCCGATTGTTCGGCCTGCCCAGGGAACGGTAGAAATTGAACGTGAAAAGGTTGAGAAGAAAGTCGTTGAGCTGATTCAGCATGGTGCGGATTGGATCATTTTGACGACGGGGGTTGGAACGGAAATGCTGGTCCAGGTGGCGGAAAGCATGGGTCTGGCAGAGGAATTTGTGAAAGCGCTCAGTCGAACCCAAATCGCGGCACGCGGCTACAAAACGGTCAAATATTTGAAGCATCTTGGACTAGAGCCTACGGTTCGTGATGATGACGGAACGACGGTAGGGATTCTAAGAGCGTTGATGCCGTACGATTTACGTGGAAATAAGGTGGCGCTGCAGCTGTATGGGGATCATGCGCCGCGGCTGGTGCAGTGGCTTCGTAAGAGCGGTGCGGAGTATTATGAGATTTTACCTTACAAGCATATCCCGCCGGAGACGGCCATCGTGGATACGCTGCTAAAGGAGATTATAGAAGGCGAGCTGGATGCGGTTACGTTCACGAGTACTCCGCAGGTGCGTTTTCTGATGGCCTACGCCAGAGATAAAGGCTGGGCCAAGCAAGTGACGCAAGCCTTTGAAGATGGCGTTGTTGCAACCGCGGTGGGGAAGGTAACGGCGGAAGCGCTGCGGGATGAAGGGATTAGCCGGGTGGTCGCTCCTGAGGAAGAACGGATGGGCAGTATGATGGTTACACTGGCAAAATATTATGATGAGCAGTAGGGATAAGTCCAGGCGGCAAGCCAATATTTGGTCGGGCTCAGAAGGTATGGTATACTTTTCCTGTTAAATGGATATTCTACCTTTTTTGCTGTTTGGGAGGTTTTATGAACACTACGCAAGTTGTTTCGCTGCAGCAGCTGACGAAGAAGATCGGCTCCAAGACGATTGTTGATGGGCTCACCTTTGAGGTGTATCCTGGTGAGGTGTTTGGATTTCTCGGCCCGAATGGTGCTGGAAAAACGACCACGATCCGAATGATGGTCGGCCTCATGTCGATCACCGAAGGGGAAGTGACGATCCAAGGCCGAAGTGTGAAGCGCCAATTTGAGGAAGCAATGGTGCACGTCGGGGCAATCGTGGAAAATCCGGAATTTTACGGTTTTATGAGCGGATATCAGAATTTGATGCATTTTGCCCGCATGATGCCGAATGTAAACAAGGATCGAATCGATGAAGTGGTCAAGCTCGTTCGGCTCGAAAACCGCATTCATGATAAAGTCAAAACCTACTCGCTAGGCATGCGCCAGCGGCTTGGCGTGGCTCAGGCCATCCTTCATCGTCCGTCCGTGCTGGTGCTGGATGAGCCTACGAACGGGCTGGATCCAGAGGGCATCCGCGAGCTTCGGGATTATTTGCGGGAGCTGTCGAGGGTAGAGGGACTTGCCGTTATCGTCTCAAGCCACCTGCTCTCCGAGATGGAGCTGATGTGCGACCGTGTCGCCATTATACAGAACGGCAAGCTGTTGGATGTACGTTCGTTTAAGGAAGCGCCTACGGAGACGGAGAAGGTGGAAGTCAGCTTCGAGGTAGGCCAGCTGGACGCGGCGCTTGAGCTGATGGAGGACGGAATGCTTGTCAAGGCCGAAGGGGCTGAGCTTGTCGTCCTGCTGGCCAACCGTCGGGAGGCGGTTGCAGCGTTCAATGCCCGGCTGGTTGAGGCGGGAATCCACGTGTTTGCCATTCGGGCTATGACCAAGACGCTGGAGGATCAATTCCTCGAGGTGACAAGGGGGAATCGGATTGTCTAGCTTTCTTCGGCTCGTGCAAAATGAGCAAACCAAAATCTACACCCGTCTGCGGACCACGGTTATGCTTGCGATTCTGGTGCTGGCGGTTATTTTGACCGGGATTTTGATGAAATATGTCATTGAAACCGGCATGAATCATGTGCTGCAATTTATGGCATTCTTACTGACTTTAAATTTTACGGCGCTAACAGCCATCTTTACTGTGATCGTGGCAGGTGATATCGTGGCTTCCGAATTCACCTGGGGAACGATTAAGCTGCTGCTGATTCGACCGGCCTCACGGGGCAAAATTTTGCTCGCAAAATATGTCTCCGTGGTTCTGTTCATGCTGACCTTCCTGCTGGTTACGCTGATTGTCAGTTATTTTACCGGATTAATCTTATTTGGAGTCTCGGGTACGGTTAGCCCTGATGCGGGGTTATCTACCATCATGAAAGCGTATGGTCTGGAATTCGTGAGCCTCTTAATGTCAGCCACCCTGTCATTCATGATCTCAGCGGTGTTTCGCAGCAGCTCGCTTGCGATTGGATTGTCTATTTTTCTGATGTTCACGTCTTCAGCAATTGTGGCCGTCCTGGCGCAATTGAAATATAGCTGGGTGAAATATTTGCTGTTTGCCAATACGAATCTGGCTCCTTATGTGAATGGCGGGAAGCCCGTGATGCCAGGCATGACGCTCGGATTTTCGGTGTCTGTACTTGTAGCGTATTGGATTGTGTTCTATGTGGTGTCTTGGCTGCTCTTTACGAAACGGGATGTAGCCGGAAGCTGATTCGAAGGTGCGTCGAATAAAACGTGATTGTCAGCCGTTAAAGGTAACGGTATGCAATCGCGTTTTTCTACTTCAAGTGAGGAGGATCGAATGGGGAACTCACTTCTACTAATCTGTGCACTAACGCTTGTTATCCATGCGGCCGAAACGCTCGGCTATGCGGTCAGACTTGCAGGCATCCGCAGCGGCAAGCTGGCGGTAGCGTTATCACTAACCGGCATCATCGTGCTAGTCTCGCGGACGTCGAACCTGGCCCAAGGGCCTTTAACCGGTGGACTCATTGATGCGGCCAAGAAGGGAACGGGCATACCGCTTCAGACGGAGTTTCATTTGATCCTGGCGGCTGCCTCGATAGGAACGATCCTCTCGATTGTACTGTTTCCGACGATGGTGTTTGTGTTTATGCGGCTGGTGGCGCATTTGGAGATTGCGGGGTCCATTCCTGCGCTGGTAAAGCAATCGGTCTCGATCGATAAGCTCAAGCGGATCAAGCGGAAGGTGCGCATGCCCCGAGTTGAAATGCTGATGCGGCTGCGGGTCGGCGGCATTCCGAAGCGACTGCTGGTATTAAATACCGCGGTGACGGGCATTTATACGGTAGGCGTGCTTTCCTCGCTCTATGCATCTTATCTCGTCCCGGCTCATGCGCTCGCGGCTTCTCAATCCTCTGGGCTCATTAACGGGATTGCGACAATCCTGCTGACGATCTTTATTGACCCACGCGTGGCGCTGCTGTCGGACAAGGCGATGGCGGGGAAGGTGCGCACGTCTGAGATGAACAAAATGTTCGGCTTGCTCATGCTATCCAGGCTGGCAGGGACCGTGCTTGCACAGCTTCTGCTGCTGCCCGGCGCCGCGGTCATTGCATGGTGGGTATCATGGCTGGCATAGTCAGAAGCTGGGTGGAAAGTCCTAGGGATATTGTAAACCGCTGAAAAATAAAGAGGATAACCGCGCTAAATGTCGAATACTATCTTGTTGGCCATTTTATTCTAACTAAAGGGGAATTCACGGAACCTATGATTGAATTTCAAAATGTATCTAAAGTGTATCCCAACGGGACGACAGGTCTAAAAAATATTAATCTTAAGATCAATAAAGGGGAATTCGTGGTTATTGTTGGGCTCTCAGGGGCCGGAAAATCAACGCTGCTGCGCTCGATCAACCGGCTGCATGAAATCACCGACGGTCAAATCCTCATCGACGGCCGCTCGATCACGGATGCGTCTGGTGTTAGCCTACGCAATTTGCGCCGCGATATCGGGATGATTTTCCAAAATTTCAATCTGGTGAAGCGCTCCTCCGTACTTCGCAATGTACTTTCTGGCCGGGTCGGATACCATTCCACGCTTCGCACGCTGCTCGGCTTGTTCCCGAAGCACGATGTAGAGCTGGCGCTCAAAGCGCTTGAACGTGTAAACATTCGGGAGAAGGCGTATGCTCGCGCAGACGAGCTGTCTGGCGGTCAGCAGCAGCGGGTTTCGATTGCCCGTGCGTTGGCGCAGGAAGCGAAAATTATTCTCGCGGACGAACCGGTGGCCTCGCTGGACCCGCTCACGACTCGTCAAGTCATGGATGACCTGAAGCGCATCAATCAAGAGCTGGGCATCACGACGGTGGTTAACCTACACTTTATCGACTTGTCCCGGGAGTACGCTACCCGCATCATCGGCTTGCGTGCAGGTGAGGTCGTATTCGACGGTCCTGTATCGGAAGCGACTGATGAAGCGTTCTCGGCGATTTACGGCCGTGCGATCAAGAAGGACGAGCTGCTGGGGGTGCAGGAGTAAATGAAGCCTGATTCGATCGGCAAAGCTGCTCCGTTACAAAAGCCCAATCGTACCAAGACGTATTTAAATGCGATCATCTTAATCTTATTACTCTGGGGCAGCGCATATAAAACGGACGCTACATTGACACAGCTCATCACCGGTACGCCGGAAATGGGTAAGCTGCTCGTGGACATGTTTCCTCCGGACTGGTCCTACATCGATGTGATTTGGAAGCCGATGATGGAGACGGTGCAAATGGCGGTGGTCGGTACGACCTTCGGAGCCATTCTTGCCATCCCCGTCTCGCTGCTTGCGGCAAGAAACGTAACCAAATCTCCGGTGCTGTACTACCCTGCAAGATTTATTCTTAACCTGGTGCGAACCATTCCGGACTTACTATTTGCGGCGGTTTTTGTTGCCATCTTCGGTTTGGGGCCCGTCGCAGGGGTGCTGGCGCTTATGTTTTTCTCGTTTGGTCTGATCTCGAAGCTTGCCTATGAATCCATCGAAGCAATCGATCCGGGGCCTCTGGAGGCGATGACGGCGGTTGGAGCGAATAAGCTGCAGTGGATTCATTTTGGCGTCGTCCCTCAGGTGCTGGCCTCGTTTATGGCTTACCTGCTGTACACGTTCGAAGTCAACGTGCGGGCGGCGGCTGTACTCGGCTTGGTCGGCGCAGGGGGGATTGGTCTGTTCCTGGATCGGTCGCTGAACCAGCTGCGATATGACCGTTCGTGCATGATTATTTTGGTGACCTTGGCGATCGTCCTGATCATCGACTACGCGAGTACTAAAATTCGGGAGAGGCTGCTATGACAAATCCATCCGTAAAAGCACCGTCAGGAGGCCGCCTCCGGTTTTGGCTGGTTGCGTTAATCATTCTGGCGATCTATATTTGGTCGTTCAACGGCATTCAATTTGAAGGCATTAAGGAAACGGCCGGACAAATTTCGAAGTCCATCCTCAAAGGACTCTTTCATCCCGACTGGTCCTATGTCTATATTCCGGAAGGTGAGGATTTGCTTCGGGGGCTGTTGGATACGCTGGCGATCTCCGTCCTGGGTACGTTTATTTCGGCGATTATTTGTGTGCCGTTTGCATTCTGGGCAGCTAATAATATGAGTAAATACCGTGCGGTTACCGCAAGCGGGAAGTTCGTGCTCAGTCTTATCCGGACGTTCCCGGAGATTGTTATGGCGATCCTGTTCATCAAGGCGGTGGGACCGACGCCATTCGCCGGGGTGCTGGCACTCGGGCTGCACTCGATCGGGATGCTCGGAAAGCTGTTCTCCGAGGCGGTCGAGAACATGGATCTCGGACCGACGGAAGCCTTGACGGCATGCGGCGCCAACCGGCTGCAGGTGCTCTGGTTCGCGGTCATTCCGCAGGTGCTGCCGGAATTCTTCTCCTTCTCGCTGTACCGCTTTGAAATCAATGTTCGCTCCGCAGCGATTCTTGGGATGATCGGCGCCGGCGGGATCGGTACTCCACTGATTTTTGCGCTGGAGGCTCGCGGTTGGAGCCGAGTAGGTATCATCCTTCTGGGCATTATCGTGATGGTCACGATCATCGATATGATCTCGACTTCGATTCGTAAACGATTGGTTTAAACCATAAGAGCCTGTCTCCACATGCGGTGGGGGCAGGCTTTTTTCAGCGCTTAAAGGCTATGCCGGATCACCTGCAGCAGCGTCTCAGCCGGCTTGGACAGCGCCTCCTGCTCTCGATAATAGACGGCGATCGGATTTACCGCTTGTATCCCCCGCACGTGTACCCGCGCCACGTCGCCGCGCTCGACATCCTCCCGTACCTCCGCGGCGGAAGCGAAAATAACGCCATAGCCTGCTTTGACCGCTTGAACGGCTTCGTTCATGCCATTCCATTGCACGGCGGCTTCGGGTGGATTCAAATTCGCGGTACGGCACAGGGCGAGCAGCATCTCACGGGTACGGCTTCCTTCCTCCCGCATGATGAACGGCTCCTGCAAAATGTCGGCCAAGCCGACCTCCTGATTCGCTAACGGATATCCCCGCGGCACCACAAACCACATCGGATCCTCCAGCAGCAGCATCCGGCCGATACCGGGCTCCGGCTCGATGCCGCCTCCAATCAAGGCCAGCTCCACCTCATAATGGGCTAGCTGGTGCATGACTTGCCGGGCATTCGCCGTTTGCAGCTTTACCTTCACGTCTCGATGTGACTGCTTGAACGCGGCAATCCAGCCTGGCAGGAGGAAGTTGGCCGGCAGGTAAGTCGCTG
The DNA here is from genome assembly GCF_007786445.1 of Paenibacillus cremeus. Classification (GTDB taxonomy): domain Bacteria; phylum Bacillota; class Bacilli; order Paenibacillales; family NBRC-103111; genus Paenibacillus_G; species Paenibacillus_G cremeus. The sequence continues at coordinate 38,534 of NZ_VNJI01000057.1, read as the reverse complement.
CGATGCGCAGGTGGCCGGTGTGTCCGGCCTTTAGATCGCTGATGCGCGCCTCGATCTCACGCTCCAGCGCGAACAGCCGACCGGCCTCGGCCGCGACGAACTCGCCGGCTTCCGTTAGCAGGATGCCGCGCCCCTTGGGAGCGATGAGGACAAGTCCGAGCTCCTGCTCCAGATTGCGAATTTGCACCGTGACAGCCGGCTGGCTGATCCGCAGTGCCTCGGAGGCTCGTGTGACACTGCCGGTTTGGGCGACGGTATTGAAAATTTTTAGGGCATGCAGGTTCATAGGCGATGGAATTCCTCTCCACAATTCATAATTATTATTTATGAGTATCTAATAAAATTATATTTTATTTATGAAATGATTTCTCTTATTCTAAGCTTATTAGCGATGGTAAGCAACCATTGAAATGAGAGGAACCCAAATGATGATGAAAATAATTTGTTACGATTGCACGCGAGCTTTTGAATGGAATACCGTGATGAGCCGCTGTGCGTGTGGAGGGTTGCTTCAGATCGAGCATGATTTTAGCGGACTGGATGCTGATGCGTTGAAAAGGCTCTTTCACGAGCGATTAGCCGAACGGACGACACCGCTGGCGGGTGGGGTATGGCGGTACAAGGAGCTGATCCACCCGCTGCTGCCTATGGATCAAATTGTAACGAAATATGAGGGCAATACAGGGCTGTACGCCTCTGAGCCGGTTAGCCGCTTCACGGGTGCGAGGAAGTTATGGCTGAAGGCGCAGAGTGAGAACCCAAGCGGATCGTTCAAGGATAACGGCATGGCGGTTGCGGTATCGCATGGCCGCTCGCTCGGGATGAACCGCTTTGCCTGCTCCTCGACGGGCAATACCTCGGCGTCGCTGGCGATGTACGCGGCGCTCTGCGGCGGCGAGTCGTACGTGTTCGTGCCAAGCGAGGGCGTGGCGGGCAGCAAGGTGCTGCAAACGCTCGCGTACGGCGGGCGGCTGGTCCGCTTTACCGGCACTTACGATGACGGTCTGCAGTTCTTAGAGACGCATGCGGAGGCGCTGGGGCTGTATGTTTGCAATTCGGTCAACCCGTTCCGGATCGAGGGGCAGAAAAGTATCATTTTCGAGATCGCGCAAATGATGGATTGGTCGCTGCCGGACTGGATTGTGCTGCCAGGGGGAGCTTTAAGCAACGCATCCGCCTTGGGGAAAGGGCTGCGGGAGCTTAAGGCGATCGGGCTCATTGAGAGGGTACCGCGCGTGGCTATTGTGCAGGCGGACGGTGCGAGTCCGTTCCACCGAATGATTGCGCAGGGAGCCGCCAGCCTGACGGCGGAGAAGCATCCGTCCACCCGTGCCAGTGCGCTGAACATCGGCAATCCCCCAAGCTGGAAGAAGGCGGTGGGTACGCTCCATTTTACGGATGGGGTGACGGTGTCCGTGTCGGATGAGGAAATTTTTGCAGCCAAATCGGTTGTGGATCGGTCTGGGATCGGCTGTGAGCCGGCTTCTGCCGCTGCGGTGGCAGGGCTGAAAAAGCTGGTCGCAAACGGGTCCATTGACCAAGAGGAGACGGCGGTCTGCATTTTGAGGGGCACTTGCTCAAGGATTCGGAGGCGCTACAAGGGTATGTACCGACTGAGGCTGATGCGCTCCAAGGAGACTGGAAGCAGATTTACGCCGCACTTTTGGTACAAATGAATTGTTGAGGTATGACGAAAAATAGCGTATGCTGGGGAAGGATGTAATAATATCAATAGATCAATTCATGAGAGATGGAATGACAAGCTTTGGGGAGGTAAATTATGCAACATGGTGAAATCAAGATATTCGCCGGCAGCTCAGGTATTGCCTTCGCTGAGGATGTGTGCCAGTATCTGGGGGTTGAGATCGGAGTAGCGGAAGCGTTTACCTTCTCGGACCGCAATACGTTCGTAAGGATCGGGGAGACGGTACGTGATAAGGATGTCTACTTAGTTCAGCCCATCGGGATGCGGCCGAATGATGAGTTCGTGGAAATTTTGTTCTGGATCGATGCCTTCAAACGGGCTAGCGCCAACACCGTGACGTTAATTTTACCTTACTTCAGCTATGCTAAAGGGGATAAAAAGGACGAGCCGCGGGTGTCCATCCGAGCTCGGGTATGTGCGGAATCGATCGAATTGGCCGGCGCAGACCGTGTCGTAGCGATGGATCTGCACAGTCACCAAATCCAGGGCTTCTTCAAAAAGCCGGTGGATCACCTCTTTGCACTCCCAGTGCTGTGCGAGACGATTACGCGGATGCAGCTGCAGGATCTGGTCGTCGTGTCTCCGGACGTTGGATTCGCCAAGCAAGCTCACAAGTTCGCCGATTACCTCGGTACGCCGTTAGCCATTGGGGATAAAACGAGGAAGGATCACAAGGAGCGGGCGGAAATTATGGAGATTATCGGAGATGTGAACGGGAAAACCGCGCTGATCGTCGATGACTTCTCGATCTCCGGCGGCACCTTGATCGAAATGGCGAAGCTGCTGAAGGAGCGGGGAGCGAAGCGCGTGCTGGCCTGTCTGTCGCATCTGGTCTTGAATGAGGCGTCGATCGCGAAGCTGGAGGAAAGTCCGCTCGAGATGATTATCGGGACTGACTCCGTGGAGAACCCTTATATCGCACAGTCGAGCAAAATCAAGCTGGTGTCGGTCGCACCGCTCTTCGGCGAAACGATTCGTCGGATTCATAAGAGCGAGTCCGTCAGCCCGCTGTTTGAGAAGGTACCGGACAAGCTGGTGACCAGCAAAATCGAATAAAAAAAAGGATGCCGGAATTGGATTCCAGCATCCTTTTTTTTGTTGGGGCTTCGCTCAGCTGAGCAGAGGAGCCTTATTTCTTTTGGCCGATTTCCTTAGCTGCCTGACGAACGATGTCGAACTTCTTATCATCGGATTTCACGTAGCCTTCGTGGGAGTATACGCTTTGGATGATTTTCTTGCTCTCTTCATTTTTGCCCAGGTCGATGAACGCTTGAGCAATCTTGTCTCTCCACGCTTGATCCATGTCGTTACGAACGGAGATGGTGTCGTTAGGGATTGGATCTGTGAATGTCAGTACGCGAACCTTGCTGAATACATCTGGGAAGTCTTTCACAACGGTTGTACGAGCGTCTTGGAATACCGCTGCTGCATCGACTTCGCCGTTCAGTACTGCCAGAACGCCTTTGTCATGGCCTTTTACCGTGATGCCTGTTACGTCCTTCTCTGGGTCAATGCCGTTCTTCTTCATCAAGATCGCTGGGTATACATAGCCTGCGGAGGACGTTACATCCTGCCAAGCGATTTTCTTGCCCTTCAGGTCTTTAATGTCTTTGATTGGGGAGTCGGCTTTTACGATGATCATGGATTTGTAGAAGTCTACCAGATCTTTCGTGTTTTGGCCGGTTTTATCGTCTACGCCAAAACGCTGTGCTTGAAGCAGCAGGTCAACGGCTTTCTTGTCGTCATGTGCGATTACATAGTTGCTTGGAGGCAGGAAGCCGATATCCACTTGCTTGGATGCCATAGCTTCGATAACGGTGTTGTAGTTGGTGGATACGGATACTTTTACAGGAATGCCAAGCTTGTCGCCAAGCAGCTTCTCAAGCGGCTTTGCTTTTGCTTCCAACGTTTCTGCTTGCTGGGACGGTACGAATTGAACACGCAATTCTTTTGGTACAAAGCCTTTTGCCGGCGCTTCTGTCTTTTTGTCGGCCGGAGCAGGTGCTGCTGGAGTTTGGTCTTTCTTAGCGCAGCCTGCAGCAATCCCTGCAGTCAGCAGCAAAGACAAGCTGATCGTTGTAAATTTTTTAAACATTTGACTTGACCTCCTGAAATTAGCTTGAAAATCCATTTACTACTATAACATAAATTGGGCTAACCGCCATAAAAAAATCGTTAAGTTTCTGCAAATTCGTGTCGAAAAACAATGAAAGGGCTTGCAGATTGTGCATGGAGACCTATTTTTGGTATAGTGTAGACAATTCGAGGAAAACGGAGTTGACACAGGGGAATGAGTCACGAACGGACGATCACGATTTTGGAAACGAGCGATGTTCATGGGAATCTGCTGCCCATTCAATATGCGAATAATTCGACGGTCGAATACGGCTTTGCCCGGCTAGCGACCTTAATTCGGCAGGAAAAGAAGCGGCATGCGTCGGTGCTGTTGATCGATAACGGCGATCTGATTCAAGGCACACCGCTGGCTTATCATCATGCAAGATTGGACGCCGCAGCGCCGAGTCCTATGGTCCAGTGCTTGAACGAGCTGGGGTATGACGCCGCTGTGATCGGCAATCATGAATTCAACTATGGGCCAGAGCTGCTGAATAAGGCGGTTCGGGAATCGGCGTTTCCGTGGCTGAGCGCGAATATTGTCAATGCTGCGACGGGGGAGCCGTACTTTGGTCAGCCCTATTGGGTAAAGACCTTTGAGGATGGTTTGAAGGTCGCAGTGCTGGGCCTCACGACCCATTACATTCCGAACTGGGAAAATCCGGAGCACATTCGCGGGTTCAAGTTTATGGATGCTTTGGAGACCGCCAAGCGTTGGGTTCGTCATCTCCGTGAAGTGGAGGGAGCGGACGTCGTCATCGTGTCCTACCACGGGGGCTTCGAGCGTAATTTGGACACTGGAGAGCCGACCGAGCCGCTGACGGGGGAAAATCAAGGCTACGCCATCTGTCAGGAGGTCGAGGGCATCGACGTCCTGCTGACAGGTCATCAGCATCGTGTGCTGGCCTCCAAGGTGAACGGCGTGACGATCGTTCAGCCGGGCAGCGCAGGCTCTTGGCTTAGCAAGGTGACGCTGAAGGTGGACAAGGTGGAGGGCGCGTGGAAGGTCGTTGAAAAAAAGGCCGAGCTCCTGTCTCCGCAAGGGGTAGAGCCGGATGAAGCTATGCTTGAGCTGGTCCGTCCGCACGAGGCGAAGACGCAGGTGTGGCTGGATCAGCCGATCGGCCGCCTGCTGGGCGATATGCGGGTGCAGGACCCGATGCAGGTCCGGCTGAAGGAGCATCCGCTGATTGAGTTCATCAATAAGGTGCAGATGGAGCTGTCCGGCGCGGCGATATCGAACACGGCGCTGTTCGATAATGTCTCGCCCGGGTTCCCTGAAAATATAACGATGCGCGACATCGTATCGAACTATATTTACCCGAACACGCTGCAAGTGATTCGGGTGAGCGGGAGCGACATCCGGGCGGCGCTAGAGCGTTCGGCATCTTATTTTGCCACCTATCATGGTAACGGCCCGGTTGAAGTAAGCCCGGAGTTCAGTGATCCGAAACCGGCGCACTACAACTACGATATGTGGGAAGGCATCGAGTATCAGTTGAACATTTCGCGCCCGGTTGGCGAGCGGGTGACGCGGCTGGAGATTGAAGGACGGCCGATCGATCCGGACGGGCAGTACGATGTGGTGATGAACAATTACCGCGCGGGCGGCGGCGGGAATTATATGATGTTCCAGGGCAAGCCCGTGGTGAAGGATATCCCCACCGATATGGCGGAGCTGCTGGCTTCGTACATTATGGAGCGAGGAACGATTGAAGCTTCGCTGAACAGCAATTGGGAAGTCGTTTGGGAGTAAAAAGTAAAGGTCATCAATCATTCACGGGGTGAGTGATTGATGACCTTTTTTTGTTGGTGGCCGCCGAACGCAAGCAAGTACGGGAAATATCCCGTACAAAGGGCGTGGTGGCGGCTGAGGGGCTACAAGCCCAGCGACCGGAGCGTTTCCGGCCGACTCAAGCCTTCCCCCGCGTAGGAGACGAGCGGGGAAATCTCGACCTGGCGGCCGGCCAGCGCCTCCGGAGAGACACCTGCGGCCAGCAGCCATTGCCGGTGCAGCTCAAGCACCAGCTCGCGCGCAGTGGCGGGGCTGTCGACGCCTTCTTTATTTTTGACCGGGGCGAACTCTTCTTCACGCTTCATGTTCAGTACGGTCATCTGCTCGGCGAGCGGGAAGAAATCAAAAATAAACCGTTCGAACTTGTACGCATTCGGCGCTTCCGGCTGAACCAGATCCCCGCTGTTATCGATGTATTTAATTTTCTTATGCGCCTTATGGTAAGGCACGCCGGTCTCGGCCTGCTGCTCGATGAAATCCCGCCGGAATAAATGAATCGAAATGTTCCCCAGCCCGTAGGTCAGCCGCCCGTCAGGCTCCCGCAGCTGCATGACCTCCTCCGGCACGTCGGTGTACTCCACCACCGCAGGGCGGCCGCCCTTCAGGCAGAGGATGCCGACCTTCTCCTCCGGATAGGCCTTCTCCACCGTCTTGGTCGCAATCGGGTAATCGTAGTGCGCAGCAACGCCGACAAACAGCGGGTCCGCCACCTTGATCAGCGCGTTATCCACGTTGTAGTAGAACAGCCATTCCACGCCGCGCTGCTTCATGTCTCGCAAGGCGCCGCTCTGCTGGAGCGCTGCGAAGCATTCCCCGTTGCCGCTGGGCGCAAAGCCGATCTCACCCTTGTCTGCCAGCAGGATGCGGCCTTCGGTATCGATAGCAGGCATCACGCGCTGCTGGAAAAAGAAGCAATCATCTTCGGCATACCCAAAGAAATCGGCCACACGGAAAAACTGTACCGTCTCCTCATGATTTTCCGGACTCGTCATGATGTACCACGGGATCGGCCGTCCGGCCTGCCCGCCCAGATTCAGCAAGCGCTCCGCTTGCAGTTGAAACAAGGATTTGCCGGATGGCAATCCGATATCGAACGTGCCCTTCGGGCCCTCATGCCCTAACCGGCTCCCTTGGCCGCCGGCCACTACCAGAGCGCCGACTTTGCCCCGACGCAGCATGTCCCAGCCCTTCTCGGCGAAAAACGCCTGCTCCTGCGCATCGAACGTGTCCCAGTCGTGGGCTGGTACAGGCTCTAGGCTTGCTGAGGCAGATGTTGAGGCAGATGTTGAGGCAGATGCTGATGCTGATGCACCCTTCACCTCAGCAGGGTCCGGCTGCGACAGCTCCTGTAATAGCTCGAACGGCAGCTTCACGATTTGATCGAGCAGCTGCTCCTTCGCCTCCTCGGATAGCTCAGGATAAAACTGAAGCAGGTGTTCCTGCCCGTATTGCTTTACTAATGCCGCCGCTTGCTCATAGTTCGTTTGCATAGCCTAATGCCCCCTTTTTTCGACACATTTTTTCTTGTCCTAGTTTAACATATCCCCTATAATTTGTTAGCAAAAGAATTGATTAAACCGGTTTTTCAAAGAGAGGATGAGCATTAGCGCATGAAGAAAGCGGAAAAATCGGCGTTTTCGTTTCACCCTATCGTCCAATGTTTATTCGCGGGAACGGCCATGTCACGCATTGCGACGTCGATGACGGTTCCGTTTCTGACGATCTTTTTGGCGAAGCATACGGATATGAGCCCCGCAGGCATTGGCTTTACCGTCGGAGCGGGGGCGCTGGCAGGGATGCTCTTCGGTTTTTTCGGGGGAGCGCTCTCCGACAAGTGGGGGCGGCTGCGCATTTTGAATGTGTCGCTGTGGCTGTGGGCGGCGGTCTTTTTCCTGTTCGCATGGAATACATATACCCCGTTGTTCGTGCTGCTCAATGTGCTTAACGGGCTGTGCCGCTCGAGCTTTGAGCCGGTGTCGGTAGCGCTGATCAGCGACTTGACGCCTAGTGAGCGCCGGGTGCGCGCGTATTCGATCCGCTACACCTGGAACAACGTGGGCTTCGCCATCGGTCCGATCGTCGGGGCGCTAATGGGCCTGAATGGCGGGGATGCGGCGTTTGTGGTGACGGGCGCTTTTTATGCGCTGTACGCCTTCGCTTTGTTTATCTTGCTAAAAATATACAATGTTAAGGATTCGGAGGATTCGACCCATACGGTGCACAAAGAGCCAATCACGTTGGGGCTAGCGCTGCAGACGGTCGCTCGGGACCGCGCTTTGCTGTGGTTTTTGCTGGGCGGGATCTTAATGCAGTTCACTTATTCGCAGCTGTCGACGATGGCGCCGTTTGTGGCTGATCATTTTGACAAGGGGGTCTGGCTGTATTCCTGGCTTATGACTACCAATGGCTTGACCGTCATCTGCTGCCAAATCCCGCTGACATTCTGGAGCGAGAAGCGGTCTCCTCTCGTGTCGGTGAAGGCTGGTAACGTGCTGTACGCGCTGGGCGGGCTAGGGTTCGCCCTGGCGGACTCTTGGTGGGCGATGATTGCTGCGATGGTCGTTTTCTCGATCGGAGAGGTGCTGTGCTTCCCGGCCGGGAATGCCTTGACGGATATGATCGCTCCGGAAAAGCTGCGGGGAGCGTACTTCGGCGCGCAAACGTTCCGTGAGCTTGGCCGGTTCGCCGGACCGCTCGTGGGGATGCCGCTGCTGTCTCATTGGGGCATGCTGCCTTTGTTTATCGTGGTTGGCGTCCTCTCGCTGCTTAGTACAACGTGCTATCGGTCGGGGGAAAAGCACATGGAGCGCCCAAGTCACGGGACGGAGCCTGCATTGGCGCAGTAGAGAGGGGTGGGTGGAAAATTATCCTTCAATCCGCTTAGGGCTTGTAGTATGCTTTTCTATGAGTTCACACTATGAGGAGGTAGCTTGAAGATGAGTATGCTGCTATGGCCGGGAGGCACTCCCAATGCACTAGGTAATGAAGCCGAAGATGTACCGACGCTGGTCCCTTTTTTGATCCCAAGTGAGACACCTACGGCTGTAGTCGTTGTCTGCCCGGGCGGCGGGTATGCAAGAAGAGCCCCGCATGAAGGCGATCCGGTGGCACAATGGCTGAATACACTGGGCATCTCCGCCGTCGTCCTGCATTACCGGGTTGCGCCGTATCGTCACCCTAATCCACTGATGGATGCCCAGCGGGCGATCCGGACCGTGCGGCACCACGCCGCCGAGTGGAACATCGACCCGAAGCGGGTCGGAATCCTCGGCTTCTCCGCCGGAGGACACTTGGCCTCCAGCGCCAGCACGCACTATGATCTGGGCAACGCGGCTGCGGAAGATCCGATTGAGCGCGAGAGCTCGCGGCCGGATGTGCAGGTGTTGTGCTATCCGGTCATCACGTTCCAAAGCCAGTTCCATAGCGGTTCCAAAGCGAATCTGCTTGGGGAGCCGGCCGATCCGGCGCTCGTGGAGCTGATGTCCAGCGAAAATCAAGTCACGGAGGATACGCCTCCGGCCTTTATTTGGCACACGGCCGATGACGCTGCGGTGCCGGTCGCCAATGCGCTGGTTTACGCTTCCGCATTAAGCCAGAATCAAGTTCCGTTCGAGCTGCATGTGTATGAGAGCGGACGGCATGGGCTGGGGCTGGCCGAAGAGCATCCGCAGGTTCGTACATGGACGGATGTATGCGCCAACTGGCTGAAGAAGCAAGGGTTTTAAATTCGGCTAGGAATAAATCGTTATAATCATTCTGACACCTTGCTGCTGGACGCGCAATATGAGTTAATAAGGTTGTAGCCGGCCAGCTGACGCTAAAGGAAAGGAGTGATCGTGAACAATGATTACAACAAATACTGAGGTGGTCTCTGCGTAAGCAGAGGCCCGGTATTACCGGGGGGGCCTTCGGGCTCCCTTTTATACGAATTAGGCGTCCCTAGGTCTTTCCTCCCTACTTGCTCCCGTCAGGTTCCGTTCAACTGGACAGAATTGGGAAAGTATGGTTAAATAAATTCAGGTTCAACAACTATAACAAAACTCAGGTGAAAGGAGTGCAGGTAAAATGAATTTGTTTACAAGCGCAGTTAAAAAACGTATGGGGTTTGCTCGCAAGTGAATATGCATTTTCTCCAATCACCGTCACCTGAAATGACATAGAAAAAGCATTCGGGCACGATGTGGTAGATCGTGTTTTTTTTATTCCAAGGGTGGTTTGCCATAGGCAATCGCTCAGGAGGTGTGAAGATGAAAATGCTGATACTTTCGAGGCTCGGTTTCAACACGGCACGAAAGGAGGCTTTCATCGGTGGGGTACAAGAACGGGAAGGACATTTTGCCTGCTAGCCTGCTGAAGCAGCTGCAGGATTACATCCAGGGCGAGATCATTTATATTCCGAAAAAGGAACAGACACGCGCAGGCTGGGGCGAGAACAACGGCACGCGGCAATCGATTTTGCGCCGAAACCATGAGATTTACCGGTTATACCAGAACGGTCACAGCGTGACTGAGCTGATCCGTCAGTTCCATCTGTCGGAGGACAGCATTCGCAAAATCATTGTAAAAACGCGCGGGCTCACAACCAGACAGCAGGAAGCGGCGTCTTCAATGCATTAACGACCAACAGGTTAATATATATAGCTCCGGATCGGAGCGGGAGAAACAGCCAGAAGTGGACGCTTTTGGCTTTTTTCTATTCCTGCCGAAAAATAAAAAAGGCCGCTCCTCGACCATTATTCTGCGGGTAGAGAAACGGCTTTTGCGTTGGCGTTACTTTTTGATGTCGGGAATGACCTCGTTGTTGTACAAATGATAATGAGCGTGCCCTTAACAGGCTTATTTACTCCTCCGGCTGCCCTGAAGCTTTCCGCAGTTCATTGGCTAACCGATTGAATTCCTTTCGGGCTTCCTCGGAATCGGTACAATAATAAGCGGCGGATAAAAAGCGAATAATTTTGTTCGCATCGTCTGGACTTAACAAGCGGCTCCCTCCTTTGATCCTGTTGCAACCGTTACATCGTACATAGCGATGTCGGTTGTCAACAGTAGCGGATATATTAGGGTATGCCGCAGGTAGGAGAGAGGTTCAAGGCTAGGGCTCCAGCACGAAGGCTGCCAGTCTCGGGACTAGGTTGCTGAAGCTGTTTATTAACAAAGAGGAAAGGGCGGGTGTCATGATCTCTGTGTTTGTGTATGGTACGCTGCTCGTCGGACAGTCGAATCACCATGTAGTGGCTCCGTATCTGCTGTCGGTGCGAGCCGGGGCGGTTCGCGGCTTTCTCTACGACTACGGGACATATCCTGGGCTGGTCCTGTCGGATGCGGAAAATTGCCTGCCGGTGGAAGGCGAATGGCTGCTAGTTACGCCTGAGGGATTGGAACGAATGGATGAGCTCGAGGACTATTACGGTCCCGGACAGCTCAATGATTACGAGCGGGTTTGGGTTCGCGATGCCAGGGATGAGGGACTTGAAGGCTGGGTGTATGTCTGGGAAGATTCCCGCGGCTGTCCGCTGATTCCCGGAGGCTCCTGGCGGAGGCGCCACCAACCGGGCTCAAGCTAAGAAAGCTTTATTGGACACGCCGGGATTGGGGACGCCAGTCTTGCTTCTCGTATTTCTTGATGATCTCCGTAATCCGCAGCACGATATTGCTGTAATCCTCTTCACCGATCGAGCGCTGCAGCTGGTCATGCGACAGGTTGTCCTGCAGCAGCTTGCGGGTGACATTGCTCTCCTTATACCATGCTTCCGTAATAGCGAACGAGCCTTCCTTCTTGAGCCACACCTCGTGGTAATACTGTTCTTGCTCATTCTTGCTCTGCATGGTTAAGTAATACGCCAGCATCGGGATTCGGGGATCGGAGAGGCGTTGGCTCACTACCGAACCAGCCGAAACCGGGTTGCCGAATGCGACGTATTTGGACATCTTCCGGATTAAATTGTCTATAGAAGTCGTCATCATCAAACACCCTTTCAATAGGTCGTTTTGCCTAAGTATTGTCAATTTCACATCAAATATATCTGAATAAACCCACTATATCATAGTTCCAATGTCTTAGGTATCCTCCTTTTGAATCAGTCGCGGCTGCGAAGCATGGGAGATAAAAAGAAACCTGTCCGAGAAGAGCGAAGCCTCTCCTTAGGCAGGTTTCTTCATCTATATACCTATTTGGGGTTAGCCCATATTGAAGTTGAAATCTTCGTCCTTCAGCGGCTCTACATGAATGGTGCGGATATAGCCATTGCCTTTTTTCGAGAAAAAATCATGCTGCTTGGTGCGGGTGCTGATGCCGTTGAAGACGATCGGGTTCACGTCCTCCTCTGGGAACAGAGGCTCCAGACCGAGGTTCATGAGCGCTTTATTCGCGTTGTAGCGCACGAACTTCCTCACTTCCTCCGTCAGACCGATTGTGCCATAGAGCTCCTCGGTGTACCGCTCCTCGTTCGCGTGCAGCGTGCGCAGCAGCTCGTGGAACGTGTCCAACGCCTCTTGCTGTTCCGCCGGCTCCAGCTTGGCGAACTGCTCCTGTGCCAGTACGCCGACGTAAAGGCCGTGGATGCTCTCGTCTCGCAGGATGAGGTCGATGATCTCGCCGCTGCTCGTCATTTTTCCTTGTCCGGCCAAATAGAGCGGGAAGAAGAAGCCGCTGTAGAACAAGTAGCTTTCCAGCAGCACCGAAGCTGCCATGGCCAAATACAGATCCTTAGGCGTGTGGATGCCTTGATAAAAACGCGACACCGTCTCCGCCTTCGTCTGCAGGCATGGGTTCTCCTCCACCCAGCGGAAGACGCGGTCGATTTCTTCGCCCGTCGCGAGCGTGGTGAAGATGCTGCTGTACGATTTGGCGTGGATTTGCTCCATCATGCCCATAAACCCGAGTACCGCTTTGCGCTGCAGTCCGTCGACGTGCTCCAATATTTTCGGCATGCCGACGCCGCCCTGCACCGTATCGAGCAGCGTCAAGCCGCCCAGCACCTTCATATACAGCGCACGCTCGTCCTCGCTGAGCTCGTTCCACGACTTTTTGTCGTCGGATAACGGAATTTCCTCGTCGGTCCAAAACTGCATAATGTTCTGATTCCAGAACGTAATCGAGAAATCATCGTCCGGCCGGTTCCAGTTGACGGCTTTCATGACGGTCATGATCGGTTCACCTATCCTTATCCTTGTCCATTTCCCTTTATACGGAACAGCTAACGCATTCCTCCACGGATAACCGGTTCGTCCGCGTGTAGTATAGAGATTTCAACCCTTTGCGGGCGGCATAAATATAGTAGCGGGCCAGCTGCCGCGTCGTGACGTCGCTGTTGACATGCAGCACGGTGGAGATACCCTGATCGACGTGCGGCTGAATTTCCGCGATCAGATCCAGTACCTTGAACTGGTCCATCTGATAGGCCGATTTGTAGAAAAAGAAGTTGTCCTGCGACATGTACGGCATCGGATAATACGTCGTCGAGTTGGCGTACGTCCGGGTTTCAATCGGCTCCACAATCGGCATAACGCTGGATGTGGCATTTTGAATGTAGCTGATAGACTGCGTCGGAGCGATGGCCAGCCTATAGGCGTTGTAAAGGCCATGCTGCATGACGGCGGTCCTCAGAGCCGCCCAGTCGTCAGGGGATGGAACCGGGATGCCTTCGAACAGCTGCTGCACCTTTTCTGATACCGGACGGTAGTCGTTCAGGAGGTAGCGGTCGAAGTAGCTGCCGCTGGCATAGTCCGATTGCTCGAAGCCTTCGAAGGTGATGCCTGTATCCCGTGCAATTTCCATGCTCTTTTCAATCGAGTGGAAGTTCAAAGCCATGAAGAAGGCGCGGGCGAATTCCTTCGCTTCCGGGCTTTCATAGGCGATTTTATTTTTGGCCAGATAGCCGTGCAAATTCATGGCGCCCAGACCGACTGAGTGCAGCTCGCGGTTCGCTTTGGCCGTACCCGGAGCGTTGGCGATGCTGGTCATGTCACTGACCGCCGTCAGCGCGAGCATGCCCGCGTGCACCGATTCCTTGATTTTTTTATGCTCCATCACGTTCACGATGTTGAGCGAGGCCAGATTGCAGCTGATATCCCGGCGTATGATGTCCGGAGTGCCGTAGTCGCCGATCTCGGACGTCTCTTGCAATTGAAAAATTTCGGTCATATACCTTCACATAGGTTCGCTACGCCTATATCGCCTTTCGGCTGCTCTAAGTCACCATAGAGATGAGACTATATCATGAACTTTTACAGCCGGTCCTGTAAAAGCCCCCTTGCGTTTCGAATACCAATCGCTTGTATTCTACTCTACTCCCTTCCGCCTGTTCAGGGGCGTGGTTTCGATAGTCGTTAGGCATTACCAATCCAAACGTCTAAAATTAGGATGTTTATCACTACTTAGCAGCCTATTTACCCATTGCACACATAAACCGGCTGCATTTGCATATTCTTTTGCGCTACTGTAAATTTGTCCGTCCACTTCGATTCTAGTTACCCTTGCGTTTATGGTTTTGTCTGCTTTCCAGCCATAACCTTGATAATCAGGGTAGCCTTTGCTAGAGATTCTATAATGGATAACGGAAATGGGTACTTCCAATGCTGCTGCACATTCAGAAATACTTGAGTAAACAATTTCCGTTTACAATAATCGGCTTAGAATTCGCATCTTTAACGGATTGAATCATTCTTTGTGTTTTCGGTTTTTGGTATTGATGATTACCTGTACCAGACATTTGAGATACTCGCATTTTTCGAATGTTCTCTTTATCTGGGTGGATAACTTCCAGAGCCAAGGTAATTTTCCCAACCATTTTTTCTTTTGAAAACACATTTTCCGATATATTTCATTCCGTTAATAAGGTTTGTAGTTTCATAAACGAACCCATAATATTTGTTTTCCATAAAATCAGCCTCGTTTAGTTGTATAACCTAAAGTTGGACGCTTTATTTGGATTGGTTTAGCACGGGATTGTCTTAGTATCGTCAGAACTAAGGGTTCCCCCGTTTAGCAAGGTTTTCGATGTGCATCGCTGCACAAAGGTGCTACCATTTAACACAAATTCGACATCTTGATCGAGCCGATGCTGTTCAGCGCGTGCGCGCGGTTGGCGTTCGATTTGTTCATAATGTACGGGTAGCCGGATTCCAGCTGGATCGTGGCGATCTTAACCAGCATGTCGCGCGCGCTCATGATTACTTTCTTTTTCACGCGGTCGTCGGCCAGCAGCTTGTCGTACATCTCGTCGAGGTCCATATCGTCCAGATGCGAGCCATAAGCTTTATAAACCGTATATGGTGCAAACACGTGCAGCGGCAGGTTCGCTTCAGCGAGCTGGTAGAACTTGTTCGGAACGATCAGGCCGATGGACAGCGTTTTGAGCCGCATTTTCTCATCCGCGTTGATCTTCTTGCTATCGAGAAACTCCATAACGTCCCAGCCAAAAATGTTATAGTACCCCGCGCCCGAGCCTTTGCGCTGTCCCATCTGATCGGCGTACGAGAATGCGTCCTCCATCAGCTTCAGCACCGGCATGATGCCTTTGGCTGCGCCTTCCACGCCCTTGATCGCTTCTCCGCGTCCGCGCAGCTTGGACAAATTCACCGCCACGCCGCCGCCGACTTTGGAGAGCTGCATGCACGTGCCCAGCACGTAGTTGATCGAGTTGAGCGAATCGTCCATCTCCAGCAGGAAGCAGGAGACCATTTCGCCGCGACGGCTTTTGCCTGCGTTGAGGAACGTCGGCGTCGCCGGCTGCACCCGCTGCTCCATGATCGCGGAAGCCAGCGTCTTCGCTGCCTCAATGTTTCGGCGTCCCAGATGAAGCGCCACTATGGCAGCCCGGTCTGCGTAGTGTTCAAGGTACTGTGAGCGATCGTCGCTTTTCAAGGCGTAATCCTCGTAAAATTTCGATGCGGCCATGTAGGACGCAAATTCAAAGCCGTAGCTGTGCGTGATGCGGTAGACGTCGTCAATCTCGTCAGCGGTGTATTGCTCATATATATTCTCATAAAAATCGTGATCGACCATGTAGCGAACTTTGGCCTGCGTCGAGTCGAAGTGCACGCTTCGGCGGTTCACTTCCTCCATGTAGGCTTCGACGGCCTCGCGGTCTTTATCCAATTGGAAAAAGCCGTCCGCACCGCGCTGCATTAGCAAGTTATTAAGCTCAATATGCCGCAACTGCCAGCACCCCCTGTGTAAATGTTTCTACATCGCGCCCCGTGCCCGACAGCTCGAACTTGGTGAGCACCGGTACACGGTACTGCTCGGCAATCCGGTCCGCGCTGCGCGCGAAGCCTTCGCCCCAATTGCGGTTGCCGCTGGCCGATACCCCACGAAGCCACTGGTGATTCCGCCTAAGGAACGTCATCACCTTGTCGGGCGCTTGTCCGAACCCGGTCGTATAGGTGACGAGCACGAACGGTTCGTTCACGGTCATCGCCTCTTCGATCTGAATGGAAGGCAGGTTACACTTTTGGATAAATCGTCGTACATTGCCTGTCTTGGAATCATAAGCAATCAACACGGTCGATGTCTCTCCTTTACAGAGCCCTGTAGCGCATAAAAAGAGGCGCATCCGGCGATAATCAAGGGCCGGATGCGCCGCGAATGTGCAGGTCAAAACAAACCCGTCAGCATCAAGGGCGGTTCGGACACCTTCCCTATCTGCCGTAGGGGCGTGTCAGCTGCAGGCTAGGTATCTGGCTTGGACCTTTTCGTGCAAGCATGCTGCAATGGACTCGATGGGACGGAGTGCAATGGCAACCCCGAACCCTGTCGGATGCTGTCGGAAAAGGTACCTTACAGTGGCGGGACCGCGCCGGTTTCGCACCGGCCTTCCCTATTAAGCTTCCTATCCAAATTGGGAGGAAGCACCTGCACTTAACAATATGTAGATGATAAATTAAAATTTATATCAAGATATGGTATCTGTCAATCAAAATAATAGTTTGTCACATAAAAAAAAGACTTGACTTTGCAAGATGCCAACGTACATTTGGTTCGACACAGCATTGTGTGCTAAATTAGAAAGAAAAGGGAACATTAGCCCAATTTACCGCGTATATCCGCACCAGGTTGGGTTAGGTTCGAGGGGGACTATCGTCGATGAAGAAGTATTTCACACCGGAAGAGGCGAACGCGCTGCTTCCTTCCGTCCGGCATGACCTGGAGCGGCTGCAGGCGATCAAGCGGCGCTTTGAGGTGAAATTCGCTCAGCTGCACGCGCTGAAGGAGCATGTGCGCAAGTACGGGAAGCCGGAAGGAGAGGATCCGTTCTTCGCGCTCGAGTGCGAGCTGGAGATGATGCAGCTGGAGGCCGACACCGGGATTCGGAGCCTGCAGCTGAAGGGGGCGGAGCTGAAGGACGTCGACAGCGGCTTGATCGATTTTCCGGCTCAGATTGACGGGGAGGAAGTATTGCTGTGCTGGAAGCAAGGGGAAGAGCGGATTGAATATTACCACGGGCTGCATGACGGCTTTATTGGACGCAAGCGGCTGTCGGGGGAGTAATGGACCAACGGGGGGCGGGTAAGGTGGGTCATCGAACAAAGGGCACAGGGCTGCTGCTTCGCGGAGCTGCGTTCCTATGGATACTGTGCTTATGTACGGCTGTGCTGTTCATGAGCTGGGTGGGGAAGGCGAGCGCGCATGCCAGTCTGGTGGATGCGTCACCGGCGGTGAATGCGGAGCTGCAGCAAGCGCCGGGGCAAATTGCTTTGACGTTCAACGAGCGCCTGGAGGATGGACTGTACTATATTCGCATCTTTGATACGAACAAGAAGCGGCTGACCGACCGCGCGGCCGTGCTGAATGAGACGCACACCGTGCTGTCGCTGGAGCTGCCGAAGCTTGGCCAAGGCAATTATATCGTTACTTATCATGTAATTTCTGCGGACGGCCATCCGATTGACGGGACGTATTTGTTCGCAGTCGGCCAGAGTTTAACTGAACAGCCGGGGGTGGCTTCACAGCCCGATGCGCACAACCATATGCACGGAGGGCTTTTGACTCAGTTTACGATGGCTGACGCCTTCCAGTTTGCTACACGCATTGCGTTCTATCTCACCATGCTGGTGTTTACCGGATGGGTATTATGGCAGCGATGGTTCGGCAGCACTTGTACGGAGAGGGTCCGAGACCGACTAAAATCCTGGGGTGATCGCTGGCAGCAGGCGTATTTGATCTGCTACATCTTGTTCATGTGGACGCATCTATGGGAGATGGTGGGCGACAGCGGCGGAGACGTGCTGGAAATGTTTACCCAGACCACCGTTGGTTATGCTTGGATCGCGGGGCTTCTGCTTGCTCTCATGTCCTTTGTTGTCATCTATCGCAGCGCCCTGCTGGATCTGTTGCTCGTGGCGCTGATCTGGATCGCCAAGAGCTTTCTGGGCCATGCCGCGGCGTTTGAGCCGAGAGGTGAGACGATACTGCTCGATGCGCTGCATTTGGGGGCTGCGGCGGTGTGGGCCGGCGGCCTCGTGATGATGCTGGCCCTGTGGAGAGCGGAGCGGGAGAGCGCAAAGCGGTTTTTTGCCTCCTTTACGCTGGCGGCTTTGCTGAGCATTTTACTGCTGATTGTCTCGGGAGTGCTCTCGGTCTTCATTTTCCTCCCGAATGTCACCTACATCGTAGAAACGGAATGGGGTAAGCTGCTGCTGGCCAAAACCGGGCTCGTTCTGCTCGTGGTGGTCACTGCGGCTCTGATTCGCTGGATGTTTCGCCGGAGGAAAGATCGCGCCACAGGCGTGCTGATCCGAATCGATGCCGTTCTCATGGCGTTGATAATCGGCATTGTGGGAGTGTTCACTTACTTGACGCCGGTGCCGGCCAATCAGCCCTTGAGCTGGCATGTGATGGGCGAGAAGATTCACATGACCACGCTGATTTCACCGGCGGTACCGGGCGTGAACGATTTTACCGTGAAGGTATGGCTGCCGGAGAGTCTGACGCCGAAGCAAGTGATTCTGAAGCTGCAGGAGCAGGGCAGCGCCGAGATCGCCCCGATCGAGGTTCCGGTGGAGGCGGTTCAGGAGAAGGCTACGGACGAAACGTACGGCGGCTTGAAGCAGTATACCTACAAAACGCGCGGCGCCTACCTGCCCTATCCGGGGCATTGGAACGTTGAAGTTCGCGTGCTCGATAGCAATGACGATGAGACGGTGTACGATAAGCAGATTCGTGTATATTGATGATAAACTTCTACAAAGTGCGCAGAAATGCGCGGAATTTCGCCGAAACATGAGTCAAAGGTTCCAAATTTTCCTTGTTCTTTTGAATGCTACGTTTTACAATATAGGCAACACGGTTCAGGGAAGCAGAGGATTGATATGGTAAGCAATCAGAATCCAAGAAGCACGGGAACGGCCAGAATGAGGGCATTGCGCGATTTTTTTTTCCAAAATGCCTACTTTCTGCGCTTGTGGCTCGTGTTTATTGGTACGGAAATCGTTATTATGGCGCTGCGCCAGCTTGCTGGGCAGAGCATTGATGGTACCGACTACATAGGTTCTGCTGTTGTGGTACTTTGTTCAATCCCTATACTTTATTTTTCGGTTATGAATGATCGAATCAAGCCCGTCCGCATGTTCGGATTGCTGCTGCTGCTCATGATTTTGGTGGAAGCGGTCAAGTTGATGGTTCGCGGGCAGGTGCTCCACACGACGAACGATTGGTGTGGCAGCTTGGCGGATATTGCGGGAGGACTCCTGCTGGCCTTGCCGCTGCTCAATTTTGTCATCATGGATATTCGCCACAGAGAGTTTACGGAGCGTCAGCTGACCTACTTGGCTTATCACGACGTGCTGACCGGCCTGCCGAACCGGCAGATGTTCCAGCAGTCCTTAAGCTTATCCATCCGCGGGGCGAAGGCGTCAGGCCGTCAGCTCGCGGTGATGTTCATCGATTTGAGCCGTTTTAATCATGTGAACGATACGTTTGGCCATACGTTTGGGGATAAGCTGCTGATCGAAGCGGCGGAGCGGCTCAAAGCGGGACTCCATGCCGGAGACCGGGTTTCGCGCCAGGGCGGAGACGAATTTACGATACTCGTGGAGGACATCGAGAGCGCCCAAGATGCGGAGAAGATCGCCAGCAAGCTCATTAAGCTGCTAGGCCGTCCATTCAAGATCGAAGGCCATGAGATGCGCGTTGGCTGCAGCATCGGGATCGCGATGTACCCGCTGGACGGTGAGGATGCCGTCACCCTGATGAAGAATGCGGACAACGCGATGTACCGGGCGAAGGAACGGGGCAAGAACAACAGCCAGTTCTATAAGCCGGAGATGAACGAGACGGTCATCCAGAAGCTTGTCATGGAGGAATGGCTGAATAAGGCGCTGGAGCAGGACGAGTTCGTCCTGTACTATCAGCCGCAGATCGATATTTTCAGCAGCCAGATGAATGGGATGGAGGCGCTGATCCGGTGGAACCACCCGAGCCTGGGCTTCATTTCGCCGGGAGAATTCATTCCGCTGGCCGAAGAGACCGGACTTATTATTCCGCTGGGGAATTGGGTGCTGCGTACGGCCTGCATGCAAAATAAATATTGGCAGCGGCTCGGATTCACACCGCTCAAGATGGCTGTCAATATTTCGCCGATACAGTTCCATCAGCCAGACTTTGTGAACGTGGTGCTCGACGCGCTGAACGAGAGCGGACTGGAGCCGCGCTATCTGGAGCTGGAGATTACGGAAGGCATCGCCATGCATCATGTGGATCAAGTCATCGAGAAGCTGCAAACGCTGCGCGACCTCGGCATACATATCTCCATGGATGATTTCGGCACAGGCTATTCGTCGCTGAATTACTTAAAGAAATTCCCGATCAACAAACTCAAGATCGCCCAGCAGTTCGTCCGTGACATCGGAGAGGATCCGGATGACGCGGCCATCGTTCACGCGATCATGGCCATGGCGCACAGCCTGAAGCTGAATGTGATCGCCGAGGGCGTGGAGACGGAAGAACAGCTCGCCTTCCTGCTGGATGCGAACTGCCGCGAGATTCAAGGCTACATTTACAGCAAGCCGATTCCATCGGAGGATTTTACCGCGTTGCTGAAACGGATTCCAGCGTAATCCTAATACAAGAAAAGCGTCCCCACCGGGTTAACGGTGATAGGACGCTTTTTCGTTACCTTACATATGCGCTTGTGGGGAGGGAGACTTCGGTGCTTTCCGTGTGACCGCCGCGGACTCTGTTTCCGTGCCTCGGTAGGAAAAATAAAATAGCAGCCGTGTGACGGCGATGACGACGAAGCAGCCCCAGAGCGGGAGAACGGCCGTTAAAGCCCCTGCAATTAAGGCGCCGACCCCGTTCCCGGCATTCATCAGAAGCTGGAAATCGGAGAAATAAGCCATTTCCTTCTTGTGCTTGGCTGCCTCGTTCATCATGACCGTTTGCGAAGCCACCTCGTGAATCGCCAAACACAGCCCCAGCCACCCTTGAAGCGCAAGCAGCGCCCAAAAGTTATGAATCCAGCCGTAGGGCAGGACAGCTACGGACATGCCCAAGACGGCGATACCGTACATCCGCATCAGGCCGAACCGTTCCATCCAATGCCTTGCAAGGGGAAGCAGCAGGGTGGAGACGATCCCGGCCGTCACTACAAAATAAGCGATCTGTGAATTGCTCAGATTCAGCACCTTGACGTGGTAAATGATGAACAGCGGCGCAACCATCGCGATGCCTGCGTTGTTGAGTCCCATCCACCAGGTTTTGCGATCCGCTTCCTGGAGGGGCCGGACCCAGGTCAAGCGGATCGGCTGCTTCCCCTTCGGCGCCAGCTCAGCTATGAGTGCCATACCGGTAAACGTTGCCCCGCAGCCCACGAGCATCGAGATCACATAGTTGAGCGGAAAAATATCGTTGTACGCGTCAAGATAATGACCGATGGCGAAGCTGCCCAGTGTGACAATCACGATGCCGATCATTTTGTTATTGCTAAAAATTCTAGGGAATTCGCTAGGCTCTACCCATTTGCGTAAAATCGCCGGCTGCTGCGCTCCGGTAATCATCACCGCCACCGCATTGATGGACCAGAAAAACAGCAAATACGGAATTGGGTGTGGCAGAAGCACGGACAGTGCCATGGACAAAAAGGCGAACTGCCGCACATACCCGCTGGTTAGAAAAACGCCTCTGGTCAGCGGCAGCTGTCGCGTCAGGAAGGCGAGGGACAGTGCGCAGAACAGAGGCGGTAAGGAATTGGCGAGCGACAGCTCGAAGTTACTGGCTCCCAGACGGGCGATCAACACTTGCAAAAAGGTGAAAAAGCTGACGCCTTTAATGTTCTGTAAGGCAGCATCCAAGTAGATTCGTGTCGACAGCTTCATGAGTTCTCAAGACCTTTCCGCAGGTAATTTCCGTATGTAAGCTCGACAACTGACAGCGCGCTATAGCTGTAACAGTTGTAACGGATTTAGCATACCGCGGCTAGAGACCCTTTCCCATGGACGGTTCGACTGAAAAACATGGATTTTTATGCTTTGGGCTCCGATTCGACATTCCAATTTTGTGGATGTCCTTCGCCCACATATGCAGCTGCGGCTGCGTTGGAGATCACCTGCTCCGGGCTCTTACAGCCTGGAATAACGGCTGTGACCGCCGGGTGCTTCAAGCACCAAGCGAGCGCCCAGGTGGCCATGTCCATCCCAGCAGGCACCTCCTGCTCGCGGATGTGTTCGACCTCCTGCAGCTTGCGCAGCGTTTGTTCCTTGTCGTGCCGGTGACGTACATCGTTGTCCCCGAAGGTCGCGCCCGGCTTGTATTTGCCGCTCAAATAGCCGCTCGCAAGCGGTACGCGCGCCAGAACGCCGAGATCCTGCTGCTCGCAGGAAGGGAACACGCGCTCCTCCGGCTTTCGGTCGAGCCGGTTATATACGACCTGAATGACCTGCGAGCCGACTTTGGTCGATGCTTCCGTTTGGTGCAGGTTATCGTTGCTGCCGATGGAGGTGCCGAGGTGGCGGATTTTACCGGCTTGGACCTGTTTGTCCAGCAGGGTCCAGAGCTCGTCTTGGTCAAACATCGGATCCGGGCCCGAATGGAATTGATAAATATCTATGTAATCGGTTTGCAAAGCTTTAAGCGAGGCGTCCAGCTGACCTAATACGTCCTGAGGCGTCCAATGCTCGCTACGAGTAAAATTTGAATGAAAATGATGGCCGAACTTCGTAGCGATTACCCAGTCCTCTCGGCGTCTGCGGGCAATATAATCCCCGATCAGTCTTTCAGAGGTATGGTCTCCATAACATTCCGCGGTGTCAATCAGATTAATGCCGCTGGCTTGCGCTTGATCCAGAATGGCGTCCGCCTCGTCCTGCGAGAATGGCTTGCCCCATTCGCCACCGAACTGCCAAGTACCTACGCCGATGACCGAAACCTTCAAATTCGTCTTGCCCAATCTGCGGTATTTCATAGTTAGGATGATCCCTCCAGCACCATTTTATAAAAAATGTAATCTATTTCATTCTAACAAAAGATGGAAGCGGTGATCAAATGCTGGACTTTTAAGTTATTTTAATCTTTCGCCCGGCGAGATCGGGTATAGTGTTTAGAGTAAGATGCAGGAATGGAGGAGACCGATATGGGAAAAATAAAACGCTGGGTCCGGGAATGGGTGCCGGCGCTGGCTATAGCAGGCATTATCAGCTTTTCGTTCAATACGTACGTAGCGCAGGGGATGACGATCCCATCCGGCTCCATGCTGCCGACCATTCAATTGGATGACAAAGTATTCGTGGAAAAAATGGTTTCGCTGACCGATTTTCAATTCGGAGATATTGTAGTGTTTTACCCACCGCTGCCGGGTCATGAAAATGAAAAGTTCATCAAGCGGCTGATCGGGCTGCCTGGCGATACAATTGAAATAAAGAACGGCCAGCTCATTCGTAATGGTTCCGTTGTGGACGAGCCTTACGTAAAGGAAAGAATGACGTATTCGTTTGGACCAGTGACGGTGCCTCAAAATCAGTATTTGTTTCTAGGCGACAACCGCAACGACAGCTTGGACGCGCACCTGTGGCCGACACCGTTCGTCGACAAAAGCAAAATCGTAGGCAAAGCGATGTTCCGCTACTATCCATTGCCGGAGATCGGGGAGATCAAATAACAGATGGCTCAGAAGGACGGTAAGGATAAGGATAAGGTGGAATTGCAGGGAAGAGTGGCCTTTGACGTGGAAAACCGGGAGTGGGTCATGTGGGACGAGACCGCTTTTATCGGGATGGAGGAGCTGTATGCGGGCATCAACGCGTTCTTGAAGCTGCGCCAGCTCCCTCCCCTCAAGGTCGGCGATGAAATCTCACTTACGGTCAAGCGCGGCTGATCGTGAGCGAGGCGTCTTCGCTTTTGCTCTAGCAAATGCAGTGATTTTGCTAGACAAATAAGCGGGGAGCCGCTATAATTTGAAATTGTAAGCCCTTACCTAATTTCATGTGCGGGTGTAGTTCAATGGCAGAACTCCAGCTTCCCAAGCTGGTGGCGTGGGTTCGATTCCCATCACCCGCTTACCGCGAAAACCTTGAGAAATCAAGGTTTTTTTGTTTGTTCATTTTTAGAAGTGGTGGGTAAAATGGATCAGGTGTATGGAGCGTTCGCAGAGCTGCAGCGGGGCAAAACGAAGAAGGAGTTTGTCACGATGTACCTTACGCCATCGCATACTCCTTTTCAGCTGACGTTCAGTTAATCTTTAGTTTACTTTAAGGTTTGATTCATACCCATTTCATCATGGGCTCCTATAATTCGATGTATGTAAGGTACATATCAAGTTAAAGGTGGGAGAACATTGTCCTATTTAAAATGGTTGGGCGCGTGTGCGCTTATTGCGGTAATGTTAAGCGGTTGCGGTTCGAAGCCGGAGGCTACTCCAGTGAATGCGGCGGGCGGCGGAAGTAGCGCTTCGACTCCAGCTCCAGCAGCTTCGGGGGATCAGTCGCAGCAAAAGCAGGATAAATCGGCTCAAGGCAAGCCGCAAGGACAACAAATGAGCGAGCAGGAACGCACAATGTCGATGGAGTTTCTGACGCTGACTCGAATGGATAAATCGGACGGGCTCGCGATAACTAAAGAAGAAGCGCAGGTCATGCTGCCGATCGTGCAGGATGCCATCACCAAGAAAGAGCTCACAGCGGATGCCAAGACGAAGCTGGAGGAGAAGCTGACGGCGGATCAGAAAAAATTCCTGACCGACGCAGGCTCCCGGATGCAAAGACCTGACCCATCCCAAATGACCGACGAGCAGAAGCAGAAAATGGAAGAGATGCGAAAGCAGCGTGCTGATCAAAATGGCGGCAAAGGTGGCAGCGGTACGAACGCAGGCAATAACGCTCAAGGGGGCAATGCTCCTCAGGGGGGAACCAAGCCTCAAGGCGGCGGCAATGGTGCTCAAGGCGGTAACGCCGGCGGTAATGGCAATGGCGGCCGAGGAGGCTTCGGCGGAGGCGGCATGAACGCGGGCCAGCAGCTCGTGGATCTGCTGCAAGCGAAGCTGAAGTAAGCTCTGAAAAATACTCTAGTCATGTAAGAATAG
This sequence comes from Paenibacillus cremeus, assembly GCF_007786445.1. Taxonomy (GTDB): domain Bacteria; phylum Bacillota; class Bacilli; order Paenibacillales; family NBRC-103111; genus Paenibacillus_G; species Paenibacillus_G cremeus. The sequence continues at coordinate 13,408 of NZ_VNJI01000057.1, read as the reverse complement.
ACCTTCAAATTTCACCAGAGAGTGGTGTGATTGAAGGTCTATTTTTTACTGTTTAATATACTTAAAAAAATGCCGTGATATGATCTCATCCCCCAGCGCGCTGAGCGCTTTTGCGGAAGCTCCGGGGCGTGGCGCCGGTGAACGTCTTGAACGTCTGCCCGAAGTACGAAAAGCTGTTGAAGCCGACGCTCTCGGCGACCTCCGAGATGGGCATATTCGTATGCATCAGCATGCGCTTGGCGTTATGGATCCGGGTTTGCAGCAGGAAGTCGGTGATCGTGATGCCGAGCGTTTTTTTGAACAGGTGGCACAGGTAGTATTGGTTGAGGTAGAGCTCTTGCGCGATTTTTTCCAGAGTCAGCTGCTCGGCGTAATGGTTGGAGATGTATTTGACGGCCTGTTCGACCTTCGGATTGATGGAGCGCCTGTCGGCGGGCTCTTTGCCGTGGGCGGATTCGTTCTGGATGTAGCGGCGAAGCAGCAGCAGCAGCTCGCTCATATAAATGCGGATGGCCATTATCTGATCGCCGGACCGCGCGGTGTATTCCTCATGCAGCCGATCAAGCAAATAGTAGTAGCGGTTTAGCTGCTCAGCATCCAGGCGGAGATGGCGGCGGTCCAGCCCATGGCGGAAGATTTCAAGTAAAGCGTCACGCGAGGGTTCATCGAGCAGCTCCGGCAAAAAATGAAGCACACTTCGCGTACTCGGACCGTCCAGCTTGGGGGAGCTTTTGTGCGACTCGTTCTGGCTGATCAGAATCAGGTCCTTCCCCTCCAGCGGATAAATCTGGTCTTCAATCAGAAAATAGCCGCTGCCCTCCTCGAAAAAATAAATCTCATACCCCTGATGCGAATGAAAATCCATATAAAAATGCATCTCGGTTTCCTTATATTTCATCGAGAGCGGCAAGTCTTGGAGCTGATTGTTTACAAATTCATCGGTTCGTCTGATGGGAACTGCCTGTGCCTGCATGCTTTTCACCACTTTCTACAGCGCTTTCATTTTACTGTACTCCCTTGCCGCGAAAAAAACAATCCTGTTATAATTTTTCATCAAGACCCATGTTAAAAATTCCCAAGCCAGCATTGTCAGTGACGTCAACAGCAAGATTCTGATATTTTTGCACAATGCTCTTAGAGAAGCAGTGGATGGAGCGATTTATAATAAAACTATAGCTTTTGCAATCGCTTACTTTTATTATTAATTCATACGAATGGGGAGAATGCGGCTTGGTGCAGGTACAGGACACTTTACAAAAGGTATACCGTTACATGACAACTTCCGATTCGGAAGCTTGGGGCATGGATATTCATAAGTGGGATTGGACGCCGGGGGTTGGGGTCATTTCGATTTTGCATTATTTTGAAGCGTCGGGTGACCCAAAGGTAATGGAATTCCTAGAGCAGTGGGTGGAGAAGAACAAAGAGAAAGCGGCCGAAGCGAAGGTCGTCAACTCCATGGCGCCGTATGCGCTGTTCCCTGAGCTGTACCGCAGGACGAACAATCTGTTCTATTTGGATGAAGCGGTCAAAATTGGCGATTGGATGCTGAGGGAGGCCCCGCGAACGAGAGAAGGCGCACTGGAGCACACCGTCACGGAAAAAGCGAGCTTCCCCGAGCAGGTATGGGCGGACACGATTTTTATGGCGGTGCTGTTCCTGGCGAGGCTGGCTGCAGTCACCGGTCGAAAAGACTATGCGGAAGAAGCGCTGCTGCAAACGGAGCTTCACTTCAAGCTGCTTCAAGACGAGACAACCGGCGTACTGTTCCATGGCTGGAACTGCAAAGCGGGCGATCACATGTCGGCGGCCAAATGGACTCGCGCTAACGCATGGGTGGTCATCGGGTTCCCGCTGATTGTGAAGGAACTAAAAGGTCTGGTTCAGGTTCCTACACACTTGGTGGATCAATACCGCGCATTGGTGGACGGCCTCCTCACTTACCGGGCAGCGAACGGCTTGTGGCATACGGTGATGGACCGGCCGGAGTTTTACCAAGAAACCTCGGGAAGCGCCGGTATCGCTGCCGGGATTATGTGCTCGGTGCGGCTCGGTTTGCTGGATCCTTCCTATTTGGACCACACGGCTTCGACCTGCAGTGCAGTGATCGGCCAGGTGGATGAGAGCGGATTGGTGCAAAGCGTTTCCGGCGGCACGCCGATAAAAAATACAATCGAAGACTATAACACGATACCGGTCATTCCGACGCTTTATGGACAAGGTCTGACGTTGATTTTGCTGTCGGAGATGATTCAGACGGCTGCTTTAACTCGATAAAAATCATCTATGGGAGGGTTTGCGATGAAAAGAACGAAATTAACCGTGATTGCGTCCACGCTTGCGGCGATGGCACTGCTTACCGCTTGTGCAGGAAAAACGGAGGTAGCGCCTGCGGCTGCACCCGCTGCATCGCCAGCCGCGGCTCCGGCTGCTCAAGAAGATACGAAGCCGGTCACGATCAAAATTTATCAGTGGGGCGCGTTTTCCGACGAGCAGTGGCAGCAATTATTCGTAGAACCGGTGAAAAAGAAATACCCCTACATCACACTAGAGCAGGTCGTACGCGGCAAAGGGACGAATCCGGATGAGCTGGTGGCGAGCGGCCAATTCCCGGACATTTACTCCGTGACGAATGACGCGCAGAATCAGTTTGTCACTCTCGGCTTGACGCAGGATCAATCGGCCCTCATTAAAAAGCAGAATATCGACCTGGCCAAATTCGACCCTGCGCAGCTGGAGCGAAGCAAGGTCGGGGACCAGCTGATCTCGCTGCCGTTCAACATGGTGTACAGCGTCATGTTCTATAACAAGGACATCTTCGATAAATTCGGTGTGCCGTACCCGAAAGACGGCATGTATTGGGATGAAGTTATCAACCTGGCGAAGCAGGTGACGAAGTCTGACGCCGGCTTCCAATACAAGGGGATGCACCCGCAAAGCTTGTTCGCCATGAAGGCCGGACTGCCGATCGATCTGCTCGATAACAAAACCGACGCGTCCACGGTGAATACCGATGCATGGAAAAATATTGTGACGCAGTACAAGGATTTGCTGACGATTCCGGGCAACGATCCAAAAGGGACTGCGTTTGCCGACGTGGTGAACGCGTTCATTAAGGATAAGAATACCGCAATGGTCATCTCCAACGTGATGAGCTCCATGCCAGACGCCACAAAAAACGGCTTCAACTGGGATATGGCACAAGCGCCTAGTCATCGCGGACTGGATGGAGTCAACGGTGGAGGACAAACGCTGGTTTTTGGCGTCACCAAAACCAGCAAAAACCAAGAGGCAGCGATGAAGGTCATCTCCGTGCTGACCTCGGATGAAGTTCAGGGCATTGCCGCCAAGAAGTTCGGCTATTTTCCTGCGCTAAACAGCAAAGAAATTCGCGACGCGTTCGGGGCGGATATGCCGTTCTTGAAAGGCAAAAATGTGCAGAGTATATTTAAAGGAAAGCCGGCGCCTTACATGGTTTCATCACCGTTCTCCGGGAACGCGGATGTCCGCAAAATTTTTAACGACAAGGTCGCTGACTTCGTAGCCGGGAAAAAGGACGTCAATACCGCGCTGCGTGAGGCGGACGAGGAAATCAATAAGAAGATGCCGCAGCTCAAGCAAAAGTAAAAGCGTATAGCGAGATGATAAGTAGAGTCATTCTGCGATGGGCGGATTGTCCTTCTATGAACAAACAGAGGGTCAATCTGCCAAGCGGAATGACTCTCTTCTGCTGCTTGCTGGAATGAAAGAGGGGGAGTCACGGATGCTGACAAGCGAGACGATGATGCGCATACGCGCAGAGCTGAAGCCGACGATGGAGGTACGCCGCTTTTTGGGGGAAGCGATGAAAGAGCTAAAAGAGGACGCGGAGCACGGTCCGCAGCTTGCGCTGCTCCGGTTAAAGCTGCTGACGGAAGCATGGGCCGAGGCTCGAGAAGCGAGCGAGCTAGAGGAGCACCCGGATCGTCTGCATTCCGCTGCTCATTCAGGAGCCTCGATTCGGCAGACGCTGCAAAGCTGCTTTTTCTCGCAAGGGTACTACTTTCAGCTGCTGGCTCAGGTTCGTCAGCTGGGGCTTGTCGATGCATCGCTCCGCAGGATGGCGGCGGCTATGGCTCAAGATATATTGAAGCCGGCGGAGCGGGCAGCGAATAACCGGTCGTTTTTATTTGCGCTCGGGCATGCGCATGCCTCGAGGCTTTTTCCGGAGCTGCCGGAAGCGGAGGCATGGTCTGCGTATGCCGAAGGCGTATGGAGCGACTGGTATGAGCCGGGCGATTGCTACGAGCCGGGGTATGTGGCGCACAACATCAAGCCGGTCATCGAGCTGGGCCTCGCGCTGGGTAAGGATGCAGAACTGCAGAGTGAGAAGTCGCAAGCGGCGTATCGGCGCTATCTCGATCACATCAGCCCGTCAGGATTGGCGATACAGCCGGGCGATGGCGGGAATCAGTCGGCCTATGTGGATGCGCTTACACTAATGGCGGAGCTGACGGGCGACGGCGCTTATCTGTGGGCAGCCAAGCAGGCATTGACGGCCGGGGAGTACGGCGGGTACTACAACGCCAAGGGGGGCCGATTGCCGGCAGATCACGTCGCCTCGACGCTGGAAGCGAAGTTCGCGGACGTCGGTGATGTTAAGCCAGTGCGGCCTCCGGCAGCGGGCGGCGTGCAATACATGTACCCGCAGACCTACCGGATTGCCGATCGGCTTATTTTGAACGCATCCCGTGAATTGTTCGGCAAGCCGTATGCCGCCTTCTACTTGAACGACCGGATGGAGACGCATCATCATGCGCATGAGGACAACCGTGGCGACCTGTACCATTACGAGGTCGATGGAGTGATGTACCTGAAGCGCTCCGGCTGGCACAAGTGGGCGGGGCAGAGCAACACATTCGTGGTGGATGATGCGACGTCGGAGTTTCCTTTTTGCTATACGAAGGGGCTTCGGTCGAACCATTGGTACCAAGCGTCCTCGAATCTACGCCTCTTGAGCGACTATATGCCGTCGGAAAGGTTCAAGCAGCTGTACACAACGCCCGAGTCGTTCAAGCATGCCGGAGAGCCGGTCAGCGGGGATGAGACGATGCTGCCGCTGCCGCATTTTTATGTGGATCAGGAGAGTCCGCATGGCGTGTTCCTCATTAATCCCGAAGGGATGGCCGGGAAAAATGAGCAGCTGACGGTTCGCAGCATCACGATCTCGATTAATACGTTCCCGCGCGGGGGAGAGGCGAAGTTTCCGCGGAGCATCGCTTGGTACCGGGATTTCCGCGAGGTGGCGCCGTCCGACGGACCGGTGGAGCTGCTGATCAAGGATATCCACTTGGGAGGGCCGAAGGGAAAGCTGTCGCTTGTCAATCTGGAGACGTTCGCGGACGATTTGGAAGTGACCTTTTACGAGGATGGAAAAAAGGGAACGGCCGATGAGAAGCGTGTGTTGACTCGCGAGGAGGTTCGTCAGATGGTGTCTCTCGTAACGGATGAGCGAATGGGTGAGCCTGCATTGAGAGTCATTTCAGGGCCGGGACGGTTGGACTTGACGTGGATGGGGCTTCAGGAGCCGGTGCATTTGACGGAGGAGTACCAGCGCGTCGGGTTCGATTATTTATACGTCAGCGATGTGCGGGAATTCCTGCGAACGCCGATTCGGATATTCGTGAACGGGTTGACGTGCCGCAGCTTTTATCCGGACCGGCAGCAGGGCGGTGTGTTGAAGGAAGCAGTCTCGGAGCGGCAGGGCGAGGACAGCTTTGGCTCGATGATGTATGAGGGCGTGTATACGTACGATTCGAAGTGGACGCGCCAGACGCTGCTGACCGAGGAAGGCTTCTTGCTTGTGGTGGATCGGTTTAGGCCGGGAGCCGAAGCCGACGGAATGGCGGGCGGCCCGGTATGGCAGATCGGACGGCCGGAAGAGCAAGGGCTGAACTGGTTTGATGCGACCGCAGATGCGCAGCAGGGCAAGAAGCTGATGGTGTACTTCCATCCGCAGCGGGGCTGCCAGTACGGCGTTCAGTTTCAGCCGAAGCTGTGGCATGACCAGGCGTATGCCGCTTATGCGAAGGCGGAGCTGCAGTCGGGGCGCGAGGAGACGTTCGTCTCCGTGATCGTGCCGCACGATGCGGCCGTCTCCGGAGTGGCGGTGAGCGGCAAAGCGAATTACCATTCGCTCCTTGTCCGGCCCGGCGAAGAGAGCAAAGGGATCTTCACCGATATCCAGCCGGACGGGACGGTGAAGGTGACGCTTCACCCTGCGGCTAGCGGGCAGTCGACCCCGCTGAAGCTGGAGCTCAGTCGGGACGGCGGCTGGCGCGTGAGCCGGTAAGCGCTTTGGCGATGGGGCATGTATGGGAGAGGATTTCCCGCACACGCTCCAATCCACCCCGTGAACCGCTGCTCTTTTAGCCCCCGTACTTCTTCTGCAGCTCGCGGATTCGATCGATCAGCTCTTTTCCAATGATGCGTTGGAACTGGGAGTAAATCGGGTTCAGAGCCTCCATCCATTCCGCGCGCTCGCTGCTGGTCTGCACGTGAATTTGAATCGTGGAGCGCTGTCGGATCTCTTCCAGCTGCTGCTCATTCATTTGCACGGCATTTTGATTTGCCCATCGAGAGGTCTCCTCGAGAGCCGCTCGAATCTGCTGCTTCAATACATCTGGAAGATGATCCCAGTAATCCTTGTTCATCAAAACGCCGTAGCCGAGATAGCCGTGATTGCTGAGGGTCATAAATTTTTGTACCTGATAAAAGCGTTTTGTGTAAATATTGGAGATCGTATTTTCTCCCCCGTCCGCAATCCCCGATTCGAAGCCGCGATACACGTCATTGAACGGAATGGCGGTCGTTTTGGCATCAAACTGACGGAACTGCGCTTCGATGACTTGGCTCGGCAGAATGCGGAAGCGTTGGCCTTTAAAATCGGACGGATGAATCAGCGGCCCGCGATTGGAGGTCATTTGTTTGAAGCCATTGCCCCAGTAGGCGAGGCCGACCATATTTTTACTCTCCAGCTTCTGATACAGCATCCGGCCGATCTCTCCGTTGAATGCTTCCTGCACCGCCTCGTTCGAAAGAAACGCATAGGGCAAGTCAAAGACCTGCCACGCCGGAACCTGCTCGGAAATATTGGAAAATGACGGGGCGATCATCTGAACTTTGCCGTGCATCAGCGCTTCGACCTCATCCGGCTCGTTATATAACACGCCATTCGGAAAGACCTCCACCTTGACCTGGTTGTTCGTCTTCTCCTTCACGAGTCGGGCAAACTCCTGAGCCGCTAAGCCTTTAGGCGTATTTTCAGCCACGACATGACTGAATTTAATGACCAGCTCTTTGTCAAATCCAGTCTGTTCGTCATCGATTACAACCGGGGCGGAAACAAACGCAGGATAAAACCCGATGGCCGCCGCCGCAGCTAGACCCAGCAAAACGAACACCACCGTACCTACAAATGGCCGCATACTATAGCTTCCTCCTCTCCGTAAGATCACATGCATCATTGGATTAGTATACATGAAAACATTGAAAAAACACTCCGTCATCCCTCCGAGTAACCATTCAACCTCCGGGCACCCATTGGCCGTCGTGCCGTCGCCGTTTTTTATTTTCATCCCAATTGAGGTAAAGTAGAAAGAAGACCGACGGACAAGAACGAAGCGATGCTACGAGGTAAAGGAGAGGGAGGGTCCATGCTGCAGCGTTTGAAAATTAATTGGAAAATCGCGCTCCTCTCGTTCGGCATCGTCCTTTTCTCCCTGTGTATCGGCGGAACCATTCTCCTGGGCGGCATCGTCCGCCTAAAGGAGGAAGAGCTCGGGCGGCGTCTGGTCGTCACCGCCCAAACGGTGGCGCAGATGCCGGAGGTTGCCGCCGGCATCGCCAGACCCGAGATGCGCGAAGGCGTCCAGCCGGCCGCCGAGCGCATCCGCATCATCAACGACGTGACCTACGTCGTTGTGATGGACATGAATCGGGTGAGGCTGTCGCACCCGATTCAAAGTAAGATCGGCACCGTCTCCAGCGGTGCCGATGAAGGGGCCGCCTTTGCCGAGCACACGTACGTGTCCAAGGCAAAGGGAGAGCTGGGCACGGCGCTGCGCGCGTTCGTGCCGATCATGAACGCCGACCATGTGCAGGTCGGCGTGGCGCTCGTCGGCCGCATCCTGCCGACGGTGGGGCAGGTGCTGCTGGACCTGAGCGGTCAAGCCTATGTGGTGCTGCTGCTCTCGCTGTTGTTCGGGCTTTGGGGCTCATGGAAGCTCGCCCAGCATATCAAGCAGCAGATGTTCGAGCTGGAGCCGCACGAAATCGCCCGTCTGCTCGTCGAACGGACGGCGACCTTCCATGCGATGCATGAGGGCGTCATTGCCATCGATAAGGAGGAGCGGATCACCATCTTTAATGAGAGGGCGAAGCAAATGCTGAGCATTGCCGGCGAAGTCATCGGCAGGCCGATTCGAGAGGTGGTCCCCGACACCCGGCTGCCGGAAATTCTGGATTTGAACCGCCCGATTTACAATCAAGAGCTGACGGTGCAAGGGACCGACATCATGAGCAACCGGGTGCCGATCACGGTGAACGGGCAAAAGGTGGGGGCGGTGGCCATTTTTCAGGACCGGACAGAGGTGAAGCGAATGGCGGAAGAGCTGACCGGCGTTCGCGCCTTCGTGGATGCGCTTCGTGTTCAGAATCATGAATACATGAACAAGCTGCATACCATAGGCGGCCTAATTCAGCTCGGGAATAATGAGAAGGCGCTCGAGTATTTGTTTGAAATTACCGAGCAGAAGGAGGAGCTGACCCGGTTTCTGACCGAGCGGTTCAAGAACGAGAGCCTGACCGGCCTCTTAATCGGCAAAATCAGCCGCGGTCAGGAGCTCGGCATTCAGGTGACGATCGACCGTCAAAGTCGGCTGGACCGCTTCCCGTTGCGGCTGGATCATCACGATTTGGTCATTTTGCTCGGCAATCTGCTCGAAAATGCCTTCGATGCCCTGCAGCAGCAGGCGGGATCCAAGAAACAAGTATTTATCAGCATTGAGCAGGATGAAGACGTCCTATCCATTCTGGTCGAGGATAACGGCGGTGGAATGAACGAATCGGTCCAAGCGCGGATGTTCGAGCGCGGATTCACGACGAAGGAAGGGGAAGGGCATGGGATCGGGCTTCATTTGGTCGCCGGGATCGTGGAGAAGGGAGCGGGCTCTGTTCAGATCGATTCCACACCCGGAGAGGGCACATCCGTTACCATCACCTTTCCTATGACATAAATCAGGGAATAAAGCGAGGAATCACCATCCGATGAAAGAGTATCAAGTATTGTTAATCGAAGACGACCCTATGGTTCAAGAGGTGAACCGGCAGTTTGTCGAACGTGTGGAGGGCTTTCAGGTGCTCGGGGTGGCATCCAGCGGTGCCGAAGGCATCGAGCTGATTCGACAGCGGAAGCCGGACCTGGTGATCCTGGATATTTTCATGCCCGTACAGGACGGTATGGAAACACTGAAAAGGATTCGCGGGGAACAGCTTCCTGTGGATGTCATGGTCATCAGCGCGGCCAATGATATGCGGACGATCGAGCGGATGCTGCAAAACGGAGCCATCGACTTTATTATGAAGCCCTTTAAATTCGACCGGGTTAAACAATCGCTGACGCACTATAGACAGATGAAAGAAACGCTGGCGAACGACCGAACGGCCACGCAAACCGATGTGGACCGGATGCTGTTCGGACGAACATCGGCCGTCGATTCGGGGGAGAGCCTTACGGAAGTCCTAATCCCGTCAGAGCTCCCTAAAGGGCTGCATGCGGTGACGCTAAAGCAAATCCTGCAATTTTTAAACGGTCATACGGCCCCGCTTTCGGCGGAAGAAGTGGCGGAGGGGGTCGGTATTGCCCGGGTCACCGCAAGGCGGTACTTGGATTACCTGGAGAAAAGCGGCCAAGTGCGGCTGGATCTCCAGTATGGTGTCGGCCGTCCCGTCAATAAATATGTGCTCTGCCTTCGCTCCGATGGATCGCGTTGATCTCCCAACATGCGGTCCTTTTTTGTGACCAAAAAGACCAAAATAACCATTATGGCCATATGATTTCATTTTTAAGTTGAAAGCGGTATCATCAAAACGACCAAAGAGAACAAAGGAAGTGTAGCGACCATGTCTATCCCATCAGGTGCCCATACTAGCATTATTCTTCGACTAGAGCTCAATAAAGAGATTGCCGTCTTCGGCTCCATCGCAACCGCCATTGGGGACAGCGGAGGAGATATTGTCGCCATCGACGTTAACCGGTCGGATAAAACGACGACCATACGGGACATCACCGTGAACGTATTTGACCAAAAGCATGTGGAGCTTATCGTGCAAGCCGTCAATGCCATTCCCGGCGTCAAGGTCATTCATGTGTCCGATCAAACGTTTTTGCTTCATATCGGCGGCAAGCTCGAAACGACACCCAAAACGCCGATCAAAAATCGTGACGACCTCTCGCGCGTATACACCCCCGGCGTAGCCCGCATTTGTATGGCGATTCACGAGAAGCCTGACCGCGCCCATTCGCTCACGATTAAGCGCAATACGATCGCCGTGGTATCCGATGGCTCCGCGGTGCTCGGTCTGGGCAACATCGGCCCGGAGGCCGCGATGCCTGTGATGGAAGGAAAAGCCGTCTTATTTAAGCAATTTGCCGGAGTAGATGCGTTTCCTATTTGTCTCAACACGCAAGATACGGAAGAAATTATCGCTATCGTGAAAGCGATTGCACCTTCGTTTGGGGGGATCAATCTCGAAGACATCTCATCCCCTAGGTGCTTTGAAATTGAGCAGCGTCTGATTGAGGAGCTGGATATTCCCGTATTTCACGATGATCAGCATGGTACGGCCGTCGTTCTGCTCGCGGGATTGCTGAATGCGGTAAAGATCGTCGGCAAGCAGCTTTCCGATTGCAAAGTGGTCGTATGCGGGATCGGCGCCGCGGGCATTGCCTGCTCTAAAATGCTAATGGCCGCAGGTGTCCGCAACATTATCGGTGTAGACCGAGCCGGCGCCATTGTCCGCGGGGAAGTCTATTCGAACCCGGCTTGGCAGTGGTATGCCGACCATACGAACCCGGACCGGCTGACCGGCTCCTTGTCGGAGGTCATTCGCGGTGCAGACGTATTTATCGGCGTATCCGGGCCGGGTGTGCTTAAGGTGGAAGATATCAAGAAGATGGCCGCGGATCCGATCGTCTTTGCCATGGCGAATCCGACACCGGAGATTTTGCCGGAAGAAGCGGAGCCATATGTACGTGTGATGGCTACCGGACGCTCGGATTATCCGAATCAAATCAACAACGTGCTGTGCTTCCCGGGGATTTTCCGCGGTGTGCTGGACTGCCGGGCTTCCCGAGTGACCGAAGAAATGAAGCTTGCCGCAGCCAAAGCCATAGCCTCCGTAGTCAGTGAAGAAGAGTTGAACGAGTACTATATTATACCAAGTGTGTTTAATGCTAATGTGGTAGAACGCGTCCGTGAAGCAGTCATTCAAGCCGCTTATGACTCCGGTGTAGCCCGCAAGCCGCAGCCGACAGCCTCGAAACAGCCAGTGAACCAATACTAACCAAAGAAAAGAGGAGCTTCGATGCGAATCAATCTGAAAAACCTTACTGTTCAGGTACTTATCGCTATTGTTATCGGGATTTTGATCGGACAGTTTTTCCCGGCTTTCGGTGTGCAGCTTAAGGTGCTCGGCGATATTTTCGTCAAGCTGATCAAAATGATAATCGCCCCGATTGTCTTCTTCACCATTGTCATCGGCTTCGCCAATATGGGTGATATGAAAAAGATCGGCCGGATCGGCGGCAAGGCGCTGCTGTATTTTGAAATCATCACGACCTTCGCTATGGCAATCGGTATTGCGGTCATGTACGTGATCTCCCCGGGCTCCGGGATGGATATCAGCAAAGTGGGGGCCAAAGCGGCCGATGTCGCCAAATATGCGAAGCAAGCGGCAGAAACGCCTCATGGGTTTGTGGATTTCTTGATGAGCATTATCCCCGATAGTGTTGTCGGTGCCCTTGCGAAGGGTGAAATGCTGCCGGTGCTGTTCTTCTCCGTGTTATTCGGTTTGTCTATGGCGGGTCTGGGCGAGAAGGCCAAACCGGTGACCGTGTTTTTTGAAAAATTAAACGAGATTTTCTTCCGGCTCGTGGCCTTGATTATGCGGTTCTCACCGTTCGCTGCGGGCGGTGCCATGGCCTACACCATCGGGAATTTCGGGATTGCCTCGCTCTTCTCGTTAGGAAAGATGATGGGGTCCGTCTATATCACCATGATCCTCTTTGTCGTGCTTATTCTTGGGACCGTTGCCCGGTTTTACGGCTTCAGCATTTTCAACTTGCTTAAGTTCATTAAAGAAGAGATTTTGCTCGTGCTGGGTACCTCCTCCTCCGAGTCCGCGCTGCCGCGGCTGATGGAGCGTTTGGAGAAGTACGGCTGCTCCAAATCGGTTGTCGGTCTAGTAGTGCCGACAGGCTATTCCTTTAACCTGGACGGTACGTCCATCTATCTATCGATGGCAGCATTATTCATCGCTCAAGCTTATGGCATTGAATTAACGCTTGTGCAAATCTTGACGCTGCTCGGCGTTCTGATGCTTACCTCCAAAGGGGCGGCTGGCGTAACGGGCTCCGGCTTCATCACACTTGCTGCAACCTTGGCGGCCATTCCGGGTAACGTGATTCCCGTTGAAGGCATGGCGCTGCTGCTCGGCGTAGACCGCTTTATGTCCGAAGCGCGTGCGATTACCAATCTGATCGGGAACAGCGTGGCTACCGTCGTCATTGCCAAAAGCGAGAACCAGTTCAACCCGGCGCAGACGCAGGCATCGGAGGCATCAACATCCTCCATGGGTACGGATTCGGGAAGCTTGATCGCAGGTTCGAATTAAACGAAAAAAAATCCAACCGTTCCATCCATTCGATGGTCGGTTGGATTTTTTCTTGTCTTAGCAGCAGTTGCTACTGGAGCCGGTAATCGTCCGTTTTTTCGCCGTCTTCCCAAACTTCCACGAACAAGGCGTCGCAATCCTCAAAGTCAGCGGTGGTCTTGGACAGCGCTAGCTCCTCGTCCGCCGTTACAAACACATTTTCCATTTGCTCCTCGCGTAGGGCGATGAGTACAAAAATTTTCATCTTGTCGTCCTCCAGCTATCCTTTCATCATCCGTAAATTATAGCACAAACGGGAGCTTGCACCGAAAGTGCTCGCCGAAACACCAAAAAAAGTCCACCTGCCCTCAATTGGTCAAGACCCCATTTAATGGACATTGAAAAAAGCCCTAAGCTGCAAGCTGGCGTCGGTATTCAACCGGCGTCAGCTTGTTTAGTTTTCTTTGTGCTCTTTCCTCGTTATAAAAGCGAATAA
>NZ_VNJI01000056.1 GCF_007786445.1 Paenibacillus cremeus | reverse complement strand
GGCAGGTTGCCTACGTGTTACTCACCCGTCCGCCGCTAGGGTCCGAAGACCCTCGCTCGACTTGCATGTATTAGGCACGCCGCCAGCGTTCGTCCTGAGCCAGGATCAAACTCTCCATTAAAGAAAAGCTGATTGTGCTCAAAAATTTACTACTGGCGAGAATTTGCATTCTCTTATTTATTGCACTCACTCGATGTTCAGTTTTCAAAGGGCAATTTATTTCCTCACCGCTCTTCAGCGGCCGGAGTGACAATATATCATATTGCTTAGGAGCTTTGCAAGCTTTTCTTTTTTCCAATTCGAGGGACAATTCCGCTTGATTCAGATCAAGATTACTCTCTTAAGTTCCGCTGCATCCCTGCCGTTCAACGGCCGGAGTGACAATATACCATATTCATTCACTCGAGTGCAAGTGGTTTTTTTCAATCCATTTCGACCACTTTTCACATCTCACCGCCACCGTTCGTGACAGCGAAAAGTAATATAACACATACCCAGAATGCAAAGCAAGCTCTTTTTTGCGTAAGAACATATTAAGAAAGCAACCGCCCCCCCGCAAACGGAGAGCGGGAGCCAGTTCCGTAATCAGCAGCTTCGGTACCTCGGTGTAGTCCACCGTCGCCGCGCTAGTCCTGTCCACGCTCAGCGGCCTGAAAGGTCCGGCCAGCTAGCTGGCAATGGAAGCATTGACCGCTAGCATTTTGAACATAAGCAGTAAAGATCAGCTGGGAAGGGGAAATCATCATGAAACTATCGACAATCAGTTCGAAAGGACAAATTACTGTTCCAAAACGGATTCGGGATATGCTTAATCTGAACGAGGGTGACCAGATCGCATTTATTTTGGAAAACGGAAATATCGTTGTTCGGAAAGCGAATGTGCGGATTCACATCGAGGATTTAGAAGGGTTAGCTATTGAGTGAAGAGATTGCTCGTGAAGCAAAGAGGGATTTTATGATCATTTTCAACTCAATTGCTTGGGTATTCGCTTCTTTACGTTGGAGCGATTGGAGAAATTGGAAAAAATACTTACATACCATTCTTTTTTTATTTCTATGAATTTATTTGTTACGACTATACATTATGGAGATTTAATCCTTCATTTTTATTGCCTAATGATACCGTGACGGATATTTTTTTTGATCTCACTGTTTTTCCTCCAACTGTTTTGTTGTTCTTGTCTAACAAGCCTAATGGCGTTAAAAGAAGGATAGTATGGATCTTTCTTTTTGTTACTATTTATATCTCTTTTGAAGGGTTACTTGTTTGGTTAAAATGGTTTAGCTACGATCACAACTGGAATATATGGTGAGCGTTCTGTTTGACTCCATCATGTTTTCAACTTTACTGATTCACGAATCAAGACCTTTGTTAGCATATTTAATCTCATTAACATTTTCTTTGTTTCTCATCATTACTTTTCATGTCCCAATTACAAGGCTTAAATGAGTTTGAGAGCTTCCATTGCAGAAACCAATATAGACGCTAGGCTGGGGAGTTGGGTGCGAATAAAAAATCCCGATAATCAAGGTGGTTGACTCATCGGGAATGATTCTTCTTCGAAATCTAAGTTACAATTTAGCCCCGTTGCCGCATCGCCTCGAACAGCACAATGGTGGCGGCCATCGCAGCATTGAGCGATTCCGCCCGGCCCTGCATCGGGATCTGAACATGATCTCCGGCCAGCGCCTGTACGGCAGCAGAGACGCCTTGCCCCTCGTTGCCGATCACAAACCACGTCGGCTGGCGGAAATCGTACGCGTAGATGCTCACCGCATTCTCCAGTCGCGTCGAGACGATCCGTACCCCGCGTTCCGCGGCTTGGGGCAGCCACTCGGTCAAGTCGCCCTGCACAATGGGCAAATGAAACAGCGACCCCATCGTCGAGCGCACCGTCTTCGGATTGTACAAATCGACGGTGCCCTTGCCGAGCAGCACGCCGGACGCCCCTACCGCATCGGCGCTGCGGATGATCGTGCCGAGGTTGCCCGGGTCCTGGATGCCGTCGATGACGGCGACCAGCCCGGCCTTCTCGCTCGCCGCAAGCAGATCCGCCGCCCGCCAAGGCAGCTTGGGCACCACCGCGAACACCGGCTGCGGCGTCTCCGTGTCGGTGCACTTGGCCAGCACCGCCTCCGTCACCGCCACGCATTCCAGCCCGCGCGTCTCCGCCTCCCGCAGCAAGCCCGCGACCGCGTCACGGCGCTCCGCCGAAAAGACGAGCACGTCCGGCGGAATGTCCGATCCGAGCGCCTCCTGCACGAGATGCACGCCCTCGATCAGGAAGCGTCCTTGCTTGTCCCGTCCTTTGCGGTCGAGCAGCTGCGTCCACTGCTTGACCCGCTCATTGTGTACCGAGCTAATAAAATTCGAATCCATCGTTCCTCTGCCCTGCTTTTCCATGTATCGTTGGTTCTCCTTATCCCGTTAACGCGTTTCCCCCTCATTATAACAAATCCTCCTCCAGGTACCAAAAATAAGCATGAAAAATCGCCCCTCGGAGCATATTAAGGGGAGTGTGCTATAGCGCCCCAAGCAAGCAGAATTGATAAGAAGCGAGGAACCTTCGATGAATTTAAACTTAAGACAAGCCATCATCCAGCGTATGCAGGATAAAGACAATGAGGAGCTCCAAGGTGTAATTCAGGATTCCATCGATGGAGAAGAACGGGTGCTGCCCGGCTTAGGCGTCCTGTTCGAAATCATTTGGAAAAACAGCGAGGCCGGCCTTCAAAATCAAATGGTCTCCACGCTCAAAGAACATTTGGCTTGATTCAGCGAAGCATTCCAGAAGCCTGCTCCCAAGGTGTTCAGTACTTGGGACAGGCCTTTTTTTATGCAGCAAAAAAAACGCGGAAGACGTGCAGCCGTCTTCCGCGCTCTCCTACATTATGAATAATGAATTCGATTAGTCCAATACGCCTCGAACCAATCCTTGCGGGAATGGCGCCGGTCGTTCGCAGCTGCTCTTCATGACATAGTGGCGGCCTTCGTCCGACGAATCGTGGAACGCATGCATCGCCTCCAGCACGTGATACGCGAGCTCTCCATTCGCCCGGTTGATGCGCTCATTCCGGATCGCATACGCCATATCCAGCACGCCCAAGCCACGGCTGTTCTCGGCATAGCCATGGGTCAGTGGGATTTCCTTCCATTCTTTCGAATCATGACGTTTCAACAGCACCGGGCCGCCGAATGTGTTCGGATCTGGGACGCTTAACGTTCCGAGACTGCCGTAAACCTCGATACGCGGAAGCTGTGCGCCGCCGAAAATGTCAAACGAAGTGATGATCGTCCCGATCGCTCCGTTATGGAAGTCCATGATGCCGGCCACATGCGTCGGGGTATCTACTTGAATGGTTTGGCCGAATTTCTTCTCGCTTGTGATCGTCCGCTCAGGGAAGGTCACCTTGGTCGAGCCGGTGATCCGCTTGATCGGCCCCAGGATTGCGACCAGCGCGGTCAAATAGTACGGCCCCATGTCGAACATCGGACCGCCGCCTTTGGCATAATAAAACTCCGGATCCGGATGCCAGTGCTCATGCCCCCGGCCCATCATAAAGGCGGTTGCGGCGACCGGCGTTCCGATCCAGCCGTCTTCGATCAGCTTGATGCAGGTTTGAATGCCGCCGCCCAGGAACGTATCCGGCGCGCTGCCGACCAGCACCCCACGCTCGCGGGCTGCGGCCAGAATCGCCTGACCCTCCTCGCGTGTCACCGCCAGCGGCTTCTCCACATAGACGTGCTTGCCGGCTTCAATCGCTTGCAAGCAAACGCTTGCATGGGCGGCTGGAATCGTCAGATTGAGGACGATGTCAATGTCAGGATCCGCAAGCAGCTCGGGAACGGAGCAAGCCTTAGGCACGCCATGCTCTTCCGCGCTAGCTGCCGCACGAGTCAGGTCCAGATCGGCGCAAGCCGCTACCTCAATGGCCGGGAAGCTGTTTAGATTTTTGAAATAGATGGCGCTGATTTTGCCGCAGCCGACAATCCCTACTCTGATCTTTTTCATGAGTTCAAGTTCCTCTCCAATTGGTTAAAATGAGAAATTAACGGCTGTCGCCCATGCCGGTATAAGCGGCGTCTGCAGCCTTGGCTGCGGCTGCGGCTTTCGCCTTGCCTTCCGCAACCCAGTGGAAGCCTCGGCGCATGATTTCCTTCACTGGCGGCATCTCGACGATGTTTGCCTTATGCCCCAAGGAGCAGTAATAGACGCGACCTACGCCCCAGCGCTTTGTCCAAACGACCGGCATATCCACCGCTTTATTCAAGGAATGCGGACCTTCCACCGTCGGGAACCGCGTCGTCGCCAGCACTTCTACGGCCGGATCGACGTGCAGGTAGTACTGCTCGCTTTTCACATCAAAATCCTCAATGCCTTCCAGCAGCGTGCTGGAGCTGTTCTTGATTTCAACTTTGTACTCGACCCCGTCATTGCCCGGATGAGCTACCCACTGGCCGCCGCACATAAACTGCCAATCCACATTATTACGGAACGAGTCGCACATGCCGCCGTGGCAGCCCGCAAGGCCTACGCCGCTTTGAACGGCGATGGATACATTTTTGGCCCATTCCTTGGAAATCTCGCCCATGGTCCATACCGGTACGATTAGATCAAGCGCCTTCAGCTTCTCCACATCACTGAACGACTCCAGCGTGTCGGATACCTCCACCTCATAGCCATCCGCCGTTAGCACCTGACGGAAAATTTCGGCAACTTCCTGCGGCTCATGTCCGAGCCAACCGCCCCATACGATCAATGCTTTTTTCATCGATTAATCTCTCCCCGTGTTCAAGTTTACAGCTCTTCGACCTGCACCCAGCGGCGCTCCGCAATCGACAGCTCGACGGCCTCCAGCACCTGCTGGCATTTCACTCCGTCCACAAAGTTCGGAACCGGCTGGCGGTCCTCGCCGATCGCCTGCATCAGCTCCACGATCTCGTGGATGAACGTATGCTCGTAGCCGATCGTATGACCCGGCGGCCACCAAGCCTCAGCGTAAGCATGCGAAGGATCTGTCGCCAGCACGCGGCGGAAGCCCTGCACATCGTCCGCATCGTCCGTAAAATACACCTGCAGCTCGTTCATCCGCTCGAAGTCGAACTTCACGCTGCCCTTGCTGCCGTTGATCTCAAACGAATTCGTGCAGCGATGTCCCGGCGCGAAGCGCGTGGCCTCGAAGCTGCCCAGTGCGCCACTAGCGAAGCGAGCGAGAAACAGCGTCGCATCATCGACGGTTACGGCACCCTTCGGCGCATCCTTGCTGCCCTTGGCGCTGAGCCCTGTCATGGAGGTCGGCAATGGACGCTCCTTGATGAACGTGTCGCTCATCCCGATCACCTCAGTCAGATCGCCAACCAGGAAATGCGCCAGATCGATTAAATGCGCGCCTAAGTCGCCATGAGAGCCAGAGCCTGCAATTTCCTTCTGCAAGCGCCAGACGAGCGGGAAATCGGGATCGACGATCCAGTCCTGCAGGAACCAGGCACGGAAGTGATAAATTTGGCCGAGGCGGCCTTCCTCGATCAGCTTCTTCGCCAGCTGCACCGCCGGAGCGAACCGATAGTTGAAGCCGACCATATGCTTCACGCCGGCTTCTTCCGCGGCCTTCAGCATCTCCCGGGAATCCGCCAGCGTCAGCGCCAGCGGCTTCTCGCAGAACACATGCTTGCCCGCAGCGGCAGCCGCCAGAGCAATCTCCTTGTGCGCGTCGCTCGGCGCATTAATATCGATCACATCGATATCGTCGCGCTTCAGCAGCTCCCGCCAGTCGGTGCATTGACCTTCCCAGCCGAACTGCTCCGCAGCTTGCGCAACCCCTTGCGCATCGCGCCCGCAGATGGCCTTCATGACCGGTCTGGCCACCTTCGGAAAAAACATCGGCACATCGCGGTAAGCGTGACTATGCGCCTTACCCATAAACTTATAGCCAATCATCCCTACACGAACTTGCTTCATCCGGCTTTGCCTCCCCTTTTGAGACCAGCTCGCGGTTGGAGCCCCTACCGAAAGCTGGCTAATGTTTAAGTACTGCGGCTAGACTTCCTTACCATTAGTGTGGTGCTAAGCTGTATATGAGGCCCCGCAGCTGCACTTGCTTGGGCTGAGGGACTAACTCCCATGACTCGATTCAGAACTCGCTCGGCGGCCAAACGGCCCATTTCATAAAATGGCACCGCCACACTGGTCAGCGGTGGATTCGTGACCCGCGCCGCATCGGAATCGTCATAGCCGACGATCGCGATGTCCTTGCCAGGTGTAAGGCCGTGCTCCCGCAGCCCCTGCATTAAGCCGATCGCCATCCGGTCGTTCGAGGCGAACACCGCTTCGATCTCGCTCCGGTACCGGTAAATGTCGGCAGCGGCCTTGTACCCGCTGGTGCGGCTGTAATTGCCCTCGTAATACCATTGCGGCGGGATCCGGCTCGGGTTGATCTCCCCGGTATCCGATGGCGGCACGTCCAGCAGCCCGGCTTCCGTCAGCGCCTTCGCATAGCCCGTGAGCCGGTCACGGCTGTTAGAATACTCCGGCGAGCCGTTCAAGAACCCAATGCGGCGGTACCCCTGATCCAGCAAATGCTTCACCGCACTGTAGCTGCCTCCCACGTGATCCGCGTCCACCTCTTGAAAGTGCTCGCCGCTAAAATGCTGATTGATCAAGCAGAACGGCTGTCCCGCTTCCTCCAGCTTGCGCAGCTCCGAGCGTTCCCCCGGCGTATCCGTCGCGCCTAGAATGACGCAGGCATCCACCTTTTGCGAACGAAAAATATTGCTGTAATCGCTTTCTTCACCTGGCGTTCGAAACATCAGCAGCATATCGTAGCCCGACTGCTTCACCTGCTCCCCAATGCCGCTTAACACTTCCGAAAAATAATAGGTCGAGAAGATATGCACCTTCGGAACATAAGGAAGCACGACGCCCAGATTACCGCTGCGGCGGCGGGCGAAGCTTTGAGCGATCGCATTGGGATGATAGTTTAATTTCTTGGCTGCCTCCAGCACCCGCTGCTTGGTTTCCGCCTTCATCGGGCCAATGCCGTTGAATACGCGCGAAACCGTCGCCTCGGATACCCCCGCTAGCTCCGCTACTTCCTTTCGAGTGACGATAGCTTGCCACCTCCTGCTATGTTGTTCTGCAAAAGAGTAATTTACAGCGTAAATGATCAACATGATGTAACCTTTTCCCAAATGTACACGCGTACATTATCTCACGACTCGCTCATTCTGACAAGGTGCCAATTTCATCTCTCCTCCGCTAAAATCGCATAAAAAGGAGCCTGTCATTCCCCAGGCCCCTTCATTCAAGCTTTTACTTATTGATTTGCGCCAGCAATCTGGAGACGTTCGCCCCACTCTTCCCCCTCTTCATACGATGCCTTCGCGCTCATTTCGTTTAGTTAATAAACTTCAAAACCTGCAGCGTCCGCTTCAGCATCACGGCACTCTCCGCTCTGGTTGCCTGCTGCTTCGCGGAGAAGGTCGTGCCGCTCGTTCCCTGCACGATGCCGGCAGAGATCGACTTAGCTGCCGCGTCCTGCGCCCAGTCCGCAATCTCGGCCCGGTCGCTGAAGCCGCTCAGGCTCGCACCGCTACCCTGAGCCTCTTGGCCACCGGCCTTCAGCGCCCGGACGATCATCGTGACCATTTGCTCCCGCGTGATCGGGTCGTTCGGTCTAAACGATTGATCCTCGTAGCCGCTGACCAGTCCCGCTTTCCGCGCGGTACCTACTGCTCCGGCGAACCAATCCGACGCCTGTACGTCGGTGAAGACCGTCTGCGGCATTTCCTCCAAGCCAAGCGCACGAACCAGCAGCGCGGCAAACTCCGCTCGGGTGATCGGACGATCCGGAGCAAACGCGTTCTCGCTCACGCCGCTGACGATCAGTTTATGAGCGAGCAGCTCCACGTCCCCTTGAGCCCAATGGTGCTGAAGGTCGGCAAAGACCGGAGGCTTCGTTTGGACGACCGTGTAAATGCTGTTGTGCGGCGAGTGAATCGTAATGACCGCCCTGCTGCCGTTGTTGGCAATCACGGACGGGATAAAGCGAAGCGTGTTGTTCTCATCGACCCAAACCGCCGTCACCTGGTTAGGGTCTACCGTACTGCTGACGCTTAGTGTGCGGTCTACATACGCCCCGTTAAAATCGGTCACAGACCGGCCATTCAGCTCGACGCTGAAATCGATCGGGCTCGTCAGTGATTGCGACCCGGCCTTTTGCGTTTCCGATAGAACGGCTTGGCTGGCTTCGCCCGATACCTTTGCAATAATGACGGAGACGACGCCATTTTGGGATAAGCCCTTAAGTACGCTGACCGGCAAATGATAGGTCACGTTCTCTTGCTTGATCTGGATGATCGCATTCGCCTGCTGGCCCGCCGCATCGGCTACCGCACTCACCGGCAGCTCGACTCGGACGACCGGGTCGCCACTCTGCACCTCCAGTGTAACGATGCCAGAGGCAGACTGGCCAACAACCGCCGCCAGTGCTTTACGGAGCTTGTCTCCATCCACCGCCACCTTCGTGACCGGTTGGCCGCCTTCAGTCTTCTCTTGGGTTACTTTGGCATCGGTAGTCATATCCAGCTTCGTAGCGTCGGCTACCGGCGATCCATTGGAGCTGGCCGGGCTGCCTCCTCCGCCTCCCCCTCCGCTGCTGTCACTGATCGTCACCGAAGCGGCGCTCTGGCCCTGCCATAAAGCTGCTTCCGACTTCGAATTAATTACCTTCACCGACAACAGCGTGATCGCGGCTGTTCCAGCCTGCTTAGCCGTAAACGTGAGTGAGTTCAAGCTTAGGTTGCCGCTCTCCCCGCTGCCTTGCCCGATTTTGGTAAACGCGATCGTGACTTGGTTTCCCGATAAGATCGGGGAAACCGTAAAGCCCGCGGCAGCCCCTGGGAACAGGCTCCCCGCTCCCTTGAACGCAAGGCGATCGGTGTCATAAGCGACCACCACTTCGTAGCCAAACACGTCCGACACATTCGTACCATATACCGAAGCCACAACGTCACCGCCGACGGACATCTGTGGAGTGCTAAGTGTCAGACCATAAACCGGTGCCTCTGCTGCAGCCGCTGCGACCGTAGCGCTTTTCCCAGGAAAGGCCATGGTGCAGAGCAGGCAGATCAACAGCACCCGGTTCAAAAATCCGATCGTTTGCTTCATTGCTTCATCCTCTTTTCCATTGCTCTATGGAGTAGTAGAGAGAGAAGGACGGCATACGCCATGGCAGCATACACAGCCCCCCTTCTCCCTCTTTGCATCAAGTCCTCGATAACCAGGCTAATTGATAATCAGTTTAGCTATCGCAACCAAATCAACAATATCGAGCTTGCCGTCGTTGTTGAAGTCTGCGTATTTTAAATCATTCCAATCCGTGCTGGCAGACGTTTTGCCGTAGTTCGCGGCCAGCTTGCCCAAGTCATAAATGTCGACCTTACCATCCCCATTGAGGTCCCCCGAGGAGTGAGCCGTATTTACCGACGCATTGAACGTTTGCAGCGCTTGATTCAGCGCATTCGCTGCGTTGTTGATCGCCGTTTGGGACGCAGCGCTGTCGTTCAGGACGCTGTTCGCGAGCGTAATCGCGGTGAGCAGCGCCGCCTTCGAGCCCGCCTTGTATTGGCCGATGCCTGTGCCCTCGAACGCCGCATCGTGCTGCGTTTGAGCGACGGAGATCAGCGCTTGCAGCGACGATTTGTCCGCAGGTGCAGCGGCCACCTGGATCGTCTCGGCCGATGGAGCAACCGACATAACACCGGCTCCATTGGAAGCGGTGACCGTAGTCACGACCAAGCTTGCCGTCTGAGGCTGAGCGACCGATCTTGCAAGCCAGTGCAGACTGAACACGTCGCCGCTGCCGGTGAGCGTGCCTGCCGCAATCACACGAAGCTGACCCGGCACTTCGGTCTTGATTTGCAGCACGCTGAATCCGGGACGAATCGAGTCAATAGACATGAAATCAATGGCATCCGTGCCGAAGCTGAGCGTCAAATCCAGCGCATACACGCTGCCCGTCACGTTATTTAAGCCAAAGCTGGTAGTGAACACCGCTCCGGGCGTTACCGTACTTGGTCCGGTCAGCGTGGTCAGGAGCGTAGAGCCGGATACGGCGCTTTGCCCGCTAAGGACCACATATTTCGAGCCCTGAACCGCACTTCCGTCAGTAGATGCAGCGACCACCTTCACAACGCCGTCCTTCTGTGCGGTGAGCAATCCTCCGGCCGTGACCGACGCTTTATCCGTTGGCGTAACGCCGTCGGATTCGTACACGTTCCACGTCACCGAACTGTTCGTCGCATTGCCCGGAAGCACAACCACCTGCATCTGCAGGGTACCGCCCTTCACAGTAATGCCGCTCACGCCTCCCGCCCCTACGACGGATACGGAGGTAACAGGTACGATGATCGCCACTGGCGTAGCGCTCGCCTGTTGGGAGCTGGCACTCTCCGCGCTCACATTAAGAGCCGTTACCACGTAGTAATAGGTGGTGCCATTCACCGCAGTCGTATCGACGTATCCCGTACCAAATACACTCGCTAGCAAGGTGTACGGCCCGCCGCTGGTGCTGCTGCGTTTCACCTTGTAGCCGGTGGCACCGCTCACCGCAGTCCAGTTCAGCACGACCTGCGCATTGCCTGCCGTGGCCGCGAGTCCCGTCGGTGCCGACGGAGCCGGGAGAGCCGGAACCACGCTAACCTCGCTCGAAACGCCGCTTTCCACGCCGCCGGTGACTTCCGATAAGACAAAATAGTACGTCGTGCCATTCGTCAAGCCGGTCAGCGTATAGCTAGTGTCTGCCACATTCGAAGCAACAACGCTGTACGGTCCGCCGGCCGTTGTGGCCATCTTCAGGTTGTACGTCGAGGCCCCAGACACCGCATTCCAGTTCAAACGCGTTTGCGAATCGCCTGCCGCAGCAGTCAACCCGCTAGGCGCCGCAGGAACGACCGGAGCGATCAAGGCTCGGCCGCCGGAGCCTGCATTCGCCAGCACCGTGCTTTTCACACCAGCCGCCGAATCTGCCGTATACGTGTAAAAGCTGCTTGGCGTCCAGTTGACATTGGGTCTCCAGACCGGAGTGCCGCTGCCGACGAAATTGCTGCCGACATCCTTGATGAAGCCCGGCGAGTAGGAGTCCAGGTTGCCGGCCGGTGTGACCGGAGTCGCGATATTTTCAAAATAATTGCTCTCGGAATAAATTTGAGCGGCTGCTCCTACCCCGATCCCATACAGGCCGGAAGGCGCGTTGTAGTAGTTGTTATACACGTGCACCTGACCGTAGCGGACGCGTGGAGCGCGCTGTGTGATATTGTCATAATAGTTGTGATGAATGGTCACTCGAAGGAATCCGCTGTCCGTCGTGCTGGAATCGCTGGAACCGATGAGCGACGTTTTGTCATGCCCGCTAAAATGATTGTACGACAGCGTCACCAAGTCCGATTTTTTCGTAATATCGACCAGGCCGTCATGGTGCTGATAGTGCCGCCCGTAATAAGCTTCATTCGGGTCATCCGGATGGCTGCCGTCGTTAAACGTGTTGTGATCAATCCAAATGTTGGTAGCTCCGGAGAGCGAGATGTTGTCGTATTGCGAATTCCAGTTTCCGGTGCTGCCGTCCGTCGGATCCCACTGCGGGAAGTAATCGTACGCATCCTGGAATTCGATATTGCGAATAATGACGTTCTTGTTGTTCGTCAGTATCAGATTGCCGCCGACCAGCTTGGCATCCGAGCCTAGGCCGACAATCGTGACATTGGAGCCTACATTGATTTTGATGCGCGCCCCTTGATTTTTCTGCGCGTTCACTCGCGCGGTCTCTTGGGCACCGGATGGCACCTGTGTTCTGCCCCAGGACCCGTTCGGATCGTAGGTTTGCAGGTACGTGTTAAAATCGTACCCCGTCCCTTGGCTGTATTCAGCCAGACCCATCGGATTGTTGTTGTCGTCCACATTCAAGTTAATCGTGCCGTTAATATAAACGATTCTCGGCGTCGTGTTCGACCCGTTGGTTGCATTGTTGCCTCCCAGAGCGGCAATCAGCTGGCTTCGGTTCGTTACCGTATAAATATTAGCCGAAGCGGCGCTGCTTCCGCCGGTCGTCCCTCCGTTATACGAAGCCCAGCCATCATTGGCGGCGAGCACCTGCTTGCCCAGATCCGCACTGTCGACAACCGTCACCGTAAGCGGCAGGCTGACGTTGGATGCGAATTTGAAGACCAGCGTCGTCGTGCCTACCGGCAATTGAGCGAGATATGACTTTTTAATCGTATACACATTGCCAGCCAAGCTGTAATCCGAAGCGCCCAGCGTATAAGCGCCGTTCGTGATCCCGGTTAGCGTATCGCCGTTCGCCTGCACCGTCACCGCCAGATCCGCCTGATTCGCAGGCTTCAGATCGAAGGTCCCCGCACTAGGCGTGATAACAGGCAGCTGAGCTGCACCAGGGTTCGGCATGATAACCGAGAGGGTAGGATCCCACCCGCCGAGCACAACCGGAATCGTCAACGCGCTGGCTTCCGGACCCGTCATTTGCTGTGACTTAATGATGGAATCATAGAGGCGAGTCGATGGGCCAGCCCCTGCTCCGGTGCTGTTATACTCTCTTAAATTATTGGCAATGCAAGAGGAACTGGAAGCGCAGGAAGCCGCCCAGCCTGCAGCTATGAAATGCGTCGTATCCATGCTCGTATTAATAAAGCTGACATTGGAATAATTTTTCCATGGACGCCCCAGGTCGAACGATCCAATCGGAGCCGTTCCGCTGACCGTAGAATCCACAATGCGATTGTTCATAAAGACATAGCCCGGATCCGTCGGATTAAACTGCGCAGCAGCCGTAAGATGACCACCGATGCTCGTACTGGTGGATTGCGTAGCCAGCACCAACGTATTGCTGTCAAACACAACCGCGCTCGCTTCCCCGAAAATAAAATCGACGTCGCCTTGAATCACACTGTTATGGTAGTACTGGCGAATCGACTTCGAGGCGCTGCCTCCCGTATAAAGCGTATCCTGGTAGCCGAGAATGCGCATATTTTCAAAGCTGGCTTTATCGCTTGTAACTGACAGTGCAACAGCGGTTCCGACCGTGGAACGAGGCCCGGCATTGTTTTGGATCGTCAGGTTCGATGCGGTAAAGTTGTCCCCCGTCACCGTCACCGTCGGGCTCTTGAACGTGCTGCCCACGTTGCCGGACTGTCCGTTCGGACCGCCGTAATCGCCATATACAATCGTAGTGACGCTGTTGCCCGCTCCGACAAAGCTGATGAACGGTCGATCAACGGTTACTTTTTCTGTGTAGGTGCCCGGCTTAATATAAATGACGATGCGCTGAGCATTGTTCGTAGGCACCTGATTCACGGCTTGCTGAATCGACGAATATTGGCCGCTGCCATCCTGTGCCACAACAATGACATGGGCGGGAACCAGAATCGTTTCCTCCGCATTCGGGCTCTCCCCGCTCGTATTCACCGCGGAAACGACATAATAATAAGTGCTTCCGTTCGTCACGCCGGTGTCGGTGAAGCTCGTATCCGTTGTGGTAAACATTGTGGCATAAGGCCCTCCACTGGTCGTTCCACGCTTCACCGTGTAAGAGGCAGCTCCAGCCGTCGCATCCCACTTCAAGGTCACGCTGCCGTCATACGCCGTGCCTGTAACACCTGAAGGCGTCAATGGCGCACCCGGAACAGGCGCATAAGGCGTCGCTTTCGTTTGACGGGAGATCATGCTCTCGATCGTCGAGTTCGAAGCCGTCACGACATAATAATAAGCGGTGCCATTCGTGACGCTGTGATCTGTGAAGGAAGCAGCCGTCAGGCCGGATTGAAGCGTAGTGTATGGCCCTCCATTGACGGTGCTGCGCTTCACACTGTAAGTGACTCCGGACATGCTATCCCAGGTCAAGCTCACTGTGCCGTCGGATGCTGCGCTATTTACGTTGGCCGGTGCAGCCAGCGGTACGCTTGGCAATAGTGCCAGCGGTGCGCTATCGGCGCCATCGCCGCCAACGCCAGAGCTGCTGATCGTATAATAGTAGGTCGTTCCATCGGTCAGACCCGTATCGTAATAAGTCGTCTGCGTATACGGGAGCGTGCTGCTGAGCACGACCGCGGAGGACATGTCCGCCGACGTACTGCGCTTGAGCGTATACTGGCTCGCGCTCGGAACCAGGTTCCAATTCAGCGTCACCGCCGAATCGCGTACCGTTCCGGTAAAGCCGGTCGGCGCCTGCGGAGCCGGAGTGGCATTCGTTGGCGTAATCGCCAGGACGGAGGACTCGGCCGATCCGTAGCTATTTTGGGACAGAACCTTATAATAGTACGTCGTCCCGTTCGTGAGTCCCTTATCTTTATACGGGCTGACCTGCGTAGGTGGGGTTGTGAAGCCGGCCCCTCCGGTCAAGGAAGTGAACGGTCCGCTGGCCGAATCGCTTCGCACCACATCATACGTGAGCGCGTTGTTCGCTGCCGGCCACCACAGCCAGGCTTGCCCATCCCCAGCGGAGGTCGTTACCGCAGGCGCATCCGGTGTCGCCATCAATTGATACACCTGGATGTTGTCCATCAGCAAGGACCAAGCCGCACTCCCGGATTTCCCTGCAAAATAAACCGTTTTATACAGCGTTGGATTGGCGGCATCGGTGGATATGTTTTTGAACGGATAATCGAGGAGCTGGCCGATCACCGTGCTTTTCGCCGCCGTCGTGCTCAAATAGTAGCTTCCTTTGGCATTGTTCAGGTCCAATACCGCCTTCAGGTGAAACCAAACATTGTTCGTCGTTCCGAGCGAACCGATGGGGCAATAGGCGGTCCCGCTGTACCAACCCAATGTGGCCCCCGAGCCGCTGCAGCCCGAGATGAGAGCCGGACCGTTTTTATTTTGAATATCGACTACAACCTTCCCGCCGGCATCCAGAACCTGAAACAAAGGACTGCCCTTCGTGCGGTCGGAAAAATTGAAATCAAACTCGACCGTCACCTGCCCTTGTACAAGGCCCGTGCTGGAAAAGTCCTTTTTCACCCCTACAAACTGCGAATTATTCGCCCCATTCACCGAATACTTCAATACCTTCGAATTCAGCGTGGCATCCTGCACCAGGGAGATCGAATCCGCACTTACATTGGAGCTGTTCATGACGGAAGTAAATCCGGCGATTGTAAGCCCCGTAGCAGCCGCAGGACCTGTCAAAGTGGCGGAATCCGTGTAGGTCCCGTCAAAATCCTCATTGATTAGCGGTGTATTACCTGCCGGTACGGTCAACGCGCTCGCTGCCAAGGCCCCTGTAAGAGGAACCGACACGAGCGTCAATAAAGCGCAAAGAATAAGCAGCACTGTCTTTTTCAATTTCATCGCTACTCTCCTATCTCAGATTTACACTTCCAGTTGCAGACGCTATCGTCGCAGCATCCCCTCCCAAGCAAATATGTAAGCGCATCCAATAAACCGAACCCCATCATTGTATACAACAAACGAGTGCAATTATATAAAGTTCATTGCTAATCAAGTGAAATAAATTTAATCTGTTTGCTCTGTTGAAAAAAGTCGGCTTATGACGCCTGCACGAAGTCACCTACACAAAGCTTGCCAACCGTCCACGAAGCGAATATGCTGAAGATAACTAGATTCGATTCGCTAAAATTCTGCAAAAAAACCTTATCATCCATATAAAGTAGGAGTGTGGCTCGATGAAGCTGCTGATAGCCGAAGACGACCGGTCGGTTTGTGAAATGCTGCAGTTGTTTTTCCAGAAGGAGCAATATGAGATGACGTTCGTTCATGACGGGCTGTCGGCGCAGGAGCAGGTAGAGCGTCGCACGTGGGATTTCATTATTCTGGACTGGATGCTGCCCGGCAAGGACGGCATTACCTTGTGCAAGGAGATTCGCCGCCGCTTCGACACGCCGATCATTCTGCTGACCGCCCGGGACCAGGAGCAGGACCGCATTCTGGGGCTAGAGCTCGGCGCGGACGATTACGTGACGAAGCCGTTCAGCCCGATGGAGCTGATTGCGCGGATGAAGGCCGTGCTGCGCCGTTATCAACGCGGAAACGCTCCCGACGGCGGGGAAGCCGCCGATGCGGGGGCGACGGATGACAGCGGCGACGAGGTGTTGAAGTACAAGCAGATTATCGTCAACTTCTCTGCGCGCACTGTAACCATCAGCGGCCGGACGATCACCAACCTGACGCCCAAGGAATTCGAGCTGATGTCCCTTTTTGTCCGCTATCCCAAACGGGTATTCACCAGGGAGCAGCTGCTGGAGAGCATCTGGGGCTACGATTATTTTGGCGAGGAACGCACCGTCGACGTCCATATCAAACGTCTGCGCAACAAAGTGTCCGCACCGGATCACCCGCTCGTCGTTACCGTCTGGGGCGTCGGCTACAAGCTGGAGGAATAACGAATGAAACCAGGCCGCTGGCGGTTCCGTTTCCGGTTTACGTTTTTTTGGCGTCTGTTTCTGAGTCATCTGATCGTCTCTCTACTGATTCTGGCGCCCCTCATTACCGGGTTTGCCTATTACATGAAGCAAAATATGTACAAAGCCAAGACCGAGGAGCTCAGCAACGTCTCCCGAGCCGTCGTACGAACGATGCTCAAGGAGGATGAAGAACCGACCGTCGCCCTTCAAGCCTACCGCACCCTGCTCGCGGAGCGAAAAATCTCATTCATCCTGCTCGACAAAGCCGGCGAGATCCTTTACCGCGATCCGAAAATGCCCGGCACCATGCGCAACAAAGCGTTCTTGGACAACCTGAGGGCCCACATGTTTGTGTCGAAGGCGAACGATAGCTTCGTCCTCCAGCAAGACACCGATGAGCCGCTCGTCGTCGTGTACAAGCCGATCCGGCCCAAGAGCCCGAGTCCTAAGGTCGACTCGAACCTGTTCGTTATCTCACCCTTGCAGGGCATTCAAGCTGCGCAGCAGACGCTCAACCAGACGCTGATCTACTTGACGATCTTCGTCTCGCTGGTGGCGATTATCGCCAGCTTCTTCATCTCCCACAGCATGAGCCGCAGCATCGGGTCACTGAGACAATCGACGCAGCAGATTGCGGCCGGCAACTACACGTCCCGCTCCCCGGTCAGGCGGTCGGATGAGCTTGGCGATTTGGCCAGCGATTTCAACTCGATGGCCCACCAGCTCGAGATCACCTCCGGCAAGCTGGAGCAGTATGAGACGCGGCGGCGCCATTTTGTCATGGATGTGACGCACGAGCTGCGCACCCCGCTGACCTCCATCCGCGGGATCATTGAGGGCCTCAAGAACGGGCTGGTCAGTTCCCCGGAGGAACGGGCCAAATATTACGGCATCATTGAAAAAGAAACCTTCCGCCTCATCCGGCTCATCAACGAGCTGCTCGATATGGAAAAAATTCAAAGCGGCCTGATCACGCTTCACAAGAAGCGGACGCCGCTGCACGAGCTGCTGGAGATCGTAGCGGAGTCGCTGGAGGTGCTGGCCGAGGAGAAGAAGCTGCACCTTCGCATCGAATGTGAGCCGAGCCTCTTGGTCTATGGCGATTACGATCGGCTGACACAAATTTTGATCAATCTAGTCAAAAACAGCATTCAATTCACCGAATACGGTACCATTGCGCTGAAAGGGTATGAGACGGCAGCCGCCACGGTCATCGAAATTGCCGACACCGGCCGGGGCATGTCCAAGGAGGAGCTCGCGCTCATCTGGGATCGCTTCTACAAAGCGGATCCTTCCCGCAGCAAGGCCGGCAGCGAAACCGGACTCGGGCTGTCGATCGTGAAGCAGCTGGTGGAGGCGCACCACGGGACGATCACGGCGGAGAGCACCCCGGGGCTCGGCACCAAGTTTACGATCACGCTGCCGCTTACCGATTCGGATATGACGATGGCGCTCGGCTCCGGGGAGTAACGACAAACCATTCGAACTCCAGATGCGTTATTTCGGGCAAAAGGGCCGCTGCGGGCGTGGATTCTTCTCAATTTTGGCCTCCATAAGCGCTTTACGATTCGTTAGAGAAGAAAGCAAGCATAGGCGGTCTTGCAACAAACGGGGTGATAGAGGAACCACATGTTCCTTTATCACCCCGTTTGTGCATGTTTTGAACCATCTCACAGCATGCGTCCATCACCCTGATTAATATTTCCCATACGCCTTGGCGTACCGGTAGATGCGGCGAAAAATGCGCTTATCCTTGAGCTTCAAGAAGATGAACGGGTCCGGGCTCGTATTAACCTCCAAAATCCAAGGATGGAGCCTCTCGTCGAGCGCCACATCGAGTCCAATTTCCTTGATGCCCTTATATTTGGAATGCAGCTGTCGGGCGGTGGTCGTACCGAGCGAGCGCAGCTTTCGGATGAAGCTGGCTCTTCTGGAGGTGTCCGTATACGCGCTGAGCAGCGTTTCCACCGGCTTGAGCGTACCGCCGTTGTGTACGTTGGTGACCACCTTCCGCGGAGCTGCGATCCGCCCGATCACGCCCGTCGTCACCCAATTACGTTTAGGGCTCAGCTGGACCATGACCCGCAGATCAAACCGCCGTTTGTTGTATTTGAGCAGGTGGATGCCTTTTTGCGCTAGGTAGGTGCGCTTGCGGGTCCGCCTCAAGATGGCGGCGTACATCTCATCGAAGCTTGAGAACTCTTGAGCTCGAGTGCCCGCCTGAAAGCGATACGAACTGTTGCCATGCCGCTCCACCCGCATGACACCGTTGCCGTAAGTCCCGCTGTTGGGCTTCACATAGACCATCCCGTACGTTTCTAGCATGTCGTGGAGGGAGTTCCGCCTCATTTTTCGGGTATCCGGGATATATTTCGCAATGGCCGCATTGCGCAGCAGCACCTTCGTTTTTAACCATTTGCTTGTGATATGTCTTCTGTAGTCTCGCTTGCCCATGACATCCACCTTTCTTCTTTGACTGCGATCAAGCCCCCATAGACCTCCGTCAATTTGGCGGCGGTCTCACTCCAGCCAAACCGCTCCAGCGCCGCCAGCCGGCCCTGCTCCGCCAGCTCCCGCGCAATCTCCGGCGATTGCATCAACGAAGCGATCGCCGCTGCGTACTCGTGCGAGGAGCGATACGACTTCACAAGCAGCCCGCTCGTGCCGTCCTGAATCACTTCCTTAATGCCGCCATTGTTGGCTGCAATGACGGGGATCCCCGAAGCCATCGCCTCCACATTCACCAGCCCGAAGGCTTCATGCCCCTGCGAAGGGCACACAAAGCAGTCGGCGAGCCGGTACACCCGGTGAATCCGGGCATGCGGGACCGTGCCGAGAAACCGCACCGTAAGCCGCAGCTTCTTGGCCAGCTTGCGCAGCGCTGCACCGTACGCCGCCCGCTGCGCGCCGCCGGCAATGACGAGCTGAATCGGGCGCCGGGTTTGGCGGCTCGCCTGACGCACCGCCCGCATCAGCACCGGAATGCCCTTGCGCGGGATGAGCCGGCCCGTGAACAGCACCGTGAAGGCGCTTCGCAGCCCATAGCGCCGCCGCTCTTCCATGCGCGCGGCGATCTCGACCGGCCGGAATCGGGTCGTATCTACACCTAGCCAAACCATCCGGATGTGATTCTGAATCGCCGGGAACCGCCTTGCAAGCTCCGACTGCAGCGAAGTGCTGTTCGCCACAATGACATCGGCACGGCGCAATCCGGACTCGGCCGCCTGGGGCTTGGCATACGGCTTGCTCACATAGGTGAGGGAATGCATGAATAAAGAAACCGGAATATCGGGAAACAGACGCTTGATAGGCACCACAAACCGAGGCCGGTTATCCACTTGAATCAGGTCGAACGTATGCTTCTTCAGCTCGCGCTTCACCCCGCGCAGATAGCGTCCGTCAGGTCCGGTCGGCACCCGGATGATGGTCAGCCGTCCTTCCACCGTCCGTCGCGGGTAGCGTCGATGCTGGCGGCTGATGATCGTCACATCATGCTGGACAGCGAGCTCCCTGGCAATGCCAAGAATGCATATTTCCACCGATCCGCCCAGGAGAGGAGGGATCGGGATTTGCTCCGGCGCTACAATCAGCAATCGCATGGAATAACGCCTGCCCTTCCACTACCTAAACCTCGAATCGAATCCATGTTATTGTATGCCCACGTCCCTCTGCTGGTCATGGATAGCGGCCTAAAATAGAGCACGCGAAAAAAGGCCCTCCGCGTGATCCCTATCCCATCGGGAACGCAAAGGGCCTACTTTGGATTTATGAAGAGGAGCGCCAATAGTGTTAAGGCGCCATCTCCAAAAACTTCAAATTCGGATTTTTCTCCATCGATGTCCGAAGCGCATACTCGTTCTCGAACAGCGCGACATAGTTGTCGTTCTTATCCTTCACCAGCTGCGAATTGATGCGGAACTTCGACGGATCGATATCACTGCCGACCAGCCAGCGTGCAAACTGGTAGCTCATCCGCGACAGCTGCACATCGACGCCGTACTCGCCCTTCATCCGGTATTCGAACACCTCGAACTGGAGCTGGCCGACCACACCGAGAATCAGATCCTCGAAGCCGATCGTTTTGAACACCTGGATCGTGCCTTCTTCCGTCAGCTGATCGACGCCTTTTTGGAACTGCTTGTGCTTCAGTGCGTTCTTGACCGTAACCTTAGAGAAAATCTCAGGCGAGAACGTCGGCAGCTCATCGAACTCCAGACCGTTAATTTGGCTCAGCGTGTCGCCGATGCGGAAGATGCCCGGGTCGAACAGACCGATGATATCTCCCGGGAACGCATCCTCAACGATATCCCGATCCTGAGCGAGAAACTGCTGCGGCTGCGCCAGCTTAATGTCTTTGCCCACCCGCACATGCTTCACGGACATGCCCCGCTCGAATTTGCCGGAGCAAATGCGCAGGAAGGCGATGCGGTCGCGGTGCGCCGGGTTCATATTCGCTTGAATTTTAAACACGTAACCTGTGAACTTCTCATTGAGTGGATCGATCTCGCCTTCGTTGCTCCTCCGCGAGGTCGGCGTCGGCGCCAGCTGCAGGAAGTTCTCGAGGAACGTCTGCACGCCGAAGTTGTTGATCGCACTGCCGAAGAAGACGGGTGTCAGCTCGCCGCTGGCCACCTTTTCCATATCAAACTCGTCGCCGGCCACATCAAGCAGCTCCAAATCCTGCACCAGCTGATCGTAGAAAAACTCGCCCGCAATCTCCTTTACCACCGGATCGTCGTAGCCGCTCACCTTTTGAACGCTGATCTCGCGATGGTCATCGCCTTGGAACAGCTCCACCTGCGTCAGCTTCCGGTCGTACACGCCGCAAAACTGCTTGCCCATGCCGATCGGCCAGTTCATCGGATACGAGCGGATACCCAGCACCTGCTCCAGCTCCTCCAGCAGCTCGAACGGATTGCGCCCTTCGCGGTCCAGCTTGTTAATGAACGTGAAGATCGGAATGCCCCGCTTGCGGCATACCTGGAACAGCTTCTTCGTCTGCGCCTCGACCCCTTTGGCCGAGTCGATCAGCATCACCGCGCTGTCCGCCGCCGTGAGCGTCCGGTACGTGTCCTCACTGAAATCTTGGTGACCCGGCGTATCGAGAATGTTGACGCGATGCCCTTCATAATCGAACTGCATGACGGAGGAGGTAACGGAAATCCCCCGCTGCTTCTCGATCTCCATCCAGTCACTGGTCGCGTGACGGCTGGCTTTGCGGCCCTTTACCGTTCCGGCCAGGCGGATGGCGCCCCCGAACAAGAGCAGCTTCTCGGTCAGTGTCGTTTTCCCTGCGTCAGGGTGAGATATAATGGCAAAGGTACGCCTTCTAAGTACTTCTTCTTCCAACTGTTGTGTCATGTAAACAAATTCCCTTCACTCTAAATCAGACTATTAGCATTATACACTTTTTCAAGGGGCGTGCG
This sequence comes from Paenibacillus cremeus, assembly GCF_007786445.1. Lineage (GTDB taxonomy): Bacteria > Bacillota > Bacilli > Paenibacillales > NBRC-103111 > Paenibacillus_G > Paenibacillus_G cremeus. The sequence goes on along the minus strand of NZ_VNJI01000056.1, from coordinate 27,143 downwards.
CTACGGAAGCAGCGACTTCAATCCGCTACGCTTGCTTCAACGGCACCGTCCAATTGGCCTCGTTCAGCCACGTCCGGTTCGAAAATTCCCTGCCGCGCAGCGTCACTTTATCCCGGAACACCTGCACGTACAGCCCTTGTGACTTGTGAGAGGCGGTATTCTGGTAATTTTTATCCAGCACCCGCCCTACGGAGGAATTATGGAAATAATGGAAGTTGCCATCCTTCACATAATGCTCCACCGTGTTTTGAAAATCCATGTGCCGATGCCCGCAGAACACAAACGCATTCTTATACGGCTGCAAAATCTCACGAAACTTCTTCGCCTTAATGAGCAGATGCGAGCCTCCATCCTGCCCTGCCGGCGGCAGCGGCTGATGCGTCATGATGAACACCGGCTTCCCGTCCTTATGCGAGGCCAGCCGTTCCTTCAGCCAATCCAACTGCTCATCGGAGTACCAGGCTCCTTCGCCGACCTCCGGCCGCTCCTGCACGTAGGCTTCCTGAGACAGCATAATCAGGTGATGGCCCTTCACCCAATCGTCGTGATACGGGTTCTTAAGCCCCCAGAACTTCTGAAACCGTTCGCGCGACTGCCAGTCGGTCTTGCCGTTCGGCATCGTATCCTTGTTGAACGCATCCTTTTTATCGATCCAGATGTCATAGTAGTCGTGGTTGCCCATATTCGCATAGATCGGCGGCAGCTTATAAGCGTCCAGCAGCTTCTTTAGCTCTTTGTAATCCTGCTCCCGCCCATAATCCGTCAAGTCGCCCGTCATGACCAGCGCCTCGATCGGCCCGTCGTTGAACTGCTTCATATCCTCGAGCGCTTCTTTCAAATGCTTGATCGTATTCGGATCATAGAGCGAGACGTGCAGATCGCTAATAATAAAATAAGAGAACAACGGCGCCTTCGGATCGACCGGTTCATGCACTACTTGAGCCGACTCCGACTTCGCATGCCCTTCTCCGGCTGTCTCCCCCAGCCCCTTGACCATCGTTTGCTCGCTGGCCGCTTTTTCCAGCAGCTTGAAGAGTCCGGCTCCGGCCGCCCCGATCATCACCAGAAGCCCCAGCAGCCACCGAATAAACTTGCGCCTTGACATACCTCACTTGCCCCCCGAAAACCCATCATATCCAATTCGATTTATTATACCACAAAAAAGAGACTGCGCCGCAGCACAGTCCCTTTCCTGTCTACCCTTACCAGCCTTACGATCCCAGCAAAAACGCCCGCGCCGGAGCCGCTTCAATCCCAGCCAGCTTCAGCGGAGCCAGCACGAAGAAATATGAGCCGCTAGGCACGTCCTTCAGCCGCAGCCCTTCCAAAATCAGAACGTTATTGCGCATCAGCGTCCGGTGCGTCGGATACTCCGACTGCGAGCGCTCGATCCCGAGCGCATCCGTGCCCACACCCTTGATGCCGAGCTCGGCCAAATACGCTGCCCCATCCGCGCGCAGGAACACAAACTCCACATCGAAGTTCGGCCCCTCGTTCAGCGAATTCCGCGTTTTGAATAGAATCCATTCGCCCTTCTGAATCGCAAACGGCTCCAGATCCTCGCGCGTAATCTCATGTGTCACATGGGTCAAATCGAGCACCCGCGCCGTTCCGACCAAATCCTGCAGCGGGATCGTCTCGATCGTCGCTCCGTCCTTTAGCATGTGCAGCGGTGCATCCAAATGCGTGCCCGTATGGGCGTCCAGGCTGATGCGCGTCTCATAGGTGCTGCCGGTTTCGTGGTTGCTCGTATTTTCAAATGTCGGACGCTTGGCATCCTTATCCTTCCACACTTGAATGCCTGCATCAAGAGTCATCGAAATATCGTACAGCTTAAACATCGTTCGTCCGCCTCCTTAGCGCTTAACGCTGTGTGAATTCCCACGCCACTTCGCCTTCATCTTGGCCGTTCACCGGCCACCAGCGGAAGCCGTCCTCGGCCACCAGCTGATGCCCTTGCTCCGGTCCCCACGTACCCGCACTGTAGAGGTGCAGATCGTCCGTACGCTCGCCCCAAACGGAGGCGATTTTGTCCACGTACTTCCATGCCAATGCCACTTCGTCCCAGCGGGTAAAATATGTCGAATCGCCGCGCGCAGCGTCGTACAAGAGGCGCTCATAGGCTTCCGGGGTGTTCAGGCCGACCTGGCAGCTTTGGCAGAAGTCCATCGCCACCGGCACAATCGTCCCTTCCGAGCCCGGCTGCTTCGCATTCATTTTGAAGTAAATGCCTTCCACCGGATTGATCCGGAAGACGAGCAAATTCGGCTCCAGCTTATGCTTACGCGAGAGGTATACGTTGTTAGGCACGTTCTTGAACTCAACCACGACCTCCGTCGTCTTCACCGGCAGACGCTTGCCTGTCCGAATGTAGAACGGCACGCCCGCCCAGCGGAAATTGTCCACGAACACGCGCGCAGCAAAATACGTCTCCGTCGTCGACTCCGGATTTACCTTGTCTTCCTCCCGGTAGCCCGGCACGTGCTTGCCCTTCAGGTTGCCTGCCACATATTGGCCCCGCACCGTATTGGCACGCACCTCGGCCGCCGATTGGAAGCCGCGCAGCGAGCGGAACACCTTCACCTTCTCATCGCGGATATCCTCCGGATGCATACGGCTTGGCGGCTCCATCGCCATAACGGCCAGCATTTGCAGCATATGGTTCTGCCCCATGTCCCGCAGCGCGCCCGAAGTGTCGTAATAGCCGCCCCGGTCTTCTACGCCGACGGTTTCGCTGAGCGTAATTTGAATATTGGAAATATATTTATTGTTCCAGAGCGGCTCAAAGAACGCATTAGCGAACCGCACGACGTTAATATTTTGCACCATCTCTTTGCCGAGGTAGTGGTCGATCCGGTATACATCCTGCTCTTCGAACACCTGGCGGATTTCGCTGTTGAGCTTCTCGGCCGACGGCAGGTCATAGCCGAACGGCTTCTCAATGACGAGGCGGTGCCAGCCGCTCGTTTCGAGCAAGCCTCCAGCCTGCAGGTTGTGCGACACATTGCCGAACAGCTCCGGTGCCAGCGCCAAATAAAAGAGCCGGTTGCCGCCGATATCGAACTTCGCATCCAGCTTACCTGTCAGCTCGTTCAGCTGGCGGAAGCCGTCAACGTCGTTGATGTCAAGCGACATGTATTCGAAGTGATCCGCAAACGACGACCACTGCTCGTCCTTCGTCACGTTATAGCGGGCGAACTCTTGAATTGACTCGAGCAAATCCTCGCGGAACTGTTCATTCGTTTTCGGCCGGCGGGCCACCCCGACCACGGCGAAGCGATCTCCCAGCTTCCGTTCCCGATATAGTGCGTAAAACGCCGGGAACAGCTTGCGCCGGGCCAAATCCCCGGTCGCACCGAAAATCAAAAATACGGCACTCGTCATAAGTAGCTCCATTCTTCCTCTTGAGATAACATGAATTCATTACCCGATTTCATGCTTTAAGGAGTAAGTTCCGATGGAAAAGCTATCCTTTTCCCGTTATCCCTTAGCATACCCAAATCCGAGACGAGATTCAATACTCACTGGTTAGGCTTATCACTAGAAAATAGGCGAATACCTCCGGGCATTCGTCCAGACACCGGGCGACTCCGCGCATAGACTAGGAGTGGTAGTAAACTCTTGCGGAGGTGAATACGGATGACACCCATTCATCCGATTAATTTAGAAGGATGCAAGCCGCACTACGGCAAAACCGTGTTTGTCATTCTCAAAGACGGTTCGGAGATCGTAGGCACATTAAGCCGGTTTAGCGGCAGCCAGTTGATTTTAAATGAAGAAAGCCAGATCGGGACTAAGAACGTGAAAAACACTAACTCTTCGAAAAAAGGCGGCCGTACAAAAAAAGGCAAGGTGCTCAAAACCAAAGTGATCGAAGAAACGAGCCAAGGAGCCCTGCCGTTCTTCCCACAGGAATTTTCCCAAGGCTTTACCCCTCCGGCACTTCCAAGCAACACCATCACGCTGGACCTGCCGATGATCGCCATGGTCTTTGTGCCGAACTGAACCATGCGGCCGCACGCAAAAAAACCAAGGCTCCGCACCCCTCAGAGGCGGAGACCTTGGTTTTTAAGCGATTTGCTTCGTCATGAAGTAGCAGCGAAGCCGGTGATCGTAATTCGTCGGCATATAGCCGTTCCGCAGATAGAAGCGCTGGGCCTGCTTGTTGGCTTCATCGACCCACAGTGTGACCTCCCGACAGCCATACTGCTGTGCGGTTCGCTCCGCTTGATGCATGAGACGGGCGCCGACCCCCAGCCCTTGATACTTGGAACTCACCGCCAGCATATCGACCGACAGCCGTTCCCGGTCCGGCTTCAAGGATACAAACCCGATCGTCCTTCCTCCGGCGGACATCGCCACATAGGTCGTACAATCATCCAATCGTCTGCGGAGCATCGTAGCGTCCAGCCGAAGATCCGGCACCGTTTCTTTCGCGAAAGGGACAAGCAGTTGTTCCACCAGCTCCATAATTACGGCGTCATCCCGGCTTGGAATGCGTTTCCGAAGCATATTCAGGACATCCTTTCCCACCATTTCAACGCGTACCATATCGTATGAAACGAGAGTCGGGATGGTTTAGGCCTTTACTTTAAATATTTTTTACCGACGAACGCCATGAAAAAGACGCACGCGACAGCAATCACAACAATAACGATCCATTGAACCCAATTCATTTTTTTAAAACTCCTTAAAAATAAGGTTGATAAAATATCATACTGCACAGTATAATACCTGTCAAGATCAACCAATTGCGAGGTGAACTGCATGCTCGCTCCAACTGAGCGGATTACTCGTTCCTATCGCGCGAATGCGCTGTGGTTTGCCATGGACGGCAGGCCGAAGAAGCCTTTAGGGAGCTCACCCTACCCGTCCCGCGAAAGCGGTTCCCTGGCCAAGCTTCCGTATGGCTTTGAGCGCTTGTCGCTGCGAACGGCCCAAGGGATGGCCAACATTTTGTTTACGGCCAAAATGGCGCAGCAAACGACCGACCAGCTGCAGTCGGCCTCGAACCCGGAAACCGCACGCAAACAGATTGAGCAGCTGGTCGACAACCTGAACGCCTTCGGGACATCGCTGGATCAAGCCGAAGGGTGGCTGAATCCCTCCATTTTCAGCCGAATTCAAAGCGAGCTGCCGATGGAGAAGCTGGAAAAGCTCGGGATTCATGTCAAGGAAAACGGAGAGCTTGCGCTGGACGAGGCGGAGCTGAACAACGTATTAAACGAGCACTTCGAGGATGTCCAAGAGAGCTTGACCGGCGAGGACGGCTTTGCAGCAGCGCTGAAACGGTCTGTCGGACAGCTGCAGTCGATGCCAGCGGATACGCTGCTGAATCGTCGTTCCACCAGCTTCCGGACCATGACCAACTATTCCGCCGCTGGCAAGTACGGCTATAACTATGGCCCGGGCAATCCGGCCTATCGCTCCTACTGGCCGATGCCGATCAAGGGGTATTTATTGAACGAATATTTTTAACCGCTGGTCACTCAGACTAGGGCTCACTCGGCAAGCCCATGCTTGAAGGCATAAATCGCCGCCTGCGTGCGGTCCTCTACCCCGAGCTTAGCCAGAATGTTCGTGACATGGAACTTGACCGTCTTCACGCCGATGAACAGCTCGTCGGCTACGTCCTGATTGGACTTGCCTGCAGCGATCAGCCGCAGCACCTCCATCTCTCGTTCGGTCAGCTCCTCATGGGGCTGGGCAATCTGCTTCGGCTGGCGGAACCGGTTCATCAGCTTGGAGGCCACCTGCGATTCTAACACCGACTGCCCCTTCATGGCCGAGCGAATGGCCTGCGCAATCTCCGCCGCGCGTGAGGTTTTGAGCAAATAACTGAATGCGCCCGCTTCAATGACGGGATAAATTTTCTCGTCATCGATAAAGCTGGTCAGCACAATTACCTTACAATTCGGATGCTGCGCGAGCAGCCGCCGAGTCGTTTCAATGCCATCCATCCCTTCCATCACCAGGTCCATCAGCACGACATCCGGCTTGTATTCCAGCGCGAGGCGTATCCCTTCCTGTCCGCTGCTTGCCTCGCCTACCACCTCAATATCGTCTTCCGTGCTGAGCACCGCGGCCAGACCGATCCGCACCATTTCATGATCATCCACCAGCAGTACCTTAATCGTCGTCTCTTCCATACCTAGACCCTCCTTCCGCTACGATCGGAATCCGAATATCAATCCGCGTTCCTTTGCCCGGCGCCGTAATCAGATTGAGCGAGCCGCCGATCTCGATCACCCGCTCCTTCATGGTCATAATGCCGTACGACGCCTGCTTCTTCTCATCCATGTTGAACCCCACGCCGTTGTCGCGAATCAGGAGGCGAACCGCGTCCGCCGACGGCTTCGTGAGCCGCACCTCCAGCTTCGTCGCCTTCGAATGCCGAAGCGCATTGGACATCGCCTCCTGCGTAATGCGAAACAAGTGGTCTTCAATGCCCTTCGGCAGCTTGATGTCCTCCGTCAGCTCCAGATCAATCTCCATCGGCACCTTGGCGGCCAGCTCCTGCGTCAGCTCCTCCAAGCCTTCGGAGAGCCGCTTGCCCTCCAGATGCACTGGCCGCAGGTGCAGCAGCAGCGCGCGCATCTCCGATTGGGCGACGGAGGCCATTTCCTCAATCAAATGAATCTGCCGCTGCGCCTTGTCAAAATCCTTATCCAGCGTCCGGCCCACCGCCGTCGCCGTCATCGAGATCGCGAACAGCTGCTGGCTCACCGCGTCATGCAGCTCCCGGGCGAGTCGCTGCCGCTCTTCGACGATCGCGGAATATTTCGCCTTCTGCGCCAGCTGCGCATTGTTATTGGAGAGGCGCTGCAGCGAAGACACCTGCTCCTCCCATTTTTTCGTGATGACGTTGAGCTGCTCGCCCAATCGTCCGATTTCGTCTTCCCCCAGCGGAGGCACGGAGCGGCTGAGGTTTCCTTTTTCCAGGGACAGCATCACTTCCCGGATTTCCTCCAGCCTGCGCTTCATCCGGCTGCTGTACCAAAGTCCGTAGGCAGCGCCAATGCCGACCACCACCATGATCAGCGTTAAGCTTAGGCGGACGCCGGCCTGCCACGTATCGAACGGTCTGATGTAGCCGTTGGTCTCCAGGACATAGATCACAACGCCAAACAAAACAAGGCTGAGCCCAATGGACTCACCCATGCTTCGCCATATCATATTGGTCAGACGATTGTCATGCCCGTCCATACCACAGTCCTCCGCCGTCATACGATTTTAATATCAATATCCGCAACGACATACGAGATTTCCAGCTTCACTTGGCGGTCCGCCGTCCAGTAGTTGGGCGATTGCCATACCATCCGGTTGAGCACCCCGGCCTCTTTATCGAACCCGATGCTCATTTGCCCGAACAGCACGGAGGCGGTCACGGACAAGCCCACATCCTCCGGCACGATCAGATCGACATCCGCGATGATGCCCTGCAGCACGATCGTCGTTTCCTTTTGCTCCGGAATGGCGTAGGTTAAATCCATCTGCAGCTCGCCGAGCACGTTCCAAATGGACATATTCCGCAGAATCCAAGGCTCCTTGCCCCAGCGTATACTCTCGATAAGACTCTGCTTTCGCAGGTGCTTGTAAACCCGATGCATTTTGCGCGTTTTATTATAGAAAAAGCCGAGCGAGATCAGAATGACCGCAATAACCAGCGGAAGATTGCCGCTAATGATCATGAGCAGCCCGATGATCATCATAATGTAGCCTTTGCGCTCCGAGCCCGTTCGAATCTTATGCACGCCGAATAAAAGCAGAAAGAGGGCAACCACGGTGAAAAATCCCATGTGATGGTCCATAAGCAAAAACAAACCGGCGCCAATCAGCACAAGCGCGATATTCCGGTTCCGTTTGCGATGCATCCGTAATGCCCCCTTTCTGGTAGTCTGATAGCTTCTGGCGGCAGAACGAAGGAAGTCCATCCATCGGTCTGCCGCATGGTTGTAGTTATGCAAAAAGCCATAGCGGGCGGGTAGGCCTTTTATGGCAATTTGCCTTACATAGCATAACATATCTGAAGCATGCGCTCCAAGAGCTTCTTGATTAACCTTGCTCGCCGGCAAGCTTCTCTTTCATCAGCTGAAGCTGATCCTCAATGCGCTGCTGCTTCACTGGATCCACAGCTGGCGTGCCGTACGTTGTGCCTGTATAAGCGGAGCTAACATAAGGAGTGCGTGCGATTTCCGCCTCGACTTCCATGGTCATGATCTTCTCTTCCATACGGCGGAAGCCCTTCGCGGCATTGCCGCCCTCGATCACGTTGTTTGCCGTAACTTCAGCCATTTGCTTCTTCGCTTTGGCCATTTGAGCGCGGGAAACCAGCTCGCTGCGCTTGTTGCGCATTTGATAGAACGCATCCTTCATCTCATGCAGCTGCTGTACCAGCTCAGTCGCTTGCGCTTTCGCCTGCTCGTGCATTTCCGCATACTCGGTGATTTTGCCTTCATAGTACAGCTTTTGCTCGAGCGCTTGACGTGCTGCTTGCTCTGCGCCGCCTTTAAGCGCTTCTTTTGCTTGGCCTTCAAACTGTGCGGTCAGACGAACCGCCTCTTCCAGGCGCTCCTTCAGCTTGCGCTCGCCGGCGATTTGACGGGCAACCGTCACTTCCGCTTGAGCGATTTCCTGCTCCATGTCGCGAAGGTACTGATTCAGCATAATGATCGGATCTTCTACCTTATCCAACAGCTCGTGCATCGATGCCTTCGTCATATCCTTGATTCTTGAAAATACTCCCATGATTATACCTCTCCTTTAGTGGATTGTTGTTGTTGTTCATAGTGCTTCACTTTGGCGCGCAGCTCTTCGATTTCTTTCCACATCGCCTTTTTCTCGATATCCTTCATCAGGTCATCCAAGTGACTACTATTTTCTTCACGGGCCCCAGCCTGGTGGTGGTGCGCGTACTCGGCCTCATATTCCGCATGCTCATGATGCGGCGGCGTCCAGCCATACTTTTGAGCTTTGCGATAGTGACGCTCGGCGCGCTTCCAATCCTTCCAGCTGCCATACTGTTGACCGAACTGCGGTCCAAAGCTGCGGCCTCTGCCGCAGCCGCCAGCCCCCCCGAAGCCATAGCCCGGACCCTGCGGTCCGCCATGCCAAGGCTCGCTTGGGATCACCAGCGTAGCGATGAAATACAAAGGGATGAGAATGCCTCCGGAGAAAAAAACCGTTACGACTGCGATGAGCCGTAGCCACGTCGCCTCGATGCCGAATGCTTCGGCCAAGCCTCCGAATAAGCCGGTTATTCTGCGATTAGTACGGGAACGATAGATGTTCGTCATGATCGATTCCAGCCCTCCTGTTCCAATTTCGTGCGAAGCTTGGCGAGCTCTTTCTCCAAGGCACTGCTTGCCGCGCTGCCTACAGCCGACCAAGCGTCACGCACCTGGCCTCGCACTTCCCGCAGTGTACGGGAGGTGAGCTCCATATCGGAGATGCGCTCCTCCAGACGATCAAACGCTCTCGTCGAAGGTCCTCCTACGTTACGAAGACGCTCGTTCATGCGCTGCTGCAGTCTTACGGACTCCAATCTTGCGATATAGTAGCTGCGCTTCGAGGCGATTTCGTCAAAATCCGCCTTCATCTGCTGCAGCTGCTCCTCCAGCTCCACAATGCCGAGCTTACTTTGGTTGTACAGCGTCTTGTACTGCTCCGCTTTTTCTTCCTGCTGCAGCTTCTCCTGCAGGGCGATACGTGCGATGTCCTCTTCGCCGGCCTTCATCGCCAGCAGCGCTTGCTGCTCACGGCGATCCCGCAGCTGCTCCGCCGCGCTGTACTGCTGGCGAAGCGAAGCGGCATGGGTTAAGCATTGCTGCAGCAGCCGCTCGGACTCGCGAATTTGCTCCAATTGCGAAGCCAAGTATTTATCGATCAGGCGGACCGGATCTTCTGAATTTTCAAGCATCTCATTGAACGTTGCGACCGTAATGTCACGGATTCGTTTGCCTAGACTCATGCGTAGTTCAACCACCTTTGCTAGTGTTTTTTTCTAAGAATTAGTGTACGGATCGGTTGCGGAACATCGAAACGCCGTAGAGGATCAACCCGATAGCCACCGCAATGGCGATCAACCCGGACAGCTGGCCCAGCAAGGAGCAGCCCCCGATGACGACCAAAATCAGGCCGATCACCCGCTTCCCGTTTTTTAAGCCCAAAGCTCCAAGACCAATTAATGCGGCCGAGAATAGGATCCCGATCAGATGGCCGAACAGGCTTCCGAAGAAGTGTCCATGCTGCAAGCCCAGCTTGTTCAGAAGAATCAAGCCGCCAAAGAAGATTAACAGAAGTGCAAATCCTGTGTGTCGGTTCATTTTCATTTATGTAGTCACCGCCTTTCGTTGTTTGTCGTTTGCTTATGTTCTTATTCTAGGTGGAACCGCGGTTTCCCAAAACGGACCTGCGTCGGTTTTTGCTCCTAGACCTAAGTCCAGTGCCCTCCAAGCCTATAGACAAGACCCCGCTCCGACCTCCCGCGCATGATGCGTAGAAAGAAGGCCATACTAAAGGCAACCTACGCGTGCAAAGGATGGATTGCCTTGAAAAAAACGCTGCCGCCCCCCCTACTGACCCTGATCGCACTGTTGCTTGCTTTCTCACTCTGGCCTGGACTCGCAGCTGCTACAGCTGCCGCCCAAGAAGAGCCCGCGGCCGAGAAGCCGGTGCTCATTTATGACGTCAATCAAGAGCGCGTTGTCGGCGCTTTCCCGAACGCTCCAGATATTCGCCAAGAAGCAGCCAAATGGCTGGGAAAAGCCAAGCATATTTCCACCAAAGTCAAAATTGGCTACGACAGCGGCATCATCGTCCGCATCCCGTTTGAGCCGCTGCTGCAAGTCACTCAAGCCGATAAAACCTACAACTGCCGGGATTTATTCGTCATCATTCCAGCGGCGGACCGAAAAAAAGAACATCCCCAGCTGCTGGCGTTCAGCGCTGAGGATGAGACGTTCATCTATGAATGTAAGCTGTCCGAGCTGAAGCCCTTCTTGGAAAAGCACGACCTGATGCACTGGCTCCTGAACCGATTGAAAAAAGGCTCTCACCCCGCCGTCAACCCCTGGGCCACCGCGCCTTGGGAGCGATATTGAATGCTTATTGGGTATATAATAAAAGGCTGCCCCCTCTTCAATGAAGACTGGAGCAGCTTTAGTGTTGTTTACTCAGGAACGGACTTGCCATCCTTGAACATGCCTTTGAAATAAATCGTTCCGTTCAAATTATAGAGTGTCCCCTCGCCATCTCTAACCCCACCCTTATACGAGCCTTCATAGATAACAGAGCCTGTGGTATTATAGAACTTCCCCTGACCATCAAGCCTATTATTGTGGAAGTCTCCTTCAAGCCGTACACCGCCATTGGCATAAAAGGTTTTGCCCAGCCCCTCGTACACCCCATTTTTGAATTGGCCTTCGTAGACTAGGGTACCTTTTTCGGTAACATATTGGCCCTGTCCCGTGGCATTGCCATCCACCAGATCTCCCTTATAATAGTCCCCGTTCAAATAATACAGCGTACCTGTACCCTGAATTTTATTGCTCACCATCGTAATCTGGTCATACCAGAGCGTCCCTCGCTCCGTATACAGCTTCCCTAAGCCGTTCATGAACCCGTTAGACCATTGTCCTTCATAATATTTTTGCCCGCCCTGCCAGTACAGGATACCTTGGCCTTCCATCTTGCTATCTTTAAATTCCCCTTCGAACACGAGCTTGCCATCGGAAAATAATTTCCCGTACCCGCTTCGCTTCCCGTCCTTCATCTCCCCGGTGTAGGTCAGCTTGCTATTATTGTTGATCATATTCATGAAATAGGCTGTGAGGCTATCACGAAGAAGGACCGTATGATACGTCTCGTCCCACACGACCTTCTTGCCGGTCACTTCCCCAATAAATCGCAAAGGAACGAGGGTGTTGCCATTGACAATCTTAGGTGCCACCGACAGCTCTTCTGTTTTCTCATTCACTTTTACAGACTTGCTGCCAATCTGAAGCTCCACGGCCGCTGTGCCCCGAGTTCCCTTCACCGTTTGGGTATCTTTATTCCAAGTGACGCTCAATCCCAAAGCCTCAAATACCGGGCGAAAAGGGACCAACGTAGAGCCATTCTCAATCATCGGCTGAACCTCAAACGATACCGGCGCTCCATTGATGAAAACCGGGATCGAATCGGCCGCCTTCGTTAGGCTGGGTATGCTGATCAGCAAGGCTGCTGCTGTTATGATCGTTAGTGATTTTTTCATGATTTCTCCCCTGATAGAACCAAATTATTCCTTATAAATTATAAGGCCGATACCTTTGTAGCTTGCTAATCGAATTCCTCCTCAAATCAAAAAAGCCCCCGGCAGTCTCACCGACTACACAGAGGCCACCACCCGTCCTGCTCTTAAAAATAATCCGGCAAATACGTCTGCCGCACCGGAATCAACCGCTCCAGCGTCTCCAAAGCCTCATCCGGCCCCTCGAGCCGGCCGATCTCATGCAAAAACGCCGGCCGCTGATAGCTCATCAGCATTGCCATAAGTGTCTGAACATCACAGCTCACGCGCGGCACTCCCACGGCCGCCACCTTCTCATCTGAAGCAGCAGCCTCCACCCGCGCCGTACCGGATTCATCAACAACCAGCTGGAACAAGCCATCGTTCCACTCCGCCTGCGCATCCTTCACGTCCAGCAGCAGCGTACTTTCCTCGCCCGAAGCGAACGGATACTTCTCCAAAAACGCGGCCACATCCACGATTCGCGCCATAAAATACGGTACCAGCTCCTGCTTAATCCGCGGATTATCCAGCAGGAACGGCAGCCTATCGTCCGCCGGCACGCTCATTTTAACCATGTTGATCATCGAATCGTGATCCGCGAGAAAGCGCCAGATCGCGAGCCGCGCACCATGGTTTAGCGCCACCAGCTCATGGACCGTGAGCACCCGCTCCTTTACCACATAGTGCACATACCCGCTAGGCTGCCCAGCCGCATCATAATAAACCGAGAAGCTTCCAGCCTTGCGAGCAAAGATGCGGTCCTTCCACCAGCGCTCAGACCGCACCAAGCTGCCGTTGTACCGCGCCGCATATGCACTGTAAATCCGATGCAGCAGCTCGATGTCCTGTCCGACCCGCACCATCCGGCCCGGCTGTGGCTCCAGCTTCGGCAGCAGCGCCACTGGAATCTCATACGTTTTGTACTCCGTATACGTCTCCCATCCGAATCGCCGATAGAACCCGAACTGAAACGGGTGCAGGAACGAAACTGTCTGCCCGTTCTCCCGCATTACGCGAAGCGCGTTGTCCAGCAGCCTGGACACCAGACGTCCGCGGCGGTATTCCGGCCACGTCGCTACACTGGCTAACCCGCCCATGGCAAACGCTTTGCCCTGGATCCAAGCTTGCAGCTCCAGAATACGCATCCCGGCAGCGAGCCGGCCATCCACATACGCACCCCAGGCTTCATTCGAGCTCACAGACGCTATGCGCTGCTCCCGATCCTCAGCGGACATGTCCAATTGAAAGGCAAACGACCACAAATCCAATAGCTCCGAGACCTGCTCTTTTGGAACAAGGCGAATATCCGATGACTGCATAGTGTACATATCTCCTTTTTGGAAAAAAATGCACGATAATGGTGCTATTGTACCCCATTTCCCTACCAAACACCATGTCGTTAAATCACAGTGTCTTTCCATAATAATCCTATATTTCCATTTGTCGATCCAGCACACTCTCCATCTACCATCGTAATCCACCTTTCGTCGGTGACTTTAGGCCTATTTTCTCGCCCACCCACACGTTGCAGATGCAAGCGCCAGTACCTAAAAATCAAACCTGCACAAACATTGATTCCAAAGCAACTGAAATCTTTATCTCCCAGTGTATACGCGACCACAGACTAGTTCTTATGGCAGGGGATAGAGTCATTTTCCAATCGGGAATTGCTATGTTTTTCCACTAATCGTCCCCCTGAGCCCTATGCTATCATCAAACTATCAACCAATTGAATCCAATCCGGGAGGTCAACTAGAATGATGAAAAAGAAGTTTCTGGCTCTTTTGATCAGTGCAGCCGTGTCATTATCCGCCATCCCTTATCAGGCACTTGCCTACTCCACTACTGTTCAAAAAGTAACGGTAGTGAATACGGTAAATTTCCGCGATCAGCCTTCTACGAGCGGGGCGCGTATCCGCTATTTGCAGCCGGGGGAAGTACTGGACATCGTCAGCACGCCGAATGACAGCTGGCTTCAAGTCAAAGACAGCTCCGGAAAAGTCGGTTACGTTTCGTCTTCTGCAAGCTATGTCAAGTTCACGGATGTAAAAGTGCCTGCACAGCCGAATGGCAAAATCGTCAGCTCCGTTTCCTTCCGTACAGGCCCGTCCACCGATGACAGCCGCATCCGCTATCTGCAAGCCGGCGAGCTCGTGCTCGTCATGGAGCAAGTGAACGCCTACTGGTACAAGGTACAGGATAAAAACGACGTGGTCGGCTACGTCAGCACCAGCGATCAATATATCGATACGGACTTCGGACAAGCCGCCGAGCCGGAAGAGCCGCTTTTCCAGTCGCCGCCAAACGCAACCATCGTTAGCTCGGTGTCCTTCCGTACAGGCCCATCCACCGATGCTGACCGCATGCGCTATTTGCAAAAAGGCGAGAAGGTCCTCGTACTGAACAAAACGAGCGCCAATTGGTACAACGTGCAGGATCAAAACGGCGTGATTGGATACGTCAGCACCAGCTCCCAATACATAACGACTACCTTTGTTGAACCGTACAAGCTGCTCGATCCGGCCGTAGCCGCACAAAAAGTAATCGACGCCGGCATGAAATACTTAGGCGTGCCGTACGAGTTCGGCTCCAGCCGCAGCGACACCAGCACGTTCGATTGCTCCGATTTCGTCCGTCAAGCCTACATCGATGGCATCGGGCAAGTGCTTCCGGGCGATTCCCGCAGCCAAGGCGCTTATGTCACCTCCGTGGGTAAAACAACCACCGACTGGCACCAGCTCAAGAAAGGCGATCTGCTCTTCTTCATGAGCTCCAAAGGCTACGGCGCCTCTAACTACGTAGGCATCGACAAATCGAAGGAAACGATCACGCACGTAGGCCTCTATCTTGGGGATGGCAAAATGCTGCACACCTACTCCACCGCATCCGGCGGCGTGCACGTCGAAAATATCGCTGGCTCGCAGTGGGAGCTTCGCTTCCTCTACGGAGGCTCGACCTACTAAGATCGGCCGTCTACACCTAGAAGACACCTGTGTTTTTGCCATAAATCGGGCTATCGTCCAGTCCGCATCCGTCATTCGCTCATATGATTAATCATGTCTTCTGAAAGGGGGATGTCACATGAGCGCAGTTGGCGGATTCTTTACTAGCACAGGAACAATTTTGGTGCTCTTCATTCTGCTGGTAATCGTTCTTCGCGGCATGTATATCTAAGCGCAACACAAAGAGACCCCTGGTAGGCACTGGTTCAGTGTCCCGCCGGGGGTTTCCCCTTTTTCATTCGTCCTCAATGCTGCTGCAAGCTGATCGTCCGCACAAGCTCACCTTGCTCGGCCCCGCGTCCTCCAGCAGGAACACAGATCAAGCAATCTGCATCCTTGATCGAGATCATGATGCTGGATTTGTCGCGTCCGGCAGGCCGTACCTTCACCTGCCCCGCCTCTACGCGGCTGGTCCCGCGAACATAGCGCGGATAAGCGGAGCCCTTGCGATACTCCGCATCCAAGAAGGCCGTTCCCGTCTGCGGCAGCGGATCGACAGCGCCTAGCGCCTTGCGCAGGTAAGGCCGGACAAGCAGCTCGAAGCCTACATAGGAGGCGCCAGGATTGCCGGAGAGGGCAAAGATCGGCTTCCCCCGCCACTGACCAAAGGAGGTCGGGCTGCCCGGACGCATCGCAATTTTGTTAAAATGCAGCTCCCCGTCCCACCGCTCGAACAGCTCCACCAGCACGTCTTTGTCCCCTACGGAAACACCGCCGGTCGTTATCACGATATCCGCCCAGGACAAGGCGGCCAGAAGCTCCGCCTGCACCTGCTCCACCTCATCGGGCAAAATCGGCATGATGCTCGGCTCGCCTCCCGATTCCCTCACCTGGCAGGCCAGCATATAGCTGTTGCTGTTGCGTATGCGTCCGGGCGCAAGCGTCTCTTCGACCGGCAGCAGCTCCGCCCCAGTGGAGAAAATCGCCACCCGTGGACGCACAAAAACCGGCACCATGCTATAGCCGAACGTCGCGAGCACCGCTGCCTCGCCTGGTCCTATTACAGTCCCAGCAGCCAGAAGCTTCTCGCCCTCTCCGCACTCCTGCCCGACAGCTGTAATATTCTCGCCCGGCGCCATCGCCTTCCGGATCTCGACAACAAGCCCCGCTTCCTTACCCGCGAGCTCCTGCCGATCCGTCATCTCCACCATGACGACCGCATCAGCCCCTTCCGGGACGACCGCGCCCGTCATAATTCGGGAGGCTTGTCCCGGAGCTAGCCGCTGGGTGGGCACGGTGCCGCACGGAATCGTCTCCAGCACCTCAAGGCTCACCGCAGCGCCGCCTGTGGCCGACGCCGTATCCTCCGCACGGACCGCGTAGCCGTCTACGCCCGCGCGCCGAAAATGCGGCACCGAATGATCGGCGCTAACCTCCACTGCCAGCCGCCTCCCCATCGCTTCCTCCAGCCGCACCTGCTCGGCGGGCTGTACGCGTACGGTCCGCAGCACACGCTCCTGCGCCTCTTCTAGCTGAATTAGGTCTCTCCCAAACCTTAAGCTGCCCAAAAGGATGCTAACCCCCAATCTGCGACATCCGGCGTTCGGTCGGCGTGTGGCTCTGACTTTCGCTCAGCAGCGCCTTGGCCATTTCGTGGCTCTCCGGCTTCACGTCCAGCGCGCGGAAGAACAGGTCGGCCAGCGCCTCATCGTCTCCAATCACTTTTCGAACGTTGAACTCATCCGACCAGTACAGGCACGGCTTAATGTTGCCATCCGCCGTCAGGCGAAGCCGGTTGCACGTTTCACAAAAGTGATCGCTGACGGGATGAATGAGTCCGAACGTCCCCAAGGCCCCAGCGATGCGAAAATTTTGCGAAGGCCCGTTCCCCCGCAGCCCCTGCTCATAGGCTTCAACCACCCAGCCCTGCTTCTCACATCGTTCCAGCACCGTGGACAGCGGAATATATTTCGACTTCCAACCCTGGTCATCATGACCGATCGGCATATATTCAATAAATCGAACATTAAGCTTACGTTCAATGGTCAGACGCAGGAAATCCTCGATCTCATCCTCGTTGATCCCTTTCATCAGCACTACGTTCAGCTTGATCGGATCGAGCCCGACGCGCACCGCTTCTTCGATCGAAGCCAGCACCCGCGTAATGTCGCCGCCCCGCGTTATTAGCGCAAAGCGATCGGCACGCAGCGAATCCAGGCTAATGTTAATCCGTGTCAGCCCCGCTTCTCGCAGCCGTTCCGCCCTCGAGGCAAAATAAATCGCGTTCGTCGTCAGCGCGATATCCTCAATACCAGGAATGGCGCTCAGCATGGCAATCAGCTGCTCCAGGTTTTTGCGCACCAGCGGCTCCCCGCCGGTAATGCGAAGCTTGCGAACCCCGTAGCCCGCCAGCACACGGACGACCTCGGTAATCTCGTGAAAGCTCAGCAGCCGCTCTTCTGGTTCAAATTCCATGCCCTCTTCCGGCATACAATAAACGCACCGCAGATTGCATCGATCCGTCACGGAAATCCGCAAATAATCATGGATGCGTCCGAATCGGTCCGTTAGTACTTGTGCCATGCTGTTTCCCCTCCATTCCGCCTAATCATTCCATTATGTCATAAAAACTAACAAAGAATATATACCGCACTTTTTATGTAAATATTCCTCACATTAAATTCATCCGATCACGAACGATGCCCGAGCAGCGCTTCATAATCATCCGGATCATTAATATTTTGGCAAAAGCTCACTGCTCCCCGGAGGCCCTCCCGCTCCAGCCAAGTCTCATCGACCTCCAGCCAGCGGATCCGGTCAAACAAGCGCATCACCCGATAGTCCCCCGCCACAAGCATCGCCTCAACTAAAGGCAGACAGCGGCGGTGATAAACGCCGTGCAGCGGGTGCAAGCGACCGCCCAGCCGCGCGATCACCGCGTCAGCCTCCTCCGCCGTCAGGAGACGGGCAAGTGCGGCCGCCACCGGTGCGCTAATATGCGGCATATCGCAGCCAACAACCCACAGCACGTCGCTCTCCACTACGCTCATCGCGGTTTGCAAGCCAGCCAGCGGACCTTTGCCCGGCTGCAGATCGCGTACAACCCGCACTTCGCCGGGAACATCCCGAAGCGCATCTCCATAAGCCTCCGGCTCGTTTGTCACCAAGATCCGCTCCTCGCAGAGCATCGCCAGCTCTTCCAGCTGCCGCCCCAGGAAGGTACGCCCATCCAGCGTCAGCAGCGCCTTGCGCCGGCCTCCCATTCGGCGGTTCATGCCGCCGGCCAGAATTACGCCTGCTAATCTCATGGCTTCCTTCCCTCCGTTCGCGCCACAGCTCCCTCTAGCTTACATCCGGCTTACTTCTCTTCCAGCCGCCGTTCGAACGACTCCCGCCAGCTGGCCGACAGTGCCTTCACCTGCAGCAGCTTGCGAACACCTTCAACATCCTGCTTATCATGATATTTCAGCCGATTCGCTTCCGCCACGGTCACGCCGAGCGCATCGCGTTCCATAAGCCGGAACGGCTGTCCTGCCTCCACGCGCCCTTCCTGCAATACACGAAAGTAGTATCCTGTATATCCGGTCGCCTGCACCTGAGCGGGGAGATCAGTCACTCCATGCTTGACCGCAAGCTTGAAGCACGGCTGTCGCGGCTGGCTGACTTGCACCACCGCCTCACCGATCCCAAACACGTCGCCAATACACAGCTCCGATTCCGTCATGCCGCTGACCGTGAAGTTTTCGCCGAAGGCGCCAGAGCCGGACAGCTTCCCATCCAGACGCTCCTCCCAATAAGGGTAGTGCTCCGAGCAGTAGACGCAGACCGCTTTGTCCTCTCCCCCATGGTACACCAAATCCGCCTGTCCATCGCCTTCCAGATTCACCCGGCTAAGAAACACGCTTCCACTCACCGGCTCCTTATAAATGCCGGTCTCCAATGACTTGCCGTTATACTCCACCGTGACCGGTTTGCTGACGTTAAGTGACTCCAGCCTCACGAGACAGGCCCTCCCTATTCGATCCTTTCCCTCCATATTAACGGCAAAGGAGCCGTGTGTCTACGTACGACGGCTCCCTGGTACCCATGCATCGTTATCGTAGCCTCGCAGCTCCCAATAACCGATATGTTCTTTATCGATTAGCTCAATCGCCTGCAGCCATTTAACCGACTTGTAGGCATACATCTGCGGAACGACCAGCCGCACCGGTCCTCCGAGATCCTGTGGAATCGGCTTCCCATCGATCATGACGGCCACCATCACATCGTCCATCTTCGCCTGCTCCAGGGACAAGCAATCCGTATACACTTTATCCCCGGAATAAAATTTAACGAATTTCGCCTGCGGCTTCACCTGCGCCAGCTTAAGCAGCTCCGATAGCGGGATGCCCTCCCACGTGTTCTTATAGACCGACCAGCCCGTAACACAGTGAAAATCGCTGACCTGCACCTTCCGCTTGAGGTCCAAGAACTGCTTCCAGTCCCACACCTGCTCCTTCTCCACCAGCCCGGAGATCGCGAACTTCCAATTATCGCTGGAGAACGACGGAATGTCCGTCACCGTATAAATCCGGAACTGCCCTTTGCCCCCTCCTCCAACCGGCGGATTCGACTCCGGAAGCGCGACAGGCGGCGGATCCATATGATTTCCATCCTCGCCCCGGATCAGCGACAGATCCGTCCCTCCCGTATCCGAAACCCCTTTCATCCAGCGGTAAAAAGAAGGCCCCACACATAGCAGCAGCAGCGCCCCTACCGTCATACGAAGGAACGCCGAACGGGAGACCTTCGCCTTTTGCAGCATGTCGATCACCCTGCCTGCCGCGGTCCGCTCCTCTACCACCTCAGCGCCTGCGGCGGAAGCCTTCTTCGCTCGAGCGGCTTTCATCCACCGGCTGCGTGAAATCGAATGATACACGGCGTAAGGCGCGCCCACCCAGGTAAACAGATCATGCAGAATCAGCGCCACATTCGTCCACCCTGGAGGCAAGCTGCGCAGCTGCCAAAGCATAATCCCGGTGACGATCCAGCCTACGAGCAGAAACAGCACCAGTCCCAAATTCAACCTTTGTGAGGTTTTGGCGCGAAGCTGCTTCCAATGCTTGGAGAGCAAGGGCAGGTACAGCACGAGCACGATAATCGAAATAACACCAAGCCAAATATGCGCTTGCTTCAGCCAAGCCCGGCCTTCCCCGAGCTCCCGCACGCTAGGTACGAATAGCAGAATCCCCGTCACCGTCAAAAACAGCAGCAGCCAAGCATTCCAGCTGTGCAGCTTTTTTAGCTTTTTCCCGTACGCCACGCCGGACAGCCATTCAATCCACGGCTTCCTCTCCTTCATCCCAAACGCCTCCCCAGGCCGTAAATCTTCCTACTTCTATTAACGTATGGCAGCAGTGTCTCGGTTCGCCCATCACCCAGTAATTTTTTTGCCCCGCGATGATAAAAAAAGCTCGAACCGCATATCGGCTCAAGCTAAATACCCCATAATGATGCCCGCTGTTTCCTCAATCGCTTTATCCGTCACATTGATCATTAAACAACCCAGCTGCTTCATCAAGGCATGTGCATAATCGAGCTCCTCGGCAATCCGCTCCATCGTCGCATATTTAGCGCCGAACGGCAGGCCGACGGCCTTCAGGCGCTCCGTCCGGATCTTAAACAGCTGCTCGGCGTCCATCGTTAGACCGACAATTCGGCTGCCCGGCACCAAAAATAGCTCCTTCGGCGGCTTCACTTCCGGCACAAGCGGAAGGTTGGATACTTTGATCCCCTTATGCGCCAAAAAAATGCTAAGCGGCGTCTTCGATGTACGCGATACGCCAACGAGCACCAGATTCGCCTTCAGCAGCGCGCTCGTGTCCCGGCCGTCATCGCATTTGACCGCGAATTCGATCGCTTCCACCCGGCGGAAGTAATCCTCATCCAGCTGATGCAGCAAGCCCGGCTTCCGCTTCGGTGCGTCGTTAAACGTCTCGATAAACGCCTCCATCATCGGTCCCATAATATCGACGGCGCGAACGCCGAGACGAAGAGACTCTTCCTTCATCATCTCGCGAAGCTCCGGCTGCACCAGTGTATAGGCGATAAAGCCGCCGCGCTTGGCCGACTCCTCCACAATCGCGCGAACCTCATCCTCGCTCTTGATATGCCCGATCCGTTTGGTCGTCACATGGTGACCGTCGAATTGACGAATCGTCGCCCGAACAACCGCCTCGGCCGTTTCCCCAACGGAATCCGAGCATATCGTAATTTCGTAAGCTTGATCATCCTTCATCCGTTTGTTCTCCTCTCGATTACCGCCGAACAGCCAAATCCAGCAGCACCTTCGTCATAATCGTCTTCGTTACGCGCCCCACCACGTCATAACGCTTTCGGCCCTGTATCGGCTCACACTTGGATTCGACAACGACGGGCAGACTGTCGATCTGGTGATGAATCATCTTGCTTGCGGCCTCGAATACCGAATCCTCAGGCGTAACGTGTATCACATTAGGCTCCCGTGTCATCACCATACTCACCGGCATAGCTGCAACATTCGCATTGCCGAGCGTAAATTTAAGCAGATCCTTGCGCGAAATAATGCCGGACAAGCAGCCATCGTCATCCACTGCGATCAAGCTGCCGACATTTTCAAGAAAAAGCGCCACCACCGCATCGTGCACAGAAGAATGCTCGCGAACGACGACCGGCATGGACTGGACATCTTTGATCTTCATGCTTTGCAGCTGCCCGGCGGCGATCGCCCCTGGCGTTACTGCGGAACCCGGCGTGTAGCCCACCTTCGGCTTGGCATCTACTAAACCCAGCATAACTAGCAAAGCTAGATCCGAGCGAAGCGTCGGCCGGCTAAGCCCTAGCAGCTCGGCTATTTGTTCCCCGGTAATGGGGGCGTTGGCTTTAACAAGCTCTACAATCTGCAATTGGCGTGCAGTCAGTTCGATGGCAGTTCCCCCCTATTTGCGCGTCCTGTCACATCAGTTTCTTTTATTGTATCAAAAATAGACCCAATCTCATAGAAGTGAAAACGCACACTTCTCCGATCATGCTTTAAATGCACATTATATCTATTTACAAAACATTTATTGTACATTATATTTTAATTATTATAACATATTTAACGTTTAATACACCTTTTTGGTTAGGGAGATGGGGATGTATGGAGAGAGAGCTTGCACTGGAGTTTGTTCGCGTGACCGAGCTGGCTGCTTTGTCTGCCGCCCGTTGGATGGGCCGCGGCGATAAGCATGAGGCCGACGGAGCAGCTACTTCGGCGATGCGCGCTATGTTTGATACGGTGGCGATTCGTGGTACGGTGGTGATCGGGGAAGGCGAGATGGACGAAGCGCCGATGCTGTATATCGGTGAGCAGGTGGGCAATGGCCAAGGACCGGAGGTCGATGTTGCCGTCGATCCGCTGGAGGGAACCGAGCTGGTCGCCAAAGGACTGAACAACGCATTGGCGGTACTCGCAATTGCCAACAAGGGGAACCTGCTCCATGCACCGGATATGTATATGGAGAAGCTCGCCGTAGGCCCGCTGCTGGCCGGCAAATTAAGCCTCGCCGATCCGCTTGAAACTACGCTTAACCGCGCGGCCGAAATCTTGGGCAAGCCGCTCAGCAACCTCACCATTATGATTCTCGACCGCGAGCGTCATCGGGAGCAGATCCAGACGCTGCGCCGCGTGGGCGTGCGGATCAAACTCCTGAGCGACGGCGATGTCGCTGGTGCGATGGCTCCAGCGATGGCCGAGTCCGGCATCGACATGTACGTCGGCTCCGGCGGCGCTCCTGAAGGCGTGCTGGCTGCGGCGGCGTTGTGCTGCTTGGGCGGCGAGCTGCAAGGCCGACTGCTTCCTGCCGACGAGGAAGAGTACAACCGCTGCATTCAAATGGGGCTGGACGATCCTCGCAAAATTTTAACCATGGAGGACATGGTCGGCACCGATGATGTGATCTTCGCCGCTACCGGTATTACACCAGGCGAATTTTTAAACGGAGTCCGGTACTTGCCCGATCTTCGAGCGGAGACCCATTCCATCGTCATGCGTGCGAAGACCAAGACCATCCGCTTTATTCAGTCCATTCATTATTTACCTAATAAAGCACATATCAACGAAATTTAACACGCTCCCCAAATTGCTATTTCCTTTCACTGTGTTAATATTTAACTTGTTATATATCGACACGGAAGAAGGTTAAATGGCATGAGCATCTTTTTTTATACCGCAGTCGGGTTGATCTCGGCCACTTTCGGCAGCTTGGTCGGACTCGGCGGCGGTATTATTATTGTTCCTGCATTAGTTTATTTAGGGCCATTATTGCTGGGCCAACCAATCTCGGTTGCGAATGCCGTGGGCACCTCGCTGGCGGTCCTCATTTTTACAGCGCTATCCTCCACGCTTACCTTCGTCAAACAAAAGCGCGTCGATTTCAAAAGCGGCTGGATCTACTTCATCACCTGCGGCCCAGGCTCGATGCTCGGAGCTTACACGACCCAATTCATTAACGCCAAATCGTTTCAGCTCAGCTTCGGCATCTTTATGCTGTTCATGGCCATTCTGCTTATAATTAGAGACCGACTAAAGCCGCTGAACGTCAAATGGCGCATCGAACGCACCTACACGGACAGCCAAGGCAAAATCTTTCAATATGGCTACAGCCTTCTCCCTGCATTAGCGATTGGTCTGGCTGTCGGCTTTATCTCCGGCTTGTTCGGCATCGGCGGCGGCTCGCTATTCGTCCCGGCCATGGTTCTCCTCTTCCGCTATCCGCCGCATGTGGCGACAGCGACATCGATGTTCGTCATTTTGCTCTCCTCGATTATGGGCAGCTTTACGCATCTGGGCCTTGGCGAAGTCGATTTGTGGATGGTCCTCGGCCTTGCGCCTAGTGCGGTGGTTGGCGGGTGGCTGGGAGCGCTCATTGCAAGCCGTCTTAGCAGCTCTGCGCTGCTCTGGGTCCTGCGAATCACCTTCGTCGTCGTGGCCATCAAAATGATCTGGGAAGGCCTCACCATCAGCTAAGCTACAGTGCCGCGGTCGCTCAAGGATAAATTCTCCCCTTTTATCAAACACTAAAGTACCAATCAGACTGGTATGAAGGGGGAGTATACGGATGAAAAAACATGCGATCGCGGTACTTAGTTATGGAATGGCACTTAGTCTCTTGCTGTGCTCCTGCTCCTCCTCGACACCCAAAGCGGCTCCACCCAGCATGCCCGACATGTCCTTTATGGAACAGTCCAACAGCGCTGCCGAAGCCCAGCCTCAATCCAATCCCAGAACCATTGCGCCGACAGAACAGCGGCCTTTAGCCAATACTACACCCATTGTACAAAGCACTCCTGTACCAGAAGCGCCCGCGGCAACCCCAGCTCCAGCGCCGCAAGCCGCTCCTGTAGTTCCTCAGCCTGCAGCCGAGCAGCCTGCCATGCCTAAGGTCAAGCCAAAAACCAACGTCCCGCCAGCCTCACATCCGGCCAAAGTGACTACCAGCCAAAGCCAACGCTTGACGCTCTCCCAGCTGGTGAAGAAATACCCGGACCTACTCCGGCTAAAGGGCTCCTCCAATTCCAAATCGGTCGCCCTTACCTTTGACGATGCGCCGGACGAAACTTATACACCGCAGGTCCTAGACATTCTGAAAAAGCATCACGTCCGTGCCACCTTTTTCTTACTCGGCGTCCAAGCCGTCAAACACCCCGCTATCGTCAAGCGAATCGCCAATGAAGGGCACGTGATCGGCAATCATTCGTATAACCATAAGCTGTTTACAAAGCTGTCGGACGACGTCTTCCGCCTCCAAATACAGAACACGCAAAAAGAGCTGCACAAGCTCATCGGCTATTCCCCGAGGCTGCTCCGCCCTCCCTACGGCGAAATTAGCGAGAGCCAGCTGATTTGGGCATCCGATCAAGGCTTCACGATCGTGAATTGGAACGTCGACTCGCTCGATTGGAAGCAGCTCGGAGCGTCCCAAGTATCCGCCAACATCCTGAATCATACGCACGGCGGCTCGATCATTCTGCAGCACTCCGGCGGCGGCCCTGGCCAGAACCTATCCGGCACCGTCAAAGCACTCCCCAACGTCATTCAGACGCTTAAGGACCGCGGCTACAACCTCGTCACCTTACCCGACCTGCTTCAGGTCCCGAAGGATAAATAAGCATTTTACGTAAAAAAGGGAGACCCATCACTGCTTGCTCTCGCAGCTCTGGTCTCCCCACTCTTTATATGAAAAGCTCCTGATCGGGAGCCGCCCTTATTCGATGAAGCAATCCTTATCTCAATAAAAAAGAGCGTCATGAAGTTTTCACTTCATAACGCTCTTTTGTGTGATGCCGGTGAAGGGACTCGAACCCCCACGGTTTCCCTCACGATTTTGAGTCGCGCGCGTCTGCCAATTCCGCCACACCGGCAAGTGGCGTGCCCTAAGAGATTCGAACTCCTGACCTTTTGATTCGTAGTCAAACGCTCTATCCGGCTGAGCTAAGGGCACGCAATATAATATTGTTGGAGTGGTGCCGAAGACCAGACTTGAACTGGTACGGTAGTCACCTACCGCAGGATTTTAAGTCCTGTGCGTCTGCCGATTCCGCCACTCCGGCGAAAAGCTTTGGAGGCGCCACCCAGATTCGAACTGGGGGTAAAGCTTTTGCAGAGCTCTGCCTTACCTCTTGGCTATGGCGCCATAAATAAAATGGAGCGGAAGACGGGAATCGAACCCGCGACCCTCGCCTTGGCAAGGCGATGCTCTACCGCTGAGCCACTTCCGCATAAACTGGGGATCTAGGATTCGAACCTAGGCATGACGGAGTCAAAGTCCGTTGCCTTACCGCTTGGCTAATCCCCAATGTATTTGTTTTTTGTAAAGAATGGGGCGATCGATGGGACTTGAACCCACGAATGCTGGAGCCACAGACCAGTGCGTTAACCCCTTCGCCACGACCGCCACAGTGTAAATATATTTAATTGGCAGGGGCAGCAGGAATCGAACCCACACCAAAGGTTTTGGAGACCTTTGTTCTACCTTTAAACTATGCCCCTATAAAAACTGGTGGAGGCTGATGGATTCGAACCACCGAACTCGTACGAGAACAGATTTACAGTCTGCTGCGTTTGGCCACTTCGCTAAGCCTCCGTATGAAGTTGTAAAACATGGTGCCGCCGAGAGGACTTGAACCCCCAACCTACTGATTACAAGTCAGTTGCTCTACCAATTGAGCTACAGCGGCATAGTTAAGTTACATGGTGGCTCGGGACGGAATCGAACCGCCGACACGAGGATTTTCAGTCCTCTGCTCTACCGACTGAGCTACCGAGCCATATTATATTACATTACTAGATTCATTGCAACTTGAAAATCATGGCGGAGCCGACGGGATTCGAACCCGCGGTCTCCTGCGTGACAGGCAGGCATGTTAGGCCTCTACACCACGGCTCCACACAAGAAATTTGGTTGCGGGGGCAGGATTTGAACCTGCGGCCTTCGGGTTATGAGCCCGACGAGCTACCGGGCTGCTCCACCCCGCGTCAGTAAAAAATATTATATGGTGGAGGCTGACGGGATCGAACCGCCGACCCTCTGCTTGTAAGGCAGATGCTCTCCCAGCTGAGCTAAGCCTCCATGGGATTTGGTGACCCGTAGGGGATTCGAACCCCTGTTACCTCCGTGAAAGGGAGGTGTCTTAACCCCTTGACCAACGGGCCTTGATAGTGGCTCCCCGAACAGGACTCGAACCTGTGACAACTCGATTAACAGTCGAGTGCTCTACCAACTGAGCTATCAGGGAATATATTATCCGCTTGGCGACGTTCTACTCTCCCAGGACCCTGCGGTCCAAGTACCATCGACGCTGGAAGGCTTAACGGTCGTGTTCGGGATGGGTACGCGTGGTTCCCTTCCGCCATCATCACCAAACGGATT
>NZ_VNJI01000055.1:17211-50179 GCF_007786445.1 Paenibacillus cremeus | reverse complement strand
TTCCGAGAAAACGTGGCTCACCACGTCCTGTATCTGCAACAGCAACAGAAATTGAATCTTTTGATACGTCTAAACCAACAAATTTTGTGTAATCCTTCATAATAGCGGCTCCTTTCGAATGTAGCTCTGCATTTGGTTTTAGTAGAATCCACTACACATTGTTACCAAATGTAACCTACGCTAAGCGAATGGGGCCGCCTCGTTCATTATGACTAACGGGAGTATAGTTTGAATCATTTCAATATACGTTAGGCGAATGTGGGCCGCCGTTCATTATGACAAACAGGATACATAGAGATAGAGAAAATTGGATATAAAAAAAACCTCCTTTGATTTCGAAAGATGACTATTGTGTATTTGTAAAACGCTTTTCTGATGCAATCGGATTATATATTTTCTGTAGAGATAATAGAGCAAAAGGAGGCGATGTTACAGTTTCCTTGCGGATGGCTCCTATAATTTTTCCCGATGATGGAATAGAGGTATTAAAGTTAAGATGGTCGTGTTCTCCGAATACAATCTTTCCGATGAAGTCATGCATTTAGTTGGAACTAATTGACGAGAGCTTTATATTATTTCCGACGGGCTCTGAAATGAAGGGGCTCATAGCCGAATTCAAGAACCGAAGTGGAAGATGGGGGCACAGCTGGGCATAGGAAATGCAGCGGCACCCAACTTCGCAGCTGGATTGCCGCAGTCGTACTCCGATGGACAACTGCTGCCCAATAAGGGGGCTCCGGCTGTATGCCGAAGCCCCCTTGATGCAATGGAGATACATATCTCCCGGTTTTGCATGGCTCAAAAGAGTTACCAGTCCAATACAACGCCCAGGCACTGACCCTTGTCTTCCAATATCGTCCGCCACGCTTCAGCCGCTTGTTCCGCGGGGAACCGGTGAGAAATGAGCGGTTCGGTAAGTAGCCAGCCTTCTTGGATACCCATCAGCGTCTGATCTATGCGGGGTTTCGTCCAGCCTGACGGAGTGTGAAGCGTCATCTCTTTATCCCGCAATTTTTGAATATCCACAATGCCGGTTGTTCCGAGAAACCCCGCCGATACCCAGTGGCTGTCCCGGGTCATCACGGGTTCGATTGCATTGACCGTGGCCATCGAACCTACGGTGTCAACAACTACCGATATGGGACCACATGAATCCAGGATGTCGGACAACCGGTGTTCATTCGTATTAAATCCGCGAATTCGCGGGTTCAGACGGTTCAGCCTCGTTTGATGCCTGCCCAATACGATAACGTTAGCCCCCCGGTGCAGCAGCGTTTGCGCCGCCCACTGGCCGACAAGCCCGTCGCCGATGACAACTGACGTCTGGCCTTCCGCAAGCGCTGGCCTGCTTCCGCAGTTATAGCCTACCTGGGTCAGTACGAGTCCGGAATAAGCGACAGCCGACGCTCCTTCCGGCAGCTTCCACACTTGACTACCGTCGATGACAGCAGGATCGACGTGCCCGCCCGAAGGAGTAAACATTCCCGAGACGCGGCTGGCCGAGGCGAATACCCAATCTCCTTCTTTGACGTGCCGTACGGCGCTGCCGACAGCTCTGACGATGCCTGTTTTCTGGTAGCCGGCCGCAATCGGAAACGGCCACGGATCGCCTTCCTGGTAAGGCACTTCACCTTTAATGCGCTCACCGCGCAAATAAGACGACTCCGTACCGATACTGATCCATGAATGTTTGATGTCGATAACGACATCCGTTTCGCCGGGATCGGGGATATCTACGTCTATCCATTCGACCTGCATTTTATTCGTAAAAATGACCGCCTTTCCTTTCAATCCGTTTCCCTCCTCAGTTTGGACGGCTTAGAGCCGGAACAAAACACACCTTGATCGCTTCCTGATTTTTAAGCAGCTCGACGGCGTCCGCGTACTGCTCAAACGACATTTCGGCAGAGACCAGTGGCCCCAACTGCAGTTTGCCTGCGATGATAAGCTGCAGCGCATACTCGGCGGCTTCCCGGTAATGGCCCGGATAACCGATGACGGTCAGACCCGGATGATGCAGCGTATAATCTTCCCTCTGCACGGCAAACAGCGCTACCGCTTCGTTCGTATGATCCATCAAATACCTCACTGCGTCGGGATAACCGACACAATCGACAGCCACGTCGATGGCCCCATCGGTACGTCTTAAGGGCAGCTCATCCGTGCCGGAAGGCAGCGACCTCGACAGGCCGAGCTGCTCTGCAGCGGTTCTGCGCTGTGGAATCGGGTCGAGCCCGACGACTTGTCCGGCCCCTTCCGCGGCCAGCATTTGCAGCGCGATCAAGCCGGCTGGGCCAAGTCCGTTTACGGCACACGTTTTGCCGGCAATGCCCGCGACCGCTTTTAGCTTAAGAATGCTTGAAGCCACGCACATGGCTAACTCCAGCGAAGCAAGTTGGGTGTAATGGAGGTGAGCCGGAACAGCGATCAAATGTTTTTCTTCCAAGACGACATATTCAGCATAACAGCCGGGATTCATATGCCCGGGATCCTTCCAGGCCGAGACGGTCTGACCGACTGTTAATTTCCCGCAGCCTTCTCCGAGCTTGGCCACCGTGCCGGTCATCTCATGCCCCGGTTGACCGGGGGGATAAGGAAACGGAACGTGGCTTTGATGTGTAAACATCGGCTTGCCGTAAAAGATGTGCAGATCCCATTGGGGACATGTGGTAACCGCCGTTACTTTGACAAGCACACAGCCGGGTCCCGGTTCAGGGATAGGCAATGACACGGTTTCCGCGTTTTTTTTGCTAATTATCTGCAATGCTTTCATTTCTCGGTTTTGGTGCGGTTCGTGCATTACACTGGATTGAGGGGATTGATTCAATTGATTTGTTTGGTCCAATGGGATCAGCATCCTTTCAATGGGAATCAGTTTTAACAACATCTTACCTGTATTTTTCCGCTTTGTATTTCCAATATATATTGATCTTTTGCAGAGACGGCACGTCTTTTTGCATTGATCACATCAGTAAGGACTCGTTATAATTTATGATATATTGACTTTTTTCACTAATTCCGGGGGAGCGATCGCCATGATGGTGAGAGATTACAGCTGCTGCCGTTTGATGCCCGAAGAGACAAGGGGAGGAATCCATCCGTATCCCGAATTGCTTTATGTCTTGTCGGGCAAGGTGCAGATCACTTGGAGGGGAGTCTGTTATACCGCTAGTCCCCGGGCGCTTGTGCTGCTGCCCTCCGATACGCCTCATCAAGTGGTTGCTTTGTCCAAAGAAGCGGATATTTGGTACGCAGAGCTTGATTTTGGGGAGGATGAGTTATTTCCAGGCATGGAGAACAACATCACGTGGAATGAATTGCAGTGTTCTCCCGAGTCGCGGCCCGTCTTGGATCCGGTGTTCGAAATGACGCTGGAGCTGGTGACCGAGGCGATTTGCACGGAAAAAATAAGCGTCTCCGAATATGCGAAACGGCTGTGCCTGCTGGATATCCAAAAATTGCTGCTGTTTATTCGCGCTTATTTGGAGCGGGATTCCGCTGTGCTTTCGTTTGATCGAAACGAGGACGGCGACACGACAGTGGCATTGATGCGGTTTATGGAATCGCGTTACAGTCAGCCAATCACATTAAAAATGTTGGCCGATTTTGTTCATCTGAACCCTTCTTACCTGATCCGGGATTTTAAAAAGCATACCGGCTCCACTCCAATTCAATATTTGCAGATGCTGCGAATGAATGCGGCAATGTGTTATTTGGCCGCAACGGATATGAGCATCAACCATGTGGCGGAGCAGTGCGGTTACCCAAGCATTCATTATTTCAGTCAGTTGTTTAAGAAAAAGTTTGGCGTAAGTCCGACCGATTGGAGGAAAAAAACGAAATCGGCGGCGCGTACGAAAAGATAAAAGGTGCACAATACTTCAAAACCGGCGTCTCTAGCATGTAATCGATATGAGATGTAGCAAGACTGTTCGCCGAACCCGAATGTCGGGTGAGGTAATCCTATGATGGGTGTAGATTGAGCCAAACAAAACATAGTCATTTTAACACCAAACTAACGGTTACGATAGCGCGGCGATGGAACCGATTCATCGCTTGTTTTCGTTTCTATCGGCTGTAGAGCGGTAAAACACTCTTTCGGGGGGATAT
This sequence comes from Paenibacillus cremeus, assembly GCF_007786445.1. Lineage (GTDB taxonomy): Bacteria > Bacillota > Bacilli > Paenibacillales > NBRC-103111 > Paenibacillus_G > Paenibacillus_G cremeus. Next base: position 46,069 of record NZ_VNJI01000055.1, on the reverse strand, counting down.
AATGTTCAGGAAGCTATTTCTTAGAGGAAATGAAAGCAGAAAGCACCAAGCAATGGTCTTCGTGGTGAACGTTTATAAAAGTAACGAAGATGTTGTCGTTTTAAATCCGACTGTTGTTGATTTGGAAGGGTTGAGAAGACCGAATAGTAAATACATAAAACTCGATTCAATACATAATTATGGCGAAGTTGGGAAGGCATTAAAAGAAAGTTTAATTATTTGATTCAAAAGTATTCATGTTGCAAGGAAATCCGATTCGGACACTTATATAATTTCGTGTTTAGACAGATATAAGAGCAATGGTTATTTGGGTACAAAGGACAACCAGACGTTTGAGATACCATTAACCTCTTCAGACAATGAAATAGGAAAAGCCATAGCAAAAGCGTTTAATTACTGTTTATGAGAGGACTGATAAACTAGGTGGCCTGCTCACTTGTCCGCCAGCGATTAGCCAGTCGTCCAGAATGATCGACTGGCTTTGTTGTTGAAGTAACGGGCTGGATAATTCAGTAAGACTATGGAATATTCAGGCTAGTATGGTTGGTGATTTTGAAGTCTAAGGGGGAGTTTTATGAAAACTTTCATATCCATGATCAGGCGCGGAGAATCACCTAAAGTGGAAGGGAACGAATCAGATGCCATGTTGGAGCTCATATATTGAAAGATGAAGGCATAGACACGTTCATTTCAAGTCCAATCTTTTGCGTTAAATAAAAAAAAGACGATCTCTTGCAGCAAAGAGAGAGTCGTCTTATTACATCTTTATTCATTCGTTTTTTAATACCCATTTTCAATAATGTCTAGTGCCCCAGTGTCTGGGTTAATAACCAATCCGTGCACAGGAATATCTTTAGGGATGAGCGGATGATTTCGGATCACTTCAACACTTTGGCGAACGCTTTCTGAAACGGAATCAAAACCTTGCAGCCAATCCTTTAATTTGATTCCTGAATAATTCAATGTCTCGATCGTTTGTTCGGAAATTCCTCTTTCGATCATTTTTTTTGTTGTTTCTGTTGGGTTCACATGGGTCATTCCGCAGTCGTAATGCCCGACAACGCATACTTCATGTGCGTTAAGTTCATAAATGGCAACAATGATGCTTCTCATAATACTACCGAAAGGATGGGAAACAACTGCACCGGCTGTTTTAAGTATTTTCGCGTCTCCATTTCGTAAATTCATCGCTCTTGGTAACAATTCAGTCAACCTTGTATCCATGCAGGACACGACAACAAGCTTCTTATTAGGAAGTTTCGATGTTTGATATTTCACATACTCTTTGTTTTCAACAAATTCTCTGTTGTACTCGATCATTTCATTTAAAAACAAGCTCACCACTCCTCTCCTTCTATAATAATCATTTAATAGGTTACTTGCAAAAGCATTTTACTGTTAGCAAAGGGTTGGAGTTCCATTATAGTTTTTCGCTTCTAAATATGACAAAATACCTCTCGAAGATATTTTGAAACACCAATTAGTATCAATAATTCTGATAAACGCATCGCGATAGAATTGAGTTCTCTCTAATTCTGATACCAAACATCGTATGGCAGTAGGGTTCAAAGAGAGATTAAAGGACTTAAGAATTGATACGGGGCTGACACAAGAAAAACTATCGGACCAGTTCGTCATCCCAGATTCCACCATCAGACGATACGAGACGAATAGAAACATGCCAAAACGCTCGCGGATTTTTTCGGAGTAACGATAGATTATCTAGTCGGTAGGACAACCGAACCAGCTTGCCAGAGGGGGATCCGATCGATATACTCGATCTGTCAGACGATGAAATCTTTACCAAAGTGAATTTGTTGTTGATGGGGATTAAGTTAGAATTAGAAGACCTTAAAAACTGCCATCACTACCAAGGGAGGAAAGGGGGACGGCGTCTTTTTTTAGTTTAGCGCTTATATCCTTGTAGCTGCTGTTCTGCCATCTGTATCAGTCTACGAGTGATGTTGCCTCCGATTGAGCCAGCATCGCGAGTAGCAAGATTCCCATTGTACCCGTTCGGTTGTAATTGAATTCCCAGTGCTTGTGCGACTTCATACTTTAACTGATCCAGTGCTGCCATTGCTTGTTGAGCAACCAGTGTGTTACTTCTGTTTGTCATTAAGTCGACCACTCCTTTTTTGGGATTGATGGTATTTTCGGAATTTTACTATTTCTATACAAAACATTTACTCGATATTTGGTCGATAACAACTTCATTTATGGCGCGAAGAGGATATTCTTGAGTAGGGCACCGGACATGTCGGCTTGTGATGAGTAATGTGCGCCACAGTGGCTGTTCATCACAAAAAAACGGTCACTTTTTTTCTATATCGGAGGAATGTCTGATCAATGGATAGCTCGTGACGCTTTGACCGGCTCTTTCTGTGGGGGTCAAAGGGTTCAGACGATTATCCATATTATTAAACGCATTCTCCATTTACTGTCATGGGCAGAGGAGTATAATTTATAATAAAAGCGCTTACATCAGGTGCTGCTCATTAAGACTTAGGGGGCTATATTAGATGCGAAAAAAAAACATGCTATTATGGATGACTACGATCACGTCGATGATGGTCACGGCTTGCTCCGGAGGTAACCCCAGCACGAGCGAGCAGACTCCGCAGACACCGACCAAAACGTCTGTGCAAATCGGTGACGCCAAGCTGGACGCGGCCGAGCTGGTCATTTTATCCAAGGTGGCATCGATCACGCAGGAGGAATTTGAACGCACGATGGCTGCGCCGATCCGCGCCAAATATCCCAACTACAAGCTCAAGTACATCATTGAGGGAAAAGACGTCACACTGGATAAAATGATGGTGGCCGGACAGGCGCCGGATATTACCATCACCTCGCTCGGCGGCCTGCAAAGCTCACTGCTGCCCCTCAGCCTGGAATACGACTTGACTGACCTGATCAAAAAGTACAACTACGACATGTCGCGGATCGAGCCGTCTACAATTGAATCGTTGAAAAATGCGACGACAAAGGGCGGGATTTACGGTCTGCCCAAATATTTGAACACAGTAGTCCTATTCTACAACAAGGATTTGTTTAACAAATTTGGAGTACCCGTTCCGAAGGACGGGATGACCTGGGATGAGGCGATCCGACTGTCGGGCACGATGACGAGGGTTGAGAATGGGGAGCAGATCCGCGGGATGTCGCTCTTTTACAGCAATATGGTGTTGGAAAACCAGCTGTCCTTGCCGCTCATCGACCCGAAGGAGGATAAGAGCGCGGTCAATGTGCCCGGTTTTCAGAAGCTGCTGACTACGTTCAAAGCGATCTACGATATCCCGGGGAACAAGCCGGAGGGCGATTTTACACCGGATAGTGAGCTGACGCAGTTCCAAAAAAAACGGAACGTGGCTATGGTCGCGGCCCCCATGTCGGGCTATGGACGCTTCGAGGCCGACCCTGATTTGAACTGGGATGTGGTGGCGGCCCCGACGTTCGCGGACGCGCCGAAGGTCGGATACCAGCCGAATACGATTTATTACTTTGTTAGTAACGCCAATAAAAAGGCTGAGCAGGCGTTCCAGGTCGTCACCGAGTTACTGTCCGATGACGTGCAGTTGCAGGCGAATAAAGAGGCACGGCCGACAATTCTAAATAACGAGAAAATTCGCGCGACGCTAGGTAGCGATCATAAGCTGTTCAAGGATAAAAATTTCAAGGCTGTGTTTTATAACAAGTTTGCTCCGATGCCCCCGGCCAACGCCAAAATGGCGCCGCTAGTGAATGCCTCCTCTATTCTGCAAGGGGAGTTCGTGGCAATGATCAAAAACGGGAGCGATATCAACACCGCTCTGCGGACGGCGGAGGATAAGATCAATCAGGCCATCACGTCAGCCAAGAGCAAGTAATCACCGGGTCAAGGAAAGAAGGAGCGCTGCTCCTTTTTTCTTTTCGCTGGGTAATCGTTCAATAGTCCATGTTTTCCGTTGGATATTCAATTTACTTAAGAATCATATGGGATTATATTCAAAATAGAAGCATACGATTTTGAATCTGCCGGATGGAAAGGACAGAGAGGCAAGGAGGCTGTAGTCGGTGGAAAAAGAGTTTCTGCATCAGTTTTATCCGCGTATTTTGGATGTGACGCACCGGTCGACGTCGTTTTGGGAAGGTAACGATTATCGGGTTCAGATCCCATCGACAAAGGTATATAATCTAGCGTTTATGTATGAGGGCGAAGGCCAGCTTGTGCTAAATGGCGAGCGCTATGAGCTGAAGGAAGGCAGCATTTTTCATATCTCCCCCGGGATGCGGATGGAACTGAGCAGTTCCCGCAGTAAGCCGCTCCGGTACTTCGGCGTGCAGTTTCACCAATTGCGCATTCAGTGGGAAGGGAGCGACTGTCAGACGTCCATGTCGGATGCCCCGCTGCCTTTTCGCAGAGTGCTGTTCCTGCCGCGGAATTCTCTCCACATTCATGTGGCTGCGATGTATGACGGCTGGCAGGAGAAAGAGGCGGGTTACGAATGGCAGGCCAAGCTCGGATTGTTTCAGCTTTTGGACCAATTGTGCAGCATTGTCATCGCTGAGCAGACGCGTCAGGAAAGTTCGTACCTGCAGATGGAAAGCAGCGTACGGTACATCCGGCACAACTATGCCGAGCCGCTAACGCGGGATCGACTAGCGGACCAGGCGTCGATGTCAATCAGTCATTTTTCGGCGGTATTCAAAAATGTGATCGGCATCAGCCCGCAGCAGTTCGTCGAGAAGGTACGAATCGATCAGGCGAAGTCGATGCTCTCCGGCACGACCAAGCCAATCAGCCAGGTCGCCAAGGAAGTGGGTTACAGCGATCCGTTATATTTTACCCGTGTGTTTACGAAGGTGACCGGCATGGCGCCACGCGAATACCGGGGGGGATGACCGAATTGACCTAAGCCTGTACGATCGATCAAGCTTGAGGATGAGAGGGGAAGGTTCGAAATGCGAGAGGGACAAGAGGCTAGATCGGCCGATGTATTAATTGCAGGGGCCACATTTGCTGGACTGGGCTTGGCCGGCCGGTTGGGCAAGCAAGCGGTGGTGGTCGAGCGTACCGGCTTTGTGGGGCCGGAATTTACGTCATCCTACTGCCGCGCTGTGATCCATGGTACGGCGAAAGGCTCCGCCGAGGCGCAGGCGCTCCGAAGCGAAGCCCAGGAGCGTAACCTGATTGCTTCGGACGGAGCGATCCATTCGCCAGCATTCGTGCCGGTGCTGCACCGGCTCATTCAGCGGGAAGGGATCAATGTGCGGTTTTTAACCCGCGTCATCCAGGTGGATGCACAGCCGATGGGTGGGTTTGCCGTGACTCTGATGGACGGCTCGGGCTTATCCGTGCTGCACGTGAAGTGCATTGTCGATACGACCGGCCTGTGTGACACGTCGCCTCTGACGGCGTCCATGTCCCCGGTCAAACGGCGGCTCAATGCAATGATCCATCACCCAGGCGCGCCGGAGGAAGTGCCGCCGAGATGCAGCGGCTATGAACTCCATCGCGGACGGTTCCCGTCGGAGTGGATGGTCGGCTGCGAGCTAGCACCTACTGACGATTGGGCTGCGGCGCGGGATCGGTTGCTCACCCATTGGCGGCAGCGACCAGAGGCGCTTAAGCCTTGGCAGCTAGCCACGATCGCCGATGCTTTCGAGGTGATGGTCAAAGCGGGGACGTGCGACATTGCTTCCGGCTGGGTTTGGCATCCATCTGCGGCATACCGCGATCCAATCGCAGCTTACGAAGCCGGCATACAATTAGCATTGGAGGTGCTCACACCGTGAACATATCGGAGCGATGGAGCGGCAAAGTTGTTCAGCATGCCTGCGAGCCGCAGTTTGACGAGGACGTCGATATCATCGTTGTCGGCCTTGGGACCGCGGGGGCGATTGCAGCGATTCGAGCGGGGCAGCTGGGACTGCAGGTACTCGGCTTGGAGCGGATGCATGGTATGGGCGGCGCTGGGACGCTGGGCGGCGTGACCGGATATTATTTCGGCACACGCGGCGGGATTTACGAAGAGATCGACCGGCAGACGGCGGTGTTGGAGCGGGAGGCGTTCATCAAGGCAAGAGGGGTGAACGCAAATGCGAAAAGCATCGTGCTCGAACGGGCGGTTGCCGGTGCAGGCGCTGTTTTCAAGTATGAGTCGATCGTGCTGGGCGTGTACGTGGACGGCAACCATGTCCAGGGGTTGCGCTGGGTCGGTCCGGAGGGCGTGAAGAACACTTCCTGCCGTGTCATCATTGACGCTTCCGGCGAAGCCGAGGTGTGCGCCCTGATCGGCTGCGAGGTCGTCCAAGGCCGGGAAGTCGACGGCCAAGTCCAACCGTTTTCGAATGTGGTTCAGTGGCTTAACAATAACCAGGTGGAGCACTATTACACCGATTCAGGCTATTTGGATGCGACGGACCCGGCGGCATATTCGAAGGCGATCGTCGATTCCGCGCTGCTGGAGACTCATTTGAAGCCGTCCTATAGAGACGACCGGCGTATGTTGAAGGTGGTGCCGCAACTGGGACTGAGGGAAGGGCGGCTGATCGTCGGGGAAGAATCCGTCTCCTTCGGGGAGTTTATCCAGGACCGGTATACGTCTGAGCCCATGTTCTACGCGTACTCCAACCTGGACAATCACAGCAAGGATATCGCCTTCGAGAGCGAGGCGCAGCAAGATTGGGCTGTGGCTTCCAGCCTTTGGGGACTGAACTTCACCGTGCCGATCCCCAAAGGAGCGCTCATTCCCCGTGGCAAGGAAGGTTTGTTGGTGGCGGGACGCAGCCTGTCGCTCGACCATGATCTCGCCGGCAGCATCCGGATGAAGCGGGATATGCAAAAAAGCGGCGAAGCGGCGGCAGCGATGGCGTTCCTTAGCATCACGCGTGGCTGTGGGCTGAAGGAGATTCCGTATCCGGAGCTGGCGAGCCTGCTGGCGGAGACGGGCTGTTTCGAGCCCGGAGCGCGCGTCGAATTCAAGGACAGCTCCGTGCCGCTGAACAATGACCACTTGAAGCGGCAATGGCTGACGGACGTGGAGGAGATCCGCGAAGGGCTGGACGGTCCCAAGCCGGGCATCGCCATCTGGTCGGCGAAGCGGCTCGGAGCTGCCATCGCGCCGCAGCTTCGTACATGGGTCGCGGGGGAAAGAGACGAACACCTGGCCAGGCACAGCGCGATGGCACTCGGCTTGATCGGCGACCCCGCCGCAATTCCCGTTCTTCGACGCATGGTGGAAGAGCGCGACATGTTTGTACCGTTCACCAGCCGTAAATATAACCAGGTTCGCGGCTATGCGGCGATCTATTTGCTCGGAAAGCTGCAGGATACGGGCATCGTGCCCGAGCTTCTGAGCATTCTGAACGATCCGGCGGAGCTGCCGGCGATGGAGCCGGAGGAGCGGAACTGGGAGTTCATCTCGGACCCGCAGGAGCTTTACTTTCAATATTTCTCCTATTCGGCAACAGCACTGATTCGGATTGCCGAGAGGCACCCGGAGCTTCGGGAAACGGTTGCGGGACGGATTCGGGAGCGGCTGGCCGACCCGGGTCTGGAGCTGAACGTCTCGTTCAAAGGATCTCGAGTCATTAAGTATTCGATGGTTCCGCGAATGCGGCAGATTGTGGAGAAACGGCTGAGCAGCTGGCAGGAGATTTCTCAATCTCAATTCTAACCACGTGAAAAAAGAAAACCGCATGATTCCGGGAACTCTGGCGTCATGCGGTTTATTTATTAGTCCTCTACATACAAAGTGGCCGTACAAGGGCACGAGCAACAGAGCGTCATGATCTGGTTTCTCGTTCTCTTACGAGGAGCTTCCCCGGATTCGTTGGGCTGTTAAAACGAATATGGTTGTGTCGCGAAAACGCATATGTTTGTGTCGCCGAACAGATGTTGTTGTCTAACGACACAAATGTTCCTACATAAATTTTGTTTAATGAGGCTGTAGTTATGGGCATTTATTTTTTTATGTAGGAACTTTCATGTCGTCGCTTCGCGACACAAAAGTTCCTACATTATGCTCAAACGACACAAATGTAGGGACATAATCGGGGGGTTGCTATTACCACATAATGATACTTAATGTTGACGGATATGCTTCTGTTGCTTGCCGAAAATAACTTAACAATGTAAAAAGAATTTCATTACGATTGCTTGGAGCCGCGCTTCGTGATCGGTTAGTGGTCACTGTAAACTTCCCAGATGAAAATACACTTGGATCGATACCCGAAAAGGCGACTAACTTCTTGGCGTGACTAAACCGATTGATTTCCTCGATATCGGACAAAACCGTTGCAGCGCTTTTGCCACCGATTCCGGGAAGCGACTGGATAATCATAAATTCCTCAACTTCATTAGCAAGAGCATCGATCTTATTTTCAAGGTGGGATAGGTGCTCTTGGTACTGAAGGAGTAAGTTGATGTATAACTCAATGCTAACGAGATGACTGTTGTAGGCCGTCTCCTGAAAAGGGTTATTCGCGGCTACAGCTAGAATAGCTTTGGCCTTATCGCTGGCCTAGATCTAGCGCTCGTCCAAAGGACGGCGTAGCCATTTATCCTGGTTCGTAACTATGCGGTCAAATTCCTGGCTAACGATCATAAGATAGTTAGAAAAAGCGGAATCAGATATTATGCCTTTCCGCTTTTAAGCCGGGAGGTTCCTTTGCCATGGGATTCATGGACGTTTTGGGTAATATCGCTAAACGTTCCAAGCTTGCAACCGCGCTGTTTTGGGCTGAAATTACGCATAACGTTCCGCGAATCAATGAATTGAAAATGAGCCAAGGCGATCCGGATTGGCTCAAGGTTATCACAAATTATTACGATTATTTTCTAAAGCGACGCCTAACGATCCCTTATGTCCGCTACAATAGCTTAGATGATTTTGTCATCCCGATCGGGACAAATAAACTGAAGATTGGTTTCATTGCCGACTGGGGAACAGGGCAGGAGGATGCAGATTGGCTGCTTGCCGAGGTCATGAAGCATAGTCCGGATCTCTTAATCCATTTGGGAGACATTTATTACTCGGGAACGAAGGAAGAAGCGAAGACCAACTTCCTGGATCTCATCCAGAAGTACGTGAATCAGAAAAAAACGAGGGTGTTCACTTTGTCCGGAAACCATGATATGTATTCCGGTGGCGAGGGTTATTATCAGTTGCTTCAGCAACTTGGCCAACCAGCCAGTTATTTTTGCCTAAGAAACGATTATTGGCAGTTCCAAGCAATGGATACAGGGTTGAACGACGCAAGTCCATTGTCGGCACATGCCAGTATTCCTTATCTTGATCCGTTGGAGACCGATTGGCATATTCACAAGCTGCTAACTTCGGATAAAAGGAAAACGGTTCTACTATCCCATCATCAGCTGTTCAGCGATGTAGGAGTGGGCGAGGATTCACAAGGCCAGAAGCTTGTATTCAACCCTCATTTACAAGCTTCCTTTCATAATTTGATGAGTCAGGTAGAGTGTTGGCTTTGGGGTCATGAACACAATCTGATCCTTTTTCATCCTTATTTGAATTTACAACGAGGACGTTGCATCGGTGCCAGTGCATTCCCGGTCATGAACAGGGACTTTCCATACAAAACCGTAACAGGTATGAATCTCCTCGGCCAAAAAGTACCCCCGAAAATGTACGAGAACGTCAAACTCAAAACGAATGCGGACGGTGTATACTACCATAGCTACTTGATCATGGCTCTGGACCATGCCTCTGCGAAATTATCTTACTATCAAACCGACTCCGTTCATAACGGTCCCAGTGAACTCATGTTTGAAGAAAGGCTGTAATCGCATGATGAAAAAATAGACGAAAATCTGATAATGCCAATTTTGCGGGCTTCATTGATCAATTTAAGGAGTTGCTACAAATCGACTACCCTAAAAGCGCTGATCAGTCTAAAGACTAAGCAAAAGAAGCTATGATTAAAAAGAAAAAAGATTGTACCCTAAAATAAAACTGCTCTACGCACTGTTTTGTTTTTATTTAATGGTAGGAACATTTTTGTGTCGTTTTTCCGCACGGGAAATAAACCCTGAGCAGCATTTGTAAATCCTCATTACGTTAACGGCTACACTAGAGAAGATAGTACTTCTGTTGACGGGTATTGGCGTGATGTGACGGTAATACGGGTATAGACCTGGAAGTAGACGATGGGGGCGGATACAACCAGACCAATCCGGTTTTCAATAATTTTAATCCGCCCGATATTGATATGGGAAACGGCAGCTAAGCGACACGCTACTGATGTGAAGTAAATGCGATGAGGACACGTTCAATCCAAAGGTTCAGGCGATTGACGTCAAGGTGCAAAGGTTAACGTAATGGCCATACGGACTGAGGAATAGCGGCAGACTCTGCCGCTATTTTGTTACCTGCCAGGGATACGCACGCAGCGCTCGCCGCTAGCCAAACAACAAACTTATCGAAGAAAAGGGATAGCGGCTGTACCGGGGACAAAATGTTTCGGAATTAATTAAAGTTAAGATAGAGTACCGTCATTATTCTTCGCTTGAACCGTTATGGTTTGATTTGAGTTGTTTCGCCCGTCAGGAATCCAAGCTACGTGTGGGTTGGATGTTTCGAGTTCGGTGACTTAACGGGGATGACCCTGCGGCTGAAACAGTGGTGGAGCCAAGTAGAAATAGTAGAATGACTAAGCGGAACGGTTTCATGGTGTCCTCAGTAAGCCAAAGAAGTGCAGGTTTGAGGACAGCACTCCTTTGGTTAGTTGGTTGATTAGGTTGTAAGGTTTAACGATATCCAAGGTTAAAGCCCTTAAGACCTTCTACTACAAACCTTAAGGCTTGTAGATATTCAGGGAGTTCTTGATCCATGTGTACGGTGAGAGTTCGACCTTGTATTCGGTACCAAAGAACATGAAATCATGTTGGCGAGTAAGCTTCATGTAGTGGGTTTTTTAATTTGTCATCGAGTATAAGCGTATACAAACGTGTTGTTTCGATTGCAGAATGACCTAATTGTTGCTGAACTAGATCGTTTGTTTCGTCCAACAGGAAGGTGGCAAAAGAGTGGCGCAACTTGTGAGCTGTCATTTCTCGTGTATAGGCCTTCGCAAAACGTTTGATCATCTTTTGGACATAAACGGTGACGTTTTTGGGTTAAACGGCCGAGGTGTAAAATTTCGCGGATATTGTTAGTGTAAAGTGAGTGAGTAATCAAATTTATTTAATAATTTTTTCATAATTGATTCACAAATATCCCCCATAATGATTTAGTGATTAATATGTTTTATCGGGGGATAATCGGTGTGGATGAAATTACATCATATATAATACTAACAAATCGTAAGCCGCCCAAAGCATCATCACTCGCTATTCATGAACAGTACATATATACGCTCATTGCAGATCATCTGGGCGGTTTGAGCAGGCTTGCAGACATTTATGACGAAAGTATCTTAACTTTTCCATTAACGACAAGTGCAATAAAACGCTTATTGGATATGGGATTTATCGAGCTAGTCATATCGGAAGGCAATCCATAAGTATTAGTACAATCATTCTTTTAGCGATGATCAAAATCATAAAACCTATAAGCGCTAAGATAATCATCCCCATCATAGTAACTCCTCCGCCTCGGTCCACGGTAACCTTACATGCCTAGAGCTAGGTTCTGATTGATCGGCATTTTGTGGCGGCTTAACTAACCTCATTACGGGTGCTGCCGGCTGCCTGAGATTTCAACGCCATACGTGACTGTAAGAGAAAAATAACGCGGAGGCCGAAATGGCCTTCTTTTTATTTTCTAAATGAACCCGGCGGGACATAATAAAGCACTTGAAAAAGAGACTTTGGTAAATGCATTTTTTAATCGAGAACCCTGTATTTTTGTTAATTTTTCGATTGCTGAAAACAATGAGTATAAAATGAAAGCATACTCAGGTCCTTTGCCATAGCTGTACTGTTTGCCCACCGGTTGCTCCAGACGATGGGTCTCACCGCTTCGGTACCACCGCATCCAAGTTCTTAATTGAGACTCATTTCGTATATTTAGCTCCTCCATAACCTTCCGCGCATCTTACGACATGGAAGCATTCTCTTGAAGGTGTTTTTTTCTTGTCTCACGCTAGGGGGTCAGTTCCCTTGTCCTATTAGTTTATTTAATAAATCAATATGCATCCCATGATTTGTTGTTATGGGGCAGCCCCTTCATTTGCATAATTTAACAGCGTCGCGTGCAATATAAAGGGAAAAGAGGTAAAAACAAGCATGAATAAAGCTAAAATAGACCAGCAAGCCACATGGGATTGGCTTTATGAGAAGCTTGGCGAGTCTTCGGATTTTATGTATCACGATCTTGTCTCCGATACTAAGAGAGGTTACATGCTCTTCATTAGAAGTCTTTGCGACGAGGAAAAAGTGCATAAGCTCATTATTGAGCCATTTTATAAATTCGGTGATTTTGAGAATTATTTAACGTATCTTTGCGCATTACCATTCACGCGCATGTATAAAACCAATCAGGATACGCTGGACCTGGTCCTTGAGGGCTGCGCGGTATTATTTTTTGACAGCTGTATTTGTTTGGTTGATGTGGGGTTAACCAAGAACGATTCCATTTCGGCGATTGAAGTGGAGTCTTCGATACAAGGACCGGAAAACGCACTCAGTGAGAATATACTCGTGAATCTGAATCTGATCCGCAACCGTTACCCTCAGCCATCATTGAGAGTAGAGGAGTCCACCGTGGGCAGATTATCCAAAACGAAGATTGCGATGCTGTACGATGAGCAGTTTACGGATCAGAAAACACTGCAAAAAGTAAGGAGGGCCTTAAGCGAGGTAGACGCGGATGTCATCCAGGCAGCCGGAGAACTGCATCTTTATTTAACCAAGAAGAAGCGAACGTTATTCCCAACGATGATGACAACAGAACGGCCGGATCGAATCGTAGTTAATTTATCTCACGGAAAGATCGCATTCCTGATCGAGGGAACCCCATTTTCACTAATTATTCCCGCGGTCTTTTATGATTTTATGGCGGCGATGGACGATTTCTATGTTCCCTTCTGGGTCAGCCGTTTTTTGATCGGATTACGGTATGTCGGCTTGATCATGACCTTGACCTTAGCGGCTTTCTATGTAGCCGTTACTTCGTACAACCCGGAGGTTCTAAGGGTACAGCTGGCGCTTTCCATCGCAGGGAGCCGGGCACCGGTTCCATACCCCTCTTATGTGGAAGTTTTATTTATGCTTCTGATGATGGAATTGCTTACGGAAGCCAGCCTTCGATTACCGAAGACCATTGGCTCGACAGCCACTACCGTAGGTGGATTGATCTTAGGACAGGCCGCGACTCAGGCCGGACTTGTCAGTAATATCATGATCATCATCGTTTCCGCTGTAGCCATTTCTAACTATGTCATCCCCATCGTTGCGATGAGCTATGGGATTCGAGTGGCGAAGTACTTTATCCTGTTGCTCGCAACCTTCTCTGGCTTAATCGGAGTTCTGATCGGTATTGTCGCGCTGATCGCTTATCTTATCAGTCTGGACAGCTTCGGTCAACCGTATCTGAGAATGTACTTAAAGAACCCTTTATCTATCCAAAAGGAATCCTGACAAACTGCTATGGGGAAAGGGGGCCATCACTATTGAACCGTTATTTTTATTACTTAGTACTCACGAACATGCTTGTAAATGTTATAGCATTTGTACCAAGGGTTCTCATTCGTGAACGGTATCAAGGGACGGTGATGGCCATTGTAATTTGTGCGGCAATCGAAACCTTATTAATGTACTTATTTATTAATTCAGTTAAACATTTTCCAAGGAAAGGAACTCCTGAAATATTTGCTCAACTCTTCCCCGGATGGTTGAAGAATGGTTTACTGTTCTACTTAAGTTTCACATGGTATTGTGCTGGTGTGATTACTATGCTGGCATTTACCGACTTCTCAAGAAAATTTCTAAATCCGCATATGTCGCATACGGGCATCATCATTCTTTATTTAACCATTGTCGTTTTGGTGTGCGTACTGCCGTCCGATCGAATTCTGTACCTCCTTGAGATACTGTTAGTCTTAAGCGTTCCGCTGATCTTCTTCCTTTTAACCAAATCGTTTTTCAATAAAAGCATGAATTGGGATAATGTAAAAGCAGTAGCGATGTATTACAATAAAGTGCCCGCATGGACGACCATCTCCGCCGGAACGTACATATTTAGCGGTTATTTCAATATAGCTATCTTTAATCGGGCCTTCGATCAGCTGAAGTCCAAGCATCTATGGTTGGCCCCTCTGTTAGGTGTAACTATCATGGTCACTACCATCTCTATTCCAGTCGGATTCTTAGGCTCTGACGCGGTGGGGGACTACGTCTTCCCCTGGGTAAGTACAGCCGACGCGATGAGGATCGAATTAGGTTTTATTGAACGGGTCATGTTCATTTTTGTTTTCTTGTATGGTCTAATCGCTTTTGCAAGCATGATTTTCCATTGGCATGTGTCCTTCGAACTATTAAAAGGCATTCTGCCATTAACCCGTTATTCGTCACGTCGTCGAAAAGGTATATTATATGGCTGCTTAGCAGTATATTGCGCAAGCGTGCTCTGGTCAGGATATTTTATGAATGATGTAAGGCTATTTAAGTGGGGGGAGCTGTGGTTGAACATCCGACTGCCTAGTGAGATGTTGTTTGTTGGAATCATGGTCTATGCGGCAAGGAGGTTGAAGAATTGAAAACCTTCCAAATCATCTTGAGCAAATGGGTATCAGCCTTATTGCCCGTCTTCTTGGTGCTGCTTCCGGGATGCGGCTTTAAAGACATCGATAAACGTTTTTTTGTCGTAACATTGGGTATCGATAAACCTACCAGCAGTAATAAGCTATTTAAGGTATCTGTGAAATTAGCCATACCCAGCCCTCAGGAAAGATTCGGATCCAATCAATCAATCATAGTAACGGAAGAAGCGAATTCCGTAACGGAAGCTGTCAGAATTATCAAATCCAAGGTGGATAAAGAGCTGGATTTCGGTTATACCAAAGCCTTTGTGTTCGGCGAAAGCCTTTTGAATGAAGACGGAAATCTATATGAGATCATGGACTGGGTCAACAGACGACGGGATATCCAATTGACCGCATGGATGGCGATGGGGAAGCCAGATGCCTTATCGGTCTTACAAGCAGCGCCGAGATCGGAAAGACTTCCTTCCAATATGCTATTCTTATCGTTTGGTCAAAGCGGT
Organism: Paenibacillus cremeus; assembly: GCF_007786445.1. Classification (GTDB taxonomy): domain Bacteria; phylum Bacillota; class Bacilli; order Paenibacillales; family NBRC-103111; genus Paenibacillus_G; species Paenibacillus_G cremeus. The sequence goes on along the minus strand of NZ_VNJI01000055.1, from coordinate 30,863 downwards.
ACAGAAACGGCCTATATCGTATCGGAGTATTTATTTGATTTCTTCTCTAGGCTGAAGGAAAGAGGGAAGGATCCTATACTCCCTATCATCGAGAGGAGGGAGGATGATCAGGTAAGCATCAACAGGCTTGCTCTGTTTAATAAGCAGAAGCACGTGGCTACCTTGTCTCCGTATGAAACTAAAATTTTTAACTCTTTCTATGAGCAAATCGGAAAAGTAGATATTCCGATCAAATACCAAAACAATTATGTTACGATTGACGCGAACACGATAAGAACGAAGTACTCGATCCAAAACGCGGATTCTGCTAAGCCAGTCGTTCATTTGACAATAAAAATATTAGGCTTGCTGGAAGAATCGAGGATGCCGGTGAAACTATCGGAATTACAGCAGATCGAAAAAGTTGCGGAGCAAGAGCTGCAGTTGAGAGTGCTCGCTCTGTTCAAGAAGCTGCAAAAAGCTGGTGTAGACCCTATCGGCATCGGGCTCAGATATCGTGCTTCTCACCGAACGGATCAAGGAGAATGGGAGCAATGGCAGGAGAAATACAGTCGGCTCGATTTTCAAGTGTATGCCCAAGTGAAGCTCATGGGAACAGGGGTCATTGAATAGCTAAACGAATCAGGAGGGACATTCTTTTACATAATGTTTCCTAACTATAGGTTTCAAGCGTAATGCATGACGATGAACTGAGGCTCGGCAGCTGCTCGCTGTCGGGCTTCTTCCTATTTGACTCTAACCATCCCCAGCACCCCTATAAGAAGGAAGGGCAAACCCCTTGAAAAGGTTTGAAAATGAATACTTGGGGGAAAATAACAAAAATAGGAGCGAGGAGAGAATAGAGGTCTGGTTATGGATTATCCAACATATGAGGACGTTCAAAACGCACGACAGCAGTTAAGCAATCTAGCTTATGCTCATTGGATACACGACGATCTTTTTAAGTGGAATTGGTGGCTACAACTGGTTTTATCAATCGTTCCCTACATCATATGGTGGTTTCTCTTGGATAAACGCAGAGGAATCGAAATTCTCCTTTACGGAGCCATTATCGCAATTTTAGCAATTATTCTCGATAACATTGGAACCGACTTACTTTGGTGGGAGTATCCAGATAAGCTTGTTCAAGTGGTTCCACCTTTATTTCCGGCAGATATTGTTCTCGTCCCTGTTTGGATGATGCTTGTATATCAAATTTTCAGCGGATCTTCGAAGCTGTTCCTTATCGCAAATATCATTCTCGGAGCTTTTTTAGCTTTCGTCTGTGAACCTGTATTTATCTGGATGAACATTTACAAACTCTATAGTTGGAATCTCACCTATTCTTTCCTATTTTACATTGTGTCCTCTGTTCTTGCTCGTTGGATCGTAATGACGATGAAAGTTAGACAAAGACAATATAGGTAGGGCTCCTGTTGCTAATGGCTGGGCAATTCTTCTATCAAAGGGGGCAAGACGGGGGCGTTCTATGCTCCTCAGTCCCGGTTCGCCAACAAAAAAGGGGAGGTTGCACCAGATTTGGCCTTTATGGAAGCATCCTTGGATGCATTGAAGCCCGGTGGCAAATTGGCGATGGTCATACCTGATAGCCTTCTGAGCTCCTCATGATGTTTATTGAAGTAACGGGAGTTATGAGTGGGGAGGACAAAAGAATTGGGACAAAACTACGTACTTATAAAGCAGTGCGGCGTTACCCGAATTGACAAGTCTAGTACTACTTTATTTTTCTTGAACAGATGGATAGCGAGAAATAAAAAAAGAGGTTACCCCTGGCCATAAACGGCAAAAGGATAACTTTTTTTGTAAGATTTGATTAATTCATCGGTTGAATCGGGTCGCTCTTCAAGATGCCTTCCACTTCTTGGTAGCCTTCAGGGTAGGCAAAGTTATAGCGCGACGGAAGCGCGAACACGTATTTGTCATTGCGCGTCAGTTCGCTTGGGCCGATTGGCGCTGCGCCGATATGGAATTTATCCTGTTGGAGCTCATTCCATTGGTCAACAGTGAAAACGAGAATAGGGATATCCTGTCTAGGCTGTTCAGCGGTCCATTCGGGATGGCGAATGCTTAGTTTCGGGCCGCTTTCTACGACCTTATCGCCCTGCGCATCCCCTACGAAAAGACCGTCCCATTTGTCCGTTACGATCGCGTAGCTTTTCCAACTGTCTGGCAGCTTGAAACGGAAGCCGTATTGGGTATTCTCATAGAAGGTTTGGCCTACATGATCCGTTTGTCCGCCGACTGGGATCATCGGTTGGCTGCTTCCATTCCTTGGAATATCTTGGTTGGATGTCGGCTCTGATGGTTGATGCGGAGTAGGGTGGACGTACTTAAGCGCGTTAAAAATCATCTCAGCAGCTTGCGCGCGTGTAATTTCGGCTTGTGGATGGAAATTGCCATCGGCGTCGAGAGATGTAATGCCTTTGTAAATGGCAGCTTGAATTGCACCGAGATCGTCAACCGAAATATCAGCCTTGTCTTTAATGTCGATCGGCGGGAGCTTCATCATGTGCATGATGTTATGACTATCAAGCGCAAGGAGCAACTCTTTGGTAAATGTTGCCTTCGTCCATTTCTGATCCGGATCGAGATCAGAAGGAAGGTTTAGGCCATTATTCGCCGCTATGATGAAGCCTTGCGAGTACCATGCGTCATTTTTCGCTTTTGCAAAATAGTCGGTTGCCTGCGGCGCTTTAACAAATCGGATGGCGTTTAAGTTCAAACCAAGCGCCTTGACGATCAATTGAATGCCTTGCGCGGCTGTAAGAGTGGCATTGGGCTGAAACAGGTCATTGCTGATACCTGATACGAGGCCCTGCGTTTGCAAAGAAATAATTTTTTCTTTGACCGCAACCTGTTCCAGATCGGTGAAGGCTGCAGTTGCAGCAAAACTTTGCCCAGCTAAGGTAAGTGACAGTACGGCGGCAGCGGATAAGCTAAGAAGTTTTTTGCGGGATTTCACTTTCTATCACCTCGTTGAGTTTTTGCTTTCAATACCTCAAACGTATGAATGATTGGAATTGTTGCAAAAAATAATAGATACAGGCGGATACGAAGGGTAAACGGAGATGATTTATTTGCGGAAATGAATCGCTGGTAGAGACATGTATACTTTCACTTACAAGATCTTAAAAAACAGGAGGACAGGGAATTTCCACCTAATATGCCCATATGCTTATGGTTATGTATTTTGGAAGCATTAGTTGAATTATTAGCACAGCGGCAATCGATCGCAATGGACGAGCTCTTGGAAATTACAAATGGCTTACATGGACCTGAAAATTCACTTTTAATTTTGGATAATAGTCTTCTCTCCAGTTTTTCAATTCCTGATATGGAATCTGATTACGAAAATGTTGGCCTAACCCGAAAATATCCGATTTGTTTTTTTGAGCTTGCTCTAATATCTTGTTAAACTGTTTTTCGATCTGCTTCTCGAGTTCTTCTTGAATCTGTTTATCCGTCACACCTTTTTTTCTTTCCATAACTTTTATTTTTAATTTCAAACTGCAGGACACCAACGGTCCATCCTTTTCCATTGACGACTTGATGTGCAAAGAGCTGTTTTTTACGATCATGCCGGCCGAGCCCAGACTCTCTATCTCGCCTGTCGCATTGCGGTGATGAAACAAATTAACCAATAGATTTTCCTTTGGGTTGATCCGTCCCACCATTTTCTCTTTTTTGAGAATAGCCGAGCCTTCGAAGCGTAGAACTGTATCTTGGCCAGAAACGACGATCGGAATATTTATATCTTTCGTATAGGAATACAAACTTTGATACAATTCCCAAATGCGGGTACTCGAAACCTCTGGCGCCCACCCCCCTTTATAAAAGAAGTCCTGGATAGAGGTAGCATGAACACCAATTACTTTTTCAATATTGGACATCATTTTCTCAATATCCTCATCTGTAAAGGCAACCAAAGCTTTGGACGGCAGTTGCTCAAACTCCATTAAAAGTCTAACAAGTTTCCCCATTTCCTCTTCGTTCTCCGCCAAGTTGTTATGGATGACAATGAATTGTACTTGCGTATAATCGAGGGCATCGTCAGAATTTGTCTGCATCTGTTGTAAGATATTAGAAATCGAATTGCCTTGTTCCGTGACAATTCTTGTTTCTGTTTTGCCTCTTTGAGTTATGGGAACGTACAGTGTCACTTTGAATTCATCATGATTTCCTTTAGCTATACCAATGAGTACAGGGGGGGTACGAAGATTGATTTCTTTAACATCCCAGCAACCGCATAGAATGGTTAATGCCGTAAGTATAATGAAAAGTTTGAAGCGATTATTTCTTTTCATAACTCGCCATCCTTCGTTTAACCAAAATGCTATAGATGAAAACGGTAAATGAAATGAAGACGATAAACAAAGCGTGAGCAGCTAAACTCAAACCCGCAAGCTTTTCAACCATATCCAGGTTTGGGACATACACTCCCATAAAAAATGCGATTATAGCGAATGCAATGATCCAATAAAAACAATTGGTTCTTTGCCAATTGAACGTTTTCTGCATGAGTTGTCCGGCCATCCATAGCAATACAGCATTCATGAAAATCGTGAATCCGATTAATGAGATACCGAAGAAAATCGATTGCTGACTGAATATAAACCATCTCAAGTCGACGGAATTCACCGCCGCTCCTACCGGAAAACGAAATGTGGCAACCGTTTCTTGTCCAAATACGAAAAGCGGAATATACACCATGATGAGAATTAACAAGGTCACATAGGACCATACCATAAACAGTTGACCGTATTTCATATTGTTTTCAGATGGCACAAAGCCTAGAAATAATAACGGTGAAAAACCTGCTAGATAGTTAATCTTTGTGTTCAATAAAAAATTGGGTGACATAGGCAGAACAGGCGAAGCATTATGAACATCAAAATTGATGATTATAGTAAACATGATAAACAATACCAATGAATTAACGATGATGAACACAACGACACAAGCACGCATCATCGTTTCTAACCCTTTTACTGCTGCCAAAGCAGCTAAGAAAACGAGAAGGACCAGAACCGCCCAAGAGGGAGTCCGATTCAAAAATATCTCTCTGATCTCTTCGCTGTGGGCGCGAAGACCAAATCCAACCATCGCTGTCAAAACAAATGCAAAAGGGACAAGCACGATGTATGCTGCCCACTTTCCCATTTGCCTAAATATTTCGATCACATCCTTTTTCGGAAAATAATCCAACCCTTTTTTGTAGATCAGCATAAATACCATTTGCAGCAACCCTTCATAAAGAATCACTACCCAGTGACCACCTACCGTGATTGAATATAGAATTTTGGGATACAGCAAATAAACGAAGCCCCCGTTCATGACACAAACCAACAATACAAGCTGTACCCTATGGTTCACTTAGATCCTCCTTTTCCGTTATCCGAAATGACATATACGGAATATCACATGTCTTTAAACTTGACAAAATTATGCATATAAATATTAATCCAGTACATATACCCAGAATGCCGAAAACGGATGCAGCAATTAAAATGAAATATTTAAGAGCCCGAATGTATACCGAATTCTGCATACCAACGATTGTTGAACCTGAAATCAACATTGCAGTGATGACAATGACCAGTAAATTACTGACTAATTTCGCTTCCACAACCCCTTGGCCAAGTATGACTCCTCCAACCATCGTAACGGTCGGCCCTACGGTTTTGGGGAGTCTGTTAATCGCCTCAATCACTAAATCAACTAATACGACCATAGCAAGGGTTTCAAATAAAGGTGCTAAAGGAATGCCTTCTCTGCTTTCCGCGACAAACAAGGCGAGGTCTATTTTCAATACTTCAGGATTGACTGATGTTATCGCAATATATAGAGCAGGAAGGATGAGATTGGCCAATATCCCCAATCCCCTGAGGATTCGAATAAAATATGTGAAACTGACATGGAAATCGCGATCATTTGCAGTAGACAACATATCCCAAAACAAATGAGGAAGAACAAAGGCGTAGGGAGTATTGTCCAAAAAGAGAACGACTCTGTTGCGTTTTAACGAGTAAACGGCTTGCAGTGGAAGTTCAGTTACGGAGAAATGATTTACAGGTGGGAACTTGCGGGCACCAAAAAGATTATTCAGGTCATGTATCATTTCAATATCCGATTGAGCTTGTTTCAACTTCTTGTCGATTTTTTCAATAAGATCATTCGGAGCTTTTCCTTTAATATAAAGCATGGAAATCCTTCGCATTGCCAGCTCTCCGATTTCATATGAGCTATGGCATAGACGCTCAGTGCCCAGTCTCTTTCGGATCAGCCCTATGTTAATATCAACATCCTCGCCAAAGGCGTCCAAAGGACCTTGAATAGGGCTTTCATTTTTAGGCTCTTCAATGCTTCTTCTCAGGTTTTGGGGGACTGGTTCCACAACGGCGTTACGTTGATCATCCCCTGTTAAAATGACCAATTTGCCTTCTAAGACTGCCTTTATGATTTGTTTGATATCAACATTAAGCTGATCACTGAGGTTCGTAAATAGTTCATCAACGGAAGCAGACAATTCCGCCATTTGATGAAAGTATAAATTGGACTTGGAAAAATTGATTAGAGAATGATATCCTATAAGAAAAAGCACCGTTTGGTCAAATTGCTCTTCGTGAATGAAAAAATCATCATGCTCGGCGAACGTGGATTTCAATTCCTGAACGAAATTTCCCATGAAACCTGCTCCTTCAAGTTATGTGCCAACCTATTGTTTCCAGCAAATGGAATGAATATGCAACATTGAAACGGAGTTTTAGATAGTTTAAATAAACTGACAAAAGGTGTCCGGCGACACAAATATAGGTGTTTCGAAATCCCCCTAAATTGGGGATTTTTTATTTGAAAGCACACATGTTTGTGTCGCGAAGCCACGACAAAAACATATTCGCATAATCGTTTTACGACAAAAACATATGCGTATAATCGTGAATGAAATTGACGTCGGGTGAAGCGAAAGTAAAAACAAAAGATCGTAGTACTCAATCTAATGAATTATGCTAGCCGCAGTAGGTTTGGTCTATTTGACGAATTAATATAAATAAAGTAAGGAAGGAAGGGAAGGGAAAACCAAGTGCATGAATCGCTGAGAAGCGGTTTTTTAATTTTAATTACGTAAAAGTGTACTTTGACGAAATTGGCATATCTAAAAAACGAAAAAAATTGTCGGGTGACAAGAACATCATCTCTTTAGGAGCCGCGTAAATCGCGGTTTTTGTATTTTATGGGATCAAGTTCTTGTCAAAAACCAATGACAAGAACTTGATCCCATTCCCGAATTTGAGGAAAATGGCGCGGAAAGAAGGGAGGAGGGGTAGTCCGTTTTCACTTGCATGTGGATCACGTCTCGCGGAAACTTCCAAGAGCAGCAGTGGAAGTGGGAACGTCCACCGAACGAGCAACAGGACGTTTCGGGATGAGAGCAAACGCGTGATCTACCGTCCCATACAAGAGGGGCTGCAGCGTATGGACAGCCGGCGCGGAAGAGTCGAAGTACATACTCCACTCGCGCGGCGATCGCCTATGTTGGAATCTCACGAGTACGTGACGAAGCCGATCCGTTCCTAGCGCACTCCCTCGAACGGCCGGTTTCTTTTTGTTTTACAAAATTAAACGAGGTTGCCCCTCAGCCATTTATCACATGGCTTATGTGACACCCTCCTCTTTTTTACGAACGGAGGTATCGCAATGCCATCCAATGTGTAATTTCAAGCACAGAAAGAACAAAGCGGAAGCCCGATATAGGCTCGGCTCGTTAAACCCGAACAAATCTCGGCGGAATCAGGTTATAGGGATTTTTTTGTTGTTCATTGGAAAAAATTATACAGTCAGGTGCATTTTAAAATCAGCTATTCACCGTTTATTATCTAATAGCTATCAAGCATGCGGAGTGTGTAATTAATGAAAACATGCGATCAAACGAAAGTAATCGTAGTGTCGGTAATCATCACTTTGACGCTTGTTTCCGGCTGTCGCGCCAGAGGTACTGACAAAGCCGCTTCTCCTGTGCCAAGCCCTATAGTTACGCCGGCACCCACACCAATGCCCACTCCAACGCCCGAGCACAGCCCAGTACCGACTCCCATATCTGAACCAACACCGACTCCGTCACCAACACCACAGCCAACGCCTGAGCCTAAGCCAAAATCGAAGCCGCCGACGGTTCAAGTAGTAGCTAATCCGACAAGCATTGCCGTGTTAGTTAATAAATCATTTTCATTACCTAATCCATACGTCCCTAAGGATCTAGTTGAACCAAACGTAAACCTTATTTTCCCCGAGCACTCGGAGAAACGATCCATGCGCCAAGAAGCTGCAGGGGCACTTGAAAAACTTTTCAAAGCTGCCACTGCCGATGATTTACCGCTTGCAGGCGTGTCTGCTTACCGCTCATTTGAAACTCAAAAGTATCTATATAACCAATACGTGGAAAAGGACGGCAAAGAGGCAGCAAACAAATATAGTGCTAAGCCCGGGCAAAGTGAGCATCAAACAGGACTTGCCATCGATGTATCTGGCGACGATGGCAAGTGCGCGGCAGCCGATTGCTTTGGAGCGACACAGGAAGCAAAATGGCTTAAAAATCATGCAGCGGATTGGGGCTTTATTATCCGATATCCGAAGGGCAAGGAGGGGATTACGGGATATCAATATGAACCTTGGCATATCCGATATGTTGGGGTAGACATGGCGAAAGAAATTGCAACGCAAGGAACCACACTAGAAGAGTACCTTGGAAAAAAGTTTCCAGTCAACTCTCTACACTAATAGTGTACAATTGTCCAAAGACACAAAAGTGGAGACATAACTGAACGCACCGAAGCTTGAGAAATCTAGCTTTTTTGTTTTAATGTCCATATTTTTATGTCATGATTAAATGCACAAATGTAGGGACATTGTACTCTAACGACACAAATTTTCATCTGTCCGGTCCATTTACCTGAACTGGCTTCTGCTAGATTGAGGCCGGCATGACGAAGCAGGGCATTGCCGTGAACAAACCCGCTTAAATCCCCTGCCTCACCAAGAATACCAGCTAATGAAATGGCGCTGATCCCTTTGACAGCAAGCATGGATTTTGCAAATGGAATGCGATCTAGAACGGCAATGATCTCTGCCTCAACCGTTTTTAGCTGCTGGCAAGCAAGGTCGTACTCATCGAGCAGTTGCTTTAAATGAAGCTTGTAAGCATGTGTAGCTTGTTTAGATCCAACAGAACGACACGCAAGTGAGATAAGCACTCGAGCCTTACACTCACCAGAATGCCGCTTCATAAGGGTTTTCCAGCCAGCAATGAAGAGGCGGAGGCAACAAATAACAATTGATGTCGGGAGACAAGAACTTGATCCCATTCCCGATTTTGACAAGAACATTATCTCATTCCCGAATGGTTATCCTGATAATTATAAAGAAGAACAACGCTACATAGATACTTATATCAAAAATATAAATGCGCCAATAAGGTATTCGGAGTTGTAAAGACTAACAACATAAATACAAAGCCTCTGCGGGAAAATCCTCTAGAAGCTTTTTTTGCGGGAATGGGATCAAGTTCTTGTCATTTATGACATCAAGTTCTTGTCAATTGCGGGGCCCGGTAGCCTTTCGCTCCATGGTGGCCCTTTAATACGAAGAACGCTATTGACAAAATTTGCATTACTAAATATAATGACTATATATTCAGTCATTTAATAAAAGGGAGTGAGATATTGAGCAGACAAAAAGAACGCTTTGAGGCTATGAGAGCCGAGGCCACGGAAAGAATTTTAATATCAGCGGCTAAGCTTTTTGCTAACAAAACGTTCGCCAAAACAACAATGCAGGACATCGCGGATGATGCTGGGCTTAGTAAAGGATTAGCGTATCGATACTTTGCTACCAAAGAAGAAATTATGAGCAATCTGATCGAAATATCGATTCCTGGGATCGAACGCATTACAGCGCTGTTTAAACAAGAAGGTAACGAAAAGGAGGTTGTTATGAAGGTTACAACATTCTTGCTGGATAACCTTAAAGTAGATCCCTCCTCAACCGATGGGCTGTTTCTCTTTAGCCAGATCGATAGTTTTTCCGAAAAAGAACTGAGTTCGGAGCTAAAAAATGCCGTACGGACCTCGATGAAAAAACTCATCGACAACATATCGGATGTCATCCTTGCCGGACAGAAACAAGGGTATTTCAAATCTGGGGATCCTCGGAGATATGCAATGTTTTATTACAGCATTTTTCAAGGGGTGGCGTTTACTAGCCGAAGCTTTCATGAGGAATACGTATATCCGACAGCGGAAATGTTTTTAGATTTTTTGATCAAACAAACATAAAGGAGATATAACGAGAAGGGTAATTTTTTTTATAAATAATAATGACTGAATATTTAGTCATATATAAGGAGAAGTGAAAATGGAAAATTGGAAAACATCAGCATATGGCTTAGGGGAAAGCAAGATGAGGGCACTGTCCGATTTCGTCGAGGTGACGGCCACAAAGTTAGGCATTCCTGGCGTTACCGTCGGAGTTTGGGTGGATGGTCAGGAGGTCTACGCGTGTCACGGCGTGACGAGCGTCGACAACCCGCTGCCCGTCGACAGGGACACGCTGTTCTTGCTGGGCTCGGTCACGAAGACCTATACGGCGACAGCGCTGATGCGCTTGGTCGCTGAAGGGCGGGTCGTGTTGGATGCACCGGTCCGACGCTATATTCCCGAGCTCGAACTAGCGGACGAGCGGGCCGCGAAGGAGGTCACCGTGTTGAACCTGCTTAACCACACAGCAGGGATGGACTTGGGAATGATCGTGGACACCGGTGAGGGTAATGATGCCTTGGCTGCCTATGTGGCGAAGATGGCCGAGTTAAAGCAGATCTCGCCACCTGGTGCGCGGGCCTCCTACAGCCAGACTGGGTACAACCTGGCGGGCCGCATTATAGAGAAGGTCACGGGTTTGACGTACGAAAAAGCCATTGCCTCGCTGGTGTTAGAGCCACTTGGCCTGTCGAACAGCTTCTTCGCCCGCGACGACATCATGACCCGGCGGTTCGCCGTAGGGCACAATCCTGCTGAAGACGGAACGCTGTCCGTTGCGCGGCTGTGGAGGCGTTGGCGCGGCGACAACCCAGGCGGTGGCCTCGCGTCCTCAGTGGCGGACCAGATTCGATGGGCCCGGTTCCATCTCGGTGATGGCTGCGCGGACAGCGGTGTCTGTACCCTGCTCGCCGAGAATCTGCATCAGATGAAGGAGCCAACGGTTGAATTGCGGGGCAGCGCGCTCGGGAACGCAATCGGCATCGGTTGGTTCCTGCGTGACATGGATGGCGTTCGATTAGTTGGCCACGGCGGGTCGGCGAATGGCCAATTCTCCGAACTTCTCATCGTTCCGGAACGGAACTTCGCCATCGTCACGCTGTCAAACGCAGGACCTAACGGTATCACTTTCAACCAGTCCGTCGTCCGTTGGGCATTGGAGATGTATCTCGGCGTGATGGTCCGGGATCCAGAACCTCTTCCCTACAACGAGAACCGGGCCTGGGAGATCGTCGGAAAGTACGAGACTGACGCCCAGATGCTCATAATCCGTACTAACGGGGAAAAGCTGACGCTCGAAGTCGGGATTAGACCGGAGATTCGTGCAGCGGCGGACACCGAACTTCCCCCAGACTACGCGCCGGCAGACATCGGTCTGCTGTCGGCCGACGGGGACGAGTATGTCGTTACAAGCGGCGGCTTGAAGGGGCAGCGCGGCTTCTTCAGCCGCGATGAGAGTGGCGCCGTCGTGGGAGTCGATCTCGCCGGCCGGTTGTACAATCTGACTCGGACGACCTCTGAGTAAAGCCTAGTATTCGGTCTCTTACGAGTTTAGAGCTCACATCATGTACAACTCAAACATCGCCGTTAGGTTGTTGAAAGGGTACTTTAGCGAAATAAAAAACAGCTAGGCGACCGACACAAACTTTTCGGTCACCGCATTGCACGAACAAAGCCTGTAGCGCGGCGATGGAACCGATCCATCGCTCGAAATCAACGCCAAAATGGGGTGACGAATTGGTTAAATCTTTCCTAAGACTTGAAGGTTTATTCGTTTTCATTGCTTGTTTATATGCGTACTATAGGCTTGACTATGGATGGTTATGGTTTATTGTGCTGTTTTTGTTTCCCGATCTTTCCATGATCGGCTACATCAAAGGAAATGTTGCTGGGGCACGGGTATACAATGTGTTTCACACTTATTTAACAAGCGGTGTATTCATTTCCCTTGGGGTGATCTTGGATCAAACAATTTTTCTGCAAATCGGTCTCATCTGGACGGCTCATATTGGGATTGATCGAATGGCTGAATATGGTTTAAAGTACACGTCCGATTTTAAAGCGACTCATATCAACAGAATGTGATCGACAAGTCAGGATGACCGTGGCGGACTGGACCTCTTTCTCCAAGTGTTAGTCAATTGAGGGACGGAGAACGTAGCACAGTAACACGAGAAAAGGCTTTCGATTTTCAAAGTTGGTAAACCCTTAACCTTGACAATTCAGTCGTTAGGTTAATCAAAGAAAGGGCCATCCGCAAAGGATGGCCCTTAAACTTGCCGTTACAGTACGCGCGGAGAAAATGTGACGGAGCGGTAATTTGGTGGATTTATTATTTTTGTTGGCGGAAGCTCGCACTGGGATCTTGAAATGCGAACATATGCCATATTCCAAAATTGTCTTTAACCGTGATGGAGCGCTTTCCGCCCATGGAAGCATCCGAATAGTACGGATAGCTGTTTCCCATCGTATAATGACCACTATAATTGCCTTGGAAGGTCACGGGAGCGGCTTCGAACTGAATTTCTTGATTCGTTACTTTCAGCACGCGTGTCGTTTGATTCGAAGTACCATAGTTTTTTTCCGCGGATTGCTGAACCGTGCTCTCCGCTTTTAACGCATTAATATCGTTTTGCATCGCTTGAAATGTTCCCATAAAGTCGGTGCCGCCTGATGGTGACATCGAGGGTATGCAAATTTGCTGGCCGACGCTCAGATAATATGCATCGATACCCGGATTAGATTGGTAAATGCTTGCCAGTGGAACGTGATAATATTGTGCGATGTGATACAGCGTTTCGCCCGGTTGAATGGTATGCACTAAATGATTTGCAGGACATTGCCTGAAGAAATAAGGTTGCATAAGAAAGCCCCCTTTACGCGCTTAAGTTCACCACATCATATGCACGAAATGGGCTTTTGCTGCATTCGAAGAGGAATCTTATTCAGAAATTTCCTTTTATATTCAGATCGAATTAAGTGGTACCGAGAGCTGAATAATCTTTAGAAAAGCTGCCGGAACACATTTGAGCCGGCAGCTTTGTTGCGTTGAACAGAGAGGAAAGTGCGAATTTTGACTGAAATCGTATGTACGATTTTAAGATTGGATTATTTTATCGGTTGAATTGGGTTACTCTTTAAGATGGCATCCCCTTCTTGGTAGCGTTCAGGGTAGGCAAAGTTATAGCGCGACGGAAGCGCGAACACGTATTTGTCATTGCGCGTCAGTTCGCTTGGGCCGATTGGCGCTGCGCCGATATGGAATTTATCCTGTTGGAGCTCATTCCATTGGTCAACAGTGAAAACGAGAATAGGGATATCCTGTCTAGGCTGTTCAGCGGTCAA
>NZ_VNJI01000055.1:0-17113 GCF_007786445.1 Paenibacillus cremeus | reverse complement strand
CGCGTCAGTTCGCTTGGGCCGATTGGCGCTGCGCCGATATGGAATTTATCCTGTTGGAGCTCATTCCATTGGTCAACAGTGAAAACGAGAATAGGGATATCCTGTCTAGGCTGTTCAGCGGTCAATTCGGGATGGCGGATGCTGAGTTTCACGCCGCTTTCTACGACCTTATCGCCCTGCGCATCCCCTACGGAAAGACCATCCCATTTGTCCGATACGATCGTGTAGTCTTTCCAACTGTCTGGCAGCTTGAAACGGAATCCGTATTGGGTATTCTCATAGAAGGTTTGGCCTACATGATTCGTTTGTGCACCGACTGGGATCATCGGTTGGCTGCTTCCATTCCTTGGAATATCTTGGTTGGATGCCGGCTCTGATGGTTGATACGGAGTAGGGTGGACGTACTTAAGAGCGTTAAAAATCATTGCACGAGCCTGGGCAGTGCTGATGAACCGGCTAGGCTATACGAAATACGCGGCCCAAGGGGGCGATTGGGGCGCGCTAGTCTCGGACATGAATGGGGGTGCAACAGGTTCCAGGGTTGTTCGCCATTCACAGCAACATGCCCGGCACGGTGCCTCCCGCCTACGAAACGGCGATCATTAATGGGGAACCGATGCCCTCCGATTTAACGCAAGAACAGAATAACGCCTGGAAGCAGATGGATTTCTTCTATCAGCATGTCGGTTACTCCGCGATCATGGGGAGGCGCCCGCAAACTTTAACCGGGCTTGCAGATTCGCCGACGGGACTCGCGGCATTCAATCTCGACCATAATGCGAAAAGCATGGATCTCATTTCAGGAGCTTTCTTCGGTCAACCCGGGGGCATTTCGCGAGATGATTTCCTCGATAACATCACGCTATACTGGCTGACAAACACGCCTGTCTTTGCGGCTTCTATTGGGAGAACAAGCTCCCGTTCTTCTCGGTCAAAGGGGTCAATTAATATCCCGGTCGCCATTAGCGTCTTTCCCGACGAGCTCTATCAGGCTCCGCTTAGTTGGACGAAGGAAGCGTACCCGAAGCTGTTCTATTACAACCGGGTCGCCGCCATGGGAGGACACTTAGCTGCATGGCAAGTGCCGATGCTGTTCTCCCAGGAGCTCCGCGCAGCGTTCCGGCCTTGCGCATAGGAGGGGGATATCGGGCGGGCAATCGGTATGGATACGAGCTGCTGGTCGTCTACTTCATTGCTGTTCATTGCTGTGGGATCACGCGCTGTGGGTAAGATATAATTGATTGAATTCACTTGAAAATGTTTAAGGAATAGCTCCAATCAAGCTGTATTCAATTTAGCTTTTTTCATACTGCGGATCAAGTAAAGAATAAACAGCAGTGGGATATAGGCGAACACGAAATAAAATCCAATTTCGGCAACGAATGAGCTTAACTCATTGACCTTTACACGATCGTTGAATTGAACGACTACAATGAAGAAAGTCAGCAGAATCAAAGCCAACGAGATACGTGGTTTGATATGCGTTACTCTTTTTATTATTCTTATACAGCTCCAGATGGAGAGGCAAAGCGACGGAATAATAATGATAAGCCAACTAAAAATAAATACATACTCAAATCTCTCTAAGAATTGGAACTCAATAATCTTGGTAACCACTATGGTTTGATAGAGCGTGTTTTTTAGCAGACCTTGACTAAAATACATCAGGGTGCTAACGATGGTTGCAGTGAATTGAAGCGTATTGAGCAGCAAGCCTAAGTGAGCCCATCTTGCATTTTTTTCAGCTGATTTTATGAAAGGGAAGTAAACGAGCAGCGCTTCAAATCCAATAAACATGCCATAAGAAATTTTAGATGATTTGAGCAAATCAGCAGCGGAATGATGATTAACCGGCATCAGATGAGATATATTTCCAAATCTAATCGGGTAATAAATGAGGAGATATACTAACACAGAGGTTCCAACAGCGAAAAAAGCAAGTCCGGTTAAAACCCTGAAGCCTCCCGATACGAGATAATACATTAAGCAAAGAAGTACGACTGTAAATTCCCAAGTTGTAAGGGTTGGAAATATCCATGACTGCAAAACATCAATGTAAATTCTGAAGACATACAAAGCTGAAATGAAGTAATACCCGATCATAAGCAGCGAAACGGCATTGCCCAAGAAACGTCCGAAGATCATTTGATGCAGATCAATGACGTCTTTGGCGGGATTGCCCAGCATCTTAAAAATCATCCAAATAATCAAATGTAAGCTTAAACCCATGATGAGAACCGAGATCCAAGCATCATTACCCGAGTCCTTATAAATTCTATTTTCAGCAGCTATTCCTCCAACGCCAGTTTGAGATGCGTTGAGTAAGAAAAACACGAAAAATCCTGAAATCAAATTATTCTCCTTAACGCTGTTCTGCACCGATGCCAACTCCCGATTGCGAAATAATGATCTCCGGTTTTACTTCAAATTTGATGTTTGGGTATGTTTTAGTCTTAAATTCCCGCTCGTTCCAATTTCTATCTTTGCTTCTATATATCTCACCAAAGCCAATGGGATCTACTGCGTTCATTTGAAATTTTTTCAACAATGCACTAATTTCGCTTGCAAAATGATGTTCGATTTGTTGCTTAAGTTCAAGTAAATCGCTCTTGTCCATTGAACTTTTTGTTTTCGGTAGATCTTTAAGTTCGATAATTAGTTTTAAGGAAATGACTGCGGTGTCTTTCTGCTCAAGCATGATGTTATGTTTTCCATGCAATATTTTCAAATTAATGGTTTCCTTTTGTTTCGTCATAATCTCACAGGAGCCGGTCATCGTTTTCGTGTCTTTGAGGATTTTTAGGAACAATGCTTCTTTATCGGATAGAAATAAATGTAACTTATCTTCCTTGAATATACCGACGCCATCCATGTGAAGAACACCGCTTTCGTCTTTATCCAATACAGGTAAATACACATCTTGACCCTCTCCATAATAGTGATCAAGCAACAGATGGGCATTGGACAATGGTGTATTCGCGTTTTCTATGTTCTGTTTGATTAGATCCGATAAATAGAAAGGAGGCATTTTTACGTTTTCGGACAAAATCGAGCTTATCTCTTGTTTCGTTATGATAACATAAGCACGATTGCTGACTAGAGGACCTCGAAGAAGATTGCTGGCAAGCTCTTGAATGCTTTTTCTTGCATACTTTTCACTAATGACAAATGTCCTCAATTGTCCGATTACAACTAGCTCATCCGATTTAGCATTAAGGGAATTCACTGCCCCGTTAAATGATTGTGCTTCAGCGGTTAATAACTGCGATCGTTCATTCTTCTCATATGAAGCGAAAGAGCCGCTGGACTTAATTGTATCTCCTTGGATGTCTATACCGAGGCTTTGCAAAATTTTTATCCGATCGATAATTTCATTTTTTACACATCCGGATAAAAGGAGGCTCGCGAGAAGAAATGATACAACCATTTTCATTGATGCTGATTCCTTTGCGACAAAATTATTCATTGTTGAAATCGTCTCCGATATCTTTGTGCTTTCGAACCGTATATCTTCTAGCAAAGAGCGGACGTAAATAAGGAGCTCTAACCCAAGTTTGGCTATAATTGAGGCGTATGGCTTCTCTAAAACCTTTGTAACGAAAAGGGAATACCGGAATGATGTAAGGCGTACCAAAAGATTTCAAACGCAGCAAATGACCCAATAGAAACAAGATGCCGATCGTAATGCCTAAACCGCCCCATATGGCCGATAATCCGATGATCGGAAATCTGAGAAATCGTATCGTGTTTGCCATTTTGAAAATCGGTGTTGCAAAGGAAGCCAACGCGGAAAGCGAAACAATAATAATTAAGATAGTGCTCGTCAAACCGGCTTGAACCGCTGCTTGCCCGATTACGACACCGCCCACGATCCCTAGCGTTTGACCGACTTTTGACGGCAGTCTGGCACCAGCTTCACGTAACAGCTCAACCGTTATCTCCATAAGGAGTACTTCCAAAAAAGGCTGGAAGGGCACATTCGCTCTGGATTCGATAATCGGACCTAATATTGATTGTGGAACAATGGAGTGATGAAAAGTCATGACCGAAACATAAATGGATGAAGCAAAGACGGAAAATACCACCCCCACATAACGGATGATTCTAACAAATGAACCCAAAATCCATGGCAAATAAAAGTCCTCCGGCGAGTAGAAGAAATCAAACAAGGTGGTGGGACCTGATATTACATAAGGAGACCCGCTGCTTAAAACAGCCACATGCCCGCTCAGAAGGCTATATTTAACCCGATCCACACGTTCAGTTGACATAAATAAAGGGAAAATTGTATTGCCGTTGTCTGCAATGATCTGGGATAGTGTAGAGCTATCAAAGATCACGTCAAAGTCCAAATCCATGAGTCTTTGTCTTACGGTGTTTAGATGCTGCGGATTGGTGATCCCGTCGAGATATACAATAACGACTCTTGTTTTAGATAGAGAGCCTTTGATTTGTTCCTCAAATACCAGCTTATCCGATATCATTTCCTTTCGCAGTAAATTCAGATTGGTATCGAGATCCTCGATGAAGGCTACACTCGGACCGATAACGCTAAACTCGCTCTCGGATAAGTTATTTGATCGATAGCCCTTTTCCATATCAGCAACATTAACTAATAAGCCTTCATTTAGATTGGAGTCCAATTGAACATAGATAAAACCCTTATTCAAACTAAGCGAGATCTCTTCCAGGTTTGACGACAATTTGATTCCATCAATAGAAATCAAATTTTTTAAAGTATTCAAATCATGGATTTCAACTTTTGAAAGCTGAATCATGGTTAATAAATCACGATGAAGCATTTCATGATTTACAACGGAATTGTAATACGACAAATGAATAAGCGTATGATGGATGGTCATTGCTGACTGAATAAAATCATCCGACTTTAAAGTTTCTTTTAAAGCCACGTGTATATTTTCCATTTTTAGTATACCGCCTTGTTAAAACTTTACACTTATTATGCAAGCTAAAAAGGAAAAATATTCTCCAAGCTTCAGTAACTTACCATAGTATCTTCATACCGGATTACCAGGACTTCCGTTACTTTTCAGGAATTCAGAGAGGGAAGATGGTGATACCGGGGTGCGGGTATGTGTAGATGTCGCGATAAGTGACATATTATACCTTGAGGATTAGCTGTTGAAGCAACTATAACGAACGATGATTTTGGAAAACGCGAAATGTTGTACAAATAAACATCGGGCGATAAGACCCTTTTTCAATTTAAAATAAATAAACCCTCGAGATCCGAGGGTGAAAAAATTCTACATGACATACTTTACAATATAGACAACTAAAGCTATAAATCCTAATGGAATGGAAATCGCATAATAAAGGGAAAGTCCAGTAAATATGCTTTTTGTTTTTTTGTCGTAGTCTGGGTTTCCTTCTCTGTTTTTGGCCGAAAATCCAATCGCCATAGTGGCAATGGCCCCGCCAATTAATATGATGGCAAAAATAATATAGTATATATACAACGACATAAGATTCAGCTCCTTGACTTAGCATGACAATATAATATCAGCAGAAAGAATCGAAGTAACCAGCCATTTACACCAAAGTTATACCGTCCAATTTTACTTACAAGCTTTTTAGAACATCCGCAAAAATGGATATTCCCGCAGAAATTGACTCCCTGCTAGGCCGAGCGTAGGAGAAACGAACGTAATTATGGGTAGATCCGTAAACCGTACCGGGCACAAAAACAATTCCTCGACGAATTGCCTTTTCAAGCAGTTCATGATCTTCAATGGTACGGGTAATTTTACACCACAAATTTAACCCGCCATTAGGTATAGCGTATTCCAGTTGCCCAGCTAATTCCGATTCAATGGCATGTATGAGCAGATCGCGCTTTTTACCCAATTCTTCTCGTAATGCAAGAAGATGTTCATCGAAATAAGCGCTTGTTCCTAGAAATTTAGCAGCAATCCACTGAGGAACCACACTTAGTCCGAAATCCATTTGCTGTCTAGCATCCGCAAGTCTGGTTACTACTGATTGAGGTGCGGTCATCCATCCAATACGAAAGCCTGATGCTGCAGTTTTCGATAAGGAACCAATATAAATCACGTTTCCCATTGTATCATAAGCTTTTAACGGCACCGGGGGGGGACTCTTTAAACGCAGTAAGGCTAAATGGATCGTCTTCTACAATCGGAATACCCAATTCCGCCGTGATTTCTAATATTTTATCTCGGCGATTGGTCTCAAGAACTGTACCTGTAGGATTTTGATAATTGGGATTAAGAAAAATCATCTTGATCCGATGTTGACGGTGAAGGGTAAGTATATCATCTGGATTTATACCACTAGAACTTACGGGTAAAGGGAAGATCCGCAAACCGGCCGATTGAAACATGGGTAAAGAATAGCAATAGGACGGATCCTCGATGGCAACGGCATCACCGGGACTAAGTAGGCATTGAGTGATTAAAAATAAAGACTGCTGTGAACCGGAAGTAATTAAGATGGAGGAAGCGGTGGCATGGATACGATGATGCTTTTGCAAAAAATCCACTAAAGTTTCCCGCAGTTCCATAAAGCCTTGAGGGTCATCATATCCTAGATGACCTTCGTATGGGTTTTCATGCCATACTTTTTTAAAAAAATAATTAGGGAATAAGTCGTTTGATAATTCGCCGCTCGCAAAATCAATAATAGTTGGATTTTTACGAATTTCCTCGCGTACCCTCCGGATAAACGGCACGTTAGGTAAAAAAGGACCGCTTTCTTCATAAATGCGCCAATTGGGTGCGTGTCTCGGTTGATAACCCCATTTATCTCCGATCACTTTGGTGCCAAAACCAACACTGCTTTCAATAAGGCCAACTGCCCTGAGTTCCTCGTATGCCTGCATAACGGTACTGCGATTGACGTGGAGCTCGTCAGCTAATTTACGCTCCGATGGAAGTTTTGAGCCTGGAGGATATTCCCCCAGCCGAATTCTTCGTTCGACATACTCAGCAATTTGTTGATATAAAGGTTTTTTACTTTGACGATCGGGTTTCCACATTGTTGTACTCCACCACCTGCATAACTACTCTATTGATATTATTCGGAATCATAACATATTTCATGCTAAACGAAGGGGAAAGAAATGAACTTTTCTAAAACATAATGGCATGCTAAAAAAGATACCAAATGGACGGTTTCATGGTATGTTTTATCGGATACAATCGTTTTATGATTAGGTAAGCATCAGTTATGTGATGAAAGGGGGATATTCTGCTGAATAATATAAAGACTCTTTTGGCCGGCATCATGTCAGCTCTAATGGCATGCACAGGTGGGGCGATCATGCTCATCTACGGAGCCGACAAAGCTGGATTTAGCCAATCTGAGCTCATTTCGTGGTTTTTTGCTGTTTATTTTTTAGGCGGAATTTTAAATCTTGGGTTGTCAATATTTTATAAGATTCCTTTCGGGGGAGCGCATTCGATAACGGCAGCTGCGTTTTTAACCACTGGAATGGCCCAGTTTTCGTTAAATGAGTTGGCAGGATGTTATATCATGTCTGGATTGCTGATAGCCCTTTTCGGTTTTTCAGGTTTATTCAATAGGATTCTTGAACTAATCCCCAAACAGCTTATTGACGCGATGCTCGCCGGTCTAGTTTTAAAATATGTGATTGAAATCGTGCCTGCATTTAAAGAAATTCCGCTTATTGGTGGAATGGCGGTACTGGGATTTTTCATCACTCCCAAAATTTCAAGTTGGGTTCCGCCTTTATTGGGAGTTCTTATTTTCGGAATCGTGGGACTTTTTATAGGATACGATTTTCCAGTCATAAACCAAGCATCTTTTAGCTTCCCCCAAATGGTTACTCCCATATTTTCGATGCATGCATTTTTTTCAATAACGATTCCGGTAGCTGTGCTCGTATTAAGCAATGACATTGCCGTCGGTTTAACGGCATTACAAAAGCATGGGTTTAAACCGCCGGTAAATCATACGCTTATATGGACAGGCTTTGTAACAATGGTTGCTGCATTGTTTGGTGGGCATGCAGTAAATGTCGGAGGCATGATGACGGCGCTGTGCAGCAGCGAGGAAGCGGGAGCAAAAAATCGTCGCTACTGGGCTGCCATATATTCTGGTGCTCTAGTCGCAATATTCGGGTTGGTTGCTTGGAAAGCTGTTGTATTGATTAAATGGTTACCAACAGCGTTTATAAGCTTAATTTCTGGTTTTACGCTTTTAGGAGTTCTTTTAAGCAGTTTACGATCTGCTTTTGCAGATTCGTCTTATCGGTACTCTAGTTTATTCTCATTTCTTATTGCAGCTGCTAATGCTCCTTTTATTGGAATCTCAGCTCCTGTATGGTCATTATTAATTGGCGGCATTTCAGCAAAAATATTAGGAGAAAGCATACCTCCAAAAAAAAAACAGCCGCGAAAGACAAAATTGAAAAAGCAAACCGTCGAGGCACCATAGGAGCCAAGATGGTTTGCTTTTTCATTCTCCGATGGTTAACAAAGGGACTTGAAATAGAGATAGCCGTTCCTATGTTACAAAACAGTGAAATTGGTCTGTATAAAATTTATAACAATGGACGGGTACTTCCCAATCGTAAAGTTATAAGATTGTAACGCAAACGTGCCTCAATAAAGTATTTATTGAATATATGAAAGGGGACCATAAGGATGAAAGATTCTAACAACAAGTACCAGCAAAAATTTGATGGACTTCTTACGTTAACCATTTTATTCTTTCTATCAACCTTTTCAGGATTCTTTTACTTTCTAATCAACTTTATGCTTGGTAATGAAAATATTGTTCTAATGAAATAAGAAAGGAGTCGAAGATATGCGCGATGCAATTTATATCATAATACTAACGCTAGCTATGTTTGGAGGAGCCGGTGTACTAACTGGAGGAGTAGCGTATTTAATAAAAAATGATATCGAGTAACTCAATGAGCGAATTAGGAAAAAGGAGAGAACGATATGAATATAGCGAACATAATTGATCACACACTGCTGCGGGCAGATGCTACAAAAGCGGAAATTACGAAGATGACTGAAGAGGCGAAAAAATACAAATTCGCTTCGGTTTGTGTGAATCCTACCTGGGTCGCCTATTCGGCCGAGCAGCTCATAGGGACTGAGGTAAAAGTTTGCACGGTGATCGGGTTTCCGCTCGGAGCCACAACATCGGTAGTAAAAGCGCTTGAAGCGAAAGACGCGATTGCAAATGGAGCTACCGAAGTAGACATGGTTATTAATCTAGGTGCATTGAAAGATGGGGATAATGAATTCGTTGAGAACGATATTAGAGCGGTCGTCGAGGCAGCTTCGAATAAAGCACTCATAAAGGTCATTATTGAAGCATGTCTATTAACCGAAGAGGAAAAGGTGCGTGCATGTGAGTTGGCCGTCAAAGCAGGGGCTGATTTCATCAAAACTTCCACGGGGTTTTCTACGGGCGGTGCTACGCCGGAGGATGTCGCATTAATGCGTAAAACAGTCGGTCCTCATGTCGGTGTGAAAGCTTCTGGTGGAGTATGCAGTCTAGACGACATGAAGAAGATGATCGAAGCGGGCGCTTCACGGATCGGAGCAAGCTCCGGTGTGAAAATCATTGAAGGGGGCCATTCCGCGGCTCTATATTAAGATCTGAAAGGCTGAAATTCAATAGAGGGAAGGGGCGTATTTTTATGGAGATACACACACATCAGACAAAGGATGCTGGAAGAGCTCACCACAAACCTGTCTGATTCCAGACTAGTTGAAATATCTCTGAAAAGAAAGGAAGGAGCACTCGCTTCATCCGGAGCATTAAGGGTTTTGACCGGCAAATATACAGGCCGTTCAGATAAATATATCGTAGAGGACACATTAGTAACGCATGATATCGATTGGGGAACAGTCAATCCTATTTCGAGTTCACGGTTTGAACGGCTCTATCAGAAGGCCCAGCGATATATGGATGCAAAAGAGTTGTTCATATTTGACGGGTTTGCGGGTACCGATCCGGGGTACCGATTACCTATTCGCATTGTTAATGAGTACGCTTGGTATGACCTTAGAGACTCTAATAAAGGCAAAACCGCATATGTTTGTGTCGCCGAACAATGTATGACTTGTCGGGTGACAAGAACATTATCTCATTATTGGCCGCGCAAATCGCGGCTTTTTGTTTTATGGGAATGTTTTATGGGAACGTCTTTGGGGATTGAGAGGGGACGTAAAACTTCTCTATGTCATTGAGCTAAACATATCGCAGGGAAAGACGTCTAATTAAGTGGAGGTGTATTGCAATGAGCGAGAGCGAAAAAAGCAATACACAAAAGGATGAACCCCCTACAGTTGTTGATTCATTCAATAGTGCAATGGACCACTATCAGAAGATTATTGGAATGCCAAACAAAAAGGCTGACCTCAGTGCGATGCCAAGATGGTTAAGGTTTTTTTATTAATTTATTGTTTGCTTTGTTGCTGTAGGGTTTTTGTATATGTTGATCTCGATATTTAAGTGACTTTTGCACTAATGGGTACTTTTGTACTGAGCGACCACGTAAAGAGAGGTATTTCCTGGTAAGTCATTGATGCCGACAAGACGAACTTAACTTTAATAGATCACATTGAACAAAAAGAAACAGCCCATATGGCGGACTTTCGCTACGGTCGTTTACATAACGTGATCCAGGATATCCATGGATGGCCGATCGGGGGAAGACGAGCGGGGTGCGCGCTGATCCGTTTGTTTATGGGATTGGTACGTAAAAGAACAGGCCGTTTCCATTGTTGAATAAATTATAGTTGACTAAACGTTCTTAAATTTCGTATACTTTCTTCTGTAAGAGCAATGAATATACTCTTTCGATGATGGCATTCCGTATCATTTATTTTGATATTTAAAGAATGAATGTTCTTGAATGTGCGATTAATAGTATAACCGAAAGGTGGAACTTCTCATGGAAATTTCAAAACAAATTGTACTTGTCACTGGCGCTAATCGTGGCCTTGGCCGTCATCTTGCCCAAGAGCTTCTTGCTAGAGGAGCCAAGGTATATGCCGGTGCGAGAAATCCGGAAACCATTGATCTACCAGGAGCCATTCCACTGCTGCTGGACATTACAAACGAGAAGTCGGTCGCTGCAGCCGCTGAGCTTGCTAATGACGTTACTATATTGATCAATAATGCGGGCTCTTACACTGGGGCAAGTCTCCTGAATGGCGAACTGGATCTAATTCGTATGGAGATGGACACTCACTATTTCGGCACGTTATCGATGATCCGGGCCTTTGCTCCGGTAATTGAGAAAAACAGCGGCGGAGCGATCCTGAATATTCTCTCGGTTCTATCCTGGGTCTCCTTTGACGGTGCTGGCGCCTATGCAGCCGCCAAATCGGCTGAATGGAGTATGACGAATGCTTTGCGCCAGGTACTGGCTCCGAAGAACATTCGTGTCAGCGGCCTGCATGTAGGGTACATGGACACTGATATGACAGCGGGCATTCAAGCGCCAAAATCCAATCCTGCGGATATTGCAAAGATTGCGATTCGCGGCATTGAAGCAGACAGCTATGAGATTGTGGCCGATGATTTGAGCCGAAAGGTGCAGCAAAACCTCGCTGGCGGAGTGAAAGGCGTTTATCCCCAGTTATTTTAACTAATCGCCCGATAACGGGCAGGCTACTGGAAAGTGCTATCGAATTACCTTACGATGGAATTAACATCTCCCATCTTTTAATCGCAACATTTGTCGCGAACGAGCATGAGCTGCTTCAGCCGGCAATTGTCCGTCTTTAATTATTTGAAGATTATGAATATATAATCGGCAGCCTCGCTACGCTAACGGGTACGAGATAGTTCAATCAAAACAGGGAGCAGACCGACGCGGCGCTGCTACTTGATAAGCCGGTTGCAGTAGTTCAAGAATTAAAGGAAATAAGTAGTGTATTATAGTATCGGTTGTTAGATAGCCAAGACAACACTAGATCATTGTCAAGTGACAAGAACATTATCTCAGTATATGCCGCTTATATGGGGCTGTTGACAAAGTACGGCTAGGGGCTATTTTTTCAGCCGTACTTTAATATTCTTACAGAAGGGTATAATGAAGATGTTGAATCATTAGCATATACCATACTGTCATGTATAAAAGGTGCATTGCAATATAAACGCACATTGGGAAAGGATGTATCATCCCAAGTTCTAAATCAAATAAACCGTCTTATTTAGAAGTTAAAAGGCGGTTTATATATGAACCATACTTATCAACAAGTAAGTAGAAAAACATGAGAAAGTAGGAATTACTGAAATGAAAAGAATGCTTTGGGTTGTTCTTATGATGTCCTGCGGAGCTACGTTTATTTCTTCATTATTCCCTTTATATGGGGAGCATTTTCGGCTGAGCAGTCTGGAAATCACCATTTTGTTTGCCGTTTATGCCGCTATCCTGCTGCCGACCTTGCTTGTCGTGGGAGCCAGAGGAAGCATCTGGGGATTAAAACGTGTTCTTCGCTTCAGTATATGGATTTCAATCGCATCAACGTTGCTCTTTATAGGGAGTTTCAACGTTTGGATGCTCTATGCGGCAAGGATTTTGGAAGGCATCGCCTATGGCGCTTTTACAGGTACTGCCAGCGCTTTTTTATTAAAACAAACCTCTCACGATAAAGTGAGCACGGCAATCAAGTTATCAGGAGTAACGGTTAACATTGGTTTTGGCCTGGGCCCAGCCATTGCAGGTATAGTCGTGCAATATTTGCATTTTCAACCGCTTCGTTTGCCGTATTGGTTTCTGCTCGTCATGTTATTGAGTTCCTTGGTATTTCTGGAAATATTACCAAAGCACGAAGATTCCAAAGCCCAGAAGTCGGCTAAAACTAAGATTTCTCTCGGTGTTCCCGATAATATTAGTTCTCATTTTTGGTCTTTTATCGGACTTCCGATCTTTACTGTTTTCACGTTACTCGGAATTGTGTTTTCTCTTATTCCTTCTTTTACCAAAAACGTCATCCACACCGCCAATCTCTCTATTTCCGGGTTGTTAATATTGCTGCTTCTAGGCGGGGGGGCCTTGATGCAGTTCTTTCCTTGGCCGCACAATCCCGTTACACGGATGCGTATAGGAATCCTGTTTCTTGCCATTGGATCGTGGGTTATTGTTTTTTCTGGTCAAACAGCGAATTTATTTTTGCTCTGGGCCGGTATATTCATTCAAGCAATTGGCGCGGGATGGACGTTTCAAGTTTCTTTAAGGTTTGCCAGCCAGTTGCCGAAGCCGGAAGAACGTCCGCGAGTCATTTCGGCATTTTATTTGTGTGCTTACTCCGGATTCATTGTTCCCCCTGTTGGCGTCGGAGTGCTGACTCAATTCTTTAG
This sequence comes from Paenibacillus cremeus, assembly GCF_007786445.1. Taxonomy (GTDB): domain Bacteria; phylum Bacillota; class Bacilli; order Paenibacillales; family NBRC-103111; genus Paenibacillus_G; species Paenibacillus_G cremeus. Next base: position 3,775 of record NZ_VNJI01000055.1, on the reverse strand, counting down.
TTTGAACATCTCGTTGATTTTTCTAAACTTGTTTGCTGCGCTAATCGTTATCTATGTGTTGATTTATTCAGTCAGATTTAATCGTTATTATTCTAAATCTACATCACAGTAACAATTCTGAAATAAAATCATGGATTGATAGAAAGGAAAATAACAACATGTATGAACGTTTTTTGGTTCCAGTTGACGGTTCGGAACATTCCAAACATGCTTTGAAATCGGCGCAATGGCTAGCGCAAAATGCCGGGATAAATGCCCGCATTACGCTACTTCATATCATTCCTAGGAATGATATCGATACAGTTGCGTACGGGGTGGATCTTGAACAATTGCAAGAAGAGGAAGCTAGGAGAATATTAGAAGAATCCGCACAGGTCCTTTCAGTGTCATTTATACAATATGAAACCGAATACCATATTGGAGATCCTGCAGAGATGATATGCAAGAAGGCAAAAGAAGGAGATTACGACCTTATCGTAATGGGTAGTAGGGGACTTAGCCTCTTCTCAGAGATATTCGTGGGAAGTGTAAGCCATAAAGTGGTCCAGCACGCTCATTGTGCTGTAATGATTGTAAAGTAAATAGAAGGTGATTTATTAAAACTCATTTTTCATTATCGAATCATTTTTCAACTTAAGGAGGAGAATATGAACAACCTATTGGCGAAAATTATTGACGCGCACGGCGGAATTGACCGGTGGGAAAAGTTTAGTTCACTGACTGCCACGATCGTCACCGGTGGCGGTTTATGGGCAATGAAAGGGCTCGTACAAGATTCCGATCCTCGTGAGATGACAGTCGCGCTACATTCGGAAATCGCATCTGTTACTCCCTTTGGTCAACCGGGTTGGCGTACTGCCTTTACGCCCGATCGTATCGCGATTGAGACCCTCTCTGGGGAAACCGTCCGCGAGAAATACGATCCTAGGACCTTGTTTACTAACCATACGATGAACACACCGTGGGACCCGCTTCATCGAGCATATTTCAACGGGTACGCAATGTGGACATACCTGACAACGCCTTTTTTTATGGTCATGCCAGGATTCGAGGTCAGCGAAATCCCCCCATTGCAAGAGGGCAACGAGTTCTGGCACGGTTTGCGTGTGCGCTTTCCCGAACACGTCCCCAGTCATAGCAAGGAGCAAGACTTCTACTTTGGCGATGATTTACTACTACGCAGGCACGACTACCATGTCGATGTTTCAGGTGGCTTTCCAGCGGCGCAATATGTCTACGACTTCATTGAGATCGAAGGGCTTCGTTTCCCGACAAAACGCCGCGCATATCTGCGTGGACCCAATCTGGAGCCAGTTAAGGATCTGCTGCTAGTCTCGATTGATCTCAGCAACTTCCGGTTCCGTTAAACTCATTACGCTTGGTTATAGGACACTCGGATCCTTATGGACGTCCAATTCGACGAAGGGATTATCCACATAACGGATAAAAAATAAAAGGGCTTTTCCCGAGGTCATGGGAATAATGCTAATATATTGTATGACAAAACTGGACCCGTCGACTTAATCTGACTTGGCAGTTCAATGATTTATGGCGAAATCCAGCCAGAATTCGAAGGCTCCGATTTGAACGTAGCCGGCTGGATCAAGATAAGGTATCGAATTGGTCTTTGTATGCTTCAAGGCCGGAAGTTACTAGCAGTTTAAGAATTTCGTTCTTCTTCATGATTACCTCCCATTTGGAATGTCCGTACTGGAACAAATACCTAAATTCAACAAGTTGCGTAATCCTGCGCGTTAGCTTAATTCATTAGGCCAGCTACGATTTCTTATATCTTTTCTCTTTTTGCTTCACAGAGACCCGTCGGGAATGAGATACAGTCTTTTAACCCGACGTCAATTTCATTCACGATTATGCGCATATGTTTGTGTCGTGGCTTCGCGACACAAACATATGCACTTTCAAATAAAACTTTCATGACCTTCCCGGTCACAGGGACGGGGATTTCAAAACACCTATTCTATGTTTGTGTCGCCGGACACCGGTTTGAACCTTGATTCCAGCGAAAAGGGAGTGCTGTATCATCTTGGTCATGGCCTGATGCCACCAGCACAGCGTCAGTAGCGGAATCTGTATTCCTTACGATGATGCTCGCTGACCCTAAATACATCCAACCCCGCCTGATTGGAAAGGACGATTTCTTCAACAACCTGAGAGCAATCGCCGCGCATGACTTATCGTCTCGCCCGTTTGAACATCCGGAACAGTAAAGAGACGCGAACTGTCGGGTGACAAGAACTTGATCTCATTAATTGCCGCATAAATGGGACCGTTGACAATGTCCTCGGCTAATTAAAACGCTGATGATTCACTACAATATATAGTGGATCATCAGCGTTTTTAATTCCAGATCAAAGATGAATTGCCCTTTGTCAACAGTCCCTAAATTGCGGCTTTTTTGTTTATGGGATCAAGTTCTTGTCAAATTTCAATGACAAGAACTTGATCCCATTCCCGATTTTGACAAGAACATTATCTCATTCCCGACAAGACATATCAAAAGTATACTAAAGATATGTCAGAGATCGTGGGGAGAGGATGTAGTAATTCCTCTTCGTCATTGAGCTATCGGATACGCTAGTTGAATTAGGCAGTCTAGAGGCTACATACATTCAATAAAAATAGGTGAAAAGAAACTTGGATAGCAAATTAACTCCTAAACAACAAAAACAACAGCAAGAACGTGAAATTATTGACGAGTATCACAAATTGGTAACTGAAGAAGCTTTGGAAACCTTGTATCAATCTTTTTTGGAATGGAAATCAGGATCTTTGCCGTATTTCGAATTAACGGATCTAATCCATCTATTCCATAAGAAGAACCAGGAGATATACAAAGAATTCACATACTGATCGTAAGCATCTCGTTCTACTTGCCAAGTTAAAATTGGACCGTTTAACTGAGGATGATATTACAGGAAATAAGCGGCTTTTAGAATTTTGGGGATATGAGGACATAAGCTCCGATTAAATCAATGTCAATACGAAGCTGCCGTGAAACGACTGACGATAGCTACATTACGTTAACGGATACGAGATAGTTCAACCCGAAAATGGGAGCAGACTGCCGCGGCGCTGCTCCCATTTTCATTGAAGTAACGGGAGTTTAGTTATAAATAAAGTAACCCGTGATGTGTGGAGAATAAACTGTTTGTTATTTGGATTACTCCAAGGAAGTGAATTACGTTGTACGTAACTAGGTATATAGATATTGCTAAATAGAATCCCAAGAGAGCGATTTCCCATAAATAGAGATTTAAGTAAAGATGACTTCGTAATAATTGCTGGAGATTTTGGACTTGTATGGGACAATGAACCTGTGGGCTCCATACCGACGTTTACCTCACTTAACTAATACGAGGTTAACAAGTCACTGAGCCAACGAGAGAAAGATTTGAAACCCGACTCGCCTAAACTCCAATGGACCAAGAGCAATGCCACGGAAGTTTACAACTCTAACGGAAACAATAGCGTAATAGTATAGCAACTAAAAAGGGAGCTGCCGATGTAGCTCCTCGCCTTTTTCGCCGTTATGACCATTAAGGTGAAACCTACCATAAAAAACTTGTTGGGGAAAGTGCGGGAGTATTGATGAGAGTGCGAGTCTATCCCCTCATGGAATATCCGTACCTAAATACTTTTCTGCATAACGCATAAAAATATCGGCTGCCGGCGAGATATAACGTCCCTCGAAGGAAAAGATGGCCACCGAACGAGATAGAGGAAGATCCAGTGGGATAATCGAAATAGATGGTCC
>NZ_VNJI01000054.1 GCF_007786445.1 Paenibacillus cremeus | reverse complement strand
TGGGTGTATAGTTGCCATGAGTAGGGTTCCTTTCTTGGTGACTTCAGCAATCCCGAGAATACCCTACTTTTTTGCTGCCTGGAAAGGCTCCAAATCTTGGTACACAAACAATTTTACATCATCTCGATAAAACAGGTTACCAATTTTTAAGACATTAAGTGGTCTAGTATCACCCAAAAAATCAGTAATGAGTCCTTTTTTGTTCATAAACTCAACATGTTGAAGAGAAGGAAACATATCAAACCTTTGAGCGGATTCGTTCGCCACGAAGCTAATCTTGAAACGAACTAGTGCTTCAGCGGACACGACAAGCTTACGATGGGAATGACGGCCTAATTATGCCTTGGCATGGCCATTTACAACATTTTTCACTTGGCTGCTTTTATCTAGCGATTTGGCTAGACGCCTTCCTAAACTTATAGCTGGTTTTTCAACTAGATAATACATGGCACTTGAAATAATAAATGTGACTATAACAACCACTATACAAATTCCCCACAATGGTAACCTATTGTGAAGAAAATGCACACATGACAATAGCACAACAAGATGGGATAAATACAAGCTGAACGATACTTTACCTATATACTTCACAATTGCATTCCTTAGTATCTTAGATATTCGACTAGAGGTTATTGCAAAGATAATTAGAATTGAAGCACCAAGAGCAACAAACCATGTATCTATAACAGTTCGATAGAATGGGTGTAAATCATGAACAATTTTGTTTAGAACAAATGATGGATGAACATATAAATATAATATTAGTCCAATAAAAAACAAAGATATTCTTAGTTTCTTATGTAGATGCAGTATTTTATTGCTGATTTCATTTCGATACTTAGCGATTAAAGCACCTATCACAAACATTGCTGTGTAATGTAAAGAAGCATACAGTTCTGTTCCAATAAAATCGGCCTTTGTAACATAAGAGTAAACAACGCTGAGAACTGATAAAGTTATCCCTAATCCAATACCTTTTTTCCAACTCATACGTACCAATAAAAACATAATAAATGGAAATGCAAAAGATATTCTCATTTCATGAACTAATGACCAAACTACATTGTCCAAATTACTTGTGAATGTTCCTATTAGGAGTAAGTGATCTTTTAATGAACTTAAAGTTAAATCACTCGACCAACTTGAGTTAAACCAATCAGTTAAACCACTAATTTTACCAGTATAAAATAGTTCTCTGAGAAGCATGGCAAAACCGACTGCTACAATATATGGAATATATATCCTACAAATGCGTCTAATAACATAAGCACTATAAGTAAATTGTCGATTTGAATAGAACGGAAGGGACAGAACAAATCCACTTAAAACAAAGAATAATACTACAGCTTCACTGCCAGCAATAGCAAAGTGAAAAACACCAAACTTAAATAACAATTGCGATAAAAACGTTTTATTAAATATTAAATACATATGACCAAAAAAGACAGATAGTGCTGCAAGACCTCGAAGTGAATCCAGTTCTTCATAACGACCATTCATAAAAACTCCTCCATTTAGAGTAGCGTATTTAGCCCACGAAACAATATTCATCGCTTCTCAAGCAGCACATCTCGAAAAATTTCCAAAAAGCCCATATCTTTGTCTACTATAGACAAAAACATGGGCTTTTTGGAAATTCCCTTCAGAGATTAATTCTTATTCTGCATCTTCCACTTATTGAACTCAAGAAACTCCCGGAAGTCTTCCTTGCTGACTCCGGATGCCATCGCTTCGCGAATAAGTTCGTACCATTGGCGGTCTAGTTTTTCATCTTGCTCCTGTTGAACCGGGTCGTTAATCAGATCATCCATCGATACGCCGAGGGATTCGGCTACCTTCTCGAGAAATTGAATGGAAGGATTGGACATAATCCCTCTCTCAATATTGCTTATATAAGATTTGGCAACACCGGCACGCTCGGCTAATTCGGTAATCGAATATTTCTTTTGTAGACGCAATTCATGTATCCGTTTGCCTATCATGGGAATCGATCCTTTGCAATTTATAAACTTGATAAACTTAAATTAATTATAACATTATTATACCACAAAGAGAAATCCCCTCCTGTCCCAATGCCGAAACCATCTTAATAGATGTCTACTCTGCATTGTTTGGCATAAGGGGATTTATCATTACTGCGCTCTATGAATTAAATTCTGCAATCCGTCCGCATCGCTTATGTAAGAGTTTAAATGAGCCTGCTGTAAAAAATTTCGAACCTCGTCGATGGTAAGACCCATATTCCGCGCAGCCATGATCAGTTCTAACCATTCACTATCAACCACTTCTACAATTTCCCGGATAGCTTCATTCATTAGATAGAACAATCCTCCCCCACTTAACTAGGCCCTTAGACCTGTGACTCTGCGTTCCTACCCTTCGGCGAGGTGCGCCTGTTTCTGTCCGTAGCTAAAGGTTTAATTTAGTTAAAGTATACTCGGTAACATCTAAAAAGCATGTCACATCCTCTGTACGCTGAATAAATTTTTTTTTATCAATTTCGTTCTTTTCCGCAATCATTCTCCTTCTTCCCGCACATGATCGTTATACCATTTCATAAATTCAAATAAAATTTTATATTCGTTAATCCGATCTTTTTCGATTCCAAGTTGTTTTAATTCGTGGATAAAATCAAGCCACTCATTTTCAACCTGCTTAGTTTCCGCCTCAGCGGCCATTTCAACCAACACCTTGAGGTCCACTTTCAATACCTCAGAGAGCTTTTCGATAATATGGATCGAGGGATTTTGTTTCAAATTTCTTTCGATGTTGCTTAAATAAGACTTGGAAATCCCTGTCCGTTCCGCCAGTTCAGACAAGGTCAGCCCCCTTTGCTTTCTAAGGCTAGTGATATTATCGCCGATCATTATTACTCGACAGTTACGCTTTTAGCCAAATTTCTTGGCTTGTCGACATCGCACCCTCTAAACAATGCCGCATAATATGCGATTAACTGTAGCGGAATAACGGATACCAGGGGAGCAAGGTATTCATGAACTTTAGGGATCACCAACCGGTCGCTGCTTTCCTCCAGCCCTTCCATGCTAATCATGCAAACCGAAGCCCCTCGGGCCATAACCTCTTGTACATTACTTCGAATATTCCCCGCGATCGATGCTTGCGTTAACAGCGCGACTACCGGTGTCCCTTCTTCAATCAGCGCAATCGTTCCATGCTTTAATTCACCGCCTGCGAAGCCCTCTGCCTGAATATATGAGATTTCCTTCAGCTTTAATGCCCCTTCCAGACAAACGAAGTAATCCACGCTCCGCCCGATAAAGAAGCAATTGCGGGTTGCGCTCAAATAGCTCCATACGATCTCTTCCATCTTTTCTTTCCGGTTGATCATAATCTCCATCGCATTGGCAGCCAAGCTTAACTCGCCTACCGGATCGAATCCGATGTCCATCCCTTTAGCTTTCGCACAGTCGTATGCGAGTATAGTCAGCACGGCAAGCTGGGCCGTATAGGCTTTGGTTGAAGCGACGGCGATCTCAGGCCCGGCATGCGTCAGCAGCGTATAGTCCGCTTCACGCGATAGGGTAGAACCGGCTACGTTCGTAATCGTCAGCGCACGATATCCGAGCTTCTTGATCTCTACCAGCACCCCTCGACTATCAGCCGTTTCGCCGCTTTGGGAAATCATTATAAAGAGCGGCTTACCGGAAAGAATCGGCCTGTTGTAGAGGAACTCACTAGCTACATGAACCTCAACCGGTACATCGGCCATTTTCTCCAGCAGCTGCTTACCGACCAGCCCTGCGTGAAAGCTTGTGCCGCAACCGATGATATAGATACGGTCCGAACCCTTCATGGCTTCACGAATATTGGAATCGATAGCGATTTCACCGTTGCGGTCTTGATATTTGGAAACAACATTCCGAATCACGGACGGTTGTTCGTCGATCTCCTTGAGCATATAATGCGGGTAAGGACCTTTTTCAATATCGCTTGCATCCAGCTTTACTGTGAAAGGCTCTCTCTCAATCTGGGCCCCAGATAAATTTTTGATGGTTTTGGAATGGCTTTGCACAATCACCATCTCTTCATCCATCAGCTCCACAAACTGATTCGTCAGCTGCAGCGCGGCCATAGCATCACTTGCGATGACGTGAAAATTGCCGCCAACACCAATCAGCAGTGGGCTTTTATTTTTACCGACATAAATGGTTTCCCGGTCTTTCACATCCATTAAGGTAATGGCATAAGAACCTTTTAACACCGTCAGTGACTTTCTGAATGCTTCCTCAACCGGTATGCCGTTGTCGCTGAATTTCTCAACGAGCTGGACAATGACCTCTGTGTCCGTATCGCTGCTAAAGTACACATCCTGCAGATAATCCCGCTTAATTTCTTGAAAGTTTTCAATGACTCCGTTGTGGACGATAGTGAACCTGCCATTGCCGCTTTGATGCGGATGGGCATTTCTACGGCTGGGCACCCCATGAGTAGCCCATCGGGTATGACCTATTCCCATAGTTGCCGTCACCTGTGGATCGACCTCGTTCCGCAGCGCTGCAATGCGACCCTTTTCTTTAAAAACATGGGTTCCCGCTTCATTTAATAGCGCGATACCCGCGGAATCGTATCCCCGGTATTCCAGCTTCTCCAAGCCTTTTAGCAAGATTTCTTTAGCGTCCTGATATCCGATGTATCCGACAATTCCGCACACTAGATTGGCCTCCTATTAGTAAGAATGCAAGTTGGATTGCTTCGTTCTTTATTGAATCTTTCAGGTAGCTCATGAGGATTTAATGAGGAGGTATTGGTATGATTTCGCATGTATACAACCTTTGGAAAAAAGCGAATGTAACATACCATAAGCTGTTGTGTGCGTATCACTATACGCTTTATCGCGACTGCTTAGACCCCGAGATTAAAGAACAACATTACATAAAATTTAAAAAACATGAATTTTGGGAAGCGCATTCAAAATGATTTAACTAACGGCAGCCCGTAATTGCACGGTGCTCTTTATGGAATCGATCACTCTCATTTGATCTTCTTCGGTCATATTGGAACCTGATGGCAGGCACACGCCCTTGGCAAACAATTGCTCGGATATGCTTTCGCTCTCCTCATGAGAGAAGTAGGACATTCCTTCGAAAAGCGGCTGCAGGTGGAGCGGCTTCCATACCGGACGCGCTTCGATGTTCTCTTCCGCCAATGCTTCAATCAGTTGCTCCGCTGATATGCCAGCCTGCTTCTCGTCAATCGTTAATGCCGTAAGCCAGCGGTTGGATCGGGTATGCTTCAGCTCGGGCATAAAATTAAATCCTGGTATATAATTTAGCGCCTGATAATACCGCTCGAAGATCGCTCTTCTTGCCTCGACCCGTTCGGTCAGCACTTCCAGTTGCCCTCTTCCAATGCCGGCCAGCACGTTGCTCATCCGATAATTGAACCCGATCTCGCTGTGCTGGTAGTGCACGGCGGGATCACGCGCCTGCGTGGCCAAGAAGCGCGCTTTCTTCAGCGCGGCCACATCGTTGGAGACGAGCATGCCTCCTCCTGACGTCGTAATGATTTTATTTCCATTAAACGAATAGATGCCGAATTTGCCGAACGTCCCGCTTGCTTGACCCTTGTAAGTTGAACCGAGTGACTCCGCAGCGTCCTCGATGACAGGAACGTCGTACCGATCGCAGATGGCTAGGATCTCATCCATCTTCGCGCTTTGGCCGTATAGATTCACGACGATGACCGCCTTCGGCAGCGCCCCTTTCCGTTCTGCATCCTCCATCGCCCCCTGTAACGCTTGGGGCGACATATTCCAGGTTTCCGGCTCCGAATCGATGAACACCGGTTCCGCATTTTGATACAGGATCGGATTGGCGCTTGCTACGAACGTTAAAGTCGAGCAAAATACGCGGTCTCTCTCGTGGACATCCAGCAAGCGCAGTGCCAAATGAATGGCGGCGGTCCCGGAGCTTACGGCAGCAGCAGCATTAACCCCGACATAGGCGGCCAGCTCATTCTCGAAAGCATCAACATGCGGTCCAAGCGGCGCAATCCAATTCGTATCGAAGGCGTTCGCCACGTACGCTTGCTCTTTGCCACTCATGTGCGGAGAAGAAAGATAGATTCTTTTCTTAATCGAAGTCTCAGTCATGCGGCACAACCTTTCATCGGCATTATGGAATTACGATAAATAGAACACGGTGATCTCCGGTCTGCAGAACAAGCGAATCGGCAGATTGCTTGTACCGACGCCACGGTTTACATAGAGCGGCATCCTGTTTGGGCCGACCTCATACAAGCCTTCGATATACTTTTGCGCCAGATCCGGCGTAAAAAAGGGCTTGAAAAACGGCATACGAATCTGCCCCCCGTGAGAATGTCCTGAAAATTGGGCATTGACTCCGGATTTGCTGCTGAGCTCCGCAATATCCGGTTCATGAGCGAGCAATAACACGCAATGTTGATTGGACAAGCCCTGCAGCGTTTTCTTCAAATCGAATTTGCCCATTAAGTAGTCGTCTACGCCCGCAATGTAGAGTTGCTGCCCATCCTGGTCGATGCTGCCATGGCTGTTGATGAGTACTTGGAATTGTGAATCAAGCAGCTGCTGAATAACTTGTTTCTTTGATGTATAATCATGATTGCCGAGAACGGCCCATTTCCCGCCGCGCGGCGCTTGAAGCTTCTCAAGCAGCGGTGCTGCAGATTGTTTCCCGTTCCACTCCCGATCCAGCAAATCTCCGGTAAAGAACAGCAGATCCGGCTTAAGTCCGTTTATGAGGTCTACAACACTTTGGAATTGATCCGTTCCGTAGTAAAAACCAAAATGGACATCGCTGAATTGGACAATTTTCCATCCCTTGAATGCATCGGGAAGATTCCGAATCGAAAGCCGAACGGTTCGCACTTGATACCAGAATCGTTCCTCTATGACGTAGAAGGCCGTTCCCAACACCCCCGTCCCCAGCAGACCACGACCCATTTGCCTCAAGAATTGGCGGCGTGTGATGATTTTCGTTTCCGTCATGGATGTAAGCTCCTTAAAATAAGAAAAAGTGCCCTAGGCACTTTTGGACGCTTCTGTTTCTGCTTCATTACTGGCTGTCTTGATGATGACCGCTGGGGTTCCAACCGCTGTACTCTGCGGCGAAATATTGTTAATGACACTAGCCCCGGCCCCTATGATGGCCCACTCCCCAATCGTTCTTCCCGGAATGACCGTAGCTCCCGCTCCAATCATGCTCCCTTCTTCAGCTGTAACGCTGCCGGTTAGGGTTGCGTGCGGGGCGACGTGAACATAATCTCCGATGGCGTTGTCATGCTCGACAATAGCTCCGGTGTTGATGATGGCGTGTCGGCCGATAATAGCATCAGCGTTAATGACAGCGTTCGGCATCACGACGGTTCCACTCCCTATCCTTGCGCTCGGGCTCACCACCGCAGTAGGGTGGATCAGGGAGATATATGCATCGTCGGGTAAGCCAAGCTTCTTTGCCAATAGCCTACGAATCCGGTTGTTTCCAATTGCAATCACAAATTTTAGATTGCTGTTTACACTATGTAAGTAATTCGCCGACGCTATAGGACCTTCATAAATCCCATGTACCGAGCTCAACACATCATATTTATCGTCCAGAATCGCCCTAATTTCACACAAATCAGATACACAATGTATCATATCCTGTATGACTTTGCTGTGGCCGCCCGCCCCAATGATTACTAGTTCCATCTTTGTCACTTCCTTATTCTAGGAAAGTTTAGAACCTGTAAACCTCTCCATGGTGACATGATTTCCGTGTTGGATTCCTTCAGACTTAAGCACCTTGAACACAGTCAGCAGTAAAATTCGAAGATCGAGAAGGAAGCTTCGATGTTCCACGTACCATACGTCCAGTTCGAATTTTTGTTCCCACGTCAGCGCGTTCCTGCCGTTTACTTGTGCCCATCCGGTAATGCCTGGCCTCACGAGATGGCGTTTGGCCTGCTCCTCCGTGTAGAGAGGCAAATAATCCATTAACAGCGGTCTCGGGCCGACTAGGCTGATATCGCCTTTCACTACATTGACTAACTGCAGCAATTCATCCAGGCTGTATTTTCGTAAGAATTGACCGAACCGAGTAAGTCGTATGTAATCGGGTAATAAATTGCCTTCCTCGTCCATCTCATCCGTCATTGTGCGAAATTTATACAGCTCAAAGGGCTGGCCGTTCAGTCCGGGACGCAGCTGCTTGAACATGATTGGCGTTCCAAGCTTGAATCGAACGAGAACGGCAACTACGGCGATCATAGGGGAGAACAGCACCAAAAGCAATCCTGCCGCCAATAAATCGAAAAGACGTTTCATAGAGACAAAGCCTCGCGTATTTTGAGTTGTATTTTGGAAAACATCCGATCCAGCTTCCAAAAAAAATAATTTATTTTCCTAAATCGATGGCCATCCACAGCGACAAGCCATTGACCGTCTTGAATTTTCACTTGATCAATATGATGCATCCCATCCCGTCTCCAGTCGTTGTCTCTGTTTGTACCGCTTAAAATCAGCTCTGCCTCCTCTTCCTCGTACTCAGAGTCCGTAAGCTTAATGATCTTAAATACCCTGGTTGCTTTCCCATAATAGTCCTTGCCGTCCTGGGTATATCGATAAATCTCCCCATTCTGAACGATAATTCGGCCGCCGGGCCGGGAGATGCTGCTGTTATTGGTAATAATCGGACTTTGGGGATGCTCGACCCATGGGCCTTCAAGGCTGTCGGAGTGAAACAGATGCAGATTCTTGCCTTCAGATCCGGCAAATATCCACCACTTGTTATCGAATTCAAAAATAGATGGATCCACATACCTGCCGCTAAATAATTTGCAGGCTATTTCCCATTCGAACGGAAAGTTTGTTGCTTTGTACAACAAGACCCCCTGCGTTTGTTCCGTTTCGGGAAGCATGTAGATTTCATCCTTGAATTTAAATACCTGGGGATAGGATAAATGATGCTTTTCGTTCATCACGATTTTTTCGTACATCCACTCTTCCCCGTCATTGCTGATGGCTAAGCCGATCTCTCCGCGCCCCGATGCTTTATTTAACACTTCAAAAAACATGTAATACTTATTTTCATGTACGATAATAAAGGGGTCAGCAACGAATTCCGCTGGAACATCCTTAACATCCGAAGCCTGCAAAGTCGGCTTATCCAAATGATATTCATGTGGAGGCGCAGAAATCATGGAGTTCGAAGTAAACACTTTGATCGACCACAAAGAGGTGAGCATTCCTTCGCGTATTAGAGACAACAGATTCAGGGCCGTTTTCAGCGACGTAAATTTGGTTAACGACATTCTTCCCCTCTTTTCTTCCTATGAAGATATTACTGATAATATTTGTCGTTTTAGATCCTCGATAATATCCTTCACACAGACATCCGTAGATTCATGCCCTTTCTTGTATATGTCCTCCAGTATCTCCTGTAGCTGTTGTTGTGATAATTTTTGGGAGATATTCATGTTTCAATCCTCACTCGAACTTACCTCCGATTAAAATTTAATATAGTCGCTTTTGTAAACAATATCCAAGCTGATTGTATTTTCGTAATAATAATAAATAAGGTAACAAATGAGAATCGCGAAATAAATTAACTTCTGTTCCTTTTTGGGAAACAGCTTGACTACCCAAGGGATTAAGATCAGATTATATAAACCGAAATAAAAACTAAACCTGGCAAAAATCCACTGCTGCGTTGCGATTAGCATGAAAACCAGATTAATTAAGCACATGTTTACAACATAGTCACTATCGGGAAAGATCTCTCTGAGCTTATCTCTCCCGAAATAGGCTAGAACGACGGGAACAGCACACACAATTGCTCTCAAAAAATTAGCTCCGTGTGTTTCAAGAGCTTGATATTCGCTATATTTCGTATCCTGTATAACCGAAAATAACGCTTGTGAAAGTGTATTAAAGCCTATAACGAAAATTACTGCAAAAGCAAGCAAGATATAGGTTTGTGTAGTCCACGCTTTCCTTCTTACAATAAAGTAAATCGGTATGAGGATAAGTGCAGATTGATGGATTGTGGAAGCAAATAGCACTACGGCAATATACTTTTTCCAGCTGCCATCGAATATATATTTGGTTGCCATGAACAATATGGCGGCAGCAAGAAACTGCCTGATTCCATTCATGGATGTTAGAAGCAGTCCGGTAGTAAAGTATAAATAGATACTTAATTCAAATAATCTCGAGTATTTGTATAAAACAATGATAACAAGAACGTTCGTTATCAAGGCAACTGTGAAAATCAGTATTTGGGGGTCAGCCGATATTTGCTGTAACAAATATTGCAAAAATGCAAATCCAAACTCCCCCTTTAATCCAATATCTCCCAAATTCAAATGAATAAGTGTATAAGAATACATATAGAAAAACGTATCGCCGATATTTTTCCTTAAACCGGATACAAGCACTATGATTATCATCGCAATGAATACATAAAACTTATTTGGTTGAATAAAAACAGTTCCCACCGCTGCAGGTTTTGCTAGATATCTGGAAAATAGTGATATAACAAATGCACTAAACAATGTAAGCCATAATATAGTCATTTACAATATTCCCTCTCACTGAATAAGGACATATCGTTCATTTTTACTTCTTCATAACAGTTGCCCTATTTGTGTTTTGGATATATACATAAAGCAACGTGCCAAATGGTACAGCCAATAAAGTAGTCCATTTACATGGGGACTCGAACAAAAATTTGTAATTTCGAATCATTATGCTGCTTGAAACATAGTGCATAGCTTCGCGATATCTTTCTTTAAACGAGGGTGCATACTGCATAGCGATTTTTCTAAAAAATAGGAATCCCTGAGGGTTCCTCTTATACTGTTTGACGATGTTCATACTTGAACCGTCCACCAAATATTCAACGTGGCACAGGATTTCGTTCATAATAAGCAAGGGACAGTCTTGATCGATTAGAACATACTTATAACTAAGAGGACAGTACTTTTCACCAGGAAAAACCGGATACGGTGGACTCCTCCGTGTAAGCTCTGATCGATATACCAGCTTTTTATCGCCTTGGACTCTATGCTTAGAATATATATCCGATAACTTAGCCACCTTTAAATGTCCCGGTAGTTCGGTTCCAATTATTTCGCCATTTGGAGTGGCATCCAATCCAATAATCCCCGCAAACCTTTCGTTACCATGTTTCTTCCAAAATGAAACAATTTTCTCAACAGCATCATTGGCCATATAGTCATCCGAATCAATGCATACGTTGAGTTCCGTATCGATCAACTCATAGGCAGTATTATGCGCTCCGTGCATTCCTTGATTCTCTTGAAAATGATAACGGATTGGAACCAAATTCTCTGAAATCCAGTCATTAACAAGTTCCCTTGTTTTATCCGTAGATCCGTCATCTATAATCAACCAAATGAAATCCTTACAAGTTTGACGTTTTAAACTTTCGTAACAAAGATGAAGTGTATATGCTCGGTTAAATGTAGGCGTAAAAACAGTTAATGTATGACTCATTGTTTAATCCCCCATAAACTCTAAACTTACTTGAACTACAAAACATTATCCAAATAAAATTCACCTAAACTATTAGCGGTTGTAACGATATCATATCCTTTTTGGCGTAACAGATCTGTTGTATCTTCATGCTCCTGGGGTAATGCAAGAATCGAATCCGCCCATACATCTGGCGATTCCTTAAGACTCATGTACTTCACACGACCAGTTAAGTCAATTTCACGAGTTATTGTATCTGATACTACACATGTTAATCCTGTAGCCTGTGCTTCTATCATTACTACGGGGGCACCTTCAAAAAAAGAAGGAAATAAGAATATATCCATCGCCTGCATGACCCTTGCTATATCATCTCTAATGCCTAGAAATATAACAGCAGAAGTTAGGCCTAGGTTAGAAA
This sequence comes from Paenibacillus cremeus, assembly GCF_007786445.1. Lineage (GTDB taxonomy): Bacteria > Bacillota > Bacilli > Paenibacillales > NBRC-103111 > Paenibacillus_G > Paenibacillus_G cremeus. The sequence goes on along the minus strand of NZ_VNJI01000054.1, from coordinate 38,366 downwards.
CCTTTTCTTCAATATATTGGCGTTCCTCACCATCCCCCGCCAATAGAAGTACGGAGTTCGGATTCTTCTTATTCAAGGCTTTAAATATATCTATCAGGAATTCATGATTTTTTGACTTGTGAAATCTACCCACATGTCCAACAACTAATTTACCACCGACGATATTCAACTTTTTTCTGATTTCGTTTCTCAATTCAGAACTATATCTAAATTCATCCAAATTTATTGCATTCTTGAGAATTGTTACATTCCCTGAATTTAAAAGTTTTTTTCCAAATAGCCATTGGCCCGCGGATTCTGAACATGCAAAATACATGCTAGCGCTATTCTTCATAAACAGTCTCGCATATATTCGAAAAGGTAATTTAAAATCAACCCCTAGATTACTTGTGTGACTATGTGCAATACGAGAATGAACACCCGCTTGTTTTGCCGCCCGTAGTACAAAACTGCTATTCTCGTTTATATGAGAATGTATCAATCTATATTCAGGATGATTTACGAAAAACTCATCTAACATTTTGAAATATACTCCGTAGTTGCCTGGTCGTATTTGCGGCATTCGATAAATTTTCCCTCCGAGACGCGAGATTTCATCATCGTACTGGCCCTTTTCAGCCCTATGCACCATAAAATCAAACTGAATCCGGCTGCGGTCCATTTGTCGATAGTAATTCATTAACATTGTTTCAAGTCCACCACGATTCATAATGGTGACTACTTGGAGTATACGAACTGGTTCCAAAAATATCGCTCCTATCTAATAATCTTTCTAAGACGATCCATGGTTACTAACATCATATAAAATCCCACAGCAAACCTATATTTCGCACAGAAATAAAACAACCTCCAAACAATTGAAAAATACTTCATTTCAAGGTGCTTGAAGGAGTGCTTTATTCTGCTATCATTCAAAATCGAGTTTAACATGCTAATCTTCCGCCAAAAGGGGACTTTATTGCTTAAACTAACAGTGTTTAAGCCAAGTCCTAAAGCATTAAGACAAATCCGATTGTTTAGAGCACAATGAAACTCTGGAAGCATCCTTTTTTCGGTTAAGAATCTTTCAATCGTACTGTAAAGGGTAAACCATTTATTTATAAGATCCGGCTTATAACCCGTTGTAACCGAAGTTGTATTCACGCGCCAATAATGATAATAAGGTCTATTGAGAAAGACAAACGATTTTGCATAATAGAACGTGTGTATATTAAAAAGTGAATCCTCGTTGGTCCCTACAATACTGAGATCTACGAATTGAACACCATTTTCTTTAATGATTTCTGATCGATATAACTTTGACCATACAGTTCCCCAGGCATCAAGAAGCTCCGGATTGGAGATCTCTTCATTTAACGGGCCCACCAAGCGACGAAGAATCTTAGATTGAACTTCGTCACCACTATAAGATACCTTATCCGGAAGGGGGAAATCCTTCTCCTTTGCATGGGTGCCAAACTCACGCATATAGGAGCACATGGCGATATCAGCTTTCTCCTGGACAGCTGTTTCATACAGTGCTCTATACATTTCCGAATCCACCCAGTCATCTGGATCGACAAAGCCGATATATTGTCCTCTCGCGATACTCAATCCTTCATTTCGCGCAGATGAGACACCACCATTTTGTTTTTCTATAATTAACAAACGTTTATCTCTATTTGCATACTCCTGAAGAATTTGTAAGCTCGTATCCGTAGAGCCGTCATTTACCGCGATAATCTCAATATCCGACAACCTTTGAGACAACAAGCTATCCAAACATCTACTCAAATAGTTTTCCATATTATATATAGGCACTACGATACTCACTTTTGGATTCATCGCGTTCCCCCGACATATATTGGGAATATATTTCGCCCAATTTTATCTTTACTTCGAAAAGCGAATATTTATTTACCATATTTGCACTTGCGATACCCATATTTTTGCGCAGAGACGTTGACAGACAGAGTTTAAGCAATTGTGTTGCATACAGGTGATAATCCTTATGAGACACAACAAAACCATTTTCCATATCCCGAATTAGCTCGGAGTGACCTCTGTTCATTGTTGCAACAACCGGCAATTCACATGACATGGCCTCCAAAATGTTTACTGGCAGTCCCTCTCGAAGACTTGATGCTACAGCAATATCGGATAAGGGCAGCAACTCATCGATATCGTTCCGATACCCTAAAAAATCAACCATTCCTGAAATCCCAAGCTGATTAGCCAATTCTATGCAGTCTGCTTTTAAATGCCCTTCCCCTGCAAGTAAGAGTCTCGCTTGGGGAACCTCATCTTTAATTTTTGCCAATGCTCTAATCAGAAGCTGCTGATTTTTATTTTTATTAAATTCAGCAGCGTAAAACATCAGAATTTGGTCTTGTTTATAGCCCGCTTTTAGTCGCAGTTCATGCTTTCGTGTTTTTCCAACTGTTGTAAAGCGCTCTGTGTCTACCCCAATCCCATGTACGTGTTCAATACGTCCGGCATTAAACTTGTGCTTCACAGCGAGCTGATAATCTTCTTCGTTGATAGTTATAAGGCAATCGGTTAAATGGGATAATAGTCTTTCGATCGGGTAGTAGGTCACCCAGTTTATTAGTGGTGCACCCTTACAAAAATGAAAGCCATGCGCGGTATAAATAACCTTAGTCCCTTGTTTTCGAGCTTTTCTTGCCGCAAGGCGGGTGAGAACACCACCTACTGGTGTATGACAATGGACGATTTCATACTTATTACTATCCATAATTGATTTTAGCTCACGATAGGCGTTTATGTTTTCTTTCCGAAAGGGCGACCGTTCGATCGGTAGATCATACTTGCGATCCACATACGGAAGCTCCATATTCCCTTTTGCAGCTACATGAACCTCCCAGCCTTGCTGCTGCAGCCACTCCAGATAGGGCAAATGAAATGCCTTAAAATGATAATCAACCGTTGCAACAAACAAGATTTTTGGGGACACTTAAACCACCCGTTCTTGGATAATTTCGGTCACTTATTAAGCAATTGCTTTTCCATCATCTTGGAAAGGTAATCTAACAATTTGTACTTCAAATCCTCGCGCTGTAGGGCAAACTCAATGGTCGTTTGAATAAAACCCATTTTCTCTCCGACATCGTATCGAGTTCCTTCAAATTCATAAGCATAAACCGCTTCGAAGTGATTCAATCCTGCAATCGCGTCCGTAAGCTGGATTTCTCCACCGGCACCTGGCTCTTGACTGCCCAAAATATCAAAGATCATCGGACTTAAAATATAGCGCCCCATGATAGCAAGATTGGATGGCGCATTCTCCAGCTTCGGCTTTTCTACTAAATTGCTTACATTGTAGAATCGCTCAGCGATTTTTTTTCCATCCACTATGCCATACCGGGATACTTCATTATCAGAAACATGCTTGACTCCAATAATAGATGCCTTATATCGATCGTATTGCTCAATCATCTGTTTTAAACAAGGTTTATCGGCGCCACTCACAATATCGTCACCCAACAGAACAGCGAATGGCTCGTTACCAATAAATTTGCGAGCGCACCAGATAGCGTGCCCGAGCCCTCTTGGCTCTTTCTGTCGGATATAATGAATGTCAACCATTTTTGATGACTTTTGGACTTCATTCAGCAAATCCAATTTCCGTTTTTCCAGAAGATTTTGCTCCAATTCGAACGAATTATCGAAGTGGTCCTCTATCGCTCTTTTACCCTTTCCAGTAACGATAATAATATCTTCGATCCCCGAGTCGACTGCTTCCTCGACAATGTATTGAATCGTAGGTTTATCTACGATTGGCAGCATTTCTTTAGGCATTGCTTTAGTGGCAGGCAGAAATCTCGTTCCAAGCCCAGCGGCAGGAATGATTGCTTTTCTTAGTTTCATGTTTGACATACTCTCCTTTAAACGTTGCATTCCGTATTAACCTGTGGATATGAGCTTCTTAGGTAGCTTAGGTGTTAGCTTTTGATTCGTTAAACCTAGCAACTGATTCCTTAGCGCTTCTTTATCAAGGGATACGTACGAGTCAATGACCTCTTCAATTTCGCTGATTAGAAGGTCTGCCGTTTTCCCTATGTAAATCTTAGGATGAACCTGCTGCTCATGAATCTCGTCTTCCTTAAGCAGTTCTTCGAATAGCTTTTCCCCAGGTCTAATTCCACTGTATTCAATCCCAATTTCTTCAATGGAGCTTCCGGATAACCTGATTAAATTTTTTGCGAGGTTCACGATTTTTACCGGCTCCCCCATGTCCAAGACGAAAATTTCTCCACCCTGAGCCAAAGCACCAGCTTGCAAGACCAGTCTGGAGGCCTCCGGGATCGTCATAAAGTAACGAACCATGTCGGGATGCGTAACCGTAACCGGACCGCCACTCTGAATTTGTTTCTTGAATCGAGGAATGACGCTGCCGCGGCTTCCTAAAACGTTGCCGAACCGTACGGCAACAAACCTGGTATTACTGATCTTATCCATGTTCTGAACGATCATTTCAGCTAACCGTTTTGTAGCCCCCATGACGCTGGTCGGATTGACCGCTTTATCCGTTGAGATCATGACGAATGTAGTTACTCCATACCGACTCGCTGCTTTGGCGACATTCATCGTCCCAATTACATTGTTTTTTACCGCTTCCTCCGGATTTCGTTCCATAAGTGGCACGTGCTTATGTGCGGCGGCATGATAAACGACATCAGGGTGATACGTGCTCATAACGGCCATCATTTTTTTTGCATCTTGGATGTCGGCGATTTCCGTTATAAATTCGATTTGAGTATTTCCGAACGAATCCTTCAATTCCATCTCAATTGAGTAGATGCTGTTCTCGCCATGTCCAAGTAATATTAGCTTATCCGGATGAAACCTTGCAATTTGCCGGCAAATCTCCGACCCGATCGATCCTCCCGCTCCGGTGACAAGAACAACCTTATTCGTTATATATTCCGAAATGCTTTCCATATTCAGTTCAACTGGCTCTCGGCCTAATAAATCCTCTACCTCTACATCCCGGAATTGACTAACGGTTACTTTCCCCGTTACGATGTCCTCAAGCATTGGTAATATCTGGGTTTTTACGGCAGTTTTTGCGCATTCCTGGAAGATACGGTTCAACTGCTTTTTATTTAGAGAGGGAATCGCAATAATAATGTTGTCGATCCCCCACTCTGTAACGACCCTCTCAATCTGTTCACTCCCGCCGACCACCGGTATACCCAATATGTCGAGCTTCTGCTTCTTCAGGTTATCATCAATGAACGCGATCGGTACCAGCTCTGCTTCATTATTGCCGATCAGCTGTCTTGCAATCATTGTCCCTGCCGCCCCTGCACCGACGATCAGAGTTCGCTTCTTATTGCGAGACTTCTGAACATAGGCATCGCGAAAGACTCTCCAACAAAACCTTGAGCCGCCTATTAACAGCATGTGCAGCATCCAGGTCACGGCAAGCAATCGGAAGAACGTCGTTTGCATTATCATGAGCTGAACAGTGCCGGTAGCCAATATAGAGAAAGAGACTGCCTTAAAAATAATCAATAACTCCCCGATGCTGGCATATTCCCAAGCCTTTTTATATAGCTTGTAACGAACAGAGAAAAGATGATGACTAAGCAGTAGGGTAATCGAGCTGACAACCATGGGAACAGTCACGACATGAAGAGTAGCATTCACCAGAAACTGACTGAAGTAGATAGCGGTTAGAACAATAAATGAATCCAATAAAATCAAAAATGAAAATCTTTGGCGGTAGGTCAATGAAATCACCCTTTCCATTCAATTCAATAAAGTTCTTGACTATAGGGTCTTTAAGACAAAACCTCATAGTCAAGAACTTAATGATAAACGGGCATCGAACCCATCCTCACACCATACCTTCGACGACTGGCGTCTAAGGTTTATTTCAACCCACAGCATGGCCGAGTGCCCCCTTTGATAACGGCGAGGAGACATCACCAAATTCCTTATAGTGAACAACGGTCTGTATTGTTGCACATACTCTTTTAAAATCGTTCGTTACATTGCTAGTTCATAAAATGTATTGTTCTATATAAAGAACGTAACTATAAAAAAAAAAAAAAATGAGTTGCATACCTTCACTGAAGTAATGCGTTCTTATTATTATAATAGTTCTTTATATAGAACAAGTCAACTGCAATCTGCATTTTCTTAAACGCGGTTTTATTGATAACGGTATTTGAACATTTATGTTCGATTAGTTTATTTGTACCATAGAAAAACCTTTGATCTGAGTTCTATACTCTTGAAGAAAAAGCTGCAATTTATTATCTGTTACCAAATATCTATCATCATGTAATGATTTTAATATATATTTATTAATTTCTGGACTATGGTGCATCGTATCTTTATAATTGTTTAAATTAAACGTAATTTCTTTATCTGTGGTAAAGTCAAAAAGTTTTGCGTTTTGATACTTGTTTAATTCTGAATAAAAATACTCTCTACTTTTGATTATATTATCTACAATAACTGGATCTAACTCATAAAAACGCTCGTTCATTAAAATTGAGTAGGGAGGATAGTAAAAATAAAAATGAGTGGCTGGATTGTTTTTAACGATAGGAAGAATATTGTTATCGATACTACTCTTTAGCCTATTAAAACTAAAGCTTTCAAGTAATTCTTTTTTATTTTTCTTATCTTCTAGAATTTTACGAGAATAATCAGCTATAACGTTTTCCTTACTATATGTGTATAGTCCCCCCCAAAAATAAAGTGAGTTTAAATCCCGTTGTGGCGCATCCTTAAAGTCAATCATGGCTGAAGTAATTTTAGCTAACTTAGGTGTTATATTATATAAAATGGAAATAATACTATATTTTATCGTTGTTATATTTAACAAATATTTCAGATCATTTGCCTGGTTATTATCATAAAGAAACGCTGGGAATTCTTCTTTATTAAAATCATCTTTACTTAGAGAAGTATAATCTAACCCCCAAATAACATTATCAATTTGGTTATTTTGAAAAGCAATTTCAGCAATTTTATTCTGTTCATAAGCAGAGGAACCTGCAATGGATAGTTTTAGTGTTTTTGCCCTAGGAAAAATACCATTTACTTCACTTGGGACGAAATTTTCTGTCATGGAAGTTCCTAATATTATCGTATTGTATTTATAATTTTTTGCTAAACCTGGCAGCTGCCATCTCTCTTCCGTCCAATATATACTATTAGCCTCTTTAGACCTATAGAATTGCAGTGGATCAATAAGTAAATTAAATAGAACTAATATCAATGAAAATATAAACATATAAGTTATTGTATTTCGCACCCAATTTTTACTCAATTTTTATTGCTCCTTTTTAGAAATTGAAGTATAAAAACTGACTTATTTTATTAAGGCTTGTTATGCAATAAACGAAAATAATGGAAATACAAATGGAAATTATTATGTTTGGCTGAAAACTTCCAGATAACTTATTGGAATTTTTACAATATACAACAACAAGCATGCTAACAAATATGTAAGGAATTGCGATCATCAACTCATTCAAATTAATAAAATAAGGGCTTATTGTAAATCCGTAATTTTTTAAAAAAGAGAGCTTTCCAAAGTCTGGCAATGCCATCCCGTTAAGTCCGATCATGCCTCTTAATACTTTTATTGCATCTCCCCATGTTGTAGCTCTAAAAAAAACCCACGCTATGTTGACAAAATTAAAAGTAATGAACCAAGCTATATATTTATTTAACTTAAAATCTTGTGACTTCCAGTAACGATTAATGACAGTAGCAGCACCATGTAGAAGCCCCCAAAAAATGAACGTCCATCCAGCACCATGCCATAAACCACTAATTAAAAACACTATTAATATATTAATATAAGTTCTTGTATTCCCTTTTCTATTTCCACCAAGAGGTATGTAGATGTATTGCGTCAAAAACCGGCTCAGAGTGATGTGCCATCTTTTCCAAAAATCTTGAATATCTAGTGCTTTATATGGCGAATTAAAATTCATTGGTAATACTATGTTAAACAATAATGCAGTCCCAATGGCCATATCCGTATATCCACTAAAATCAAAATATAATTGAAATGTATAGGACAGTGAAGTAATCCAACCCTCAAAAAAGGTCAATGTTTTTGCATTATCAAAGCCCATTGTGGCCCAAGAAGCTAATGAATCTGCAATAGCAACTTTTTTAAACAAGCCTATTGAAAAGATAAATATACCTAAGGAAATGTTTCGAAAATTTATAACCTTATTTTTTAATTGATCAAATTGAGGCATAATCTCTGAATGATGAACAATTGGTCCTGCAATTAACTGAGGAAAAAAGGTAACAAATAGTGAAAAATTTAAGAAGTTATATTTCATCGATTGTTTCTTGTAGGAATCTATAAGGAAGGCTATTTTTTGGAAGGTGATGAAGCTTATTCCTAGAGGCAAAACTAAATGTAATAGTGAAAAATGACTATTAAATAATGCATTTGTATTAGTAATTAAAAAATCAAAGTATTTATAATAGCCTAATAAACTTACATTGAAAATAATTCCTAGAACCAGCACGGCTTTTCTATTAATTCTTTGCTGTTTACTTCCCAATAAAGCGCCTGCAGCAAAATTAAATAATAGTGACATCAGTAATATTGATAAATATTGTATATTCCACCAACTATAAAAGCATAATGAACCAATAATTAACCAAATTTTCCCCAAAAAAACTAAACGTTTTTTATTTAAAATAAAATAACCTAAAAATACAATAGGTAAAAATAAAAAAATAAATTCATATGAGTTAAATAGCATGATTACACCATTTCCTTTATTTTTTCATATTCAGTTAGACATTTGTAACTAAACCTCGTAATGAATCTATCTCAAGATATCTTTTATTCATTTTTCACACGGGAATGCTCTAAATAATCCCACATCTATGAATCAGAGATTAGTGGTGGTGCATGAAAGACCACCACTAATATTGAGCATATAAATTTCATAACATCGACGCCATTGCAGTACTTGCCATATTTCTTCCTCACATTACTATTAAATCAATAAACTCTCTAACTGCCCCATTACCACCATTAGCTGTACAGACGTAATCTACTGCACCAATAACTTCATTTATTGCATCAGCTGGGCAAGCTTTCAGATAGCAAACTTTCATGCAATCCATATCATTAACATCATCACCAATATAAGCAACATTTTCATAGCTTAATTGATATTTATTCATAACCTCATCCAACACCCGCCGCTTATTGTCAACCCCTTGATAAACCTCTTCAATCTTTAGTTCAGCAGCACGTTTAGCTACTATTTCTGATTTTTTAGCAGTAATGATAACGGGTATAATATTATACTGTTTAAGATTAATTAAACGATATCCATCTTTTACATTAAACGCTTTAAAAACTTCACCATTTCCGCTAACATAAATTTTCCCATCTGTTAGGGTACCATCAACATCCATAACAAGCATTTTAATTTTAGATAAGTCTTTTTCCTTTATCATAAGAATATACCCACTCCAAGAATATCATTTACTCTTACTGTTCCAACTAGTCGATGATTCTTAATAATTGGCAATGCAGAAATATTCTTTTCTTGCATTATCTTTAATGCATCTACAGCGAGCACATCCAGATCAATACAGATTGGAGTCTTCACCATTACATCGTCTACTGACAAACCATAAATATTTACTTCTCTTGTAAATAATCTCCTTAGATCACCGTCCGTAAAGACTCCAATTAATTCGTTGTTTTCATTTACAATATTAATAATTCCAATGGCTTTCGTGCTCATCTCGATAATAGCATCTTTTAATTTAGTACCAACCATTACTACAGCGTTTTTATCCCCTGTATGCATAATGTCATCTACTTTTATCAGCAGTTTTTTTCCAAGGGAACCGGCTGGATGAAATAATGCGTAATTCCATTCACGAAAGCCATAAACTTTTGATAAACAAACAGCTAGTGCATCTCCCCAAACCATTGCAACCGTAGTACTGGATGTAGGTGCTAAATTCATTGAACAGGCTTCCCTAAATTCAGGGAACACATAGGAGTAATCACTGTACCTTACTAGGATTGATTTTGGATTTCCAGAAATTCCAATCAGTGTTGCACCTATTATTTTTATATTAGGAAGAATTCTAGCAATCTCTTCACTTTCCCCACTATAACTAATCGCTATTACGATATCATTCGCCGAGATCATCCCTAAGTCACCATGTAGAGCTTCTGCGGGATGAAGGAAAAACGATGATGTTCCAAGACTAGATAATGTGGCTGCAATCTTTCTTGAAACATGCCCAGATTTTCCCATTCCTGTAACAATAACTTTGCCATTACAATTAGAAATCAGCTCAACAATTCTTACAAAGTTTTCATCTAGAGCCTCTTTTACTAATTTTATTGCATTTATCTCAGTCTCAAAAACATATTTTGATTCAGAGAGAATATCGAATTGATGTTCAATTTCCGATTTAGTGAGAATATCGAATTGATTCATCATCGCGTACCGCCTTATATAGTTTAATAAGCTTTTTAAGTATTACCTCAATTTCGTCAAGCTTAACCATATTCGGGCCATCGGACTTTGCATGATCGGGATCCTCATGCACTTCCATAAATAATACATCTGCACCGACCGCTATCGCTGCTTTAGCTAAATACTCCACATATTCACGATTACCACCGGTTGAGGTAAGGTTTCCTCCAGGTTTTTGAACGCTGTGTGTTGCATCAAAAACAACCGGATAACCAAATTTTTTCATTTCAATGATGTTAGTCATATCAACAACTAAATTGTTATAACCGAATGTATTGCCTCTTTCGCATAAAAGAATATTTTCATTACCTGATTCTTCAACTTTTGTTATAACATTTTTCATATCTTTAGCAGATAAAAACTGTGCTTTTTTAATGTTTACGGGTAGTCCCGTTTCAGCTGATGCAACCAATAAATCCGTTTGTCTGCAAAGAAATGCAGGAACTTGGATCATATCCACAACCTCGGCTACAATCTTTGCTTGATACGGTTCATGAATATCTGTTACTATAGGTACCCCAAACTCATCTTTAACTTTTTTAAGTATACGCAGTCCTTCATGAATTCCTGGTCCTCTGAATGAGGAAATAGAAGTTCTATTCGCTTTATCGAAGGATGATTTAAAAATATACGGAATACCAAGTCGATTGGTAATGTCTTTCATCCTTGATGCAACTTCCATCACTTGCGCCTCTGATTCAATTACACAAGGTCCTGCAATCAACGTAAATATTGTGTTATCCATTGAAATGCTACCAACTTTCATCGTTTTCATTGTAACTTTTTCCTCCCAGTATATTTTTATAAACTTAAATAATCCCCACCTGATAGATGGGGATTTTCTTGTATTAGGATATGGGCAGCATGTGACGCTCGCTCATTTTTCCAGCCATATATTCTACAACTTTATCAATGTCTTTTGGTGTATCAACCGAGATGGTCTTACAATGTGCATTAATATAATAGATATCCTTCCTATTCTCAATAAACCTGAATGAATCGTTCTCTTCAATTTTTTCAATAGGGCCTCTAGGCGTTTCATGATAATATTGAAGAGCTGTTTTGGTAAATGCCCCCACCCCCACAAACTTTTGGTATGTATAGTTCATACCTCCTTTAGGAAATGGTATCGGGCTGCGAGAAATGAACAAGCAAATGCCATCTTTATTTGTTACAATTTTCAAATTCGTTGTATCCACAACCTCAACAGGGTCTGAAAAATCAGTCATAAGATTTGAAACATAAAATTCATCTTTGTTCAAACCATCTGGAATACACTTTACTATGTCTTTAGCTTCTATGACAGGCTCATCACCGTTTACCATCACATAAAGATCTGCATCAATGATTTGGGAGACTTCATACAGCCTTTCTGTTGCCGTATCATGGTCTTTAGAGGTCATAATCACTTTTGCTCCAAAACCTTCACATACGCTCTTTATTTCTTCACTATCAGTGGCAATATATACCTCTTCAAAGCATTCAACCTCCATGGAGTGTGTGTAAACCCACCAAACCATAGGTTTTCCAAAAATATTGGCTAACGGTTTATTATAGAATCTTGCTGAGCCGCCTCTTGCTGGTATTACTCCAACTATTCTCATACTTGTTACCACCTTTTCTAAAAATGGATTTTATCAAACTCTACTCTTTCAAATACATCTAACTTCCCGCCACGTGTTGCATTGAATATTTTTATATGGTTTTTATCTGCGTATTTTTTTGCAGATATAAATGCTCTCGTTGAAACCTCAATGTTGGGAATATACAAGTCTTCTTTGTCAGTGTTATACTTTTCAATAAAATAATCCTTAGCCGTCTCGTCTATGACTATTTCACCTTTATCGTTGACCATTTTACTGAAATTATGGTCAACACCTAAGAGATAGATTTCTTTTATTCCCATATATACAGCTAATTGAATTGCGGTATATGCAACGGTATTCCCCCAGTATATTCCCTTGACAATATTCTCGGAAAACTCAGGTTCAACTGTTCTATCGCCGAACTTAAAGATATAATACATTGCCTCATCGAAGTTAATTTTATAGTCCCGCGGAATGTTAACGGGGAAAAATTTATTTTTGACTTCTATTTTATTGATCTCTTCTTTACTTTTAAAAATGGTCTTGTCATCTTCAGAACAATAATACATGGGTCGCCAATCCGTGCGATCGAATATATAGTAAATTCGATTAAAGGCAAAGGTAACTTCATGCTTCAGCTTATCGAGGTCTTTAGCCCTCAAACTAGGACCATTTCCGATTATAAAGCAACGCTTATTTAAATGAATATTTTTCAAGGCTTTCATACTTTTCCCTTGTCTAGAGAAGGGAAATGCCAATTCATAAATATATTTTTTAGTACTATATATCGATGTAGATATTGAACCTTTAACTTTTTCCATAGATCTAACCAACCTCGGTTAAATGATATATTTTTTTCATCACAACTTCTGGACTGTAATTTTTTAACACATCACTATGATCCTTTTTCAATTTGGTATAAAGTTGATCATCCTTTAACAGAGAAATGATCCCACCAACCAAACCATCCGGGGTGGGTTCCACTAGTAGACCATTCTCCTTGTGTCTTATAAATTCCATGGGCCCCATAGACCTGGCAATAACAGCAGGGGTATTTAAAGTTAGAGCTTCCAATACCGTGATGGACAGTGATTCAACAAGGGATGGATGAACATATATCGTAGCATTTTTTATATAGGGGTAAGGATTTGGAATGGATCCTAAAAGAAAAATATCATTTTCTAATTTATAATCTTTAATGCATTTTTCAATTTCACCATACTGGACACCATCTCCAATAAGATACCATTTAATATTAAATCCATTTTCAATTAACTTTTTACATGCATGAACACAGTTAATCATCCCCTTTTCGGGTGACAATCGCCCTACACTTAGCAGAGTTATATTTTCATTAAATTTAATTTGATAAGCTGTCTCTTCATTTGCTTTTTGTTTAATTTCATCGGCATTTACTATATTTGGTATCGTAATCGTTTTATTTTCTATACCGTCAATGTTGCTTCTTATCATTCTATTGCTGCTATCTGATACCGCTATTATTTCATCAAATTTTTGAAATACTTTAGTCAATCGTTTTATTACCTTTTCCGGATAATCAAACGTCCCGTGATGCCACCATGTTATCTTCTTTTTACTGTTGATTACATATCCAACAAAGTCAGTGCAAATACCTACACGGTATGCTATTGCACAGTCATACCTTTTACTCAACTTAAAAAGTGGCCTAGCAAAAGTGAACGCCTTTACCCCTATGATTTTCTCAAGCAAAGTTATTAAGCGAAAACATAACCAGAACCAATTCCTGGTACGTATGTTATCTAAAATGCACTGCTTAAGTGGACCATAAGCTTTTGATAGATCGTAGGAAATAACATTGACTTCCTTGGGAACTTCATGAGCATAATCGCCAAGTCCTTCAAATAGTATCAAATCGATTTCATAATGATTATAGTCTACCCTCTTCAGCACATTGATTAGAGAGTTCTCAACTCCACCGACATTTAAATGACCGTTTACAAACAAAATTTTCTTCATTTAAAAACCTCTTCAAATTGTTTTCTAACACTAACACTTTTAATCTATTGTTTGGTTAGTTACATTCTTAGGCGAAAAGGTAAACGCTCCAAGCCTAACCAATCTACGTTTATTAAGTACTAATAAATTGTACAATCTACCCATTTTATACTTGATTAGAAGAATAACAATTTTCATCTTCCATGAGACTTTAGGTGCCTCCAAATCTTCAAAGATATCCCTGACTTTCGGATGATGCATTATATTTCTTATCATTATTATTCTATCTTGCACATTGCTTTCAGAATATTTTATTTGCCCTAAAGTGTATAATGTAAAATACAACATATTTATTTTTATTTGTTGGGGAAAATTAAATTCATCCCCCCCCTGAAAATACCTTTCTAATCTATAATTAATTTTAAGAAAGGAATCCCACTTCTTTGCATTATACGTATTTGTTGTAGAAGTGGGGTTGTAAAAGTAATTATAATAGAAATGATTTTTTAAATAATAGAAGTTTATCGCATGATACAATGCCTTTGAACCAAAAATTGAATCCTCACCATAGTGTACATCCTCATCATAGTAAATACTGTAAGTTCTAAGGAATTCTAACCTAAATAAACAAACACAGTTTGAAATGGTTGGTGGAAATTCGACATAATCAAACATAATTAAACTTTGAAACAGTTCATTCATGATGTCTTCTTTTGAGTAATACCCTTCTCGAATAGGTTGTGTTCGTTTGTCTTCATAGTCTTTTGATTTTTTTTTGAAATCGCACATAATAAGATCCAGGCTTAACTCTTCAGCCTTGCTAAACATATCCCGGTACATAGCGGCTTCAATCCAATCATCAGAATCAATAAAACTTATGTATTTCCCTTTCGCCATTTTTATTCCATCATTTCTAGCCGCTGAAACTCTCGCATTTTCTTTGTGTACAACTTTTATCCGTTTATCTTTTTTTGCATATTCATCGCAAATTTGTCCAGAACTATCCTTTGAACCATCATCAATTAATATAACTTCAAATTCCTGAAACGTTTGGCTTAGAATACTATCAATACAACGTTGTAAATATTTTTCAACATTGTAAACTGGTATAACTACACTAATTTTAGGACTAGTTATAGGGTCCATCCCTTTTCTCCTTCCCGAACTTCCTTAAATCTTCTGTTTAAGCTTATTATCCACTAATATTAATTTGCCTTGATCCAATTTATATACGATATCACAATTCTCAATGGTGCTTAATCGGTGAGCAATAATGATTAATGTCTTTTCACCTTTAAGATTATCTATTGCTTTCATAATTTCTCTTTCTGTTTCGTTATCTAAAGCAGAAGTCGCTTCGTCTAAAAAGATAATTTCGGGATTGTGATACAAAGCTCTAGCAATTCCGATACGCTGACGTTGCCCCCCAGAAAGTCTAATTCCCCGCTCGCCAACCACTGTATCTAATCCTTCAGAAAGTGTATTAATAAATTCTTTTAACTGAGAATCTTCAATTGCTTTTTGAAGAGCAGTTTCATCAATGTCCTTATCCTCAATGCCAAACGCAACATTTCTCCTAATCGTTTCGTCTGTTAAAAAAATGGATTGCGGAATATACCCGATTTTATTTTTCCATATTGGCAAAATCCCCTCTAATTCTCTACCATCAACCAATACACGACCTTTTTGGGTCTTTAATAGGCCTAATATAATATCTACAATAGTTGTTTTACCGGCACCCGAGGTTCCAATAAATGCAACTGATTTACCAATTGGAATGGTTAACGAAAGATTTTTAATTGAAAATTCCTCTTGATTCGGATAACGAAAATATATGTTTTCTAATTTGATAGAACTCCGAAAGGTTTTCTCGTCATTATTCAACTTTACTTGTGTCGACTCATCGGTCGATTCATTAAATACCGCTTTTTTTCCTTCATTCTCTTTAATCAAATCATTATAAACTACTGTCAAAGCCGGCTGGCTATATCGAAGGGACGTTAGCATCGCAACGATTCTTGTTATAGAAGGCATAAGTCGAAAAGCTGCCATAGCAAATAATGACATAGTAGAAACTAAACTAGCCATATCAATCCTTTGAAAAACAAGAATAATCATCGTAATAAGGACAACGGATACTAATAAGGTCTCAATGAATAACCTTGGTACTTGATCAAGGGTGCTTTTATAAATCATATTGTTTGTCAATATTTGACTTTCCCTATTGTACGAATTTACGAAGTAATCTTCTTTTCCTGAAACCTTTACTTCCTTGCTTGCCCCTAATCCTTGCTTTACCCATTTAAGTACCTCTCTACTTACTCTTTGATCTTCTTTTCCTAAATGAGTAATCTTTTTACGAAAGATTTTAAAGAACAGAAGAATACTTCCACCCAGCAATATTCCAGACGAAAAAGTTGCTAACGGCGCTGTCAATATAAGTAACGTAAGTATAAAAAGGATAACAATGATTTCCGTTAGCAATTGGAATCCCGACAGTAAAATACCAGTAAATATTTTCGTAACTTCCTCATTTACATTCCTTATTAATTCCGCTGAATTCCGCTGTAAATGGAATGTATATGGCTTTGTTAAATACTCCTTAAACATTTTCCTCGAAAGTTTTACCCTTTGATTAAAGATGACACGATATTGTGTGTTGTTAAATAATAGTAGATAGAGGTTTTTGATAATAAATATCGTTAATAGAACGCCAACACCAAATAAAATAAAAGCGTTCGTTGATTGAAAATTGAGAGCGTCGTACACATTTAATAAAATCGAGTGTTCTTTTATCATACTGGGATTTGTCACGATCCCAACAAAAGGGACAACTAATCCAATCCCTATGGTTTCAAAGATAGCCGCAATAATCATCATAAAAAAAAGTAATAGAAATTTCTTTCTATCACTTTTAGTAAAAAGTACCCATAATTTTTCGAATGTATCCTTCATTTTTGTTACACCTCAAATGTTTATAGTTCAACCTTCTGTAAGCCTCATACTCACCTTGAACCGACGCTAATTCCTCAGACGTTAAATAATTTGGTATAACTTATGCAGTTCTTCATGGTTACCAAAATCCTTATCCTTGATATTGTTAATTAAGATTTCTCTTAATTGATTATTCTTATATAATCTTTCAACTCCATTAGCTATTCCTTCAACACTTAGATCACAGATCATTCCATCTATTCCCTCTTCGATTTGACTATGGGCTGTAGGATATTGGGTCAATAAGATTGGTTTACCGAGTATTTTTGCCTCTGTAACGGTCACTGCTTTCCCTTCATACCTAGAAGGCTGAACATAAAGGTCACAAGCCTTAATATAGGGGTAAGGATTCATCTTTTTACCCAAAAGAATAAAGCTATCTTCTAATTGATGTTGTCGAATATGCCCTCTTAGCTCTTCTTCATATCCCCCATATCCGACAATATACCATTTAATATTAGTAAATCCTCTATCGTGCAGCTTCCTCAGTGCTTGAACAGCCATATCGAACCCCTTCACATAGGACAATCGCCCGACTGAGACTATGTTAAAGGATGAATCCCTTTCTTCATCAGAGAGTAAGGGGAGTTCATCGGCCATTTTTTTGATAAAGGCCGGAGAAGTAATATTTTCGATAAGCAAGATCTTCTTCCCTAAAGATGGATATTGAGTCAGGAATGCTTTTGTCACCGCATCAGAAATCGAGACGATATGATCGAACTTGTTCCAAACAGCTAGATCCAGCTTATTATCGATCTCCAGTTCACTATAGTCCGTATGAATCCAGGCGATCTTTTTGGCTGCTTCTACGTTATTCGAGATAATATCATGCGGCCAGGCGTAACTAATAGCAAGGTCATAATATTTCTTTTGTTTAGTAAGCACGTAAGAGCAGTATTTCATTACTAGTTGCATCTGAATGTAGCCGGAGCCCTCGGTCAAATTTCTACGCTTCGCTTTGATCTCTGCGACCGCTCTGCTAAGCAGTCTAATGATCGATGTCGAGATGTGCCCTTCTTTTAAGCATTGGACGACAGGTCTGCGGAACACGGTATACTTCGAATCTTGCGGTAAAATGTTAACCTTATCTGGAATTTGCCCGAGAAGGTCTCCTTTATGATGAAAAATCAGCAAATCGACATTATACTTTTCATAGTCGAAACTTTCAAGCATATTGATGAGACTTCGTTCAATTCCACCGATCTCCATGTCGTAAACCGAAAACAAGATATCCTTTTTCATACGTATCTCCAGACCATAACGATTTAATTATTGATTGGCAGCCGCATAAGGAATAAAGCTACGTTCCCTTTTATTCAAAAACAGCGTACTCGCAGGAACATGTCCTTTGACTACGCTGCCGGCTGCAATAACTGCATTATCCCCGATATAAGTATCCCGAAGAATAACTACATTGGAGCCAATCCATACATTTCGACCTATGATGACTTCGCCTTTAATCAGGTGCTGGTCGGTTTCACCTTTGTAGTTGTGATCGTGATCGTTAATGCTCACATTTGGCGCAATCTTCGTATGTTCCCCGATGAAAATCTTATTAACACAATTGATATTGCAATTATCGTTGATGAACACTTTATCCTCAATATGCAGCTCGCCAGTAAAATCGACTCGGATGCTAGCGTTCTTTCTTATGAAAACGAATTTCCCGATTACAACCTTGGCATGCCTGCTGAAAATTTCGATTCGACTATTGGCTTGAAGGGCAAAAATGGATGAACGAATGTTTCTCGCATAAATTAGCTTATTGATTCCCCCTCTAAGGTAACCGATCACTTGGGACAGGTTCATTATTAACGAATAATAAATCCCTCGATTTCGGCTTTCTCTCAGTAGGGTTGCAGCGATTTTTCTTACATTCGTTATCACCTTAGCCGCCCCCTTATTCTGGCAATATTATTTCCGCCAATAATTTTCGCCAGTGTTGATTTTATATTACCCTTTAGTCTCACAGATGGTGGCAGCCAACTCTTATAGAAATGATGTATCACATAGGTGTCGTTCGTAATAAATTTGCGGCAGTTGATATAGTCATAGGGGGAGAAATAAGTTTGAGGGTAAAAAACGGCTTCACCGTCGATGGCTTGAAGCTGGCCATTTAATTTAAGCCCCTTTTGTTCCTGTAAGATATTGGAGATCATGGCTACGTTGGTCAAGTCATTGTAGGTGCCATTATCTTTTAAAAAACTAATGCCGTCATAAGAATCTAGGAATGTCTTAATTAACTTGTTACCCCTAGTCGCCCCTATGGTGCTTGTAGCGATAAAGTTCTCTTGCTCAAAGCCCCAGAACGAATCATGGTGTAGAAGATTATCAAAGGGCTTGAACATTTCAACATCGGTATCCAGGTAAATGCCACCGTAGTTATAAAGCACAAAGACTCTTACATAATCACTAACAAAGGCAAACTTTCCGACCTTATAGGCTTCGCTCACATATGAATTACAGCTTATATCAAAGTTATCTTCGTTCCATTCCTTGATTTCATACTCCGGGCCCTTCCTTTTCCAGCTCTCCATGCATTTCTTGACGATGTCGGGCTTTTCTTTTCTGCCAAACCAGCAATAATGTATGATTTTTGGAATCTTATTCAAAGAATGACGCCCCCTTATAATAAGTCACGAACTATTATATCCCTTTAAACAGTTAAAGCTCTTAGCCATAAGGTCTTATCGCTAAAACCCCATAGCTAAAAGCCTTAAAGTTTGGGCATCTAACCCATCCTCACACCACACCACCGACGACTCGCGTCTAAGGTTGATTACCAACCCACAGCATGGCCGAGTGCCTCCATGGATAGCGGCAAGGAGACATCCCCGAAACGAACTGCATTTCACCCAAAATTCTGTTCTTTATATTGAACCATTTTTATTTTAGTTCTTTTTAGAGAACATGTCAACGAAATAATTCATTCCATGAACGATTGCGTCGCAGCAAGGATTTAAGTATCGGGGATCTGGCTACCTAAAAACAAAGAGAGCACTCCGTTCTTATCCGTGGCAAAATAGCTATATATGCCCCATTTTGAACAACGCAGCCCGATCCAAAATGATACTTGATCGGTGCTACGTATATAGTCGGATCGGTGAGCGATCATAATCACTGTCATGGATCCTTTTAGCTTCTCTAGGGCTGCTTGTATCTTTGCCTTATTCTCAGTGTCCGATGAGCTTGTAGCCTCATCTTAGTCAATGTCTCAGATTTCTGCAAAATGTTCAATTACTAAGGGCATTAAACCCGTCCTTTCACCACACCCTTGACAACTTGAGTCTAGGATTACATAACCCACAGCATGGCCGAATGCCTCCGTTTATACCGGTCAGAAGACATTACCGAACTACTGAACAAAATATTTTGTTCTCTCTATTCAGGAATCACGACATATTTTTTCTCTTAGGGAACTTGCCAATATTACATTTTCTATTCAATAGTAACCAACTTTATAAGGCAGCCTTCATCTGCTTCTGCAATAAATTGCTGAACAGGCCTCCATGATCTTCGGTGAGCTGCATAAATCCACCAAACTGAGCCACTCTACCATTTTCCAATACAATGACTTGGTTCGCATTACGGATCGTAGATAACCGGTGAGCAATGACAATAATGGTCATTGTTCCTTTTAATCCATCTAAGGCAGCCTGTATCTTACTTTCATTTTCCGAATCTAAGGCACTTGTGGCTTCGTCCAACACAAGTATCGATGGTTTTCTTAATATCGCGCGGGCCAAAACTATCCTTTGGCGCTCTCCTCCGGATAATCGAATTCCACGATCTCCTATAATTGTATCTAGTCCATTAGGAAGCTTTCTTACGAAATCAGATGAAGCTGCAAACTCAAGCGCCTCCCATAATTGTTCTTCGCTTGCATTTGGTGTAACCAACAATAGATTCTCTCTAATACTCCCATTAAACAAAAAAGGGTCCTGCGAAACATAACTGATCGAACGCCTTAATGACAACATGTTATCTTTCGTTAAAGGAGTTCCATCTATCAGAACAGACCCCTTCTCTGGCCGATTTAGACCCATTAATAGATCAACTAGCGTACTTTTCCCAGCGCCTGAAGGGCCTACAATTGCAGTCATCTGATTTGCTGGGATTTGTATATTGATATTTTGGAGTGCATAAGTTGACACTTTTGGATCATATGTAAAATAAACATTCTGACATTCAAGCTCTTTTTGAATTAGAATCGGTTTTATTTTGTCATAGTCTTCTTCATCTAATTCGTTCGCCCGCAAGCATTCATGTTGTAAATTGATTAATACCTGAAACGAAGGAATTAACGATCCTAACTCTTCTAGATTTGACTGAATACTGCTGACTCTTGGCCATAATCTCGAATAAATAGCCAAAATTAACATTAACTGTGGTAACTGTGCTTGAAACATCTTGATAGAAATATACGCGAAACCGGTAATTAAAAAGGCTGACACAACTTTATAGACAAATTGGGATGTTGTTCTCAATTTAATCAATTGAGTTACATTTTGTTCAATTCTAAAGCTAGTTGAACGTACCCAATTGATGTGGGACTTCTCAAGCGTATTACTTTTAATATCTTTAATCCCGTTTAGATGATCGGTCATTCCGGCTAAAAAAGCTTTAGATAACTCAACAGTTTCACTTCCCAATGAACTTGATCTTTTAATAAATTTCCGTGAAAAGAAAATAAGACAGGAGCCGAATAATATAACGAGAATGGTCATCCGTGCTGAAAGCCAGAATGCAAGGCTAATTTGTATGAAAGTAAATACCAATGCGGCCAAGAATTGAAGAAAAATCTGCGTCCCACCAGCAACACGCGATAGTTCGGTTGTCATTATGTTAATAACATCGGATCTTCTCTTTTTTAGGAAAAATCCCCAATTGGCTTCAACCAAAGCTTTATAAGTTTCTTCTCGTAATTTACGATTAAACCCTTGTTGAATTTTCCCATTCAATATCATTTGTTTTCGCTGAAAGTATCCTTGTCCTACCAATAATACAATATATACCACCAAAATTAATGGCAGACTAATATCCTTAGAAATGCCTTGAAACATATAAATAAACGAATGCAGTGGGGAAGTTTCATACATACGAAATTCAAATATCCCCGTAAAACTAATTAACGGTATTAATAGAAATATACCTATCCCTTCAAACAGGCTTATTACAACCATCCCAATTAGGTTTAAAAATAGTACATTTCCTGCGAAGGCGTGAATGCTTTTAAAAAAATGCAGGACGTTTTTCATTGCTAGGATCCCTTCTCATAATTTGTTTCCCTCAAATCCGGTCATGCGTTTAACTTTCTGGCAAATTTATTTACAACTGTAAACTTTTCCATTCCTTTAAATCCTGTAATAAAGTAGGGACCGCTGCGCAGCCAGGCATGGGCGATTAATCTGCCGTCCTTATCTTTCGAAGTACCGAAGTATATCGTACTTTCAATATTTCGCCTTTCCAACATCTTCATTGCAGCAATAGCTTGAACTAAACACATGCTTTCCCATAATGTGTAGCGGCTCATGATATGAATGGATTGAGATATTTGAATCAGATGTTTCTTGTTCGACTCTTCCAGATCCTCCGTTGTCTCATCCATCTGTTCACCCAAACAACATGAAAGCTTACGAAATGGAATACATTTCAATAACCGGGCCCATGCTAAAAAGAAATAAGCCTCGACATATAGAGTCTTTTCTTCCGAATTAAGCAAAAGATATGACTTAATCTTTCTTAACATGCTTCAATTAATCCCTCATTCATTAGATGCTTAAGAAACGAAGCCACTTGTTCCTCGCAGTCAGACCTTTCCACTGCATATACTGACATCAGATCGGAAACCAATTGCTCAATCGTGGTCGGTTCAGACATTAGTTCCCAGATGTGGCCACCGATTGCACCCAAATTGTAATACTTTCCATTCTTAATACATAACATTACCTTCTCTCCACCCATATCACTCACAATGTTTCCCTTTAGTTGTGCAATGGTTTGTTTCGTATCGATCATGCTCATTCTCCTTTATTTATTGAAGATATAATTAACTCAGCAAGTTGAGGGGCACTAAAACCCGAGGTAGGTCTACGTATTTGGTTGAAAATTAGCAATTGATTTAAAATATTAGCAGATGTGCGAAAATGCCAATCTATTAATCCCAAACGATTAATAATAAAATTTCTATATGTATGTTCGTACAAGGTGTGAAATCTCTCGAGCATTGAGAGCTGCTTTATGCTAATTTGTTGATCCTCTGTTTTTACCAGTTCAAAGATCCCTGCAAGTGGTAACGACTCAGTGGAGAACTGGGTCGATACTGGAATTGAATATTTCGTCTCTCGCTGGAATAAAGGACGAAAACCGCTTGATTCCATCCCGAAATGCATCAAGCTGTCTTGCCATAGCTTCTGCTGCGGATAAGATGGAATTACATATGGAACGCAATCCTCGGATTGGGTTATAGCGATAACGTCATCCGTAAGAAGCTGATAGCCTTTATTCAAGAAAGCTGTGGCCAAGGTTGATTTCCCTGCTCCTGAATCGCCTACAATAGCATATGCCTTCCCATCGAATGCAATAGCACTTCCGTGTAAAGGAAGTGTCCTTCTTTGCATTAAGATCGCGCCCATACATGTTCCAAGAACAAAAAGTCTAATTATATCCTCATCAGGTTCTTGTATAGGAGAAACCGTTATTTTTTTCCCATCTTGGATTGCAAATATGCCTATATTTTCGACCCGGAATACAACCATATTGCCATCAATTAAGAAATCGCTCCGTTCTTCCGAACGTTGTTTCCATAAATCATTTAGATCACCATACTCTATACATACATCTATTGAATTTGCCCCATCAATATTTAACGAGAGCTCCGGCAAAGATATTTCACTAGCAGTGAATAATCCAAAAGCCTTATAGATTAGTCTTTTCTCAACCTCAATCATTCATTTCACTCCAATACATGGGTGTTAAAAGCCCTTATACAAAAAGGTGTATAAGGGCCTCTAGCAAATGCAATAATTACTTAGCTGAAAGTTAAATCTTTCTTAGGTGTGTTCACAGGAAATTCTTTATCTGTGAAATCCCCATCAGATTGACCCATGGTCATGTTAACTTCCAAAACTTCAAGCTCAGGTTTCTGCCATTCTCTTTTCATTTACTCACCTCCTTTCAAGCAAAAATACATACTAAGCAAACTTTTTTAAAAAACGATATAAAATTAAACTACGCATAAGAGTCTTATAATCTGCATCCGAGCAACGTTCCGGAATTGGCCCATTTTTAACCTTCAAAAGCGCTGATCGAATTACTTGGCCGTCAACATATTCCAAAAATTTCTTATCACTAGCAAGCATTTCTGATTCTTCCAGGAAAGTATCCCAATGAGGCTTCATCCTATGAACCCAATCGGCGGATTGAATGCCCTTGACACTATGATTTAACCTAACCTTATCAGGTAGATAATTTACTGTAGATCTTCGAATAAGTGATCGGTCTACTCCATTCCGAACATATTGTCCTTCCGGTACGGAGAAACAAAAACGATACACTCGTAAATCATTTGTTGGATCGCGCTCCCAGAGCGAATGACGCAAAGACATTTTAGAAGCTCGTATATGGCTCGCATTCCATAAGAAAATATTCTCGTATATTCTTCTTCTCTCTTTATAAATAGTTGATCTAGGGAACCAACCTGATTCACTAAAACCGTGTTCCCTGAGTTTTTCATAAACACCTGTTCTTTGCGCAAACTTTGAATTTATCAATGTGGGTAGTTTAAACGGTTTACCAAGCGGAAACACTTTGTTGAGGATTGGAAACCCTGCTCTAAGAACATCAGGCAACATGCGCAATCTAGGACCGCCTACATATCTGCTGTAACTATCCAACTCTTTAAAAAGACGTATCCACTGCAACTTCTTTAATAGGATCGAATAGTAATCAAAAGCTGACCCCCACGAAATCGTGAAGTTTCCGGCTCCCCCGTCTAGAAGGACACCTATCTCGTGCTTATGCGCTTTCTCATAAATACCTTTAATCCAGAAAGAATTCTCAAAGAACTTATATGGCATCTCTAGAGCATCTATATAATCATCAATTTCTGTAAAAGGACTTTTCCCCTGGAAATCCAAGTAGTGGTCTTTAATTCCCCCTACATAATCTACTGTAGATTTAATAAAAGGACGTTCATCCGCTGTCAAATACCTAGGAGTAAAATCAACAAAGTCATGTGTTGGAACGTAGCTAAATGTATGTAACTCCTTGTTCTTCATCAGTGAGTTTTTTGCTGCGAAACTCACAACCGAACTGGAATCCAATCCCCCGCTGAGATATGAACCCACTTTTTTATGGGTACGCAGCTTAGAGGTCACCGCTTTCTGGAATACATCTTTAAAGGCTTCAACGTACTCCCCATCAGACTTTAGTTTTAATTGAGATCCGAAGGAGATAGAAACATATCTTTTAATATTAATTTTATTTGCCATTATTGAAATGCTATGGGAAGGTGGCAACAGATTAATGTTATGATATGGAGTCGTCGTTGCGTCTACCGTATCAATTGTCCCCAATATTGCCAAATATTCTGCAAGCCAAAGTTCATTTAATTGCTTTTTAACATAAGGCAAGGAAAGAATCGGCTCTATTGTTGTGCAAAAGGTAAACCGATACCGGTCATGAAAGTAATAAAGTGTTCTCGTTCCTGTAAAATCTCTCGCTCCAAACAAAAGTTGTTTGCGTTCATCCCAGATCATGAAGGCGAAATCGCCAACAAGAAATTTCGGCGCATCTTCACCCCATTTAACATATGCTTGCAAAATCAACTGGCTATCCTTCATTCCTTGTCGCCGATCCCGTTCAATGTTGAGTAATTCGAAAAGTTCATCTCGGTTATCAATGATCGCATCGGCCGTGATCGCAAGCTGCCTTAGGGAATCGTAGTAGGGCAACGGCTCGTTAATCGATTCGGGTGTTATCCACTGGGCGTGGCATCCAAGAAAGATGTTATCCTTGCGCCATACTTGGACATCGTCGGCCGGATATTTCTGTAGCGCCGCCATAATGTTCATGCTATGCTCATTAGTTACAGGTTCGTTGTTCATGTGAAATATTCCAACGATTGCGCTCATCTATTTCCCCTCATTCTTTTTGATGGTTATTTTTTGTTTTTATAACGAAATAAATTATATGACTGAATATCAATACCTTGCTTACATTTCATCAATAAAAATTATGATATTTTTTTATATCAGTTTTTCTCCAAAGTCAGAGACTTAAATCCAAGTTTATTCCCCACAAAGAACGTATAGTTCCACTTTCGATCATTTTTGTTCTTTATTAAGAACAAAATAAGAATAACATGTTATTTTTTTACTGTCAATACCGAAGGTACAGACAATTTCAGCTTAACCTTGTAATAATTAATTATTTTTAGAGTGATCAGAAAGTCTATTAGCATTATGATAATACTGACAAGGATGTTTTTATTTACAAGCTCCGAATTGAAGGACGTGCCATTCTCCATGTAACTCAGATGATATTGTATGAGCTTTTGGGAAGCTGCCATCATTTCTTCAGCGACAGGAAGCAACAGGGAGCTAAATAATTTGGCGACTTCATCCCGATCAGTCGGAAGTATGCTTGAAACCTCGCTGTTTTTCTTTCTGTATTCTTCATTATCTGCAGCTATTTTTTTCAGCATTTCTTTGTTTTTTTCCAAAATGGTTAATTGCATCGCCTTGTTTACTTCTTCATTGATCCGAACGTTAATCTGGAGGCTTTTCTGTAAATAGTCAGGCTTTTTCGTAAATAAATACGCCTGATATTTAAAATTTTGCTCAGATACATCAGTCTGCAAATCTTGAAGAATCGTTATTATCTGCAGCCGACGATTAAAAAGGTCCGAATAGGAATGTTCGATTTTTTTGAGACAATAAAGAGTTGTGACGTTTAAAGCTCCCAGGATCGTGATAACAATCAACATGTTCTTGATGATTTTCATACTGATCGGAGTAAACTTCATACGTCCACCTACCTTTTTGCGGGCAGGAGCTCGCTCCTCACCGCTTGAATGCCATGGGTGATCGAATCAAAGATCAGAAATTGGGAGTAAATGATATTCAAATATTGGTTAATTTTATTATATTTTAATTCCCTAATGGCATTGTAACTCCACCATAGCCGGTCGCTTGTCAGCGGCAGCTTCTTTATTCCGTTTAGTTGTGGAACACACTTATATACAGTCGCCAGCGTCCACTTCATTCTGCGTAAAGTTTTGTGTGCCGCGGCATCGCGAAATAAAGCGGAGTATTCCAATTCGTCCCGCAGTACATAGATCATCTGTAAAATATCCAGTACATACTTCAAAGAATTTAAGTTATGCCTCCACCCATGAAGACAGATCATATAAAAATTATGATGCTCGGAAAATTCTTTGATGTGCCGATAAGCCCCCAGTGGCTTAGCTTGTGACCAAAACTCCTCAATACTTAGATCGGACGTTTTTTGTTTCAGCAAATCCCAATGCAGTTCAACCATCAATGGACGAAGACCGCCAGGAAACTGCTTAATGAATTCCCTATGAAAATGGTCTGGGCTGAACTCCACTTCCGTGTCAAATCCAAGCGATTTGACACAAGCTATGGCTCTCTCCATATCCTGTGGTTTAATCAGTAGATCAATATCCGACGTGCCCCTAGCCCCCAGATGCCCAAAGTATTTCTCAGCGAATAATACGCCCTTGAGCGGTATCGCATCGACGCCTGTCTCTTCCAGCTTGTTTAGGATACCTTCTAATTGACTTTTCACAAACATATTTTGAAACACGATAGCTTTAAAATTTTGCTTCAGCCGCTCCTGAAAGAATCGCGGTGTTTGATCCAGCTGCCCCCGCTGCTTCAATAAAGAATAGATTTGTGAAGATATGCCAAAGAACTCAATGTCCGCCAGCACATGCTCATAAAACGCCGTATCGACCGGCAGCCGTTCTTGTGGCCCATAGAGAATTTGAACAAATTGGATAATCAACTGACCATTGCCCCTTCCCGATTGTGACCCTGTACCTGATTTAAGTTACGATATAGTCCGTCCTCATCAATCAACTCCTCATGTCGGCCCATCTGCACAATTTGGCCCTGATCCAAGACAATAATCAAATCGGCGTTCCGTATGGTCGATAACCGGTGGGCGATTACGAGCGTTGTGCGATTGCTCATCAGCCGGCCCAAAGCCTCCTTTACCTGATATTCGGTTTCATTGTCCAATGCGGATGTGGCCTCGTCCAACAGCAGGATCGGCGCATCTTTCAGAAGCGCACGCGCAATAGCCAACCGCTGCTTTTGGCCTCCGGATAATTGGACGCCTCCCTCCCCGATCTTCGTCTCATACCCTTCCGGTAAGGAACAAATGAACGGATGAATGTTGGCTGCTTCCGCCGCTTGGACTAAGGACATTTCGGTAATGCCGGGCCGGGCCAGCATCAGATTTTCTCTGATGGTTCCGGTGAACAAGAAGGTTTCTTGAGGTACATAAGCAAAGAAGCTTCTTAATTGGGAGGTGGAATACTTATCTGTGCGGCTGCCATTAATCCATATAGCCCCCGCTTGGGGCTTGTAGAAGCCTTGAAGGAGATTGAATAGGGTTGTCTTTCCCGCTCCGCTTGGGCCGACTATGGCCACGATTTTTCCTGCGGGAATCTGAAGATGGAATTGATCGAAAATCGGATTGCGACTATCGTAGCTGAAGGTAACGTTTTGCAAATGAATGGTTCTTATGGATGGCATGGAGGAGTAATAAATAGGCATTCTGGGTGATTCAGGAGTCTGCTTTAAGACCTTTGAAAGCCTTTCTACCGCTGCAACGGAACGTTGAAGATTAGCCCATTGACCGGCAAGCCCTGTTAAAGGGTAGATCAGATGGTCTACCAAATTAATAAATGTCAGAAGTGCACCAACTGACATCACTTTTATGGATATGAAGTAGGCACCGACGCTGAGGCTTAGGAGAAAAATAATAGAGCTGATCGCGTATCCTCCCGTATGAAACAGCCCTCTCAGCTTTGCATTTTGCAGCTCCAACGAGAGCAGTTCGCGATTTTGCTCAGTGAACCTTTTGAATGCCGATTTCTCCATCGTAAAAGAACGAATAACTAAATAACCGTGAAAGATTTCACTCAGCAGTGTGTTCATGTTTCCCAGCAAGCT
Organism: Paenibacillus cremeus; assembly: GCF_007786445.1. Taxonomy (GTDB): domain Bacteria; phylum Bacillota; class Bacilli; order Paenibacillales; family NBRC-103111; genus Paenibacillus_G; species Paenibacillus_G cremeus. The sequence continues at coordinate 9,098 of NZ_VNJI01000054.1, read as the reverse complement.
TTGAATCAATCGGCTGTTGCGTCGAAGCAGCAAGCCGAATACGGCTCCCGCCAATAGAGCTGCCGGAGCGACAAGGAAGCTGATCAGTGACAAGGTCCAATTGATTTGCATCAAGTAAATAAAAACGGCCAGATAGATAAATGGAAGTCGGATGAGATTCATCAGGCTGCTTCCAATGACACCATCGATAGCATGAATATCATTAGTAAAATGGGATAAAAGGTCGCCGGAGCGGAGATTGGAGATGGTATTGAAAGGGAGGAGCAGGATATGCTTCAATAAATCCGCCTTAAGGTCATTCTTAACTCCGGTTTCTGAAATCGTTTCCGCATAATTCCCGAAGTAAGTTGACCCCACGCTGAGCAGCAGGAAAAGCCCCCCTAACGGAACAAGCCATTTCAATCGATGGAAATCACTATGAATGGCGGCATCCGTGACCGCACCAAAGAACCAGGCGTAGGCCAAGGTCAGTGAAATGTCGATCCACATGAAAGCGAACAGACTCACATATGCTTTCCATTGCCGAAGGATATATGGCATCAATATAGAGAAAGCCAGCCGTATATCCTCCGCAGCAAAGTACTGCTTTATATAGACGGAAGAAATCCGTTTTATTCGCAATGTCATAGAAAATCTCTCCTGCTCCAATACGCTGAAAGTTTTTTTGCAGCATGCTCAATCCGCATGCCGGATCAATCCGCACTGCTTTAAATCCGATAAGAACTGCTCCAAATCCGCATCAACGCTTTCTTCGGAAACCCATTCATATTTCCCTTGGATTGCCCTAGCGAGGGACGCTACAGTTTGTGCTTCATTTAACAAGGACCAGCAATAGCCGCCTACTTCATTTAAATTGGTAACAGTATAATCGGAGGTATTTAAAATAATCCATTCCCCTTCAAGCTCAATAGCGTCATAGTTACCCTTCTGTATATACTGAAGCATCAAGATATCAGCTCCCAGAACTTATTGTTATATTGAAAATGCAGCTCATATACCGGAACGCGATTTACTAGAATATTCAATAATCCTAGGAGATTTCCGGTTTCCTCAGAGCTATGAGGCCAATAAAATACTTTATCCATAAGTTCAAGAAGTCCGTTTGGTTTTCTTACACGTAACCTCTGGTTATGAAGCGCTTGAACCAAAACCTGAATGCTGCTGAGTGAATAGCACCCCGCCAAATCCGTAGGCTCTTGCTCGCTGCGAAAAGGAGAATTATACACGGTAACCTCATCCGAAGTGATTTTCACTATCGTCGCCTCATCCGAAAGCAACGTCCTCGGGTACGAGAGTCTGGCCGCAGTCGATTTGCCGGCCCCCGAATGGCCCGCAAAAATATGCGCTTTGCCATTGTCGATCACGCAAGAGGAATGAAGTAATAGCCCCCAATTGTGATAAGCGATATAGGAACTATAGAGGCTAATCAAAGCGTGCTTTAATGCCAATTCATCATGCACGAAGATCCTCGCATTTTTATAATACCGGTCTGACTCGATCAAGTAATCCGCTCTGCAGAACGAGATTTTATCCGATTCTTTCTTAATGCTGACTTCATAATCAACAAAAGGAACTCCATAGCCCTCTTCGATAAGAATCACGATGTCAGGTTCGTTTTCAGGATCATCATAGAAGGGATAGCTCCTTAGAAACAGCTTCATGAGGCTTTCCGGCACGTTCTCCAAGCGAATGTGGTGCTCCCCAATTTGGGTTTGGATATAATCCATAATGAATCCCCTTCACTAATAGGATTGCTCGTTTTTAAGAGCCGATGGTACCATGACCACCGGCCCCGTAAAAAGAATCTTATCTTACTTATGCGGCTTTTTACCCGGTCTGGGGTCATTAGGATAGTTCACTCCACCATTGCCATTGGAGCTGGGGTTTTTGTTTCCAACTCCCTTGTTCCAGCTTTGAGCCGTCTCGAACCGGAGCGGCTGGTGCTTTAAAACTACAGGCCGACTGTATGCTTTGGTTGTATAGCTAGTCACCTCATCCATGAATACACCTCCTCTCCATCCTTGGTAGAGAACGTTTTTCATTCCTTTTATACAGAACACCCCGACATCTGTAAACATCATCAATACTGCATCGTTTTCAGCAATCTCTTCGCCTCTCCGTAAGGCGTATCGATCGTTTCGTAAATCTTGACGGTTAATGCTGTAACTAACTGATCGGAGCTGAATGTAACCGCGGGATCTCCCGTGCCCAACCTATTGTCGCCGGCGAGTGAGAAGGCTTGAGAGCCTAACAATTTGCCTTCTTTATCGCTCACTTCCACCCTCATCTTCGAGAAGTTGGGATCGACAATGGCCTTATCCTGACTAATCGTCATATCCATAGTCAGTTTATTGGAATAAGACGGAGTGCCCATCGTATACGTTCTTGCGATATTGAAATCGTTGACCTTCACATGGAATGGATAGAAGACCAGGTCATCATCTGCCGGGCTGCTTTGAATTTGGGTCCGGATAGCAGCGATTGGGATGTTGAAGGGTGCCGCACTAACACCATCCAAAATTTTCAGCATCAGCTGTTCACCTGACTCAGATCCGGGTACGACGAAGGTATAATAGATGACATAATTAATACCCGGAATTAAAGTCTGGAGCCCAAGGCTTTGGCGGGTGCCGGAATATCCGTAGCCACTGGAGTTAGTCAGTTCCGCCGAAAAATTAGGAATCGGCTTTGGCTGGTCACTGTTATTCAGCAGCTTAAATTTGGCGACTACTGCCTTATAACCATCTTTTCCGCTTCCATGCATCTGCAGTTCCTCAAGCAAAACATTGACATTCGCAGGAATCAGCTTATTCAACGGATCAAACGAAATAGGCGTATCCTTTTTGTAGATTTCCGCTTGATTAAACATCAAGTTAGCGGCGTTGTCTGGAAGCAGAATATTTAATCGTCCGATCGCATAGCTCACATTTTGATTGTCTGCGGTGAAGCTCTCCAAAGTAAGGACATTCAGGCTTTTCAGCTCGTCTTTGTCTTGCGTAGGAATCGCGAAATGAATATACTGCTTTTCACCCGCTTCAAGTCTAATCGCATCTTTCTCCACCTTTTTTCCATTGTAAACTTTAGTGGCCGATTTGCCGTCAATGCGAAAATCAGGTATGGATTGTTGAGTGGTGCCCTTGTTTTCAGCAAGCAGGGTTAAGACGGATGCAGGTCCCTGTGGTGTGTTCTGCTTAAGAATATTGATTGGTTTGTACTGTATAGCATTAGATAACCCTGGTATCGTAAACGACTGCTCCCACGTTTTGATGGATGAGGGATTAGAAATGTCAGCGCTATCCCCATGCCATTCCATTGATGGAATGGGAATGGACAAATCTAATTTTTCCGTCCTCGGATAAACGTAAGGATCCACATCCAGCCAAGATAATTTGGATAATGTGAAAGGGTCCTCTCGGTCCACTACAGCTAAATAGCTTAATTCAACCTTTTCCTTCGGCATGATGGCTTTTGCATTAGCAGTACTCGGACGCAGCGCATATTCGACTCCGTCATCGGTTCTCACTCTTACTTCATCCTCCGGAACCGCGGTGATCCTGCTGCCTTGATTATAAAGACGAACGACGGCGCCAAGTCTCGTTCCATTTGGAGTCTGCTCATTCAATACACTTTTCACTTCAGCCTTTATGGCATCCGTTAAGTGATAATTAGGCGAAGCGGGCACGGCAGGAGCTTCATCTGCATTGACGTAGACCCCCGTTAAAGCTAAGAGGGAGGTCGAAAGAACGGCTGTTGCAATATGTCTTGTCCATTTGATTCTCACTTCTTCCATCCTCCGATTTATGGTTTCCCCTCAATGAGGCCTGGGTTAACCTTTTCTTTGTCCTTTAGCTGAGCGGGGTTGGAGGTGATGACAAGCTCGCCTTCAGCAACTCCACCCAGTACCTCTTGGAATGGATCGTTTAATCTGCCAAGCTGCAGCTTTCGTTTCTCCACAGTATCACCAGTCAGAACAAAGGCAGAGGAATCCTCGCCTTCTTTTACGATGCTGTAGGTTGGAACGACGAGAGCCATTTGATCCTGTTCATCCGTCAACTGAAGCTGTACCTTCATGCCCGGCTTCATAGTAGTCATGTCATTGATAGCCGATTCAACGTCCAATTCATAAGATTTCGTTTCTGGATCGATCACCTTCGAAAGATAGCTGACCTTCCCTTTAAAAATTTGACTCGCTCCCTGTACTGTAAAAGAAAGCTGGCTTTTTGCATTGACGAGCTTCGTCTGGTCTTCGGTTAACTGTGCTTTAATGACCGTAGGGCTTAGCTTCTGAATCAGACCAATCTTAGCTCCCGGCTGAAGACTCATTCGTGCCTCAACCGGCATTTCCGTCAAAATTCCGCTCACCGGAGCTTTTACATCAAGGGCTGCGACCGCCTTCTCCGCTTCCTGCAGAGACATCTGGGCTTCTCTAAGACTCAGCTCCAAGTCCTTTGTCGAAACCGTCGGCTGTGGAATTTGTTGTTGCTGCTGTTTAAGCTGCTCCAAATCCCTTCTGGCATTATTAAGCTGGGATTCCGCCTGTGAAACCTGAATTTTCGTAGCCTGCCCGACATCGAGATCATTTCTTGCTTTATTATAGCTTCTGGTCAACTCGACAACGCTCTGCTCCGACTTCTGTATAGCGGAACGAAGCTCTGCTTTACTTTTCTCCACTTCCTTTTGCGCCTGCACTTTAGCTTGAGTAATCGCATTCTGCGCGTTTTCGACGGCCATGGCTGCTTTATCACGCTGGAATTTGGCATCGCTGGAATCGAGCGTCATAATGACATCTCCTTCCTGAACCAGATCGCCCCGTTTTTTCAGAACTTGCTGAACTTCTCCCCCCATTTTGGCTATAACATCATATGGGGCAAATTGGACTTCTCCGGCACGTACAACCGGATCGGCAATTCTCTGCTTAACGACCTTTTCCACCTTTATGGTTTTCAGCGTTTGCTCCGAACCAGCAGGCTGTTCCTCAGGACCGGAAGATTTACAGCCGGCGATAATAGCCAGGCAAAGGGTAAGCATACTTATCGTTTTCATATTTGATTTCCGCCAGAATCGCGGCTTTACTCTTTTTTGCCTCATGCCTTTGAACTCTCCCCATTAACGTCCAATTTGGTTAGGAACGATAAAGATATGCTGCGGCATCCTTGGTGTTCATCTTATTGAACACGACCCCGATCAGGTTTACCTTTAAATGAACAAGGTCGTCATTCAGCTTCTTGGCTTCCGTTCGTTTCAGCTTGCCTTGATTGACGACGAGCAGTACACCGTCACACTTAGTCGCAATAATTCTAGCATCGGTTAATGAAAGAGCAGGCGGGGTGTCGATAATGACAACGTCGTATTGCTCATTTAATTCAGCCAAGAGCGACTTCATTCGTTCAGATGCCAATAATTCCGATGGATTCGGCGGAATAGGACCTGAGGCTATAAAGGTCAGGTTCGGAACTTTTGATTGTTTAATAATGTCATTTACTGTACTCATACCGGCCAAATAATTCGATAGCCCCGTGTTATTAGTCTCATTAAAAGCAAGATGCACTGCGGGCCTCCGGAGATTGGCGTCTACCAACACGACTTTCCTTCCGGCTTTTGCATATGCTGCAGCCAAATTTAGAGCCGTAGTGGTTTTGCCCTCCCCATCGTTGGCTGAGGTAATCGTTATCGTCTTAAGCTCACGGTCGAAAACCGAAAATTCTATATTCAGCTTTAGCGTCCGATACACCTCGGAAATCGGGGAGTCTGGGTTTGCTGCCATGATCATTTTAGAATTAGCGGTTGTTCGAGGCATATTGCGCTTCCCCCATTTGATGTCCGGATGAAGTAGCCTTCTTTTTTACTCTTAACTCTCTGTCCTTGATTTTGGGAACCATGGCCAAGGTCATTACATTGAAAACTTCGCGTATATCTTCTTCTGTCTTCAAGGTATCATCAAGAGAATCCAGGAAAAGAATGATACCGATCGAAACCACTAAGGAGGCTGCGACGGCCAAGATGATAAGCTGATTTGATTTCTTGTTGACAAGACTTGGTTTGTCCGTTAATTTGGCGGCATTTAAAATGGTGATGCTTTCTATTTTCATAATTTTGGGCATTTCGGTCTGAAATACTTCGGTAACGTAGTTGACAATTTTAACTGCTCGTTCGTGTGAAAAGGATTGGGCTATGATCGCCATGATGGGAGTACTATTGACTGCGGTAACGTTAACAGAGTTGATTAATTGTTCAGAGGTGATGTTTAGCTCGGGGTGACGTTGTGCGACTTTTTCCATAATGGCGGGGGTTTTGATAATTTCTTTATACATATTAATTTGCTGTGAGCTATCCCCCATCGCCATCATTCCGAGATCGATCGGTCCTCTGCCTCCATTTCCATCTGTAGCGACAGTATTCACGATCAGCTTAGTGGATGCCTGATAAACCGGCTGATAATTGATGTTGCTGTATTGTGCTGCAGCTATAGTGCTCAATACTACGCTTAAAACAATAATCCATAGACGTTTCTTAATCATTCGGTAATATTCTCTAAGATTAATTTCCATTATATCCCTCCAACTCAACTTAAATGTCAGGTACATCAATTAACATTGTGTTCATTATAACAAACAAAGATGTTTTTTGTAAAGAACGAATTATGAAGAAACTAGAAGTAAATTAAAGAAAGTTGGTCTTAAATGGTTCTTTGTTAGGAACATTCGGTTCAAATTGCAGTTTATTTAAGCAAATCGTTGCTATATACTACAGATAAAGTTCTCTTTAGAGAACAAATGTCAGGAGGTTGCTTGATGAATAAGATTCAATTGGATATAGGTCTAATCGCCGAACAGCTTGGAATCAATAAAGAACGACTTCTACAATGGAAGTCAGATTATCAACACGATTCAGGTACCGAATTCATTGTTGAGGAAGCAGGTCCTTGGATTAATAGCCCCCCGGACTCACACTGATCAAAGAGAGGTTAGAAAACACCCCTTTGAATACAGCAAAAAGCACCCGAATTGAGATCCCTGCAAAAGCCTTACTTTTAAAATGAGTAGCTTCTACAAATGGAAATGGAAAGAACAGAAGCAGCTCGTCCCTTACCCAAGGGCGGGCTGCTTCTGTTCTATTAACTTAACCATTCGTTTGGCATTAACGACGAATGAGGTGAGCAAAGCTTGTATTCGCATGCGAAATAGACCTCGGTATTTGGCCGTGTCCATACCGTGGTATCGTTTCATTTCTGCATTCTTGTGCTCAATAATGGGTCTGCGTCTGTTCCGTTCTTTAAACGTATCACTAAGCTCAAATTCAATTTGCTCTTGAAAGTGCTCAGCAATTATTCGGATGGAGTAGGTTTTGCTTTTGGACCCCGGCTTGTAGCATCCCTCGCGTAGTGGACATGCTTTGCATTTCTCCACATTAAAATAATAAACTAACGAGCGACTTTGCTCGCTTGTTTAGCTGCCCTGGATAGCTTTCCGTACGCTATGTTCGCCCGCGGGACACATGACGAAATCGGCATCTTTGTTATATGTAAATCCTTCCTGACGTTCGCCTCCCTCATGGACAACGGGGTTTAGCGGGACAATGGGGAGTTTCGTTTCCTTATTTCATTTCAGCTAAATTATCTTTTCCTGAATAGGCTGTATCTGCAATGATCTCCTTTACTTCTATGCCGTTTGATTTGGATTGGGTCAAAAGAGTAGAAAGCTGCTTGCAGTCGTCGCTTGTCCCTGGCGTTACTTCCGCCGCTGTGATAATTTTCTCCTCTGTCATGGCCAAGTGATCCTTGTATCCGAAAAATGACTTAGTACTGCTCTTCCAACTGAACCGAGCCTCTGGGTCAATAGCCGAGCGTATCCCTTTTTTTGACAGAAAACATTCATCTTCCACAATCTGTTTTGCTATATGTAATTTCTCGCTGACGGCTATCTCGTGGTCAGGCAACAGCTGCTCGACTTTTTCTCCGAGCTCAATTAGCGAAGCATGAGTCGCTCCGCTTCAGGCTCACTACTCTTCACTTTGGGTAATGCAGGCAGTTTATTTTCTAATTTCGTATGTCGCTTGACCACAATGCGAAAAAGGCGTTTGGCTGCATCTCGAAGCACATCGAGCGGCTTTTGTTTTTGGGCGGCTGCTTGAGTGTGTGTGGCGTCCAGAATGATGGTCTTGCTTTTAATGAGGCCATGCTCATTACACTGCTTAACTACATGCTTCAGCACATCGTCGATGTTGTTTGCACCTAGGCGGAGGTTGCGAAAACGCGATAGTTGTGACACATCCGGCAGCGTATCTTCAGGGTTCAACCCGACGAACCATTTGTAGGCCAAGTTAACCTGTGTTTCCTGGATAATTCGCTCGTCTGAAAGATTGTAGAGAATCTGTAAAAACAGCAGACGAAACAGCAGCTCCGGCTCGTTAGCCGGCCTGCCGTAAAAAATACAATATGATGCTTTCACTAAATCATGGATGAAGCCGAAGTCTACGATATGATTAATTTTACGTAACAAATGGTCTTCAGGAATGAATTTATATAATTCCGCATGGAATGATGCATTTATTTGTCTAGCTGACTGAAGCAACCACGTTCAACTCACTTTCCTTTTTTACCAGTATAGTAGGGTAAGACGAGGGATTACTCCCTCGGACTCCCCGTCAAACCGTGCATGCGGATTTCCCGCACACGGCTTTCCTTCGTCAGTTCCCCATCTTCAGGAGCGAGTCGTCTTCACCCGTCGCCAGGCTGCAAATTTCATTCCTGAATTAGAAACGTGTGGTGAGTAAATTTGTTAGAAATACCATTCCCACTTCCTCCAACAACTTGTTTGGAAGCAGTGAATTTGAGACCGTCGACTTCTTTTTCCGTATAAAGGCGCGAACCCTCATCCGTGTCCATTTGTCTAATGCCAGAAACTTTTTCTTTACGTTTCCTATCCCGAAATAGTTGCCAAATCCTCGCACCACTTCATTTAATTGCTTTATCATCTCCGTACTACGGCGAAGCCCAATTCCTTCATACTCCAATCGAAATGATTCAAATAAATGTTTGCAAGCAGTGGAGATATCACTCCGCCCTGCGGTGACCCGATTACCGTTTCATGGAACTGATC
>NZ_VNJI01000053.1 GCF_007786445.1 Paenibacillus cremeus | reverse complement strand
CCTCAAGATGAGATTTCCCAGTATGTAAGACCCCTTGTAGACGACGAGGTAGATAGGTTCGGGGTGGAAGCGCGGCAACGTGTGGAGCTGACGAATACTAATCGGTCGAGGGCTTATCCAAAACGATTCAGCAGGCTTTGTTTCGAATCCAGTTTTCAGGGTGCAAATCCTGAACAATCCGTTTGGTGATGATGGCGGAAGGGAACCACGCGTACCCATCCCGAACACGACCGTTAAGCCTTCCAGCGTCGATGGTACTTGGACCGCAGGGTCCTGGGAGAGTAGAACGTCGCCAAGCAACCGAAAGCCCACTAAGGGTGGGCTTTCACAATTTTATACACACACAAGGGCCTTTAGCTCAGCTGGTTAGAGCGCACCCCTGATAAGGGTGAGGTCGGTGGTTCGAGTCCACTAAGGCCCATTAGTATTCTATTATGGGGCCATAGCTCAGCTGGGAGAGCGCCTGCCTTGCAAGCAGGAGGTCAGCGGTTCGATCCCGCTTGGCTCCACCAGTATTCCCTGATAGCTCAGTTGGTAGAGCACTCGACTGTTAATCGAGTTGTCACAGGTTCGAGTCCTGTTCGGGGAGCCATTCATGGAGAGGTGTCCGAGAGGCCGAAGGAGCACGATTGGAAATCGTGTAGGCGTCACAAGCGTCTCGAGGGTTCGAATCCCTCTCTCTCCGTAGCAATACATCTTCACATCAAAGGGATGAGAACCGGAGGTTCGTCGGAGCATAGGCTTCGTTAGGATTGCTTCGCAGTCTCAACACGAATTGTTGAGTATCCCTCTCTCCGTAGCAATACACCTTCGCATCAACACATATTTATCCTCGCGATGGGAAACATAATCATATTGAATATGCCGCTGTAGCTCAACTGGTAGAGCAACTGACTTGTAATCAGTAGGTTGGGGGTTCAAGTCCTCTCGGCGGCACCATGAGTTTCTTCATCCGATTGCGCGCGTATGGCGGAATTGGCAGACGCACTAGACTTAGGATCTAGCGGGAGACCGTGGGGGTTCAAGTCCCTCTACGCGCATCATAATGCGGATGTTGTTCATCCGCTTCATAGGATAAACGAAGAAAAGCCCTGAACGCGCAGCGTTTAGGGCTTTTCTCTGTATTCTCTCATGTCTCCAACAAAATCTCACCCGTGCGGGACAAGTCGTATCCGGCAATCGCTTGCAGCTCTTTACGGAAAGCGTCAGAGCGCAGGATCTGTATAAGCGATTGAATCCAAGGCAGATTGTCGGCATGCTTCAGCATGACGAGATCGTAGCGCTCTTGGATCATTGGAATAAAGTCGATCTGCCCTACGAGGGAGGCGGCTTTCTCGATGCCGACACCGACATCCGCCTCGCCAGATGCGACTTGGGTGGCAACGCCGAGGTGATTCGTGTGCTCCTGCGCATAGCCGATCAGCTGATCGGCTCGAATCCCATGGAGCCGCAGCTGCTCGTCCAGCAGGACTCGGGCGCCGGAGCCCTTTTCCCGGTTCGCGAGGCGGAGGCCCGGACGGCCCAAGTCGGACCAGTTGGTCAGGCCCAGCGGATTGCCCTGCTGGACATACAGCCCCGCGGTGCGCGACAGCAGGTTGACGACCAGGTAGGGGGATCCAACCAGCAGCCTGCGGATGTAAGGGAGGTTGTACTGCCCGGTTTCCCCGTCAAGTAGATGAGTGCTGACGATATCGGACTCGCCGCGATACATCGAGATGAGGCTGTCCATGCTGCCGACGAACGAACGCAGCGGCCGGATGCCGGGAATATGCTTTTCCAGATGCTTGGCCAGGATATCCAGACCGATGTCATGTCCGGTGATTACGATTGGGCGAGGACCGATGGGAGAGGCGGCGACCGGAGTTCGCACTGCAGGAGGTGCTACCACAGCAGGCGCATCCGACACCGGAATCGTCCTAGCCCGCTGCTTATAGGCCTCCAGGTCGCTAGCGTCGACCCGCATTTGCTTGCCCACCCGGTAGGAGGGCAGCTCGCCTTTTTTGATCAGATCATAGACGGTGAGCTTGGATATTTTGAGCAGCTGGGCAATTTCTTCGGTAGTGTATGAAATGACGCTCAACATCGGGATCCTCCTAAATTTGCAATTGGTTGTTCAAAAAACTCCGTTCCAACACTTTAATATATTGTAGCATATACGGCACATAAAAGTGGGCAATCCGGTTTACAATCCAATTTTAAACTGGGTATAATTAGGTTTAATTATATCTATTTATATCTAAATATCTATGTAGAGGGGATATCATGTTTAAAATCATTAAAAATAGTATGGTTTGGGGTGTTGTTGCCTCCTTAACGATTATGCTTGCCGGCTGCGCAGCTCCAGCAGCTCCAACCGCTTCACCGGCACCAGCGGATGCGCAAAAGAACGCCGTGGCGGCACCGGTCGAGCTGACCATCTCAGCGGCCGCCAGCATAACGGATGCCCTGAAGGAAATTCAGAAGTCTTATGAAAGCAGCCATCCCAATATTAAAGTGAACTTCAACTTCGGCGCTTCCGGAGCGCTTCAGCAGCAGATTGAGCAAGGCGCGCCGGCGGACCTGTTCCTCTCGGCTGCAGCCAAGAACATGAAGGACCTCGTGGACAAGCAGCTGATCGACAGCGCGAAGCAAAAGAAGCTGCTGACCAACGAGCTGGTAGCCGTCATTCCGACCGGCGGCAAGACACCGATTGCGAGCGTGGCTGATCTGTCTAAAGCGGATGTGAAGCACGTGGCCATTGGCATCCCGGAGAGCGTTCCAGCTGGCAACTATGCGAAAGAAGCATTGACAAACGCGAAGCTGTGGGATTCGTTACAGTCTAAGCTGGTACAGGGAAAAGACGTCAGACAAGTGCTGCAATACGTGGAAACCGGCAATGCGGACGCCGGATTTGTGTATAAAACCGATGCGATGACTTCGCAGCAGGTGAAGGTTGCTTTTGCCGTCGATCCGAAAAGCTATACGGCAGTCGAGTACCCGATCGGCGTCGTGAAGGCTACCAAGCATGGAAAAGAAGCGGAAGAGTTCTATACATACTTGCAGTCCAAACCGGCGCTAGACGTGTTTATTAAATATGGCTTTACGGCGATCCCGTGAGTGCGGCGGCAATAAGGATCAGCTGGCCTGAATTTTGGACGCCGATCTGGCTGTCACTGCAGGTAGCACTGCTTTCCAGCATCGTAGTCGCTGTGCTTGGGGTAGGTGCTGCCTGGTGGATGAACCGTTGGAGTTTTCGGGGGAAGACGCTGCTGGAAACGGCTTTTATGCTGCCGCTGGTGCTTCCGCCAACGGTCGTCGGCTTTGTACTGCTGGTCCTACTGGGACGCAAAAGCTGGATCGGACGTGGCATCGAATGGCTGTTTAGCGCGCCGATTATTTTTTCTTGGTGGGCCGCTGTGGTCGCTTCCATTATCGTAGCTTTTCCGCTGGTGTATCAGACGATGAAGGTGGGCTTCACCTCCGTCGACCGCGATCTGGAGGGTGCCGCACGTGCTATGGGGGCAACCGAATGGCAGGTGTTTGCGTACATCACTCTGCCGCTGACGTATCGTGCGCTGATCTCCGCTTTTATCCTTGGGTTTGCACGGGGACTGGGGGAGTTCGGAGCGACGCTGATGATTGCGGGCAACATCCCGGGGAAAACGCAGACGATCCCGACAGCAATTTACGTGGCGGTGGACAGCGGAAATTCGGCATTGGCCTGGGCTTGGTCTGGCTCGCTAATCGTCATCTCCTTCCTCATGCTCCTCTTGACCGGAAGGAAAAAGAATACCTAAAACAAAAGGCCTGCGAGAGCACTCTTAATGGAGCGTGCTGACGCAGGTCTTTTTGCATTTAAAGTTACAACGCTTTCATGTCAGCAGAAGAAGTGGATCGCAGCTTATACCTTCGCGCCATCAGGAAGAAGCCAAGCGCGCCAAGCAGCGAAAGCACGGACGCCAACTGGAACAGTACGGAAAAACCTTGCTGATCCATGATCCATCCCCCGACATTGCTGCCGATGATGCTGGAGAGATTGGAGGCGACGACGGTATAGAGCGTTTGGCCGGTCGTTTTCATGCCGTCCGGACCCATCTCGTAGACGAAGGTCACCGCAGCAGCCATCAGCAGAGCATACGTAGCGCCATGCAGGAGCTGGTTCATCAGCAGCACGGAATACGAGGGCTCGAAGGACAAGATGAGCCACCGCAGCATCCCTGCCAGTGCGCTCAGAGAAAGTATCGGGTAGAGAACGAGGACTCTTGGGGCTTCCGGCAGTTTTGGGCACCCGAGGTGGTGCAGCGAGACGGGAAGTTCTATATGTACTACACGGCGCGCTGGAAGGAAAAAGACAGCCTGCGCATTGGCGCCGCTATCGCGGACCATCCTGCGGGGCCGTTCATAGACGTGTACGATCGTCCGATGTTCGATTTTGGCTATGCTGCGATTGATGCCCATATTTTGTTCGATGACGATGGCCGGATGTATATGTACTATTCGCGGGACTGCTCGGAAAATGTGGCGAACGGCCGTTTCGAAAGTCATATTTACGGCTTGGAGCTGGCGGACGATATGATCACAGTCCAAGTAGAAGGGATCTGCTTGTGCCAGCCGGACCAGGAATGGGAGATGAAGTCGCTGTCCCGCGGTCAGCAGTGGAATGAGGGCCCGTTCGTGCTGAAGAGGGAGGGGCTTTATTATTTGATGTATTCCGCGAATTTTTTTGGCGGGCACGACTATTCGGTCGGCTATGCCACGGCGAAGCATCCGCTCGGGCCATTTGTGAAGTATGAGCATAACCCGGTTCTGGTTAGCGATCGGGAGGAGATCTCCGGTCCCGGCCATCACAGTGTGATTGCGTCGCCTGATGGGACGGAGCTGTTTATCGTGTACCACATTCATATGGATCCTGCGCTAGGAGGCGGCAATCGCCAGGTGTGCATGGATCGGATGCGATTCCGGGAGGACGGCTCGATTGAGGTGCTCGGTCCTACGCTCAGCAGTCTTCAGCCGGTGCCTTCGGCTTCTGCAGTTCAATGAGTTCAACGAGCAGGTGATTGGAGGAAGTGCACGTAGAGTCGACATTATTCGTTCAGGCGGCGCCGAATGGCACGGGGGTCAGCGGGTGGACGGGACGTACGACTTGATGGTGGCATCAGCGGATCACATCTGCGCGCTCACTCCACCGTCCTCGAGGACTCGCGAACCAGCAGCTCGGACTCGAGGATGCGCACCCGAGGCTCCGCCGGTTCGCCCGACTCCATGTGATGGATCAGCATCTGGACGACGGCGCCGCCCATCTTATTTTTGGGCTGGCTCACGGTACTGAGCTTGGGTGTAATATACCGGCTGATGCGGTTATTGTCCACACCGACGACAGCCAGCTGACCCGGGATCGAGATCCCGAGCTCCGCGCACGCTTGGTACACGCCGAGCGCCATTTCATCGTTGGCGGCGTAGATCGCCGTGAAATGGACCGGCTTGGCCGCTAGTCGCATGACCGCCTCGTAGCCGCCACGCTCGCTAAAATTCCCGTTCTCGATCCACTCCGGCCGAAACGGAATATGATGCTCCCGCAGTCCCTTCAGGTAGCCCTCCAACCGCTCGTAGCTGTCGATGGCATCCGCATATCCGCTCAAAAAGGCGATTTCTCGATGCCCCTGCTCCACGAGATGCTGTACAACCTCCTTCGAAAATTTCACGTTATCCGTATACACGCAATGAATTTTCTCGTGCTCCACATGCCGGCCTACCACACCGATGACGTAGTCCATGTCGGCCAAGCGGCATAGCTCTTCGTCGGGCAGGAGCGGGGTGACGAGAATGAGCCCATCGACCGTTTTGTTGGTGAGCAGATTGAGAAACTCCAGCTCTTTCTCCGGGCTGTTGGCCGTATCGCCGATAATCACCTTATATTTCTGAGCATACGCCTGGTTTTCAATGCCTTTAATGACCTCGGCATAGTACGAATTGTTAATCGCGGGGACAATGACGGCGATGGTCATCGTTTTTTGGGAACGCAAATTTTTGGCGGCGGCGTTGGGCTGGTATCCTAATTCATGAATGACCTTCATCACCTTGTCTTTGGTCTCGGATGCGACAAGGCTGTTATTGTTGAGCACCCTCGAAACGGTGGCGGGAGAGACCCCGGCTCTGGCGGCGACATCGATCATTTTTATGTCCATTTTTATCCAACCTTAAGTGGAATGAGAATTCAAAGTGCATGCGTTCTATTCTCGACTATATCCTAATCTGAAATCGATTTCAACCATTCAAAAAACGATTTCATTGGAGTTTTCGACCCAATTTTCAAAGTGAAATATCGATATAATCTTAAATTATGTTGTTAAAATACGGAAATGGCGGATTCGTTTGACAACAAATCGGCATGGAATCTATAATTCAACATGAAATCGATTTCATAAATCAATCATCGATAATCAAGGGGGCATCACCATGGCAAAGTATCCTATCGCATTGGCTGGCATGCTGCTGGCTGGAGCTGTTTTATCCGGCTGTTCCAGCACGAAACCGGAAGCGGGGGCAGGCGGAGCGGCGGCACCGACAGACAGCGCATCGCAGGCGGCCAATATGAAGCCGGTGGAACTATCGATTTATCACAACGGCGGAATTCCGGAGGACCAGTTCCAAGCGCAGTATGGAGACTATATTAGGAAGAAGCTTCCGAACGTCACGGTGAAATTCATTCCTAAAGATAAAAACGTGAACCTGGGCGAAATGATCAGCAGCGGCTCGATGAAAATCGATATTTTTATCGACTCTATCGGTCAGATCGGTTTGAAGGGCTCGCTGCTCGACATTGGTCTCAACCAGGACATCAGCGATCTCGTCAAAAAGCACAACGTCGACCTGAGCCGATTTGAGCCAACGACGATCGATGCGGTGAAGGTGATGGGAGGCTTGTACGGACTTCCAATCAGCAACAGCGCGCTCGTTCTGATGTACAACAAGGACATTTTCGATAAATTCGGTGTGCCCTATCCGAAAGATGGCATGACGTGGGATCAGCTGGCGGAGCTGTCCGCGAAGCTTACGCGTACGGATGGCGGAACCCCCTATGTCGGCTATTCGACCTCGATCAACCATTTTATCAGGCTCAATCCGCTGTCGCTCGCCGATGTGGACGCCAAAACCAAAACGGCGGCGCTGGATAACGACAACTGGAGAAAACTAATTCAAGAAACGATGCTGAAGCCGATGCAAGCGGAGGGCTACCGTCAAGTGCTGACCGACTTGAGCAAACAGTGGTACAAGGTGCCTTACATCGACGAGTTTTCCAAAGCCCGTAACGTGGGGATGTTCAGCTTCCTGTACGGCGACAACGCGTGGGCCAAGGATATGAACTGGGATGTCGTATCGCTTCCGACGTTTAAGGATAATCCGAAGCAGGGCAGCCAATCGTACCCGAGCTACATGTTCATTACGTCGACCAGTGAGCATAAGGACGAGGCGTTGGAAGTGGCGAAGCTGTTTATTACCGACGAATACCAGACACAACTGTCCAAATCCGGGGGCATTACGATTCTCAAAAATGACGCAATCAAGCAAGTGTTCGGCCAAGACACCCAGATGAAGGATAAAAACATCAAGAACGCCGTGTTCTACAACAACTTTGCGCCGGCTGCTCCAAAGACCAAGTACGATACGTACGTCGAGGATGCGGTTAAGGCTCAGGTCAGCAACATGCTGCTCGGCAAGACAGATCTGAATACCGCACTCCGGACCGCCGAGGAAGACGTGAGCAAAAAAATCGCAGCAGATAATAAATAACTTCCATATCGCAAAATCTGCTCCCGGCAACCTGGCGTTGTCGGGATTTTTTTAATACAACTGGAATTGTTTAATACTTATGAGACATTAACAAACATTTTTAACAGTCGCGTTATAAAAGCCCTAACATCTATAAGCTACAATTTTACTAACTTTGCAGGCAGAGAGGGTGGGGGCAAGGAATGAGAGTAGCCGCATTATTAAAAACGGTGGGTGCTGTTTGTTTAACTTTATTAGTCGTTTCAATGGTATGTGTCGTTAACTTGAATAACAGCTTCAAGGCGGAACGATCAGCAGTAAGCAGACAGGTGGAATATAAACAGCTAGGCACCACGCTTGCCAACGCTTCCGACTATTTAACGAACGAAGCCCGTCGATACACCATTTTCGGCGACCAAGCGCATTATAACAACTATATGAAGGAAGTAAACGAAACGAAGACGAGAGACATGGTCGTGAGTCGTCTCAAGGAGCTCCGGGCGCCGCAAGAGGAACTGGATCTGATCGAGCAGGCCAAGAAAAACTCCGATAATCTCATCCAGACAGAAACGAACGCGTTCAAAGCCGTGGCCTCCGGTGATTTGGATAGGGCGCGAAAGCTTATGTTTGATGCGGAATACGACAAGAGCAAAAAGCTGATTATGACGCCGATTGAAGCGTTTCAAGAGAAAATGAACCGCAGGGCTACCAATGAAACGGAGCAGGCCCGGTCTACAGCGACATTCTGGCTTTCGATGACGACGACTTCGCTGATTGTACTGGGCGTCATATTAACAGCAAGCTTGGTGGCTTTATTCATCCGCATTGTGGGACCGCTTCGTCAATTGAATCATTCGATCGAGAATCTGGCGAGCAGCGATGGTGATTTGACGGTCAGATTGCCGGTGAAGGGACGAGATGAGTTCAGCTCGATTTCCGAGGCCTTCAACCGGATGGTAGCTAACTTGCACGGCTTGATCGGCCAAATTGCACAGATTAGTCGGAGCCTTACCCAGAGCTGTGAAGAGGTATCGTTAAGCACAAATGAAATTGCATTGGGCAACCAGCAGCAGGCGAGCTCGATGGACAGCATCAACCACTCGCTGAAGGAAATGGTAAGCTCCATCGAAGAAGTGGCACAAAATGCCGACAAAATGTCTACCGCCTCAACAGATGCCGTACAAGCCGCCAACAGCGGCAGCCTGGTGCTTACGACCACTTTATCTCAGCTGAGCGAAGTGGCGGTACATATTAACGAGCTGTCCTCGAAATCGCAGCAAATTAACGATATTGTTGTCCTCATTGATGATATTGCCGCACAAACGAAGCTGCTTGCCCTGAATGCGGCGATCGAAGCGGCGAGAGCGGGGGAAGCGGGCAGAGGCTTTGCGGTGGTCGCAGACGAGGTAGGAAAGCTAGCCCAACGCAGCGGCGAGGCGACCCAAAACATCAGCAGCATCATTAACATCATTCAAAGCGATACGGAGCAATCCGTGTCCGCCATGAGAAGGAGCAGCGAAATGACATTTAAGGTGGAAGCGGCGCTGCAAAATATTGTGTCGGTCGTGTCGGATTCGTCCTCGCGTATCGATGAAATTGCCGGAGCGTGCAATGCGCAATCGCGACAAACACAAACGTTGCTGCTGAACGTGCAAAGTATGTCCGCTGTCACGGAACAGACGTCGGCAGGGGCGCAAGAAAATGCGGCTGCGGCGAACGAGCTTAACGAAATGGCATCTACGCTAAATCGGCTCATTTGCAGGTTTATCATTTAATCCGTATGAAAATAAGAGTCCAAACCTATATCATACCAAGAAATGGACAAGCGTGCGTCGGTTTTCTTTGACCTCGCTTGTCATTTTTTTAGATATCATACAATATATTGAACACTGAGAAAAAACAGGACCTTTTTCCCATGCTTGTTACTAGTCTTTTGTTCCCGGTGGCGCTATAATAAACCTGTTTTGTCGATGATCGACCAACATTTTACATACGTTTGTTATGAAAGGGGCAACTAAGATGAAGTTGACGGTTGGGAATAAGCTGTATCTGGGATTTGCTTGTGTCGTTCTGCTGATGCTGATTTCGGGGGTTATCAGCGTTCGAAACATGCATTCGATCAATGCCGCTACGAGTAAGGTGACCCATGTCTGGCTTCCCGGAGTCGAATCGATTAATCGGATTGATTTTTTAACCCAGCTGCTGAAGACGACCGATTTAAGCTTGATGGCGACCACCGAGCCGGCTGCCGAGCAAGCGTACATTCAGCAGGTAACGCAAACGGCCATGCAGATTGACGATCAGCTGACCGCGTATGAGCCGACGATTAGCTCCGAGGAGGAAAAGCAGCTCTTCCAAGATATGAAGCAGCAGATCGGCGAGCTGATGAAAATTCACGGCGAGCTGGTCATGGCGGTGAATAACGGCAGCAAAAATGGGCCTAAGCAAAAAGAAACCCTGCAAAAGTGGGACGAGGTTTCTAAAAAAATGCAGGAGCTGGTCAGTAAGCTGGTCGAATTGAATCATAATGGCGCTCAATCGGCAAGCATGGACAGTGAGCGAACTTATACCTCCAGCCTTAAGTTTACCTGGGTGATGATCATTCTTTCTCTGGTGATCTCGATGGGGCTGGCTTACTACATTACCAAAAACATTGCAGGACCTGTGCGCCGCGTTTCCCAGGCTCTCCGGGAAATGGCGGATGGAAATTTGCAGGTCGGGGACATTGAGGTGAGCAATCGCGATGAAATCGGCGAGCTGGTGGAATCGCTGCGGATCACCGTCAGCCGGATGCGCACGATGATCCTTGAGCTGCAGGGGGCTGCAGCTCAAGTGGCTGCCTCTTCGCAGCAGCTGCTCGCGGGCGCTGATGAGACGGCTCAAGGCTCCAGGCAAATCGCTGCCTCTATGAAGGGAGTAACGGAGTCCGCGGATACCCAGCTGCGCAGCTCGGAGGAATGCAGCCGGGGGATGGACGAAATGTCCGGAGGCATTCAGCGAACGGCTGAGGCTTCCAGCACGGTGGCTGAGATGGCTTCGGAGGCATTGCGTCATGCGGAGGACGGGCAGCGCTATATCGAAGCTGCGATGGGGGGAATGACCGCTGTGCGCGAAGCGATGAGCGTCTCTTCCGAAGGGATCCGAGATCTGAACAGCCGTTCGACAGAAATCGCCGAGGTTGGACGCATGATCTCCGAGATCGCATCGCAGACTGATTTGCTTGCCTTAAACGCGGCGATCGAGGCTGCACGTGCCGGTGAGCAGGGACGCGGATTCTCCGTCGTCGCCTCCGAAGTGCGCAAGCTGTCCGAACAGGCAGGGCAATTTGCGACACAAATTTCCGAGCTGATTCGGTCAGTTCAGCAGGATATTAAGCATACTGCCGAGTCCATGGATACGAGCATGCAGCGGATCGGAATCGGCGTGGAGAAGGTTCAAGCCGCCGGCGCATCCTTCAGGGAGTTGGTAAGCAGCTCCGAGCGTGTAAATCAGCAGATCTGCGAGGTTGCCGCTGTCGCGGAGGAAATGTCCGCCAGCAGCGAGCAAATCACGGCGTCGGTGACACAAATGGCGTATACGGCTTCGGCCTCATCCGAGCAGTGCCAGGGCGTGGCTGCGACGACCAAAGAGCAGCTGGCTGCGATGCAGGACATTTCGCAATCCGCGCACTCGCTGGGCCGTACCGCAGAGGAGCTGCAGCTGGCGGCAGGACGGTTCCGGACTTAAGCGTGACATTCCTCAAATCAAGAAGTTCATCGCCTGCTAGGTCTCCGTTGTGCATTTGTACAGCGGAGGCGAGCATAGGCTTGGCAAATCCACTATTCGTCGGAACGTGATGCTTAGGAGGGTCATGATGGGTCAAAAGCCAAGTGGCAGCTAAAAAAGAGAAATTGTTCATCTAATGCTCGTCTCAAATTTTCAGCTCTTAAAAAGCCGTGCCCTTCTCCTTCGAATGTGAGATATGAAACGGGTAGTCCACGTGATTTTAATCCATCAGCCATGATTTGAGCTTGATTGGGTGGGACTACCTTGTCTTCAAGTCCATGGAACATAATAAGCGGTGAATGATATCGTTCCAGCGCATGAGACGCAGAACGTTGATGGTATAGCTCCAACTGACCGGGAAGCTCGCCAATCAATCCGTCTAGATAGCGTCGTTCAAATTTATGCGTTTCTTTAGCCCATAGCTCACAGTCACTGATGCCAAAGTGGCAGCCACCTACGGCAAAAACATCAGAAAATGCCAAACTCGAAAGCGTCGTATATCCACCAGCGCTGCCACCTGTAATTGCGAGTCTCCTTCGATCTACTTTCCCCGTATTCGCCAAATACAGGGCACCTGCAACACAATCTTCCACATCAGCGGTCCCCCAGTTGTTGTTCAGGGCGTCGCGATATGACCGACCATAACTGGTGCTTCCGCGATAATTGACGTCAAGCACTGCAAAGCCTCTGCTGGTATAATATTGAATATCCCAACGAAATCCTGGAGAAGTCATGCCCGTTGGGCCCCCATGAACGGTGATGAGCAGCGGTGGAAGCTCGTTCTCTCCTCCTTCAAAATCCCGGTTCGTCGGCGGATAATACAGACCGTGTGACATCCACCCGTCTCTGGACGGAAAGTCAATCACCGTTGCCGTGGACAAGTAATCCGTATTCAGTTGAATTCGATTGGAAGTCACAAGCGTCTCGATTTCTCCTGTGTTTGGATGAAGAGAAATGATACGGTGGGGTGTCGTAGAGCAGGCAGCATTCAACAAAATTTTTCCATTATAGACTATCGGTGAACCAATAAACGTATACGGAGTATCCTGTGTTCTCAACCTCCCAGTTGGGATATCTATCCACCCCAGATAGAACAAACTATGTTTCGCATACGAGCTAACGATGGTGTCATCATCGAAAAATGTAAACATGGATGTTCCACATTGCCAGTTACAGAGCCCAAAATCAACCTGCTCGTTCGTAATTTGTTGAATTTGTCCATCAGAATAGCGATAAATATTCCACCAATCCGTTTTATCCGAAGAAAAATAAAGCGATCCATCTCTATGCCACATCGGTTGAAAAATGGACTCTTTCTCATTGCCTGCCACATGAAAGGCCGAGGAAATACGCCCATCCTCCAGCACCTCAGCCATCCACAATTCCGTTCCGTCCCAAGGCATAATGGGGAAATTCCAAGCAAGCCAGCACATCCGTTTTCCATCTAAGCTAATCTGAGGTGCTAAGTAGAAATCGGCCCCTTCAACCAACACATCGCCCTCGCCGGTTTTATTACAATCCAGTGCAACAATAGAGAGCGTCGGCTCCCCTTCTTGACGATGATCTTCTCTGACACATATCAAGCGATTCCGCGCTTCGTCTATCACAAGGTCAGCGTATCTTAAATTTGAATCCGTTGTGATGGGTACAGGCTTGCCCTCGCCGCTTAACGGCTGCTTGTAGATAAGGTTGTCTTCAAAGTTAGAAAAATACAGATAACCGTTAAAGAAAACAGATGCTCCCCCGCCATATTCATACACACGCGAGCGAACGTTGTAAGACGCAGGAATGACATCATATTCACGTCCATCTGCTGTGCGGCAGACCACAACGACCCTCCCGCCTTCCAACGGACGGCCTTCTGCCCAGAACAGGCTGCCGTCTATCATAGACGGTCCAGATAATTCAACGAATTGTGTCGTAATTAGCTCTGAAGTAAGCGGTGAAACCCACGACCCGTACGAGGAACTTTTTTTTCTCACTAAGCAATCACCTCTAATTTTTTTCATTTGATTTCCGATACTCACGGGGAGATACACCTCTATAATCTTTGAAGTGTTTATTGAAGTAATGAATGGACGAGTAACCGCATTCGTGCGCGATGTCCGTAATGCGCTTGTCCGAGTTGACGAGCATATAGATGGCTGCCTGCATGCGAAGGCGGTGGATAAACATATTAGGCGTCATCCCGGTGACAGATCTGAACGTTCGGTAAAAAGCGGTATGCCGCTTTCCTGCCATTTTAAGCAGGTGATTTACGTCGATTTCTTCTGTAAAGTGTTCCAAAATGTATTCTATCGCTTGAATTATGCTGGGATAGACCTCCATCCCGTCGTCGAATCGTTCTGCGGAGCTGATGGATTCATCACGCTTGGAAGCATGGCGCAGCGTATGAACGAGAATATCGATGACGAGCAAAAATTGCTTCGCTTCCCAGCCGATCGCTTTTGTTTTCTCTTCTTCAATAGCCATCTTTGCAAGTTGATGAATCGCTATGGCGCTTGATGATGAGGCCGGAATGAGCGGCGAAATCGCCTCTACGGCATAAAACGGAGCTAACAGCTTATACCCGTTTGGGATCAGCCTTACAATCGAGGGAGAGAGCAAAAGACTGATCCAGCGTATGGGCATTTTTGCATTTTTGACCAAATTCCAATGGGGCTCGAATGGGCGGAACAGAAAAACATCTCCCGGCGTGCCGTCGTATTTCTTATGGGCCAGTTGAAAGTTCGCTTCGTTCTCCACCAATATGTGATATTCTAAGACATCGTGAAAATGCAGCTCATGACTCTCTGAGTCTCCATATTTTTCTTTAAACACGAAGTCCCGTTCAATTTTGAAATCGGCAAAGAACATCATGCCTGCCCCCTCATTGTTCAATTCAATTATACATGGGATCAGCATTGTACAAAATTGCAACTTTATATGGGAAATAGAATAAGACACCCCTTCTTCAAAATGATACTCTTTTTAGTAAGCGACTCAATAAAAACGTGACATTCGAAAATCAGGGGGAAAAAGCATGATAAAAATCGTATTAGTAGGAGGCGGGAGCGTCCATTGGTCACCTCGCCTAATCAATGATTTATTGCTGACACCGAGCTTGAGCTTGCAGAGTGCCGAATATGTGATTTATGACTTGAACCAGGAGGCCGGGTTGAAGATGGCGGACTTCGGGAACAAGCTGGCCCGTCACAGGGGGCTGTCATGCAGCTTCCATGCCACTGTAGAAGCAAGTGAGGCGTTAACCGATGCCCATTATGTCTTGATTACAATCTCAACCGGTGACCTTGACGCGATGGAGTACGACTTATTGATCCCTGACGACTATCGGATTTATCAGACGGTAGGAGATACTGTAGGTCCCGGCGGATGGGCGAGAAGCTTACGCAATATTCCAGTTTTTGTAGAATTAGCCCGTTCCATTGAACGCTACTCCAAAAACGCGGTTGTCTTGAACTACACCAATCCAATGGCGACTTTAACCAAAACATTCTATCAAGTGAGCAATCTCCGGACGGTCGGGCTTTGCCATGGATTGTTTGAAGTCTATGCAGTTCTGATGCGTATTTTTGGACTGGAAAGTGAAAACGAAATTAAGGTACGCTTCGGCGGAACGAATCATTTCTTCTGGATGTTAGATATGCAGATCAGGGGAGAAGACGGTTACGCATTGTTGAAGGAGAGGCTAAACGGAAGGTCGTTTGCCGAAGTAGTCAAGGAACTGTATGACGATGAGGCAGGTTATAATCCTGACAAGCTGGTATCCAATGAACTATTTCAAACGTACGGGTATCTTCCCTATGTAGGTGACACGCATACTTCCGAATTTTTACCCTATTACCTGACACAGGACCCGTCAAGACTTGCAAATTACAAATTGAAGAGAAAAACCATAGAAGGACGAAGGATGCAAAGGCAGAAATACACGCAGAGGCTTGACGTTTATCTGTCCGATATTGAAACGGTGACAACCGAACGTTCGCGGGAGTCAGCGGCCGATATCATTGCAGCATTTGAAAGCAAGCAAGATTTCATCGATGTGATGAACCTTCCAAATAAGGGGCAAATCGCCAATCTTCCAAAAGATTCGATTGTTGAGACGCTGGGAGTGGTCAATAGCCTCGGATTTACGCCATTGACCGTTGGGAATTTGCCAGAGCCCTTGTTGAATCTGGTATTGCCGCATGTGAGGAACCAGGATCTGATTGTAGAGGCGGCGCTTGAAGGAGACAGGGATAAAGCATTGTATGCGCTGTATTCCGACCCCTTATGCTCCCATCTTTCTTATCCTGAGGTTAAGGAAATGGGTGAGAAGCTGTTGAAAGCACACAATCGTTTCATGCCTGAGGGCATTCGCCTGTGAAATTACTTGACTAGCTATTGATAGATTTGGATGCGTTTTCAATCCCGATGAAAGGAAAGAATCGTGATGATGTCCATTCAAGAGCTGGAAAACAGAGTTATTAGATTGTACGATGTGAAAAGTCAGTTAAAAGCATTCATTTATCAGCTTTCCGAAGAAGCATTCGAGAAAGGAGACCGGGCGCGCGATCAGATCAAAACGATCGAACAGTTGGAGGATCGTAATGCATGGATGCGTCAAAAATTTATCGAATCGATGGGGGGCTTGCCTTCAAATGATTCTCCTCTCCGCCCCCAAATTGTCGGGACGATCCAGTGCGACGGGTACAGGATTGAGAAAATCATCTTCGAGTCTCGTTCGAATGTTTTTGTGACATCGAATCTGTATGTTCCCGATGGTATTACTTCACCGCGTGGCGCAGTATTGTTTCTATGTGGTCACCTTGAGCAGGCCAAATGCGCGGATGAATATCAGATCGTTTGCCAATATCTTACTCGTGCGGGACACTAGTCGTACTTTCAATGGATCCTGTCGGACAGGGAGAACGACATAGTTACTATGAACGGTCAAGAAACCAATCTACAGTTAGATGGGGCACTGCAGAACATGATTATGCAGGCAACCAGTGTTGGCCGCTGATGAAAAATGATAACCTGCACTTGTATGCAGATGGACGTCAAGGCGTATATGCGTGCCTCGCCGCACTGTTGGATTCCCGTGTAACTCGTATTGAAGCGGTGAATGGGATGAGCAGCATGGCAGATTGGATTCGAACTCGCCACTACGATTCCTATGACACTCTCAGTCTCATTGTTCCCGGGATGTTACAATATTTTGATCTTTCTGATCTGGAAAAGTTTCCTGAATTTCGGAAAAAACGATATTGCAATATTTCTTAAATCCATATATAGTAACAGTAATGATAACGCTTACACCTTGGGATTTATTAAACCGGTTTAAAAAGGAGACTTTTTATAGGTTTATAGAAGGTGGGGCGTTATTTATTTTTGATTCCAATAAAAGCGCTTACATTTTAAACCGGTTTAAAATAGACTATTACTTTAAATCGGTTTAATTTTTATTTGCTTTGGGGGTGAAATAATAATTTTCAGTGTTTAGAGTTTGCAGAGAAAGATGGAATCGTTAATTACAACTATGGAGGGAATCGTCTTGAAAAATAACAGGTTATTTTTCGTACTGATGATGTTGATTTTCGCAGTTGTATTTGTGGCATGTGAGAATGACAGTGAGCCAAAAGATAAGCCAGCAGCAGGAGCAGCTACTGCTACGGCTACTCCAGCTCCAGCTGCAGCTGCACCAGGGAAAATAGAAGGCTATAAAGAGGCTCCGATGTTAGCTAAGCTCGTCTCTGCTGGTACTTTGAAACCGGTAACCGATCGTTTGCCGGTCAAGGAAGATATCATGGTTGAGAAAACGTTAAACGAGATCGGCACGTACGGCGGTGAATGGAAAATGCCTTGGGGCGGACCTAATGATCGCTGGACGGTTGGTCAGCCTACGGAAGAAGCGCTGTTCCGTTTCGTTAAGGATGGAAGTACAGTTGAGCCAAACGTTGCCAAAAGCTATGAAGTCAATAAAGATTTTACTGAATATACCATACATTTAAGACAAGGCATAAAGTGGTCCGATGGTGTGCCGTTCACAGCTGATGACGTCATGTTCTATTGGGAGCACATGGTCACGAAAGAGACTTTCGGTAAAAAAATCTATGATGCGTACTACTCCGTCGACCCTGTTACAGGCGAAACGGCTTTAGCGAAATTTACTAAAGTCGATGATTACACCTTTAAAGTTACACATAAGTATCCAAACGTCATGTTCCTGGAGCGCGTTGCGATCGACTGTAAATGGCTCTGGGCACCGGGCGGGGAGCATTTCCAAAAAACGATCCTGCCAGAGTTTGTTGGCGAAGCTAAGACACTTGAAATCGCAAAACAATGGGGATATGCAGATGTAAAATCTTTCTTGGTTGCAACGGGCTATTATTACTGGGTAAACCCACAAATTCCGACTTTACGACCTTGGGTAGCTAAGAACGATCCGAACAGTGATCAATTTATTATGGAACGCAATCCATATTATTGGAAGGTCGATGCCCAAGGCAATCAGCTGCCGTATATGGATCGTCTCGTCGCTACTAAAATTCAGGATCCTGCAACACAAAGAGTTCTTGGTACATTATCTGGCGACTACAATCTGCTTGATTTTGATGTTAAAGACTTTACTGTACTGAAAGAAAATGAGAAAAAAGCAGGGTACCAGGTAATTACTTGGGCAACTCCAAACTGGTCAAGCGCGGGTCTTCAGTTTAATCAGACCATTGAGGATCCTAATCTGCGCAAGCTATTCCAAGATATTCGATTTAGAGAAGCCGTTTCCGTTGCGGTTGACCGCAAAGAAGTTTCAGAGATTTATACCAATGGTTTAGGCGTTCCTCAGCAAGCTTCAGTTCCTGAAGGCTTACCTGGATACCAAAAGGGCTGGGCGGATCAATGGGTTAAATTCGATCCAGCACGTGCGAATCAACTTTTGGATGAAATCGGTCTGACGAAACGGGACAAAAACAATTTCCGTTTGAACGCTGACGGCTCTGATTTAACGATCACCATAATTGAGCAGGATTTGAACACAGCACCTTTCCTGGAATTAGTGAAAAAATACTATGAGAAAGTCGGCCTGAAGGTGGACTTAAAAGTTGTGGATGCAGGTACGCACCACGATCTCAAATATGCCAATAAGATTCCAGCAACTACAGAAAATATTTCTGTCGTTAATGTAGCTTTAAGACCTGATACATTAGTGCCTCTGCGAGTATTGACGCCATGGTTCGGCCATTATGCCTTGTACACTCAATCGAAAGGGAAAGAAGGCGTTAAACCCGATGGAGATGTCGCGTTGATTTTGGACTACTGGAACAAAGTCAAAGCAGCTACAAGCAAAGAGGAAATTAATAAATGGAGTAATGAAATCATTAAGCTTCATCAAAAGAATCAGTGGGTTATTGGCTATGCTGGCCCAACACCAAAGCTGTTCGTCGTATCGAATAAAATGGGTAACGTACCTAAGGACCTGGTCTATGCAGATGAATTCCGCAGTATTGGGCACGGTCATCCAGCTCAATTCTATATCAAACAATAAGCTAGTTTTTAAAATAATAATGGGGGAATTCAACTTCCCCCATCCTTATTTTAAAAGGCACTTTTGAATTAACCGGAGAGGATAGGATCGGGATGCTCCAATATGCTATTAGAAGAATCCTTTTGGCCATACCTGTCGTGCTGTTCATTTCGATGATCGTATTCTACATCATTCAGCTCCCACCCGGTGACTTTGTTTCGACTTATGCGGCGAAGATGTCTTCGGCCGGTGAAGTTATGACACAACATGATATGGATGTAATGAGAGCAAGCTTAGGATTAGATCGATCATGGTTTATCCAGTATCTAGTATGGATGAAAGGTATTATTTTGCATTTTGACTTTGGGTATTCATTTAGCTTTAATAAGCCTGTCTTGGCCGTCATCCAACAATACATGGCGTTGACGTTAATCGTCTCTATCGTCACTATGGCTTTTACGTACGCCATAGCTATTCCTATTGGTATTTATTGTGCGGTAAGGCAGTATTCAGTCGCAGACTACATTTATTCAGCGTTAGGTTTTCTCGGCATGGCTACACCGCATTTCTTATTAGCTATTATTTTAATGTACCTCTCTTATATGTATTTTGGGGATCCGCTGGTAGGTCTTTTTTCAAGTAAATATGTCAATGCCGCCTGGTCCATGGACAAAGTCCTTGACTTATTGAAGCATATGATCATTCCGGTTATTGTCATTGGTCTGGGGAACACAGCAGAGCTGATCCGTGTGATGAGAGGTCAAATGCTGGACGAATTGAATAAACCTAATGTGGTGACAGCAAGATCGAAAGGCTTATCCGAAACAAAAATATTGCTAAAATATCCAACACGCGCAGCTATGAATCCTATCGTTAGTACCATCGGATGGTCACTTACATCTGTATTTACAGGTTCGACGATTACGGCAATCGTTTTAAATCTGCCCATTCAAGGCCCTGTCATGTATAGCGCCTTATTAGCGCAGGATATGTACCTCGCTGGCACATGGTTATTGTTCATGGCCGTGTTAACGGTTATAGGGACATTAATTTCCGATATTTTATTGGCATGGCTGGATCCAAAAATTCGCACAGCGTTCAGAGGTATGTGATCTATGAAAACGATACCGATAGCAGAAAAACAGTTACTGGGCCTACTAAAGCGGAAAAAAAATAACGACGCAAACTACAGTTCGCAATGGAGTCTCATATATCGTAAGCTAAAGCAGCACAAATTAGCTCGGATCAGCTTGTTTATACTGGCCTTGTTCTATATTACGGCGATCTTTGCCCAATTCGTAGCGCCTTATGGCTTAGAGAGCTATGACAGTAAATATGTCAATGCGCCGCCGGCAAAGCTGAGCTTCAAAGATGCAGAAGGCAAGTTTCACCTTCTGCCATTGGTATATGATTTAAAATCAGGCAGGGACAAGGTTACGTTAAGGAAAATATTTGAACCTGACGAGAAGGTCCGCTTTTCCGTCAAATTTTTTGTTGAGGGTGAAAAATATAAGCTTCTTGGCTTATTTTCAACCAATATACATTTGTTTGGCGTAGATGAACCCGGACGTGTATTTATATTTGGCACAGATGGCATGGGGAGAGATTTATTTTCGCGTATCCTCATAGGAAGTCAAATTTCATTAAGTATTCCTCTGCTTGGGGTATCCATTAGCTTTGCCTTGGGTTTATTGCTCGGAGGGATCTCCGGCTACTTCGGTGGTTGGATTGATACTGTCATTCAGCGGCTCATTGAAATTATTCGTTCCTTCCCTACCCTTCCACTATGGATGGCGCTATCTGCTGCAATACCACCGCGCGTACCTGTAGTGACGATGTATATTTATATTGTCATTATTTTCGCATTTATTGAGTGGACCAGTCTGGCTAGAATTGCCAGGGGTAAGTTTATCTCGTTAAAAAATGAAGAATATGTATTAGCTGCCAAAATTGCCGGTGTAAGCGATGCGAAGATTATTATGAAACATCTCATCCCAGGTTTTATCAGCTATTTGGTCGTAGCCACGACGCTAGCCATTCCTGGTATGATTCTGGGCGAGACAGCGATGAGTTTCCTTGGACTCGGTATTCGTTCGCCTGCCACAAGCTGGGGAGTTCTGCTTCAGGAAGCTCAACATATCGACAATGTGGCTTTATACCCATGGAAATTGATACCGTTGGGTTTTGTTGTTATTGCCGTATTAGCCTTTAATTTTTTAGGTGACGGGTTACGCGATGCTGCGGATCCATACAAAAGATAATCTAATAACAAATTAGAGTAAAGCGAGGGGACCGTATGACATCGCAAGCTTCACAAGCAGAAGCGCCGCTTCTCTCCGTTCAAGACCTAAAGATACAAATTCAGATGGACAATGGGCTCATGAGGGCCGTTGATGGTGTTGATTTCGAAATCAAAAAGGGTAAAACATTAGGTCTTGTTGGGGAGTCGGGCTGCGGGAAAAGTTTAACGAGCAGAGCCATTATCAGTATCAATCCCAAAGAGTGCGAAGCCACGGGCAATATTTTATATCATTCTGATTCTGAAAACGTGGACTTGTTAAAATTAAATCCACGCGGCAAACAGATACGATCCATTCGCGGCAGAAAAATCGCTATGATTTTTCAAGAACCAATGACAGCATTTTCGCCGATGTATACGATTGGCAACCAGATCATGGAATCGATTCTCATCCATCGCACCAAGGATAAAAAAGAAGCTAAAAGGATTGCGCTGGAAATGCTCAGTAAAGTGGGAATTTCTGATGAAGAGAAGCGGTTCAATCAATACCCGCATGAATTTTCCGGCGGTATGCGTCAGCGGGCGATGATCTCGATGGCCTTGTCTTGTAATCCGGAATTGCTCATTGCCGACGAGCCTACGACAGCGCTGGATGTTACGATTCAAGCGCAAGTCATGGAGCTTATGAAGGGACTTCAGAAGGAATTTGGCATGGCCATTTTGCTAGTGACGCATGATCTAGGCATCATTGCAGAAATGTGCGACGAAGTGGCGGTCATGTATTTGGGGAAAATTGTCGAGCAATCGACAGTGGGGGAAATTTTTAAAAATCCAAAACACCCGTATACAAAAGGCTTGCTCAGATCAATGCCGAGATTAGGTGGAAATCGAAATGCACGGCTGGAATCTATTGAAGGAACGGTTCCCATTCCGATCAATATGCCTCCCATGTGCGGATTTTATGATCGATGCAAGGATCGAATCGACGGCATATGCAACACAAGAGCCGTACCCAAAACACAAATATCCGATAACCATATGGTCAGATGCTTCCTTTATGCGGATGAAGGTGAGGGGAAATAAGGATGACAAAAAAGATACTGGCTGTAAAAAATCTAAATAAGGATTTTTATGTGAAATCCGATAAAAAGCTGTTTAATAAGCTTACCTCCATTCGTGTTTTGAGCAATATCTCTTTTGAGCTTATGGAAGGCGAGACGCTAAGTATTGTCGGTGAATCAGGCTGCGGAAAAACAACGCTGGGCAGATGTATTGTGAGGGGCGTGGAAGCCACTTCAGGGGAAGTCATTTACCACACAGAATCTGAAGATCAGGTTAATTTTCTGGGCCTTCGAGGTAAGGAATTCAAGAAGTACAGAAAAGACATTCAAATGATTTTTCAAGATCCTTATTCGTCACTAAGCCCGAGAATGAGTGTGTATGATATTATTGCGGAACCGCTGAAAGCCAACTTTAAGCTGACAAAAACGGAACTCGATGAAAAAGTGACTTTAATTGCAGAAAAAACCGGTTTAAATGTCAGTTACCTTAGACGTTATCCTCATGCCTTTTCCGGAGGGCAAAGACAGCGTATCGCGATTGCAAGGGCGCTCGTTTCTCAGCCTCGCCTAATCGTCTGCGATGAGTCCGTGTCCGCCTTGGATGTCTCGATTAAAGCGCAAATTATTAATTTGTTGAAAGACCTGCAGAAGCAACTGCAAATCACGTATATTTTCATCTCCCATGATTTATCTATTGTCCAAAACATATCCGATAGGGTAGCCGTGATGCACTTGGGAAAAATCGTAGAATTAGCACATGTGGACGCGCTATTCGATAATCCCAAGCATCCGTATACGGAGGCGCTCTTATCTGCAGTACCTGAGCCTGATCCGGAATATAAGAAAGATCGAATTATACTCGAAGGCGAAGTGCCGAATCCGGCTAACCCGCCGAGCGGATGTCACTTCCACCCAAGATGTCTGTATAAGACGGACAAGTGTATTCAGCAAGAACCAGAGCTGCAGCATATAGGCAACAA
The DNA here is from genome assembly GCF_007786445.1 of Paenibacillus cremeus. Lineage (GTDB taxonomy): Bacteria > Bacillota > Bacilli > Paenibacillales > NBRC-103111 > Paenibacillus_G > Paenibacillus_G cremeus. The sequence goes on along the minus strand of NZ_VNJI01000053.1, from coordinate 27,161 downwards.
TCACTACGCGGCGTGTCATTATGCAGACCATTTAGATTTAAGAGGTGTAGTCCAGTAATGAAGGGATGTAAATCCGGACATGGCAAAAATTGATGATGTTGCAAGGCTGGCGAGGGTTTCAAAAGGGACCGTTTCCAATGTCTTTAGCCAAAAAAGACCGACCAGCGACGAAATCAGAGAGCGTGTAATGCGTGTTTCTAAACAATTAAATTATGTCCCTAATCATACTGCAAGAAGCTTGGTTACCAAGAAAACAATGGCGATTGGATTAACCATCCCATATGGCAGCTTCTTTTTTACCGCGTTTCATATGCAGTTTATCAACGGGGTCATTCTGGAAGCAGCTTATTATGGATATAGGGTTTTGCTAGATATCATTCCTTCACAGGAGGTCAAAACACCGTTTTTGACGAGTTATCCGATCGATGGTGCTGTCGTTATGAGGCCAACAGCAAATGATGAACGTATCAACCAAATGCATTTGGGACAGATCCCTTTTGTTACTGTAGGGCACGTGATGAATGAGAATATTGAACACTTTACAAGCGTAGATAACGATAATCATCAGATCATGTACAACATTTGCGAGTATTTAATAAGCAAAGGCCATAAAGATATCATGTTTTTGAATGCGAGTGAACTCATGACCGTGTCCATCGATCGAAAAGCGAGCTTTATTCATGCAATGAAAGATCATGGGCTGGACGTTGAGGAACACATGATACATCATAAGCCTGACCTGGATTCAAGTGAATATATGGATTATGGCTATGAAGAGACAATACTTATTCTCGGTAAGCAGAAGAAGAAAGTAACCGCCATTATTGCAGATGATGAACGTACCGCATTCAGTGTTCTCAAAGCGCTCAAGGATCTCAATCTCAGTGTTCCAGGGGATGTCTCTTTATTCGTGGTATGTGGTGATCACTCGATGATGGTGCAATCGAATCCAGCTTTGACTAGCATGGATTTGCAGCCATCGGAACTAGGGGCTCAATCGGTACGCTTGTTAATGCATCAATTAGGTGTGCTGCAAGGTGATTTTTCTGGAAATATCATTGTTGAAGGCAAAATTATTGAACGAAATTCGGTGTCAACGATAGATCATAAGGAAAAGCACAATTAAGGGAGAGAGCAGGATGACGAATAAAACGTGGAATGTAGGCATTATTGGCTTGGGCGCTATCGGCGCTTCCCATATGAACCATCTTGCGAAAATTACCAATACAAAAGTTGCCGCCATATGCGATGTGAATGCGAACGCGGTCGAACAGGTTGGGGATCGTCTGAATTTACCACCTGAGAAGCGATACAGCGATTTTCAAGCGATTATAGCCGATTCTGAAATCGACTTTATCATTTCAGGTGTCTCGAATAAATTCCATTTTGACATCTTAAAATTAGCGATTGAATACGGCAAGCCTATATTTTCTGAGAAGCCTTTTACCCGAACCATGGAAGAGGCTGACGAATTAGTAAGCTTATATGAAAAAAATCCGATCCCCTGCATGATTGGATTTTCATATCGGTACAGACCTTGCTTTCAATACGTGAAGCAGCTCGTTACGAATGGTACGTTAGGCCGTATTCGGCATATCGCTGCACATTATCTGCAAGAGGAAAACGCACCTATGTTTAATAAGGAGTACACATGGCGATTTAATAAGGCTATGGCCGGATCAGGAATATTAGCGGATATAGGCTCACATATGGTAGATGCGGCACGTTTCTTTGTTGGAGAATTTACGCAGGTGTCTGGAATGATGAGTACGTTTACAGATCGCCGAATGGATAAGCGGACTGGAGAGTATGCCCAAGTAGATGTGGATGATTTTACCGGCTTCCAGTGTGTACTTGAAGGTGGAGTGATGGGGTCTTTTTATACCCATAAAAATGCGATCGGTACACGCAATCAATTTGACGTTACCCTATTTGGCGATTTGGGTACGGTCCGAATTTCAGTCGAACGGCCTAATGAAGTTCATTTAACGCTTAGAGCAGGCGAAAATCTACAACTAACCGAGACCGTCATACACTTGGATGAGAAATCGGTGAAGCCCATGCTGCAGGATTTTGTGGATTATTTGGAGCAAAGGAAATCTACTTCGGTCCCGACAATTATGGACGGTTACCGTAATCAACAAGTGCTGCAAGCGATCATAGACTCATCAGAAGACGGAGTGACGAGAAGTTTATCATTTTAATCGATTATAATAAGGGAGGACTTATATGATCAGAGTAACCATTTGGAACGAATTTCTTGTAGAGCAAAGAAAAGAGAAGGTAGCCCGGATCTATCCCAAAGGCATACACGGAGCCATTGCTGACGGTATTAGCCAGGATGGCTTTGAGATTAGTTTTGCGACCTTCAATGAGCCTGAGCATGGTTTAACCCAAGAAAAGCTGGATCAAACGGATGTCCTTATTTATTGGGGACACGCAGATCATAAGGGCTTTCAGGATCACGTCGTTGATCGCATTTGTAACCGTGTACATAATGGGATGGGGCTAATCGTACTGCACTCAGGTCATCATTCCAAGTTGTTCCGCAAATTGATGGGCACTTCCTGCGATCTGCTTTGGAGAGAAGCGGATGAGAAAGAGCGACTATGGGTCATAGATCCATCCCATCCGATCGTAGAGGGAATTGGACCCTTTATCGAGTTAGAGGAGGAGGAAATGTACGGAGAGCATTTCGATATTCCCGCACCGGAGGAATTAATCCTCGTCAGTTGGTTTCAGGGAGGAGAGGTGTTCCGCAGCGGATGCACCTATCGTCGCGGTCAAGGGAAAATCTTTTATTTCCGGCCAGGCCACGAGACATATCCAACCTATCACAACAAAGATGTTCATCGCGTAATTGCCAATGCTGTTAAATGGACAGCTCCGATTCAAAGAGAAAAAACCTTTTACGGACGCCATATGCCTCTTGAGGAAATTAAAAAGTAAAAATGATTTACTCCCTCACTTGTCTTCAGGGTCGGGCTTAAGAGCTTCTTTCAATGAGAAAGAAGCTGTTTGCTTATGTTAGCAAACGTTATGGGAGGCAGATAAAATGAGGAAAGAGGGTGAAATAAATGAAGACTTCGATATTATTAAGCGGCCTATGGGATTGGCACATCCCGGGCGGACAAAATCAGAAAATTACTGTCCCATCGTGCTATCATTGTGTTGGCGATGCGTATTATGAAAAAGACTTTGAGATTTTAAATTTACCAACCCATCAAAAAGTAGTGCTGCGGTTTGAGGGAATTCACTATGAAGGCCATGTATGGGTCAATTCGGTCGATATCGGTGAAATGTTCCCCTACTGTCGCTATGAATTCGATATCACCGATTACATAAAAACTGGCACAAACCATATCACTGTACTGGTGCAAGACATCACAGCGGAGTTTGGCCCCACAAGCGGTTGGGAAGACTACGGCGGCATTTCGAGAGATGTTTTCCTTTATTGCTATGACGATGCGTATGTCTTGGAAACGCAATGGATTACGCATTTCAACGGGGATTACACGGCGGCTGACTGCGAATTGAAGGTATGGATTGAAAATCCGTTTACGCCCTGCAATGCGGATGTTTGCTACGAAATCATTTATAACAACTCTGTCTATTTATCAGGTAACACAGGAATCGATATCAAAGAAGGACGAAATGAGATTCCATTCCGTTTTCATGCCGTCGCGCCGCCGCTTTGGTCGCCGGAATTGCCAAATATCTGTGAATTGAAAATCAGAGTGATGAAAAACAATGCTATTGTCGACCGAAAAACGGAAACCATCGGATTCCGGGAATTTAAAGCAGTCGGAACAAGATTTTATCTAAACGGCAAGGACACCGTTTTGAAAGGAATCTGCCGCCATGAAATGTGGGGCGAGCATCAAGGGTTTACCCTCTCGAAAGAGCAGATTGAGCGTGACTTCCGTTTGATCAAACAGCTTGGCGCGAATTATGTGCGCCTGGTTCACTATCCGCATAACGAATACACGCTTGAGGTTGCCGATCGCATGGGCATTATGGTCAGCGAGGAACCGGGCTTGTGGTGGTCGGATTTTCGCAGCGGGCGAATGGAAGAAAAGGCGCTGGAAATCTTATCGCGCACAGTTCACCGCGACCGTAACCGCGCCTGCCTGATCTTCTGGCTGTTGTTCAACGAATGCCGTTTTGCCGGCGATTATCCGTCACGTGGGAAGAAGGTCTGTCGTGACCTGGATCCGACAAGATTGGTTTCAGCGGCAAACTGTATGGACATAGACGACACCAAGAACTATTTTGATGAGCAGGGCCTCGATTTCTATACCTACCACGCCTATGGATACCGGCCTAAATACATCGGCGGCGATCGTCCGCTGTCGGTTGAGGATGCCTGCCGTTGTTTTAAGGACAAACCTCTGGTCTTCACCGAATGGGGCGGCTGGTTTATCCATAACAATGTCAATCTGATCAACGGATTTAAACGGGATTTCGTGAAATTTATGCATAACCGCAGCCCCGAACCGAATTTGGCAGGAATCGCCTGGTGGCAGTTCCAAGATATCTACCAGTTTTACCGCGGCCTGCCTGGTGTTGTTGACGGTCAGCTTAGCGATGGACTGGTGGATAACGAACGCAACATAAAGCCAATGTACAATCAAATGAGCGACTTATTCCGGCTGATCGACGAGCCCGCGCCACCGGTTGCGTTGATGTCGTCCTCCGCACCTGCGCAGTTGATTTGCAATTGTAAGATCATCGAGCCGAATTTCCCGTTCGACAACCGCAATATGAAAGCCCTGAGCTTGGTGAATCTGCTGCAATCCTCCGAGCAGCAATTTGCTTGGGAACAGGTATTGAAAAACACAGCCCGCCGGTCCCGCGCCGGTCATCACAGCTATGTAAAAAGCATAGGTCCTGTGATCCCGCAGAAAATCGAATCCATTGGACGGATTCCGGTCTGCCTGGAGAAGGGGCAGCCGCTTGTCTTCTCAAGGGATTATGAGTGTGCCGAGGTTATTGTGAATGAAATGGTCTCAGAAGTATTTTTCTTCGGGCATGTAACCTATTGCGAGGGATATCCCGCGCTAGGGAAGTATGGCGATCCCGTGATGAATTATGAATTTGTTTATGAAGACGGTGGTACTGATTTGTTTGAATTGAAAAATGGAATTGATTTTTCATCTGCAAGTATGCTTTGCGATGGTTCACGTATGAACCCGATATCAGTCAACGCATTCCGAGTCATAGAACTGACTTATGAACAGGATTGGGAGCATTATCAAATCTGCTGGCAGACATGTTCGATCAATCCAACTAAGAAACTAAACCGCATTAAAATGCAGTTGGTTGGTCCTGGCGAAACTCTGTTTACGCCACTGGTTTATGGAATTACGGTGAAAACCACTTTCAAATAGCAAGTATGGGATGTAATGGCGGCTCGCCGTTAGCAGATCGGATTACCTCATCTGCACACATAAGGCTCATCCGTAACATCGCTTCATGAGTATGGGAAGAGATATGGCAAGTAAATATACAATTATCCAGTTCATTTGCCTAAGGAAGGAATCGGAAACCATTCCTATCGTAGTTTCATTTACGGGTGCGTGAAGTGTGATGAAAACGGTTCGGATTACCAGCCAAATGAAGGCGCTATTATGTCTGGGGAATGATTGTCATAAAGGGGGTCCTATCCGGAAATTCCTTTTGAACAGGCCTGTTTGATTGAACCCGCGGCAATTGCATTCAGGGGTCTGGAGAAAATTAAAATTACACCCGGCGATACATTGGCTATCATTGGACCGGGACCGATAGGCTTATTGACGACAGCAATGGCCAAGGTATGTGGTGTTCGCAAAGTCGTGCTGATTGGTTTTCAACCAAATCGGTTAGCATTAGGGTTGAAGCTTGGTGCTGACCACATCATCGATATTTCCAAGGAAGATTATTTGGAACGTGCCATGGACTGTACCAATGGCGAAGGGTTTACCGCTATCGAGGAGGCGTCTGGCAATGCACAAGCGATCGCGCAGCACCGATCTGATTATACACGAGTTTGCATTGCAAGATTATGAGAAAGCATTGCGGCTCATTGAAAAGCAAGATCCTTCGTTAATCAAAGTCCTTCTTAAGCTATAAGGAGATGATTATATGAAAATGATAACAACGACCTATGACGGAAAAGTTAAAAAAACAACCGAGCGGGACGTGCAATGGATTCAGGACGACATATCTGTAGAAAACAGAGTTGTCAACATTTATCCGCAGGTTGAGTTCCAAGAGATTATCGGATTTGGAGGCGCTTTCACAGAGGCGTCTGGCTACGTTCTCAGCAAAATGAGTGAAAAATCCCGACACGAGATTATTGAGAGCTATTTCGGCTCCAGTGGAATTGGTTATACGACATGCCGCCTTCATTTGGACAGCTGCGATTTTGCCCTTGGAAACTATTCCGCTATAACGGACCCGAACGATTTCGAGCTCAAGACGTTTTCGCTGGCAAGGGATGAAGAGTATATTCTCCCGCTAGTTAGAATGGCGCAGCAAAACGGAAAAGAAGAACTGCAGTTTTTACTTTCCCCATGGTCGCCACCAGCTTTTATGAAAACGAATAAGCAAAAAAACGGCGGTGGAAAGCTGCTGCCGGAGTATCGTACCATGTGGGGCCAATATATGGCAAAATACGTTAAAGCATACTGGGATATGGGTATAAACATCACTATGCTTAGTGTCCAAAACGAGGCTAACGCCACTCAAAAATGGGATTCGTGTGTGTACAGCGGTCAAGAGGAAATGGAGTTTGTCAGAGACTACTTGGGTCCGGCCATGGAAGAAGCGGGTGCTCACGATGTTCAGATATTGGTGTGGGATCATAATAAAGAGCGCGTGTTTGAGCGTATGAGTGAAGCACTCGCTGATAAAGAGGCCGATAAATATGTGGGAGGTGTGGCGTTCCACTGGTATTCGGGGGATCATTTTGAAGCGGTGGCTCTTGTTTCAAGATGTTTCCCTGGCAAGAAGCTGATTTTCAGCGAAGGCGCATTCGAGTACATTCCAAGCGAGGGTATTGACCAACTCGATCATGCGCAAGCGTACGCACATCAGATGATCGGCAATTTCAACGCTGGCATGCATGCTGCTATGGATTGGAATTTGGCTCTGGACAAAGACGGAGGTCCAAACCACGTCAACAATCTAGCCATTGCCCCCATCATGTGCGACGTTCAAAACGACATGTATGAAGTACAGCTTTCCCATACTTATTTAGGCCATTTCAGCAAATACATCAGGCCGGGCGCAAAGCGCATCGGGCACTCGACTTATCGCGGAGATTTGGAGGTAACCGCCTTTAAAAACCCGGATGGAAGCATTGCCGCTGTTGTATTGAACCGAACGAAAAATGATATTAGGTATAGACTGCGCTTTTGCGGAAAGCTTGCAGATGAATTAATCGCAAATAAAGAATCGATCACTACACTTCTTATACAAGAGCAGCATTGATGAAGCTGTGAATTCCTTCTGAACGGCCAATTAACCTGTAGTTTACCCAAAATTTGATTATTAAGGAGATTTGCGACGATGAGCGAAAAAAAGCTGATTATTTTTCTCGATAGCGGCGATACCATTATTGATGAGGGCACGGAGATTCGGGACGACGAGCAAGTCGTCTTGAGGGCAAATGTGATCCCGGGCGCCGATACGATGGTCAAAAACTTATATGAGCGTGGATATACCCTGGCCTTAGTGGCCGATGGACTGGCGCAATCGTTCAAAAATATGCTGGTCCAAAACGGCATATACGATTGTTTTTCCGCGATGATTTACTCGGAGTGCATGAAGGTCAGCAAGCCGGACCGCCGGATGTTTAAGGCCGCGGTTGGTGCCCTTGATCTTAGCGAAGCGGATTACGGCCGCATTATTATGGTCGGCAACAACCTGAGCCGCGATGTCAAAGGTGCGAATGAATTTGGCATCACAAGCGTTCATTTGGCCTGGACACCCCGGTATCCGAAAACACCTGCGGACGAGAGTGAAAAGCCGGATTACACGATTAATACGCCCATGGAGCTTCTCGATTTGGTGGAAAAGCTCGAGGCGGAGTTAAGCTGACGCCGTTGGTAAAAATGATTTTATATAAAGATAGACAAAATTCGACGCTCCGGAAGTCTAGGTACAGGTATGATGGACTAAAAAAGGTTCATATTCCATGTGGATGCATGTACGCAGACTTGGGGGTCGGGTGTGAAAGTATTAACGCATGATTGCGAATTCAGCAACGCGGTTTTGTTCGGGGAATATGTTATGGTCCTAGATGCGGAGCAAAAAACCTATCTGCACGGCGGCCTGATTCGAATCTGCAACGAGGAGGGTGTCATCGTCGGCGATCGATATTTCGAGCGGAGCCGCGCGACGTTCGTCGTGATGCCACCCCCGCAGGTCTGCGGGGGATAGGGCATGCAACGCGGAAAACCCGCGTTGGAGCGCCGCAGCGGCGCCAAGCCCGACGTGCAACGCGCGGAAACTCCGCGTCGCCCCACAACGCCAAAAAGGATCAACCAGATGTTGTCTGGTTGATCCTTTTTGGCGTTGCTTTAATACAAATGACATGCCACAGCATGGCCGTCCTTGGTTTTCTTCATCTGCGGACGTTCTGTCTTGCAGATGTCCATGCAAGCGGAGCAGCGCGTGTGGAAGGCGCAGCCCGAAGGCGGATTCGCCGGGCTCGGCACGTCGCCGGTCAAGATGATGCGCTCCGGCGTTTTGCGCGGATCCGGATGCGGCACCGCCGACAGCAGCGCTTGAGTGTATGGATGCTGCGGGTTGCTGTACAGCTCGTGCTTATCTGCCAACTCCACCAAGCGACCGAGATACATCACGCCTACGCGGTCGCTGATATGGCGTACGACAGACAAATCGTGGGAGATGAAAATGTAGGTCAGCTTAAACTGCTCTTGCAGTTCTTTCATTAGATTGAGGATCTGCGATTGGATCGAAACGTCCAGCGCCGACACCGGCTCGTCCGCTACGATCAGCTTAGGTCTGGTAATCAGCGCCCGGGCGATCCCGATCCGCTGACGCTGGCCGCCGGAAAACTCGTGCGGATAGCGGTTGTAATGATGAGGCGTCAGCCCGACGATATTGAGAATTTCCAGCACGCGCTGCTTGCGCTCGGCGGCGGAGCCCAGCCCGTGAATGATCAGCGGCTCCTCGAGAATCGCCCCGACCGTCATCCGAGGGTTCAACGACGCGTAGGGATCCTGGAAAATGATCTGCAAATCGCGGCGCATGGCGCGCAGTTCGCCGCCCTTGAGCTTCGTCATGTCTTTGCCTTGAAACAGCACGGTCCCTTCCGATGGCTCAATCAGTTGGATGATTGAACGGCCGGTGGTCGACTTTCCGCAGCCGGACTCGCCAACGATCCCCAGCGTTTCGCCTTCCTTTACCTCAAAAGATACATCGTCGACCGCCTTGACAAAGCGCGTGGTACGCCCGAAGCCGCCGGATTTAATCGGAAAATATTTTTTGAGACCTTTAATTTCTAATAGATTGTTCACCGGGCTGCGACCTCCTTAGCGGCGTTTTCATGAATCCAGCAGCGGCTGAGCTGGCCGTTCTCCAGAGCGAACAGAGGCGGCGCCTCCTGCAGACATCTGGACTCGACGAACGGACAACGCGATGCAAAATGGCATCCCTGCTTCACGCTGCCAGGCAGCGGAACGTTACCGGGAATCGATTTGAGCCATTTGCTGTCTTCGCCCAGCTTCGGCATAGATTCCAGCAGACCTTGCGTGTACGGATGCGAAGGGGTTTCGAACAGGGAGATCACATCCGCCTGCTCCACGACTTGTCCTGCGTACATGACAACGACGCGCTGGCACATCTCAGCCACAACGCCCAGGTCATGCGTAATCAGCAGGATGGAGGTACCTTGCTTGCTGCGCAGCTCGCGCATCAAATCCAGAATTTGCGCCTGAATGGTCACATCGAGCGCGGTGGTCGGCTCATCGGCAATGAGCAGCTCCGGATCGCAGGACATCGCCATGGCGATCATCACGCGTTGGCGCATCCCGCCGGACAGCTGGTGCGGATACTCGTCCACAATCGCTTCGGCGCGCGGAATGTTCACCTTTTTCAACATCTGAATGGCGTGCTCGCGGGCTTGTGCTTTATTGTAGCCCCGGTGCAGCATGACCATCTCGCTCAGCTGCTTGCCGATCGTGTACACGGGATTCAGCGACGTCATCGGCTCTTGAAAAATCATCGCGATTTCGTTCCCGCGAATGCGCTGCATTTCTTCTTCCGGTACGTTCAGCAGGTTGCGTCCTTTATACAGGATTTCCCCATCGGTTATTCGTTTCCCGCCCTTAGGCAATAAACCCATTATGGTAAGAGACGTAACGCTTTTTCCGCAGCCGGATTCACCAACAATCCCCAGGGTTTCACCCTTTTGTAAGGTTAGGCTGACACCGTTGACAGCGGGAATGACGCGTCCCTCGCTAATAAAATGATTCTTAAGCTGACGAATTTCGAGCAAATTAGACATCGAAGACCCTCATTTCTCCCTGTAATATAGCGATGGGAAGCGATTACCACTTGCTTTTTTTTATTATCTACTTTCTCAGAAACCTTTTGTTTAGTCAATGGTTAATTTTATTGTTGAATTTGGTAGTTTTTCGTCGTATAGTATACAAAACGAAAGCGACCAAAGAGAAAAGCTTTCGGATTGTTAAGTAATAATTTGGTTATTCAACTACTTTAAGGAGGTAAAGCAATGAAGAAATCGTTTCGCTGGGGGTTAAGCGCATTACTGGCACTTACTATGGTTGCAGCAGGCTGCAGCAGCAATAAGGCCGCCTCTACTACCAAACCTGCATCAACTGATACCAAGGCTGCTGCGACAACAGCGCCTAAAGCCGGAGGTACGCTCAGCATTGAGATTAATGCGGATCCGCCGAAGCTGGATCCATCCCTTTCGACTGCTCTAGTAGACCGTCAAGTGTTTCAAAGTATTTTCGACAAATTAGTAGATACGGATGCCAACGGGAAAATCATTCCGATGCTGGCTGAAAAATGGGAAATTTCCCCAGACCAAAAAACGTATACCTTCAAATTGCGCCAAGGCGTAAAATTCCAGGATGGTACGGACTTCAACGCTGACGCGGTAAAATTCACGTTCGATCGCAACATGGAAAAGAACTCCGTTCGCCGCGGTGAGCTTTCCGAAGTGGACAAGGTAACCGTTTCAGATCCTTATACAGTAGTAGTTACATTGAAAAACCCGTTTGCACCATTCTTGTCGGTTTTGACAGACCGTGCCGGGATGATCGTATCTCCTGATGCGGTGAAAAAATACGGCGAAGACTTCCTTAACCACCCAGTGGGTACAGGTCCTTTCGTATATAAAGAGCGCGTGAAGGGCACGTCCGTAACGCTGGAGAAAAACCCGAACTACTGGGTGAAAGGGCAGCCATACCTGGATAAAGTCGTGTACAAAGTGTTCACGGACTCCAACGTTGGTTTGACCAACCAGAAGAGCGGGCAAGTCGATATCATGACGAACTTCCCTTATAAAGAAATCACGAACATGGCTAACGATCAAAACATTAAGGTCATGAACCTGGCGGGCCAAGGCTACCAAGGGATTCACTTGAATACGTCCAAAGCGCCGTTCAATAACAAAGAGCTGCGTCAAGCCGTGGATCTGATGATTGACCGTGACGCATTGATCAAGGTAGCACTGAACGGAGCGGGTACGCCTGCACATTCCCCGTATGCACCGTCTCACTTCTCTTATGGCGATTCGGATAAAGCTGCAAAACCAAATGTCGAGAAAGCGAAAGAGCTGTTGAAAAAAGCAGGCAAGCCGGATGGCTTCTCCTTCACGCTTAAAATCGGAACGACGCCGACGAACCAGCAAGTGGGCGAAATGGTACAAAGCATGCTGAAGCCTGCAGGCATCACTGTGAACCTGGAAAAAGTGGAATTCGGTACTTTGCTGGAGCAAGCGAAGAGCGGCAACCACGAATCCGCCCAATTAGGCTGGAGCGGAAGACCGGATCCGGACCAAAACATCTTTGACTTTGCCTTCACCGGCGCTTCCAACAACTACTCCCAGTACAGCAACCCAGAAGTGGACAAGCTGCTGAAAGCGGGTCGTGCCGAAGGCGACGAGGCGAAACGTAAAACGATTTACAACGATCTGATGAAGGTTTTGAACGACGACGACGAATATGTTTACCTGTGGCACTCCAACAACGTATTCGGTATTTCCAAAGGGGTACAAGGCTTCGCGTACATTCCGGACGGCTTGGTCCGTACGGCAACTATCAGTAAGTAAGGAGAATCCGTATGGCTTTTTTAGTCAGGCGTCTGCTAATGGCCGTTCCTGTCATCTTCATTGTAACAATAATGGTCTTTTCATTACTTCATATGCTTCCGGGCGATCCGGCAACGGTCATTCTGGGACAAGAAGCGACGCCGGATGCGGTGGCGGCTTTGCGTGACGAGCTTGGCTTAAACAAGCCTATCGTGATTCAATATCTCGATTGGATGGGAGGAGTGCTCCAGGGAAACCTGGGGCGCTCGCTCGTCGATCGCTCACCGGTATGGGAGCTCATCACGCAACGCTTTCCGGCAACGCTTGAGCTGACAATCGGTACCTTCATCGTCTCGCTGCTGATCGCGGTTCCAGCCGGGATCTTATCTGCAACCCGTCAAGGCAAATGGGTCGATTATCTCAGCACCATTTTGGCGCTCGGCGGCATGTCGATTCCTCACTTTTGGCTGGGAATGATGATGATCGTCTTTTTCTCGGTTCAGCTGGGCTGGCTTCCTGCCTCGGGCTATGTTCCGTTCTCGGAGGACCCGCTGGGCAACCTGTCTGCGATGATCATGCCGATTGTAGCTACAGGCCTCAGGGAGTCGGCAGTACTGATGCGGATGCTGCGCAGCAGCCTGCTGGAAGTGATGCATGCGGATTTCGTCCGTACGGCGTACTCCAAAGGGCTGAAAGAGCGTGCGGTCGTGCTCGGCCACGCGCTGAAAAACGCGCTTGTGCCTGTTGTAACCACCAGCGGCTTGATTGTAGCCGGTTTGCTCGGAGGTCTGGTCATCACGGAACAAATCTTCTCGATTCCGGGCTTTGGCCGATTGATTGTCGAGTCGATCTTCCGTCGTGACTATGTCACCGTACAAGGCGCAATTCTCGTCTCTGCGTTAATGGTCGTTGTCGTGAACCTTGTTGTTGATTTGGCGTATGCATTAATTGATCCAAGAATCAAAATGGGGAAGGGGTCCGAATAAATGAGTACGCAAGCAGGTGCCAACCTTTCCCAACCAAGCAACCGTATGAATACCCCTACGAACCAGGATACGCTGGGTAAAGCGGAGAGCCGCAGCCGGATCATGCTGCGCAGATTTCTTCGCAATCGCCTCGCTGTATGCGGCGCGATTATTATTGGCTTGCTCGTCATTGCGGCGATTTTTGCTCCCGTTCTGGCCACCCATGACCCGTTCAACCAGAATTACTCCGATCTGCTGCAGAAGCCGAGTGGTGATCATTGGCTGGGCACGGACGATCTCGGACGAGATACCTTCTCCCGTTTGCTGTATGGCGCTAGATTGTCGCTGGAAGCGGCACTCGTCTCTGTAGGCATTGCCGTAGTGATCGGTGTACCGATCGGATTGCTTTCGGGTTACTTCCGGGGCTTCTGGGACGATTGGGTCGTTATGCGTCTGGTCGATGCGATGCAGGCGTTTCCTTCGCTGATTTTGGCGCTGGCGATGGCGGCGGCGCTTGGCGGCGGCTTTTTCAACGCGATGGTGGCGATCGGGATCGGCTTTACGCCGGCCTTCGTTCGGATCACGCGAGCGCAGGTGCTGACCGTTCGCAACCTGGAGTACATCCAGGCGGCCAAAGCGATCGGCGCGCGCAATTGGCGGATCATGTTCCTGCACGTGCTGCCGAATTCCATGGCTCCACTGATGGTGCAAATCACGTTGTCCATGGCCGCGGCGATCATTGCCGAAGCGAGCTTGTCCTACTTGGGCCTTGGGGCCAGACCTGAGGAGCCGAGCTGGGGCTCGATGCTGCATATTGCGCAGGGCTACTTGAATATTGAACCGACACTGGCGATTTGGCCGGGGATGTCGATTTTCCTCGTCGTACTCGGATTTAACTTCCTTGGCGACGGTATTCGCGAAGTGCTCGACCCTAAGCTTAAACGATAGTTTAATGGAGGTATTACGATGGTTTATGCCTATTCCGAAGAGAATGTGATGCCGACCATGGAATTGGATGAAGTGGACCAGCAAATATTAGAAGCGCTGCATGAGAACAGCCGAATTTCGTATACCGATTTGGCCAAAAAAATCGGTTTGTCCCGGATCGCTGTGCAGCAGCGGATCTCCACCCTCATTGAGGAGGGAGTCATCGAGCGCTTCACCGTGGTCATCAATCCGGCGAAGGTTGGAATCCAGGTATCGGCATTTTTCAACGTGGATATTGAACCGCGATTTTTGGACGAGGTCGCAGAGAAACTGTCCAAAGAACCTCCAGTAACAAGCCTATATCATATGTCGGGACCGAGTACGCTGCATATGCACGGCGTATTTCGAAATATGCACGAGATGGAAAACTTTTTGCTCCAAACGCTTTATGCCATGCCGGGGATTGTGCGCGTAGACAGCCAGCTGCTGCTGCGCCGGTACAAGAGCCGAATGGGGATGAAGCTGTAAGAGCGTGGTAAGGGGATTAGCAGCTTATGAGCACGAAAACTTACAAAGAGCTCACGATCGGCATGGCACGAGCCGGCGTCTTGGGCTTTGGCGGCGGGCCTTCCGTAATCCCTCTGATCCGTTACGAAGCAGTAACGAAGTACCAATGGATGGACGATAACGAGTTTGGCGAAATATTGGCCATTGCCAACACCTTGCCGGGTCCGATTGCGCCGAAAATGGCCGCTTATTGCGGATACCGGTTAAACAAAACGATGGGAGCAGTTGTAGCCGTTCTCGCTCACATTCTCCCAACCAGCTTGGCGATGATCGCCTTGCTGGGCTTTCTGTACATGCTGCAGCATTCGCCAGTGGTGGCGGGCATGATTGCGGCGGTACGACCCGTGATTGCCGTGATGCTGGGGCAGATGGCGTACGAATTTGCTGCGAAGTCGGTCAAAGGGCTTGGAAAGCTCGGGGCCTTGATTTTTGGAGTGATCGCGTTCGTGCTGCTGTCGGTGCTGGATGTACATCCGGGGATCGTCGTGGCTATCGCGTTACTCTATGGCGCGTTTCATTTCAGACTCATGGCGTCGCGAAGCAAGGCTAAGGATGCAGCCGCACAGAAGGGGGCATCCGCATGATACTGCTCAAGCTGTTTTGGGGATTTTTTGTTGCGAACATTCTCGGGTACGGCGGTGGGCCGTCCTCGATTCCACTCATTCAAGAAGAGGTGGTCAATCACTATGGTTGGCTTACGACCGCTCAATTCGCTGACGTGCTTGCGGTAGGCAACGCGCTGCCGGGGCCGATCGCCACCAAGATCGCCGCATTTGTCGGCTATCAGCAGGCGGGCTGGGTAGGGCTGCTCGTCACGACCTTGGCGACGGTAGCGCCTTCGGCGATTGGCCTGATCGTGCTGCTTAAAGTGTTGGATCGCTTCCGTAAATCGTCTGCGGTAAAAGGCATGTCGCTGCTGGTGCAGCCGGTGCTGGCCGTGATGATGATCGCTATGACCTGGGAGCTGGCGCACGTATCGTATACGTCCATCGGGATTTGGCACTCGCTAGGGATCGGTGCGGTATCGCTCTGGGCGTTCACCAAAGGGAAGATTCATCCCGCATTTGTCATTCTAGGCGCATTTGTGTATGGCGGATTGGTTTTATCCGGAATATTGGTTTGAAAGGAAGAACAATCTCATGAACTTTGATGCACGATATCATCCTTATGCCTCCCGCAGATCGCCGATGTATGCGCGTAACGGGATGGTAGCTACCTCGCAGCCGCTTGCAGCGCAGGCGGGGCTCTCGATTTTGCGCAAAGGGGGCAACGCCATCGACGCGGCGATTGCTACCGCGGCTGCACTCACGGTGGTCGAGCCAAGCGCTAACGGAATTGGCGGCGATTCGTTCGCCCTCGTTTGGACGCAAGGCAAGCTGCACGGGCTAAACTCCAGCGGTGCTGCACCGCAAAGCATTTCCGTTGACGCGCTGAACACTGCAGGCGTGAAGGAAATTCCGAAGTATGGCTTTATCCCGGTGACGGTACCGGGTGCACCGGCGAGCTGGGCAGAGCTATCCCGCAAGTTCGGTAAGCTGCCCCTCAAGGAAGTGCTGCAGCCGGCGATTGATTACGCGGCGAACGGCTTCCCGATCTCCGCAGGCATCTATTGGAAGCGCGCGACGGATATCTTCAAAGCGAACCTGAAGGGCGAGCAGTTTGAAGAGTGGTTCCGCGTGTTCTCGCCAGAAGGTCAAGCACCTAAGATCGGCCAAATGTGGCGTCTGCCGGATCATGCCAAGACGCTTCAAGAGATCGCCGATACGGATGCCGAATCGTTCTATCGCGGAGATCTAGCGGAGAAAATCGACCGCTTCTCGAAGCAATACGGCGGCTATATCCGCAAAGAAGATTTGGCGGCGTTCAAGCCGGAGTGGGTCGATCCGATCAGCGTGAACTACCGTGGATACGACGTGTGGGAAATTCCTCCGAACGGTCACGGTCTCGTGGCGTTGATGGCGCTTAACATTTTGAAGGGCTATGAGTTTGGCGAGCGCGATACCGTAGACACCTACCATAAGCAGATCGAAGCGATGAAGTTGGCGTTTGCCGATGGCCAGAAGTACATTGCCGATGCTCGCAAAATGTCTGTCAGCGTGAAGGACCTGCTGTCTCCAGCGTATGCTGAAGAGCGCCGCCGCCTGATCGGCGACCAAGCATTGACGCCGGCTCCGGGCACGCCTCCAAGAGGCGGTACGGTGTACCTCTGTACGGCGGATGGCGAAGGCAACATGGTGTCGTTCATTCAAAGCAACTACATGGGCTTCGGCTCCGGTCTGGTTGTGCCTGGCACAGGCATCGGGCTGCATAACCGCGGTCATAACTTCAACCTGGATCCGACGCACGACAACTGCCTGGAGCCGGGGAAAAAGCCTTACCACACGATTATCCCAGGCTTCATGACGAAGGACGGCGCTCCTGTAGGCCCGTTCGGCGTAATGGGCGGATTCATGCAGCCGCAAGGCCATGTACAAATGGTGATGAATACGGTCGATTTCCAACTCAATCCGCAAGCGTCGCTGGATGCTCCAAGATGGCAGTGGATGGAAGGCAAAACGATCGAGTTCGAGCATGCTACGCCATCGCATATCGTAGAAGCGTTAGCGCGCAAAGGGCACGATGCCAAGTGGACGCTCGGCTCCATTCCGTTTGGCCGGGGTCAGATCATTTGGCGGGACAACGAGACGGGTGTCCTGGTCGGAGGTACGGAGCCTCGCACCGACGGTCAAGTCGCCGCATTCTAATGAAACAAAAAAGCATTGTCATGGCAGCTCAAGCTCCAAATGGAGATCTGGCTCGTGGCAATGCTTTTTCTTCGTTTTATTCGCATTTAAATGAGGGGTCCAAATCGGCGGCAGCTCGATTCAGCTTGTGCAGCAGCTGACCGAACATCCGGCATTCCTCATCGGTCCACTCTTTCGTCATTTCCTTCAATCGGGCAGAACCGGCTTTTCTAAATTCGCCTAGTTTCGTTTTTCCTAATTCCGTCGGCTCCACGAAGAAGGCTCGTTTATCCAGCGGATCGGGAACCTTTTGTGCATAGCCTTTTTGAATTAGAGCCGCAACCTGTCGGCTAACGGTGGAGATATCGATTCGAAAATCTTCCGAAAGCGCTTTAACTCCTGCTGGGCCTTGCGTAGAAATTTGATGCAGAATTAGAAAGGCCGCACGGTCGAGCTCATATTTCTTGGCATAGCTCATCGCTGTAAGCCGGCGTACCATTACCGCCAATTCCAGCTCTATAACTTCAAACGAACGCTCATTCATCTATGGTCACCTCAGTAAAATATTTGAAATAGTTTGACATTTGACAGGACATTAGGTCGTCATATAATATAGTTTCATACTACAACTTGTTGAGAGGTGAGTCAACTTTTTGGCTCTAATAGCAGGAGACAATGAATAAATTGCCCGCCTGAGCGCCAAGAAACAGTTCAATGCGGGGAATTTCTTTGTGTTTTAAGGATTTCAAATTTTAAGCAAAGGCAGGAACAAAGGATGAAACGTAAAGCGTTATTGTATGTCATCTTAACGGCATTGGTCGTTGTTGGTGGCGGGATCGGCGGTTACTTCTGGTACGAAGGTCAAAATTACATCTCTACCGATGATGCAAGGCTGGCCGGTGATATTTACAAAGTCATGCCCCGAATCACAGGTAAAGTTACGTCTTTAGGCGTTAATGAAGGGGATCATGTCTTAGCCGATCAAATTATCGGAACACAGGACAACAACAACTTGCCGACGAGCAGCTTGGATCAAGCGACGCTCCGATCGCCGATTGACGGTACCGTTATTAAGACGATGGTGAAGGCCGGAGAAGTTTCCTCGCCGGGTCAAACGGTAGCGATGGTAGTAGATACGAACAAATTGTACGTATCGGCTAACATTGAAGAAACCGAGATCAACAAGATTCATGAGGGTCAGGCGGTTGAATTCCATTTGGACGGCTTCTCAGGCAAAGTGCTGACCGGGAAAGTGCAAGAGATCAGCAAAGCGACAGCCTCTACGTTCTCCTTGCTTCCATCCACGAACACGAGCGGCAACTTCACCAAGGTTACGCAGCGCGTGCCGATCAAAATTTCGATTGACGATCATCAAAATCTTGATTTGTCGCCGGGCATTAGTGCCACGATCAAGATTCACTTAAAAAGTATCTCATAATTAGAGAGAGAGGAGCTAGCCCCCATGAAAAAACGAAATGTAATGCTCGCCCCAGCAGCTTTAGCGCTTGCGGCTGTGATCGTCCTTCCCGGCTGCGGATCGGCCGTTTCCGGCCAAGCGCAGGCTGCTGGCGAGTCGGTTCAATTAATGAAGCTTGGCCAGACGGCTACCGCAGGCCTCAGCGGTAAAATTATTCCGGATCAAGACATTAAGATTGTATCCAAGGTATCCGGCAAGGTAGCTGCAGTGAATGTCCAGGAAGGCACCAAAGTGGCCAAGGGAGATGTGCTCGTACAGCTCGAAACCACAGACCTGGAGGAGCAAGTGAAGCAGGCTGCCTCTTCCCTAGAAGGCGCGCAAGCGAAGCTGGGC
The DNA here is from genome assembly GCF_007786445.1 of Paenibacillus cremeus. Taxonomy (GTDB): domain Bacteria; phylum Bacillota; class Bacilli; order Paenibacillales; family NBRC-103111; genus Paenibacillus_G; species Paenibacillus_G cremeus. Next base: position 7,880 of record NZ_VNJI01000053.1, on the reverse strand, counting down.
GATACGGAAGCCGGAGCCCGCAAGCAAGAGATCGACGGGCTGCAAAGCACGGTAGACGCTGCTCAAGGCGCATATGATCAAGCTACGGCTGCAGTAGAGCAAGCCAAGGCTGCACTCGATTTGTCCACCAGCACTTATAATCGTTTACGTAATGCCTATGACAGCAACTCAGGTGTAACCAAAGAAGATTTGGATAAAGGCACCATGGATTATCAACGTACCCAAGCTGCTTATGCTCAGGCGCAGGCAGCACAAAAAGCGGCGGGGGCACAGGTACAGGGCGCAAGCTCCAAGCTTCAGCTAGCTAAGGTCGGTGCGACAGATAACACGATTAAAGCGCTGAAATCGGACGTCGAGCGTCTTGGCGCTGGTCTGGAGCTGGCAAACAGCAGCCTAAGCAACGCAACCGTAACCGCGCCGATTGACGGGATGATTGTGAAGAAGAGCATCTCCGTTGGCGAGCTGGCGCAGGCAGGCGTGCAGATTCTTTCGCTGGTCAACATGGATCAAGTACAAGTCGAGCTTAGTGTGGCCGATAGCCAAATTGCTCAAGTGAAAACGGGGATGCCGGTTGATGTAACGGTCGCCAACCTGCCGGGTAAAACGTTCAAAGGCGTTATTGCTTTCGTTAGCCCGGTTTCCAACGCGAACAGCAACACATTCCCTGTCAAGGTGAAGATGGACAATAAAGACGGTCAGCTCTTTGCCGGGATGGTAGCGGAAGTGAAGCTGAACGGGACACAGGACAGCCGTTTGGAAGTGCCGAAGAGCGCGATCGTGAAAAAGGATCAGAAAGAATATGTATTCGTTGCAGATAATAATCATACGGCGCACCTCGTGGAAGTGAAAACGGAAGAGAAAAACCAAAGCTGGGTTTATGTGCAAGCCAGCGATAAGCTGAAGGCCAATGATCAAATCATTGTCAATCCGACGGACAAAATCTCCGAAGGCACGCAGGTAAAAGCCGGATAGGAGGCTAGAGCTATGGCCGAAGCATCGGCAGTAAATCAACCGGGATCGGAAGATAATGGGAAAATGTGGCTGTCGCTCATCGCGATCGTCATGGGTACGTTCGTAGCGGTACTCAACTCCAGCTTAATGAACGTAGCGATGAACAAGTTCGTTTCCGTCTTCGGTTCGGATATTAATACCATGCAATGGGTTATTACGGGATATACATTGGCTTCGGCTATGGTTATTCCCATGAGTGGGTTCTTGGGCGCGAGATTCGGCAATAAGACGATCTTTGTCTATTCTGTCGCCGGGTTTACGTTATTTTCCGGGTTAAACGGCTTAGCATGGAGTGCGGGCTCCATGATCGCCTTCCGGATTCTCCAAGGCTTTGTCGGCGGATTTATTATGCCCATCGGGATGTCGATTATTTATTCGGCCTTCCCGAAGGAGAAGATCAGTACAGCGATCGGCCTATGGGGCGTTGCAGCGATGTGTGCCCCGGCTTTGGGTCCCACTTTTGGCGGCTATTTGATTCAAAATTTCAGCTGGCGCCTGTTGTTTTTCATTAACGTGCCGATCGGGATTTTGGCTGTTATCATGGGGAAGATCCTGCTCAAAGACTCGCCTAGAAAAATGGGTTTGAAGTTTGATACACCCGGAGCGCTTCTGTCGATGACGTTCTTTGGGAGCTTGCTGCTCGCATTGAGTAAAGGGCAGTCAGAGGGCTGGACTTCGCTGTTCATTGTCAGCCTGCTGTATGTTTCCGTCTTTAGTCTACTGCTCCTCATTTGGGTGGAACTTGGAAGCAAGAATCCAGTGCTCGACCTAAGATTGTTTAAAAACTTTAAATTTACCATTAGCGTGATATCGGGTTCATTAGTTATGATGGGGATGATGGGTGGTACGTTTTTAACGCCGCTGTACTTGCAAAATATTCAAGGGCTCTCGGCCATGCAGACGGGCATTGTCATGATGCCGCAGTCGGTCGCCATGGCGCTGATGATGCCAATTAGCGGAAAGCTGGCGGATCGGTTCGGGATCGTTCCGCTTTGTATGGTAGGGCTATCCATTCTCGGGGTTACGACGCTGGAGCTGCATCACTTGACTACCGATACTCCGAATCATTGGCTCGATACGCTGCTCACGATTCGCGGGATTGGGATTGGTTTATGTATGATGCCTCTCACTACGGCAGGGATGCGCGCCGTATTGCCTCAGCAGGTAGGTAATGCTTCGCCGCTGTCCAATGTTTGCCGTCAGGTGGCAGGTTCCCTCGGGATCGCGATTTTTACGGCAATCATGAGCAATCGTCAGGTCGTTCATTATTCGCATATCTCGGACAGCGTTCAGGTGGATTCGCTTATCGCCAACAACACGTTGTCGATGCTGACCGGCGCGATTTATTCGTGGTCGGTGGATACGGCTACGGCGACAGGAACGGCGGCTGCCTATTTGGCAGGCTTCATGCAGAAGGAAGCGCTCGTGCGCTCGATTGCCGATACCTTTTATTTATCTGCTATTCCGGCATTTTTATGCATCCCGTTCGTTCTCTTGTTTATTCAACGGAAAAAGGCGGCGGCTCCAGCAGCTGGAGTGAAAGAGTAACTATAGAATCCTTTAATTAGGAGAGGAGAATTACTACTTATGAAAAAATCATTATCCGTAATGCTGAGCACGGCTATGGCACTGGCTGTTTTCTCGAACGTGGCGGTCGGATCTGCGGCGGCCAAATCGTCCACGGATTTCAGCGACCTGGCAGGACTGGATGCTACAACGAAGGCCAAATTCGATGCGATGATCTCGGCCGGCATTTTTGATGGCGTGAGCGATGGCGTGTTCGGGGTGAACGACCGCATGAACCGCGCCCAATTCGCTAAAGTCGCTGCGCTGGTTTTCGGCTTGAAGGTGGACACGACGCTGCGCGTCTCCAGCTTCAGCGACGTGAGTGCGAATGACCCGGCGAACGGCTATGCACTGCCTTATATCGAGGCGCTGAAAGCTGCTCACCTCACCGACGGCTACGGACCAGGCACATACAATCCGGCTGGTGAAGTTAGCAAAGAGCAATTGGCCGCTTTCCTGCTTCGCGGTCTGAACAAAGACGCTGAAGCGAAAGCAACGGCAGGGCTGACATCGGACAGCACCGTGTCCTCTTGGGCAAAAGGCTATGCAGCGTTGGCGCTTCAGCTGGGCCTGATGGGCAAAGAAGCCGACGGTACGTTCGGCGGCGTGTCCCCGGCGATTCGTCAGCTGCTGGTCACTTCCTCGTATGAGGCGAAGCAGCAGTATGTCCCTGGTGTAATATCCGCCGGAGAGATCCCTGCGGAAGTACTTACCGCTTATGCGTTGAACGGCAATACGAATGCCCGCGTCAAAAGCGTGCTGCAAGAGAAAACTGTTGACGGCTGGAGAATCGGTGCAGTTGTAAAGCTGGATAACACGACGGGCTCGACCGTGCGTGTTCCTGATTATGAGCTGCGTGTGCAAACGACGGATGGCACCGTGCTTACGCTTCAACCAAGCGCAAGCAATGCGAAGTCCATCAACCCGCAGAGCGATGTGACGCTAAGCTACATGGCTGACGTGAATGTGAAAACGGACATTAACCTGTCGACGCTGCGTTTTATCGATGTAGATCTGACCGTTTATCCTAAGAAAGAAACATTGCTTGCAGAGGTTCCGGTTCAATCGATGGTATGGCGCGGGAAAGACGCGGTCATCACGGGTTCGACGCTTTTGGGCGACTGGGGTGCATCCTTCTCCGCACCGGGCGTGACGTCTGCACTGAAATATTCGGCTACCACGTTGTCTAAGCAGTTTGTGGGACAAACGCCAACTTATCTCGTGCAAGTGAAAGTCGTTAATACGGGCAGCTACGCTGAAACCGTGCCGGACTTTACCCTTAGCGGCAAGTCGGATACCCAGACGTACGTCGGTAAACGAGTGGAAGAGGGAGCCATCACGCTGAATCCGGGTGAGACTAAGAACATTCATTTTGCCGTCACAACCGATGCGAACACGACTTTGAATGCCTTCTATGTGCTAGCGCAGGAAAGCTTCCTGAAGCAAGGCGCGACAACACCGATCCAATACTATACCGGCCGCATCGGCTTCCGTCTGCCGACCGGGGATACCACTGTAACGACAGGAGCAGACTATACGTACGGCTCGACAATGGCTTTTGACTCGTCGGATAACTTTATTAACCCGAGTCTGGCGGTTTCGCTGCAAGAGCTGCATGTTACAGACAATACCGAAGCAGGTAACAAAACCGGTCTAGCGAAGTTCAAGCTGGTGAACCGAGGCGATAAGCCGATCCCAATGCCTGCGTTCCAAGCGGAGCTGGCTGGCAAAGACGGAAACGCCTATACTGGCACTCGCCAAACCGTAGGTACAACAGACATTGCTCCGGGTACAGCGGTTGTCGTAAGCTATGGCTTTAACATCCCATCGACCGATACGAACGACAAGTATACGCTGAATATCCAGAGTCTGCTTGGAAGCAGCGCACAAGGTCAACCGACGTACAAGTCCACGATCGCCAGCTACAACGTGAAGGTGCAAGGGGATGACGATCGAAAAAGCATTTCGCTCTATCCGTTTACACTGAACTTTAAGAGCTGGGCGCTGTCTCAGTTGACAAGTATGGGTTCGACTGGCTTCACGTATACGTATAAATTAAGCTTGGATCTAGATCTTACTCGTGATCCTGATGTCGTGCTGGATCCGAACTTCTCGAAGCTGAAATTCGAACTGGTGGATGCTCTAGGCATTTCGTTAGGCTCCACGTCCTTCCCACTGACAGGTGTGAATCATATTGTGAGCGGAGAGCAGAAGCTGACCTTCACGAATCTCAACCAAGACCAAGTTCGCAACAACATTACGGTAAAAGTATACGAAGCTATGACGACGCCGAACGGCGAAGTGGATCGGTTTATTACGGAACTGAAATAATAGTACGGAAGAAGAGAGTCCGACCTTTGAATAAGGTCGGGCTCTTTTTTTATATATTTTTAATAGTTTGTTTGGCTATATTTAATATTTTTGTGTAAAATCCGACAGATTTTTCTTTAAGGTTATATTAATATTAATTTAATGTTGGCTAATAGTACCATAATCAATGGTAGTCTTTATTCATATAGTAGAGACACTCTTGGTTCTCGCTGCCATACTGTTGCCGTCAATTGTAATATGAATCGTACTATTTTGCCTAATTTATGGAAGGAGTGTCACCCGCTGTTTAATCCACAACGCATGAAAACCGCTATCGTATTCCCCATTGCCGCTGCTATTGCTATAAGCAGTCCGATGGCCTGTTTTGCACAAGAACATGAAGTGAAGGCAACCGACATTAACGGAGATGTTTATGTGAAGCTGAGCGATTTGAAGGGACTGCTTAGTGCTAGTTCCGGTTCTTACGATTCCGGCTCCGGGACCTACACCTTCGAAACCAGCGATCCGATCGTCGAGATTGCGAAGAAAACCTCACCGTCGGTGGTTGCCATCATCGGCAAGTCACAGCTCAAAAGCGGAGAAAGCTCCTCCAAGAACGATCGCTTTAACTTGATTCACGGCACAGGCGTCGTCTGGGAATCCAATGGCTGGATCGTAACCAATGCGCACGTAGTCAAAGATATGGCGCAAATCACGGTCGTTACCTACGATGGACATCAATACGCAGGCAAAAAAATGTATGTCGATGAAGAAAGCGACTTGGCGCTGGTGAAAATCGATGCGACGGATCTAGTGAAAGCCACTTTTGCTGAGAAATTGGATGTGGAGGTCGGGGATCCGGTTATTGCCATCGGTACACCGATCTCATTCACGTTGCGGAATACGGTGACCTCCGGAATCATCAGCGGACTCGGTCGCTCTGTGAACTCTACCTATCGCCTGCTGCAAACGGATGCGGCCATTAACCCTGGCAATAGCGGGGGAGCTTTGGTGAACGCCAAGGGAGAGGTTATTGGAATCAATTCCTTGAAGTATGCCGCAGCTGGAATCGATAACATCGGCTTCGCCATTCCTTCGGAAACGGTCATTTATGTCATCAACAACTTTATGCAGTATGGCAAAGTAAATCGTTCTACGCTCGGGATGAATCTGGAGGAAAGCTGGGCCGCAGTGGTCGGCTTGCCTACGGAAGATCCGCTGAAGGTCATTACTGTGAATAAAAATTCAGGAGCAGAGAAGACGGGCGTCGTGTCCGGCGATTTGCTTTACTCCATTGACGGCGTAAGCATCAATACGATTGTCGACGTCAATGAGCTGCTCAAGAAATACACGCCAGGCCAGACGGTGACGTTGAAAATGCTGTCGGGCGGAGACCTGGTAGAGCGCGAGCTCGTGTTAAGCGAAAGCAAATAAAAAGACAAAGAAAATATTCTATATGGCAAGGGGACAATCCATTCTATGAACAAATTGTTGGCGTCGATCGCACTGAGCACGATGATTATTTCCTCCGTAGGCGTGCTGCCTGCGGGAGCGGAAGAAAGCAAAAACATTAATATTCGTCTACAGATCGACAACGAAGAAATGCAGATGAACGATTCCAAGATCAAGGTGGAAAAGCCGTTCTTGGATAATGGCTCGACGCTGGTACCTCTGCGTGTCATCACGACCGCATTTGGCGCGACCATTAAGTGGAACGACCAGACGCAGTCCGTCGAACTGGCGTATGGCAACCAAGTGATCGTTTTAAAAATCGGCAGCACAGAAGGTACCTTGAACGGCAAAAAGATCGATATTCCAGTCGCTCCGCAATTGAAGAATGGAACGACAATGGTGCCGCTTCGCTTTATTTCCGAAACGTTCGGCGCGAAGGTGGAGTTTGATGCCAGCACGCAATCGATCACCATCACCGGCGGCGTGAAGCTTGCGGATACTAAGGACGGGGGCAGTAACATTGACGAGGATGCCGGCAAAACGTTCATTGGCGACAGCTACCTTCAATGGTCTATGAAGTATCCTACGGGCTTGATCAAGTCGAATCAATCGTTTAGAGACAGCTCGATTACATTCAAGGACGCGAAAAACGAGTACGCTCTTTATATCGGAATTTCCGATCTGGACAGCAAATTATCCAATGATGCCTTAATTAAAGAAATCACCGACGATGTGAGCGGGACCATTATTAGTAAGACATACGTTTCGAATGCCAAGTATCCGTATGCTAGCGTCGTAACGAAGGATAGTAAATCAGCGTATACCGTCTATCGTGCGATTCAGCAAAACAATCGGCTGTATATCATCACTCTTTATGTGCAGAAAGAAGAAAATTACAAGAGTGATGAAAAAATGAGCTTTTACAACGACCTAATCGATAGCTTTGCTCCGGAATTCACGGGAAGTAAGTCCGATGTGAAGGATATTTCCACGGTAAAAGATGGATGGAGAACTTATACGGATGCCCAATTCCGGTATTAGCTTGAATGTGCCTGCTACTTGGAGTAAAGCATCAAGCAGTGAATGGATCAGTCTGTATAATGCAGATGAGAAGGCTTCTGTGGATGTCCGTGTTACCTCTGCTGTCGATGGAGATACGGTGGATCAATGGGCCAATCGTGAGAAGACATATATGAGCAATACCTTCCTTCCAAGTTATATTCAAATCGAACCAATCAGCGACGTAAAAGTTTCTGACATCTCTGCAAAGCAGCTAAAATACGCTTATAATTATGGAGATGCTGCTAAAAAGCATACGGTTTAGGGACTGTTGACAAAGTATGGCTAGGGAGTAAGTTCCCTAGCCATACTTCAGTTTTTGGCATATTTTCTCTTGAATTGTTGTGATTTGCGGTGGTTAACTTCCCCCTTATACCGCTCTTATCATACGTTTTATGTTTAAAGCCAATGCGGAAAAAAGGCAATGTTCGGTGGCGTTCCGAATGCCCTTCTTGTAGGTCTGTGTGAGGTTATGACATCTT
>NZ_VNJI01000052.1 GCF_007786445.1 Paenibacillus cremeus | reverse complement strand
ACGTGTGCACGATCACACAACAGGTCGTTTTGTCCGCGGGTACAACATGCTCACACTAGGCTGGTCCGACGGTTTTAGCTTTGCTCCTATCGACTTTGTTATGCTTAGCTCCGCCAAACTGGCCAACCGATTTTGCGAAATGAAAGAGACTTTGTCCAAACGAACACAAGGATTTAAACGGCGCATGGAGGCTTTCTCTCGCAAACCAGATGCGGTTGTGGAACTGCTAAAACGTGCGATCCAAGCCGGTTTTGCAGCAGACTTTGTTCTCATGGACAGTTGGTTTACACAGGCTCCGCTGCTGCGAAACCTGATGTCACAAGGCCTTCATGTCATCGGCATGGTCAAGGATATGAAGCAACGGTATGTTCAGAGTGACAAATTACTGACGCTTAAAGAACTTTATCAAGCGCTGCCGCGATCAACCAAAAGCGATGTGCTTGGCTCCGTTCTTGTCCATACCCCTTGTGGTCTGGCGCTTCGACTCGTTTTCGTGCAAAACCGCAACTGTCGTAGAGAATGGCTCGTCATCTTAAGCACCGACATCGAGCTCAGCGATACAGAAATCGTCAGAATTTATGGAATGAGATGGAGCATAGAAACCTTCTTTAAGTTCACCAAATCACATTTGAAGCTCGGCACTGAATTCCAAGGACGATCCTTCGATTCGCTTGTTTGCCATACGACCATTGTCTTTAGCCGTTACTTGTTATTGGAATGGGAGCGCCGAACAAATCAAGATGCTCGATCCTTAGGCGGACTCTTCTTTTTGTTTGCCGACGAAGTTCGGGAACTCGATTTCAAGTCGGCGCTGCAGCAGGTGGTGGCGTTCTTCCTAGAACTGAGCCAGACCAAAACGAAACGGGAGAAGTCTACTCTTATCAGTCAAGTCCAGCAGTGGATTGCCGGTTTGCCCAGCTATATCAAGGTTTTATTGGCTGATATAAGCTGCGAAAGTTGAGTTAATAATTATAATTCTATCAAAATTATTAATATTAACAATAGTGACTTTATAAACTTAACAAGAATATTAATATTATGAAAACTAATAATACTAATATTTTTGTTAAGTTTATAAAAAAATATTAAACATGTTAAACTTATTATTCATAATAACATTATTAAACTTATCATTCTTATTGATATAGATGAAAGCGCATACTTGCTAGTAGATGGGTTTTATAATAATATGTTGTATGAATTATTACTACGAAATTACATTACATTTTAATATTGATGGGAATGTGGTTATGGATCAAGTATCTTCACTGTCAGAGCTTCTGGCGGAGCAAAAAGGTGTCTTCGTTCTTCGAGATCCCCGTCTCTCTCTCACGTACGTTCGGACAGACGACGTTGACGACGACGCTGCCGCTAAGTAAGCTGTTTTCAATCTATGAGGTGGACCTTGAGGTGCAGCGCTCGATCGTCCCGCAAAATCTTTCCAAACTGATGGATTACATCATGCTGTATCTGGACAATAACCAAGGGATTTATTTTCCGGGAATCATTCTGTCGGCCAGAGGCGCTGGCGAATATCGCAAGAATGATCCTCTACAATTTCGCTGAAATGATGACCTCGCACGTCGTCATTTCGCAAATGGATAAACGGCACCCCTACCAAGTCAATTTTACGGTTGCCGTTCACGTTTGTAGACATTTCCTGAGCTCTCGAGGCGATGGATCCCCGTCCGATGTTGAAGCGCTGATTCGCAAAAACATTTTGCCGATTCGACCCCTTCGACCGGGACAGTTGAATACGCGCAAAATCCGTTATAAATCAGCCGTTAGCTTCGTCTACAGAGTAGCATAATTCATTTCGAATGAACATTTTTTAAGCGGATATGACATCCGCTTGTTTGCTGTGCACATTTTGCTTGACTAAACCAAAAAAACTAACGGCACAGGACTTTGTCCCATGCCGTTTCGGATTACATTTTTATACCCAGTCTAGTCTTTGAGCTTAACTAAATGACATTGACTCATTGAGTGGCCTTTTTCACGAGTATTATTTTCCCTCTAACTCATTGAACGGTGATGTTTACTCGCTGGTTTATCTCAGTCTAGAGATTTTTTTCGTACAGCGCGTAGGCGAAAATAAGACGCGTATCCATTGATCTCTTGAATAACAAAGCAATATAATAAGGGTATGCAAAAAAAGTTGGAGCGAGCGGAAGCACCGTTAGCGTATGGGAAAACCATGCCTGCCGGTGCTTTTTTCATGAGGAGGATTCTTAATGGACAATCACAATATTAAAAGTGAAATGATTATGGGCAGCGTACTGGATGGAGTACGGTCCGGGGCGCCGATCCGGTGGGACTGGATGAATCCTGACTATACAACAATTGCCTTCGTTGGTGATAAAGACCGGTCTGCCCGGAAGAGCATCGTTCGTAAAATGGCTACGAATATCAATCAATATGATAATAAGGCCGTTTACTGGATTACATCCGATCAGAGTAGCGAAAGTAGCTACCCAGTAGAAAATGACGATTCGATTACCTGGTTGGAAGAGAAACCAGATCTATCCGAAGAGTACGATCCAAACCAATATTTCCGCGAACGTCGAGGAATTTTCCCAGCTACATATTTTGATCTCATAGCTCAAGGCAAGGGGAGATTTAATTTACGCGATTATGTGACGGCGGTGTCGTACCGTGCACATATGGAGGGACCGACACACGGGTATCAGCGGACATTTGAATCGTTGGGAGATTCATCAGCCAAAGAGGTGTTGCTTGAGGCTCTTGAGAAAACGGGAAACGTAGAGTGGCATGTGACACCCGAAGGACGGAAGTTTACCATTCCGGCGGGAGTATCGGTTAATGAAAAAGCAGCTGCGATGGTACTCGCCATGTGGAGCTTCTGGGCACAAGTCTGCCGTTTTGATAACCCCCAGCAGTTTATACTGATAATCGAGCCTGACAAAGATCTCATGATCGGAGAACACGAATCTGAGCTTAAAAACCTTTTGTTCCGTGTGTTCGATGCCATGCGTAGCCTCTCCGAAGAAATCACCATGAGTCTCGTACTTTCCCTAGAGACTATGTTTCCGATACCGGAACTGGGAATAAGAACGCGGGTTCTTCTTCAGACACACCAGTCTGATTTAGATATGTTCACTGCTGAACATAAGGTGTTCTTCGGTCCGAGATTGTACGAAGAGTGGGGGCAAGGGAATTCCCACGTCGCTTATATCCAAGATTCTTATACAGGTGAAAGCTGCATTGGGGAATTGCATCCAGACCGTATTGGGTTTAGTGAATACCAAGTAGTCGGGGCTAATATTGCCGTCCCTGAGCCGGGGACAATATAATGAGATGACAAAGGCTAAGTAAGAAAGGAATGAGAGATTGAAAAAGAAACAAATTATCATATCGATGGTCTTAGTTTTCGCTGTAGTATTATATTTTTATAATTTTGAAAGTGCTAAGCAAACATCAACAGGCCAACAAGGTACTGAGATTACGATTGAGTTCCCCTCCGAGCGTTTTCCCGAGACTGCGGCACATATAAAATCGGCCATCGAACATGGGGAACCTTCTATCTGTACGATGGCAGTATGCAAGGAGGGGGGGAAGGGGGCGGATATCGCCTATGTAGCGCCTTCTGATAACCGTGGAGCTGGTTCCTGGGTGAGCAATCAATTGGAAAAGTATCCTGATGGTACAAGAGTTCAAATTGTTGTGAAGTAATATAAGAGCGGTTTACCATAAGGTGAGCCGCATTTTATATTGGTTATGTTTTCACATAGATGAGCCTGGGATTGGGTTTGGGTAAATCAAGGGGTGTCTCCCTCATGTCCATGCATCGGTCAAAAGGACTTGAATTCGAGACTGTATACATTATTGGAGCTTCTGAAAACATCGTTCCTTTCTACACGGCCAAGAGCCCGGAGGAAGTTGCCGAGGAATGCCGACTGTATCCCCTCTCCTTCTGGCAGTGTATCAATAAAGGACAAATGGACAAATGGATAAATGGCCCTATGCTAAAGGGGGTTCTCCGGGGTAACGATAAGGGAAGAGGAGGGGGACGAGAGTAGAGTGATCACGGAATATCAGGTAAAATAGGAATAGAAAGGGGTGAAAAGCATGTCTGATATCTCCATTTTCTCTGCCTCATGGCGATTAGTTCTATTAGTTGTTGTTCTAAAAATCATCCTGTTTACATGGGAGTTATCCTTTTTCATCCCACGTAAGCCTCGGCAGATGAATAATCTCTTACCCAAGGATATGCCGGAAGCCAAGAAGTCGCTTTCCTCTAATAATGCTTTCGATGTGCTGGCGACGTATCTAGAGACCGGACATTTGCTTGCTGTTGATGCACAATTCTTACTAAAATACCACAATCAGATTTTCAATTCCCTCCACCTGATTTTCCAATTTGATGGAGGGAAGTTGATGATCAGTGAGCCGGTTATGAATGAACTTGAAGAACTCCGAACAAAAACACATACCGGGATCGCAGCCAATAACCTAATCGAAAGTATTCGTCACGCGCAATTAAATTACCCGAAGCGTCTGGAGATCAAGCCAGTGGACGTGATGCTACTGAGCACCTTCGGCATCGATGAGAAATCCAAAGCGGAGCGGGAACTTTCACCTTACGTGCTGGCACAGCATTATCGGCTTACCAACGTTGTGCTATTGTCACAAGACCCGGAGAAGCGAAACCGTGCTTCAAGATTAGGGCTTATGCTTCACCCGTTTTGAGCAATAAAAACATTGAAATGGAGAGACGGGTATGTGGGAGAAATTTAGAGACCAATTAAAAGGTCTGACCAATGAACAGCAGTTGAAGTTGTACGAGCATTTCTTGCGAAATCTCATCACCGAAAGAGAAGCAGAATTGCCGAAAGAACTCATGCTCAGAGCAATAGAGCAGCACGCTAGAATCGTTGATATTGAGTTAAACGTAGTACCTAGAAACAGCGAGACGATGGTCTACGAACAACCCCTTCAAAAAGGTCAGGTTATCCACGCAAAATTTATTGGGTTAGGTGAAGTGTTGGACGCCCCCCATTATGCTGTCATCTGGGATGTTAACGTGAAGGCAGGTCATGTAGTAGTCATTCCTCTTTCTAGCAAGAAACGTCATGGGACCGATAAACGAAACATTGGAGTTGTTGAAGGAATCAGCCAGCGTGGTTTAGTACCAACGGAAAGTTTGGCAAAGGTAGACCAAATGACGACCATCTCCCGTAAGGCTATTCACATTTTGACATTAGAGGGATCGGATTTAGATGCAACAGAAAAGAAAGTTCCTGTTTTGCTAAGTGATGTTCAAATTCAGCTGGTTGATGACTTATTTCGGACACGCTATTTAAACGAACCGACCCTCTACGATGTTATCATGAGACACATAAGATTACTTGTTCCGGTAAGGATACCTGAGTCGTATCTTTCCTATTTAAGTAGACCGGTCAGTTACATACTTATCGGGGACAAGCTATACTTTAAGTGTGGGAATAACGCAGAAATGAAAACTATCGAGCTTGTCGATTTAGGGTTTATTAAGTTTAAGGTTCGTTCGGATCTCATTCGATCACTCCTATCCGATGATGCGGGCATTCGAACTGCTGCAGAGGAGAGTATTTCAGGCCAGCTTTACGCAGCAACTTCAAAATCGAACGGCGGCAAAGAGATGGTTGACGCTAGTGAGACCTAGTATTATAATTAAGACAAATGTAAGACATTTTGTAACACATTTTAATCCATTAGTTATTTTGACCCCGTTCGGGGCATTTGCCGAAAGGCACACATAATACATCCGTTCGGATGTTCGAAGAAGGGCCCTGGGAATCTAGGGCTCTTCTTCTTTGTTTGTACCTTATGTGGGTGGGACAACTGAAATCTAAAGTCGGATTACCAGATCGTATAGATAAATTTATCGACCCGAAACATTGATGGGTTGTTACAGATAGGGCGAGGGATGTTCTAAATGTCACTGGAATATGATGTTGCAAGGGCTTGTATCCAAAAATGGTTTGCTGAACGTAACAAGCCAATAGTTGAAGAAGGCAACCGTTATTTTCTCGGGAAGGATTACGCCGTCTTATACTCGATCAGAGAACATAATTCTGTGAAGCATAAAGTGGGGACGTCTGCAAACTATAAACCCTCTGAATTTCAAAACTTTGAAGATAAGGTGTTAAATCCAAGAGGTATTCGACACTATCACATGCTAATCATACGCACCTTCTTAAATGAGGGAAGGTATGATCCTGAGTATTGTTACTTCGTGGAAGTTCCTCAAACTTTATTAACTGATCGAGCACATAGGGCTCGGCTGGGAATTAATCAAAGTCAGGACAATTTGTACTTTTATTTCGACGACAAGGGAGGAAGGAATAATCAATACAGTATCCCATATTGGTTAAGTAGCACCTATAAGGTTCGATACCAACTCTTTCATCCAGAACGTCGAAGCACATGGTCATTTGACGATTCCCCAAAAGACTCGATCAATGCTAGTGCACAGAAACTAGGGCAGGTCTCCAAAAGCGAACCATTAAAAACCGGATCAGATAATGCAGCCCAAAAACAGTTTCAAGAGGAATTATCTCGACTGGAACGAGATCTCCTAACTATTGAGCAATCCGACTTAGGAGAAACGGAAAAAGAAGCAATTTACCGCTACCGGGTCGGGCATTCCGCGCTCAAAGATCGTGCACTCAAAACGTATCGAAAGTGCCGGTTCTGCGACATCTCTTTTGAGCCCATGCTTATTGCATCCCATATTAAACCATGGAGTAAGTGTACAAGTAGTGCTGAACGCTTGGACTTAGAGAACGTCTTACTCTTATGCGCCAATCATGATGCATTATTTGATAAACTACTCATCACCTTTCAACCGGACGGTAGACTCGTCCCTGCTCCTGTAATTGGTCCTCGCACCGTTACGTTAACGGGGATCGAAAAAATAAAAGTACAGTTTACGCCAAAAGAGAAGCAATACCTAAAATGGCATTATCGTTCTTTCATGAGTAAATGGGGCAGCCAAGGTCGTATTAATCCAAAGTAGAAATAGCAAGCGAAGCGGGACTATGGTTGAACATAATCCTAACTACCCGAAATACTGTAACGCTGGTATAATGAGAAAAAGCATAGTCGATATCTCGTGACGAAGCACGTACACGTTCCCATAGGGACAGGTACGTGCTTTGTTGCGTTGTGGGAGGGGAAATCGTTGAAACGCATTGCCACGCTCGCAGCTGGGATCACAATTGTTGCTGCCAGTTATACCATTTATATACCGCCTGAAGGAGCAGGACAAACAGCCGAACAACCGGTAATTCTCGCTAAATCAAAATCAGCAGCACAGGTTGCAGCCGGTATCTCTTCATCAGATGCGAGCCGAGGTGTCGCTGTTTCTACGAAACTAGAGGCACAGGAAAATGTCCTTGAGAAGGTGGATACCCCTATATATCTGGACGGCAAGCGAGTGAACCTATCGAAGCCATCGGTCATAAAGAATGGATCCACGCTAGTCCCATTACGATCCGTCTTTGAACCGATGGGTATTACAGTAAAATGGGATGCGGACAACGCTACAGTCCTCGCTGAAAAAGCAGGAACCCACCTGACAATGAAACCGGGTGAGAATACGGCGAAGCTGAACGATAAAAATGTGAGTCTGCAAGCGGCCGGCCAGATCAATGATGAGAGTATGTATGTCCCGCTCCGATTTGTAGGCGAAAGCTTCAATGCACTTATTGGGTACGACAACCTTACCCGAACAATTTCGATTAGCACAAAACCCTATCTAAAGGGAAAGGTAACATATTTGGCTGATGGGGATACGATGGATGTGCTCTTTCAGAACGGGGATACGCGGCGGATACGATTAATTGGGGTCAATACCCCGGAATCCACAAAAGCGGCCGGAATTGAGCCCGGGGGTAAGGCTGCCTCAGCGTACTCGAAGAGCCGATTGCTGGGCCAAAACGTCTTTGTGACCCGTGATAAAACCGATGATCCTTATGGCAGGATGTTGGCATACATACACCTTGAAAGCGGAGAATTTTATAATGCGACCCTTGCCTCAGAAGGCTACGCCCGCGTGATGACGATTGAACCGAATACGACCTGGAGAACGTATTTTGAAGACCTGCAGCGCGCTGCACAGAAGGAAAAGCGGCGACTCTGGAGTCCTGATATGTATGCCAATCTGGAACCTGAAGTTGCAGGAAGTATGGTCAAGGAATTAGCTGAAGCGGGAATTGTGAAGACATCATCCCAGCTGGCGGCACCTATGACAGAAGGTGAATTTTCAAAGCTTCTTCTTCTCACGCTGTTTCCGCAAGCACGGTTACTAATGACGGGGTACAAAGTTTACGAGATTAGTAAGGACGAGAATACACAACAAATCATCCAGGCCTTGAAGAATAAGGAGAGCAGCACAGAATTGTTCAATAACGAGCAGCTGCACAGCTTGATCTTGCTCTCTCTTGGGCTGGAAGAAGGCTCACTTGCCGCTAAAACACTAGATAATCTGGGACTCATACCTAGCTTGGATCGCCCTGTAACCGTCGGGGAAGCGGCCGGAATTGTCCAAGATGTAAAATCGTTTCTTCCATCAATCCAGGAGCTCAAGCAGAAAGCGAAAACGATCAAGCCGGATATTAAAGAAGGTATTGACGGCGCCGTGGGCGAGCTATCAGACCTTAATTTAGCGGATAAATCCAAGGATGCCGGGGGCTGGATAAAAGATACTGCTAGCGGCCTTCTTAAGAAGGCGCCGGCAAATGGAGAGGGGAAGCAGGGTGAGGAGAGGAAGTAAAGTGAAAAGAGAACTATACAGAAGGCTACTGCGATGACAAAGCAGATAAGTGAAGATGCGTTTCGTTTTTTTGACTATAAATAGGCCGAACATTAGATTAGTTGAACGTACTGAAAGGGGAAGACATGTGGGATTTAGTATTAAAGGGTGTCGTCTGGGTGGGAGCCAGCTACTTAATATGGGGACACGTATTGTCTTGGAAGTGGCTCATTGAAGCAAGGATTAAATGTGTGGATGCAAGAGACGCAGTATGGTCTGAGTTCATGAATTCGTTACAAGGCATCGTGAGTTTCTCGTTCCTGGCCACATTGTTTTGGCTGCCAGCTATAGTGTCGAACTTTTTAAGCCGTCGCCGGAGAAAAAGGAAGGGGCCAAGCAGGTTTGCGATGACTTGGCTTCAGTCCTTCCAACGGGTAATCGAGCTCTATCAGCAGCTTCAGGCGTGGAGAAGGAATGATATCGAATAAGGCGATATTTCCATTAAACAGCCCCGAGGAGAATAAACTCTTCGGGGCTGTTTTGATCCCTATTATTTTACGCCAATGATGTCCTTGATTTTGATCCATTCCCATTCATCTGTGCTGATCGCGACCTTAATTTGGCGCAGCTGCTGATCCACTTTGATTACAGTACCTGTAATTTCCCGCTCCCCATATTCACAAAACAAGACGAATGTACTGGGGCTATTTTCAGACATGGACTCGCCGATCGAATAAGAAATGTCCTGCAATCGACACTCATCAAGCTCGGGCCGGACCTTCTTGGTCATTTCCTTGCTATATTGTAAGGCCTTCTCGCGATGTTCGGGAAGGACGAACCTAGAGGACTCGAATATCACGTTAGCTCCACAAGTTAATTTACTAGGTTTGATCATTGATGTTTCCTCCTCCGTCAGCTCATGAACGCTGAATAACGTGAGTCAAATATTGGTGTTGTCACCGGGCGTAATGGCGTTCTCTCCCACGCTACCAGCAGTTGAATGTAGCCCGGTTCATTTTTGGACCATTGTATATATTGCTCTTGTGTCAAGACAGCCAACACCTGCAAAACGCCTTGACGATCCCGGCCCGTTTTATTCTCCAAATCTTCAATCGTAGGTGTGTAGTTTCGCAGGGCCGAATAGTTGGCTATAATGCGGAGCATCTTTCGTTCAATGTCTGGAAGCATAGGTTCTATGCACTCCTTTAAACGAACTTGTGTTCTCGTATAGAGTATACAGAACGATTATTTTTTGTGCAAGTAAATTGATGATTGGACTAGAGCTGCTCCGCGAGGGAACAAACCCATCAGGAAGGTATCTGGGAACGATGCCATATCTCATAAAACAGGGACATTGATGTTTTGACTGTAATAGCCATAAGATGATCATCGAAGAGATGCAAGAGATTGCGGCTTCTCGAGGCGGGAAATGTGAATGAAGAGCTGTAGCAGGCGAAATAATAATTTTTTGCATCAGCCAATTGTGAAGAGCAGCATCAATTACGGGATACGGATGCGTAACTGACCTAGCCAGATCTAACTGCGTATTGCACATCGGAGGATGCTTCTATTGTTTTGGTGAAGGACGATGGAGTTGGCATGGGTAAGGAAGAGCTGAAACAAGTTCGGCTCTCAATGGAAGACAACGGATTGGAGGAAGAGGAGCGAAGGGGTGGCTTCGGTCTGTGCAACGTCCACCAGCGTATTCAACTCCATTATGGTCTCAAATACAGGTTAAGCATTGAACGCTGGAAATACGCCTGCTATTCCTTAGTATCATTTGACTTAGCATGGTGTTCCGTAAAGACCGCCAGATATTTGACCTCTTCGGTAAGGGCGACAACCTTATGCTCCTCAAGAGAGTTAAATTGCAAGCAATCACCAACATTTAAGATATACTCTACGTTGCCGACCTTATATTTCATTTGTCCGGAAAGCACATAGATAAATTCTTCTCCATCATGTGAGAAGACATGATTGTTATCATCGCCTTTGCGGGCGATAAACATATAGGGCTGAAGGATTTTATTATAGCGTCCCGATGCAATTGCAAAAAAAGAATACCCTTTATTCGTTTCGATCCAATTGGCTGTATTCTCATGCTGTTCCCTGCTAACCATGACAGTTTCATAGCTTGACTGTACTTCTAGCAAATCAGATACCTTTACACCAAGCGCATTGGCAATTTTCATCAATGTGGAAACTGCGGGCATCGTATTTCCGCTTTCAATCTTGGAAAGGAGGCTTTTACTAAAGCCACATACTTGAGCAATTTCCTCCTGGCTCCGCTTCTGTTCATTACGAATCAATCGAATTCGTTTCCCCAGATCCATAATGCCCCACCTCCCAATTTTTCTCTTTGTAACGTTTAATATAATTCAACACTGTTGAAAAATCAATATATATATATATTCTTGTTTTGATAATAAAATAGTGGGATGATCTAAAAAATACTTTAAAAATTTTCCAAAAAAAGCAATTGCAAGTTGAATATTCGTGATGTAATATTAACTCAAGTTCAACACTGTTGAATATATTTTAACACAATTAAATAAAGGTGCATGTTGTTGAACTTAGTTACGTTGGATGTTTTGAACAAGCATTCGTAAGGAGGGATGAAATGGGAAGTGTCATTGGGATTATCGGAGCTATGGATACTAAGGGTGCGGAATTTGATTTTCTCAAACAGGAAATTGAAAGACGCGGACATAGCGCGCTGGTGATTGATACCGGCGTAATCGGTGAACCTCGCCTGCATCCTAACATCACAAGAGATCAAATTGCCGAGTCTGGAGGCACTTCGATCGCAGAGCTTGCATCACGGAAGGATCGTGGGGAAGCGATGGCCGTTATGGCGGCCGGAGCAGCGAAAGTCGTACGTGAGCTTTACGAGCAGGGAGCTATTCGTGGCATCATCGGTATGGGCGGTACAGCCGGCACCGTTGTGGCAAGCAGTGCCATGCGTGCACTGCCTATCGGATTTCCGAAGGTGATAGTATCAACGGTTGCCTCCGGAGATACAAGAGGTTACATAGGAACCAAAGACATCATCATGTTCCCGGCGATTGTGGATGTATCCGGCGTAAACCGAATCAGCCGAGAGGTGTTTACCCGTGCGGCGGGAGCCATTTGCGGCATGGTCGATTCCAGCGTACTGCCAGTCACCGATAAACCGATGATTGCGGCAAGTATGTTTGGCAATACGACCCAATGCGTGGACAGGGCAAGAGCGGCAATGGAACAGAAGGATTATGAAGTGCTGGTTTTCCACTGTACGGGCACTGGAGGTCAAACACTTGAAAGCTTGACTGCAGACGGGTACATAAACGGTATTCTCGATCTTACCACAACGGAATGGGCGGATGAAATCGCCGGTGGCGTATTTGCCGCAGGTCCGAACCGGGGAGATGCCGCAGCGTCCCGGGGGGTTCCGCAGGTAATTGCACCTGGCTGTGTAGATATGGTCAACTTTTGGGCACGACCTACGGTTCCGGTGCACTACTCGGAAAGAAACTTGTATGAATGGAATCCCAATATTACACTGATGCGAACCACGGCTGAAGAAAATGCACGAATAGGTAAGATTTTGGCTGAGAAAGCGAATGTAAGCGAAGGGCCTGTCGCATTTTTGATTCCTCTGAAAGGGCTTTCAATTCTGGACAGCCCGGGACAGCCGTTCTGGGATCCAGAGGCTGATCGTGCTTGCTTCGATGCGATTAAGGAAAATCTGAAACCGGGCATTCCGGTTTACGAGATGGACTGCAATATTAACGATCCGGAATTCGCGGATAAAGCAGTGGAATTGCTACTAGCTATGCTCTCATCCCATTAATCATCGTTCTTGACAAAAATCTGATTATAAATTAACGGAGGCGAAATGGTTATGAAAAAATATAAAGTAGGTCTAATTGGTGCCGGTGGCGTGACTCAGCTTCATCTGGAAGGCTATAAGGATCATCCAGAGCGTGTCGAGGTTGCAGCTATTTGTGATCCAAATGCCGAAGTACGCCAGCAAAAAGCCGAAAAATATGGAATTTCGCAGCAGTTCTCCGATTTGGATGATTTTATCAAAAACAGCAACGTGGATGTTGCAATCGTTTGCACACCGACATCGATCCGCAAACAGGTGGTCCTTCCGCTGCTCCAAGCGGGTTTCCCACTCTTTGTTGAAAAGCCATTCTCGGATACATTAAGCGATGCCGTCGAGATTACAGAGACAGCGCAAAAGCTGGGTATCCCAGTATCTGTGAATCAAAACTTCCGAAAACATTTTACCTTTGATCTTGTAAAGCAAATTGTTGCAGATAACACCATCGGCAATGTAACCACTATCCATTTCAGCAATCTCTTCTTCCGCCAGGATGCCGGCTGGAGACTGCAGTGCGAGCGTCATGCTCTATCCGTCATGGGTATTCACTGGTTTGACGGCTTCCGTCAAGTTCTCGGCTCTGAAGCCAAATCGGTAAACGCTCTGATGAGCTCCTCATCGGCGATCGACTGCGCGGGCGAAACGGATGCAACAGTTCAGGTAGCATTCGAGAACGGTGCGTTCGCCACTTATATGCAAAGCTTCTCCTCCCCGTTCCGCAGAACGGAAATGATTGTGATTGGTGAAACAGGTACTTTGGTATCAAACCATACAACTGTGGAATTATACCGCAGGGGCGAGCAGAAACCGGTTCAAACCTGGCAAAATAATGTTTCCCGAGAAATGAATACCTATGAAGGCTTGAATCATCTGTTCGTTCAGCTCGAAACCGGTAAAGTAGCACCGAACAGTGCACAGGATAATTTGAAAACGGTTGCTATACTTGACGCGGCTTACCGTTCTGCAAATGAGCAGCGCATTATCAATTTGAAACAAGGTGTGCAGGAATAAATATGGGCCATGGGCCATGGATCTCAATTGAAGCCTCAACCAATTATCATTTAAGGAGTGAAAATACTATGAAAAAGTATAACATTGGTATCGTAGGTGCTGGAGGTGTGACGGAGCTGCACTTCGTGGGGTACAAAGATCATCCGGAAAGGATCCAGGTAACGGCGCTTTGTGATCCGAATTCGGAAGCCTTGCATGCTAAAGCTGATAAATACGACGTACCGCAGCGTTATACCGATTTGTCTGATTTTCTTAAGAACAGCGGTGTTGATGCCGTTGTCGTTTGTACACCTACTTCATTGCGCAAGGAAATACTGTTCCCTATCATAGAAGCGGGTCTACCGATATTCTGCGAAAAGCCTTTCTCCGACACATTAGCCGAGGCATTTGAAATTACGGAGAAAGCGAGGAAACACGGAGTACCGATCTCGATCAACCAAAACTTCCGGCGACATTTTCCTTTCGAGCTCGTTAAAGGAATAATTGCGGAGAACAAAATTGGTAAAGTTACATCTATATTATTCTCCAATCTTATGTTTAGGCAGGATGCCGGCTGGAGACTGCTAGAAAAACGGCACGCTCTTTCCGTAATGGGTATCCATTGGTTTGACGGATTTCGGTTGATTTTGGGTTCTGAAGCTAAATCAGTCGTTGCGCAGAACCGCTCCTCGGACGCAATTAACTGCGAAGGTGAAACAGATGGTACGGTTCAAGTTGTATTCGAGAACGACGCGGTCGTTACATACGTCCAGAGTTTCTCCAGTGCTTATCGAAAAACGGAAATGATCGTAATCGGAGAGACAGGAACGCTTGTTTCTGCTAACGGCACGGTAAGCTTGTACCGGGGACGCGAAAGTAAGCCAGAGGATACTTGGGAGAACCATATTTCCAGAGAAATCGCTACCTATGAGGGAATCAATCATCTGTTTACGTCAATGGAGACCGGAGTGGAAGCGCCGAACAGTTCTTTAGATAACTTGAAAACGGTTACTCTACTGGATGCTGCGTATGTTTCCGCCGAAGAACAAAGAACAGTCTATTTAAAACAAGGTATATATGCATAACCTATGCGTAAAAATTAATATCAATCGCACTAGCGGAATGGAAGGTAATAAACGATGAATACACATTCGGGTGCTTTACAAACGTCCGTCTCCAAGGACAAAAGCGTAAAAAAGCATATCTCGGTTGCGTTAAGTCGTGACAAGTACTTATATTTATTGGTTTTTCCAGGTGTACTCTTTTTCATTCTTTTTAAATATCTCCCTATGTGGGGGATTATCATCGCCTTTCAGGAATATTCTCCGTATGCAGGCGTTTGGAATAGCGAATGGGTGGGCCTAGAACATTTTGTAAGGTTTTTTTCTAATCCAGATTTTTACTTACTCTTCCGAAATACAATGGTGATCAGTTTATTAAATCTCTTATTCTTTTTTCCGTTACCCATCCTTTTATCTTTATTGCTGAATGAGGTGAATAACCAGGTTTTCAAAAGAGTCATTCAATCGATTGTATATCTGCCTCATTTCTTTTCGTGGGTCATTATTGCAGGCATCTCCTTTTTGCTCCTGTCCGAGTCTTCTGGAGTCATTAACATGATGTTTGTGGCGATGGGATTCCCTAAATATGATTTTTTAACCAATACGGATACATTCTGGGGATTGCTAGTCGCGCAAAACATCTGGAAGGAAACCGGTTGGGGGACGATCATTATTTTGGCAGCGATTACTGCTGTTGATCCACAATTATATGAGGCTGCAAAAATTGACGGGGCCAACCGTTGGCTGCAAACCTGGCATGTGACCCTTCCAGGAATCCGAAGTGTTATTTTAGTTTTGCTGATCCTCAGGCTGGGACATATTATGGATGTTGGATTCGAGCAAGTATTCTTGATGAATAATGGAGCTGTTGCCAAGTATGCAGACGTTTTTGAAACCTACGTATATCGAAATGGTATTCAGAGCGGGCAATTTAGCTATAGCACAGCTGTAGGCTTGTTCAAATCAGTGGTAGGTCTTCTACTCGTTATCATTGCAAACAAAATAGCTAAGCGGATTGGCGAGGAAGGTGTCTATTAATGAAGGAAAGCTTTGGTAGTCGCCTATTTAACGGACTAAATACAGTTTTATTAGTAATTATCGGGATAATCACCTTATTCCCTTTATATTATGTGTTTATGGTTTCATTTACATCACCACATGAATATTTAGAGAAAAGCGGATTTGTTTTGTTTCCGCAGCACTGGTCTGTAGGCGCGTATAAATATTTACTCGGCACCGATGCTTTTAAAAATGCTACGTTTGTAAGTACTTTTCTGGCGACGGTAGGGACCGGACTTAGTTTAATCTTCACTTCTGCAATGGCTTTTGGCATGTCTCGAAAGAGGCTGGCGGGCAGAAAAATCATGATGTTTATGGTTTTGCTTACAATTTTGTTCAACCCCGGTATTATCCCCAACTACATCGTCGTTCGTGATTTTGGCATGATAAACAGTATTTGGTCGCTTATTATTCCGGTACTGGTAAGCGGATGGAATGTTATTTTGATGAAAAGCTTTTTTGATAGTATTCCGGTGGAGCTCGAGGACGCGGCTATGATCGACGGATGCAACGATCTGGGTATATTTTTTCGTATCGTACTTCCGCTATCTGCTCCCGCACTTGCGGCATTTGGTTTGTTCTATGCGGTTGGATACTGGAATACGTTCTTTAATGCCGTTTTGTTTATTAATGATTTTACAAAAGTGCCTCTACAGGTTGTGTTAAGGAATATGCTGATTGATTCCGATACGACGACAGGCGGTGCAGCAGCTGTAGAGATGATGTCCGAAAATCAACTGCCGACTCAAACGATTAAAATGGCTGCAGTTGTTATTGCTACCCTTCCCATTCTAGCAGTTTACCCATTCTTGCAAAAACACTTTGCAAAAGGTGTTATGCTCGGTTCGGTCAAAGGTTGATTGAGGATAAAATTATCTGGGGGTACGTATATGAAGATTCGATCGAAAAAATATGCTTTTATAGCTGCGCTGTCATTACTATCCGTTTTATCAACAGCATGCAGTGAGGGGAACCAAGGAGGGACGGCTCCGAAGCAGGGGGACACCAAAAAGGAGTCAGTGCCGGTTCCACTAAATATTTTCAGCGTTTTTACAATCGCCCAGCCTCCAAGTCCAGATAATCAAGTATTAAAGGAATTTGAAAAGAAGACAAATACGAAGCTGAACATTACATGGGTTTCAGGAGGGGTATTCACTGATAAGCTTAACGTGTTGTTAGCCTCGGGAGATCTTCCAGACGCGATCCATCTGAGTGATACAACCCTCCCACAATTCCAAACGATGGTCAAGCAAGGTGCGTTCTGGGATTTGACGCCGTATTTAAAAGATTATAAGAATTTAATGGCTTCTCCGAAGATCATTTATGACAACACAAAGATTAATGGAAAAAATTATGTTGTGCCGATTGTTCGTCCTCTTGAAGGTGGCAGTACCTTTTCAATACGAAGAGATTGGCTTGATAAGCTTGGTCTGAAGATGCCAACCAATATGGATGAGCTTTACAATGTAATGAAGGCATTCAAGGAGAAGGAGCCGGACGGAAAAAAAACGACATTCGGTTATACCATGCGCGGTAATGATCAAATCGATCTTGTGTTTAACGGGGCCTCTTCCAAGTGGAAGGTAAAAGACGGTAACCTCATTGACACGACATTAGAGCCAACCCAAAGAGCAGCCTTATTGTATAAGAAAAAATTGTATGATGAAGGACTCATTCCACCCGACTTTGCAGTTATGAAAGACAATGACTTTTGGGATTTAGCAACAAGCGGAAGAGCCGGTATAACGAATGAAACGATTGAGGCTTTGTGGCGCTGGACATACGATCAGTGGAAGAGGGATCCGAAGGTTCAATGGGAGCCGCTTGTCGCACTCGATGGTGGATTAGGGCCCGTTCAACCGCAAAACAGTGGATTTATCGGGGTAATGGCCATTCCAAAAAAGGTTCCGGAAGACAAAATGCGTAAAATCTTATCTCTGCTTGACTTCGGTGCATCCGACGAGGGCCATATTCTTTCCAATTATGGTATTGATGGCGTTCACTATAAGCTAGAAGACGGGTTTTATGTCACCAATGAGCAAGCGGTTAAAGACAGCTTAGGACCAGGAGCGTTCGGCAAGCTGTTTATGAAGCATGATCCGTATATGTATGCGTATGCACCGGGTATGCCGAAGGAGATCTTTGAAAGAAACAAAAAAATTATAGATGCCAAATCGAAGGTTAGTACACCAAGGGTTGAGATCGGGCTATATTCAGAAACCAACACAAAGTTAGGAGCAGACTACACCAAGAAGATAAATGACATGAAAACTCAGGTTATTATGGGCAAAGTTGGTATCGAGGCATGGGATAAACTGGTTGCTGATCTTAAGGCAGACGCCAATTATCAAAAAATAATTTCAGAAATGAACACAGCTTATAAAGAACGCGTAGCAGCTAAGTAAAACAAAAGGAGAATTGAGAATTGGCTACAATAACTGATTTGAGGAAACGAGCCGTGCCGTATGATTATCACATACTTAGCACCGGACCGTCAGACTATCGGGGAATAAGCAGATAAAGCTAGCGTACCCGGGGGGACCGATCCCTCGGGTACTATTGTGGGAGTGTTTCTAATAGGACCCGGATCCTGTTTGATGAGAAGGATTCGGTAGACAGCAAGCTTGATTCCATGTTTCATTTCTGACGTTGTAGAAGGCCCTGATTCCATACATAAATGTAGGAGGAAAACCAAATGAGTATTCAAATAGCTTTTTCGAGGCCCACTTCAAACGAAGAGGATCAAAGGACTCTATTTCAGCAG
This sequence comes from Paenibacillus cremeus, assembly GCF_007786445.1. Lineage (GTDB taxonomy): Bacteria > Bacillota > Bacilli > Paenibacillales > NBRC-103111 > Paenibacillus_G > Paenibacillus_G cremeus. The sequence goes on along the minus strand of NZ_VNJI01000052.1, from coordinate 35,109 downwards.
TATAGAGCGGTGGGCTATGACGGACTGCAATTGAAAGCCCCCCAATATATACCTTATCTTAATGAACCGGGAAAATTTAAGGAGCAATGGGGGCATTTACCGGGAGTTGGCTCGGCACTCATCACAGGCGGCAGGCTGGATGATGCGAATATCGAACAACTTCGCAAGGTATTTCGATTCGCCTCTGAAATCGGTACTGACTTGATCGTATATTGTCATGGTGTTCCTCGCAGTGAGGTAACGGCCGATGATATTTGTAAATACGCGGGCCAATTGTCGGAGCTCGGCCTTGAGGCGCAGCAGCAAGGCGTTAAATTATCACTGCACCATCATTATAATCAACCGGTAATGTATCGTGAGGACTTTGATGTGTTCTTTGATAAAATCCAGAATAAAGCGGTCGGTTTAACCGTCGACACTGCTCATTTGGTGAAGTCCGGTATTAACGATGGAGCAGAAGTCATCCGCAGTTTCGGCCAAGTGATAGATAATTTCCATCTCAAGGATTTCAGTAATGGAGAATGGAAAGTGTTAGGTCAAGGAGGTATTGATTTTAAACGGATTTTTGGAGCGATTAAAGATATTCAATATAAGGGCTGGATTTCAGCGGACGAGGAAAGCGGGGGCGGAATCGCCGAAGGCTTAAAGGACTGCTATACCTATATACGCGATGGATTGAAGTAATCAAGCTTCACGGAAATTTCCCACGAGCGCAAGGAACTAAAAATAATGACGGTAAATTTGTGGTTTAGCCCCCGAACTTACTTGTTTAAAACACTGCGAGCGGAGTGAAGCTGATTGCGTGAGCAAAAGCCATTGTGGAGGAATGTACCGATAGAAATAAGAGAAAAGCTCGCTGTAATGGCAGGGTCTCCTATTTGCAGAGGGCTTCGTATATATGGAGGATACGGACCAAGCGCAACCTTCAGGCTTTTTCTTAAGGATGGCCGCACAGTGTTTGCCAAAGGAGCAGGTAAAGGCTCAACCCCAGAAAATTGGAGGGTTATTCCTCTGGAGCAGGTGGCTTATCAAAAAATTGAAGCTGTTGCGTCCATATCTCCAGCTTATTTAGGCTCAGTAATTGATAAAGACTGGTACCTTCTTCTGCTTGAAGATCTTAAAGGATCCATAAAGGTCCCGCCGTGGACGTTAAATTTGGCGGTGAAAGCAGTCCGTGACATCGCACGGTTTCATCTCCGTGGCATAAAAGAGGCAAGCAAGGTTGAAATGATCAAATCGAAAGGCTTCAACGACAATTGGATAAAAATTCGAAATGACCGTGAGGAGCTAAACCATTTACTTACTTTATTCCCAGGGCATGAGGGTCAGGCAGAGTCGTGGATAAATAACAATATTAATCAGCTTGTGGATATGGAGGCTGAGTTGTTGCGAACGGATCAACCTTGGGGTTTAATTCACAGCGACATCCGTTCAGATAACCTTCGCTTCAGGAACGGTGAGCTTATTTTGTTTGACTGGGCGCTGGTTTGTGCAGGCCCCCTAATTTTAGACGTGATATTCTTCTTTCCTAGTATAGCAGGGGAAGGGGGACCTACAGCAGAACAGCTAATGCCTGAATATATGAATGTCATGGCTTCTGAAGGTATCGCTTTTCCTTCTTTCGCGGAAAAAGCTGCTGCGGCAGCCACTGCGGGCTTCTTCGCTACCCGAGCTGGAAAGCCGGCGATACCGGCACTCCCTCGACTCAGGCAAATTCAGCGATTACAATTAGGCCCTGCGCTCCGTTGGGCCGCAAAGACTCTTAATCTACCGAAGCCTCCACTACTTGGGGTAACAGACTAGGGTCTTAGCTAGTTAGTTAGCTAGTTAGTTTGTTAGTTAGTTAGTTAGTGTCTATAGGTTCAAATTAACATAATAAGGGAGAATGCGGATATGGCGACGATTACAGATTTGAACAAACAGGAAGAATCACGAATTTTGAATATGGATTGGGGAAAAATTCAATGGCTGTGCGGAAAGGAAATCGATCCGGAGGCGGAGATGACCTTCGGCATGGTGTATATCGAGGCCGGCAAAGAAAATCCTCGTCATATCCATCCGAACTGTGAAGAGGTGATCTTCCTCCTCTCCGGAGAGTGCGATCACACGCTGGGCAACGAAGTATATCACTTGAAGCCTGGTATGATGCTGCGGATCCCGCGCAATGTACCTCATAATGCCAAGGTTACAAGCTGGGAGCCCTGCCGGATGATTATTGCTTATTCCTCTGCAGACCGGCAAACTATTGGTGAATAAAGGAGGGAGAGCATCATGGCTATATCCAGGGAGGAAGCGCTAAGCAGGCTTAAGGCACAAGTATCGGAAGGACATACGTTGCTCGGGGCTGGTGCGGGCACCGGCTTGTCGGCCAAATGCGCCGAGCTCGGCGGGGTTGATTTGATCATTATTTATAATTCAGGTCGTTACCGGATGGCAGGGCGCGGCTCCTTAGCCGGACTTATGCCGTACGGCGATGCCAATCAGATCGTAGTGGAAATGGCCGGCGAGGTACTTCCTATCGTGAAGAATACGCCTGTGCTTGCTGGTGTATGTGGCACCGATCCGTTCCGTATTATGGATGTTTATTTGAAGCAGTTGAAGGATATGGGCTTCACTGGCGTTCAAAACTTCCCTACAGTCGGACTTTGTGATGGTATGTTTAGACAAAATCTCGAGGAAACGGGAATGGGTTACGATCTTGAAGTGGAAATGATCCGCAAAGCTCATGATCTGGGCCTGTTAACTACCCCTTATGTCTTCAATGAAGAAGATGCAATTAAAATGGCAAAAGCCGGTGCTGACGTACTGGTAGCTCATGTTGGCTTGACCACCAAGGGGAGCATTGGAGCAACGACTGCGCTGACGTTGGACGAATCTGTAGATTTGGTTCAGCGTATCCACGATGCGGGGAAATCCGTGAATCCCGATATTATGGTCATATGCCACGGAGGTCCCATTTCGGAGCCGGAGGATGCGGCTTATGTGCTTAACCGCACCAAGGGTGTAGCCGGATTCTTCGGAGCGTCGAGCGTCGAGCGTCTTCCCACGGAGATTGCCATTACGGAGCAGGTGCGAAAATTTAAGCAAATCGGAAGCACCGTATAGCGTATAAATCCCGCAAGCAAACTACTGTACGGATCATGAACCATCCGTACAGTAGTTTTTTAACACCTATGTGTTTCTTCGAAAGGCTCCGATAAGGAGCTTTTCTTACTACACGAAGCATGGACCAAATTGGAATGGGGAATACGGATGAATTACGATCAACTCCAGATTGTCATTATGCTGCTGGCAGGCATACTCGCCGGGTTCGCTAAGACCGGCCTTGCCACGCTGGGCATACTGAACGCCGCCTTGATGACGCAGGTATTTCCGGCGAAGCAGGCCGTTGGTACGCTGCTTCCGGTACTCATAGTCGCTGATATCATCGCGGTCGTTTATTACCGGCGGAATGTAGTATGGAAATATTTGATCTCGCTGATCCCTTGGGTACTCATTGGAATTGCATTCGGTTATGTCATACTGCGTTTATACGATGATACCCATATCAAATTTTTACTGGGCTTAATGCTGCTGATTTTGATTGGGCTTCAAGTATTGAAGGATCGGTATGGGACAAAGCTGGACGAACGATTGCCCAGCTCCAAATGGTTTACGTCGACCATGGGGATATTAGCCGGATACGCCACGATGGTGGGAAACGTATCAGGGGTTATCATGTCCATGTATTTGTTTGGCAAGAAGCTACCCAAGCAAGAGTTTGTTGGGACGGGAGCTTGGTTCTATCTGGTAGTCAATTTGTTGAAGGTGCCCTTATATTTCCAGCTAGATATGATCACAACAAATTCTCTGATCTTAAACCTTTGGTCACTACCGGCCATCGCGATCGGAGCGTTTATCGGAGTTCGAGTGATCCCGCGGATTCCCATTCATTGGTTCCAGCGGATAATCCTATTATTAGGAGCGGTGGGTGCCATTAAGCTGATGATTCCTGCGTGATACAACGTAGATCACTTGCTGTTGGCTCTCAAACAGGGATACATTGGCGTGAATTTGAGCCCGGCTTGTAAGGCCAGAAGTATTGTTATAAATGTGGCACATGGTTATAGAGCTCGGCCTTTCCAACGAAGAAGATATCGTCCAAAGCTGGCAGTTATCTTCAATTTTTCATGTTAAAATATGGGTAAATCCCACATTATGACGGCCGTCTGTGTATCTAGCCCGCCCAAGTAGTTCGCACTGCTTTATGCGAGACGCACCGCTGGATGGAGAACCGTCCAGTATGGGGAAGATTCTGCTTATACCATAATGGAAGCCCAATTGGTTGGAACGAGGGAATCCCCTTTTTCCAGCCGATTGGGTTTCTTTGGTCTGCAAAGCTATAACCATTCGTTATATCCCTCTAAGAGATACGAACTTCTGCGGGCGCAGTCATGATGGTAAGGTGGATCTAGAGTTATTCACTTCTTGGCTTTGAAGTAGCGTGCGAGCTTCTTTCCAAGCTCAGGTCTTGCGCATACCAAGTGAATGGTTCGGGTTTCCGGAAACCCCTCGATGGGCACAGCCTTTACGGCTAGATGACTAATATGATTGACAATGATTTCAGGTAAAACGGTAATCCCAGCGCCGGCCGCTACGAACCCGGGGATCGACTCACCGAAGTTGATCTCCAAGGCAAGACGAGGCTCAAGGCCGGATGCTTGAAAAGCCTTAACGATCGTGCTTCTTATATCGCATTGGCTCGGATACACGATCAGCGGCTCGTCCTTCAGCTGTTCCAAAGTGATCGCCTGATGATCGGCAAGGGGGTGGCGGCTCGGAAGGATGGCATAATACGGCTCGTGGAAAAGACCCACCGTCCAATAACGTGCTGGAATTCGCGATGCTTTATGAATCATGCCTGCATCAATAGAGCCGATGCAGAGCAGCTCGATAATCTCAGCCGAAGTGCTTCTTACATTCAGCTCAGTTTGAATGCCGTCCTGCTGCATCCCGACCAGCTTATCCGGGATGTAATATGCTGCAAGGCTGGGGATGGTCCCTATGCGAATCGATGAGAGCTTCTGATGATTGATTAATTCTGTCTTGATGGCTTCCAGCTCAGATAAGAAGGGGATGATCCGCTCCTGCAGCAAAGAGCCTTCCTCCGTCAGTTCGACGCCGGAAGCAGATCGCTTGAACAATTCCACTCCAAGCAGTTCTTCCAGATGGCGGATTTGTTTGCTTAAAGCCGGTTGAGTCAAATTCAATTTTTCGCTGGCTTTAGAGAAGCTCTTGTGCCTAGAGGCCTCCAGGAAGCAGTACAGCCACTCTGTGTTCATCGAATCACCCTTTTTGCTCCCAAGTTAGTTTGATGTTCTTAAGGTATATGGAAATCGAGCTTGATGTCAATTTTTCTACAGCTGAATAAAGGAGTGGATCTGAAATGAAAACGACAGTGATCGGCACAGGACGTATGGGTCAGGGCCTCATGAAGGTATTATACGGGCATATTCCAAACCTGCAGTGGGCATCCCGGAGCAAGGATAGAGTGGAAGCCCTGATTCTGGAGAACGGCTATACTAACACAGCTCTTGTTGATTATGAATCAGCGCTGGACAGCGAGATACTTATCCACACCCTGTGGTATAGAGACCTGATTCCATGGGCATGGAAGAACCGGGACCGGCTGACTGGCAAAATATTAGTGGATATTGCAAATCCGTTTACAGAGGATTTTAAGGATTTTACGACCGAGTGGGGGTCGTCCGCTGCGGAAGAGCTGCAAGCCGTGCTGCCTGAAACGAAGGTAGTGGGGGCGTTTAAGAATACGTTCTTTAAAGTATTCGACCTACCTGTCCATCAAGGGTTACAAAGTGATGTGTATGTAACAGGGGATGACCTGGACGCCAAGGAAAAGGTGATCAGCATGCTAAGCGGAATTCCGTTCCGAGTTCTAGACGGCGGATCCCTTCAAAACAATCGGACGATTGAACGAATGACCTTGTTTGAGCGTGAGGTGGCCATTCGGTACGGCCATTATCCGTATGTATCTTTCCGTTTGTTCGGATTGTAATGGAAAAGCCCTTTCGACTTCCCAGGGGAAGCGAGAGGGCTATCTGGTGTTTATAAGGACCTGAAATGAAAGGAGAAGTGTCCGGTGACACAAACATAGCAGCCTAAGGGGCAACTGTACCGAGGCGCTTGTTTTTTTTGCAAAGCTCAACATTTTACAGGAATTCTAACGCGGTATCAAAAATAAAAAAAGGTGCCACATGGGAATTTATTGGAGTATTCAAAACGGAAAAACGATAGCATCTTTGGCTGCCTGTTGAACTAGAATTTACGTTTGTTCAGAAACCGTCACTCGTATTCCGGACTAACTGTCTGCAGATTCTGCCGTTATTCAATTTGGTACAAGAGGTTCCAATCTGATGGATTCATCAGCTTTTGCTTGCCATCTGTCATACCATTAAAGAATAAAGTAAGGGATTATGTATCTAATAACTGTAAGGAGTGTATTTGAGAATACGGTTTGTTTGAGATTTGCTTTATATGATAATATAGGCTCAAACCTTTGGAATTCAAACAGGAGTCATCATGAAGAACACTTGGCTGAACCGTTTGTTGCTTTCATATATACCAATCTTTCTTATAGTTTTTTCCGTACTCGTGTTTCTATTTGTCCTTGTACTCAGTGAGCAAGCTAAACGGCAGGCCGTTTCGACCAATAGGATTATAGCTGAGCAAATCAGCCAGTCCGTTGACAATTCGCTTCGTTCCATTAGCGATCAGATCGTGAAGGAGCTTCGCAGCAACGAAACCGTTCGAGATTTTTATAAGATGCCGAACGACGCACTCGTCAATCAGAAGGCTTCCGCGATTCTGAATAACATCGTGCTTTCCAACGAGTTGATAGATCAAGTTTATTTGTATCGTACTGAGGACAATCGCGTAATTAGCAACAGTACGATGATGGGGATCGATGCGTTCGTCGATCGGGTGTTTATCACTGAACAATTAAAGAAGGAATACGACCGGAACTGGACCTCCATTCGCTTTGTTAAAAGCGAGAACGATCAGATGAAGCCGGTTATTTCGCTCGTGAGGAAGTATCCGCTGCTTTTTGAAGATCAAGGTCTGATTGTGGTGAATGTCAACCCGCTACTGCTGCAAAAAGAGATTGACGGAATGGTAGATGCGAAATCGTTCTATACGAATTTATTGGATAGAAGTGGACGTCTGTTTTACGACAAAACGACGCAATTTGCGAATGTCGCGGAAATGCCGGATAGCAAGCTCACCAGCCTTTCTGCCGTTACTTCAGCGTACACCGGCTTTGAAGTTCGAGTCGGATATCGCAATTCGATATATAACCATTTTCTCTCGGGATTTTCGGTGGCCTGGGTGGTTTTAGTGCTTCTGCTGCTTGCATTCGGACTTCTGTCCGTCTTTTACGTATCAAAAAGGCATTATAAGCCGATCGAAATGATCTTGAAGCGAATCAGTGAGCAAACGAGCCCTTTACCCGCTGCCGGGAAAAAATTGGACGAATTTCGAATCATTGCCGATACCCTAGACCAACTGCAAGAGCAAACCTCTGAATATCAGAGGCAGCATGGTGAACACCTTGTTTTGCAGAAGCACGTGTTTTTCCAAGAGCTTTTGGAGGGAAATCGCCGTTTTTCCGAGGATGAATGGAAAGAAGCGATGCGCCGTTTCGGAATTGTATCCGATTCTATGGAGGCCATTCCAGTTGTGCTCGAAATCGATCGCTATGCCGAATTCCAACGGTCGTTCACACAGCGTGATCAACAATTGTATAAGTTCATCATCGGCTCTGTTTTAAAAGAATTGGGGGAGAACGCTGGATTGTCGGTCTTGTGCGAATGGGTATCCAATCACCGGATGGGCCTATTGTTGATGGGTAATGACATTTCATCCTTCACGGTAGATGAGATCTGCCGCAAGTCCCAACATTGGCACTTGGAGCATCTCCCGTTCACCGTTTCATTCAGTCTTGGACCCGCCGCCGATTCAGCGGATGAGATATACCGCTCTTTCTCTGATGCGGCCGAAGCGTTGCGTTACAAGCCCGGGTACGGTACCAATGCCATCATCTACGCTGAGAACCAGCCAGTGCGGGGGCATACCGACGTATACCCGCTGTTGAAAACGGTCCGTGCATTGGCGCAAGCGTATCGTTTGAACAATTCCGAATGGACGGCTTTGTTGGACAGCATTTTTGAAGAGCTCAAGGCGGGTCAGTTCGCTCGTGAAGATATCGTACATTTGCTGACGTTTCTCCTATTTCACCTTCATCGGGAGATGAGCGAGCTGTCGGCGGAGGTGCTGCAAATTTGGAATCGTGGCGCAGGACAAGCATTGCAGCGAGCGATCGACGATTTGGAAACCATCGATTCTTGTTACCTATGGTTTAGATCTGAATTGCAGAAAACATCCGAAGATATCATACAATCTAGAGAGCGGCGTCCACACGTGAAAGTGGTAACTGAGATTCGGACTTTCATCGAAGAAAACTTTGCCGACTCTAATCTCTCTTTAGATAGCATTAGCGAGCGTTTTGGATTGAATCCGAAAACATTGAGCCGAATCTTTAAAGAAGAGACCGGCGAGAAGTTTGTCGATTTCTTGATCAAGCTGCGGATGGAGCATGCTAGTTCTTTGATTGTTCATACCGATGTGCCGATTCAGGACATATCGATGCAGGTTGGTTATTCCAACCCTATATCGTTCCTGCGGGTATTCAAGAAGTATACGGGAGTTACTCCAGGGATTTATCGGAAAGATGCAGCGCTTGAAGAAGCTCCGTAGAAAATTGCAAGGTGTGAGAAAAAAGTAAATTGATGTGTAATCAAACTTGTGACGATCTCGCTGGTCTTGGCCTGCTTGGGATTGATGCAAGTTTTTTTGTGCTGAGAAAATAGTAAGCCCTTATGAAACAAGAATATTGTCGATTCAAGACGTCTTCGAGTAAAGTTAACTTGCTCAAAGCTTTGAACCAATCATTGAAAATCTGAAGTAGAAAGGGAGGGAGCAGCATTAGGACAAGTATATCTCGAATTCAACGGTCAGAGGCAGCAGCGGTTCGCATGAATAGAAAGAAAGCGATTAACAATGCGTTACGGCTGAATGCGCCTCTGATGATATTATTTCTTCCTGTAGCTGCATACTTTTTGGTCTTTCGGTATGCGCCTATGCTCGGGCTTGTGATCGCCTTCAAAGATTACAGCTTCCGTGACGGAATATGGGGGAGCCCGTGGATCGGTTGGGACAACTTTCGGCTCATTCTTACCAATGCTCAATTGCTGAAAGTCATTCGCAACACGTTCATTTTGAGTTTGTTGAATCTTTTCGTCGGGTTTCCGTTTCCAATCATTCTCGCCATTTTATTGAATGAAGTACGCAAAGCGTGGTTCAAGAAGACGATGCAGACTCTAGTCTATTTGCCTCACTTCTTGAATTGGGTCATCGTAGGCGGAATTATCATTACTATTTTTGCGCAACAGACAGGTACTTTAAATCATTTGGTCGAGCATTTAACAGGGAAGCCGTTCCCCTTTCTGTATAATGAAGGCAGCTGGGTGATCATTTATTTGTTCTCCGGCATCTGGAAGACGGCTGGGTGGGGAGCTATCATTTATTTGGCCGCTCTGGCGGGCATTAGCCCTGAGCTCTACGAAGCCGCGAGTATCGACGGGGCATCAAAGTGGCGTCAAATATGGCATATCACACTGCCAGGCATCCGCTCCACCATCATGCTCGTATTCATTCTTAGCATGGGCCATATCATGGATGTCGGCTTCGATCAAGTGTATGTACTCCAAAATCCTGCAGTTACCGATATCGCGGAGGTTATTAGTACATGGAACTATTCGTCCGGACTGAAAGGCAATCAATTTAGCGTGGCGGCGGCCAACGGGCTATTCGAGTCGTTCTTCGGATTGTTGTTCGTGATCACGGCTAACCGGTTTGCCAGACGTTACGAGCAGAGCATATGGTAGGTGATGACATTGAGAGAATCCTTATCGGATAAATGGTTTCATGGTCTGAATGCGGTAATCTTGGCTTTGGCTGGATTAAGCTGCTTGCTGCCGATCGTCCATGTCATTTCCGTTTCCCTTAGCGACTCGGGTGCGGTTATGGCGGGGAAAGTTTCGATTTGGCCCATTGATGTTTCGTTCGAGTCGTATAAACTGTTGCTTCAAGGTACCAACATCGTCCGTTCTTTTCTCAATAGCATAGAGATTACATTGGTCGGGACATGTTTGAATATGCTCTTTACGGTCATGGCAGCCTATCCGCTATCACGCAAATATTTCATCGGCCGACGTTTTTTTTCCTTAGCGATTGTATTTACAATGATGTTTAACGCAGGGCTTATTCCGAACTTCATCCTGATCAAGACGCTGGGGTTATTAGACTCGTATGGCGCATTGTGGTTGCCTGGTTTAGTCAGTGCGTGGAATTTGCTTGTGCTGCGCTCCTTCTTCGAGAGCATTCCTGAGGAATTGGTCGAAGCCGCTCGCATCGACGGCTGTAATGAGTGGCTGTTGATCTTCCGGATTTTCCTGCCGCTATCCTTGCCGGTTCTTGCTGCGCTGTCTTTATTTTACGGCGTGGCTCACTGGAACTCGTTTTTTAACGTTCTCATTTACATCAACGACGCACAAAAATTCAATCTGTCCGTCCTTGTGCAAAATATGATTCAAAGCCAGCAATTGCTGCAAGAAATGAACAGCCAAGGTGCAATGATGGATAATCAGCTGCAGCAAATCACGCCGGAAACCATCCGTGCAGCAGGCATCGTAGTCATGGTAACGCCGATGCTGCTTGTGTATCCACTGCTGCAAAAGTATTTCGTCAAGGGCATGCTGATCGGTTCCGTTAAAGGTTAATGAAAGATTGCATGAAAAGGAGATAAAAAAATGCGATTTACAAAAAAATGGGTTCCTGCATTGTGTTTAACTGTAATGATGGCAGGGACGGTTCTTTCCGGCTGTTCCCCTTCCAAATCCAATGAGCAAAGCGGGTCGGCATCACAGAATGCCTCCAAGTCTCGTCCGAAAATTACCGTAGCTGTATATGATCGGGGACAAATACCAGCAGGTGAAGGGGATTTCGCCAAAAACCGGTGGACGGAATGGATCAATAAGAACTCCCCTGTAGAGGTTCAATTCATACCGATCCCCCGCAACGACGAAGTGGCCAAATTCAATACGTTGTTCGCGTCAGGATCGGCGCCGGACCTGATCGTTACGTACGATGCAAACTACCGCAACGATTTATATTCGGCAAAACAGGTTCTTCCTTTGGACGATTTGGTTGCGAAGACGACCAACTACAAAGCGCTCATGGAAAAGTATCCATTGGTAAAAAAGATCGGTTACAAGAATGACGGAAAGCTCTACGAGCTGGGCCGCGTGTCAGGTCTGCGCGTAAATACCGAACTGTTAATTCGCGGGGACTGGTTGAAAAAGTTGAATCTGGATGTTCCCAAAACGCCGGATGAGCTGCTGAAGGTTGCTAAGGCTTTCACAGAAATGGATCCTGACGGCAACGGAAAGAAGGATACACTTGGCATCAACCTGAGCGGCGGCGGCGACTTAGTAATCAATGCCATTTTTGGCAGCGATACGTATCTGTTCAATAATGAAGGAAAGCTGTACCACAATTTCGATCGAGCCAAAGCGGCAACCGACTTCAAGAAGCAGCTAGTGGATGCAGGCACAGCCGACCGGGACTTCTTGACCGACAAAGGCGGAGAGAAGGCGAAACAGGATTGGCTGAACGGCAAGCTGGGCATCTATGCGGTAGGTAAGTTTACCTCCAACCTGAGTCTCTTCCAGACGTTCAAGAAAAATAATCCGGACGCGGTCATTGCGCCGATCCCTCTGCCTGCCGGACCTTACGGACAATTCAGCGCCGAGCCTGATACGCCTGCCGGATCCGTTGCCATGGTGAACGCGGACACCAAGAACCCGGAGGCCGTCATGCAATATGTAGACTGGTTGATCTCCGATCAGACGCAGAAGACGTTGAAATATGGAATCGAGGGCGAGAATTGGAAAATGGGCCTGAATGGCTGTCCGGTACCGATTGATGCCCAGAAGAACAAGAAGGAATTGGATTGGAACGCCGACTATTGGACTCCATTCGGCAATTCGGTATTGCTCGGGAAATGTGGTGACTTTACGAGCACACTTGATTTGAACGATCCGATTCAAAAGGAACTTGGCGACATTTATCAAAAATCTGCGGAGGTCAATTTGCAAAAGACCCGTCCGCATTATAAAGACGTGCAATTCATGCCGGCTCTGCCGAAAGATATGCAATTGATCAGCACCAACGGCATGAAGTATTTGGACTTGTTTAATAAAGCGATAGTGAGCGGTACGAATTATACGACGGATCAGGCTCTTAAGGATGCCAAAACGATGTGGGAGCAGGCCGGAGGTTCGAAGGTAGATGACTATTATGCAAAGTATTATGCCGAGCATATGGACAAGGTGTACTTGGCGAAGAAAGATACCTACGAAGGATTTTAATCTGATTTGAAATATAAAAACAAATGAGGTGTTTTTTTTGAATCTTGGAATCATTGGAGCGCCGACCGTAGAAACTCTAAAGATGGCAGTCGACAAAAAATTAGACTTTGTAGAGTTTTGCATCAATGTTAACAAAAATGTGGATGATTTTATCAATAGGATCAGCGAAATTAATTACTGGATGGATCTGTATAAAGTCAAGGTGGGCTCTGTTGGAAGATGGGGCTCATCCCGGATAGATAAGAACGGAATTGTTGAAGAAGAAATGGAAGTGGATTTCCAACTCATCGAATCTGCGAGTAAATTAGGCAGTAAAGTATTTGTTTGCGGATGTAATTATGTGGAGGACATTTCCTATTATGAAAATTGCCAATTGGCCATATCTTATTTCTCCAAGCTCATCGATTACGGTCGACAGAAAGGGGTTCAAATCGCGGTTTATAACTGCGGGTGGAATAATTTCGTGGATAATTCGATGGCCTGGACCATCATTCATGGCTATTTGAAAGAACTAGGCATCAAATACGACCCATCACATTCCCGTTATGCCGGAAGAGACTATCTAAAGGAGATGAGGGACTGGGGAGACCGGTTTTATCATGTTCATATTAAAGGCTCGTTGATTGTGGACGGGGAAAGATTGGACGATCCTCCGGCCGGATTAGATCAAACCGATTGGGGATCATTCATGGCGATCTTGTATTCGAAAAATTATCAAGGCGGACTGAGCATCGAACCGCATTCTCCAATATGGACTGGTGAGTTAGGTGCTAGGGGGATTGATTATACGGTGAATATGATGAAAAAGTTTTTGCTCTAAGTTTTCAAGTTGTTAGAATTGTAGTTTCATATCTAGGGTAAGGTTAAAGCTATTAAAACTTCTTTAGATGGAAGTGGAATCCGCGAATTATATAAGATTAGGGGCTTTGATGTCGCGAAAGCGCACATGTTTGTGTTGCCGAACAAATGTGTCCGGCGACACGGCTTATGGGACAGCCTCTTTTTAATTGTAGTCAGGTAATGCAGCAAGTAAAGGTGAGGATGGAAAGAAAGTATTATTTTCATCCAAAAAAGTCGATTGGATTCAATAAAAATAATTTAAGACTCGTCATCTCACCATCATCATTAGTCAGTACTTTTCATGAGTTTAATCTTTAGTAAATTATAACGTTAATGGATTACGTTATTTGAGTGACAAAAGCGGAAATCTAAGACTTTGTTTTTCAAGTCTTGGTCAGCCGCTTTTTGATTTTTTATCAATGAACATCGGTCATTAATGTTGTATTTATGGAACGTATGTTCCGGAATGGGTTTGTTTGATTAAAACACAAGGGGAAATCCTTGAATAAAAGTCATGGACACCAAACCAGAATTAAAATATGTTGCATGTGAATGCTACTAGTTTCCTATCGCTGTGCCCACTGAAGTCTCAACCGCGTCCTTCTTGGATGGATTTATAAATCCCGATTAAGACTCAAATAAATCCCCCAATCGTTACTATATCGGCCAAACCACGATTAAACTATATAGCCCGGGTAGATTCACGCTATTTTCAATAATTATTTTTGATCAATAGTTATTCCAATTATTCATAAAACATTAACAAAAAAAATTCCCAAAACGATTGACCTGAGAAGCATTCTCAAGTAAACTAATCATGAACTTAAAATGATAATCATTCTCATATCGGAATAGTAAAGAAAGAGGGACACATTCATGCGAAAATTGGCTACTGCCTCTCTGGTGCTTCCGCTGCTGTTCATTATGCTTCTAATGCCCCTGACGGCGTGGGCAGCGACCCAAGGCATTGAGAACATGAATCAAGCCAAAAACTACATAAGCCAATCCATCGACTTGGCGAAGCAAGATTTAAACAAAGCAAAACAATCCTACGACCAATTCCATGATACGTGGATGGAAGTGGAAGATACCGTTAAAACGGACTCCAAAGCGGCTTACAAGGATATTGAGACGCAGATGGGGCAGGCCGAGTATGCATTTATGATTAATAAGAAAGAGGACATTCTCACTACGCTCGATGGTTTACAGCAGGTGCTGATCCGGTACACGAACGGGCAGTACGCGAATGCTTCGCTGGATAATGAAGAGATGATAACACTCCCAGGCTTTATCACCCTCTTGGAGCAAACCAAAAATGTCGCCCAAAAGCACGACCAAGTAGAGTCGGTTAAAGCGATCAGTAAAGTAAGGGAGAGCTGGCTAAGCGTTGAAGGTAACGTCGTCGCTCAATCCGCAACGGTTTATAGCGATTCCGAACGTGACATGGTCGTAGTCAATGCGATGCTCACAGGGGGAAAATATGACGATGCCGTAAAACTTATAGACAACATGATGACCTATCTGTCCCCGTTAGCTCAAAAATCAAGCTATACAATGTGGGATGCGGCCATGATTCCAATCCGTGAAGGGCTGGAAGCGCTGCTTGTCGTAGGTGCCCTGCTTGCTTTTGTGAAGAAATCGAAGGATCAGAAAGGGAAGCTGTGGATATGGAGCGGCGTTTTCGCAGGACTACTGGTTAGTGCAGCTATAGCTGTGGTCGTCAAATTTATTTTCTCCTCTGGGGCATTCGGGAACAACAATTTCTTAATCGGCGGCTGGACCGGTATTTTTGCTGCAGTTATGCTCCTCTATATGAGTTACTGGCTACACAGCAAATCTAACGTTAAGCAATGGAACCAATATATTAAAGAAAAAACGAAAACAGCGCTAAGTACAGGGAATATCGTGTCTCTTGGAGTGCTAACCTTCCTAGCCGTATTTCGGGAAGGAACAGAAACGGTATTATTTATTATCGGAATGGTGAATCAAATCAGCGTGCAACAGCTGCTTCTCGGTATATTGGTGGGCTTCGGGGTTTTAGCTGTCGTTGCCTTTATCATGCTGTATATTGGGGCTAAGCTACCGATCCGTCCTTTCTTCCTTGTATCCAGTGTCATTGTACTTTACTTATGCATTAAATTTACCGGACTGGGTGTGAATAGCCTGCAGCTGGCCGGCGCAATCCCGACGACGAATAGTCCATACTTGCCGAGCATTGGTTTCCTTGCCTTCTTCCCTTCTTGGCAAAGCATAGTACCCCAAATCTTGATCATTGTCAGCGCAATCCTTGTTGTGGTGTGGGGGAAATTAAAAAATCGTCAAAGCACGACGGTCGCTCAATAATATTACCAATAATTTTGGAGGAACGAATTATGAAAAAGCAGCTTCTGAATTTATTTATCGTCTTAGCATTATCTGCATCCGTACTTTCCGCCTGCGGCAGTACAAAACAGCCTGAAGGTAACGTAAACGCAGTCGCTACGGTAGCGAAGTCCCCTGAAATCTCAGTCAAAGATGGAACGGCAAAACTGCTTTCTATCGCCAAGCAACTTAGAAAAGCGGCGACTGCCGGGGATGAGGCCAAAATCAAAGAAACCGGACCTAAGCTTGAAGAGACATGGGCTACTTTCGAGGATGGCGTCAAAGCGAAATATCCTGATCTTTATGAACAAGTTGAGAAAAGCCTGAACCCGGCCGTATCGGGAGCTAAGGCAGCGAAAATAGATAGAGATGCGATCTTAAAAATCGATATCCAGTTGATCCAAACCTTATTTGATCTATCTGCGAAGCTCATCCCCGTAGATCAAGTGAAAGCAGGAGCGAACCAAATGCTTGCAACGACCGCTGAGCTTAAGAAGGAAATTGCAGCGGGCAATGATGCTAAAGTGAAGGAACTTGCTCCAAAGCTGGAGGATGCATGGAAAACATTCGAAGATGGAGTGCCGCCGCGCAGTGCCGATTTGTACGAAAAAATTGAGAAAAGTCTGAACCCGGAAGTAGCAGGCTCGCAAAAAACTCCGATCGACAAGCAGGTTATGACTCAATTGAATGATGGTTTAACCCAAGCGTTAAATGAACTAATTCAAGGAATTAAATAATAAAGTTGAAGAATCCCCTTACGGAAAAGTACAAGTACTTGACCGAGGTGGATTTTTTCATCCTTTTTTCCATTGATATAACCCTGTTGTTTGGGATGAAATTTGTGACATCAAGTTGAGGGCCGGCGTGTAAATTAGTAAGCCGCTGAACTAAAGGAGAACGATAGCGGAATAATTTCAAGGGGCAGCCGATCAGAACGAACGGTTGTTGCCTTTGAGTGCACGGAGCGCATAAAAAAAGAAAAACGCATATGTTTTTGTGTCGCCGTACAATAACATGAATGTCTAACGACACAATCGTACCTACATAAATTTGGTTTAATAAGCCCGTAGTTGAGAGCACTTCAAAAGCCTTACTTATGAAAAATCAGACCCCCTAAACTGGTAATGTAAAGAAAAAAGCAGCTCGTTCCTATCCAAGGACGGGCTGCTTCTGTTCTATTAACCTAACCATTCGTTTGGCATTGACGACGAAGGCGGAGTTCCATTTGAAAGTAAGAAAATAGCTTTGCGGCCTGTCGAATTTAAACTATTATTATATTTTGCTAATCAAACTATGATAATGGCCTTATTACGATCGAAGGGCGCATCCCTACAGCTGATTCGACTTCTTTAACAAAATTAAGAAACTGATACTAAAGATACCAGTTCCTATGCCATCTGTTTGAAACATGATCTTACGAATTAGGCCCAAAATATTATTGTTCCGCCGTGCAGGTGGCTTCGCTAGACGTAGGTGTCAAAGACGATATCCAAGCCAATAACCGAGAGAAGTAGTAGTGTATTATTAGTGTGCGCCGAAGTAGTGAACCGATGAAAAGCGGTTTTTTATTCTAATTACGTAATAGAAAACTTCGACGAAATTGGCATATCAAAAAAAGATCCCAATGGATCGTTTTTGTTTGAGTAGGTTTTCAAAGTAATTTTCTCATAATTTCGTCGGGAAACAGACTTACCTATCCCATGCAACGGGTAAAATCGCCAGCTCCGGACACCGGTGTTTTCACTTGCAGAATCGATGATCCTGCAGTTTGAATTGAAACGAATGCTCTAAATCAATAGGTGTCATAGGCGGCAGCCCAAGCGGAGAAGGGCTCTAGATCATAAATATGCATTAGCCTATTGAGAGCTTATTTTACGAACAAGGAGTGAATTGAATGACCTTAACTCCTCCGCCCGGACCGCAAGGACATCATGGACTGATGTCCTCTTCTCTAGTAATTCTTTGTATTATATCATCACTTTGGTTGCAAGGCGCCAAGAAAATAATTAAAATGCACGTTCCAATGCATAAGGCGAGCGGGATCGGACGTTTTCTGCACACTCATAAAATGAGGTATCCGGCTTTTAGCGATGCGCCCTTGTTCTTTGTTAGATTTTAATTAACAAATGCTGATTTAGTTTCGATATATATAGGAGCGGGGGCTGAGAAAAGAATGAAATTCGATATCATTGTTCGAAAACAAAAACTTTACAGACCTGATGAAGATCAGGTGATTGAAGAACTCGCCGGCATTATGTCCGACGAGGCTATTGGGAAACGATTGGGGAGGTCGGAGCAAGGAATCAAACGAAGGCGGGAGCGATTGCATATTACTATCGGTGCATCGCTGGGTTACCTGTCAGCACATCAACTTGCAAACTATCTACATGTGGACGAGAACGTCGTATTAAGATGGATTAAAGGTCATGACCTGCCTTGTCAAAAGCAAAAATACGGGAAAAAGCACTACACCAGGTACTTAATCTCACCGGAAAAATTCTGGGAGTGGGCTAATAATAATCAGAGCAGGATTCGATTTGCGAGAATTGAACAAGGAACCATTTTACCTGAACCGGAATGGTTCAAAGAGATGCAAAGTAAAGAACCTTTGTCAAAACGGGCGGGTTTTCCTTGGAACGATGAAGAAGACGCAGTATTGATAAAGCACTTTAAGAGGAAAACCTATAAAGAAATTGGAGCAATGCTCGATCGGCCCGAAAGTGGAGTAGAGAAGAGGGTCGCAGTACTACGAGGGCTAGGGAAGCTTAAGACGCATAGGGCAAAAAAGCCGAACGGAAAAAGTGAAATGGAACAGTATGCTTCTAATCAGCCTAAGAAGGAAGAAGAAATGCTGTTACTGTACTTTGAACAAGGGCTGACTAATAAAGAAATTGGACAAAAACTCTACCTTACTGAAAGTGGAGTGGAAAAACGAATCGCAAAACTTAGAAAGCTGGCCATATTGCCTCTGACAAGAGGAAAGCAATAATAACAATGGGGGAAGGGGATAGCCGCAAAAATTGCGCCGGTGCAGTGATAGGTGAAACCTTTCATTAAAATCAAAATATAACAACCCAGCGGCGACATTCGCCGCATTTTTGTGCTATTACTTGAATAGAAGTATTCCGCTCACGCACGATCAATACAATCCTCTGTACTCCGTTCTGAAATATACGCAAAAGCAGCGAACCCTAAACAAACTGGCTCGCTGCTTTTATGTTTCCGATACCAAAGAATCCTGCGATACATAGAAGAATCTTTCAAGAGCCGGAAAGGGAGCAAATCCGGCCAATAATTGCCTTCGATGATCCAAATTCGTCGGTTTCTATCGATGCCGATATCGAACCCGACTTGCATAAGCTTGGGGAAACGTTCTCCAAGTCGTTTAGCGGCAATTAATGCTATCCGTTCGGCTTTGACGAGCATGTTTCGATCTCCGATACTAGCCAGTTTCAGCGCGGCTTCAGAACAAGGCTTTGATGTTGAAACAGCAGTTTTGCTAACCCGTTCGGGTTCAGCAGCCGAGTTTCAGGCAAACGAGCGGTGAGCGAGGACGTATCGTTCAGGATACGATATTGCATCCATTTGTCTCGTTTGATCGACATTGGAGTCACACGCCTTCATATCTCATCCAGATACAGCTATCACATCTAACTCCCATGCGATAACCTCCTTATAAATTTTCCAGCTCTATATCATTATAATATTTCCGTGAGGTTTCTTGACGATAGGCCGGATAATTACGAATTTCGTCTAAAACGAAACATGTTCGGCGTTCTCTCCTCTAGTACAAAGCCATTTCTCAACAGACAAATTCTGGCGTTAGAAACCAATAAGCCTACTTGAATAAGATCTTTGCATGGATCTGCGCTACCTATAATTTTGAAATCGTGTATTTCTTGTGCTGGACTATTGAAGAGAAGAATAACAATATCAAATCTTATTCCCATGGATATCGCACCTCACTTTCATTTTAAAATTTTATACTATTACACGACTGAGAGTGTTGATAGAGCCAAACCACGGGGGCGATTCGTCGATATTTATGACGGAAGCAAGCAAGGATAAGCCGAACCAATGGGATATAAAACAGTAAACACTTATAAGCTCCGAGCGTATCAACCGCCTTGAGGCAGTTAGCGACAAGAGATGTCCCCCTCCGTCTGTCTAGGCTGCCATAGGCTAATGTTAAACGAGGGAAAAATGTATGTTCGTAAAAAAATGACACAAATCATTTTGAACCTAACTTAAAGTTTTCTTTGTAATAAATGTTTGATAAGCTAATTAGTGGAATAATTAGGTAATTTATACATGGGTCAGAGGCGTGTGATTATTTTGAAGAATTGTTTGATTTGTAATGAGGAGCTTTCAAAAGTCTGGGGTCCTTTTTGTAGGAGTTGCAACGAAATTGGGTTTACATACGATCCAAAATTTCACTGCATTTTATTTGAGGGGGAGTTGCGGCGGATCCAGGAACTTCTTAAGAAGATACAGTTTACTCACGTAAGTTACCAAGCTGAGGGACATGGCGTTATTTATTTAAAATAAGGTTATACTGTGCTTGCTTTAGTAAGGAGGTGACTTTCATGAGCAAGATTATAAAATTTCCGATTCAAAAGAGCATGAAAGAGGTCATTACCGAGAACCGCACCAAGCGCATAGCAGAAACTGAACAGTTGGAAAAGGAAATCGAGGAAATAAAATGTAGGATTGGATCACGAAAAAGCATTACACCAACAGATAAAGATAGTTGAAAATTCACCGTTCAATAAAGGGGCGGTTTTTCTTTTACATGGAAATCAACAACCGAGGATAACAAAGCACCTAAAATAAAGCACTGGCTGATAGAAGAGGATGACGACGGCACAACGATATGATGCATCCACTGACCACGGCCAACTGCAGGAAGTTATGCTTTTGGTTAGTGTTGTCAAGAAATCCTAAGCAGAAATGAGCGATCCTTACTTGAAAAACGCGTATGACCGCTGGGAAGAGAAGGATGAAAGATATCGCTTTTAGAATGTCGGTTTCAATCGAAGGGAACAGTAAGATGTAATAAACTTGAAATCATTCTTACACGTTGCTTTAATAATTGAGGCCTATAATAAGAGTTGACCCCCCTTTTTAAAATAAATCTTAGCCTTGCAGCCCGTTGCTGTGGGGCATTTTTTTTTGCCTTTGAACTAAATGGCAGTATATGTGGCATGGCTTGTTTTGCTCAACTCAACTGATGCAGCTTCCGCGTTATGGCAACTACTTTTATAACGAAATCGTACCTAAGAAGCACCCGCTGCATTTGCTACAATGACAATGGGATACCCATATATAAGGGGTTGATAGGAATGAAAAGAACAAAAATCAGCTTCGATCTTGCACAGCTGCCTAGGGCGATTCGAGCACACTGCAGCAACGCGGCGATCTACGACAGCAGCTGCTCCGAGGGGGCAAAGACGCTTCTCGTTCAAGGGACGAATATCACCGGCTCGGCGTATTTAAAAATTAGTGCCAAAGGGAGCCTGGAAAGAGAGTGTCATATGACGCGCTTTTTAAACGGCCATCAGGTGGCTCCAGAAGTTGTTGCCTACGAAACGGATGCGGAACACGATTATCTACTCATGGAAGCGGTAGCGGGGGAAGATGGGGTGTCGGGCGTGCATCTGGAAAACCCCACACTACTGGCTATTGCATTTGGTGAACATTTGCGCATGCTGCATTCTTTGCCGGTAGACAACTGCCCCTATACACATCGAACCGCAGAGATGATAGGGGCAGTCAAGGACAAGAACAGCCAACTTCCCTTTATTACCCAGCTGCAAAAAGTCGCTGTAGACGACGTAATCATCCACGGCGACTATTGTTTGCCCAATATTATGATGGACCACTATGCTTTCACGGGCTTTATTGATCTGGGACACGGTGGGATTGGCGATCGGCATTATGACCTGTACTGGGGCATGTGGACGCTGAACTATAACTTGAAGACGGATCGCTACCATGATGTTTTTTTGAATGCTTATGGGAGCGCAGATGTGGATCGGGAGCGGTTGGTTCATTTTGCTCGCCTAGTGGCTTTGACTGAGGGTAGCAGTTAATGAAGTGCACCGTACACTTTCCTGTAAAAGATCAAGGTTGTGAAACTCCGTAATTCATTAGAATTGCTGGACGGCTTGTTGCAAAATTTGTTAGTTTTAAGAACACAGAACAAGCCCCTTAATACGAAAGGGGCTGTACCTATTTTCGGTTTGGAAATTTAGAGAGGAAAGGCTATAAATCACCTTCACTCACTGCTTGAAGAATACTCTACGTGCAAATAGAAATGTCTTTTTCTTATAAGGCGTATAGATATTCGAAATCAGCACCCGGCTTGGGGAAGGTAAGCAGTAAATCACGGTGTTATTACCGATGAAGATGCCAACATGACCAGGAACGTCATTTGTAGGGAATCGTTCGGGTACGTAAAAGAATAGCAGATCCGCCTTCTGTACCTTGCGTTGGATTTCGACTCTCATGGAAGCTTGTTCCCGGACGGTTCGTGGCAAGGCAACACCAAATTTCTTGAATACATGCTGGGTGAAGGAGGAGCAGTCGATCTTGGTCCGAAGCGTAGGCTTTGTAATAAGGAATTGTTTCGCATAGCTAAATGAAAGCATCGATATCCTTGGCTGCCACTGTTCATCCCCTTTACTATGCTTAATCCAAAAGCGCAGTATACCGACTATCTGGTACACTAGGCTGCTTATTGCTATTGCTGCGCATTACGCACATTGCACATTCCCCAATGTAATAGTTAGTATATTTCCCAGTTGCATGGCGATAGCCAAGGCGATGAAGCCATGCATGGAGCAATGAGCCAGTAAGTATAGCGTCAGTTAAATCAGATCTACTAAGCGTTTTCGGGTTGATCGTAACGGATAAGGAGTTTTTATCAGGGTTTGACGCGTTTGCGCTTTTGATGGCTTTTGGTGGTGTGGTCCCCTTTGCAGGATACATAATAAGAGCTCTTGAGGCTCGACCGAAGCCATTGGCGATAATCATTCGTGTTAATCCGTCCATACTGATGTCGAATGCTACATTGGCGTTTGCAATCTTATCCTCAAACCAAACAGGGTTCAGATTAAATTTTGCATATTTAACAGTACATATCTTCAAAGGTGATCTTCTGTTTCCTAACTCCCGGTCCTCATAATACTGGTTCCACTGCAATACTACGCCACTGGCTAGTCTGGTAAATCGATTTCTTTGAGCTGTCGTGAAACGTGAATCAATAAAAAACGTCAAACTCGTCGGAAGTGGTTCCTCAATGCCCGGTGTTGAAGGTACACCGATCGTAATCCGTCTGTAGGTCTGAGAAAAGCCTTTTAGATTTTAGCAAGTATTTTGCAACAAACAGTCTAATGAATTATGAAACAATTCCACTGAGTTATGGAGTATCATACTGCACGCAATTAACCCGTTGTTCTACCAAACACACAACGTGTTAAGTAGAATAACGCCGCCCCAATTCCCATCCTGCCCCGCTCCGCCGTCTGGGTACTTCTTTCGATAGGACTTCCACTTCTTTTGCCTGTGTGATCGCTTGAAACCCTTTCCAACCCAGGTTAGGTACTGTGGCAGATTACTTCAACGTTTTGTTGGGCCGCCGGCACCCCCTCGTCGCGCCCCTCGCTGCCACCCCCACCAACGAAAATCCAAACTAGATCCGGATTTAGAAGCAGAGCTGCAGGGAGGGGACTAGTTTTTCACAGAAATATTTGGTAAAAAATGCTTGACAGATACGACGCAGGATTGATAATATTACTTCTGAAATCGGTTTCAGAAATCGATTTTAGAAATCGGTTTTAGAGGGACGGGATGTATGATTACGATAGATGATGTGGCCAAGTTGGCAGGTGTTTCTAAAAGCTCCGTATCCAGAGTTTTAAACGGTAACTTTGAATATATGTCCGAAGGCATGAGACAGAAAATTGAAAAAGCTATCGAGCAGTTGGATTACCGACCAAACGCGGTGGCGCAGAGTTTAAAGAAAAAAGAAACCAAGGTCATCGGCCTTGTGGTCGGCGATTTGAACTCATTTTGGTCCGAAGCGCTAAGAGGAGTTCAAGACGAGTGCATGCGTAATGGTTACGGCCTTATGGTGAGTGAGTCTGCATGGGATCCGGAGCGAGACATCGCCAACTTGAACATGATGAAGAGTAAACAGGTTGACGGCTTGATCGTCAGCCCGATTAGTCAAACCAATAAGGTGACGGAGCTGCTTAATTCATTTAATATTCCGTTCGTGTTTTGTGACAGTACCTCTGGTGATATACTTGCTGACCACGTGGTGACGGATACCATTGCAGGGGCCACGGAGGCGGTGGAATATCTAATCGGCTTAGGCCATCGCCGGATCGCGGTGGTAGTGTTTCCACTGGAAACCGACGTGAGAAGGGACCGATTGGAAGGTTATAAAAGGGCCTTGATGAAGCATGACCTGTCCATAGACGATTCCCTTATTAAAATTTTCAAGGCTGGAAAGGGAAATGCGGTAGACACGGTTGTCCAGTTATTGAAAAGTCCGGATCGTCCAACGGCTATTTTCTCCACTAATATGCATTTGACTTTGGATGTTCTAAAGGCGGCTAGGTTGGCGGGCTTGAACGTTCCTCGCGATGTTTCCGTCGTCGGTTATGACGACACGGAGTGGGCACCTTTGCTTGATCCACCGCTCACCACAGTAGCTGTGCCTGCTTTCCAAATGGGAGTCAAAGCAGCATCCTTACTGCTACAAAAGCTGCAGGTTAAGAAATCCAAGAAACCTAAAACAGTTCAAGTCATGCCTAAGCTGATGATTCGAAACTCAGCCAGTCCGCTTTCTGTTATGCGCGAGAATCCGTCCATCAATTAGCACATGACCTAGAGAAAAAGGAGAAACCGAATGAAAATCACAAAGCTGGAGTTAATTCATGTAAAGCCTAGATGGCTGTTTCTTAAGCTTCATACAGACGAAGGGATCGTCGGCTATGGCGAGCCCATCGTTGAAGGAAGAGCCCACACGGTTGAAAGCGCTATAAAGGAACTAGAATCCTATCTTGTCGGAGAAGATCCGATGCGAATCGAGCATCATTGGCAGGCTATGTACAGGGGGGCCTTTTATCGTGGTGGTCCCATTCTTGTAAGCGCTATTAGCGGAATTGAGCAAGCCCTTTGGGACATCAAAGGCAAACGTTACGGTCTGCCTGTCTATGAAATGCTCGGTGGAGCCTGCCGTAATAAAATTCGCATGTACGCACATTGTCATGGGGACACGGTGGCGGATTCGGTTCGAATCGCTCTTGACCGCAAACAAAAAGGTTTTACAGCGATCAAAATCGGACTTGACGCTCCCGTTCAAAACGTGGATTCCCTGGCTTATCTGGAAAAACAGGTCGAAAGACTGGCTGCCATTCGGAATGCGGTCGGTAAAGAGATGGAAATCGCTATCGACTTTCATGGCCGGGTAAGTCCAGCCATGGCCATTCGATTGGCCTCCGCTTTTGAACCTTACTACCCCATGTTTATTGAAGAGCCTTGTTTACCTGAAAATGTGGAGACGATGGTCAAAGTAGCTAATTCGACCAGCATACCAATTGCAACAGGCGAGAGGCTATTTACAAAATGGGGGTTCAGAGAAGTTCTTGAGAAGCAAGCGGCAGCCATCGTCCAGCCTGACTTATGTCATGCTGGAGGAATCTTTGAAGCCAAGAAGATCGCGGCTATGTCTGAGAGCTATTATGGCTCCATTGCTCCGCATAATCCGTTGGGGCCTATCTCATTAGCGGCTTGCTTGCAGCTGGATACTTGTACTCCTAACTTTCTCATTCAAGAGCATCCCACACTAGAAGACGGGGCTGACTTAGGAGTGGGTATACTAAAAAATCCGTTCAAAATAGAAAACGGTTACATAACGATTCCTACAGAACCGGGATTAGGCATTGAGCTTGATGAAGAGGCATTAAGAGAAAGAATTTATGAAGGAAATTGGGATACTCCGCGTTTATACCACAGTGATGGTTCTGTTGCGGATTGGTAAGCTGTGCTCACCATTTCCGTTTCAAATAATTAACAACTTTTTTGGGAGGGTTTGAAAATGAAAAATGCTTTAAAGGGTATGACCGTACTTACAGTTTCTGGCGCCATTCTGATTAGCGGTTGTTCGTCTTCACCCGACAGTCCAGCGGCGCAGCCGAAATCTGACACGGCAGCACCGGCCAAAAGTAATGAACCGATCACACTAAGAATCATCTCTCCGACCGTTGTCGAGAAGCCGGAAGGGGATGCGGAAAAGAAATTTGCCGATGATTATATGGCCAAACATCCCAACATCAAGATCGAATTTGTCGGTGTTCCCATGAATGATGTCTATGCCAAGATTATGACGATGGCTACCGGCGGAGACATGCCTGATATTTTTGTCAACGGACCGGAGTTTTATGCCAAAGCGTATGATATGGGCTTGACGGAGGATTTGAACAAGCTCCTCGGCAGCGACTTTGTAAAAGGATTCCACCCGGCAACGCTGAAGGAATCGGTATTGGACAATAAGCTGCAGTATGCGCCATGGTTTACCATTCCTACGGGCCTTCTTTATCGTAAAGATTGGTTTGAGAAGGAAGGAATCAAACCGCCGGATACCTGGGATGATTTCATTGAAGCAGCTAAGAAGCTAACACAAGATACCGATAAAGATGGCAAGGTGGATCGATGGGGATTTGCCATGGTAGGTGCCAAAAATGGCTCCGGTGGGTCCCGATTTATTCCTATCATGCGAACTTTTGGTGCAGCGGAGCTTGTGCAAAACGATAAAAAGGAATGGACGACCCAATTTGCGTCTCCAGAGGCGGTTCAGGCGTTCCAGTTCTATGGAGATCTGGTGAACAAATACCAGGTAGTACCGCCAGGACCATTCCAGACGTCCTATGCCGAGGCCGTTAGTCTGATGGCATCAGAAAAGACAGCGATGATGGTAACTGGGCCGCATTCCATCGGTGCCATTCTGAAGCAGAATCCGGGATTGGAAGGGAAGATTGCTGGTATTCCTTTGCCTCACGCACCTGGCAAACAGTCCGTTTCCGTTCTCGGCATGTTGGGCTTTTCTGTTTCGGCCAAGAGCAAGCATAAACAAGAAGCCGCAGATTACTTGAAATATCTTCTGGAAAAACAAAATCAGCTGGAATGGAACAAGGTTACCGGACGCTTCCCTACCCGCTTGGATGCTAGTAACGATCCGCAGATCAAGAGCCCTGTTCTGGAAGGGTTTCTCAAAGCGATGGACACAGCATTCCAGGTGCCTAACGTACCTTATTACACCAACCTGCAGGTGGTTGCGGCGGAGGGCTATCAAGCTGTAATCGCGAAGCAAGCTACTGCTGAAGAAGCGGCTAAAAAGGCTGCAGCAGCTACGGAAACCGAGATTAAAAACAATAAGTGAGGTTAACTCCATACAGGAGAAGGCCTTCGGGTCTTTTCCTGTACCATTCAAAAGGAGGGCCATATGAGAAAGTCCTATTCGTATCAGACTCCTTGGCCGGGTTACTGGTTTATCTTTCCAGCGCTGCTGACCATGCTAGCATTGATTGCATATCCACTTGTATTTGGCATGTATATTAGCGGCTACGATACGAATCTCATCAACAAGTGGAAATTCGTGGGGCTGCAATATTATATCCAGGCTGTGACTGATCCTGATTTCTTGCATAAACTCGGACTAACCTTCAAATTTGCGTTTCTTGTCGTCGCAGGCAATATGGTTATCGGGACGCTTCTGGGCGTGCTGCTCAACATGGATATCCGCTTCCGCTTACTTTTTCGGGCGGTGCTTATTTTACCGTGGCTGTTTCCTGAGGTTGTTGTGGCCTTGCTTTGGAAGTGGATGTACAACCCGTTATACGGACTAATCAATTATATTTTGCAAAGCATGCATTTGACGCAAGACGCCATTCCATGGCTGGATAATCCCGGCTTCGCCATGTGGGGAGTCGTTATCGCGTGTATTTGGAAGGGATATCCGCTCGTCATGATTTTGATTCTGGCAGGACTGCAGTCGATCTCAAAAGACTTGTACGAAGCAGCGGAGATCGATGGGGGTAACCAATGGCAGCTTTTTAAAAATATAACACTACCTGGTTTAATGCCGGTGCTACTGGTCACTCTCATCTTAGAAACGGTCTGGTGGTTCAAACACTTTACGATCGTATGGCTATTGACTGCGGGAGGTCCTATCGATGCTACCAGCGTCATCAGTATAGACATTTACAAGATTGCTTTTGAGAATTTCCGTTTCGGCAGAGCGGCGGCTACGGCAGTCATTGTGTTCATCATCTGTTTCCTGATTAGCTATCTTTATAGGAGGTTCTTGGCGGATGATGACAAATAAACGGCGCGTTATGACGCAGTTGCTTCTGTCCTACTGTATTCTGATCGTTGTAGCGATCACCGTGCTGATTCCGGTATTGTGGATGCTGTCGACTGCATTGAAAAGCGATACGGAAATCTTCTCGATACCTCCGAGATGGATCCCATCGGACGTTACGACTGCAGCATTTCATCGCATTTGGACGGATTATCCGTTTGCGAGGTATTTTTTAAATAGCATTCTTGTGGTATCGGCTTCCACGATCATATCGCTGCTGTTCTCTTGTTTGGCCGGCTACGGCGCTTCGAGGTTTCAATTCAGGGGGAAAGGACTGTTTCTAACCTTTCTGCTCGTAACACAAATGTTTCCATCCATCATGCTATTGATTCCGTTCTATAAAATTATCCAAACACTGGGTTTGATCAATACACATACGGCATTAATTATGACTTATATTTCATTTACGATTCCTTTTTGCTCATGGATGATGATGGGGTATTTTCAGAGCATTCCCAAAGAGCTGGATGAGGCAGCGGCCATCGACGGCTGCAGCCGCCTGCGGACCTTCTATCAAATTGTCTTTCCGTTAAGTTTGCCGGGTGTAGCAGCCACTGCAATCTACTCGTTTATAACTGGCTGGAATGAATACATGTTCGCCTTGGTTTTGACTCAATCGGAAACGATGAAAACTGTACCTATCGGGATTGGCCAGCTCATCGGGCAATACAAAATTATGTGGAACGACATGATGAGCGCTTCATTGGTAGCAATTATCCCGCTTACACTAGTGTTTTTATTTTTTCAAAAGTATTTGATCAGCAGCTTAACGGCAGGCGCTGTTAAATCTTAGGAAAAGGGCGTGTGGACATATGAAAATTACGAAAATGGAATTGGTGCATGTCAAACCGAGA
This sequence comes from Paenibacillus cremeus, assembly GCF_007786445.1. Lineage (GTDB taxonomy): Bacteria > Bacillota > Bacilli > Paenibacillales > NBRC-103111 > Paenibacillus_G > Paenibacillus_G cremeus. The sequence goes on along the minus strand of NZ_VNJI01000052.1, from coordinate 6,076 downwards.
TATTCCTTTCTAAAGGTATATACAGATGAAGGAATTGTCGGACTAGGCGAAGCTTGCCTTGAGGGAAGAGCTCAGGTGGTAGAGATGGCCATCAAAGATTTCGAATATTTGTTGATTGGCCAAGATCCGAGACGAATTGAGCACCTGTGGAATTTAATGTATCGAGCCACCTTTTACCGTGCAGGCGCTATCCTATGCAGCGCCATCAGCGCCATCGATCAAGCTTTATGGGACATTTTGGGGAAAAGCTTGAATGTGCCCGTCCATCAGCTTTTGGGTGGAGCCGTACGGGATAAAATTCGCGTCTACAAGCATGTCAACACCAATGAGCATATTCGAGATTTCGATAATGAAATAGATACGGAAAATTACTTGAATCTTGCCAAAAAGGCTGTTCAAGAGGGGTATACGATGATTAAAACCGCTTTGCCCGGTCCTGCCCATATCGTAGAGTCCAAATCGTTTATCGACCGGCAAGTGAAAAGAGTAGCCTTGCTCCGGGAAGCGATTGGACCGGATGTCGATTTCGGCATCGATTTCCACGGACGGGTGAGCCCCGCTCTCGCGATCCAATTGATCAAGGAATTTGAGCCTTTCAAGCCAATGTTTATCGAGGAACCATGTTTGCCTGAAAATGTGGATACGATGGTTACGATAGCCAGGTCTACGACCATACCGATTGCCACGGGGGAAAGACTATTTACCCGTTGGGGCTTTAGGGAGGTATTGGAAAAGCAGGCGGCTGCCATTCTTCAACCGGATCTCGCTCACTGCGGGGGGATTTCAGAAGCGAAAAAAATAGCCGCCATGGGCGAAGTCTACTATACCGGCTTTGCACCGCATAACCCACTCGGTCCGGTCAATTTGGCAGCGAGTATTCATTTGTCCGCCACGGTTCCAAGCTTCGTCGCACAAGAGCAGATTACATTGGGAGAAGGCTTAATCAAACAGCCATACCAATTGAATAATGGATATATCGATCTTCCTTCCGCACCGGGCCTTGGCATCGAGCTGGATGAGGAAACCATCTCCGGGCAGCGGTATGCTGGGGACTGGAAACTGCCATATTGGATTCATGAAGATGATAACTCGGTCGCCGATTGGTGATTCATGGTGAAGGGAGATAGCAGTGATGGAAAAGTCCAGAGCATTATTAAAATCACTAGGCTTTTTAGAGCGGGAAGCTTATGACCTCGCAGATTCCATCAAACGGTTTCCGGATGGAGCACAGTACCGTGTAGAAATTCCCAGTGTAGAAGGACCCGAAGCTTTAAAGGCGGTCTTTGAAGAAGCGGACCGCTATGGTATAACGATTCATCGTGTTTCGCAAGGAAGCGGCATTATGCTACAGACGGATGACGAGATCTCCGAAATGGTCCAGCTTTGTGCGTCAAGAGGGGTAGAGCTCAGCTTATTCGTCGGCCCACGTGGGACTTGGGATATCGGCGCACAACCGCTTACACCGGCAGGAAAGGCCATCGCTCTGCGGCATGAAGGCATCGATCAATTGGTCTATGCGATGGAAGATCTTCAGCGCGCCAATCAGCTCGGCGTACGTGGAGCCTTGGTTGCAGATGAAGGGCTGCTGCTGTTGACAAAAGAGATGAAAAAACAAGGCTTGATCGATCCGAACTTCGTGATCAAGGTATCCGTACAAATGATGGCAGCTAACCCAGTGTCTATTAAGTTAATGCAGGATATCGGCGCAGACACGTATAATGTGCCTACCGGATTGACTTTGCCAAAGCTGGCTTCGATCCGTCCTGCCGTAGATATTCCGCTCGATTTGTACGTGGAAGTGCCGGATGGCTTTGGAGGATTTATCCGCCATTATGAAATTCCGGAGTTTGTTCGGATTTTGTCTCCGGTCTACATAAAATTCGGTTTGCGTAACCATCCTGATGTATATCCGAGCGGAAAACATCTGGAGCAGGTAAACGTTGCATTGTGCAGGGAGAGGGTAAGACGAGCATATATCGGATTGCAGCTGCTAAAGCAGTATGCTCCTGATCTCAAGACCTCGGACCTTGGTGCGCCTGGTTTGGCGATACCCGTTCCACAGAATGATTTCTAACTTAATTTACAACAAATCCTGAAACAACAATAACGGAGCAACGTAGGTTCGCGGCTCCGTTATTTTATTTATTTATGAAACATCACAACAAGGGTGTAATGGTCTCATAAAATAACCAAGAGGCACGAACCATCGCTCGTGTCTCTTTTCTTTACTCCCCTGAACGGAATGGACTATTCAACATTTTGTTTACGGAACAGAAATGGCGAGACTTGGTATTGTTTTTTGAACGCTTTAGAAAAGGAATATAGATCGGGAAAGCCTACGCTCAGAGCGATTTCGGTCAACTTTAACTCGGTTTCCTTCAGCATGCGCACGGCTTCATTCATTCGCAGTGACTGCAAATACTTCACGGGCGACATTCCGTAATGCTCATGAAATTTTTTGCTAAAATAAGTCCGGTTTACCCCGGCGTTATGAGCGGCTTCTTCAATCGTGATTCCTTCCATGAAATGCATTTGCAGAAATTGCTGTCCTCTTTTCAACCAGGGAAAGGTCTCTTCCTCGCCACCGTCGTCTTTATCCGTATGGACGGCAGCTAAGGCTTGAAATAACCGATAGAGCATGGTTAATTTGCCGAGATCTTCGTATGGATCATGCTGTCCGTTATGCCGAAAAAGTTCCTCCAGGAGCTGAACAATTTCTTCATTCATCACCGACGGAAGAAATGAAGAGGACGGGCGTAGTCCGATTCGATTCAATAAAGGAATTAACTGCTTGCCGTCGAGTGCGACCCAAATCATACGTAATGGCTTATTTGCGTCGGTAAAATATTGATGCTTACGTTTGGGGAAAATGCAGAACACATCTCCTTTGGCCAGGTCGTAAGTTGCATCCTCCTGCTGAAAAACACCGTACCCGTCAATAACAAAGTGCAAACTGTAGTAAGGGACATACCGCGGACCGATGTGATAATTCGGCTTCGCGATATTGCGCCCTAAACGAACGAGCCATAAGCCTCCTGCCTTCTCCAGCGCCGTAGGCGTGAAAAAATACCGTTCCGCATATTCACAAGATTCCTCAAGCATGGATGCAGTCCTCCCCTTACCTCTCATTTTACCATTAACACAGGTCAAACTATGAGAAATGCAAACACATTTTAATATTTCTAGGCCACAAATTTACAAATTATTATGGCACATAATGATATTGTTCGTGAAGATATTTTCAAAGATACTGGTTATGAAAAGGTTCTTAAAAAACAGCGAGAGGAACGATTCTGAAGTGAAGGAGATGCGAACAACCTGATCTCACATGTGAAGACTTTATATGGAAATAAAATGCTGAACAGTCACTTGGAACAACTAGGAAAATATGTGCTTGTCACGATGGATGCTCCTTGGCAGCTTTATGAACCGTTATTGCGAATCAAGCCCGAAGCTGTCTTGATGGTCGAGAGCTTGAACAAAGAAAGCCTGGATAAGATGGTCGGCAATGTACCGAGAGATTGCGCTATCGTAGGCTTGGGTGGAGGGACGGCCCTCGATGCTGCGAAATATTTTGCTTACTCCGCGGATCAGGTGCCTTTATTGGTACCGTCAATTACATCATCCAATGCCCCGTTCACGGATTTTATTTCCATACGGAAAAATGGGACGTCCTTCGGTTTTAAGGTCGACGGATACCCCAAAAAAATCTTGATCGATTACGAGCTGATCCAGATGGCGGATCCACGTCTCAACCGAGCAGGCTACGGCGATTTGCTGTATATGCAAACCACGTGGAATGACTGGAAAATCGCACAGGAAAAAGGTATCGGGCCTGCCCTTGATCCGGAAGTGGAGCGGGAAATCGATCGGATTGTCGTTTCTAGCCTAGAGAATGCTCCCGAGATCGGTTCTCTTACGCAGGATGGCATTCGTCTGTTAATGGAGAACACTCAAAGCTCCTCCGAATTGTATATGCTGAATCCCACGCTGCCAATTAGCGCCGGTTCAGACCATTTATTCGCTTGGAATTTGGAGCTGACAACGGGTAAACCATTGATTCATGGGGAAATTGTTTCGCTAGGCATTGTAATGTCATCCTTTTTACAAAAATCGTATTTGCCGGAGAGCCGTTACCGGGAGCTGAGAAAGGCCATGGATGAAGCGTGTGTCATTTATCATCCCGATCAAATCGGCGTCACATGGGACGAGATCGTTCGAACCTTGCAGTCGGTTGAAAGCTACAACAAAGAGGTACGCGGCTTTCATACCGTATTTGAGTGGGTGGACTGGACCCCATCTTTATGGAAAAGGTTGAAGGACTATCTATATAACGGAATTGATTCCTAAACATGGTGTTAACGGAGGGGGAAAATGAGCATGGATTATTTCGTTGAAGATGTCAAAAAGCATCGTGTCGTAATGATTTATCGAGGCCTTGGGCCGGAAGAATGCCTGGCTTTTACGGAAGTGCTGAAAGAGACGGGGATCCGCTACTTTGAGGTGACCTTAAATACACCCGGGGCAATGGAGTCTATTAAGCTGATGAAAGATAGATTTGGATCCGAAGTAAGTGTAGGCGCCGGGACGGTTCTGACTGCGGAGCAGGTAAAGGAAGTAGCGGATGCGGGCGGAGCCTACATCATCTCTCCTAACATGAATGAGGATGTCATTAAGACGACGAAGCAGCTCGGCTTGTACTCGATCCCGGGAGCGTTTACTCCAACGGAAATCGTGAGAGCTTGTGAAGTCGGAGCTGATATGGTGAAGGTGTTCCCGATCAACGTGGTCGGAGCGGAATATATCAGACAGCTTCGCGGTCCGCTTGAGGATATTCCCTTCATGGCTACAGGGGGAGTTAAGCTGGATATGGTTGAGGGTTTGTTTAAAGCGGGGACGGATGCGATTGGGCTGGGCGTTCATCTGCTCGGGAAGGAATGGGTCGAAACCAAAAATTGGGACGAGCTGCAAGCAAGCGCCAAACGGTTTCTAAGAGCGGCCGGATATACGGAAGGGGGACTCGCTCTTTGATGAGCAGCTTTACAGCCAAGCAAAGAGATTTACTCGTGACGGAAGAGTCCGTCGGGATTTGTTGGACGGGTCAAGCCGGCTTTTCGTTTAAGGATTCCAGCGGGCTTACCTATCACGTAGATCCGTTCCTGTCTAATGTTTGTTCGAGATATGTCGGATCTCTCGCGCAATACCTGCTCCAATTGAAGCGGGGGAGCTAGGGGGGACTTTTTCCTCTTTACCCATGAGCACAGGGATCATCTGGACACCGATTCGGTTCCCTTGATTGCGGCGAACGCGAATAATAATAACGCCAAATTTATTGGGCCGCCCGCTTGCATTACCCGGCTCCTAGAGCTGGAAATCAATCCGGATCGATTGATTGTGATAAAAAGAGGCGAGTCGATAACCATTGGGAATATCGAAATCAAAGCCGTTTACGCTGAGCATACCGATGACAGCGTAGGTTACCTTCTTTCTTTTTCAACGCTGAAAATCTACATAACCGGAGATACGGAATACTCCGATCAGCTAATCGATATCGCCAGAGAAAAACCGGAATTCATGATGTGCTGCATCAACGGAAGATTAGGCTGCATGAATATTGCCGATGCGGTTCGGCTGACGTCCCATATTCAACCGAAGGTTGCGATTCCGATGCATGTAAACATGTTTATTGAAAACACGGCGAGCGCCGACGAATATGTCAGACAAGTGGAGCTTCACAGCGGAATTACAAAAGGGTTCGTTATGGAGCATGGGGCCTGGTACAGCTATAGCCGTACCGAGGGATTTCGTAAGAGATAAACACGACGGACAAATTGGAGATGACAGGTATGAAAATAGAAAAAATTGAAACCTTCATATTAAGAGCGCCGCGAAAAACGGCTTATTGGGCGACGACAGGCCACCTGAGGGAAGAGACGCAGGATGCGTTTTTTAACTACAGCGGAATAACCAACACACTATGTTTGTTTTCAAGTTTTTGAAGGTATGCTAAGGGATCTTTTCTAAATCTTCTTCGAAGTACACTTTCGTTCAGTCTGTTGTTCCATCTTTTCTTTTG
>NZ_VNJI01000051.1 GCF_007786445.1 Paenibacillus cremeus | reverse complement strand
CCACCAATTCATTGATTTGCCGCAACAAGTTATCCTTCGGCACGATGATGTTGTACAGCTCGGAGTATGGACTTAACATAATTGTCTGCTGTTTTTGAATCACTCGGCTCACCCTATTTCCCCTTAATTCATCAGTATACAGGAAAAAAGGTACAGCCTCCTCAGTTTCCTTGAGGAACTATACCTTTTTAAGAGACTTTTTCAGTGGCCTCGCTTATGCCTGTCCTTTTTCCACTTTCAATATGATTTGCTCCGCGACTTCTTTATAAATTAAACCTGTTTCCGTCTCCGCTTTATAAACAGACGGTGAGTAATCCGGCTCAGCCACATGATTATCGGGAACTCCAAGCGGAATCTGTGCCAGCAGCTGTGTATGGAGCTCATCAGCCAATTTGGCGCCGCCGCCTCTGCCGAATACATAATCTTTTTCCCCGCACTTGCTGCAGGAATAGTAAGACATATTTTCAACCACACCGATAATTTCGTGCTCCGTATGAATCGCCATTGCGCCAGCTCGAGCTGCCACAAAGGATGCTGTTGCATGAGGGGTGGTAACGATAATCTCCTTACTTTGCGGGATCATTTGATGCACATCCAGCGCTACATCCCCAGTTCCCGGAGGCAAATCCAGCAAGAGATAGTCAAGCTCTCCCCACTCTACTTCATTGAAGAAGTTACGCAGCATTTTGCCCAGCATTGGCCCCCGCCAAATGACCGGTGTGTTTTCTTCCACAAAAAAGCCCATCGAAATCACTTTCACTCCAAAGCGTTCTACAGGAATGATCCGATTGTCCACAAGCTGCGGCCGCTCTTCAATTCCCATCATGTCCGGCACACTGAAGCCGTATATATCAGCATCGACTAGCCCTACTTTTTTCCCCAGTCTCGCCAGCGCTACGGCTAAATTTACGGTTACAGTGGACTTCCCTACGCCCCCCTTACCGCTAGCAATCGCAATGAAATTTACTCCCGATTGTGGATCAAGCACACTCACCCGTGTCGGTTGCTTCTCTGCTGTTGCACCCGATTCCTGCAGCTTCCGTGCTGCGTCATTGCGTTCAAAATCGGACAGCCCACGAAAACGAAGGTGAACCTCACTTGCACCCACTTCTTTAAACGCGGTCACGATCTCTTGCTGCACTTGCCCTTTATAAGTCTCGTCCTCACGGGAAACTAATACGGTAGCGGCAACATTGTTTTCCTTTATCATGACGTCGCGAACAAAGTTCAACTCCGGCAGGCTCAATCGATACTCCGGGTCTTGGATATGGCTTATCGCGGCTAATAACTGTTCTTTATTTAACACGTTGTCACCTCAAGTGTAGTTAATATAAGAATATGTACAGAGGTTATTATAGCATAATTTTAGTTCGCTCCCACTTTTTCTCCCGAATAGTACCTTAAGATCCCCTGATAAATCGAAGCGGCAATTTTTTTCTGGTACGCCGAATCTCTTAGCATTTGCGCTTCCGTTGGATTGGACAAGAACCCGACCTCTACTAGTGCGCTTGGGATTTTCATGGCCTTCAGAAGATAAATCTCTTTATCTGCTTGCTTGGCAACTCGATCGGTGTTCTTCAGGTTTTTCTTAATTTCTTCTTGGATTAGCGTGGCCAGCACCTGGTTATCTTTATTGTTGCCGGAATAAAAAAACGTTTGCGCCCCCGACCACTTCACCGATGGAATGCTGTTTAAATGTATGGTGACGAACAGATCTGAATTTTGCTGTGAAATGAATTCCGCTCGCTTGAGCAGATCTTCTGTCTTTCTCATACTGAGGCCTTTGGTTGTCGGATTGGCTAAGTCCTTATCTTCCTCACGTGTCATCACCACAAGCGCTCCAGCTTGCTGCAAATAGTCCCTTAAATACTTGGTAATCGCTAAGTTCACGTCTTTCTCTACAAGCCCATCCTTACTTTGAGCGCCCCCATCCGGGCCACCATGTCCTGCATCCAAGGCAATGATTTTGCCCGACAGCGGCATGGTCCAATATGTCCAAGTCTTTGTTGCAGGCAGCTCGTACGTGAACATAAACAGCATCAGAGCCACTAATAAAGCCGACATCACGATTTTTATACCACTGTGCATGGTCAGCCAAATTACGACCCTTTTCTTTCTTCCGAACATGAAAAATCCACCTCGCATCCCCATAGACTTTGTACCATCTTATGGGACGAGGTGGACAAATATACCTTTGCGTTACACCTGATATTCAGGTTCCTTCATACCATCAATCAGCACCTGAGCCACTTCAGGGCGGGTGAATTGTGGAGGCGGGCACTGACCGCCACGCAGCAAGGCACGTACTTTGGTTCCGGACAAATGCAAATGATCCGATGCATCATGCGGGCAAGTTTTGCTCGAGGCCATGTTGCCGCACTTGGTGCAAAAGAAGCTATGTTCAAAGAACAATGGCGTAATTCCCAGCTCTTCCGATGTGAAGTTGCTGAAAATTTGCTGCGCCTCATAAGTACCGTAATAGTCGCCTACACCTGCGTGGTCGCGGCCAACGATAAAATGAGTACAGCCATAGTTTTTACGAACTATTGCATGAAAAATCGCTTCTCGAGGTCCAGCATAGCGCATAGCTGCCGGAAATACACCAAGGAATACTCGATCCTTCGGATAGTAGTTCTCAAGCAGAGTAAGGTAGCTCCGCATACGTACATCTGCAGAAATATCGTCCGACTTTGTTTCTCCAACGAGTGGGTTCAAAAATAAAGCATCTACAATCTCCATAGCGCTCTTCTGGATATACTCATGAGCCCGGTGTACTGGATTGCGAGTTTGAAAGCCGACAACCGTCTTCCAGCCCTTCTCGGAGAATATGCGGCGTGTTTCTGCAGGGTCAAAATAAAAATCCTCAAACTTCTCCGGTTTTGGACTATTCAACACTTGAACAGGCCCGCCAATGTAGGTGGGTGGCTTGGTGAACAGCTTTTGCACGCCTGGGTGCGCTAACTCCGTTGTTTTGAAGATTTTGACCGCTTCGTGCTTCTGATCGACCTGGTAAATGCTTTGTACATCAATGATCCCATAAACCACACCATCTTGCTCGCCAACCAGAGCTGCCTGACCTCCGAGCTGAAGTTTATCTGCTACTGGAGCCTCTACACCCAACGTAATCGGAATGCTCCACACGGTACCGTCAGCCAATTTCATCGTTTCCACTACAGCATTATAGTCTGCTTCAGACATAAAGCCCGCCAATGGAGAAAATGCGCCCACACCAATTAAAGCTAGGTCGGAAATCGCCCATGTATTGATTATAATCTGCGGTAATTGCTTAGACTGCTCTAAGAGGTGCTCTCTAAGTTCTCCTTCAACCAGACGATTGATCAATATGCCGCCATGCGGTTTGATGGTCTCTCTCATGAACAATCTCCTCCTAAGCTTTCTGCAAATTACTTATGCAGTCCGCACTCTGTCTTCTCAAAGCCAGACCATCTGCCGGCTCTTGGATCTTCACCAGCCGCTACCTGACGGGTGCAATGCTCACAGCCAATACTAGGGTAGTTCTGATCGTGAAGTGGATTGTAAATGATATTGTTATTACGGATATAATTCCAAACATCTTCTGATGTCCAGTCAGCTAACGGATTAAATTTCACCAGCCCGAATTTTACATCGTACTCCACTTTCTTAGCGTTAGCACGTGTAGGCGCTTGATCTCTCCGAATCCCAGTGATCCAAGCATTATAGTTTTTGAGAATATCCGTGAGAGGATCTACTTTACGGATATTGCAGCACTGTGTAGGATCACTTTTCCACAACTCATCACCATGACGCTCTGCTTGCTCTTCCAAAGTAAGCTTAGGAAGCACTTGCACAAACTCCAATCCATAATGCTTCTGCAAACGATCTCTTGTTTCGTATGTTTCTTTGAAATGCACATTGGTATCTAGATAAAATATGTCTGTTTTGGGGCTAACCTTCTGAAGGATATCCACCAACACTACATCTTCGGCGCCAAAACTACAGGCCAGCGTAATATTAGGAAATTTCCCCACCGCCCAAGCAATAAGTTCCTCCGCAGACTTGGTTTCAAACTCCTCCGCGGCTTTACGAATCAGTTCTTCCTTTTCAAACAAATTCATATAAGTAATCCTCCGTCCTAATTATTCCGAGTATTGTAATATGTTTTATTATATTTGTATTTAATTATAAAGATGCATACCTTTTTGTCAAATTAAAATTTTGTTCTAACACTATGCTATTTTATTAAAATCGGGCTTGATCGGTGAACACAAAAAAAACCTTTCCGAAATAATTCGGAAAGGTCTTTCGCAAAAGCATCTTAACGTTTGGAGAATTGAGGCGCACGACGAGCAGCTTTCAAGCCGTACTTCTTACGCTCTTTCATACGAGGGTCACGAGTTAAGAATCCTGCTTTTTTCAGCGCGCCGCGGAATTCTGGATCTGCTTTGAGCAATGCGCGGGAAATCCCGTGACGGATTGCGCCAGCTTGTCCGGAAATACCACCACCGTGAGCAAGAACCAAAACATCGTAACGAGTCAGTGTATCCGTCAGATTCAAAGGCTGCTTAACGATCAGCTTCAATGTTTCCAGACCGAAATACTCATCCAATTCACGTTTATTGATAATGATACGGCCTTCGCCCGGTACCAAACGTACACGTGCTACCGAATGCTTACGACGACCAGTGCCATAATATTGTACTTGTGCCACAAGACAGTCCTCCCTTTATTAACCGCGAAGTTCCCAAACTTCAGGTTGTTGTGCTTGATGCGGATGTTCAGAGCCAGCGTATACTTTCAGTTTCGTCTTCATGCTGTTGCCCAGACGAGTCTTTGGAAGCATACCATGAATAGCAAGTTCCAACATACGCTCAGGCTTGTTTTTCAGCATATCTCCAGCAGAAGTTACTTTCAAACCACCCGGGTGAAGGGAGTGGCGGTAGTACATTTTGTTTTGAAGCTTCTTACCAGTCAAGTGAATTTTCTCAGCATTGATCACGATTACGAAATCACCAGTGTCTACGTGCGGAGTAAATTCAGGCTTGTGCTTGCCGCGGATAATGCTTGCAGCTTCGCTAGCAAGACGACCAAGCGTTTTGTCGGTAGCATCGATGATGTACCATTTGCGTTCAACTTCATTTGGCTTCGCCATATATGTGGTACGCATGTAATGTTCCTCCTAAAATCTATCTTTACAGGTCATTATTCATTTAGTTATGCATTTCAGTACATTAGCAAGTTCAAAGCATTTCAAGACCCGGGGCCGTGGGGTAGCCGATCGAGAAACACCGTTAATTATTGTACTATATACACCTACAATAATCAAGTAGTAATACTCGAATCATCGTAAAAAACTTCCCATAGCATTAAACCATGAGCCACAGCTGTTGGACCCGCTAACTTGCGGTTTTTCCCGTCCAGGATGGTCTTCATTTCCAGGCTGTTGCGCTTCCCTTGCCCCACCTGTATAAGTGTGCCGGCAATAATACGCACCATGTTGTACAGAAACCCATTGCCTGAAAGAATTATATGAAGAGCAAAGGATTGCAGCTCCGCATCGTAAGGTTCGCATTCTACTCGAGCCTCATAAATGGTTCTGAAGTGGTTTGTTTTCGTTGTCCGTGTAGAACAATAAGAGGTGAACTCATGCTCTCCAAGTAGATGCTGAAGCCCTTCTCTCATCGCATTCACATTAAGCGGCGACGGATGATGAAATTCGAGATGACGCTTAAATAGATCGGGGTGTTTGCCGCATCGGATTGTATACCGATACGTTTTTCGTATAGCGGATTTTGTGCTATGAAACTCCTCCGGCACCTCAACAGCATCTCGAACCACAATATCCTCTGGCAGCCTAGCATTGAGGGCCAAGCTCCATCGTCTAATCGGAATCTGAGATTCCGTGTAGAAATTAAATACTTGCCCTCTTGCATGCACTCCAGCATCCGTACGACCCGAAGCCGTAATCTTAGCATCTTCACCGGTCAAGACCTTAATCGCCTGCTCCAACTGCTCCTGGACCGTATTTAAGCCCGGTTGCGTTTGAAAGCCGCAATATGCCGTACCGTCATAGCTAACCGTCATTCGAACATTTCTCACGGCTTGCCTCCGAATTGCCATGCTACCGTATCCTGAGCCTACAAAAAAAAGGGTTTCATCAGAATCATGAGATCCCGTCCACCCTTTCCCATCCATATTAGCAACTGTGCTACGTTTAGAAACGCCGCCAGTTGTCCACTTTACAATTAAGCTCGGTCAACCAGCTCTAAATACACCATAGGTGCAGCATCGCCGCGACGAGGACCCAGCTTCAAAATCCGAGTGTATCCGCCTTGACGCTCTGCATAACGAGGTGCCAGATCAGTGAAGAGCTTTTGAATTGCGTCTTGGTTATCGTTTGCTGCCTCGCGGCGAACAAAGGAAGCCACTTGACGACGCGCATGCAGGTCACCGCGCTTTGCCAAAGTAATCAGCTTTTCTGCGATAGAACGCAATTCCTTCGCTTTAGCCTCTGTTGTTTGAATGCGCTCATAAATGAACAAGTCGGTTACCAGGTCACGAAACAAAGCTTTACGTGCGCTGGAGTCACGACCCAACTTTTGGTATGCCATTGTGCCATAGCCTCCTTCTGCTTGATTGGTAAGGATGCGCAGCAGGTGCGTTAGTCTTCCATTCTCAGTCCAAGACCAAGCTCTTCCAGCTTTTCTTGTACTTCCTCCAGAGATTTGCGACCTAGGTTGCGAACCTTCATCATATCTTCTTCCGTTTTGGTAATCAGTTCTTGCACCGTGTTAATGCCGGCACGCTTCAGGCAGTTATAAGAACGAACGGAAAGATCCAGTTCCTCGATCGTCATCTCGAGAACTTTCTCCTTCTTATCTTCTTCTTTCTCCACCATGATTTCGGCATCCTTCGCTTCATCGGTCAAACCGACGAACAGCAGCAGATGCTCCGTCAAAATCTTAGCGCCCAAGCTCACAGCTTCCTCCGGTCTAATACTTCCATCGGACCATACTTCGAGGGTCAGTTTATCATAGTTCGTAACCTGACCTACTCGCGTATTTTCAACGCTGTAATTCACACGGGTAATCGGAGTATAGATCGAATCGATCGGAATCACGCCGATCGGCTGATCCTCTCTCTTGTTCTTGTCTGCCGACATATATCCTCTTCCACGAGCGGCATGGATCCGCATATGGAGACGGGCATCGGAGGAAAGTGTAGCAATGTGTAAATCAGGGTTTAAAATTTCCACATCGCTATCACCACGAATATCTCCAGCCACAACTGGTCCTTCGCCTTCCGCGTCGATCTCCAATACTTTCTCTTCATCGGAGTGAATCTTCAGCGAAAGTCCTTTAAGGTTCAGAATGATCTCCGTAACATCTTCCATGACTCCTGGAATGGTGGAGAACTCGTGCAGAACCCCATCGATTTGCACCGATGTAACTGCTGCGCCCGGCAAGGACGAGAGCAAGATTCTGCGAAGCGAGTTACCGAGCGTAGTACCGTAGCCTCTTTCTAAAGGTTCTACGACAAACTTGCCGTAAGTCCCATCTTCACTCAGTGATACGGTTTCTATTTTCGGCTTTTCGATTTCGATCATTTGTAAAACCCTCCTTCAAACGTCGTTTCCCTCAAGATAACTTAAGACGTATAAAACGTGCAGTTTGCCTATCCAATCAGTATTCACATCTTTTGGATAATTATACCACACTGCCTAGCAATCCTGAATTAGACACGACGACGTTTTGGAGGACGGCAACCGTTGTGAGGAACCGGAGTCACGTCTTTAATCAGGTTTACTTCCAAACCTGCTGCTTGCAAAGAGCGAATCGCTGCCTCGCGGCCTGCGCCCGGACCTTTAACCATTACTTCAACAGTTTTCATGCCATGCTCCATTGCCGCTTTAGCAGCGGACTCAGCAGCCATTTGCGCAGCAAACGGAGTGCTTTTACGGGAGCCTTTGAATCCCAGGTTACCGGAGCTTGCCCAGGAGATAGCATTACCGTGTGGATCCGTAATAGTTACGATCGTATTGTTGAACGTAGAGCGGATATGAGCCACTCCGGAGTCGATATTTTTCCGGTCACGACGTTTTGTACGAACTACTTTTTTAGGTTTAGCCATTTAACATTTATCCTCCTTTACTATTTTTTCTTGTTAGCTACAGTACGACGAGGACCTTTACGCGTACGAGCGTTAGTTTTAGTCCGTTGTCCACGAACAGGCAAGCCGCGACGGTGACGAACACCACGGTAGCATCCGATTTCGATCAGACGCTTGATGTTCAATGCGATTTCACGACGAAGGTCACCTTCAACTTTAAGCGTTTTGTCGATGACATCACGGATTTTGCTAACTTCATCTTCCGTCAAGTCTCTAACGCGAGTGTCAGGGTTAACGCCTGTCTGGGCAACGATTTTCTGAGCTGTCGTATTTCCGATTCCGAAAATGTAGGTCAGAGCAATAATAACTCGCTTGTCACGAGGTAAGTCTACACCAGCAATACGTGCCATTTAACGGAGCACCTCCTTAACCTTGTTTTTGTTTATGTTTCGGATTTTCACAGATTACCATAACATTCCCTTTGCGGCGAATGACTTTGCATTTTTCGCAAATTGGCTTGACCGACGGTCTTACCTTCATGGTGGTTACCTCCTAAGAGTTTTCGCGAGAAAACTTTCTTCGTAAGCATTCATTTATTTAAAACGATAGGTTATCCGACCTCTGGTTAAATCATAAGGCGAGAGCTCAACCGTCACTTTATCACCGGGCAGGATCCGGATAAAGTGCATTCTGATTTTACCGGATACATGAGCAAGTATCTTATGACCGTTCTCCAGTTCCACTTTAAACATTGCATTCGGAAGAGGTTCAATCACTGTACCTTCAACTTCAATTACATCTTCTTTGGCCACAGTCATTCTCCTTTCTCTAGCGCTTCAGTTTGCAAATTGTCCACATACTTATTCAGTGCAAATCGTAGCTTCGCGTTGGTGACACGAGAGGTCTCCAGCAAGCTGTCAGCTACTTCAGAGCTGATCACTGGCAGAAGCTCGAGATGAATAATGTTTTTTTTCTTAGGCTGATCGAACTTCCGTTTGCTGCCGTCAGCAACCCATACGTAACGTTGGTCTACGACGCCGATAACGACGGCATACTTTCCGGAATCACGTCCTCGATTCACCCTAACGAGTTGTCCGAGTCTAGGCATATTCGATGCATCCATCTAGGTCTCCTACTTACCGGGCAGCGTTAAAATTTCGTAGCCGTCCGGAGTGATCGCTATGGTATGCTCAAAATGAGCGCAAAGTGTGCCATCCACTGTTACAACTGTCCAATCGTCTTCCAGAGTACGTACATAACGTTCTCCTACATTGACCATTGGCTCAATTGCCAATACCATACCGGGCTTTAGCCGCGGACCGCGTCCAGGCAGACCGTAGTTCGGAATCTGAGGCTCCTCATGAAGCTTCGTTCCGATCCCATGCCCAACATACTCACGAACTACCGAAAACCCTTCATCTTCAATGCATTTTTGAATGGCGTGAGATATCGTGTATAGCCTCACGTCCGGCCCAGCTTGTGCAAGGCCTGCATAGAGCGACCTTTCGGTTACATCCAGCAGCTTGCGAGCTGTATCGGAAATGTTGCCGACTCCATACGTCCAAGCAGAGTCACCATGATATCCTTTGTACTGCGCGCCGATGTCAATACTAATGATGTCACCATCTGTAAGCACTCTTTGACTGGGTATACCATGAACCAATTCATCATTGACCGAAGCACAGATACTTCCTGGAAAACCATTGTAGCCTTTAAAAGACGGAATAGCGCCCTGACTGCGAATGTAGTCTTCTGCGATTTGATCGAGCTGTTTGGTTGTAATGCCGGGCTGAATGGCTTCTTTAAGCAGACGATGCGTTTCCGCGACTATGCGGCCCGCCTCGCGCATAAGCTCCAACTCAGCTGCTGACTTACAAATGATCATTACGCCTGCCCTCGCAATAGTGAACTGATTTGTTCAGTAACCGTATTAATCTCTTGCTCACCGTTAACCTCACGCAATATTCCTTGGTTACGATAATACTCCAAAAGCGGAGCCGTTTTATTGATGTACTCATCCAAACGTGTACCTACTTTTTCTTCGGTATCGTCTGAACGCTGATACAGTTCACCAGAACACTTGTCGCAAACATTGTCACGTGCAGGGGGGTTAAACAAGATATGATACGTAGCTCCGCAAGATTTACAGATTCTACGACCCGTCAAACGTGCAAGCAGTAAAGCTCGATCTACTTTCAAGTTAACGACATGACCCATCGTTTTCCCCATCGAAGCCATGATTCCATCCAATGCCTCGGCTTGAGAAATAGTTCTAGGGAAACCATCCAGTAGAAATCCTTTACCGCAATCCGGCTGCTGCAATCGTTCGCGAACGATACCGATTGTAATTTCATCCGGAACGAGCAATCCTTGATCCACATATTTTTTCGCTTCAACACCAAGCGGTGTTTCCTGCTTCATCGCCAGACGGAACGCGTCCCCTGTAGATATATGCGGAATTTGAAACTCGCTAACGATTCTTTCAGCCTGAGTACCTTTACCTGCCCCAGGAGGCCCCATAAAGATGATATTCATCATGACTTCCTCCCCCATTGCATCGATCGATGCTAACAGCACAATAGGTGCCGATAGCTTTCGACTATCGGTACCTCATATAGGGATCTTTGAGCGGAGCTCAAAGTCTCCCTGCTGCACTATTTATTAATGAAGCCTTTGTAATGGCGTTTGATCAACTGGCTTTCGATGGTCTTCATTGTTTCAAGTCCTACCCCGATCACGATCAGAAGCGAAGTACCGCCGATCCGTACGGAGTTTGGCAAACCGGCAAGACTACCGATCAGCATTGGAACAATGGAGATGGCTGCCAAGAAGAGCGCACCAGACAAAGTGATTCTTGTCATTACCCGTGTTAAGTAGACCGATGTTGTTTTACCAGGACGGATCCCTGGGATGTAACCACCGTTTTTCTTCATCTGATCCGCCATCTGCACAGGATTGATCTGTACAAATGTGTAGAAGTAAGTAAAACCGATGATTAACAAGACATACAACACCATACCCAGCGGGTGAGTGTAGTTCAAGTTGGTAATAATCCATTCAGCAACCGCATTGCCTCTCCAGAAACTTGCGATTGTAGGTGGAAATACCAACAAGGAGAGTGCGAAGATGACCGGGATAACCCCTGCAGCATTCACTTTCAAAGGAATGTGCGTGGATTGGCCTCCGAACATTTTCCGTCCGACGACTCTCTTTGCATATTGAACCGGTATTTTACGAACACCTTGCTGAACGAAAATCACACCGGCAATCAAAGCGACTATTACGACTGCAATCAGAACGACCTTCACAATATTCAGGAAGAGCGCATCACCTGCGTCCGAAAATTGGGACTGGTAGATCTGACGAATGCCAGTCGGAATCGCAGCCACGATCCCCGCGAAGATGATAATGGAAATACCATTTCCAATGCCATTTTCGGTGATTTGTTCCCCTAACCACATCAGAAAAGCAGTACCCGCGGTAAGCACGATGGCAATCAATGCGTACGTGGTAAAAGTCGGATTCACAACCAACCCGTTATAGAGACGGTTGAATCCGATCGCTAGCCCGAACGCTTGGATAAGACCAAGGATGATCGTACCGTATCGAGTAAACTGCCCTAACTTCTTTCTTCCTACTTCCCCTTCTTTAGCCCACTGCGTAAATGTCGGAATGACATCCATGGACAAAAGCTGCACGATGATCGATGCCGTGATATACGGCATAATACCCATCGCAAAGATGGAGAATTGGAACAATGCTCCACCGGAGAAAGTGTTCAGCAAACCGAAAACATCGCTCGAGTTAGCCTGATCTTGAAGTTTAAGAATATCTGTGTTGATGTTAGGTACTGGAATAAAAGCACCAATTCTGTAGACGATCAGAACGATAAGCGTAAATAAAATCCGCTTTCTGAGATCGTCTACTTTCATAATATTGGATATGGTACGGAACATTAAATCACCTCGGTTTTACCGCCGGCAGCCTGGATTTTCTCTACCGCAGATTGGGAGAATTTATTGGCTTTTACGCTCAGTTGAACCGTTACTTCGCCATTACCCAAGATCTTGATGCCGTCTTTAGGGTTTTTCACGATACCCGATTCAAACAGAACTTCCGGAGTAATTTCCGTACCCGCTGCAAATTTGTTCAATTCCTCGACGTTGATTACCGCATATTCCGTACGGAATCTGTTGTTAAATCCACGCTTAGGCAAGCGACGATACAATGGGTTCTGACCGCCCTCAAATCCTGGACGAACGCCACCACCGGAACGCGCGTTTTGACCTTTGTGACCACGAGTAGCCGTTTTACCCATACCGCTACCGATTCCGCGGCCTACACGCTTGCGGGAGCTACGGGAACCAGGAGCAGATGTAAGTTCATGCAATTTCATCGTTTGCACCTCCTCTAGCTTTTTAATTAAACGATTTATGCTTCTACTTCTTTAACTTCGATCAAATGCTGTACTTGGCTCACCATACCGCGGATTGCAGCATTATCAGCTTGAGTGACAGTTTGATGCAGCTTGCGAAGTCCAAGAGCAGCAACGGTTTTACGTTGCGGTTCAGGACGACCGATCAGGCTGCGCTTGAGGGTGATTTGCAATTGCTTAGCCATGGTATCCCTCCTAACCTAAGAGTTCTTCTACGGTTTTTCCGCGAAGCTTTGCAACCTCTTCCGCACGCTTCAGGCGTCCAAGGCCTTCCAAGGTAGCGTTAACCATGTTGATGGAGTTCGAAGACCCAAGGGACTTCGTCAAGATGTCGCCTACGCCAGCCAGTTCGAGCACTGCACGAACAGGACCGCCGGCGATAACTCCGGTACCTTTCGAAGCAGGCTTCAGAAGTACGCGGCCCGCGCCAAAATGTCCAGTCACCAGGTGAGGAATAGTAGTTCCAACGATAGGAACGTGAATCAGGTTTTTCTTCGCATCTTCGATACCTTTGCGAATCGCATCAGGTACCTCGGAAGCTTTACCGATTCCAGCGCCTACCCAACCTTTACCGTCGCCCACAACTACGAGCGCGCTAAAGCTAAAACGACGACCGCCTTTTACTACTTTAGCAACGCGGTTAATATGAACGACTTTTTCAGTCAGCTCTAAAGTATTGGGATCAATACGCAAGACCTTAACCTCCTTGTTTGTAGATTATATTAGAATTCAAGACCTGCTTCACGAGCAGCATCTGCAAGTGCTTTAACACGTCCATGGTACAGGTATCCGCCGCGGTCAAAAACCACTTTGTCTACTCCTGCTTGCTTAGCACGTTCTGCGATCAAAGCGCCTACTTTAGTAGCAGCTTCAGCGTTACCGCCGTTACCGATAGTTTCTTTCAGAGCTTTATCTTGAGTCGATGCTGCTGCGATAGTCACGCCTTTTACATCATCGATCAATTGTGCATACATGTGCTTGGAAGAACGGAAAATGTTGAGGCGTGGACGCTCAGCCGTTCCTTGAATTTTCTTACGAACGCGAAGGTGTCTTTTCAGACGAGCTTTATTTTTATCGCCTTTAGTAATCATTCTAGGGTTCACTCCTTTCGGGTTAGATCCGAATCTGCAGTGCTAATTTATTTAAGCCGCCTTATTTCTTCTTACCGGCTTTACCTTCTTTACGAAGAATACGTTCGCCTTCATACTTGATACCTTTACCTTTGTAAGGTTCTGGTTCACGAACGGAACGAACTTTAGCAGCAGTAGCGCCGACCAATTCTTTATCGATACCTTTAACGATGATCTTAGTGTTCGAAGGAACTTCGAACTCAATACCGTTCTCTGGCTCGATCTCAACTGGGTGGGAATAACCAACGTTCAATACCAGCTTGTTGCCGGATTTGTTCGCACGGTAACCTACGCCAACGAGGTCAAGGTTCTTAACGAAACCATCAGTTACACCACTAACCATGTTTTGAACCACGCTGCGCGTAGTACCATGCAGGGAGCGATGCAATTTATTATCAGAAGGGCGCTCTACAGTCAGGACATTGTCCTCAACGCTAATCTTCATATCCTTATGCAGCTCGCGGCTCAAAGTACCTTTAGGTCCTTTAACCGTAATCAATGTGTTATCTAAAGTCACGTTTACTCCACTTGGGATCGTGATGGGCTTGCGACCAATACGGGACATATTTGCACCTCCGTTCTTTAAAAATCGTAATTACCAAACGTAGCAGATAACTTCTCCGCCAGCTTTGGATTGACGTGCTTCTTTATCTGTCATAACCCCTTTGGAGGTGGACAGAATTGCAATTCCGAGACCGCCGAGTACGCGAGGTACCTCTTGGCTTTTCGCGTAAACGCGCAGGCCAGGCTTGCTGATTCTTTTCAGACCAGTGATAACGCGCTCTTGGTTCGGACCGTATTTCAGGAACACGCGAATGATACCTTGCTTGTTATCTTCGATATATTCAGCGTCACGGATGAAGCCTTCCTTCTTCAGGATCTCAGCGATTTCGCGCTTGATCGAAGAAGCAGGAATTTCAACAGTCTCATGACGAACTACGTTTGCGTTGCGAATGCGTGTAAGCATATCTGCAATTGGATCGGACATAACCATGTTTTGTAAACCTCCTTCCCGAAGCTTTGAGTTTTACCAGCTTGCTTTCTTAACGCCAGGAATCTGGCCTTTGTATGCTAATTCGCGGAAGCAAATTCTGCAAATTTTGAACTTACGAAGTACGGAATGTGGACGACCGCAGCGCTCGCAACGAGTATAGGCTTGAACCTTAAACTTTGGTGCGCGTTGCTGCTTTATCTTCATCGAAGTTTTTGCCACTTTAAGTTTACACCTCCGATTATGCCGCCCTATTATTTAGTAAACGGCATACCTAATTGGGTTAATAATTCACGGGACTCCTCGTCCGTCTTAGCCGTAGTTACGATAACGATATCCATACCGCGAACTTTATCCACTTTGTCATACTCAACTTCTGGGAAAATGAGTTGCTCTTTCAAACCAAGTGTGTAGTTACCACGACCGTCGAATGCTTTGTTAGAAATACCACGGAAGTCGCGTACACGCGGAAGTGCAACGTTGAACAATTTATCCAGGAATTGATACATACGCTCGCCGCGAAGGGTTACCTTCACACCGATCGGCATATTTTCGCGGAGTTTGAAGCCTGCGATGGATTTTTTAGCTCTAGTGATTACTGGCTTTTGACCAGAGATCAATTGGAGTTCTGCCACAGCGACATCAAGCACTTTGGAGTTGGAAACAGCTTCACCAACACCCATGTTGATAACGACCTTTTCAATCTTAGGAACCTGCATCACGGAAGTGTAGTTAAACTTTTGCATGAGTGCAGGAGTGATTTCGTTCAGAAAACGATCTTTCATTCTTGCTGCCATCGTTCCATGTACCTCCTTTCTTACCTTTACGATTAATCGATAACCTCGCCGGATTTTTTCGCGACGCGGACTTTTTTACCGTTCTCAAGCACTTTGTAACCTACACGTGTAGGTTGGCCGCTCTTTGGATCAATGAGCATCACGTTGGACACGTGAATTGGAGCTTCTTGCTCAATGATGCCGCCTTGCGGATTTTGCTGGGATGGCTTAGTGTGCTTCTTGATTAGATTCACACCTTCAACCAACACTCGGTTTTCACGAGGAAACGCTGCGAGTACGCGGCCTTTTTTGCCTTTGTCTTTCCCAGTAATAACAAATACGTTGTCTTCTTTCTTAACGTGCAATTTATTGTTATGGGACTCGAGTTTCTTCGGTTGTTTTGGCATTTCGTTTACACCTCCTGTGAGCATTCGTAGGAATGCTGACTTCGTAAGGATTAGCTTAAGCTCTCCGTTGAAAGCTTATTTCGTACAATTAGATAACCTCTGGAGCCAGAGATACGATTTTCATGAAATCTCTGTCACGGAGTTCACGTGCTACCGGTCCAAAGATACGAGTGCCACGAGGGCTCTTGTCTTCTTTTACGATAACAGCTGCATTCTCATCAAAAGTGATGTAGGATCCGTCCTTACGACGAGCACCGCGTCTCGTACGCACAACTACAGCCTTAACAACGTCACCCTTTTTGACAACGCCACCTGGTGTTGCTTCTTTCACGGAGCAAACGATTAAGTCTCCGATATTAGCTGTACGGCGACCCGTACCACCCAATACGCGGATACACATCAGCGATTTAGCACCAGAGTTGTCAGCTACGGCCAAACGAGTAAATGGTTGAATCATTGTGTATTCCCTCCTTCCGGACTTGATGCCAGGAACTAATATTAAACGATAACCGCTTTTTCTACTACTTTAACCAGTCTCCAACGCTTGTCTTTGGAGATTGGGCGGGTTTCCATGATTTCTACAACGTCACCGATGTTAGCTTCATTGTTTTCGTCATGAGCCTTAAACTTCTTGGTGTATTTGATGCGCTTGTGGTACAAGTCGTGCTTTTTGTAGGTTTCTACAGCAACAACAATGGTTTTATCCATTTTGTCACTCACTACTTTACCCACTTGCGTTTTACGCTCGTTGCGTTCAGCCATGTGAGATCCTCCTCTCTCATTCATTAACTAGTGATTCCCAATTCTCTTTCACGCAAAACAGTTTTTGCCCGGGCAATCTCTTTGCGGACTTTTTGAATTTGTACGGGATTATCCAGTTGACCGGTAGCCAGTTGAAAACGGAGGTTAAAGAGTTGCTCTTTAAATCCGGCAATTTTTTGTTCGATCTCAGCAGTGGTTAAGTTGCGAAATTCACTAGCTTTCATTTGCTTCACCACCCACTTCTTCTCTTTTCACAAACTTCGTCTTGATTGGCAGCTTGTGAGACGCGAGACGCATAGCTTCACGGGCAATTTCTTCGCTTACGCCTGCAAGTTCAAACAGAACTTTACCTGGCTTAACGACAGCAACCCATTTCTCAACGTTACCTTTACCGCTACCCATCCGGACTTCAAGCGGCTTTTGCGTGATTGGCTTGGAAGGGAAAATCTTAATCCAAACTTTACCACCACGTTTGATATAACGAGTCATCGCGATACGGGCAGCTTCGATTTGACGGTTGGTTACCCAAGCCGGCTCAAGAGCTTGCAGACCGTATTCGCCGAAATGAACTTCAGCTCCGCCTTTAGCGTTGCCGCGCATATTGCCGCGGTGCTCTTTGCGGTGTTTTACACGTTTAGGAACTAACATGATTAGTTGCCTCCTTCCGTTGCGACCTTTTTCTTAGCCGTTGGAAGAACTTCGCCACGATAGATCCATACTTTTACGCCGATACGACCATAAGTGGTATGTGCTTCCGCAGTACCGTAGTCGATGTCTGCACGCAGCGTATGAAGTGGTACCGTACCCTCGCTGTACCCTTCCGTTCTAGCGATTTCCGCTCCGCCTAAACGACCGCTAACCGATGTTTTAATACCTTTAGCGCCGGATCTCATAGTTCTTTGGATAGCTTGTTTCAATGCACGACGGAAGGAAACGCGACGCTCCAATTGTTGTGCAATGCTTTCTGCAACCAAGATCGCATCCAGATCCGAGTTTTTGATTTCAGTGATGTTGATATGAACTTTCTTACCGTTCGTCAACTTGGACAGGTAAGCGCGGATTACTTCAACCTCGGAACCGCCTTTACCGATTACCATACCAGGCTTAGCCGTATGAATCGTAACGTTCACGCGATTCGCCGCACGCTCGATCTCGATGCGGGAAACAGCGGATTCTTTCAGCTTGCCTTTTAAGTATTCGCGAATTTTGACGTCTTCCATCAAGAGATCGCCGAAATCTTTTCCAGCGAACCATTTGGATTCCCAGTCGCGAATGATACCTACTCTAAGTCCTACCGGGTTTACTTTCTGACCCACACGTTATCCCTCCTTATTTCTCAGATACCACTAATGTAATGTGGCTGGTACGTTTATTGATGCGGCTCGCACGACCCATAGCGCGAGGACGGAATCTCTTCAAAGTTGGACCTTGATCTACAAATACAGTGCTAACTACCAGACTGTTAGGATCCAAGGAGTAGTTATGCTCTGCATTGGCGATAGCCGAGTTCAAAAGCTTCTCAACGACTGGGGAAGCCGACTTTGGAGTGTGACGCAAAATCGCGATCGCTTCACCCACTTGCTTACCGCGGATCAAATCAACAACTAATTGAACCTTACGGGGAGCAATTCGGACATATCTTGCAATAGCTTTAGCTTGTTGCATGGAAGTACCTCCTCTCATTCACAACTAATCTATATCACGAGTAATTCTTAGCGCTTGCCCGTTTTCTTGTCATCACCGGAGTGACCTTTGTAAGTACGGGTTGGAGCAAATTCACCCAGCTTATGTCCGACCATATCTTCAGTTACATATACCGGAACATGTTTCTTGCCATCATAAACAGCAAATGTGTGGCCGATGAATTGCGGGAAAATCGTGGAGCGGCGGGACCAAGTTTTGATTACTTGCTTCTTAGTGCCCTCAGTTCCCAAAGCTTCAACTTTCTTCAAAAGATAGCCATCAATAAACGGCCCTTTTTTCAAACTGCGACCCATGCTTCGTTCCTCCCTTCTTTAACCGAACCGAAACCAAAATTATTTCGTGCGGCGACGAATAATATATTGATTGGAAGCTTTGTTCTTCTTCCGAGTTTTGTAACCAAGTGTCGGTTTGCCCCAAGGAGACATTGGAGATTTGCGTCCGATTGGCGAACGGCCTTCACCACCACCGTGAGGGTGATCGTTAGGGTTCATTACGGAACCGCGAACTTCCGGTCTTTGGCCGAGCCAACGGGAACGTCCAGCTTTACCGATTTTCACGAGTTCGTGATCTTCGTTACCTACGGAACCGATGGTTGCGCGGCAAACTTTCAAGATTCTTCTCATTTCACCGGAGGACAGACGTACGATTACGTAAATATCCTCTTTACCGAGAAGTTGAGCTTCTGTACCAGCTGCGCGAACCAATTGGCCGCCTTTGCCTGGCTTCAACTCGATGTTGTGAATCACTGTACCAACTGGGATGTTCTCCATCGGCAATGCGTTACCGATTTTGATGTCCGCGTCAGGACCGGAAACGATCTTGTCGCCCACTTTCAAACCTTTAGGAGCGAGAATATAACGCTTCTCACCATCAGCATAGTTGATCAAAGCGATGTTAGCAGAGCGGTTAGGATCATACTCGATTGTAGCAACGTTACCGGGTATTCCATCTTTCGTCCGCTTGAAGTCGATAATACGGTATTTACGCTTGTGTCCGCCGCCTTGATGACGAACCGTAATTTTACCTTGGTTGTTACGGCCTGCATTTTTGCTCAGAGGCGCCAAAAGCGACTTCTCCGGTGTGGATGTTGTGATTTCTTCAAATGTAGAAACCGACATCGCACGTCTAGCAGGTGACGTTGGTTTGTATTTTTTGATTGGCACGTGGATTCCCTCCTTACTTTAGAAGATTACTTATACCGATTCAAAGAACTCCAGCTCTTTGCTGTCTGCGCTCAGGGTTACGATGGCTTTCTTCCACTCGGAAGTATAACCGGAATAACGACCATAACGCTTTGGCTTAGCAGGCATTCTAAGTGTATTTACATTCGTAACTTTCACTTTGAAAATTTGCTCGATCGCTTGCTTCACTTCTGTTTTGTTCGAACGGATGTCGACTTCGAAAACATATTTCTTGTCAGCCATCATTTCGCTGGAACGTTCAGTAATGATTGGGCGCTTAATAATATCGCGAGGGTTTTTCATTACGCAAACACCTCCTCTACTTTTTGCACCGCGTCTTTCGTGATGATCAGCTTGTCGTAAACCATAACATCAAGCACGTTGATCCCTTCAGCCGCGACAAACTTCACGCCTGGAATGTTACGTGTGGACAATGCTACGTTCTCGTCATAAGCTGCAGTCACTACCAATGCTTTGCGATCTACTTTGAGGTTGTTCAAAATAGCTGCGAATTCTTTCGTCTTAGGCGCAGCCAATGTAAGCTGATCCAAAACGATAATTTCGCTTGCTTTCACCTTGGAAGACAACGCGGATTTGATTGCCAAACGGCGAACTTTCTTAGGCAGCTTGTAAGAATAGCTGCGTGGAGTCGGTCCAAATACGATACCGCCGCCTTTCCATTGTGGAGAGCGGATACTACCTTGACGGGCACGACCAGTACCTTTTTGTTTCCAAGGCTTACGGCCACCGCCGCGCACTTCAGAACGACCTTTTGTTTTATGCGTACCAGCACGAAGGGATGCGCGCTGCATCAATACCGCTTCATTCAATGCATGAGCATGCGGCTCGATTCCGAATACGGATTCGGACAGCTCAACTTCGCCTACCTGGGCACCACTAACATTAAATACTGCTACTTTAGGCATCTGTTATCCTCCTTTCTCGCGTTATTACTTCTTCACCGAAGACTTCACGGTTACGAAGCTGTTTTTAGGTCCTGGAATGGAACCTTTAATGAGGAGCACATTGCGCTCTGTATCCACTTTAACGACCTCAAGCTTCTGGATCGTAACTGTTTCTTTACCCATGTGACCTGGCAGGTTTTTACCTTTAGGAACACGGTTGGCTTGAATCGAACCCATGGAACCTGGACCGCGGTGATAACGGGAACCGTGAGCCATTGGACCTCTGGATTGATTATGTCTCTTGATAACACCTTGGAAACCTTTACCCTTGGAAGTACCCGTTACATCAACGAATTCACCCTCAGCGAACAAGTCAGCTTTGATTACCTGGCCAACTTCATAGTCACCCATTTGAACGCCGCGGATTTCTTTAACGTAGCGCTTAGGTGTTGCGCCAGCTTTTTTCGCATGGCCCAACTCAGGTTTGTTAGCACGCTTTTCTTTCTTATCTGCAAAACCGATTTGGATGGCTTCATAACCGTCGTTTTCTGCATCCTTCTTCTGGAACACAGTGCAAGGACCTGCTTCAATTACAGTTACAGGAACAACCAATCCTTCGGGAGTAAACACTTGAGTCATCCCAAGCTTTTTACCTAAGATACCTTTTGTCATCGTTGACACCTCTTTTCTTTTGTTGCTTTGTATTTATCCACAATGTGCGTAATATTACAGTTTAATCTCAATGTCCACACCGGACGGCAGATCCAAACGCATCAGTGCATCGACTGTTTGCGGCGTCGGATTTACGATATCGATCAAACGTTTGTGCGTACGCATTTCGAATTGTTCACGAGAATCTTTGTACTTGTGAACAGCGCGGAGAATGGTGATGATTTGCTTCTCTGTAGGAAGCGGAATCGGACCAGACACTCCTGCACCCGAACGCTTGGCCGTTTCCACGATTTTCTCAGCGGATTGATCCAAAATTCTGTGATCATAAGCCTTCAAACGAATACGAATCTTTTGCTTTGCCATAGTATTCCCTCCTTCTATCGCCCAATTTAGTATCGGACATACTCCGTGAAAATCTCCTGACGCCGTCCCTATGGCAAAGGGGCCGGGTGTGTCAGCAACCTCTCACATCATCGCAACGTCTCAGACCAACGTTCACTATAATAACAAAAATAAAAACAAAAAGCAAGGAAAAAGTGTGCCTTTGCCCAAAAAAATATAAAGCCCCTCATCGGAAGATGAAGGGCCGGTCGAAAAGACCATTTATTACTTGCTGATTGTTGCTACAGCGCCAGCGCCTACAGTACGGCCGCCTTCGCGAATCGCGAAGCGAGTACCTTCTTCGATAGCGATTGGAGCGATCAGTTCAACAGTAACTGTAACGTTATCTCCAGGCATTACCATTTCGGAACCTTCTGGAAGGTTGATGATACCAGTAACGTCCGTTGTACGGAAGTAGAACTGTGGACGGTAGCCAGTGAAGAAAGGCTTGTGACGGCCACCTTCTTCTTTAGTCAGAACGTAGATTTGAGCCGCGAAGTTCGTGTGTGGCTTAACGGAACCTGGCTTAGCCAATACTTGTCCACGCTCGATATCTTTACGATCTACACCGCGAAGCAATGCGCCGATGTTGTCGCCCGCTTGAGCGGAGTCAAGAAGCTTACGGAACATTTCTACGCCTGTAACAACGCATTTACGAGTTTCTTCAGCCAGACCGATGATTTCGATCTCGTCGCCTACTTTAACTACACCGCGCTCTACACGACCTGTAGCAACGGTACCACGACCAGTGATCGTGAACACGTCCTCTACTGGCATCAAGAAAGGCTTGTCAGTATCGCGTTGTGGAGTTGGGATGTAGGAGTCGATGTGCTCGAACAACTCAACGATTTTGTCAGCCCAAGGGCCATCTGGGTTTTGAAGAGCTTCACGAGCTGCGCCGCGAACGATTGGAGTATCGTCGCCTGGGAACTCATACTCATTCAGCAAGTCGCGAACTTCCATTTCAACCAGTTCAAGAAGTTCTTCGTCTTCAACCATGTCGCATTTGTTCAAGAACACGACGATGTAAGGTACGCCTACTTGGCGGGACAACAGGATGTGCTCACGAGTTTGCGGCATTGGGCCGTCAGCTGCGGATACAACCAGGATTGCGCCGTCCATTTGAGCTGCGCCTGTGATCATGTTTTTAACATAGTCGGCGTGGCCTGGGCAGTCAACGTGTGCATAGTGACGGTTAGGTGTTTCGTATTCAACGTGAGCTGTGGAGATTGTGATCCCGCGCTCGCGCTCTTCTGGAGCTTTATCGATTTGGTCGAATGCTACAGCTGCACCGCCGTATTTTTTGGAAAGAACCGTTGTGATTGCCGCTGTCAAAGTTGTTTTACCGTGGTCAACGTGACCGATGGTACCAATGTTAACGTGCGGCTTATTACGTTCAAATTTCGCTTTTGCCATGGAAAGAAGCCTCCCTTAAAATATCAATTTATATTAAGCACCTTTGTTCTTTGCAACGATTTCTTCTGCAATCGACTTAGGTACTTCTTCATAATGCGAGATTTCCATCGAGTATACACCGCGACCTTGCGTACGGGAACGAAGTGTCGTGGAGTAACCGAACATTTCGGAAAGAGGTACTTTCGCACGGATGATTTGCGCTCCGAAGCGAGCGTCCATTCCCTCAATGCGTCCGCGGCGGGAGTTCAGGTCACCCATTACATCGCCCATATACTCTTCAGGAACCGTAACTTCGACTTTCATGATTGGCTCAAGCAATACTGGCTTACACTTCTCGGCAGCTGCCTTAAGTGCCATGGAACCAGCAATCTTAAACGCCATCTCACTGGAGTCTACATCATGGTAAGAACCGTCTACAACGGTCGCCTTGATATCAACAAGCGGGAAGCCAGCGTATACGCCGTTCTTCATCGACTCTTCGATACCTGCTTGGATCGGAGCAACGAATTCCTTCGGAATTGCGCCACCAACGATCTTGCTTACGAACTGGAAGCCAGTTCCTGGCTCAAGCGGCTCGAACTCCACCCAACAATGTCCGTATTGACCACGGCCACCGGATTGGCGTACGAACTTACCTTCTACCTTCGCTGCTTGCTTGAATGTTTCACGGTAAGCTACCTGTGGTTTACCCACATTGGTTTCTACCTTGAACTCACGAAGCATACGGTCAACAATAATCTCGAGGTGAAGCTCACCCATACCAGAGATAATTGTTTGGCCTGTTTCTTCGTCTGTGTGCGCACGGAAGGTTGGATCTTCTTCAGACAGCTTGGACAATGCAACGCCCATTTTGTCTTGGTCTGCTTTAGTCTTAGGCTCAACCGCGAGCTGGATAACCGGCTCAGGGAAGTTCATGGACTCAAGCACAACCGGGTTCTTCTCATCACAAAGCGTATCGCCTGTAACGGTATCTTTCAAGCCTACTGCAGCCGCGATATCACCGGAGTATACCACTTCGATTTCTTGACGGCTGTTAGCATGCATTTGAAGGATACGGCCGATACGTTCGCGCTTGCCTTTAGTTGCATTCAATACGTAGGATCCGGAGTTCAAAACACCAGAGTATACGCGGAAGAACGTCAACTTACCAACAAACGGATCTGTCATGATTTTGAATGCCAGAGCAGAGAACGGCTGATCATCAGCAGATTTCCGCACTACTTCTGTACCATCTTCAAGAGTACCTTTAATATCAGGCACATCGATTGGAGCTGGCAAGTAGTCGATAACGGCATCCAGCATCATTTGAACGCCTTTGTTCCGGTAAGAAGATCCGCAGATTACTGGGAAAATCTTAACGGAGCAAACGCCTTTACGAAGCGCAGATTTGATTTCTTCCACAGTCAGCTCTTCGCCTTCCAGGTATTTCATCATCAGCTCTTCGTCAAGCTCGGCAACTTTCTCTACAAGCTCAAGACGCAGCTCTTCAGCTTTGTCTTTCAGCTCTGCAGGAATTTCCGATTTGATAGGCTCTTTGCCAAGATCGTCTTTGTAGACATAAGCCACGCGCTCGATCAAGTCAATCGCACCTACAAAATCATTTTCAGCGCCGATTGGCAATTGAATCGCTACAGCGTTAGCACCAAGCTTCGCTTTCATCGACTCAATAACTTGAAGGAAGTCTGCACCGATAATGTCCATCTTATTAACATAAGCAATCCGAGGAACACTATAACGGTCCGCTTGTCTCCAAACGGTTTCCGATTGCGGTTCAACGCCTTCTTTCGCACTGAATACACCTACTGCTCCGTCCAATACACGCAGGGAGCGTTCTACTTCTACAGTGAAGTCAACGTGCCCCGGGGTGTCGATAATATTGATGCGGTGACCTTTCCATTGAGCTGTAGTAGCAGCGGAAGTGATTGTAATTCCGCGCTCTTGCTCCTGTGCCATCCAGTCCATTGTAGCTGCACCCTCGTGAACTTCACCGATCTTGTGCACGCGGCCTGTATAGAACAGAATACGCTCAGTTGTAGTCGTTTTACCGGCATCGATATGCGCCATAATCCCGATATTACGTGTATCTTTTAAGGAGAACTCTCTAGCCATTAGGTTGTCTCCTTCCTATAAATAGGAATTATTTTACCAACGATAGTGCGCGAACGCCTTGTTGGCTTCTGCCATCTTGTGTGTGTCTTCGCGTTTCTTAACGGAAGCACCTGTGCTGTTGCTTGCATCAATGATTTCTTGAGCCAATCTTTCTTCCATCGTCTTCTCACCGCGAAGGCGGGAGTAGTTCACGAGCCAGCGAAGACCCAAGGTGGTACGGCGATCTGGTCTAACTTCTACCGGTACTTGGTAGTTAGCACCCCCAACACGGCGAGCTTTAACTTCAAGAACAGGCATAATGTTTTTGATCGCTGTTTCGAACACTTCCATAGGTTCTTTACCAGTGCGTTCTTGAATCAAGTTGAATGCGTTATAAAGAATTGTCTGGGCTGTTCCTCTTTTACCATCAATCATGATTCGGTTGATCAGACGGGTAACAAGCTTGCTGTTGTAAATCGGATCTGGCAATACGTCTCTGCGAGTAACTGGACCTTTACGAGGCATAGTTATCCCCCTTTCTAAAAAAGTTCATTCTTAGGATTTGGTATTACTTCTTCACTTTCGGACGCTTAGCGCCGTACTTGGAACGAGCTTGTTTACGGTTGTTCACGCCTGCAGTATCAAGCGCACCACGAACGATGTGGTAACGAACCCCTGGAAGATCCTTAACACGACCGCCGCGAATCAGAACAACGCTGTGCTCTTGCAGGTTGTGTCCGATACCCGGGATGTAGGCAGTAACCTCAACACGGTTAGTCAAACGAACACGCGCATACTTACGAAGGGCGGAGTTCGGTTTCTTTGGCGTCATTGTACCTACACGAGTACAAACACCGCGTTTTTGCGGAGAGCTTTGATCCGTCGCTTCTCTCTTCAAGGCATTGAAGCCTCTTTGCAGAGCTGGGGACTTGGATTTAACAACTTTAGCTTGGCGTCCTTTACGAACGAGCTGGTTAATTGTTGGCATATTGGCCACCTCCTTCAAGATAATGATCTTTCAATTTCAAGCCCACAGATCCAGGCGAATCGTAAATGAGCAAAGCAAAAGTTTTTGTCGTCGACTTTCTTGCATTTTCTCAGACAAAAACATTTTATTTATTCATTCACAACAGCCGCCATCGCGGCGCCTACTTCGATTCCACACGCTTTACCTAACATTTTCATGGAGTCCACGTATGTCACTTTAACCCCCAGAGTCTCGCAGAGGTTAATCATCTTTATCGTAATTCGCGGATCTGCATCTTTAGCAACGAAGACTTCCGTAGCTATTCCTAGCTCAACCATTCTTGTCGCTTGCTTCGTGCCAGTTGTGATCTTCACAGCCTGCTTCACTTTATCGTAAGACATGTTGCACATCCTCCAAAGCGCTCAGCTGGTCACCCAAAATGGCACACTTTGATATATTAGCACTTCAACCATACCGTGTCAAGAATAGTCGACCGCCTTCAAATAGATTTTACAATCCATTTTTTTGAAGGCGGCCGCCTCATCCTTATTCTACAGTAACAGCTTCTGCTTCATCAAATGATTCATCCAGTTCTTCCGCATTCGGATCGGTAATCCGGATGTTGCGGTATCTCGCCATCCCCGTACCTGCCGGGATCAGCTTACCGATGATGACATTTTCTTTCAAGCCGAGCAGTTGGTCAACCTTACCCTTGATCGCTGCATCCGTCAGGACACGAGTCGTTTCTTGGAAGGAAGCTGCAGACAAGAAGGAATCCGTCTCGAGCGATGCCTTGGTAATCCCGAGCAAAATAGGCTTCGCAACCGCCGGCTCTTCACCAGCGAATAGTGCAACCTTGTTTGCTTCTTCGTACTCGTGCATATCTACGAACGATCCAGGCAGCAACGTTGTGTTACCTGCATCGACGATTCTTATTTTGCGTAGCATTTGGCGGATCATAACCTCAACGTGCTTGTCGTTGATTTCCACCCCTTGGTTTCGGTAAACGCGTTGAACTTCTTGCAAAATGTAGTTCTGCACGCCACGAATACCCTTAATGCGCAGCATTTCTTTCGGATCGATCGAACCGTCTGTCAGTTCATCGCCGGCTTCAACGGCCTGATTCGCTGTTACACGAACACGAGAACCGTAAGGTACGGAATACACCTTGTTCTCCGCTTCACCCTGCACTTCAATTTCCCGGCGATCCTTGGCTTCACGAATTTCCTTAACGACTCCGTCGATTTCGGAAATGATCGCTTGACCTTTCGGATTTCGAGCTTCAAAGAGCTCTTGAATCCGCGGCAAACCTTGAGTGATATCGTCCCCTGCTACGCCCCCGGTATGGAACGTACGCATCGTGAGCTGAGTTCCCGGTTCACCGATCGATTGTGCAGCGATGATACCAACCGCTTCCCCGATCTCGACGTGCTGACCAGTCGCCAAGTTACGACCATAGCATTTTTTACAAACGCCATGTCTGGAACGGCAGCTCAGTACAGAACGAATTTGCAGCTTTTCAATGCCCGCGTCGATAATCTGGTCGGCAATGTTTGCTTCAATTAAATCGTTGCGGGAAACAATAATTTCACCAGTTTGCGGATGACGAATCGTCTCAAAGGAATAACGTCCTTCGATACGGTCGTACAGATCCTCAATAACCTCTTTGCCGTCCTGGATCCGGCTGACAAGGAAGCCCTTGTCTGTGCCGCAATCTTCGTCGCGAACGATCACGTCCTGCGCAACGTCGACCAAACGACGCGTCAAATACCCGGAGTCCGCTGTCCGAAGTGCCGTGTCCGCCAAACCTTTTCGTGCACCGTGTGTGGAGATAAAGTACTCCAAGACGGTAAGACCTTCACGGAAGTTCGATTTGATTGGCAACTCGATGATTTTACCGGACGGGTTAGCCATGAGACCGCGCATCCCGCCAAGCTGAGTAATCTGCGATTTATTACCCCGTGCTTTGGATTCCACCATCATATTGATGGAGTTGTACTTATCCAGGGATTTCATCAGGATATCCGTCAGTTCATCCTTAGCTTTACTCCAGATCGCAATAACACGGTCATATCTTTCATCATCGGTAATTAAGCCGCGGCGATACTGATTTGTAACAACCTTGACTTTCTCATCCGACTCTTGAAGAATCCTAACTTTTTCCTGCGGAACTGTAACATCGGCTACAGCGATCGTAATCCCTGCACGAGTCGAGTAAGTAAACCCGAGTTGCTTGATGTTATCGAGAATTACCGAGGTTTGAGTTGTATGGTATTTACGGAAGCATTCCGCAATGATATTACCAAGATAGTCTTTACCAACGGCTTTCGTTTCCGGCAGCTCATTCATCTGCTTACGAATGTCTCCGCCTTTATCGAATACGAAATATCGATCCGCTGGACCGTTAATCAAATTCGGCTTAGTTGCCTCATTGATGAATGGGAAATCCTTCGGATAGATTTCGTTGAAAATGATTTTACCAACGGTTGTAATCAACATCGCTTCTTGTTGCTCCGGCGTAAAGCTGGTCTTACCCAAAGCTTTGGCAGGAATTGCAACACGTGCATGCAGGGACGCTTCGCCACGTTGATACAAGGAAACAGCTTCGGAAACGGTACGAAGAATCGTTCCAGATCCTTGCGAATTTTTGTTCTCTGTGGTCAAGTAGAAGCTTCCCAAGACCATATCCTGAGATGGTGTAACAACCGGTTTACCGTCCTTAGGGTTAAGAATGTTCCCTGAAGCAAGCATCAGTACGCGCGCTTCTGCCTGGGCTTCCGCCGACAATGGAACGTGAACCGCCATTTGGTCACCGTCGAAGTCAGCGTTATAGGCTGTACATACGAGCGGATGAAGCTTAATGGCGCGTCCTTCAACCAGGATCGGTTCGAACGCCTGGATCCCCAATCTGTGAAGCGTAGGGGCACGGTTCAGCAGTACTGGATGCTCCTTAATGACTTCTTCAAGCACATCCCAAACTTCCGGACTCACACGCTCTACTTTACGCTTCGCGCTCTTGATGTTATGAGCAAGACCTTTATTCACAAGCTCTTTCATTACGAAAGGCTTGAACAGCTCCAACGCCATTTCTTTTGGAAGTCCACATTGGTACATCTTCAAGCTAGGCCCTACGACGATAACGGAACGACCGGAGTAGTCTACCCGCTTACCCAGCAAGTTCTGACGGAAACGACCTTGTTTACCTTTCAGCATGTGGCTGAGGGATTTCAAAGGACGGTTACCCGGACCTGTAACAGGACGCCCGCGACGGCCGTTGTCAATCAACGCGTCAACTGCTTCTTGCAGCATGCGCTTCTCGTTCTGCACGATGATGTCCGGCGCTCCGAGATCCAGCAGTCTCTTCAG
Source organism: Paenibacillus cremeus (assembly GCF_007786445.1). Classification (GTDB taxonomy): domain Bacteria; phylum Bacillota; class Bacilli; order Paenibacillales; family NBRC-103111; genus Paenibacillus_G; species Paenibacillus_G cremeus. The sequence goes on along the minus strand of NZ_VNJI01000051.1, from coordinate 26,964 downwards.
ACGGTTGTTACGGTTAATTACACGGCGATACAAGTCGTTCAAGTCAGATGTAGCGAAACGTCCTCCGTCGAGCTGCACCATCGGGCGAAGCTCTGGCGGAATAACCGGCAATACATCAAGAACCATCCAACCAGGCAAGTTCTTCGAATTCCGGAACGCTTCCATAACCTCAAGGCGCTTAATCGCGCGATTGCGGCGTTGGCCTTGTGCGGTTTTCAGTTCTTCCTTCAGCATCTCGACTTCTTTCTCGATGTCGATATCCTGGAGCAGCTTTTTCACCGCTTCGGCACCCATTCCAGCTTGGAACGCGTAACCATACTTTTCACGATAGCTGCGGTATTCTTTCTCCGACAGCAGCTGCTTCTTCTCCAGCGGCGTATCCCCTGGATCCGTTACAACATAAGATGCGAAGTAAATGATCTCCTCAAGCGAACGCGGAGACATATCCAGTGCCAAGCCCATGCGGCTAGGAATACCTTTGAAATACCAGATGTGGGATACCGGAGCAGCGAGCTCGATGTGCCCCATACGCTCACGGCGCACCTTTTGGCGGGTTACTTCAACTCCGCAACGGTCACAGACTACGCCTTTATAACGCACTCGCTTGTATTTACCGCAATGGCACTCCCAATCCTTCGTCGGTCCAAAGATTTTCTCACAGAACAAGCCTTCTTTTTCAGGCTTTAGCGTCCTATAGTTAATCGTTTCAGGCTTCTTTACTTCGCCGCGCGACCATGAACGGATTTTGTCGGGTGAAGCCAAGCCGATCTTCATGAATTCAAAATTGTTGACGTCGATCAAGGAGCAACCCTCCTCCAGCTATTGTGGAACTTACTGCATCTTAGGATGCGAAGTGTTATTCGTGATGACCATAGACACCGACCCTGCGGCCGATGCCCATGATCCTACTTGTGTGCTTAGTGGCCCACTTTACTAACGTCCTGCGCTGCAGCCCTTATTCTACACCGAGCTCTGCGCCTTCAAGATTGAGATTCAGCTTATCGCTGGTTACCTCGTCGTCATCGTCCATTTCCTTCATCTCGATCTCTTCTTCGTTCTCGGAGAGGATCTTAACGTCCATACCCAAGCTTTGAAGCTCTTTGATCAATACCTTGAAGGATTCCGGAACACCCGGCTCAGGAACATTCTCACCTTTAACAATCGATTCGTAGGTCTTCACGCGTCCAACCACGTCATCGGATTTGACAGTCAAAATTTCTTGCAGAGTATATGCGGCACCGTAAGCTTCAAGCGCCCATACCTCCATCTCCCCGAAACGCTGTCCACCGAACTGTGCTTTACCACCGAGCGGTTGCTGCGTAACCAACGAGTACGGTCCAGTGGACCGCGCATGAATCTTATCATCAACCATGTGCGCCAGTTTGATCATGTACATGACGCCGACTGTAACTTCACGTTCAAACGGATCACCGGTACGACCATCGTAGAGCAACGTCTTACCGTTACGCTGCATGCCAGCTTCTTCCATCGCATCAAACACGTCATACTCACGCGCTCCGTCAAATACAGGAGATGCTGTGTGAATACCAAGGAATCTTGCCGCCATCCCCAAGTGAACCTCAAGCACCTGACCGATGTTCATCCGCGAAGGTACGCCCAACGGGTTAAGAACGACTTCTACAGGTGTGCCATCCGGCATGAACGGCATGTCCTCTTCTGGCAGGATGCGTGCGATAACCCCTTTGTTACCGTGGCGACCCGCCATTTTATCGCCTTCGGAAATTTTCCGTTTCTGAGCGATATAGACGCGTACCAATTGGTTAACCCCAGGAGGAAGCTCGTCGCCATTCTCACGGGTAAATACTTTGACATCTACGACAATACCATCGGTACCGTGCGGTACACGGAGAGAGGTATCACGAACTTCGCGCGCTTTCTCACCGAAGATTGCGTGCAGGAGACGCTCTTCCGCCGTAAGCTCCGTAACCCCTTTAGGCGTTACTTTACCAACGAGAATGTCGCCAGCGGCAATCTCTGCACCGACACGGATAATGCCGCGCTCGTCGAGATTCTTGAGCGCGTCTTCCCCAACGTTCGGAATGTCGCGAGTGATTTCTTCCGGACCCAGCTTCGTATCGCGGGATTCGGATTCATATTCTTCAATGTGAATGGAAGTGTACACATCTTCCTTCACCAGCTTTTCGCTTAGCAGAATGGCATCCTCGTAGTTGTAGCCTTCCCACGTCATAAACGCGACGACTACGTTACGGCCCAGCGCCAATTCTCCTTGCTCCGTCGAAGGACCGTCCGCCAAAATGTCACCTACGCGAACTTGCTCGCCTTTGTGGCAAATCGGACGTTGGTTAATGCAAGTCCCTTGGTTGGAGCGCAAAAATTTATGCAGTTTATGCTTAACGAGATCCCCGTTCACCAGACGGCCATCCACCATCTCCTGGCGGCGGACCCAAATCTCATTAGCGGATACGCGTTCTACAACACCGTTCACTTTGGATACGATACAAACCCCGGAATCCTTCGCGGATTTGTGCTCCATCCCTGTACCTACGAGAGGCGCCTTTGGAATCAAAAGCGGAACGGCCTGCCGCTGCATGTTGGAACCCATGAGCGCACGGTTGGAGTCATCGTTCTCAAGAAACGGAATGAGCGCCGTAGCTACGGACACAACCTGCTTCGGCGAAACGTCCATGTAGTCTACCCGATCTTTTGAAAGCGTCAGGATATCATCCTTGTAACGCACGATAACGGAATCATTGGCGAATTTGCCGTCTTCAGTCAGTTCAGCATTCGCCTGTGCGACTACGTAGTTATCCTCTTCATCCGCCGTCAGATAAGCGATATCATCGGTTACCACGCCGGTATTCGGATCTACGTGGCGATATGGCGCCTCAATAAATCCGAACTCGTTCACTCTTGCAAAAGTAGACAGCGAGTTGATCAAACCGATGTTCGGTCCCTCAGGCGTCTCAATCGGACACATCCGCCCATAGTGGGAGTGATGCACGTCGCGCACTTCAAAGCCCGCCCGCTCTCTCGTCAAACCACCAGGTCCCAGTGCAGACAAACGACGCTTATGCGTCAACTCGGCCAGCGGGTTCGTCTGATCCATAAACTGCGACAGCTGGGAGCTTCCAAAGAACTCTTTAATCGACGCGATGACCGGTCTGATGTTGATCAGCTGCTGTGGCGTAATCGTGTTGACGTCTTGGATCGACATCCGCTCACGAACCACACGCTCCATACGGGATAGACCGATACGGAATTGGTTCTGGAGCAACTCGCCTACCGAACGCAAACGACGGTTACCCAAGTGGTCAATATCATCCGTGCTTCCGATACCATGAAGTAAGTCCATGAAATAGTTAATCGAAGCAATAATGTCTGCCGGAGTAATATTCTTAACCGTCTTATCAATCTTGCCGTTCGCAATGACTTTAACTACTTTGCCATCCTCGATCGGAGAATACACGCTAATCGTCTGTAATGGAATTTGGTTCGTCTCCATCACACCATTCACTGCCGTATATTCCTTAAATCCGATGTTGTTCTCCAAGTTCGGTATGATGGCATCAAGCAAGCGACGATCGATCACCTGACCCGCTTCCGCAATGATTTCACCCGTATCTGGATCAACCAAGGTTTCTGCCAACCGCTGATTGAATAGTCGGTTTTTGATATGCAGTTTTTTGTTAATTTTGTAACGACCCACGTTTGCCAAGTCATACCGCTTTGGATCGAAGAAACGTGCGATCAGCAAGCTTCTCGCGTTATCCAACGTCGGTGGCTCACCCGGACGGAGACGCTCATAAATCTCGATCAACGCTTTGTCGGTTGAATCGGTGTTATCTTTGTCCAGCGTATTGCGGATGTACTCGTCATCACCGAGCAAATCTATGATTTCCGCATCCGATCCGAACCCAAGCGCTCTAAGCAATACGGTCACTGGAATCTTACGCGTACGGTCGATCCGCACGTAAATGATATCCTTGGCATCCGTTTCAAGCTCAAGCCATGCGCCACGGTTAGGAATGACAGTCGCGGTATAAGTTTTCTTGCCGTTTTTGTCCACTTTCGTGCTAAAATAAACACTAGGAGAACGAACCAGCTGACTGACGATAACCCGTTCGGCACCATTGATGATAAAGGTCCCCGTTTCTGTCATGAGAGGGAAATCGCCCATAAAGACTTCCTGCTCCTTGACCTCGCCGGTTTCCTTATTGATCAGACGTACTTTTACACGAAGCGGCGCTGCAAAGGTGACGTCGCGTTCCTTGGATTCATCTACCGAATACTTAGGCTCTCCCAAGCTATAATCGATAAACTCCAGCACTAAATTCCCCGTAAAGTCTTGAATCGGGGAAATATCCTGAAACATTTCACGCAATCCTTCATCCAAAAACCATTGATACGATTTTTGTTGGATTTCAATCAGATTCGGAACCTCCAGAACCTCATTGATCCGCGCGTACGACCTGCGTTTACGTCGACCTAATTGAACAAGATGACCCGCCAACTTAGATTCACCCCTCATGTCTACTCAATAGAACAAAATAAAAGCCTCTTGGAAGCCTTCTCGAGTAATTGCCGCCCGAAGTTGGAACTTCTTTAGAAAGCTTCTAATCACTTAACAATGAATTGGAGACCATCCTTCAACTTACCATAATTTTCTTCATACCATGTAGGTTGTACCTAAAACTTAGACATTATACGTATAACGCCAACATTTTATTCAACCAGGCACGAAAAATATCTTGACATTTTAGCAAACTAAAGACATAAAACCCAATCATAATGCTGACATTTTATAATAGTACCACATTGAGCAATGCAAGTCAACATTTTTCCTGTTGCGGTATAAATCGGTTTTCAAGCTATTTGGTGGCTTTCAGGATCCAATACCCCTTGTCGCGTTCTACTTCTTCCACCTTGGTAAACAGCGTCTCCAACTTGGCCACCGCCGACGGTGCTCCTTGCTTCTTCTGAATGACAACCCACAGCGCTCCACCTGGAACGAGCACCTCGTGTGCTTGTTCGAAAATGCGATGCACCGTTTCCTTCCCTGCTCGAATCGGAGGATTCGTCAACACCACGTCGAAGCTTTGATTCATTACCTGCGCCAATAAATCACTTTGCATAATATGTACATTCGAAATGTGATTGCGAGCCGCGTTGCTTTTTGCGAGCTCGATCGCTCTTTCATTGATGTCCACCATCGTCACCGAGCCCCGAACTGCAAGCACAGCCGCCGCAAGCCCCATCGTTCCATAGCCACAGCCGACATCCAATACCCGCGCGCCCTCTGCAAACTGCATGGTTTCGACCAGCAGCCTTGATCCGTAATCCACCCCCCGCTTGGAGAATACACCGGCATCTGTTGTAAACACATATTTACGACCGCGCATCGTTTCTTCAATTGTATGCAGATCATGCGCAACGCTCGGCTTCTTTGTATAATAGTGCTCCGACAAGCGATTACCCCTCCTTCACTCTACTTCGAAAAGGAAAACCCCTTGAAGAGTCGCCTCTGCAAGGGGTGCTTTAAGCTGAAATTACTTCACTTCAACAGTAGCGCCTGCTTCTGTCAATTTAGCTTTGATACCTTCAGCTTCTTCTTTACCGATTTTCTCTTTAAGCGGCTTAGGTGCGCCGTCTACGAGATCTTTAGCTTCTTTCAAGCCAAGGCCTGTGATTTCGCGAACAACTTTGATAACGTTGATTTTGGAAGCACCAGCGTTCATCAAGATTACGTCGAATTCAGTTTGCTCAGCAACTTCTGCTGCGCCGCCGCCAGCTACTACTGCAACCGGAGCTGCTGCTGTTACGCCGAACTCCTCTTCGATTGCTTTAACCAGGTCGTTCAGTTCAAGTACAGTCATGCCTTTAATGGCTTCCAAGATTTGCTCTTTGCTCATGGTTAAACCTCCATTGTATCTTCGATAGATTATTTTTTTGGAAAAAGCTAAAACAATTAAGCTTCTTGCGCTCCGCCTTCTTGCTTCTCTGCAACAGCCTTAACCGCAAGGGCGAAGTTGCGCATAGGAGCTTGAAGCACGCTGAGCAACATGGACAGAAGGCCTTCTCTGGAAGGCAATGCTGCCAAAGCTTGGATTTGAGTAACGTCAACGACTTTACCTTCAACCACACCCGCTTTTACGCTCAGCTTGTCGTTTTTCTTAGCGAAATCAGACAAGATTTTTGCTGGAGCTACGATTTCGTCTTTGCTGAATGCAATCGCGGTAGGACCGGTCAAGTATTCATCCAGTGCAGACAATTCAACGCTTGCAGTCGCACGGCGAACCACTGTGTTTTTCAACACTTGGAATTCAATGCCGGCTTCACGCAGCTGTTTACGAAGCTCAGTTACTTGAGCTACGTTCAATCCGCGGTAATCCGCAACAATCGTACAAGAGCTTTCTTTCAGCTTCTCGCTGATCTCAGCTACTTGTGCCGCTTTTTGCTCGAGAACTTTTGTGTTTGCCATATTTGCACCTCTTTTCATGTAGCAGTATGCTTGCTCTACATTTCGAAGCCTATCTCGTAAACAACTCGTTCACATTCGTGTTCTACGAAAGCATCCGCCATTAAAAGCGAAATGCCTTCGCAGACAAGGCGAAGGCATGATGATTCACGAATTCTTTGTACATCACTAGCAAAGAATACCGAACTTATATCATAACACCTCGGTAGGGAATTAAGCTCTAACGCGAGCACCTACTGTCTACGGTAAGCATATTCGTTTGTCAAGAACCTGGTTGACAATTGCCGTTTCATCAAACAACAATGTCAATTGCAACTTAAATAGATTAGCACGGGTGACTTCTGAAGTCAACTACCAAACTATGCTATTTAAGATTAGCGCAGGTTCGCAGCGTTAATCCGAGCGCTAGGGCCCATAGTGGAAGCTACCGCTACGTTTTTCAAGTAAACACCTTTCGCTGCAGCCGGCTTCGCTCTGTTCAAAGCATCGATAAGTGCCTTGAAATTCTCAGCAAGCTTCTCAGCGTCGAAGGATACTTTACCGATCGGCGCGTGGATTTGACCCGCTTTATCCAGACGGTATTCGATTTTACCTGCCTTGATTTCCTGAACGGCTTTAGTTACGTCAAATGTAACTGTACCCGCTTTAGGGTTAGGCATCAAACCTTTACCACCCAAGATACGGCCGAGTTTACCGACTTCACTCATCATGTCCGGTGTAGCTACGCAGACATCAAAGTCGAACCAACCTTGTTGGATTTTGTTGATCATGTCCAGATCGCCTACGAAATCAGCGCCAGCCGCTTCTGCTTCTTTTGCTTTTTCGCCTTTAGCAAATACAAGAACACGTTTAGTTTTACCAGTACCGTGTGGCAATACAACTACACCACGAACAGCTTGGTCTTGTTTCCGCGGGTCTACGCCCAAACGCACTGCTACTTCAACCGTTTCGTCGAATTTCGCGCGTGCTGTTTTCTTAACAAGCTCGATCGCTTCAGCCGGTTCATAGAACGTTTCAGCGTTGATCAGCTTGGCTACTTCAAGGTATTTCTTGCCGTGTTTAGCCACTTTCTAGTCCTCCTATGTGGTATTAGCGGAATATCCTCCCACCGAATTGGGCACGAGCTGCCCGTTACCGAATTAGTCTTCGATAACTACGCCCATGCTGCGAGCCGTACCTTCGATCATACGCATAGCAGCTTCAACAGATGCAGCGTTCAGGTCAGGCATTTTTTGCTCAGCGATTTCGCGAACTTTGGAACGCTTAACCGTAGCAACTTTCTTCTTGTTCGGTTCGCCAGATCCTTTAGGAATCCCAGCAGCAACGCGCAGAAGAACTGCAGCTGGAGGCGTCTTAGTCTCGAACGTAAAGGAACGATCTTCGAATACCGTGATCACAACAGGAATAATCAAACCTGCTTGATCTGCTGTACGAGCGTTAAACTCTTTACAGAACGCCATGATGTTAACCCCTGCTTGACCAAGTGCAGGACCGATCGGCGGCGCCGGATTCGCTTTACCTGCAGGAACCTGCAGTTTTACCATTTTGATAACCTTTTTTGCCATTGTGTGCACCTCCTCATTCTAGTATGGCCGAAAATCCAAACTACAGCTTCTCAACTTGGTTGAAATCGAGCTCCAGCGGAGTTTCTCTGCCAAACATGTTGACATGAACCTTCAGCTTGCCTTTGTCGAACAAAATCTCTTCGATCGAGCCGACAAAGTTCGCGAACGGTCCAACTTTCACGCGAACGGTTTCTTTGAGCACGAAATCCACTTTCGGCTTCGGCTCTTCCATCCCCATGTGCTTAAGAATCGCTTCTACCTCTTCAGGCAGCAGCGCAGTCGGCTTCGAACCAGAACCGGTTGACCCTACAAACCCGGTAACCCCAGGCGTGTTGCGCACGACATACCAGGAATCGTCCGTTTGGATCATCTCCACCAGAACGTAGCCCGGATACACCTTACGCATAACCGTCTTTTTCTTGCCGTCTTTATTCACAAGCTCTTCTTCCATGGGAACTAGCACACGAAAGATCTTATCCTTCATGTCCATGGATTCCACACGCTTTTCCAAGTTTGCCTTAACCTTGTTCTCATACCCGGAATAGGTATGCACGACGTACCATCTTTTCTCCATTTCCATAGCGCCACCCGTCGTCGTCATCATTGAAATACGAGGCGAAGCAGCTCAGAAATACCCAAGTCCAGAACGTAGAAGTACACCGTTACGAAGGCGACCGTAAACAATACCACCAGCGTGTAGCTGATCATTTCTTTACGGCTAGGCCATTTTACTTTTTTCAATTCGGACCAGCTGTCCGTAAAAAAAGAAAATGTGTTGCCGAATCCCTGCTTCATTTTAGCCAAAAAGGACACAACTACACCTCCAACAAACTAGCGAGTTTCGCGATGAGCAGTTTGTTCATTGCAAAACTTGCAATATTTCTTGAGCTCCATGCGGTCAGGATGGTTGCGCTTATTTTTGGTGGACGTATAGTTTCTTTGCTTGCAGTTTGTGCACGCTAATGTAATAATTACCCGCATGATGTACACCTCCTACGGACCAGCCTCAAAATTTACAACCTTAAACGATCAGCAAAAAAACGCCTCACAGCTTAAGGCTACCAAAATACTTTAGCACACGCCCTTTTTTCTGTCAAGGAAAAAGGATTAACATGAACCACTTGCCCCGCTATATCCATTATCGACCAATCCGCGCGGACTTAAACCAAATAGGCTATCTTTCAAGATTTGACTACCTCGAACATTTGTTCTAGAATGGATTTATCCAATAATTCAATAATTCACCCATGAATTGTGCCTTACATATTCATGTCACCCTTATGACAAAATAAAAAAAGCACCTTGCTGTTCAGCAAAGGTGCTCGGATCTACGCATCTCGAACTTCCAAATATCTCTCTAGTTTACGTTTCACTCTCTGGAGTGCGTTATCTATCGATTTGACATGACGATCTAAGTCTACCGCAATTTCTTGATACGACCTTCCATCTAAATACAGCATCAGCACTCTGCGCTCCAGGTCACTCAGGATTTCTCCCATCTTGTCCTCGAGCCCGCTAAATTCCTCCTGATTTATAATCAATTCCTCAGGATCTGAAACTCGGGAGCCGCAGATGACATCCAATAGCGTTCGATCGGAGTCTTCATCATAAATCGGCTTGTCCAAAGAGACGTAAGAATTCAGGGGTATATGCTTCTGGCGGGTGGCCGTTTTGATCGCCGTAATAATCTGACGGGTTATACATAACTCAGCAAACGCCTTGAAGGATGCAAGCTTATCGCCACGAAAGTCTCGTATCGATTTGTATAGACCAATCATACCTTCTTGCACGATGTCTTCTCTGTCCGCACCGATCAAAAAATATGAACGCGCTTTGGCGCGCACAAAATTCTTATATTTGTTGATCAGATACTCCAGTGCATCGCTGTTGCCTTCGCGAACCGCTTCGACAAGATCTTCATCTGCCTTGAGGTCATATTCGAACATTCTCAATTCTTTGAGGTCGACGCTCACCACAATCCCTCCGGCCCTGCGCTTGAAAGATAGGATAAGTATACATTATGTAATCTATTATCGTCAACAATATTCAGATTAGAAAACCTTCATTTTACTAGACTTTAAGGCATATTTTAACGGCCTCTACGCCACTTTTCGAACGTCGCTTTCATGTCTCCGCTCAGCTTGCCTTCCAACGTATTATGACGGCCAGATGTGTGATCGTCCTCGATTTTTCGGCGAATTTCCTTCCGTGATTGCTTGACCTTGACCAATAGCTCACTCGCCGGAATCCGGAACGCGCCCTTCCCAAAAATGACATGCTGCTCGGTCATATCCGAGGTGGCCACATAGACCTGCTTGCGGCGTCCGATGTGTGCCGTAACAAGCCGTTCGATCAGCTCATCCGCCGTTTCTTTTTCCTTCGTGTAGTAGACCGGGAGCTTGCTCTGCGTGTACTTCTTCCCCAGTCCCGGCACATAGTAAGCATCGAATACGAGAATCGTCTTCATCCCGGAAAATGACTGGTATTCGGACATAATCGTGATCAGCCGGTCGCGCGCATCTTCCAGCCGGAGATCCTTCAGCTTCTGAAGCTCCGGCCACGCACCGATTATATTGTAGCCGTCTACAATGAGTATCTCCTGAATCATACCGTCCCGCCTCGCCGGCCGTTATTTTCGAGCTGCAAGACGCTGGCGCACGACCTCGTACATTAGTACGGAGGCCGCGACGGAAGCGTTCAGGGAGTTAATCTGGCCAAACATCGGAAGTTTCAGGAGGAAGTCGCATTTTTCCTTAATGAGCCGCCCTACGCCCTTAGCCTCATTGCCGATGACGATCGCTAAAGGAAGATTGAAGTTCGATTCATAGACATTCTGTTTGGCGCTTACATCCGTCCCCGCAACCCAAACGCCCTGCTCCTTCAGCTGCTCGATCGTTTGCGCCAAATTCGTCACACGGGCGACAGGCACATATTCGACGGCACCGGCCGATGTCTTAGACACGGCGGCGGTCAGTCCTACGGAGCGTCTTTTGGGGATGATGACCCCGTGTACACCGGTGCAATCCGCCGATCGTAGGATCGATCCCAAATTATGCGGATCCTCAATTTCGTCCAAAATAAGCAGAAAGGGTTCTTCCCCCCGCTCCGCCGCTCTTGCCAAGAGGTCGTCCACTTCTACATACTCGTAGGCCGCAACCTGTGCGACTACGCCCTGATGCTGCACATCCCCTGCCATTTGATCCAGCTTCCGCTTATCTGCAAACTGAACGATGACTCCGTTTTGCTTCGCTTCCGCCAAAATCGGCTGAGTGAGCTGCTTTTGGGCCGCCTCGGCGATCCAGATCTTGTTGATCGTTCGACCGGAACGCAGCGCTTCCAATACGGAATGCTTTCCGCCAATAAATTCTAATTCTTCCATCGTGAACGTCCCTCTTTCAGCCTTAAATCAAGTTTATTTTTCCCGCTCCAGGGACAGCATCAATAGGTACTGAAGCCGCTCCCACTGCTGCGTATAGTATAAAAATCCGATTAAACACTCAAAGGCCGTGCTATGACGGTATTCCAAGACATCTGCGTTCTTAGCCGTTGTGCCGGACTTGGCGTTTCGCCCCCGCTTCACGATATCCAGCTCGTCCTCTGTCAAATGAGGCAGCCACCGCTGCAGCGACTTCGCCTGCGCCTTGGCTGAAACATACTGTGTGGACTGCCGATGCAGATGATTCGGCCGCTGGTTCGGTTGGGATACGACGTACTGGCGAATAAAGACCTCGTACACCGCATCCCCCATATAGGCCAGCACTAAAGGATTCAACAATTTGGGATCATGCGCCGGTGGGAAAGCAAACAAATTGACATGATCGGGTGAAAACAGCAGCGGATTAGACTCCATCACTTATTTCCGCCGCCAACGAATGCCTTGCGCCGTATCTTCCAGCACAATGCCTTGATTCGCAAGCAAATCCCGAATTTCGTCGGAACGCGCCCAATTTTTCGCTCTTCTCGCTTCCGCCCGCTCCGCGATCAACCGTTCGATTTCTTCATCGACCAGGTCGTCATCTGCTTTAGCTAGTATGCCCAATACCTGATCCATCGCATCAAACTGCTGCAGCAGCAGCTCCAGCGCTTGGGCGGCCACCCGCTCTTGGTTTAAGTACAAATTAGCTGCGCTCACCAGCTCGAACACCGCAGTAATCGCGTCCGGCGTATTGAAATCGTCGTTCATTTTGGACTCAAACAGTTCCTTCGCGCTCTGAACCGCTTCCCGAACGCTCGCTTCCGCCTCTCCCGCTTCCGCTGTCTTGAGACGGTGCTTGATGCCTGCGATACAGTTCTCGATCCGGGCTAAGCTGCCCTTGGCCTGCTCTACCGTTTCATCGCTGAAATTGAGCGGATTGCGATAGTGGCCCGACAGCATAAAATAGCGGATAATTTGCGACGACATGGTTTTCAGCATATCGTTCACGTTGATTCCGTTGCCCAGCGACTTGGACATTTTCTCATTGTTAATGTTTACGAAGCCGTTATGCATCCAGTAGTTAGCCATCACATGCCCCGTTAACCCTTCGGACTGAGCAATTTCGCACTCGTGATGCGGGAAGGTCAAATCCGTGCCGCCGCCATGAATGTCGATTGTCTCACCCAAATATTTGCGCACCATCGCCGAGCATTCAATATGCCAACCTGGGCGGCCTTCTCCCCATGGACTCGACCAGCTGATCTCGCCCGGCTTAGCTGCTTTCCAGAGAACAAAGTCTTGCGGATGCTCTTTGCGCTCATCCACATCAACGCGAATCCCGAACTGCAGCTCCTCCATATTTTGATGAGAGAGCTTCCCATACTCCGGAAAACAGGAGGTGCGGTAAAAGACGTCGCCACCGTTTTCATAGGCCATCCCTTTCTCCACCAGACCGGTGATAAAAGCGATGATTTCGGTCATATTTTCCGTGACGCGAGGATTAACGGTAGCTTTGCGCACACCCAGCCCATCCGTATCCTCATAATATTTTTGAATAAAGAGCTCTGCCACCTCAGGAACAGTTGTTCCCATCTCTGCTGCCTTCTTAATCAGCTTATCGTCCACATCAGTAAAGTTCACGATGAACTTAACGTCGTAGCCAATGGATTCTAAATAGCGACGTACAACGTCGAAAAAGATCGCCGGACGCGCGTTGCCGATATGAATATATCCGTATACGGTTGGCCCGCACACGTACATTTTCACTTTGCCGGGCTCCAACGGCTTAAACTCCTCTTTTGTTCGAGACATCGTATTGTAAATCTTTAATGTCATGATCTTCGTTTCCTCCATTGCTTGATTTGGCCTGTTCTACTTCCACCTTCAACTCATCGATCTGCTGCTGAAGCTGGCGAAACATATCCACCACCGGATCCGGCAGCTTATCGTGCTCCAATCGACCTACCCGCACGCCATCGCGCTTCACAATGCGTCCAGGAATGCCCACGACGGTACTGTTTGAAGGGATTTCGCTCAATACAACGGCGTTGGAGCCAATGCGTGAATTATCTCCTACCGAAAACGATCCCAGCACCTTAGCTCCTGCCGATATAACCACATTATTTCCAATGGTCGGGTGCCGTTTACCTTTTTCCTTGCCGGTCCCGCCTAAGGTTACTCCGTGATACAGCAATACGTCATCCCCGATCTCACAGGTTTCCCCGATGACGACTCCCATGCCATGGTCGATAAAAAACCGTCTTCCGATTACCGCACCCGGATGAATTTCAATCCCCGTCATGAACCGACTTACTTGGGAGATGATCCGTGCCGTGGTGTACCATTGCCTGCCATAAAACCAATGTGCCACCCGGTGCGCCCAAAGCGCGTGCAGTCCGGAGTATGTAAAGACCACTTCGAACCAGCCTCTTGCCGCCGGATCGTTCTCAAAAATTGTAGCAATATCCTCTCTCATTCGGTCAAACATCCCCATCCACCTCTCCCCAGCACCTCGGATGAAAAACAAAAAAGCCCCCACAGCCCATAAGGCTGCAGAGGCGTCGTCTCGCGGTTCCACTCTGCTTGGATCACATAATCCATCTCGATCGTTCGTATCGTGAACGTAACGGTAAAGGCTACCCTGCCGCTGAACAGATGTGTTGCGCACAGATCGTCTTTACAGCTCCCGGGTGCACTTCCGTGAAGTTAGGATTGGACAACTCGCAGCCGGCTCTATTGAAGAAACCGATTGTCCTCTCTGAGAATCCCAGCTTTCGCGTACTTTCCCGTTCGTCGCTGTGACATATGTTCTCTAAGTATATCCGAAAAACATGTAGTTTACAATAATGTATTCACGCGGTTCATAACGGTCTCTTTGCCCAGCAAATAAATCGTCATGTTGAGATCCGGTCCATGCATTTGTCCGGTCAGCGCAACGCGTACGGTCATGAACAACGGCTTGCCTTTATAACCAGTTTCGGTTTGCACGGCTTTCATGATGCCCTTCATGGCATCCACGTTGAAATCCGCCGCCTGCTCGATCTGGGACAAGAAGCTCCGCAGCACGATCTTGGCATGGTCTTCCGCCAGCACAGCCTTCGCTTCCTCATCTTCAAAGCTCACCGCGTCGCGGAAAAACAGCTCCGAGAGCGGTACAATCTCCGCTGCATAGCGCAGCTGCTCCTGATAGAGGCCGATCAGCGAACGTGCCCACTGCTCCTGCTCCGCTGTAAGGGTGCCTGGAAGGCGGCCTGCTTTTTGCAAATGCGGCAGCGACAGCTCGGCGATTCGATCTTTGTCCGCTTTCTTGATGTACACATTGTTCATCCAGTTCAGCTTATCCATATCAAATACTGCCGGGCTTTTGGACACTCGATCTAGGGAAAACTGCGCGATCAACTCTTCCTTGGTGAAAATCTCTTCTTCACCCTTAGGCGACCAGCCGAGCAGCGCGATAAAGTTCAGTACAGCCTCTGGCAAGTAGCCAAGCTCCTTGTACTGCTCCATAAACTGAATAATGGATTCATCGCGCTTGCTCATTTTTTTCCGATCCTGATTTAAAATGAGCGACAAATGTGCAAACTCCGGCACGGGAAGGCCTAACGCTTCGTACATCATGATTTGCCGCGGCGTATTGGTCAAATGCTCCTCCCCACGGATGACCAAAGTGATTTTCATCAAATGATCATCCAAAATAACCGCAAAGTTATAGGTTGGGATGCCATCCGGACGCACGATAATAAAATCGCCAATCCCCGCCGATTCAAATTCTACATGCTCGCGAATGCGATCCTCGAACGCGATCACTTTATCCGCCGGCACGCGGAAACGAGTCGATGGCTTGCGCCCTTCCGCCTGGTATTGCTGCTTCTGCTGCTCCGTCAAATGACGGCATTTGCCCGAGTACATCGGCATTTGCCCTTTCGCTTCCTGCTCCGCCCGCTCCTGCTCCAGCTCCGCTTCGGAACAGTAGCAGTGATACGCATCGCCTTGCGCCAGCAGTTGATCGATGAAAGGCTGGTACAGATCCAGCCGCTCCGTTTGACGATAAGGGCCGTAAGGGCCGCCCACATCTACACTCTCATCCCAGTTCACGCCGAGCCATTCCAGGCCGTCGAACTGATTCTGGATCCCTGCCTCCAGGTGCCGGGTCTGATCCGTGTCCTCAAAGCGAATGATGAATTGCCCGCCTTCCTTACGCGCAAGCAAATAATTAAACAAGGCCGTCCGTGCTCCGCCGATATGAAGATGTCCTGTCGGACTCGGAGCGTATCTAACGCGAAAATCTGCCATGGTCCCTTCTCCTCTCACACCTAGCCAATCCATAGTCCCAAAAAATATTATCTGTTATGATAGCACACCTTTTACCAAACAAACAACCGCCTGCGCTGCAATGCCTTCGCCCCGGCCGGTAAACCCGAGCTGCTCCGTCGTCGTTGCTTTGACATTGACTTGACTAAGCTCTTCCGCTTCCAAGGCCGTTGCAATGCGCTGCACCATAGCCGGAATATGGGGAGCCATCTTCGGCTTTTGCGCAATGATCGTACAATCGGCGTTCCCCAAGCGGTATCCCGCTTCCTTCGCCAGCTTCCATACCCGCTCCAGTAAAATATAGCTATCCGCATCTTTAAACGCCGCATCCGTATCCGGAAAATGCTTGCCGATATCGCCGAGTCCCAACGCACCCAAAATGGCATCGCTCAGCGCATGCAGCAGCACATCCGCGTCGGAGTGGCCGAGCAGCCCTTTTTCAAATGGAATGTCTACGCCGCCGATAATGCACTTGCGCCCCTCGGTTAATTGATGCACGTCAAAGCCTTGTCCCACTCGAATCATGTGTTCTTCTCTCCTCTAGCATTGCGTATGATCCACTCAGCCCAAGGCAAATCCTCCGGCGTCGTGATTTTGATATTGTAGTAATCTGCCTCTACGACAGCTACCTTGATCCCCAGCCGCTCCACCAGCATCGCATCGTCGGTGCCCAGGAAGCCATCCTGCCGAGCCGACTCATACGCCTGCAGCAGCATAGAAAGACGAAAAGCCTGCGGGGTCTGAATCGCCCACAAGCTGCGTCGATCTGGTGTAGCTTGAATAAGCCCGTCGCTATCGACGACCTTAATCGTATCCTTGACAGGCACAGCAAGCACTGCTGCATCTGTTTCTTTGGCCTTGTCTAAGCATGCGAGGATATGCGCCTCTGCTGCAAACGGCCGAACGCCATCATGCACCATGACCCAGTCGACCTTTCCTTGCAGCGTAGCAAGTCCCTGATAGACCGAATCCTGACGTTCCGAACCACCGGTTACAACGTGCTGCACTTTGCGCAGCCCGTATTGCTCGACATACTGCTGGCACCGATCTACATCAGCGCTCCCTGTAACCAGCACGATCGTATCGACGACCTCCATGCGGTCAAACAATGCCAAAGTATGTACCAAAATAGGCTTCTCGTCGATCATCAAGTACTGCTTGCTTTCTTGGGTCTTCATCCGTGAGCCCTTGCCCGCGGCAACAATTACGATCCCCAGCTTGTCCGTCACTTTGTTCACCTGCCACAACACTCTATGACAACTGATCCTTGGGCGGATAACAGCTGCAGCTTCTATCATACCGTGTTAGAGCGCTTTTTCCAATAGCTTGGGCTTGGCAAAAATCATTCGGCCTGCTGACGTCTGCAGCACGCTTGTTACGAGTACATCCAGCGTCGTTCCGATAAAATCGCGTCCACCTTCCACGACGATCATCGTACCGTCATCGAGATAAGCCACGCCTTGCCCGTGCTCCTTGCCATCCTTGATCACCTGCACCAAAATTTCCTCGCCCGGCAGCACCACCGGTTTCACCGCGTTGGCTAGGTCATTAATATTGAGCACGGAGACGCCTTGCAGCTCACACACCTTGTTCAGGTTAAAATCGTTGGTAATCACTTTCCCCTGCAGCACTTTCGCCAGGCGAACCAACTTGCTGTCCACTTCCGAAATTTCATCGAAATCCCCTTCGTAGATCAGCACCTTCACATCCAGCTCTTTCTGAATTTTGTTCAAAATGTCAAGTCCACGGCGTCCGCGATTCCGTTTCAGCAAATCCGACGAGTCTGCAATATGCTGCAGCTCCTCGAGGACAAATTCAGGAATGACCAAGGTCCCTTCAATAAATCCGGTCTTGCAAATATCAGCGATCCGCCCGTCAATGATGACGCTCGTGTCGAGAATTTTGTGCTCCTCATACCGCTTCCCTTCTCCCTGTCCTCCGCGGTCACGGCCGGATTGACGTTTTTCCAGAATGGAGAAGATCTCCTCCTTCTTCACGACTCCCAATCGGTAGCCGGCCCAGGCTAGCAGCACGACACCCACCGCATACAGGAAGGGATTCGCCATCCCCGCTTTCTCGAACGGCCCTAGCAGCATGGAAGCTGCAAGCAGTCCCATAACCATCCCCAACGAGCCTGCAAATAAGTCCGCCGCCGGTACGGTGCCTACCCGTTCTTCCCCTTTGTGCATGATGCTCAGCAGGTACTCCAACGTGAGCGAGCTGAAGGAATAAAACAGTAGGGCGCCGAGCCCAAACATCCATACTTCCTGCCCTTTAATCTCACCCCATCCAAAGACCGGTTCTATGACGTTAAAAAATGGCCGACCAATTGTATCACTCCACTGTACCCCTAACACACCGCCAATAACTGCGAACAGAAGCTGGAACCATCTTTTCATCATAGACTTCACCTCCATCAATAAAAAATACTCCTCGTTACAATTATGAACCAAAAGTTTCCTGCCTAATCCTCCGCCCCATAAGAAAATACAAAAAAGCACTTACTTCCCCGAAGGAAAATAAATGCTTTTCATTTTCATCGTCTATTCGTTTTGTTAGAACGTCGTGGTTTTCGATTCGTCGTCTACGGACTTCTTTTTTCTTCTTCGGAAGAAGAGCCGATCAACGTTTTTTTTTAAGCCCCACAGCGCATAAATGACCAGCGGTACAAAGATCAGTTTGGACAGCATGCCTGGATATAGAATGGCGAGAAGCACCGCCGCTGCCACGACAATCGGAGTTACCCAGATCGCAGCTTTTGGAATACCGACTTTCTTAAAGTTTGGATATTTGACGGTACTGACCATCAAGTACGAGAGCAGCAGCGTCGACAACAGCAATACGATGGTATTCAACTCATTGTGGAACAATGCCAGCGTACAAAGCACACCGCCTGCAGCTGGAATCGGCAAGCCGATGAAATAGCCCGGTGTCCCTGCGACTACGTTAAACCGTGCCAATCGAAGCGCTCCGCAAATCGGGAATACTGCTGTTGCAATCCACGCAGCCGCTGCATTGAGCTCTGTGAAAGCAACTACGTACATAATGAACGCTGGGGCGACGCCGAAGGAGATCACATCGGACAACGAGTCCAGCTCTTTGCCGAATTCGCTCTGTGCATTCAGCGCACGGGCTACACGCCCATCTAGTCCGTCCATCAGCATGGCCACAATGACCATGATGGCCGCCAGCTCCGGTTTATTGTTAAATACCAATATTATGGAGATAATGCCCAAAAACAGATTCCCCACGGTAAATACGTTCGGGAGGGATTTCGTTATCATTGTATAGTCCACCTCTGGTTTTACTGTACCCTAATCTATATTATTATAGCACCGGAAAGTTTTAGTTAGAACCACAGGTTCGCCCCGCTTCAGATGCTCTCATTTAGGCTACCTTCTGATTGTATGCAAGTTAGATATGTCTGTCAATGAGTACCTGATCTTGGATACGTTTTAATCCTTCCTTAATAGTTCTAGCCCGCACCTCGCCAATTCCATCAACTTCATCGAGCTCTTCTATTGTAGCCATCATCAGGTGCGGAAGATACGCAAATCGCTCCACTAGATTATGGATGATGACGGTTGGAAGTCGCGGAATCTTATGCAGCACCCGATAGCCGCGCGGCGATACCGTTTCTTCGGCGCTGTTGTTGGCATGAGGGTAGCCGAGCACGCGGGCAATATGGGAGTGGTCCAGCAAGTCGTCGGACGCCAGCCGCCGGAATGCATTGAGTGCTTCTTTCACCTTTTCCTCGCTGGGGTCCTTCACATAATCCTTCACCAGCAAATAGGCTTCAAATTCCATATTTCCTACCAACTCTTGCAGCTGCATGCTGATCAACCGACCTTCGTTGCCCAGTTCGTTAATGTAGCGCTTAATTTCCGCTTTAATGCGCAGCACCATCTCGACGCGTTGAACGACCTCGGTCACATCGTGGAGCATAACCAGCTCTTCAAATTCAGACGCACCGAGATTCGTCAGATCCTGATCGAGCACCGTCTTGTACCGATCCAACGTTTGAATGGCTTGATTCGCTTTGGTCAAAATAACCCCAATATCCTTGAGTGCATACCGCAGATTCCCCTGATAAAGGGTAATGATATTTCTACGCTGTGAGATGGAAACGACCAGCTTGTTAGTCTGTTTGGCCACCCGTTCGGCTGTCCGATGACGAATCCCCGTCTCTGATGAGGAGATGGAAGAATCCGGAATCAGCTGAGTGTTGGCGTACAGAATCCGTTTCAAATCCTCGCTCAAAATAATGGCGCCGTCCATCTTTGCGAGCTCATACAGGTAATTGGGGGAAAAATCGCAATTAATGGAGAACCCTCCATCTACAATCTCCATCACCTCAGGACTATATCCGACGACGATCAAGCCTCCGGTTTTCGCCCGCAATACATTTTCCAACCCCTCGCGAAAAGGGGTCCCTGGGGCGACGAGCTGCAGCAGCTGGCTCACCTGATCTCTCTTGGCTTCTTCCTTACTCACGATGTCCCCACACTCCGCTCCAATATCTAAACAAAATTACAGTAATGCCGCTTTCAAGGCTTCCGACACAGTCTCTACGCCGATGATTTCTATGCCTTTCGGCGGTGTCCAGCCCTTGAGGCTCTTCTCCGGAAGAATGACTCGCTTGAAGCCCAGCTTCTGTGCCTCACGTACGCGCTGATCGACGCGGGAAACGCCGCGCACCTCGCCGGTAAGCCCCACCTCGCCGAACACGACATCATAAGGCTGGGTCGGCTGCTCCCGGAAGCTCGAAGCGATACTAACCGCCACGGCCAAGTCAACCGCAGGTTCATCTAGCTTCACACCACCGGCGATGTTCAAATAGGCATCCTGATTTTGCAAAAACATGCCCATCCGCTTCTCCAGCACCGCAATGATCAGAGACAGACGGTTATGATCAAAGCCGGTCGCCATCCGTCTAGGCGAAGGAAAATTGGTGGACGAAACAAGCGCTTGCAGTTCAACGAGCACCGGTCTGGTACCTTCCATACTGGCCACAACCGTCGATCCCGAAACTCCCAGCGGCCGTTCGGACAAAAATAATTCCGATGGATTGCTTACTTCCACCAATCCGACTTCCTGCATCTCGAAGATTCCGATCTCATTCGTAGATCCGAAGCGATTCTTCACCGCACGCAGTAAGCGATAGGAATGATGACGCTCTCCCTCAAAATACAGCACGCAGTCGACCATATGTTCCAGCATGCGGGGTCCTGCAATGGCCCCTTCCTTAGTAACATGACCAACTACTACGGTTGCAATTCCTTTGATTTTGGCGATGCGCATAAAATGGCCCGTGCACTCCCGCACCTGCGAGACGCTGCCAGGCGCCGAGGTTACCGCAGGGTGAAATACCGTCTGAATGGAGTCGATCACGACGAAATCCGGTTCAATCTCATCAATCGCGGCTTCGATATGCTCCACATTCGTTTCGCAGAGCACAAACAGCAGCGGCGAAGTGACTTGAAGGCGATCTGCCCGCAGCTTCGTTTGTTTGACCGATTCTTCTCCTGATATATACAGCACCTTCAATTGCTGCTGTGTCAGCGCATGAGAGGTTTGCAGCAGCAGCGTTGATTTCCCGATTCCCGGATCGCCCCCGACCAGGATCAGCGAGCCTGGAACGATCCCACCGCCTAAGACACGATTCAGCTCCTTATTATCGGTCACGATGCGCTGCTCTTCACTGCTATCTATGTTTATGATGGATATCGGCTTTTCTTTCTTTTTTGAAAAAGAAGTATGCAAACCTTGACTTTTACTGACCGTTTCCACTTCTTCAACAAATGTATTCCATGCATGACAGCCTGGGCATTTGCCCAACCACTTCAAGGACTCATAGCCGCATTGCTGGCAAAAAAATTTCGTTTTCGTTTTAGCCATGCTGTTCCCCTAACGTACTGAATTTCCACCCGCAATCTCCAAATTCCACCATTTCAAAGTTTACCATTTTTACCGCAGTCATGAAAGCCCTCCTTGATCGGTTCACCACAAAAAAATCCAGCCCCCCATTTATCATCGGTAGGACTGGATTTATTTATTACTTCAATTAAGCCTTCGAGGCCACTTCCGTGTTCCGCTCGACGGTCAATTCGCCGTCTTTTTCATCGATAATCAGCTTATCGCCTTTGGATATATTGCCACGAAGCAATTCCTCCGACAAGCGGTCTTCAATATGCTTCTGAATCGCTCTGCGCAGCGGGCGTGCCCCGAAGGTCGGATCGTATCCTTCTTTAGCCAGGAACGCTTTGGCCGAATCCGTCAATGTGAAATCGACATCTTGATCTTTCAGACGCTTACGCAGCTCGTCAGCCATCAGTGTCACGATCTCAGCGATGTGCTTCTCATCGAGCGAATGGAACACAATAATTTCGTCAATCCGGTTCAAAAATTCCGGACGGAAGCTCTTCTTGAGCTCGCCCATCACTTTGTCCTTCATGCTATTGTATTCACGACCTGAATCGTGCGCCGCGGTAAAGCCCAGCGTCGAGTTTTTCTTAATCGCATCGGCACCCACGTTGGATGTCATGATGATCAGTGTATTGCGGAAATCGACGGTACGGCCCTTGGAGTCGGTTAAGCGTCCATCCTCCAATACTTGAAGCAGGATATTGAACACTTCCGGATGCGCTTTTTCGATCTCATCCAGCAGGACTACAGAGTATGGCTTGCGGCGTACTTTCTCGGTCAGCTGACCGCCTTCTTCATAGCCGACATACCCTGGAGGCGCCCCGACCAGACGCGAAGTGGAGTGCTTCTCCATGTATTCCGACATGTCGATCCGGATCACGGAATTTTCATCACCGAAGAGTGATTCGGCAAGCGCACGAGCCAGCTCCGTTTTACCTACCCCAGTAGGTCCCAGGAAAATGAAGGAGCCCATTGGACGCTTCGGATCCTTAAGGCCTGCTCTAGCCCGTCGGATGGCACGGCTGACGGCTTTCACCGCTTCCTCCTGGCCGATCACGCGATCGTGCAGGATTGATTCCATTTTGAGCAAGCGCTCCGTTTCTTCTTCTACCAGCTTCACTACCGGAATACCGGTCCAGCTGGTGACGACCTGCGCAATGTCATCCGGTGTAACCTCGGAATCGGTACGCCCTTGCTTCTCTTTCCACTCGTTCTTCGTGGTGTCGAGCTCTTCACGCAGCTTCTGCTCGGTATCGCGCAGCGAAGCAGCTTTCTCGAACTCCTGGCTTTGCACCGCAGCGTCTTTCTCCTTGCGGATATCCTCCAGACGGCTCTCCAGCTTCTTCAGGTCCGGCGGTACCGTGTAGGAGCGAAGCCTTACCTTGGAGCCCGCCTCGTCGATCAGGTCGATCGCTTTGTCCGGCAGGAAGCGGTCCGTAATATAACGGTCCGACAGCCTCACCGCTTGCTCAATAGCCTCATCCGTTATTTTCACGCGGTGGTGCGCTTCGTATCGATCCCGAAGCCCATACAAAATTTGAATCGCTTCCTCCGGCGAAGGCTGATCCACCGTAATCGGCTGGAAGCGCCGCTCCAGTGCCGCATCCTTCTCGATATATTTGCGGTATTCATCCAAGGTCGTCGCACCAATACATTGCAGCTCGCCACGGGCCAGTGCCGGCTTCAAGATGTTAGAAGCGTCGATGGCGCCTTCCGCTCCACCTGCACCGATCAGCGTATGCAGCTCGTCGATGAACAAGATGATATTTCCCGCTTGGCGGATTTCATCCATAATCTTTTTAAGCCGGTCTTCAAATTCGCCGCGGTACTTCGTACCTGCAACCACGGAGCCCATATCGAGCGTCATAACGCGTTTGTCACGAAGCGTCTCCGGAATTTCATTGGCCACAATCTTCTGCGCCAGCCCTTCCGCGATCGCGGTTTTACCTACCCCAGGCTCCCCAATGAGCACCGGGTTATTTTTCGTGCGGCGGCTCAGGACTTGAATCACGCGCTCAATTTCCTTGCTGCGGCCAATCACTGGGTCCAGGTTGCCCTCTTTGGCATAGGCGGTCAAATCGCGTGCCAAACCGTCCAGTGTCGGCGTATTTACATTGGTTTGGTTCCCATGGTTAGGCGAGACCACTTCACTGCTTCCAAGCAGTTGCAGTACTTGTTGGCGGGCCTTGTTCAAGCTGACGCCGAGGTTGTTCAGAACGCGTGCAGCCACGCCTTCTCCTTCACGAATCAGGCCCAGCAAAATGTGCTCTGTGCCTACATACGTATGACCCAGCTTGCGGGCTTCGTCCATCGACAGCTCGATGACCTTCTTTGCCCGAGGCGTATAAGCAATATTGGTCGGCTGCTCTTGCCCGCGGCCAATCAACGATTCCACTTCATCTTGAATTTTCTCTAAGCCGAGCCCCAGAGCAATAAGCGCTTTTGCCGCAATGCCCTCACCTTCCCGGATGAGTCCCAGCAAAATATGCTCTGTTCCGATATTGTTGTGTCCTAAACGGACCGCTTCCTCTTGCGCCAAAGACAGCACTTTCTGTGCACGTTCAGTAAATCTGCCAAACATCATGAGTAACACCTCCAAAATTGTTCTACCAAAAAAATTACAGTGCAATAGTCTAAGGTGTAGAGGCCTATTCAGCCGCGGCGGATATTTTCCCCCGAATCAGCTGAGCCCTCCTAATGTCTCTTTCTTCAGCCGTTAGCTTTTCTCCTGCCGACTGCTGCAAAAAACCCGGCTGTGTCATTACTAATAGTTCGTTAAGCACATGGGAGGAAACATTCTTGATAAAGCCTAGGTCGATCCCCAGCCGAACATCGGATAGTCGCTGTGCCGCTTCCTTGGAGTCCATGATAGCAGCATATGAGAGGATCCCATAGGATCGGCTGACCCGGTCCAAAATTTTCGGTTTCGTCTCAAACACCAGCTTCTGCCGCGCTGCGCGTTCATGCTCAATGATTTGTCTTACGACACTGTACAAATTATCAATAATCTCATCTTCCGACTGCCCCAGCGTAATTTGGTTCGAAATTTGAAACAAATTACCCAGCGCTTCGCTTCCTTCACCGTATAGACCGCGGACAGCCAGCCCAACTTGTGTGACCGCAGACAAAATCCGATTGATCTGCTGCGTAAGAACCAATGCCGGTAAATGGATCATGACCGAAGCCCGTATACCTGTACCTACATTTGTAGGACAGCTGGTTTGGTAGCCTCGTTTTTCATCAAAAGCATAATTCAGTTGGACCTCAAACACATCATCGATCTGATTTGCTAGCCCCCAGGCCTCCCTAATCTGAAATCCGGGGCACAAGCATTGTATTCGGAGATGGTCCTCTTCATTCACCATGATGCTGATGGATTCATTTTCATTTAAAATGACAGCCCCATTACGGGACTCATTTGCTAGTGCCGGACTGATCAGGTGCTTCTCCACTAATACGCGCTTCTCAAGCTCATTTAAATCAGAAAGAGGCAGCAGCGTAAACCGGCTAATCGTTTGAAATTCATCATTGTCAAGCAGCCCTGCCACTTGATCAAGCACTTCTTTGGATTGCTGGTTTGTGGCCAGCATTGGGAATGGGTACGCCCTAAGGTTGCGGGCTATCCGGATTCTGCTGCTGATCACGATATCCGAATCCGGGCCATCTCCCTTCATCCAATCGCTAAGCGCATGCTGCGTAAAACGGCTGACTTCCGTCATAAGCATTCCTCCTAACCGCCAAGTCAACTAGACTAGCCCTCGGCCACCTTTTTCTCCAATTCTCGAATTTGGTCCCGAAGCTGAGCCGCTTGCTCGAATTCCTCGTTCTCAATGCGCACCAGCAGATCTTTTTTCATTTGATCGATTTCACGCTTATATTGAATCAACCCGCCTGATCGCTTCGGCACCTTGCCGGTATGCACCGTGCTTCCATGCACTCGTTTGAACAGAGGGTCTAATTTCTCGCCAAAGTGCTTATAACACTCACTGCACCCAAATCGGCCTACCTTGCTGAATTGAGAATAAGTCAATCCGCAATGCTCACAACGACTCGGTTGGACTTTGTTTGCCAGCGTGCTTTGAGCGGAGGAAGGTTCAAAGTCCAATAACCCGCTGAGCAGGTTGTGAATCGAAAAGCCATTCGGCGTCCCAGGAATCAACTCTCCCTTCTCCCTTGCGCATGACTCACAGATGTGGAATTCCGTCTTTTCTCCATTAAGTATTTTGGTAAAATGAAGCGTTGCCTGCTTCTTACCGCATTCCTGACAGATCATCTGGTTCCCTCCTTGTTGCAACCGATCCTGATGTCGGTTGTAACCACCTAATCATTTGCTGCTTAATAAGGAGATTAGCATCGCTTTTAGAAGCTTAGCCCGAATTTCGTCCCTCAAAGGGAGCTTGAGCACCAGCACTTCCCGATCCACCGCAGCCTTCATCAAGGACGCTTCTCGAGTCGTGATAAACCCGCCCTCTCTGAGCTGATAAATTAAGCCTTCCGAAGCCGTTTGGTCCATGAAGGTGCTGATCGTTTGAAAAATGTGGTCCAACACCGCTCCATGCGAATTCAACTCGATCTTCTGGATACGAATGTACCCCCCGCCGCCGCGCTTACTCTCGACAATGTACCCCTTCTCAAGGGTAAAGCGAGTACTGATGACGTAGTTGATTTGCGATGGCACGCAATTGAACTGATCAGCCAGCTCGTTACGCTGAATTTCTATTATGCCCTCAGGGCTCTGCTGCAGAACCTGCTTCAGATACTGCTCAATCACTTCTGAAACATTGCGCATCAATTCAACCTCCAGAAAGAAGTAAATTGACTTTGACTTTCTTTGACTTTAATAACATTATACCAGATTTACTTAAGATTGCAACTCCAGACCACCATGTTATAGTGTTCGGTAAATAGCTTCTGATTTATTCTTTTTGAAAAGCAAAAAAAGAGCCCCATTGGATATTGTCCAATGAGGCTCTTTCAATTTGCTTGGCGACGTTCTACTCTCCCAGGACCCTGCGGTCCAAGTACCATCGACGCTGGAAGGCTTAACGGTCGTGTTCGGGATGGGTACGCGTGGTTCCCTTCCGCCATCATCACCAAACGGATTATGACGTTTCTGCCAAGAAACATCCATTGATTGTTCAAGGTGGCTTGCACCCTGAAAACTGGATTCGAAACAAAGCTCACTGAATCTTTTGGATAAGCCCTCGACCGATTAGTATTCGTCAGCTCCACACGTTGCCGCGCTTCCACCCCGAACCTATCTACCTCGTCGTCTACAAGGGGTCTTACAT
>NZ_VNJI01000050.1 GCF_007786445.1 Paenibacillus cremeus | reverse complement strand
ACTTCCTAAGGGGAAGTAAGATTAAAGTAGGGACTATTCAACAGGAATTCAGCCCAAAAACGGCTCAGAATAACCCAATTTGATGACACACATCATTTGGGGCCCACTTTTTCGGAGGTCTCCAAGGAGGAGTGATCTCTCCATTGCTGGCGAACATCTATCTGAATTACTTCGACATTCTATGGGAACGACATGGATGCGGACTTGGGGAGTTGACACGGTACGCAGATGATCTAGTAGTTGTGTGTAAAACGAAGAAAGATGCAGATCGGGCATACCAGCTCATTCAGATGATCATGGAACGACTGGAGCTTACACTGCATCCCACCAAAACACGCATCGTCGGACTATGGACGGGAGAAGAAGGCTTTGACTTTCTCGGCTTGCACCATCGCAAAACGAAAGCGGAGACGTCGCAAGGAAAAGTGTACTACACAACCCAGCAATGGCTAACACGGAAAGCGGAACGCATCCGGGAGGTCGTAAAAGAACGTCTTGCTCCCCCTAGA
This sequence comes from Paenibacillus cremeus, assembly GCF_007786445.1. Classification (GTDB taxonomy): domain Bacteria; phylum Bacillota; class Bacilli; order Paenibacillales; family NBRC-103111; genus Paenibacillus_G; species Paenibacillus_G cremeus. The sequence goes on along the minus strand of NZ_VNJI01000050.1, from coordinate 57,231 downwards.
ATGAGGCATAAATCGTTCCGCGAACACGTGGAATGGCTGAATCCAAAGATTCAGGGGTGGAGGAATTACTATTACACGGCCTACAGCCAGTTAAAACTGGCAAAGCTGGACTGGTACATCTTGCAGAGGCTCACGAGATGGTATGCCAAGAAGAAACAGCGCTCAAGATGGATGAGCTCGCTTCAAGAAGCAAGATTTCTGACCAGACAAAATGGACTTAAAACGCTTTTGTGATCTGCATGCACATGAATGACGAACATCGGAAAGCCGTATGAGGGAAAACCTCACGTACGGTTTGATGAGGAGGGGCTGAAAATTTTGAGCCCTTTACTCTAGTTTAAAATTGGCTGGTCTGCGGCTCATCCAATTGGCTGGTTACGAGGCGGCCCAAATCGGGTACAATGGTCTTGTATACACCACCACATTTTAAAAAAAGGGTGAACTGTCATGATGGAGAACCTGAACTTCTTATATGGACTGATTTTCCTGATCGTGCTGATCTCAGCAGGTGCCACCGTCGCCGTCGGCGTGTCCCAGAAAAACAAAGAGGGCAACCCGAAGTACGACCAGAGATCGGCCAAAAATCTGATCCGGCTCACGGTCATTTACGGCATTACGATTATCGGGGGCTATCTGGTTTTCGCTTTGTTCTATGCTTGAGGATTGAGGCTGTTGGCTGTAAGGGGGAGCGCTTGCCATGTGGCATATTGACCGTGAGAGTGACATACCGGTCTACCGGCAAATTGCAGATGATTTGGAACGCCGAATTATGTATGGCGAGCTGCCGCCTGGGTCGGTATTGCCTTCGGAGCGCAAGCTGGCGCAAGAGCTGAAGGTGAACCGAAGCACGATTGTCCAAGCTTATGATGAGCTGCTGGCTACCGGTTTAATCGAGTCGCATCGGGGCAGCGGGCGGAAGGTCGGCACCACCCATTGGGGGATTTCTCCGCTGCGAACGCCGAATTGGAGGCAGTATGCCGAGGGAGGTTCCTTTCTGCCCAATCTCCCAGTGATCCGAAAAATCCGGCACGAAAAGCAGCATCGCAGCACGCTGATCGATATGGCCGGAGGCGAGCTGTCGCCAGACTTATTTCCTGCCGAAGCGCTTAAGCGGATGACGCGGGAGCTGGACTTTGCCGGCTCTCTCGGCTATGCGGATCCGCAAGGGGATGAGGGGCTCCGGGCACGGCTCGTGAGTTATTTGTACGACTATCACCGGATTCGGACCACGGAGGATTCGATCCTGGTCACCTCAGGCTCACAGCAATCGCTGTATCTCATTGCGCAATGCTTGCTGAGTCCAGGCGATGCGGTGGCGGTTGAGGCGCCGTCGTATTATTTTTCCCTGCCGATGTTTCAGTCGGCGGGGCTTCGCTTTATCCGGCTACCGGTGGACGGTGAGGGGATTTGCCCTGACGACATCCCGGAGTTGCATCGGAAGCACCGGCTGCGGATGATCATCGTGAACCCGAACTATCAGAATCCGACCGGTACGGTGATGTCCGCTGAGCGGCGGTTGCGCCTGCTGGAATTGGCCGCCGAGCACGGCATTCCGATCGTCGAGGACGATCCGTTCAGCTTGACGGCCTTTGACGAGGCGCCGCCGCTCCCGCTGAAGGCGCTGGATCGCAGCAGCAGCGTGCTGTATATCGGCTCGATGTCCAAAATCGTCGCCTCCGGGCTGCGGATCGGCTGGCTGGTCGCACCGCAGACGATCGTACAGCGGCTCGCCGATGCGCGGCAGCAGATGGATTTTGGGCTGAGCGTCCTGCCGCAGTGGCTGGCAGCGCAGTATGTGGGCTCCGAGCCCTTCGGGCAGCATCTGACGCAGCTTCGTGAGGCGCTTCGCAGGAAGCGGGATCTGACGGTGGCTATACTGGAGCGTGAGCTGGCTGGGGAGATTTCGTTTTCGGTTCCAAAGGGGGGATTGAACCTGTGGTGCTCACTGCACGGGGAGGTCGATGACAGCCAACTGCTGGAGGCATCGATCCGCCGCGGGATCCTGTACACGCCGGGCAGCGTGTTCGGCTCTGGGCCAGGGCATGCGCGATTCGCGTATGCCCGCCCGCGGGAAGCGGAGCTTGCGCGCGGCCTCGCCGCCTTTGCGGAGGCTTGGCGAGCCGTTCGCGGCTAGCGCGCAGCGCGGAAAACCCGCGCTAGAGCGGGGCCGAGGCGCCCAGGCTGGCGTGCAGCGCGGATTTTCCGCGTACGAGCGACCTGCCGGCGCCGAGGCCAGCGTGCAGCGCGGATTTTCTGCGTACGAGCGACCTGCCGGCGCCGAGGCCAGCGTGCAAAGCGGATATTCCGCGTACGAGCGGCCGCCGGCGCCGAGGCCAGCGTGCAGCGCGGATTTTCCGCGTACGAGCGTCCCGGCAGCGCCGAGGCCAGCGTGCAGCGCGGATATTCCGCGTACGAGCGTTCCGTCGGCGCCGAGGCTGGCGTGCAACGCGGATATTCCGCGTACGAGCGGCCTGCCGGCGCCGAGGCCAGCATGCAGCGCGGATTTTCCGCGTACGAGCGTCCCGTCGGCGCCGAGGCCAGCATGCAGCGCGGATTTTCCGCGTACGAGCGTCCCGTCGGCGCCGAGGCCAGCATGCAGCGCGGATTTTCCGTGTACGATCGTCCCGTCGGCGCCGAGGCCAGCATGCAGCGCGGATTTTCCGCGTACGATCGTCCCGTCGGCGCCGAGGCCAGCATGCAGCGCGGATATTCCGCGTACGAGCGTCCCGTCGGCGCCGAGGCCAGCGTGCAGCGCGGATTTTCCGCGTACGAGCGGCCCGTCAGCGCCGAGGCTAGCGTGCAAAGCGGATTTTCCGCGTACGAGCGACCTGCCGGCGTCCGGGCTAGCATGCAGCGCGGATTTTCCGCGTACGAGCGGCCCGTCAGCGCCGAGGTCAGCGTGCAGCGCGGATTTTCCGCGTACGAGCGGCCCGTCGGCGTCCAGGCCAGCGTGCAACGCGGATATTCCGCGTACGAGCGTCCCGTCGGCGCCGAGGCCAGCGTGCAGCGCGGATTTTCCGCGTACGAGCGTCCACGCCCGCCATCACCGTCGAATAGCTGCTCCTGCAGCAACTAATCTATGCCTAAGTCGCGCCCAAGCGCCAATAGTTGCCCCCGGAGCAGCTATTCCCGCCGGATCCCGCCAACGCCCGCCATCACCGCCGAATAGCTGCTTCCGCAGCAACTAATCCACGCCCGAGTCGCCCCCTAGCGTCAATGGTTACCTCAAGAGCAGCTATTCCCGCCGGATCCCGCCAACGCCCGCCATCACCGTCAAATAGCTGCTCCCGCAGCAACTAATCCACGCCCGAGTCGCCCCCTAGCGCGAATAGTTACCTCAAGGCAGCTATTCCCGCCATATCCCGCCAACGCCCGCCATCACCGCCGAATTGCACGCGCGAGTCGCCCCCAACGCCCCCGCACGCTTGCATCACCTAACAGCTGCCGCCTACCTAACCACCGGCTTCTTCGCTGGAGGATCCGGCTCCACGCCGAACCGCTCCCTCAGCCGATCATACGTGGCACTCGTGACCGTCGCACCAGAGCTCGCCGCGCCACTGCCGCTGACGCTGCCAAGACCGCCGCCGGCCTGCACGCCGCCGTCTTCTCTTCGCGCCTTCAGCGCAGCGATCGCTTGCCGCAAATCGGACTCCTTGGGCACGATGTAAGGGCTTTCCCATTCGCCGTCCAAATGGATGAATTCCATGGTGGCCGGCTTCAGCTTTTGCAGCGATAACACGAAGGTGCGAAGCTGATCGGACGGAATGTCCGTTTTCACGTTGCGGCCGGCAATATCGAGCACGCCGCCCCACTGCGACACGCCGGAGAAGGAGGTCAGCTTATCGATCAGCTTACTCAGCACCTGCTGCTGACGCATATTGCGCTCCAAATCCGATGACTCCTCCGTACCACGGTTCGACTTGCGGTAGCGCAAAAAATCGAGCGTCTGCTTCCCGCTGAGCTTTTGCTGACCTTTTTTCAAATTGATGTTCGTTCCATCCTCATCGTCCACATACTTCATATCCATATCTACGTCCAGCTCCAGCCCACCCAGCTCATCGACGACCTCGCGGAAGCCGTTGAAATCGATCATCACCATGTAATCAATGGGGAGATCGAACATTTGGCTGAACAGCGCCTTCGTCTTGGACAGCGCCGTAACTTGATTCTGATTGTAGTAGTAAGCATAAAAATAATTGATTTTGTGCGGCGACAGCCCCAGCTCCTTCGGCTTCAGCTCCACATCGCGAGGAATCGAAACGATCGTGGCGGAGCTGGTTTTCGGGTTCAAAGTAGCGAGCATCAGCACATCGGTATTCATACTTCCATCGCTGCCTTCCCGGTTATCGAGACCGGTCAACAGAAATGTCATCGGCCTCCACTCCTGGCCCGGCTGCGAAGAGCTGGGGATCGGTGATGCTCCATCTCCCGACGCTCCCGGCTCAAGGGAACCCGGCGCCCCTAAAGACATTTGATTCAGTGCATGATTGGCTTTATAGACTAAATATCCGGAAAAGCCTGCAGCTCCTACCCCTAGCAGGGAGAGACAAAGCAGCGCGGTTTGCAGAACCTTACGCCGCTTAGGCTTACGTCTGGATCTAACCATGGTCCTTCCTCCCGTTTAACTTAGAAGCGACACTGTCATCTACTTTAACGTAACACCTGCAGCAAAAAGTTTCAAATTCCACAAAAATTCGACGCTGACTGTAAAGGTTTTGTTACCCTTTTCTGGATCGCCCCCATTACAATGTATTCAGAACCCCTTGGACGCATTGATTTCCAAGATGGAAAAGGCTATCATTTGGAAAATGCTTGAGATCGGGCAGTTCGAATGAAGCGGATGTACAAGGAGCGAAACGATGCCAATGCGGATAAAATGGGCAGCGCTGCTGCTGCCACTCCTCCTATGCTCGGGCTGTCAGCTGATGCAGCAGCCGCAATCGTATATGCGTTTGCCGAAGCTTCCGGCTGAGCAGGAGGCGCTGAAGGCGACCATTGAACGGACGCTGCCCGCCGGGGCCGTGCTGATCCGTCCACGCAAGGTGAGCGGGAAAGGCATGATTCCGCTGGTGGATCTGGATGGCGATGGACGGGAGGAAGCGGTCTTTTTTTATAAAACGAAAATAAATGACCAAATCCACGGAGAGGTGTGGAAACAAAGCGCCGAAGGCTGGCAGTCCTTCGATAAGTTCGAAGGGGCTGGAAGTGAGCTGGACAGTCTCCAGCTGGAGGACGTCACGCACGACGGCAAGCCGGATGTGATTGCGGCCTATGCGACCTCGTCGCTGACCTCGCCCAAGGGGCTGGCAGTGTACTCCATGGGAAGCGGCAAGCTGACCAAAGCGTTCGATCTGCCGTTTACCGAGCTGGTAATCGATGATTTGAACGGCGACGGCGTCAAGGACATGACGGTGATTGAGCTCAAGGAGCGGGGCTTGGGAGCGACAGCGACGCTGTATCAGTATGACAATGGTCTGGCGAAGCTCGGGAGCGTGAGCTTGGCAGCGGGAATTAACGGTTATATAAACGTGGTGGCAGGAAAAGTGACCAAAGACCGGCGTGGAGTGGTTCTGGATTCGGCCCTCGGTGCTCACTCGTCACAGACGGAGCTGATCGTCTTCGATCAAGGCGGGCTCCGCTCGGTGCTGGATACAAAGCTCACCATGAAAGCCTATACAGGTAAAAGCGAAGACGCCGACCGCGACGGAATTCTAGAGATCGCCGGAATGCGCGCCCCGCTGGGCTATGAAAATAAAGCGCTGGCGGTCACGCCGTGGATTTATACGTTTGCCAAATGGGACGGCGCAGCGGGACTGACTCCGGTGCTGGAGCGGTACGCCAACAATGATAAAGGCTACGAGCTCGACATTCCCGAGCAGTGGAAGCAGCAGTATACGCTGGAGGTAACAGATACCTCTGCGACCTTCTGGACTTACCCGGAGCGAAAGCGGCTGGCAGAAATTCGCACCGTGCCGGTCAAAACGTGGACCGACAATGACGCCGAGTGGACGGTGTTAAGGCGTACGGCGGACAAGGTATATGCCGTGAATCGCGACGCAGCAGGGCTGGCGGACCGGTTCCGTTTACTGTCGGAAATGAATGAAGGGACGTGAGCGGCGTATGAGTAGCATTTTATTACTCGAAGATGAAGACTCGATCCGCAGCTTTATCGTCGTGAATTTGAAGCGTCATGGTCATGACGTGACCGAGGCGGTGACGGGGGATGAGGCGCTGCGCCAGCTGCAGACGAATCCCGGGTTTGATATCGCGCTGCTGGATGTGATGGTGCCGGGCAGCATCGATGGGTTCGAAGTGTGCCGCCGGGTTCGGGAGTTTAATGAGCGGATCGGGATCATATTTTTGACGGCCAAGGTGCAGGAGCAGGATAAAGTGATGGGCTTGTCGCTGGGGGCGGACGATCATGTCGGCAAGCCGTTCAGCCCTGTGGAGCTGATGGCTCGAATCGATTCACTGCTTCGGCGGGTGAATCGCCTAAAGCCTGCCGCATCGGAAGCGGAGGGACGGATCGTCTCCGGGCCGTTTGTCATTTTGCTGGCTCAGATGCAGCTCATCAAGTACGGGCAACGGATCGACCTCACACCAACGGAATTTTCCTTAATCCGCATACTGATGGACAAAGGCCGCACACCGGTCAGCCGCAACGAGCTGCTGGACGAGGTATGGGGCATCCATTACGTAGGCGATCCCAAAATCGTCGACGTAAACATCCGCAGACTGCGGCAAAAGATCGAAGACGACGCATCCAAGCCCAAGTTTATCGAAACTGTCTGGGGCTTCGGCTATCGCTGGCAGGGGGGAGTGGGAGGCCAGTGAAGCGAAAAGGGCTCAAATTTCAGGTCGTTTCCCGCTTTTTGATGGTCGTTTTGCTGACGCTCATTTTGCTGGAGGGCGTATTCTTCGTGGCGGTGCGCCAATTTTACTACAATGGCATCGTCAGCGTGCTGTCTAATCATGCGACGGTGTCCTCGACCTTTTACGCCAAGTATGCCGGGGATTTGTTTTATACGAATTTGAACCAGCATGTGACACGGATTTTGCAAAATTTTGCGTACGAGACGGCGGAGCTTGAGATTGTCGATCCAAGCGGCAAGCTGCTGGCCAGCACCGGGGAGTTTGCAGCTTCCGGGAAGCGGGAGACGAAGGATGTGGCGGAGGCGCTAAAAGGGCAGACCGGCGTATGGACAGGCAGCAATGAGGTAACCGGGGAGCGGATTATGGCGGTGTCGAGTCCGCTGATCGTGCAAGGGCAAACCATCGGCGTCCTCCGGTATGTGACTTCCCTCGAAGAGGTCAATCGCGTGCTGCGCTCGATTTATGCGGTTTCCGCTGGAGTGGGGCTTGTCGTACTTCTGCTGGTGCTGCTTGTCAGCCTGACATTCGCCAGCTCGATGGTGAAGCCGATCAAGCGGATGACGGCGGCAAGCCGGGTCATGGCCAAAGGCCGGTTCGATATCCGGCTGGACACGACGGACGGCAACGAGATCGGGGAATTGGCGGGCACGCTCAATTATATGGCCAGTGAAATTACCCGCAGCGAGGCGCTCAAAAATGATTTTATTTCCTCCCTCTCCCACGAGATTCGAACGCCGCTGAGCAGCATCAAGGGCTGGAGCGAAACGATTCTAACCGGCCCCATGGACGATCAGCAAGAGACGAGGCTTGGCCTGCAAATCATTTCCAAAGAAACCGACCGGCTGATTGGCTTGGTGGAGGAGCTGCTCGATTTTTCCCGCTTGTATCAAAAAAGCACGGTGCTCGAGCTGACTTCCGTGAACTTGAACGAGCTTTTGAGCGAGGTGGTGCTGCAGATGCGTTCCAAGGCCGAGAAAAAGCGAATCGCCATTGCGCTAAGCGGCAATTCCGAGCCTGTGACGGTGAAGGGAGATCGGAATCGCTTGAAGCAGGTGTTCCTGAATTTGGTCGAAAATGCGATCAAATTTACCCCTCCAGAAGGGGGGCAGATCATGGCAAGCTTGTTCCCGGTGGCACCCGAAGCTGAAATGGCTCGGGTGGACGTCAAGGACCATGGCATCGGCATCGCACCAGAGCATTTGGGGAGCATCGAGGGCAAATTTTATCAAGCGGATCCCAAAGCCGAAGGCACAGGACTCGGACTGGCTATCTGCCGGGAGATCATCGATTTACATCGGGGGAGCATGCAGTTTGAATCGACGCTGGGGGAAGGGACGACGGTGAGCGTGCAGCTGCCTTTGGATGGCACGGTATCCTAAGAAGTCAAACGAAGCACGATTGTGGTGCAAAACGAATCCTGCTTTTTAGCCCAACATCCGTGCCTACGTACCGCCAAAACAAAAACCAATCGCATCCCACTCCCAGTGTGCAGACGCAATTGGTTTTTTGTACAAAAGCTTACCCTTTAGAACGCTCCACGAGCCTGGCCGCTTTCTCCCGCACCCATCCGAAGTTGCCTGCCGCAATTTCCTTCAGATTGACGAGCGAGCCGCCGATGCCGACGCCAAAGCAGCCAATGCGCATGAACTCGGCGATGTTCTCCTCGTTCACGCCGCCGACCGCCATCATCGGAATGTGATTCAGCGGGCCCATCAGCTCCTTCAAATACCCGATGCCGAGACTGGCGCCCGGGAAAATTTTCACCGCCGTCGCGCCGGCCTTATGGGCCTTCACGACCTCCGTTGGCGTCATCGCCCCCGGGAAGATCGGCGCGCCGCGCTCCACCGCATAGCGGATCACGTCCTCGTCCGTGTTCGGCGTCACCAGATAAGACGCACCGGCGTCCAACGCCTGCTTCGCGTCCTCCACGTCGAGCACGGTCCCGGCCCCGATGTACATCGTGTCGCCGTAGGCCTCCTGCAGCTTCTCGATCATGCCGAGCGCACCCTCCGTGTTAAGCGTCACTTCCATGACAGGAATGCCCCCATCCTTCAACGCCTCTGCCAAACTGAGAATGTGCTGCTCCTCTACTCCGCGAACGATAGCGACAATTCTTACCGCTTCGATCAGCTTCATGCCCTGCTCTTTGTTCATTGGCTTGTCCTCCGCTCCGATTCTAAGTCGTTCTACGGTGTTCATTATAGCACTGCAGCAGGTGAGGACACCATTTAAATTTACATTCAGAGGCGGGGGTGCAGCGCTTACTTTTTTTTACGCCCGGACTATGATAATCTGTAAGTTAGCGAAATTCAGGAAAAAGAAAGGGCTGTTCTCACATGACAACGAACGAAAAAGTGAAGCTGACATCTTATTCCACCAAAGGCGGCTGCGGCTGCAAAATCGGTCCCGCCGACCTGCAGCAGGTCATCCGCACATTGCCACCTGCACAGCCAGATCCGAATTTGCTGGTGGGTCTCGATACGAGCGATGATGCAGGCGTGTACAAGCTGACCGACGACCTGGCGCTGGTACAGACCGTGGACTTTTTTACCCCGATTGTAGATGATCCGTACGCCTTCGGCCAGGTGGCCGCAGCGAATGCGCTCAGCGATATTTATGCCATGGGCGGCAAGCCATTGACCGTGCTGAACATCGTGGCGTTTCCGATCAAGAAGCTGGACAAAAGCGTGCTCGCAGACATTCTCCGCGGCGCGGGCGATAAAGTCAAAGAGGCTGGCGCGACGCTCGTCGGCGGTCACTCCATCGACGACAACGAGCCGAAGTTCGGGCTCGCCGTCACAGGCCTGGTGCACCCGGCCAAGGCCAAAACCAACGCGGGCGCCAAGCCCGGCGACAAGCTCATTCTGACGAAGCCGATCGGCGTCGGCATCTTAACCACCTCGATCAAGAAGGACGCCTTGACCGAGGAAGAGATCGCGCGGGTCACCCAGGTGATGACCACGCTGAACAAAACCGCGGCCGAAGTGATGGAGCCGTATGACGTGCATGGCTGCACGGATGTGACCGGCTTCGGCCTGTTGGGTCACGCTGCCGAGCTGGCCAAGGGCAGCGGCGTAGGGGTGCGCATCGGCAGAGCGCAGGTGCCGGTACTCCCGCGCGTCCGCGAGCTCGCGGAGGCGGGCTTCGTCCCGGGCGGCACCAAGAACAACTTTGCGCACCTCGAGGGCACCGTCACCTTTGCACAAGAAATTGATCAACTGGATCAATGGATCTTGTGCGACGCGGTGACGTCGGGCGGGCTGCTCATCGCCGTCGCAGCCGAGAAGGCGGACGCGCTGCTCGCAGACCTGCTCAGCGCGGGCGTAGAGGCCGCAATGATCGGTGAAGCGACGTCCGACCATCCCGGAGAGATCCGCGTGTCCGCGTCGCTGTAGCGCGTTTAGCGCACGCAGCCTCGCCATTCGCGTAACTATATCGTCTCAAGGACAAAGGAGCGAAGCCTCTTGTTTCAAGACATCACTGTGCAGGAGCTCTTGGAGCTGCAGAGCAAGCGGGAGCTGGCCCTGATCGACGTCCGCTCGCCCGGCGAGTATCAGGATTTTACGATCCCAGGTAGCTTGAATATTCCACTCTTTACCAACGAAGAACGTTCCGAGATCGGGACGATTTATAAACAAGTGAGCATCCAATCGGCCAAAGACCGGGGGCTGGAGATCGTGTCAGCGAAGCTTCCAGCCTTCATCAAGCAGTTCGAAGCCATTGAGCCGCGCAAAGCGGTGTTTTGCTGGCGGGGCGGCATGCGCAGCCGGACGTCGGCGACGCTGCTGTCGCTCATGGGCATCCGCGTGTACAGGCTGAGCGGAGGGATCCGTGCATACAGGCAATGGGTTGTGAGCGCCTTGGAGTCCTTTGAGTTCAAGCCCAAGGTGATCGTGATCGGCGGAAATACCGGCACTGGCAAAACAGCCATCCTCCACAAGCTGGCCGAGCTCGGTCATCCGGTGCTGGATATCGAGAAGCTGGCGGGGCATCGGGGGTCTATTTTTGGCCAAATCGGGCTCAAGCCGTACAACCAGAAAACATTCGAGTCGATGCTGGTCCACGAGCTGCTTCAGCTGGGTGATCAGCCGTACATCGTGATGGAAGCGGAGAGCCGTCGGATCGGCAAGGTTGTGATGCCTGAGTTTCTCGTGCAAGCCAAAGAGAATGGCCAGCTGATCATGCTGGAGATGCCGATGGAGGAGCGGATTCGCCATATTATGGCGGACTACCTCCCCCACGATCGAAAGGAAGAATGCCTGGCGGCCTTCGAGCACATTCGCCGGCGCATTCATACGCCGATCGCAGCGACCATCGAGCGTCACATGCTGATGAATCAATTCGAGGAGGCCGTCGCGCTGCTGCTGGAGTACTATTACGATCCCAGATATGAGCATGCGGAGGAGCGCTATCCGACCGAGCCGATTCGGATCTCGGCCGAGAATATCGACGATGCCGTGGAACAGATTGAACGGCATATTAAAGCAAGCCAATCCTAAGGCTTCCAGTCCCAGCCCTCGCGCTGGGGCTTTTTTCTTTTCCCGCCAGACCGACGGACGCCCTCCGAAAATTTTTTCCGCGACCTTGTGTCAAGACAAGACCGTCGGTCTTATACTGTAGTATCTCATGGGCATTCGTCTAGAAGCGCTGCATGAAAACACTCACGTTGCACAGAGGACGGGAGGTGAAGACCTTGTGGTGGCAAATCGGGCTGGGGCTGTGCATGCTGGCCTTTTTACTGCTCGTCGTGTACGCCGTGAAGCTGCTTAGGAGCGCCGACGCAGCTATGAAGCAAGCGGATCAAGCGCTGCGCTCCATGCAGCTGCAGATTCAGCAAACCACCGCCGAATCGGAGCGGCTGCTCAAAGCCTCCACGCTAGTGGCGGAGGACTTGCGAAGCAAGCTGGCTGCAGCGGACGCATGGTTCCGGGCGGCGAATGAATCCGGCGAAGCGATTACCAGCGTGTCCCGTTCAGTGAAGTCGATGTCGAAGACGGTAGAGGATACAGTTCAGGAAGCCCGCAGGGCGGTACATAGCAACCAAGACACCGTGAACGACGTCATGGAGCTGACTACGGCAGGACTTCATCTCTGGCACCGCTGGCAGGCGTACAGACAGTCAAAAGCGAAGGAGCGAGAAGACCATGGCAAATAAAAGAGGCAAGGATTTACTGGTAGGGGCAGTGGTAGGGACGGTATTGGGAGCCGTAACGGCACTCTTGTTTGCACCGAAATCCGGGCGTGAGCTGAGAGCGGACATCTCGGAGGGCGTTCAGAACATCAGCGAAAAAACACAGCAAATCGCCGGAGATGTAACGGAAAAATCGAAGCAGCTGGCGACAGACGTCATCGAGAAAACACAAGCCGCAGCAGAAACCATCGGACGTCATACCTCTGAGTGGGCAGGCAAGGCGAAAGATGCAGCGGTTCATGTCAGCAACGAAGTGAAGTCCTGGAGACAAAAAGAGCTTGCGGAAGACGAAGTAGCGGTAGCGGAAGCATCCGTAGCTGCGACAACGGTAGAGCAAGAAGAGCAATAAGTTTAAAAAAGAAACCGCCGAAGGGAAGCCAGACTTCTCCTTGGCGGTTTTGCTTTGTTACCATTTGGATGGATCGATTTTGCTTGGATCGAGGCCTTCCCAAATGTTCTTAATATTGGCCTTCTCCGGCTCATCAAACACAAGCCAAGCGGTTGGAAGGTAGCGTTCGCCGTACTCGCTGGATGGCTTATTGATAATCTTGTTATCCTTCACAAGGACCGTAGAGGAGCCGCCATCCATATTTGCTGCGGTCACAGCGCCGTGCTCGAGGAAAATCTTCTGGATATCAAACAAGGTCGCGCCAATACTATAACCTGGTTGACGGCCGTCCACGATAGCGAACAAAATGGTGCCATCCTCCGTCTGCGCCATACAAGTCCGCGGAGCGATTCCCCAGCCATCGGCTTGATTCTTGATCTGACCGACGCCGTTCACGATAAATTTGGGCGCAAATGTCACCGCTTCCTGCACGCCCATCTTAATCAGCTCGTTCGGAGAATATTTTCCGGCGATCATCCGTCCATCTTTGTCGATCCCGACCATGTGATTCGGAGTATTCATCCCGCCGTCGTTATAAAATACTTTCCCCCCGGACATCACTAGCCCGGTCGGTTGAAACCCGTTGCCCATCCATTCCGGGTCTACGAAGCCGCCGGCATTGACCCCAGCGATCGCACCGAGGCGCTGCACCATGGAAGATACCTTCTCGCCTTTGCCGACCTTCCCTGGGACGGCGATGCGCAGCTTTTTGGGATCGTGAATGATCAGCAGTTGTCCTTTGAAATTCGGCCCTGAGATCGGTTCCATCTCCACGAGATCTTGCTTCGGCGGAACCGGTACGGTTACTGCAGCGGCACCTGTTGGTGTTGGCGTCGCGGTAGGCTTGCGCTCGATATGGACAAGTCCTTTGTCCTGGATGGCAGAATAGCGATCGAATTGGGCCCAGTAGCGCTGCACCCGTCTATCCAGCTCATCGCTGCCGATCAAATATTTGGCCCAGTCCCGGTGCTGCGTCGTAATCAGCGTATCGGCCATCATGAAGCGGATGTTCGAACCGGTCTCCGTGAGGAAAAACCATAAACTAAACAGCATACTAAAAAGAAAGAGTGCAGCCATCGTATAAAAAAAGAGCGTAACCAGACTGGAGGAGCGTCGTTTAGAGGAGGCAGGCTTCTTCTTGCTCGGAGCCGCTGCCGTCTGCACTTGGGGATTGCCGGATAAATTAACGGACATTATCGGCTTCCTTTCAATAATTTGGTAGATAGGCCATCACTCATTAAACGAAAAAGAGAGCAAAAAGTTTCAGTTGGACACTGTCTTTTTGCTCTTAATTTAAATACAGCTGCTTATTCTCTTTCATCAAGAGCTCAAAATCGGACGCCGGAATGGGCTTACTAAAGACGTAGCCTTGAATTTCATCACACCCGTGGGAGATGAGGAATTCAAGCTGATCCTTCGTTTCCACGCCTTCGGCTAGGGATTTGATCTTAAGTCGATGAGACATGGCGATCAAGGCGGTAACGATGGCGGCATTATCTTCATCGGAAGTGACGTCGCGAATAAACGATTGGTCAATCTTTAGCGTATGCACACGGAAGCGCTTCAAATAGCTGAGTGAAGAATAGCCGGTGCCAAAATCATCAATCGAGATGCGAACACCCAGCTGCCTCAGCCTTTGCATCGTATCAATAATGTGAGGGACGTTGTTCATAGCGATATTTTCCGTAATTTCAAGGCAGAGCTGATCCGGTGCCAGTCCTGATTCATGCAAAGCGTCCATGACCAATTGAACAAAATTCACTTGATGAAATTGAATCGCCGAAATGTTGACCGAGACCACCAATGGAGGGTAGCCCATCATTTGCCACACTTTATTTTGCTCACAGGCCTGCTTTAGCACCCAGTTGCCGATCGGATTAATTAAACCGGTTTCTTCTGCGAGCGGAATGAACTCAGCCGGCGACACCAGACCCCATTCGGGATGATTCCAACGAACAAGCGACTCCATGCCGAACACCATACCATTACGAAGATCAATCAGAGGCTGATAGTACACCTCAAACTCATTGCGTTCGAGCGCTTTACGCAGCTGAATCTCCAGGTTGAGCCGGTGAATGGAGCGTTTGTTCATATCCGGCTGATAGTAGTGATACGAATTGCCGCCCTTCTCCTTGGAACGGTAGAGCGCGATGTCCGCATTTTTCAGCAGCGTGTCCGAATCAGCCGCATCATTGGGGAAGATACTGATCCCGATACTGGCGGTGACGAACAACTCATGGGTCTCGATGATAAAAGGTTCCTTCAACATCTCCGGGATCCCCTTGGCGAACTGGGCCGCGTCGTCGATGTTTGAAAGATGATCTAACAATATGATAAACTCGTCCCCGCCGAAACGGGCAGCGACACTGTTTTCGTTGACATAGAGCTGCAGGCGTTGAGCCAGCAGTCGAAGCAGCTGATCTCCAACATGATGCCCCAGAGTATCGTTGATGACCTTGAATCGATCCAAGTCGAAGAACACGACTGCAAGCATATGGCCATTTCGCTTCGCATCTTCAAAGCTTTCATTCAGCCGTTCATCGAACAATAGCCGATTCGGAAGGTCAGTCAGCGAGTCGTGATAAGCCATGTGGGCGATCTTTTCTTCCGCGCGCTTGCGTTCATTCACAGCACGAATCGTAGCGTACGATCGCAGCAGCTGGGCATCGTCGGTTTCATCCATGATTTTTGAAAATAATATCTCATGAAGCTCCGGATCGTGATCCTCGGAAGTAGTGTCAGCCGTTTTGATCAGCTGTACGGCGTTTTCCAAGTGCTCCTTGTGAATCCGTGCAGCGGAAGCCGTTTTTACAGGCTTTTGTTGCTGAGCCGTCAGATAGACAAGACCCTTCTTGTGATCGTATTCTTGAACATGATTTATATTAACAATATTAGCACTGTCTAACAGACGAAACCCGTCCTCAAATAACCATTCCTCCAGATTATCGAATGAGAAGTCAAGGTAATATTGTTCCGTTTTCGTATGGATGATAACTTCGCGGTCCCGAATAAGGTCGATTTTCACTACTTCGCTTGCATCGATAACCAGGACTTCAGACCCTCTTTTGCCATCTCGGGTGACAGGAATCTTTTGCATAGGGATTTCAGCTCCAGGGGAACAAAGATGAGGCTACCGAACCTTGCTCGGCAGCCTGCTAAGTATGTATTACTTTTTTAAAAGTTCTTCGGGAGTTTCAGGACGATTAAAAGTAGCTGTATTTGTAAAAACAAATAAAGAAGCAATAATTAAAAGTGCTGCATTTGCAATCTTAGCTGCCTTAAGCTTCATGTCTCCACCTCCCTTCTAGCATGGATACTAAGTAATATCCGACTCTAGTTAATGTAACTGCTTGCACAATAAAAATAGCTGATAGCATTGACGACTGAATGATAAAATTGCTACATACAATGCAAACACAAATTAATTTGAGAAAAGGATAATATTTCTTGTCAATTTTACTAACGTTCTCTATACCATTTGGGGCTTTTAATAGCATAATTACTAAACTAAAAAAATTCAATCCAAAACCAATATACATGAACTCAAAGTCAATGTGTGCTAAACCAGTTAATAAAACTATTGAAAAAAGACAGCAGGATAGTGAGGAACCTAGATGAACTCCACCACTAAAGTATCTTAAAACTAAGAAACAAATAAGAGTTATTAAAGCCTCTTTCAAATGATGGGTAGCAGAGCAAATCAAAAGCGTCATTAAGAATGAGGTTGCAGAATTTAATAATAAACTTAAAGCATAAAATAGCGCTTTTTCAGAAGCGGCTTCAGGATAAGTATCGCGAATCTTTCTAGCGATTTTCATCGCGGAGTAATCGATGAAGTTCATCTTTTACAGGCCTCTCATATTTATCTACAATAATTTTTTTGTTATGCTTATAAGCTGCAGCTATACCAATTAAAAATATTCCAGCCATTACAATCGAAAGCAGGTTATTAACTGAATCACTGTTTATTGACATTAATTCTATTTGCACAAGAACTAAACTAATTACAAGCACAGCTGATAGAATAAAATTATACCCTTTTAATGCTCTTCTTGATGCTAGATTTTGAACTTTAAAAAGAAAACCTATTTTCCTTCTGCGGAGGAGATAAATGAAAAGTAAAGTAATTACGGTAGAGGCTATTTGCAAAATTGCAAGTGATGTTGCTGAAGTGCGAATTAGCTCCTCATTGTATATGTGAAGCTTCGAGCCAGTCAAAAATACTATGGCTTCTATAATTGTTACAGCTAGAAAACCGGGGATACAGACTAGCATCGAGTAAAATATTGGAAGGCGATAAACAATCATAACTAGTATAATCTCTGTTGTTATCACCGGCATAATTGCAAAATCGCTAAGTTCATTTATATCTCTAAAATAAAATGAAATAAGAGACATGAGCAGCGCTATCCCTGAAATCTTATGTAAATAGTATAAGAATTGAAATCGAAACATGGAGAGTGAGAGAACCATCATTGCTGTTAATTCTATAGTGGAGAAAAAAACCTTTACGAAATAAGAGACTAACATATTTATCTCCCTTAATTAAGTTATTTTAATTGGCAATGATTGCATGTAAAATAGTAAAAAAGTCATATGATTCATTACAAGAAGTATATTAAGTTTAATACACTTTGAAAAGTGTTACAAGCATAAGATGTCGAAACTTGACTGTAAGAAATTTCATTTTGTAAAACCCTTATCATGTTAGACATAATAATAAATTGTTATCAGAGGTGAACATATGAATATTAAAAAAATGATTTATTTAGTAGCATTTTTTATCTTTATGGGGCCAAAGCCTACTAATATTGTTTTTTTTAATAATAAGATTTTTATTGCTTTTGCTCCATTATTTGTTTTGTTAGTTCTCTGGTATTGTTACAAAGAAGAAATTAGGAAGTATAATTTCAATGATATTAAAAATAGAGAATTCTTTTCAATTTTTATAAATTGCCTGCAATTTTCAATATATTCGCAAGCTTTGACAAGCATTATATTAGGTCAATCTGCAGGAGCATATGACAGCATTTTACAAACTTATCTTATCATGCCATTATATGCAATTATGGTTGCACCGCTAGCTGAGGAAATCGTATACCGCAAGATAATATTTAAGTATTTAGATAAACATTTGAATTTTTGGTTATCAGCAAGCATTTCCTCGGTAATTTTTGCTATTGGACATTTTAGTTTGAATCGGTTTTTGGGTTATTTTTTAACTGGAATGATATTTTGTTATTATTATAAAAAATCGCGATCCATTGTACCTTTAATAGCTGCGCATAGCGCGATTAATTTTATTTCTATTTTTGTAGCAACTATAAAATCATGAGTCGTTTGTAAAGTATCTTAGTAGATTTTGATTATAAAGTTCATGATGTATTTTCTAATACTCCATCTCTCTGCGATATGATAAGCGAAATAACGCTAACCACAATAGTGCGATAATAGTATCGGCCAGTATTACATAATGGCTGAAAAAGAAAACAGTTAGATTGGCAACCGCAAGCATTACAAAACTTGTTATAACCCAAAAAATCATTCGCTGATTTAGTTTAACAGCAGCTATGGGTTCTTTTGAGCGGGTATTAACGAATGAAAAACCAAATCTATACTTCTGCAAAATGTAAGACAAAATGATATTAAGTACAACAATAGCATAGGCAAGTCGGAATTCTTCACTTTGTAAATATTCCAACGTACTCTGCATACTGAAAAACTTAAACGCGAAAGTGGTAAAGAACTCAAAAAATACTTGAATGCAGTAAACAAAAACAACGATTAATATCGCATGTAGTAGGCGAAATCTAAAAATCAGATAGAGGCAGATAGAAGCAGCAATAGGTTGTATGAGTGCTGATAAATAAGTCACTTTATACAACTGAAGCAAAGTGGAGATATAAACAAGTGGCACCAATGACAGCGCAATTTGAGTTACAAAACTCAATACTTTCATACGAAATAACGATAAGCCTAGGATACAAAAACTAGTCCAAAACAAACTAAAGAAAATGGTTAATTCAATAATATTTGCCACAGTTACACCCCTACTCCGACATTTCTCTACGATAAGCCAACTGCAAAAGCAGCAGCCAAGTGATCGATATGAAAGGTATTACTACCAATGTATACTTGCTCATAAAATGTAAAGTGAGACTAGCGAGACCAATAACAAAAATTCAAGAAGAACGATTGCAATCATCTTTTGGCTAATGGTCCTGTAATCATATCTATGGGATTCGCGGGGATGAATAAAAACCCCCATCGAAGCTTTTGAAATACGTAAATAAATAACGCCATTGCAGCAATCAATATTAAGCTGACAGAAAACAAGGCATCGTCTTTAAAATCCTACTCCTCCAAATCCTTACGAAAAGCCACCCGCAAAAGCAGCAGCCAAATGAATAGCACCATCAGCATGGTCCATATGTAAAATTGGTTCTTGTAGTATACGGCCAAGCTGGATAAGCCAATAAAGAAGAAGCAGGAAAAGACGAACGCGAGCAGCTTCTCATTGCCGTTTTTGAAGCCAATGGGTTGTTTACTCGACCGAGGAATGAATGAAAATCCCCAACGCTGTTTGATCAAAACATAAATTAGGAGGAAGTTCATGATGCTGATCAGGAACCCGACGGAGAACTGATTGTCTTCCTTCAAGTTGTGGAGCACCTGATTCATATCAAACCAGGTAACAGCATAGTTTAATAGAAACTCCCATACAATGTTTACAGCAAATGGAATGACTACCATAATAAGAGAAAATACCCATTTAAAGCGAAAAATCAGCCCGAAGCACGCAATCGCGCATAGGGGCTGAATAATGGCGGTTAAATCAACTAGACCAAAGATTTGAAGCATGACGGATATGAAGGTTAAGGGTATTACCGATAGGATCAACGGTGTTATGTATGAAGTCCATTGGAAGCGGAAGAACGTAAGGCCCAGTACCAGCATCGACCACCAGATTAAGATATAAAGAAATACGTATTCCATTGGACTGATATTGCCCATCATTTAATCTCCTTGTGCCTTGGACGGCAGAACTTAAATATTTTTCTCTGTTGCCGAGAAGGACACTGTTTTTCTGGTTTTGCCGAAGGAGATCTCAAGACTCTTGCCCGTATTGTTAGCTACTTTACGCAAGATGAGGTCATGATATTTCCGCTGTCGAATGGCCGAGATCGTGACGCTCGAGCCTGCACCTTCCTCGTCGAAGTAAATCAGACCCTTGCGCTCATCATACTTGCGGATATGATTGAAATTCACGTACAAATCCATATCCATCTTCTTGAACTCGTGCTCTTCCAGCTGGTCCAAGAACGAGCTGAAATCAATCAGCGATTCAATGCTCTGGCATATTTTGATCTTATGAGTGTAGTATGTAATTTCCTTGGCACCGAGTTCGATATAATGAACGCTTGGCAAGTCCACATTGGCGGATTGCTTCGTAGGCGCATTGTGAAGATCGCCGCTTACCAGATGGCCGGCTTTTATCATCAGCTCCGTGTAAGGATAGCCATATGCGGCGGAAAGTTTCTGTAACGTATCTGGAGATGGAGTAATGCGGTCGTTCGTCGAACGGTTTCGTTCCAGCTCGAGATCACGGATATACGCATGAGAAAGCCCGCTTTTTCTAGCTGCCTCTCTTAAAGACATGACTCCTCGAAGATTTTCAAGAAATTTGCCAAAATCAGGGATAGGTTGTCCCATCCTGTTCAACTCCCCTCTAATTGCTATTGTAAAGGACAAAAGTCCTAAAAGGAATAGGATTCTAAAAAAACGTTAATCTGATTAACTAACTCTTGACTCCATGTAATATCGATACTACATTAGAAATAGTATATTTTTTTTGAGTATGGAGGGAGGGAGCAATAGTGAGAGACAAGATCATGAACCGTTGGAGCACTTATGAACCCTTCTATGTAAGCTTTAACGGCTATAAAGTAGCGGATATCGTGATCACAAGCCACGCGCTGAGCCGATGGGACGAACGTGTGGAAAGCGACCAAGGCGGTATTGAGCATATATGCGAATTTCTGTGGGACAAATTGAAGCATGAGCGCATTGTACCGTATTACGCGAACGAGAAGGATGTTTATTTGATAGATGACGATTTGGTTATGGTCGCAGAGTTTCTCGAGATGAAGGATGAAATCGATATCGCTGGTAATCCGCTGCACAAGATGGTTGTAGTGACGTTCCTTGGACGCGTATCCCAGGATATTCAACTGCGTGATCTAAAGGCTTACTACTCCTGGCTGCGGCATACGCGTCGAATGACGCTGGTCAAACATGGACGAAAACGCAAGTAAACATAGATCGCTTCACATGAAAAGAGGCTGTCCCTGTGGTCAGTCTTTTTTGCTGTTTTGAATTATACCATAATATCCCAAGTGGTGGAACTGGTTTTGCTAAAAAAACTTTAGACTATGTGCAGTCGTAGGGATTGAATTGCTGATCGTGCCGGTAGTCTGAAGGGGATTTGCCGAACCATTTTTTAAACTGCTTGGAGAAGTAGAGCGCATCAGAGAAGCCGACGGAGGATGCAACCTGCTCGATGGTTAAAGGCTCCTGCAGAAGCAGCTTGGCGCGCTCCATCCGGATTTTTAGCAAAAACTGCATAGGTGACATGCCGGTATGCTGCTTGAACATTTTGGACAAGTGGGTTCGGTGGTACCCTAGCGATTGCGCCATTTGCTCAATGGAAATTGGCTGGTAATACTGCAGCGTCAGCCAGCGGATCGCCTGTTCGACCTGCTGCACAATGATGGAGCTTTCCTCGTTCTGCACCGCTTCTCCAGCTTGATCCTGAGCGTATTCGGCAAACAGCAAGCGCAAATAAGCGCCTGCCTGCATGTCCGTTCCAGGCTTCGCTGCCTGAAGAGTTCGCTCGATTTGATGATAGAGGGCAGCCATGCGTCGCTGCTGCTTGGCCGCCGTCACCGGCTGATGCTGTGAGATCTCAAGCTGCTGCAGGTATTCATCTGCACGTGCCCCCTTGAAGCCCACCCAACGGTAGGCCCACGGTTCGTGCTCATCCGATCCATAGCTCACCAGCTCGCCCGGAAAAATAAAGAAGCTCTGGCCCTTTTCCAATCGATAATCCCGCCCACGGCTGCGAAACACGCCTTTGCCAGCTACGACAAAATGTACCAAATGATAGTCCAGCACCTGAGGACCGACCAGATGTGAGGCTTTGGTTTGTGCATGACCGCTGAACAGTACGGAAAGCTCGCCCCTGCCCGGAAAAGGATTGAAGGAGGCAAAATGAGTCACATGTGCCATATTGGAACACCCCGCTGCGTTTTGATATGATGGAAGAAGAAGGGAAGGGATTAAGAGAATGAACTGGAAAGCTACGATCCGTGAGAATGGTATGCATTTATCTTGGTTTGTCGCGCTGGTTGCGACGCTTGGGAGTCTGTATTTCTCTGAAATTTTACAATATGCGCCATGCAAGCTCTGCTGGTATCAGCGCATTTTGATGTATCCACTCGTGATTATACTGGGCATCGCAGCGGTGCGCAAGGAACGACATATGTACTTATACATTTTGCCGATGACGGTGTGGGGGGCGGGAATTTCACTGTATCACTATTTGATGCAGAAGACGGAGTGGTTCAAGAGCGGTGCAGCCGCATGCGGTCCCGTTCCGTGCGATGTAGATTACATTGACTGGTTCGGATTCGTGACGATTCCGCTGCTGGCGTTGACGGCGTTTGTTATCATTACCATCCTGCAGCTGCTGCTTTGGGCGGCCGATCGAAAATAACGACAAGTGCATCTCACTACATTTCTCCATATAAAAATGGTTTGTGTCCATATGCAATCCTAGCGGGTCGGAGTATAGTCGAATCAAGGAAATCAACTATACCGAGATTCTGGGAGGCATGTAACCGATGGCTAACAAGATTACGTTTTTGGGAGCAGGAAGCAGCGTATTTGCAAAAAATGTGCTAGGTGACGTTATGCTTACGCCTGCGCTGCAGGAATTTGAGCTTGCACTCTTTGATATTGATCCGGTTCGATTGAAAGATTCGGAGAATATGCTCAACAATTTGAAGGCATCGGTTGGCAGCCGCTGCAGTGTGAAAGCGTATTCGGACCGCAAGGAAGCGCTTCGCAGCGCGAAATATGTGGTTAATGCGATCCAAGTCGGGGGCTACGACCCTTGTACGATTACTGATTTTGAGATTCCGAAGAAGTATGGCTTGCGTCAAACGATTGCAGATACGCTCGGGATTGGCGGGATTTTCCGTAACCTGCGGACGATTCCGGTAATGCTTGATTTTGCCAAGGACATTCAAGAGGTTTGCCCGGATGCCTGGTTCCTCAACTATACGAATCCAATGGCCGTGCTGACAAATGCGATGATCACGTACGGCGGAGTGAAGACGGTAGGACTTTGTCACAGTGTGCAAGTGTGTATGCCGCACCTGTTCCGCCAGCTTGGAATCGATACGGAAGGCGTGCAAACGAAGATCGCCGGGATTAACCATATGGCGTGGCTGCTTGAAGTGACGAAGGACGGCGTTGACTTGTATCCGGAGATCAAGCGTCGTGCGAAGGAAGCTCAGAAGGAGATCCATAAGGATATGGTCCGCTTCGAGCTGATGTTTCGCTTCGGGTATTATGTCACGGAGTCCTCTGAGCATAATGCGGAATACCATCCATACTTCATCAAAAAGAACTATCCAGAGCTCATTGAGCGCTTTAACATTCCTTTGGACGAATATCCAAGACGCTGCATCCGCCAGATTGAGAAGTGGAAAACGATGCGCGAGGAGCTTGTCAACAACAAGAACTTGGAGCATACTCGCTCCAGGGAATACGCTTCCTACATGTTCGAGGCGATGGAGACGAACGTTCCGTTCAAGATCGGCGGCAACGTGATGAACACGGGCTTGATCACAAACCTTCCGAAGGAAGCAGTCGTAGAGGTGCCTTGTATCGTCGATTCCAGCGGTGTAACTCCGACCTATGTCGGCGACCTGCCGCCGCAATTGGCTGCGCTGAACCGCACGAACATCAACACCCAGCTGCTCACGCTGGAAGCTGCGATTACAGGCAAGAAAGAGCATATCTACCATGCGGCTCTGCTTGACCCGCATACGGCTGCCGAGCTGTCGATCGACGACATCGTGGCGCTTTGCGACGAGCTGATCGAAGCGCACGGCGATTGGCTGCCTAAGTTCAACTAAATCGATTTGTTATCAAAAGCCGGCCAGCGATGGCTGGCTTTTTTATGCTGTTTTTTCAGCTGATTTTTCGTGGCGGTATCATGTCGAAATCAGGGGGATATTCGGGGATTATCATTGTAAGCAACTGCATCCTTTGGTAAAATATATGCGAACAGGAATTCGGTTTCTAGGGGGCGTTGTGAATGGCATATCGGAAGGAAAAGCCTAAGCAGGGGAGCGAGCTGGAGAAGTTTCTGGTACGTGAACAACCCTATACCTACGAGGATTATGCTGCGCTGCCGGAAGACGAGCTGCTGCGGTATGAGTTGGCCGACGGCAAGCTGGAGCTGATGTCCAGTCCGACGCCAAGGCATCAGCTGGTGATATTGCAGATTGTTATTGCTGTGACGCAAACGTGCGGTAAAGAGTACTTTCTGATTCAGGATGTAGATCTGCTGATCTCCAATACCGAGGTGCGAAGAGCTGATCTTTCCATCATTCACAGGTCCCGTAAAGCGATTATAACGAACAAAGGAATCACAGAGCCGCCAGAGGTTGTGGTGGAGATCCTGTCACCTTTAACCGCGCGGACAGACAAGTATAGCAAAGCCAAGTCCTATACAAGCTTCGGCATCCCCGAATATTGGATCCTTGATCCACTGAACGGCCTGCTCGAGAAGCACGTGCTGGACAATAACGCATACCGACTTGCGAATCTTTATATGAAGGATGACTGCATCGACTTGGAGCAGCTGCCCTGTGCCTCGTTTACGTTGAATGAACTCCTGAGTGAAGCCGCTGAACTGCCGAACGATTAAGGAAAAGGAGGGCTCCGTTGAAGAAGACAAGCTGCGTCTTAATATTTGCTGCCTTAGCGGTCATGCTCGCTGCCTGCAATGGAGGCCCGAGCGCCGGGGGAACGGTGGCGGAAGGCCCGGCTAATCCCCCACCGTCCAACCATGACGCTTCCTCTGTAGAAGCTGCCGTTCCGCCGCAACCGATTACACCGGTGACTGGCAGCATGGAAGCGCCGAAAGAGCCGGCAGCCACGCCGCAGCCGAAGGAAACCGCAGCCAGCACGCCTTCATCGGCGACAGGCTCAGTCTACTCGAGCGGGCCGAAGAACCCGATCGCTGCGGTGGTGAACGACGGCAAGCCGAAGGAGCCGCCTAAGAGTACAGCCACCGGCGACCGCAAGGCGCTGTCCTGGTACTACATGAAGAAGCCGAAGGGGCAAGTGCCGAATTTTCCTCCGGAAACGAAGAACTTTTCTAGCGATATGAAAGCGCTCTGGGTCGGCACGGGGAAGAAGGTATACCTGACGATCGATACAGGCGGTCCGATGGGGGATACGGACACCCTTGTCAAAGCGCTCAGGGATAACCACGCCAAGGCGAATTTTTTCATTGCGGGATATAACGTGAAGAAGGATCCGGATTTTGTTCGCACACTGGTCGCGGATGGCCATTTGGTCGCCAACCATACGATGACGCACACGGATATGAATCTTCAGACGGACGACCAGATCCGTAAGGAAATTCAGGATTACGAGAAGCTGTACAAAGACGTGACCGGCAAGGACATCGAGCCTTACTTCCGCTTTCCGTACGGACGCTATAATACACATATTTTGAAGCTTGTTTCGGATATGGGGTATACCTCCGTATTCTGGTCGACCGCAATGGTGGACTGGGAGCCGCGCAAGAATGGGGCGGAGGATCCGTATAACGACATCATGAACAATCTGCATGACGGGAATATTATCCTGATGCACCAAGGCTCGCCGGAAAATATCGTGGCGCTGGATCGGATCATTAAAGCGGTCCGAAAGGCCGGCTACGAATTTGCATTGATGAGCGATATTGAACCGCCTAAATAGTCGAATCATGCCCTTATCTACATCCTCCGCTGCAGGTCGGCGGGTTTTATTTTTGCTATGGATTCTGTTAAGATGGAAGGATTGGCTCGGGCGCCTCGGCGCTTCTGCGATGAATGGCCATGGTACCTTTCATTTGAGTCGTTCATAAACTATACCATTATCAATACGTTTCATTACCCCAAGACAAAGGAAGCGAACACATCGTGCAGCAAGCGATAGCCATACTGGATTCAGGAGTCGGCGGTCTAACGGTAGTCAAAGAAGTCATGCGCCAATTGCCACAGGAGAAAATCATCTACTTCGGCGATACCGCCCGCACGCCTTACGGTCCCAGACCGGCTGAAGAAGTGACCCGCTTTACCCATCAAATCGTTGATTACTTAAAACAATTTCAGCCGAAAATGATCGTTATCGCCTGCAACACCGCTACTGCGGTAGCCATTGACGAGATTCGCGCCGAGCTGACCATTCCGGTCGTCGGTGTGATTCACCCGGGAGCGAGAGCGGCCATCAAGACGTCGCGCACGCAGCGTATCGGCGTCATCGGCACCGAGGGCACGATCAAGAGCCGCGCATATGAAGTAGCGCTTCGCCAAATTTCCCCTAACATTCAAGTGGTCAGCCAGGCCTGCCCATCGTTTGTGCCGCTGGTAGAGAAAGGCTTATTCCGCTCCGAGGAGACGCGGCGGACGGTCGAAGAGACGCTGTCCGAGCTGCGGCGGTATCCGATGGACTGCTTAATTCTGGGCTGTACCCATTATCCGTTCTTATCCGAGCTCATCTCCTCAGTGATGGGGCCGCAGGTTACGCTGATCAGCTCGGCGGAGGAAACGGCGCGCGAGATCAGCACCATTTTGTATCATAAAGGGATGCTGGCTACGTCCAATTCGATGCCTGTACACCAGTTTTTTTGCAGCGGGGAACCGCGGATGTTCAAGGCGATAGCACAGTCCTGGCTGAACGAGCAAATCAAAGTGACACCTGTAGTTTGGCAGGTACCGAATATAATTTAGCTTATCCGCATACACATTAGCTTACCTAGGCGTCCGTTGCGCCGCGGATCAGGGCCGAACGTGAAACCGGCGGCGAGTTCGTACGTACTGCCTAGGTGAGCACCGTGGTGGAAAACACCGGGTGTAATCTGTAAGGAGGGCTGCAGCATGTCTAGCCGACGTCACTTGGTACAAGCAGGAGAAACGCTCGCGGTCATTGCCGGCCGATACAACCTGGCGCTTGCAGAGCTGACCGCCGCCAACCCTGGCATCGATCCCCGCAGGCTTCGGATTGGACAAGCGGTCATGATTCCGGATCGTCCTGCGGAAGCGGTGGTGAAGACGACAGGGAAGTATGGATACGCGGAGATGGTAAGGGATCTAGACGCCCTGAAGGCAGCCTACCCGTTCCTTATCATGGACTCCATCGGCCACAGTGCAGCAGGGAGGACGATCCCTGTCGTCAGGCTGGGTACGGGCGACAAGGAAGTGCATTACAACGGGGCCTTTCACGCCAACGAATGGATCACCGGCTTACTGCTCATGAAATTTATAGAAGATTATGCTTCAGCATATCACCGAGGGCAACCTCTGGCTAACCGCGACGTGAGGGAGCTATTTGAGCAAACCTCGCTCTACGTGGTTCCCATGGTGAATCCGGACGGCGTGGAGCTGGTTCACCACGGACTGGAGCCTGGCGATCCCCACTACGAGCAGGTATATCGCTTGAATCAAGGCTCAAGTGACTTCTCCCAGTGGAAAGCGAACATCCGCGGCATCGATTTAAACGATCAGTTCCCTGCCCATTGGGAAGAGGAGCGCAACCGTCGATCCGTAGCCGGTCCCGGACCGCGGGATTTCGGCGGTGCCGCACCGCTCACGGAACCGGAAGCAATCGCGATCGAGGCGTTCACGCGCAGCCGGGATTTTCAGCTGGTGATGGCCTTTCACACGCAGGCGCAGGAAATTTATTGGAATTACCGGGATCTCGAGCCGGCCGGAGCAGAAGCCGTCGTTCAGCGCCTAGCGCAGGTCAGCGGGTATGTTCCTGTGAAGCTGACGGGAAGCGATGCGGGCTATAAGGATTGGTTTATCCAGGAATACCGGAGGCTCGGCTTCACCATCGAAGCGGGAATCGGCGTGAACCCGCTGCCGATCGAGCAGTTCGACACCATCTATGCGGATCTAATCGGTTTGATGCTGGAAGGGCTGGCGATTGGATCTGGGAAGGACAGCGCATACTAGGAAAACCGTGGGCTGGGCGAAACCCGGTCTCCACGTCACGAAGGAGGGATGCATCATGTGGAACCGCCTGCTGTCACTGAAACAATGGGGACATACCTTTCGCAGAATAGTCCCGCTGCTGCGGTCACCTCGCGTGCCTCTTCGGGAGAAGCTGCTGTTCGCCGTCCCGGCCTTGGTATACATCGTGATGCCGGACGCCCTGCCGATGCTGCCGATCGATGATATTGCGGTGACGCTGCTGCTGATGCAGTGGTTTACCGCTCGAGCGGAGCGGAAATACGGGGCTTAAGCCAATTCAGATAAAGAAAGACTTAGCCTTGAGGCTAAGTCTTTCTCCATTGTTCGGGCTCGTATTCTCCGGCCGGCATGCGGATCCACTTGTTCAAGTAGCCCTGCTCGTACAGCGCCTTGATTAAAATAATTAGAATCGGGGAAAGAATTAAGCCCGCGACTCCGAAGAGGGAAAGCGAAATGATCATGAACGAAAGCATCGTAAAGGCGGAAACGCCGAGCGAATCGCCGGTAATTTTGGGCTCCAGAATTTGTCTGACGGTCACCACAACAGCGAGCAGCACCGCAAGCGAAATGGCCAGGGTCGTCTGGCTGACGATCAGCAAATAAATGATCCAAGGGATGAACAGCGTGGACACGCCGAGCAGCGGGAGCACGTCGAACACGGCGGAAATGACGGCAATCGTGAAGGCATTGTTCACATTCAAGACGAGCAGCGCGACGAAGATCACGATGAAGGTAAGGCTGATCAGCTTGGCCTGCGCCTTCAGGTAGGTAAGGATTCCGGCCAACACGTTCTCCCGCAAGAACTGGAACGCCTTCTTGAACGTTCTCGGAGTCTTGTCCTCTGCCGTTCGTTTCCAAGCTTCAATCTCGCTGCTCAGGAAATAAGCGAGCACGATGCCGATCACGAAATTGACCACGAAAGTGGAAATGGAGGTCAAGGTGTTGAAGGTGGCGGTCAAGAAGCTCCGGGCAATTTCTGTCGCTTTTTTCGTAATGTCAGCGGAATATTCCTTGGCCTTCTCCAGCAGGTCCAGTTGGCCGGGCAGTGCGTCAAACTTGGTGTTCAGCTCGTCCGTCCGCTCGACCAGCTCCTTCTGCAGCACAGCGGCGTAATCGGGCAGCTTGTCCTTGAGGTTAATGATCTGGCTCGTAATGATAGCCCCGGCTCCCGTTATAACCCCCAAAATGACCAATATGAAAAGCACGGTGGCAATGGCCGAAGCGATTGACTTCTTGAGGCCCCTACGATGCAAAAAACGGGCCAGCGGCTCAATAATCATGTAGATTACGAAGGCCAGGAAGATCGGTGTGGCGATCCGGTACAGGTAGCTGAACAAAAACATAAACAAATAGATAGTCACGATCAACAAAGCAATATCGAAAATCGTCTTGTAATACTTCTTGTAAAAAGAAAGCATCGGTTCACCTCAGCAGCAATTAGACGTCAGAACACCATTTGGCAGCCCATAATTTCATTTCTTTGAGCATCTGGTGCAAGTCTTCCCCTTTAGGTGTCAATTTGTACTCCACGGTCACTGGGACCGTAGGATAGGCGGTACGCTCCAGCACGCCGTATTCTTCCAGATGACGCAAAGTGTCGGTCAGCGACTTCGGGCTGATCGATTTGATCTTGCGCTGCAGCTCGCCAAACCGTTTGGTCCCATCGAACAGCTCTTTCAAAACAAGGAACGACCACTTGCCTCCGATGACGTCCAGCGCTTTTTCAATTGAGCATGCGATGCGTTCGGGCTTCTTGGGGATGTAGTTTTGCAGGTTGCTTTTCTTGGATTGTTCGCTTTCTAACATGGACATAGCATTCATCCTACCTTTCACAAATGGTTCTGATAATCATAGTTAGTTAACTCAAGGTAAGTAGATATCATTACTGCTATTACAATGGATAAGATTCACTACTTTCCATTTTAAAGGAGAATGAAGCGAATGGCAAACGATGAATGGTACGAAAGACGGGAGGAGATCGGCCCAAATGTTGCTTTCGTGTCTTGGTTTTAATACAATGTATAAAAACGATAGTGGGAGATGTACCTGATGAATTGCAAAATTTCTCGCAATGCCGCCAAAGTCATCTTGGCCGAGTTGGAACAAGAAGAAGACAAGGAGCTTAAGCTCCGCATCTATATTACACACTCGCATGGTGACCATGCGCACTATGGCATGAAGCTGGATACGCCAACCGACAATGATGTGGTCGTATCTACCGATAAAGGGATCGATGTCATTCTGCAGAAGGACGAGCCGCTCTTGGACGGCATCCGCATCGATTATTTCTACGTGCCGGAAGAAGGATTTGCGGTGACCAATCCAAGCAAGGGGAATCACGGCGACCACTAAGCGCTGCTGATCCGCTCTGCTAGGAAGGGATAGTACACGAACAATGGCTAACGATATTCGCGTTTGCGACAAATGCAAGCACATGAAAATGAAAACGACGCTTCCTAAGCTGCAAAAGCTGGCGCCGGATGCAGACATCAAGGTAGGCTGCAAGTCCTACTGCGGTCCTTGCTCCCGGTTCGCTTTTATCTTTATCAACGGGCGGTACGTCACCGCGCCGACGGAGGATGAAGTGATCGAGAAAGCCAGCAAGTACATCAAAAAGTAACGGCAGCTGGCTAACGAATCAGGCTGTTCCTTAAGTAGAGCATCTACTTGAGGGACGGCCTTTTTTGTATTTCGACTGCATACTCATCCACTGCACATGGAAAATTCCCTGTGTCCACCCTCCACACAATCATGTATAATGAGCTTCAATGTCTATTTTAACCGGCGGTCGAAAACATGAGGAGGAACTCACGGTGCTAGCTACTCTGCGCAACTACGGAACGAGCCGTCTGCTTCCGTTTCTTAAAAATTATCACCCGATCGTCCACGTACTGCTAGTCGGAACCATCATGGCGCGTGCCGCGTCGTCAATGAGTATGCCGTTTCTGGCCATCTATTTATCCCGCGAGTCGCATCTCAGTCCCCTATTGATCGGCGCTATTGTTGGGCTCGGGTCGCTGGCAGGCACGGTCGGCGGGTTTGTCGGAGGCGCATTATCAGACCGATTGGGACGCAAGCGGATCATGATGATCGCGTTATTCGGCTGGGTCGTCGTCTTTATCGGCTTCGGGCTGGCACAGGCGCCGCTCGTCTTTATGCTCCTCAACATGCTGAACGGATTATGCCGGTCGCTGTATGAGCCGGTCTCGCAAGCGCTGATGGCGGATGTCACAGAGAAAGACAAGCGGCTAAAGGTGTTCTCGCTGCGATACATTGCCATCAATGTCGGCGTGGCGGTCGGCCCGTTGCTGGGGGCCTATTTTGGTGCGTTCGAGGCTTGGCTCCCGTTCATCATTACCGGATTCATTTACTTGCTCTATACAATTTTATTGTACATGCTCCTGCAAAAATTCGGCATTCAGAGCATCGAAGGCGATCAGCGAAGCGGCATTACTGTGGGTTCAGCTTGGAAGGTTATTGTGAATGACCGCGTCTTCCGACTATACACCTCAGGAGCCATCATCGGATCGATCGGCTATTCGCAGATGACCGTAACCCTGTCACAATATATCGAGCAGAGCGTAGCTCAAGGTGCCACGCTGTTCGCGCTGCTGATGAGCTTAAACGCCGTCACGGTGGTTCTGTTCCAGGCGCCCTTGTCCCGCTGGTCGGAGCGGCGAGAGCCCATTGCCTCGATCATCGCTGGTAACGTGATGTTCGCCCTAGGGGATGTCGGGTATGCCTTCTCGCACAATTGGACCATGTTTATGATTTCAATGTTCCTATTTACGCTCGGTGAAATCCTTAACTACCCGGCTGCGAACGTGTTGATCGACCGGCTGGCTCCGGATGGCATGCGCGGGACGTACTTCGGTGCGCAGTCCTTTTCCAATCTGGGGCACTTTATGGGACCGTTAATTGGCGGGTACATATTGTCGAAATGGGGCGGAAGTCCGCTGTTCTCTACCCTTGCGGTTGTGACCTTATTCAGCTCCTTTTTCTACTTCAAGGGGGAACAATTGCATAAAATAGTCCAAAAGACACGGACGAAAACGGTAAATTGAGCAATAAGCATCATTTAAACCCTAGGGCTTATCTTTTATGCTTTAGGAGAATACCTTGCATAAAAAGACAAATTTCGATCGAACTCGATAAAGGCAAACCAAGCGAAAGCCTGGGACGCAAAACTACAGGGGCTAAAGCGCTACTGCAACGCCAGGCCAGCCAGTTACCGAAGGAACGGCGATACGCGATTATAGATGCGGACTCCCGAACCAGCGGGGGTCTTTTTCATTGTAGGATAGGAAGGAGTGGAGACAAGGATGTCGGAGATGGGGCGAAGCATGATGACCCGAAAAGGATTTTATACGAAGGTCGGCCAAGACTTTGTGGGTGTGTATTCATCCAGCGAAGGACCCAAAATGTTCATTAACCGTGAGGTCTACGAGCTGATGTCGCCTTGGTGGGATGTGGAGATGGTCGCAGGGCGCAACCAGCACATCATTAACTTTTACTGGCGCGGAGAGGTCAAGCTCTCGGTCAAATGCCAAGCGGATAATAACGTATTTATGACACTGTACGACTACTTAAATTGCCGAATGAAAACGATTCGAAACGCCTAAAGGAAAAATTGGATTCGAACTAGGCACCTGCGGAGCGGCCAAAGCATACGATGCTTGTAGATTGTAAGCTTAGAGCCGTGAGGCAGGAGGAACGCCGAATGAACCACACCGAATCCGATTTTGCAGCATCGGCCTTGTTTGAGCATCGCTTCTGGCTGCAAGTACTGGGGGATCATGGTCGCTTCATCAAGACTGCGCTGTCACCGGACGAGCCGGAGGAGATCGGGCGGGCCGCTCGATTCATTCAAGGGTTTGACGCCCTGCTCCAAAGGGCACGGATCGAGTCCTCCCTTGAAAGCGTGCGTGAGCTGACCCGAGAGTCTTATGAAATGGCGAAAGAGCTCCGGGTGTTCAAGCTTCTCTTGCTTCACCGGCAGCTGCTGGGGAAGATCGGGCTGCAGCTGACGCCAACCTTTTTGAATCATATGGTCAATGAAGTGGAGCAGTATTTACGGCTATTCAGCCATCTGCTTCATGGGCTGCCTGCGCCGGTCGGCGAGGAGATTCACCACCACTTAGTTTGGCTCCAGGATGCGTATGGGCATGCCTCGGGGATCGCGGGGAATCTGGATTTGACCGAAAGCCGTCTGTTCGAGATGGCACGGACGTTCGATCAGCATTTTCGCGAATATTATGTCAAAGCGGTGGAGCTTGCCGGATATATGCGTGCCAATGTGCATCGATTCCCAGCTTTAACCCGGTTCAACAAGGAAGTGGAGCTGGAGATGGCGCTGTTCATGCAGTTCCTGCGGGAGCTCGAGGAGCTGCGGCTGACCCGCGAGGCGCTGGGGACGTTATCGCCGCTGATGGCGGATCATATGGCCAGAGAAGAATGCTATTACTTAATCAAATTAGCGCAGGCGAGCGAGCGGAAAGCACCGAACTGCAACCCTGCTAAACCTAGAACGGAAGCCTGATCACGGTCGTTGTCTAATAGTAGAAAAGCGGACACTCGTGGGTTGAGAAGCATGCGCTGCTCAATCTATTTTTATGCAGGACGAGCCTGCTCATAATTGCCTAACATTATCATGGCCCTAGAAAAACGAGGCTTAGAATCCACCGATCATGTGAAAAAGTGTTAGCCATTTATGAGGATGGCGACTACAAAATTAACAATCGGTACGCAAGAGTTTTAATAACTTCAGGGTAAGATGAAATTGTTGAAACAACGAGTGTCCATGATGATTCCACAGACGACGAAGCTGATCCTTAGGTTCCAATTTCCATAAAATAATATTGAAGATTAGGGTGTGATCTTATTGCGAACGGACTATATTTCTAAAGCATGCGGTAGAATCGCAAAAATCTACAAGCTGACCAATAGAGAAACCGAGATTTTGCAATATCTCTGTTTTTATGGCTGCAATAACATTGAACTGGCCGAGCGGATGTTTATTTCCGTCAAGACGTTGAAGAATCACATTCACTCCATTCAGATCAAGACCCAAAGCACATCGACTCGTAACTTGCTCGCGATGGTCATTCGTCGCATTTCGGAGGATCTGTCGGGCGGCGTTGAAGCGGTTAGCCCCATGGCCGAGCTGCCGCGGGTAGCAGCAAGATAATATTAGCGGAATCGGAGGAACCATTCATGACCAATCAGGGCATTTCGGAAGAGGAACTACACCTGCTGCTCGCGAAGGATCCACATGCGCCATCCAACGAGAAGCTTGACGACCAACCGGCAGGCGAGTCTGCCTTCTTGCCCCGTTCCAAGCG
The DNA here is from genome assembly GCF_007786445.1 of Paenibacillus cremeus. Taxonomy (GTDB): domain Bacteria; phylum Bacillota; class Bacilli; order Paenibacillales; family NBRC-103111; genus Paenibacillus_G; species Paenibacillus_G cremeus. The sequence goes on along the minus strand of NZ_VNJI01000050.1, from coordinate 23,121 downwards.
CCACCGCCGGAAGCTGAGCTGGCTGATCGGTATGAATCGTAAATAAGGCCACTTCAGTGAAGGCCGCTCAATCATATAAAAAAGCCTCGGTCTCCTACTTGGAGCCGGGGCTTTCCTGTTGTTCTTTGTCCTTGCGCCAGCCGTACAATCCGCCCGGAGCGAAGTATTGATATAATGCGCACTCGATGCGGCCATTGAACAGCTTGCGCCGCTTGTCGGCCGGCCGGCTCATATAATGCTCCACTTGTTTGCTGGGGCTTAAGATGAACGATGACCAGGTGGGCAGATGCAAGTAAACTTCGCCGAGCTGTCGCAGCGCCCGCTCGACTTCTTTGGCTTCGCCGAGCCGTTCACCGTACGGCGGGTTCGTAATGATGCAGCCATAGTCGCCCAGCGGTCGCGCTTTGCCGACGGGCAGCACCTGCAGGCTCACTTCGTTCGCCAGCCCGGCCGCCTTGGCGGCGGCCAGTGCCACATCGATCGCGTCCGGATCGATGTCCGAGCCTGCGATCTGGAGCGGGACATCATCCCGCACCAGATCGTAGGCTTCCTCGCGGGCCTGCTCCCACAGTGCCTCCGGCACGAGCGGCCACGCCTCGGCGTTGAAGCGGCGCCGTAAGCCCGGCGCCAGATTCCACCCGATCATCGCGGCCTCGATCAGGATCGTGCCCGACCCGCAGAACGGGTCGTAGAGCGGGCGCTCCGGCTGCCAGCGGCTGAGCTGCACGAGCGCGGCGGCCATCGTTTCCTTCAGCGGTGCTTCGGTAACAAGCTTACGGTAGCCGCGCTTGTGCAGGCCGGGGCCGGTCGTGTCCAGCGTGATGGTGGCGATGTCGTTCAGCAGCGCCACCTCAATGACGAAGCGTCCGCCGGTCTCGCGGAACCACTCGGTGCCGTAGGCCAGCTTCAGCTTCTCCACGACCGCTTTCTTCACGATGCCTTGGCAGGCCGGGACGCTGGACAGCTGCGACTTGTGCGAGCGGCCTTCAACCGGAAACTCAGCGTCCTCGGGAATCCAATCGGCCCAAGGAAGCGCTTTGACGCCTTCGAACAAGTCGTCGAAGGTCGTTGCCTTGAACTGGGCCATCTTGATCAGCACACGGTCGGCGGAGCGCAGCCACAGGTTGGCTCGGCAGATGGCTAGCGCATCGCCCGTGAAGGTGACGCGGCCGTTCTCGACGGTCACGTGCTCGTAGCCGAGCTCGCGGACTTCGCGGGCGACGACGGCTTCGAGGCCCATCGGCGTAGTAGCGATTAATTCTATGGGTCCGTGGCCCGCCATAGGTGCTTGCGGTGCGGCGGACGACACAGGGGAATTCGTTGACATAGTCGTTATTCACTCCATTGGATCAGTTCCAGCAGGTTATTGAAGGTGATTGAAGTTGAAGCATAAGATCAATTTATTTATTATAGGATATTAGATAGAATTATACAAACGGCCGCACCTTTAGAAGGGAAAGGCGGCAGGGAAGGTAGGAACGAACATGTCGACACCTCAAACGGCAGAGCAGTATGTAGACGCGCTGCTCGAGCAGGACGAGCAGCTGGAACGGGTCAAAGCGGGGATTCGAGCGAAGGATATGCCGGAAATTTCGATCGCGCCAGGGTACGGTCGATTGCTGACACTGCTGGTGAAGATGATCGGGGCGAAGCAGGTGCTGGAAATCGGCGCGCTGGGCGGCTACAGCGGGATTTGCTTGGCCCGCGGACTGCCGGCGGATGGCAAGCTCATCTCCTTAGAGCTGAAGCAGGAGTATGCGGACCTGGCTCACCAGCATTTACGCGAGGCCGGGTTCGGCGATATCGTGGAATACCGCATCGGGGAGGCGCTGGACAGCCTGGAAGCCTTGGGGGCGGAAGGGCAGCGGTTTGATCTCTTTTTCATTGATGCGGATAAGGGGAATTACCCGAATTACTTGGAGTGGGCCATCAAGCTGGCCAATCCTGGCGCCATTATTCTAGGAGACAATGCACTGATGCACGGCAAGACGATGGACCCTGCATCGAAGGGAAACTCGGTGACCCGCATGCGTGAGTTCAACGAGAGGATGGCTCGGGATCCTCGGCTGGAGGGCGTCCTGCTTCCGGCGTATGACGGATTGGCGATGGCCAGAGTCCGATAATCGACTGGCAATGAAAAAGCGGTCCCTGTGCAGCACTGTGCATGGGAACCGCTTTTTTCGTGCGTCAAGAAGCTTTCTTAAGGCCATGCTTCGGATGCGTGATGGGCGTTTGCTTGGCTTGGGATGGCTGGTCTTGCTGCAGCACGATGGGCTGGGGGGAGTGATGAACCTCCAGGCTGCCGTAATACCAAATCATGAATTCTGCACACACCAGGATGAATAACACCTTTTTGACATTGATTTTCAAAAAAAGAGCACCTCCTGCGGGGTAAAAACAGCACTTACGGTGAACGGTCGGAAGCGGGCTTCGCCGCTGCACGGTGAAAGAGCGTTTGGCGAACCCAGAGCGCATTGAGAAACAGCAGCAACGTGGCGATCAAGAAGATTCCGCGAATGCCAATCCAGCCCGAGAGCGCCCCGCCGATAATCGGCCCCAGCATGTTGCCCAGAGAGAGCGCGCTGGAATTGAACGCGAAGGAGCGGCTCTCCATCCCGTTGGGCGTATACTGGCGGATGAGCGTCTGGACGGAAGGCAGCAGCCCTCCCATGAACACTCCGAGCATAAAGCGTGCGGCAAACAGCTGCCAAATGTTCGTCACCATCGCCTGCGGGATGAAGAAAATGCCTGCCCCGACAAGGGCGATGGCCAGCACCTTGTTCGGACCCCAACGGTCGCCCATGCGGCCAAGCAGCGGAGAGGCGATCATATTGGAGAACCCGGTGACCGAACCGACCAGCCCGGCGTAGAACGCCAGCATTTCGGCGCTGTGATGCAATTCCTGGACGAAGAGCGGAATGAGCGGCATCGAGCTCAGGATGGAAAACTGAATCACGAAGGTGACGGAGTACAATGCCGGCAGCTCTTTGGTCTTGCTGAGCTCCTTTAAGGTTTGGAAGAGGGACTGATTGGATCGGGCTTGGGCTTTTCCTTTGTCGAACGTCTCCTTTACGAGGAACATGGTCAGCAAGGAGGCGATGAACAGTAAGCCGCCGGTTATGTAGAAGATCGGCCGAAAGCCAATCCATTCCGCAAGCAGGCCGCCGAAGAGCGGTCCCAGAATCGTTCCGGCCACCCCCCCAGACTGCAAGGTGCCCATAGCCAGACCCATTCGCTCCCGCGGTGTATTGGCGGAGAGCAAGGCGACGGCTGCCGGCACAAAGCCGGAGATCGTTCCGTTGAGCATGCGAAGCAGGAGCAGATGCCAGGGTGTGAGTGCGAAGCCCATGAGCGCCATGACGAACGCCATCCCGAAGCCGGAGCGCAGCAGCATCACTTTGCGTCCGTAGCGGTCAGCCATGCCGCCCCAGATCGGCTGGAAGACAAAGGAAGTGACGAAGTTGGCCGCAAAAATAAAGCCCGCCCACATCGCTACTTGGTGTTGGTCATGGATCCCCATTTCTTGGATATAAAGCGGCAGAAAAGGGACAATCATCGTCATGCCGCCCATCACCAGAAAATTGCCGAACCACAGGACAATCATGTTGATTTTCCAGCGAGCCAATGTGGTACCTTCTTTCACAATTTACCAATGGTATTATAATCTCCAATTATTGTAACACAATTATGACGTTTGCACACAGGATCGCTGGATTATTGCTCCAGCCCATGACGCATCTCATAGCGGAACCGATTCAGCCCCGGCATCTGCAGCTGCTCGGCCAAGGCGATGACCTTCTCGATATCGTAAGGGACGCGTACCAGCTGGATGGAAAAGGGAGCCGGCGCCTCGCTGTCTTTGACCCCCTCCAGAATGACGTAGCTTGCTTGAGGGAGCCCGTCATAGGGAGCCCCGACGCTGCCCGTATTGAACAGCAGCAAGCCTTTCTTGTCCTTGGACTTCAGCGTCTGGACGAACGGAACATGAATATCACCGTAGCCGACCACATCCGGTGTGACTTCTGGGTCGCCGTGAAATCCGCCGGTCAGCTCGGTGTTGGTGAACATGCCGAGCTTCTCTTTCTTATCAGCTTTGCGGAGCACCCGATGGTAGATGCTGTCCGCGGAGGCGTGCAGCAGCCGGATGCGTCTAGCGCTCATGAGCAGCTCGGCGGCCAAGGGGAGCTCGGCCAAATAGCGGAGCCGTTCGGACCCCAGCTGCTGCTGCTGCCAAAGGCCGGCTTCTTTATCTTGAGGCTGATTAATGCCGTGATCCCAATTGCCTTGAATGGTCAGCTCGCACACTGCGCGAATCCGATCGACCGTCTCTGCCGGCTGAGGGCCCTTGCCCACCAGGTCGCCGAGACAGATGATCTGCTTGATGCGGCGGCGGCGGATATCCTTCAAGACGGCCTCCAGTGCAGGCAGATTAGCGTGAATGTCGGAGATGATGGCGATTCTATTCATTGGCGAAGGAGCCTCCTCGTACTCTAGTATAGCTTCTATTTTAATGAGAGGGCTTCCAGATTACTAGACGCTAACCGTCGAAAGCAATCGAATTTTGGCATTTTAGCCCATGACCACAGCGCGCTGGTTTGGTATAATAAAGCAGATTGTCGTGCAGGTTGAAAGTCAAAGGAGTAGGTTATCATTTCATCATCGCGCTCACAAAAGCATAAACAGCAGAAAGAAACGAAACTGCAGCGGACGCAGTGGCTCAAAATCGGCCTATTAACGGTGATCACCATTGGTGCATTCGCTTATTTGATTCAATATTTAGACCGCCCGTCAGGGCAGGCGCCGGGTGAGGTGGCTGCGGAGGCCCGTGGATCGGGAGGAGGCGCAGGCGGGACCAAGTCGTCGCCGACGGTGCCGCCTTCCGCCGTCAGCACGGTAGATGCGGGCAAGCCGGCGGATCCGAAGCCACCGGAAACACAAGTCAAGCTGTCGTTCGTTGGGGATGTCATGTTTGCCAGCAAGGTAGAGGAGCTGCTGCAAAAAAACGGATACGACTATCCGTTCAAATACGTCAAGCAATATTTGGAGAAGGCGGATATCGCCGTGGCTAATCTAGAGACGCCGATCACGACGAGAGGCTCTGCCCAATCGAAGGAGTATGTCTATCGTTCGTCGCCTGCTGCGCTGCCGGAATTGAAGAAGGCGGGCATCGACCTGGTCAACCTGGCGAATAATCACAGCATGGATTACGGACCGGACAGCCTGCTCGACACGCTGGACCACCTGGACGGCCAAAGCTTGCTGCATGTAGGCGCCGGGAGAACGCTTCAGGACGCGTACAAGCCGGTGATTGTGGAGCAGCAGGGGATCAAGGTGGCGTTTCTCGGCTTCAGCCGGGTCGTGCCGGAGGCGAGCTGGTATGCGGCGAAGGCGAAGCCGGGCATTGCCGGGACGTACGACGCGAAGTTGCCGCTGGAAGCCATCGCTGCGGCACGGGCGGAGGCCGATCTGGTTGTCGTGATCTCCCATTGGGGCGAGGAGCGGAAGGAACGTCCGAATAAGACGCAGACGGACCTCGCGCACCAGTATATCGACCAAGGGGCGGATCTGGTCATTGCGAGCCATCCTCATGTGCTGCAAGGGTTCGAGCAATACAAGGGCAAGTGGATCGCATACAGCTTGGGCAATTTTATTTTTACGACCAACGAGAATGCGGAAACCTGGGACAGCATGATTCTGGAAGCGGCGTGCACGAAGGCGCGGGCTTGCAGCCTCAGCATGGTTCCGATTTTAACGAAATGGGCGCAGCCGATTCGCATGGTGGAGGAGGATGGCCGCAAGCTGTTTGAGCGGATGAGCCAGCTGTCCATCAATGCCAAGGTCGACACGGAAGGCCGAATCGAGCAAGGGCCTCTTAATTTGTTCGCAACGGACCCCGTCAAATCTCCAGCGGAGCCGTCAGGCGTCAGAACGGGCACTGGCGGAGGCACGGGAGCAGCAGGAAACGGCAGTGGAAGCGGCAGTACAAGCAGCGGCTCGACGGCCAAGCCTTCGACAGAGCCGGGCAAGAAGTCCGAGCCGCCGAAATCCGGTGAGACGCCGGGAAAAGCTGTGGAGCCGCCTAAGAAGCCAACTTCATCCGAGCCGGCAGCCAAGCCTTCGCAGACGCCGAAATCAACCGAGACTGCGCCGAAGCAGCAGCCTTCGTCTGTGCCTGATACGAAGAAAACGACCGAATAGCTCGCAGGCTGAGCAGGGAAGGAGAAGGGGCCGATGTCCTACGATCTTAACCGTCTGACCTTTCATATCGAATGGGTGCTTGGCAAACCGACGGTCCCTGGCTGGACGGATGTCCGCAACAATACGGGCGTTCATACCTTCTATTGGATCCACGAGGGCAAAGGAGTCTTCGTGACGGACCAGGAGCATGCAGTCAGCGGAGGTACTCTGGCTTACATGCCGCCCGGCTTGCAAATGTCGATGCGTTCGGATGCCCACTTTCCGCTGCAGATGACGATGGTGCTGTTCGACTGCGCCGAGGTGGAATATAAGCCGGGATGGGGCGGCGTGACACCGATTAGGGAGCTGGACCTTCCGTTTCTGCGCTCGTTCGAGCCGGAGCGGGCCAAGAAGCTTGGTGCGCTGTTTCGGCACATGCATCAGGCCTGGGTTCCCGGCTCCAGCGGTGGAGCCGTGCTGAGCAAGAGCAGTCTGCTTGCGGTTATGCACGAGGTGCATACGAATCTGGAGCGGGACGGTACGGCGCCCGATTCCGGCCAGCAGGCGTACGAGAAGGTGAAGGATCATTTGGAGAACGCCTACGCCTCCGAGGTCAAGATGGAATCGCTCGCTGAGCAGTACGGCATCTCGGTCTCCTATCTCCGCAAAATGTTCCAAAGGTCGCTCGGCATGAGTCCGAAGCAGTATCACAGCCACATCCGAAATGAGCATGCGCGCCGGTTTTTGATGTACTCGGAGCTGACGATCCGTGAAATCGCCGAGGTGTGCGGCTATTTGGAGGAGTATCATTTTAGCAAAACGTTCAAAAAGCTCAACGGCATGCCGCCCACCCGATTCCGGGAGGAGCACCGCAAGCTGGAAACGCGCGTTGAGATTTGACTGAGCGAGGCATATAATGAAATCGGAATCCATACGATCCGAATTCGATGGAAAAGGATGATCAGCCATGAACAACGAGACAATTCGCAACATTTACTGCGTTGGACGCAATTACGGGCTGCATGCGGCGGAGCTCGGCAATGACATTCCGGAGGAGCCGATGATTTTCACGAAGCCGACGCACGCGCTGGTCGCGATTAACGGCGAGGACATTGAGCTGCCGGGAACCCGCGGTGAGGTGCATTACGAGGCGGAGCTGGTGCTGCGCATCGGACGCGGCTATGAGCCGGGGCTCACGGTCGATGAGCTGGTGGACGGGCTGGCGCTCGGCATTGATTTTACGCTGCGGGACGTACAATCCGTCGTGAAGAAGAAGGGGCATCCGTGGCTGCCTGCCAAAGGCTTCCTGAATTCGGCGGCGCTGTCGGACTTCCGTCCGTTTCCGGGCTTCGAACAGACGAAGCAGGTCGAATACACGCTGGAGAAGAATGGGCAAGAGGTGCAGCGGGGCAATCTGAACGACATGATTTTCGATTTCCAGACCGTTATTGATTATGTTGCGCGTCACTATGGCTTGGGCCAAGGCGATATCATTTATACCGGAACCCCGGCCGGCGTGGCCGCCATCCAGGATGGAGACCGATTGGAGCTGCTTTGGGGCGGCGAATCGTTCGGCGCGTTTACTGCACGGCTCACCAAATAAGCTGGATAAAAGCACTCGAATTCCTGTTTGAACGGAGTTGGTGTGCTTTTTTCTTTTTTCTGTTACATGCCAGTCTCAAATGCTGCCGGTACTTGCTGGGAGACACGGCGTAGTGCCGTTTAAACAGCTTGGAGAAATGAAATTCATCCTGCGCGGCTTCCACGAGCGGCATCCAGCTGCTGCTCCGTCTCCGGATGGCGGGCACCGTGGAATGCCGCGCTTTTGCGGCATGTGCTGACGGCGGGCATTTTACCGGCTTGTGAATGGAACTAACGTGATGGACTTTGTCCGTGATTTTTTGGGTGGGGAAGCGATGACCTACGATTTCAAATGGCCTCGGGCGATTGCTCAGGGGGACAACACCGGCGCGCATTACGATATTGTGTACATGGGGCGGGGGACGAAGAATCTGTATACGATGTGGACGCCGCTCGGGGATGTGCCACTGCTTCAAGGCCCGCTGGCTGTATGCGTCGGTTCACATCGGTTTCACAAAATGAAAGAAACGTACGGGCAAATGGACGTCGACCGCGACAATATCGAAAAGGGCTGGATATCGGAAGACCCGCTGGAGATCGTCGAGAAGTTTGGCGGACAGTGGGCCACAACTTCTTTTGCCGCAGGGGATGTCATTATCTTCGGGATGTTCACCCTGCATGCTTCGATGAATAACTCGACGAATCGCTATCGCCTTAGTGCGGACACCCGCTATCAGCTCTGCTCAGAGCCGGTAGATGAGCGGTGGATCGGAGCCAAGCCGAAAGGGCACTATGCCTGGAACAAAACAACCCCAATGTCCATGAGGAAGCCAGAGCCAAGTGGGGCGTGTAGGGTTAGATGAAGCACGAGGAGGATGACGATGACAGAGCTGCCGACCGTAATGCATTTTGTTCCTGAGAGCGGCGAGCGTAAATTGCCTGACCCGCTGTATACGTTAGACGGAGACCGTGTAGCTGCAGTCGAGCAGTGGAGGCAGAAGCGCCGTCCAGAGATTGTAGAGCTATACCGGACATTTGTTTTTGGTAGAGAACCGCTGCAGCGTCCATCAACCTTACACTTCCACGTAGAAACGACGCCTGGCATGATGAATGGAGCCGCTGTCCGAAAGCAAGTCGAGATCCGCTACGAAGGCTCAGGAGGCGAAGGGAGTATTAAGCTGCTCCTGTTTATTCCGACGAACCGGACGAAGCCGTCGCCTCTATTTCTGCTGATCAATAATCGCGGTTTGGAGCATATGGATCCGGAAAGGGAGAACGTGTCCCCCTTTTGGCCGGCTGAAACCATTCTATCGCAAGGGTTTGCCGCTGCGGTATTTAACAACGCGGATGTAGACCCTGATGAGCATGACGATTTTCAAAACGGCGTACATGGGATCTTCGATTCCAAGTCGGAGGGCCGTAGTCCCGATGCATGGGGAACCATTGCTGCTTGGGCATGGGGCGCTTGTAGGGTTATGGACTATTTGGAAACGGATTCCGATATCGACTCCGCCGATGTAACGCTTGTCGGACATTCAAGAGGCGGGAAAACCGCTTTGTGGGCCGGCGCGATTGACGAGCGGTTCGCCAGAGTCATCAGCAATAACTCCGGTTGTACGGGGGCGGCTTTGGCAAGAGGCAAGAAAGGAGAGACGATCGGCCAAATTAACGAAAAATTCCCGCATTGGTTCAACGAAAACTATAAATGGTTCAAGGACCGGGAATACGAGCTGCCGTTCGATCAGCACATGCTCCTGGCGTTAATGGCCCCAAGGCCGGTATATGTAACCAGCGCTACGGAGGATTTATGGGCTGATCCGGAGTCGGAGTTTCTATCGCTTGTTTATGCCGAACCGGTATATAAGCTCTATGGGCTGGAAGGGCTGGGCATAAAACGTATGCCGCTGCCGGACTCTCCAATGCATAGCCGGGCAATGGGGTATCACCTGAGGACGGGGAAGCATGATATGACCGAATACGACTGGCTGCAATTTATTACGTTCGCGAGCACAAGCCAATAAATCAATGGGGCGGTCCAAGTAGCTGAAACCTACTTGGGGACCGCCCCTTCGTATATTTTTTAGGCTAAGGCCAGATCTGAGTATTGGTCACGCACCTTCAAAATCTTAGGCAGCTGCTCCATGAACACATCCACCACCTGCGGATCAAAGTGATGACCGCGCTCCTCCTTGAACAAATTCAGAATGCGGTCCAGCTCCCACGCCTTCTTGTACACACGATCGCTCCCGAGTGCATCAAACACGTCCGCAATCGCTGTGATGCGGCCAAAGATGTGAATTTCCTCGCCCTGCAGACCGCAGGGGTAGCCGCGTCCGTTCCATTTCTCATGATGCTGATGGGCCACGATGGCGGCGGTTTTGAGGATTTGCCGTTTGGAGCTTTTGAGCAGGTTGTATCCGATGAGCGTATGCGACTTCATGACATCGAATTCATCGTCGGTGAGCTTTCCGGGCTTTTTCAACACCGCGTCGGGGATCGCCACTTTGCCGATATCGTGCATAGGCGATGCTACTTTGAGCAGGTCCGCTTCTTCTTCGCTCATGCCAAGTCCGAGGGCCAGCAGGTAGGAGTATTCCGCCACCCGTTTGACGTGATTGCCCGTTTCCTTGGACCGGCTCTCGCCGATTTCCCCCATGGTGAAAATAATCTCCTTCTGCGTCTCCTCGATCTCATTGCTGAGCAGCGCCGATTCGAGCGACTTCCCGGCATAGGAGGCAGCCAGGGTCAAGTGATCCAGGTCCTTCGGTGTGAACTGCTCACCTTTCGTGAGCTTGTTGATCGCCTGATAAGCACCCATAATTTCGCCCTCGTTATTGCGGAAGGGAACGACCATCAGCGCCTTGGTGCGATAGCCGGTCTGTTGATCCATCTGGACGGCACCTTTTTGCAGTACGTCTTTGAATTCTTCGTTCGTATAGGCATCATCGATAAAAATCGGCTGTCCCGTCGTGACGGCATGTCCGACCAAGCCGGCGCTCATAGGCAGGCGAAGCGGGGGGACGCCATGGGCTACGGTCGAATACAGCTCTTGCTTATGCCGGTCGAGCAGCCAGACGGTACAGCGGTCGGATACAATCATCTCGCGTCCCATATCGGCCATCAGCATGAGCAGGTGATCCAATCGGCGCTCGTTGGCGATTTTGGCGGCATAATCGAAAATGACACGCAGCATCTCCTGCGGTTCCAAGTCTTGCTTCACCCTTATTTCCTCCAGCTCATACGATTCGTGCACTCGGATCCTCTCCTCTGATGACCGTTTTCCATAATTACCAAAATCATATTATAATGTCTGTAGCCTTGTAAACCTAAGATTTCGTCAAAAAGCTGCAAAATTCACCGGAACGCGTAATGGAAGAGAGGTGGAGGACACTATGCTCGAAGTAGTCATTGGACTCGTTGGCAGCCTCGTGATCGCCGGAGCGGCTTACATGAAGCGCTCACTGACGCTCTCCGGAATGGTGGCAGCCGTCATTCTAGGGACGCTGATGTATGCGGCCGGCAGTCTCGCATGGTTCGGAACGCTGATCGCGTTCTTTCTTTCGTCCACGCTGCTCTCCAAGTGGAAAAGCCGCAAGAAGGCGGCGCTGGAAAGCGGCTACGCCAAGAGCGGACGCCGGGACGCGGGGCAGGTGCTGGCCAACGGCGGGCTCGGGCTTGTGCTGTGCCTAGGCAACGCCATAACGCCTCACCCGGCGTGGTGGGCCGCCTTCGTCGGCGTCATGGCCACGGTGAACGCGGACACGTGGGCGACGGAGATCGGCGGCCTCAGCCGCACGCTGCCACGCTCCATCGTCAGCGGCCGTACCGTGCCCGCCGGCACTTCGGGCGGCATCACGCCGCTCGGCTTCGCCGCTTCCTGCGCCGGAGGCCTCTTCATCAGCGCCGTGGCCTGGGCGCTGCGCGCACCCGCAGCCCCAGGCTACGCCAGCACCGCTGCGGCGCTGGCGCTGCTGGGCCTCGCCGGAGGGCTGGCCGGCTCGCTCGCCGATTCGTGGCTTGGCGCCGTGCTGCAGGCCATGTACCGCTGCCAAGTCTGCGGCCGAGAAATCGAAAAAAACCGCCACTGCGGGACAGTAGCGGTTTCGATTCGGGGGGCGGCGTTCATGACGAACGACGCCGTCAATATGATCAGCTCGCTGATCGGCGGAGCTGTCAGCTTAGCGATTACGTTAGCCATCTATTAATCGTCGTCTCGGTCTTTGCGAGCATATGCTTTATTCGTGACATAGATGGCGCTCCACGAGATGACGAGGGCGACTACAACGCAGAGAATAATAATTCCGGTAACCATGCCGATTGTGCCTCCAAACGCTGCCAAGCCAGGCAGCAACCTAATTTCTCTTTAGCCATTGTACTTGATGGAGGCCCAAAAGCCAAGCCTTACGGCTTTGGCTTTTTTGGCGTTGGGGCCGGCAGGGTCAAACTCCCGATTTCGTGCAGATCCTTCAGGTCATTGGCCTTGAGCTGGCTCTGCGAGGAGGAATACAGCGTATCGCCAATGTACAAGAGGCGCTCAATGTTTTTACCGTATACATAGCCCTTGTACCCGGATTTTTGCAGATCCTCGGCGGTGTAATGCGTAATTTTGCCGCGAAGCTGGAAGCCTTTTTCAAGATCGAGCTGGTACACATAAGCTCCTTGGAAGGCGAATTCGCCGTAGGCGGTCGGATTCGATTTATCTTTGACCTCTGTTACGGTTATCGGGAAGGCTAGCAGGTTTTTCTCTTTGGAGAAGAGCAGCGCCTTCGGGTTATGCAGCAGCTCCGAATCCGTCCCGCGATCCCCGATCGACTCCTTGAACATTTCCTTCGGATTTTCCACATCGGTCACATCAAACATCGCCAGCTTCATGCCTTGATAATAAGCGATACCGGTATCCGTGCCTGCCGGTGCGTTCTTGTTTGGAAGCACGACGGCATCTTTACCGAAGCCAATGATGTGGTTCTCATCATAAGGCTGTAAATAATCGCTGTAACCTGGAATTTTCAGCTTGCCGACGATTTTAGGTGCTGTAGGGTCCTTCAGGTCGATGACAAATAGCGGATCTACTTGCTTGAAGGTGACCATGTAGGCGCGATTGCCGGCATACCGGACAGAGTAGATCCGTTCTCCTGGCGCGATGTCCTCGATTTTTCCAGTGACGCTCATCGCTTCGTTTAAGACGTACACATTGTTTTTCGACGTGAATTCGTCGTTGCGCCATGTCTCGCCGCTCGTCGTGGCGATGCGGAAGTAGCCGTCCTGCTCATCCATGGAATATTGATTCAGCGGATGGCCCGGCACTTTGCCTCGTCCCGTGTACCGGACTGATCCATCGTTCATTGCGAATTTATAGATGGCGGTGCTGGAATCCACTGGCCTAGGAATGATCGGAACCGGCATGACGGCTGGCGTTCCTGGTGATGTTGCAGGCATAGGTACAGGGTCTGTCGTCGCTGCCGCTTTTTCATATTCGTTCACGGCAATGTACAAATTCGACTGTGAAGCGTACACGTTTTGCCCGGAGCCCAGATAGCTGGTCACCTGCATTTTTTGGTCCGAACGGCTGAGGTTCATGCCGCCTACGAGCAGGTAATTCGGTTCAATCGCTTTAGGGAAATAGCGGATATCCTCATAGCCGATCGAGACCAAACTGTCACCGGCTGCTGAATCGCGGTAAACCGGCGTAGCAGCGGCATCCTGCTTCTCGGCCGGGGTCGCGTCCGTGCGCAGCAGGCCGTAATAGTTCATATATTTATTCGTCACGACGTACAGGGAGTCGCCCACTTTGCGCGAGGAGAGATAGTTGCCCTCGAGCTCCGCTTCGCGCACCTGCTTCAGGTTCGTACGGTCCCCCAGCTCATAAACGAGCGTCTTGGTCATGGAGCGTCCACCGCGATAACCCGGATAGATCAACAGCTTTTTGCTGCTGATGCTGTTTATGCTGTCTGCAGGAAACGCCTGCACACTCGGCTGATCGACCGCCGGCATTGGCACAGCTGCTCCACCGGAGCCTTGATTCTGCTGAGGCTGTGATCCAGCAGGGACCGGGGCAGGGTAGAAGGTGCTTCCCACGACAACCAGGTGCTGATTATCCACGTAAATTTCCCTTGGGTTAAAATTAGGATCAGACCAATAGACGCTGCTGACGACAGTCATGCTCTCAGCCGGATACGCCTTGGAGACGAGGACTCGGTTCCGGTTAACTTGATAGATGTACTGGCCATCGGTTTTGATCACATCGGCCTCGTCCACTCCTTGAACCTGCACGTTCGTGGAGGAATATCCCGGTGCGGCATCCGCCACCGGAGACGCCGGAGCAGCTGTTGGTGCTTTAGCACTTGCACTTGGTGCGGCTGCACCAGCCGCTGGGGCAGCCGATTTCGCGTCCGAAGCCACGGCAGCCTCGGATCTGACCATGGAGGTGACGCCTAGCATGGCGCCGGAGCCTACACCTGTAGCACTGCTTGCGACTGCGGAATCCTTCAGCAGCTCCTGCAGCCGGTCCAGCGAGCCGACGGTCGGCAAGCTTTTGTCCGCGTCCACGATCGATACGCTTAGGTTCAGGCCGTCCCAATACACATTGAAGTCGAACGTTTCGCTGAAAAAGCGCAGCGGAACGAGCAGCTTGCCGTTTGCAATCTGCGGCCCCTCGCCGATCACGACGGATTGTCCGTTACGCTTGGCTTCCTTGCTGCCGACGGTCAGCTGAATGGAGCGCTCGCCCTTCGAGGCGGAGGCTGTCTGATCGGTCTCGTCCCAATCTACCGTCACGCCGAGCGCCTCGGAGAGGTCGCGGAGAGGTACCATCATAGTGCTCCCGACCAGCTGCGGAGCTACCGTAAAGGTCACCGGACTGCCGTTTAGGATGAGTGCGATCGGTGCAGCCTGCGCCACAGCCAAGCTGGTCGCTCCTGGAGCCGTCGAGGCCAGCAGGGACAGCGCCAAAATGCCCCCCAGAAATGGTGTCTTCCTCACAATAAATTCCCCCTTATTGCAACTGCTATCGAAGCTTTTACGATAACAGTTGTCAATGTTATTGCAACTGCCAACGAATCTTTTTACGATAACAGTTGTCAATGTTATTGCAACTTGTTCCAATCTACCTATCTAACGCAATAAGGGATCCGGATGTTTCAAATTTTTCCTCCAAAGGAACAAATTTTTTTCAACAAAAAACACCGTCCCTTCACGCCGGAAGAAACGGTGCCCGTTATTTCGATGCGTTATGACTGACGACCCGGTTGCGGCCCTCTTTCTTTGCTTGATACAAGGCTTTGTCGGCCTGGATCAGCAGCTCCAGCGGGGACAGCTCGCGGGTAGGGACTAGCGTGGCCACTCCGAGGCTGATCGTGACGAACGGCGATACATCTGAGGAGCCGTGAGGGATGCTCTGCCGTTCGATCTCGGCCCGCAGCTGCTCGGCCACGACCAGGGCGCCGACCTCATCGGTGATCGGCAGAATGATGACGAATTCCTCCCCGCCATAGCGCGCAATAATATCGCCTGGGCGGCGAGCGCCTTTGCGCAGAGCATCCGCTACACGCCGCAGACACACGTCACCTTCGCTGTGGCCATAGGAATCATTGTAAAGCTTGAAATAGTCGATATCGAGCAGGATGATCGACAGCGGCGTTTCAAGGCGGGCGGCCAGCTTCCATTCCTTGGCATAGCTTTCGTCAAAGTGACGGCGATTGGAAATACCGGTCAGCGCGTCGATCTTGGATATCATCTGCAGTCGTTCATTCGTTTGCATCAGCTGGTATTCCGCCTGCTTGCGGATTGAAATGTCCCGCGAGACGCATAAATACTCAGGCGTCCCCTCCGTTCCGGGCTGGATGATGCGAACGGTCGTTTCAAACCAGATGTACTCTCCGTTTTTTCGGCGGATGCGATAGGAAGAGACGGTCGTATCCGGCTGATTCGCCAGCAGCAGCACGCCCTCACGGACGAGCGAATAATCCTCTGGATGGATCAAGTCGTAGATGTTCCTGCCATGCAGCTCGTCCGGCTCGTAGCCAAGCAGGGCGCGGCAAGCAAGCGAGACATACATGTAGCAGCCGGTGTTATCATGCTTGGAGATCATATCCGTGCTGTGCTCCGTGATCATGCGGTACAGCGCGTCACTTTCGCGCAGCTTGCATTCGGCTGCTTTGCGGTCAGAAATATCCCGAAAGTACACGGAGAAGGCTTCGGCAGAGGGGTGGGTATGCAGCTCCAGCCAGCGATCCAGCGGGGCGTAGTATGTTTCATAAGAGCTCGGCTCCGATGAGCTTGCGGCTTTCAAATATTCGGTGTATACCTCGGATTGTTTCAATTCAGGGAATAAATCCCATATAATGCCGCCAAGCAGCTCATACCTCGAACGCCCGAGGAACTGTTCCGCTGCCTTATTCACATAGGTGAAGCAGCCGCTGGAATCCAGTGAGATAAAGCCGTCGGAGATGCTCTCCAGCGTTTGAATCATGAGTTTATTCGAGCGGTCGGCCGCGGCTTCCGCTTCTTTTCGTTCCGTAATATCTTGGACCTGTGTAAAAAAATATTTGCTGCTATTTTGCTGCGAATGAATTACAGAGGCGGTTATGTACGCCCAGATCGTATTACCGCTGCGATGCCGGTAGCGCTTCTCGAATTGGTATTGCAGCTGAATTTCATTCAGCATTTTGGAGGCGAACGAAAGACTGTATTCCAGATCGTCCGGGTGAGTGACGTCGGCGAGCTTCATACCGACCAGCTCCTCCTCGGAGTATCCCAAGATGCGGCAGAGGGCGGGATTTACACGGATAAAAACACCGTCCGTTGACATGACGGCCATACCGCTGACGGAAAGTTGAAATGCGCTGATAAACAAGTCTTTCTCCTCTTGCACAGTCCAGCTATCAACCATTTCAGCGTCTTCCTTCCTGTGAAAAAGTAGAGTAGAGCTGGTCTTAAGTAAGGTAAGCTCACAACAACTATCTTAATGAATGCGAAAGGCTAGTTCAATGAATATTGACACAATTTAGAAATTTAATCGAATCTTTAGTTGAAATTTAAAAAAAGAGGTAAAAACACATCCGCTTTGGACGCCGAACTCCGGTGCACACAAAAAAGCTGAGATCAGGCTTACCGCCAAAATCTCAGCTTTCTAAGTTTATTTCGCTAAGGTTTCCATTTGCTCCAGCAGCTCTTTAAAGACGCTCATCGCTTGCTTGATCGGCTCTGGGGTCGACATATCCACACCCGCGCGTTTCAAGATGTTGATCGAATAGTCGCTGCCGCCGCTCTTCAGGAAGCCGAGGTAACGGTCCACCGCCGGTGCGCCTTCGTCCAAAATCTGCTTCGCAAAGCTCGTCGCCGCCGAGAAGCCGGTAGCGTACTTATACACATAGAAGCTGTTGTAAAAATGGGGAATCCGCGCCCATTCCATCTCGATATCTTGATCGACCACCATGTCTTTGCCGTAGTAGAGCACGTTGAGATCATAGTAGATTTTGCTGAGCAGCTGCGGAGTTAACGCTTCGCCTTCTTCCGCTTTCTCATGGATGATTTTCTCGAATTCGGCAAACATCGTTTGACGGAACACGGTGGTGCGGAATTGATCCATGTAGTACGTCAGGAGATACATTTTCTCCTTTTTATCGGTGGATTTGTGCAGCATATAATCCATCAGCAGCGCTTCATTGAGCGTCGAGGCCACTTCCGCCAGGAAAATGGTGTACTGCGCATAGCGATAAGGCTGATTCGCATCCGATAAGTACGAATGGAGCGCATGCCCCATTTCGTGCGTCAGCGTGAACATGCTGTTGAGATTGTCCTTGTGGTTAAGCAGTACGAACGGATGCGTGCCGAAGGCCCCCCAGCTGTACGCCCCGTTACGCTTGCCCTCATTCTCGTAGACGTCGATCCAGCGGTTGTCGAAGCCCTCCTGCAGTACCTTAAGGTAGTCCTCGCCCAGCGGCTTCAAGCTTTCCTTGACCGTCTGCTTCGCCTGCTCATAGGTGATATCCATGTCGAACTCGTCGACGAGCGGAGCGAACAAATCATACATGTGCAGCTCATCGACCTTCAGCAGCTTCCTGCGAAGCTCCATATACCGGTGCATCAGCGGCAGGGATTCGTGCACCGCATCGATCAGGTTGGTGTACACTTCCTTCTTGATGTTGTCGCCGAAGAGGGACATTTCCAGAGCGGAAGGATACTTGCGAACCTTCGAATAAAAAATGTTGTTCGTCACATTCGCAGCCAGCGTCGAAGCGATCGTGTTCTTTTGTTTGGCGTACGTGGCATACATCGTCTCGAATGCCTGCTTGCGCACGCTGCGGTCCCGGCTCTCCAGGAATTGAATATAGCGGCCGTGGGTCAGCTCGACCTCTTCGCCTTTCTCATTCTTCACCTTCGGGAACTTCATATCCGCATTATTGAGCATGCCAAAAATCGTGCTCGGAGCTTGCGCCAGATTGCCTACCTGGGCGAGCAGCGCTTCTTCTCCTTTGCTTAGCACGTGCTGCTTTTGCCGGATCATTTCTTCGAGCGTACGTTTGTAAAAAGCAAGCTCCGGATCGTTCACCAGCTTCTGCAGCTGTTCGTCCGATAAGCTTAAAATTTCAGGCGAAATGAACGAGGTCGCTTCATTCGCTTCCACGCTGAGCTTCTTGGATTTATCCGATAAGGCCTGATATGTAGGGTCAGCCATGTCTTCGTGGTGCTTCATGTTGGCGTATACATACAATCGCTCCGCCTGCAGCGAGATTTGATCCTCGAGGTCGAAGCAGGTTTTGATATCGGCGGCGTTGTTCAGCTTGCCCTGAAACTTGGCGACTTCCTTCATCGCCTTCTTGTTCGCTTGATATTCCTTTTCCCAGGCTTGCTCATCCTTGAAAATGTCCTCAAGATTCCAACGGTTTTCCGCGGGAACCTCACTGCGCTTCAGTACTTGATTCATGGGAGCCCTCCTTGACGTTTGAGATGGTTTCGCGATGCCGCCCGCATGAACCGCAGATAGCATCAGCGGCCCACTAAGCAGCAAGCTGGTTAAAAGCAGCGGGATAAAACGCATTGCCGCTCACGCTCCATGGAAAAATGTGTCGCTATAGTATGACCGGAGCGCGGCTTAAATATTAGTATATGGAATTTATAGGAAGAAGTCTAATGGAGCCAAAGCGTTACCCCGCTGCAGAAAAGAAGCTGTATACCATCAGAACAAACGAGAACGCCACCATCACCAGCGCAAGGATGGCTAAGGGACGCTTGACCCCGGCAGGCAAGCTGTCTTTTTTCATAATCAGAATCAGGGCCAGCGCAAACGAAATGATCATAAACGTCACAATGGACGCGGAATTATCCATCACCAATTCACCTCAACCACTATCTTCGCCAAGGATAGCGCGTTTCCTTCCACCGCTTTTCAAAATTATGGCACAGCTGCGCCTGCTAACCCTGGCCTCGCTCTTGGACGGAGACGAGCGAAGCGCGCGTATTTTTCCAGCGACCTGCCGCGAGCACTCCAAAGACGGTGAGGGCGACGATGATCCATTTCAGCACGTCATATTCCGCGAAGAACGTTTTGACCAACGGATCGCCGGTCAGCATTTTGCCTGCTGTAAAGGCCAGCACACCAGAACCGATGTACGTAATCCAAGGGAATCGCTCGACCCAACGGATGAAAAGGGTGCTGCCCCAGACCATAATCGGCACGCTGATGACTAGACCCGTGATGACAAGAATGAAATCCCCATGCGCGGCTCCGGCTACCGCAATGATGTTGTCGAAGCCCATCACCGCATCGGCGATCATGATCGTGCGGATGGCGGCCCAGAGCTGGGACTTGGCTTCAATGTCGTGCTCCTTTTTGTCAACCAGCAGCCTGTAGGCAATCCAGATCAATGCGAAGCCTCCAACGAGCAGCAGGGCGGGGAGCTTCAAGAGCCACAGCACCGCCAGAGTCGCAGCAGCACGGATTACGATAGCCCCGACCGTCCCCAGCAGTATGGCTTTTTTCTGATAAACCTTCGGAAGATTTCGGGCCGCCAGCCCGATGACGATCGCATTGTCCCCGGCCAGCACCAAATCGATCAGGATGATGCTGAGCAACGCTGTGAAAAAATCCGCTGTCAAAAATTCCATGTGGAGCCACTCCTCTATTGTGTATTTTTTTACATAAAAAATGACCTCTACCGCATGTGGTAAAGGTCATCATCATGCAAAAAAGACCTTTACCGTTAATCGGCAAAGGTCTTGCTAACAACAGAATCGTTGCCAATAAAGCCGGGGTTCTGAATCAGGACCCGAATTGACGACTTTACTGTGACAGCTACTCCCCTTTGGAGGACATCCTTATGTAATTGAGCTCATTATATCGAGCAGACAAGCTGTGCGTCAAGCCTCTTTGTTCAGCAAGCCTGTATTACACGTTGCGGAACGCTTCCATGATGCTCTCGTGCTCTTCGCTGCTGCCATCAAATTTTTCTTTGGCAAACCGGTTCTGCGCCCAGTGCATCATCTCCGGACGGCTGAGAAACGTATGGCATTCCTCGCCCCATTGGTCAGAAATTTCCCTTAAAATCAGCTGCTTTCCGTTAACCTCAACAGTCAGCATATTCCATTTGTCCTTCTTATATATCGTATGTTTTTTGATCATGGCTGAAAGCTCCGTTTCCATTCAATAATAGGTCTATGAGCGAAAATGATACCTTATTAAACGCCGAAAATCAAGGCAGACAGGGCTCCGTGAGGAATTTATTGCCAGTATTCGTTCAGCGTGCTACAATGTGCGATAAGCTTCAGCACCATGCCGGAGGGCGGGTGGAGGCTTGGAATTCATTTTTAGATGAGTAGAGGAGAGTTGAGATGAGATGAGACATGAGAAGAGAAAGTATGAGCAGATCGGTGTAGCGATGACTTGCCGCTCCTATGAGGAGTATGTGCGCATGTTTGCGCTGCGGGAAGAGATGCTCGGCAGTGGACCGATCCTTGATGTGTCCGCGGGAGCGTCGTCGTTTGTCGCTTATGCTTGCGGAAGAGGAAAGCAGGCCGTGGCTGCGGATCCGCTCTATAGGATGGCCGTTGAGGAGATTCGGGAGCATGGCAGGCAGGAGATTGAGACTTCCACAGCCAAGCTGGCGGGACTTGAGGATCGCTTTGATTGGACGTTTTACGGCAGCTTGGATCAGCATCAGGCGATGCGAGAGCGATCACTGCAGCGTTTTGTAACCGATTATGAGCTGGATACGGATCATCAGCGTTATATCGCCGCTGGACTGCCCTCGCTTCCTTTTGAGAGCAATACGTTCGAGCTAGTGATGTGCAGTCACTTCTTGTTTTTGTACCACGAGCAATTCGATTACAGCTTTCATCGGGATGCGGTGAAGGAGCTGTTCAGGGTTTGCCGGCCGGGAGGCGAGGTACGTATTTATCCGATTTATACGCTAGGCTGGGAGCGATACCCGCACTTGGATTTGATTCTCGAGGAGCTTCGCGTGGAGGGGGCAGAGGCCTCTGTGCTTCGTTCCGGGCTGCCGTTTATTCCGGGTTCCACCGAGCTGCTTTGCTTAAAAAAACAAGGCTTAAACGGCGATATTAAGCGTTTCCTAAGTTGATTTATAATGGTTTCGGTGCTATAATTAACACATTCGCCCATGATGGCGATACATCTAGGAGGTTGTTTTCATTGAAAGGTACAGTAAAATGGTTTAACGCAGAAAAAGGCTACGGCTTCATTCAAGTTGACGGTGGCGACGATGTATTCGTTCACTTCTCCGCGATCCAAGGCGAAGGCTTCAAAACTTTGGAAGAAGGCCAATCGGTTGAGTTCGAAATCGTTCAAGGCAACCGTGGACCACAAGCAGCTAACGTTCATAAATTGTAATTTCTAAATTTAACTATATAGCCTAAGCCGTTCATCGGTGATGGCATGCATCGATATAAGTTTCTTTCGGAAGGTGCCGCATGAAGCGGTTGCTCGTTGGAGTTACATCGATCAGATAGTTTTCTTTAGACAACAATTTGGTGTAGCAAAGGAAAAGAAGCAGTTCCTCGCGGACTGCTTCTTTTTTGTGCCTCCCAAGCAGGGCTGAGGGAGTTAAAAAAGGATGGTTCCTGTGCTGCGAAAAGGGCCTGGACCCATCCTTTTGTGGTGTGTGCGTGCTTAGGTGACGATGGTAAGAATGTCGTCGACTTCTTTGCGAGCCAGACGTGCAGGGCGTTCTGACGGGTACCCCAGAGCGATGACCATATTGATTTGGCACTCCGGGCGAATGTTCAGGTAGGTTCGCAGCTGCTCTTGAGCCAGCAGTACCGGTCCAGTCATCGGGCAAGTCCCCAAGCCGCGGGCGTGGGCGGCCAGCATCAGGTTCTGAGCGGCCAGACAGCTGCTCTTAATACCTTCCTCTGCCCAGACGGCATCCTCCACTAGTTGAACTGGATCGAAGATCCGCTCCCGGAATTTGGAGTTGTATGGCGTAGCCAAGCAAACGATCAGGACAGGCGCGTCCGAGAAGGCAGTAGCGTAAGGCCCGAACGACTTGGTCAGCAGGCGGGCTTCCTTGGATAAGCCGCGCTCTTCGGCTTCCGCCGCACGTTGGTGCAGCTGCTCCCAGGTGATGCGCTCGATTTCTTTGATCATGTCCCGGTTTTTGACCGCGATGAACTCCCAGGTTTGCGAGTTCGTATCACTCGGCGCGTAGCGGGCGCAGTCCACGATTTCTCGGATATCTTCGACGGAAACATCCTGTTCCGTATATTTGCGAATGCTGCGGCGATCCAGAACGATAGACTTGAATTCCTCATATGAAGCGTTAACGGTGTTGTTCATTTCAGTTCATCCTTTCCACGGCTTAGTACTTGGTACTAAGAGCCAACCTATATTATAGCGATGTTTCGGTGCGGTGACAACAGGGAGTCGCACGATATCGCCAGTGGAATCGCATTATGGTATACTATTCCAATCGGATGTGAAGCACACACCGCTCAGTTAGCAGGATCGGCCTGCGGACTGGGCGTTTTTTGTTTTAACAACTAGTATGGTCAAAATGGGGGCTTGCCTATAGCAATGGATGCGGAGTATTGTATATCGCTATTTACCCAGAAGTTTGTGATTCCTGCGACAAAACAAAGAATAGCGATCCCGTAGACCGCTATTCCGAATTTTATAATGATTATTATCTCAACTTTCGCAGCTTGAAATTGGCAAATAGACCTTGATGTAACTAGGCAAACCCGCGGTCCAATTCTGGAGTTGACGATGAATTAGCGTTGAGATTCGCTTTCCTGCCTTTGCGGCAACTTCATTCATCAGTTCGACCAGTTGTTGAAGAGCGACGACCCAGTCCATTGTTCCAACTTCGTCGCACAACAAATAAAACAGACCTCCAATCGTCCGTTGGT
>NZ_VNJI01000005.1 GCF_007786445.1 Paenibacillus cremeus | reverse complement strand
GACCTGAATGACACCTTGAAGCGTAGCAACATTTTTCTTCCATGCAGTGTGATGGCGTTTCAGCTTTCGTCCGCAATCTGGACAATTTTCGATTTCCGCACGATAGTAGATTTTTTTCTCAGGAACAATTCGATTTTTGGGCAAGGGCATAAGAAAACCTCCGTCAAAATAGCTGTTAATTATTTCGACAGAGGCATTGGAATATCCTGTTAGTTAATTGTACTTCCGTAGTTTTTTTTTGCACCCTATGAACGTTGCAACTTCCAAGCTCTACGCTTATGATTTGGATAGGATACTTTTATCGAAGTGAGGGGTTGTCAATGGTAAATAACCTTCTGTTTCAAGCTGGAGAAGTGGTTTCGGTTAGCCGTAGTGCAGCCCATAGCTTTAGTAAAGAAACGCTCGACGTCATAACACTGCTTGCAGGACTGGGAGTGGAAGGCGACGCGCATATGGGAAAAGCCGTGAAGCATCGTTCACGCGTTGCACAAAACCCGGATCAACCTAACCTTCGTCAAGTTCATTTAATCCATTCCGAGTTGTTCGATGAGCTGCACGATGCTGGTTTTAACGTCGGTCCTGGGCAGCTGGGCGAGAACATTACCACACGCGGGATCCATCTACTGGAATTGCCGACAGGCACCAAGCTGTATATCGGTAACACAGCCGCTATCGAAATCACGGGACTTCGCAATCCATGTGCACAAATTGACAATTTCCAGTCCGGACTGCTAAATGCGGTTCTGGATCACGACGAGGACGGAAATCTAATCCGAAAGGCTGGAATTATGGCTATAGTGCTGACAGGGGGAGAGGTTGCCCCCCGGGACCCGATCCGGGTGGAGCTGCCGCCTGAACCATTTCGCAAATTAGAACGCGTATAAAGGAGCTTCGTTGAAATGAAGACTTGGATCAAACCGCTGCTTAAGGTAGTTATTCCGATTGTTGTTATCCTGGTATTGTTTCGGATCGGGAAATGGTATGGCATGGCGGCGATTGCCGCGTTACTCGTTTATTTAGCTTTTAAGCTGCGCATCAATATGTGGATTTATAAGGCAAACTCTCTGTTTGCTAAAAAGGACTTTGCAGGTGCGGCGGAGCATTTTGGCAAAGCTTACGGTGCGAGCAAGAAGCCGTCGTATGCGATCTCGCAAGCCTTTGTCCTGCTGAAGAACGGACAAGTCCGGGAGGCGGAGCAGCTCCTGACGGAGATGATGAAGCTGAAGCTGCCTCGTACGGAGGAAATGAACGCGAAGATCAACTACTCCCTGGCTTTGTGGCTGCTCGGACAGCAAGAGCAAGCGCTTAAATTGATGGAGGCGGTCTTCTCCGACTTCAAAAATTCGATTGGCTATGGCAATTTGGGGATGTTCTATGTCATGAGCGGTGATCTCGATCGGGCCCTGAGCTTTAATCTAGAGGCCTACGAATATAATGACTCAGACAAAACGATCCTCGATAACCTGGCTTATACGTACTACCTGCTTGGCCGCCATCAGGAAGCGAAGGAAATCTATGAAAAGCTGATGGAGCAAAAGCCAACGTTTGCAGAAGCCTTTTATTATTACGGATTGACGCTGCGTGAGCTCGGAGAAATAGATCAGTCCATTCAAATCATGCAGCAAGGGCTGGAATTCGAACCGTCCATGATGACGAATGTGACCAAGGCTATGCTGAATGAGAAGCTTGGAGAATGGAACATGGACAGCGTCACAACGTCTGACCGCAATCCACAGTGATGATTTGCCCGGTCATGGCTTCCTGCTCCAGGGTGGCATTAATCATGGCTGCGATATCTTCCGGTGTCGAGATGCGCTGCAAGGGAAGATGGGGAGCAAGGAGGTTCATTTGCTCTTCTCTCCCTTCCCACCAACGGGTGGCGACCGCGCCAGGCACGATGCAGTTCACTCGAATATCGGGAGCAAGCGCCCGGGCCAGCGATTTGGTCAGTCCGTGGACAGCGGCTTTGGACACGGCGTAGGGCAGCGAGGAGCCTAATCCGGTTTGTCCCGCGATGCTGCCAAGATTGATGATCGCGCCTTGCTGCTGCTTCTTCATGTAGGGTGCAACAGCTCGCGCACAGTAAAACATCCCCTTCACATTCACATCGAACAACGCATCCCATATGTCCCCCGTGACCGACTCCAAATCCTCCATTGGAATATGCCGGGTAATACTCGCATTATTCACCAGCAGATCGACCGTGCCAAAATGCTGCACTGCAGCGTCCACCATGGCACGCACCTCTTGCTCCTGCGACACGTCCGCTTGGATGGCGATCGCCCGTCCTCCCTCGGAATGGATCAGACGCACCGTTTCCTCCGCATCGGCCGCAGAGCGTGAATAGTTCGCGATCACCACAGCTCCTTTTTTCGCCAGCGCCAAACTGGCTGCCCTGCCAATCCCCGTACCGCCTCCTGTAACCAAAGCTGCTTTATCCTTTAAATCCATTGCGTTTCCACTCCTCTGGTTTTTGTTGATGATCTTATTGTATTGGGCCTTGACTGATTTGTATAATTGAATTAAATGAAGTCTGAGTTCAAAATAATTGAATCGTGTCGTGTCTGGGGGATGGATGGATCATGGATCTCAAAACGTTAAAAACCTTTCAGCAAATCGTGAAATACGGGAGCTTTAATCGCGCAGCGCAAGATATGAACTATGTGCAGTCAACCGTCACGATGCAAATCCAAAAGCTGGAGTCGGAGCTCGGCGTTCAACTGCTGGAGCGGGGGAAGGAAATCGGCTTGACGGAGGCCGGGAGGCTGTTGTACGACCAGAGCATCCAAATCGTGAAACAGATGGAGCAGCTTCAGACCAACATAACGGATCTAAAATCGGGTGAAGCGGGGCATTTGCGCTTGGGGGTAACGGAGCCCACGGCTAGCTACCGTTTGCCTGGAATCCTGAAGACATTTATGTCTATGTACCCGAATATTCGAATCGCCGTGGAAATCTCGAACACTCCCGTCCTAAGCGAGCGCATTCTAAAAGGAGAGGTGGACATGGCGCTTTGTACGGCACCTGAACTCGGCATGGGCACGGAGCTTTATTTTGAGCCGCTGTTTCAGGAGGAGTTCGTGGCGCTGCTGCCCGGGAATCATCCACTATCGCTAAGGGAGAGGATCGAGCCGGAAGATTTACAAGGCTATCGTCTGCTGATCACCTCAGCGACTTGTCCCTACCGCAGAAAGCTGGAGATGGTGCTGCAGGAAAAAGGCAGCGTCACCCTCGACACGATGGAGGTCGGGAGCATGACGGCGTTGAAATTTTATGTGGAGAGCGGGCTGGGTGTCGCCTTGGTCCCTAAAATTATGGTAGATCCGGAATCGAAGGGTACAGTGAACAGAGAGATCAGCGGAAGCCTAATCCACATGACCTCTGGAATATTATGCAAGGCGTCGGCCTATCCGCTCCAAAGGGCAAATCAAAGGCTTTATGCCTATCTCAAGCAGGAGCTAAAAGAAGGCCACGCATAGGAGCCGCCGCTGCTAATTAAGGGTCTCCTTTTGCCATTTGCTTATTGCTTTTGGATCCACGATATGGTCAAGGTAGGAAAAATCTTAATATTTTCTTTAAAAAAAGCGGCATCACTCTTTACATTTCCACTATACACTTTGGAGGAATTGTACCATTGAATCTAGGAGTGAAACCACGTATGAAGAAAAATCTAAAAGTCTTGACTGAACTAACGGTCCTCGGAGCCTTACTCATGACCGCCGTGTCGCCCTCCGCTTATGCTGCAGATAGTGGCGATGTTACACTTCGCGCAGCTGTCGAAGGCTTGAACGGCACGCTGGACTGGTCCGCTGCGACCCAACAAATTACCGTTGATATCGGCGGCGAAAAGGTGCAGCTTAAGCTCGGCTCTACGGATGTCAGTTTGAAGGGCCAAGCGGTTAAGCTGGATAAAGCTCCTTATCTCGCCAATGGCCAAACCTTTGTATCGACCGCTACTGTCAAACAAATTCAGGATGCAATGAAAAATTCGGACCAGCTGTTATTTACCTTCTCTACCGTCGGTGATTGCCGTATCGATGACACGGTCCAGGACGCTTCTGCCCAAGATCAGAAATGGCTCGTTAATAGCAAGGTGTTAACCCGTATGATGGATGAAATGGGCAGTCAGAAATCTAAGATGCTGTTTTTTAATGGTGATATGATTATGGGCTATACACCGAACTCCGACGTAAGTATTTTGAACCGGGAATATGCGTTTTGGCGTGGTATGGTCGGTACTGCCTTTGAGCATGGCACATATGTTTTCCCCGTTCCTGGCAATCACGAGGTTCAAGACAACTATAAGGACGCTAAGGGCACCACCGTCAAGGCAGCGACGGAAGCTAATGAAAAGACCTGGCGAGACAACATGGGAGACATTATCGTCGACGAGAAGCGCTTCTCACAGATTCTTGGTGATCAAGTTGCTGGCTGGGACCCAAACAATTACCCACAGATCGGGATGGATCATATAACCACGAGTCAGAAGCAGTTAAGCTACTCTTTTGATTACCGCGGTTCGCATTTCGCTATATTGAACACGGATCCAACAGGGTATGATACTCACGCACCGATTGAGTGGCTTACGAAGGATTTGGAGGCGGCGAAAGCGCGAGGAATGAAGCATTCCTTTGTTTTTGGCCATAAGCTTGCATATACATATTATTTTGATGAAACGGCGAAAGTAAGCGGCCTCGATGCGGATATGGAGCATGCGAATGCCTTCTGGAAAATTATCCAGGACAATAACGCCACTTATTTTAGCGGCCATGAGCATATTACTAATATTAGTCAGCCCAATAACGGCAAGGCTTATCAGGTGGTCGTCGGCTCCGGCGGCTCCCCATTTGAAGCGAAAAAACCAACGAGTAACCCGATCGACCGAAATTACGCTTGGGTCACTGTGAAAGTATACGAAAGCGGTAAGGTTCACATGGATGCTTATGGCTTCGACGCTAATTACGGGCCGACTCAAAACTTTATGAGCTGGGATCTGGAGAAAGGCTTCTAAATAGGTTTACTGACTGACCGCTCGAGCTGCACCGCCCAGGTGCAGTTTTTTTATTCTTCGATCGGACCTAAAGAGTATAATTTTGTATATTGAACCTTTGACTGGATTGAAATAAACTGGAAAATAGGACTTTGGTGCTTAGTACATCATGAACGAGAAGGAAGGTACCACCAGATGAAAATGAAATCGTATGTGCTGCTCTCCGTGTGTATTTTGTTCTGGGGCAGCAACTTTGTGTTCGGGGCGATTTTGGTAAAACAGTTTTCGCCAATGCTTCTCTCGGCGATCCGGCTTACCTTTACCTCATTTTTCCTTATTGGCTATGCCTGGTTTTCCAAAAATTCCGTTCGTCTGCAGAGGGCGGACTGGATGCTGTTAATTCCGCTGGGTTTTATCGGGACGCTAGCGAATCAAACCGCTTTTTTCACCGGGATGAAAACCGTGGACGGAACGACAGCCTCGCTAATCTTGTCTCTTGCCCCGATCACCACCGCCATTCTGGCATCGTTATTCCTTAGGGAGCCGTTGACCAAACGGGTAGCGGCAGGAGCCATCATTGCTGTGCTGGGGGTCTATTGCGTGGTGGGCATTGGTAAGCCGTTCCAGATTACTGCCGGCATGTGGCTGATTTTCATTGCAATGCTGACCTTTTCTGTTTCCATTATCATGATGCGGAAGCTGATTGAGCGCGTCGATCCGATCAGCGCCACCATGTACTCGACTGTCATCGGCTGTGGGATGCAGATCATAGCCGCTTCGATGGTGGAGCAGGTTAGCGGCATATGGCGGGTACCGCTTTGGGCGTGGCTGCTGGCTATTGCGACCGCACTAATGATGCAAGGGGTATGCGGACTGCTCTGGAACCGGCAAATCAAAGAGATCGGTGCAGCCAAAGCGGCGATCTTTTTAAACCTGCAGCCCTTCGTAGCGATGATCGTCGGCTTTGCGCTGCTCGGGACGCCTGTGACGTGGCCGCAGATTGGGGGCTCGGTACTGATTATTTTTGGCGTGATGGTGGCGACGGAAATGCTGCCGAAGCGCGGAACGCAGTTTTTTGCCAGACCCTCCAAGCGGGAGAATGTATCTTCTTGATTAGCCCTGGTGCGTTTTTTTTGACTCGGTCGAGCAACTACTTTATGAGCATCTCATCCACCTTGGCTCTCATTGCTTTCACGACGGTTCGTTTATTCCGAATGGCGAGAAGTATGACCTTCATCTGCTGCCGCCGGGATAGCCGGGAAAATCGGGGTTCCTGCCGCAAGAACATCCTGAGGATGACCCAACTGGTGGGCAGCAAGCGCAGCTTCAGAGGGTTCGGTTGTTCCAGGATGCGTTCCTTCCCTCTAAGCATGTGGGCTAGGAGGGCTTCAAGCTCTGACAACGCTTTCGTTTCATCCACAATGCAAGGAGCATATTGTTTTTTCGTATGGTCCCGAAGGAAAAGATAACGCTCATGCCCGCTTAGAATCGTATAGCTTCCGTCTTTCCTGTTTCTTCGAACCGCTATCAAATGCATGCAGTCCCATAAATAGGACTTTAATTTTTTTATGCGCTCCGTCAGGGGGACGGGGCCGCCTGGTTGAATTTGATCCAGAGGTATATATTGCACGGTGAATCTCATGCTACTCCCTCCTTGTTGCAACTTGATGAAAGTTGTCAACTTAATGAAGTATATGAGCGTCTCAATTGTCCTATTCGGGTGCAACTACGGGAGTATGCAGATGCATGGAGAAATTTGAAGCATCTTGAAGCTCGAACCCTAACTTGCTGTAAAAATGGCGCAATCGGCTCCTATGCTCCGCACTCTCGCCAGCCGACATATAGCCCGAAATGGTTTTGTATCCATGCTCCTGGGCGAATTGGATTAATTCCTTCACTAATATGGTCCCATAGCCCTTATTAATCTGATGGTGATACACGTCCAATCGGCCAAGCCAAATTTCATCCTTATTTTTCAAAATGCAATGGATTCCAAGGGGGAGGGGGGGACGGATCAGCCTGCGGTTTTTAATAATATCGGCATACATATGCAGGTACTCCGATTCTTCAGTCCGCGTCGTATAGTGCACAACGATTTTCTCATCGGCTGATTTAATGATGTTTAGCACCTGAGTGCCGCGTTTTTTAATAAACCTTGAAACTAAACGCTTCTCCATGGAATTCAGCATCGCGTTCATCCCCTTTATTACAAGCTTATGAGGGGACTGTCCAGGTCATGCGATAAGAGAAGCTATGCATCACGAGCGTTAGTTGGGCCTTTTTCGCGGCTTGGAGCTCAATCCGGGTAAACTGATGGGTCGTTGAATCTCCGCATAGTTATCGTCGATATCGGATCGAATGGAATTGAGCAGATGCAGTGCAAAAGCTCGTTCCTTTACGTCAGGTATCGATTGGACTAAATCCTCTAGCTGCTTTAAGCGGGTATCTGTTACAAATTTCATGCTCCAGCACAACCTCCGATAATGGCACTATATTCAATAGAATTCGTCGTGAACGGTCGTTTTCAGTCGAGTTGGAAGGCTTGCCCGAAAAGAACTGTTCAATGGAGGTAAAAAGCAGGCCGATCTGTCGAGCATTTAAGGACGGAAGCCTAATTTTGCCCCGTCTGACCCTGCTCCAAGCAGCATCGGACATTTTATATCCCGAGAGACAAAATTTGATCTGCCTGGGCTGCAGACTAGCCTCAGCATAAACTGTCACTTTCTTGCCGATAGGGGACATCCTAAAATGAAAGCGTTACCGTAAACGTTGTTCCAACAATAATCATAGTTGACAACTGACAGCGCCAACTCGCTAAAACGGTTGCAACGGGGGAGGTTAAGATGATGGCTGGAAGACAGAAGCGTTGGGGTGGGCTGATGGCATCCGTCCTCGCGGTGGGCTTGGTGGCAGGGTGTTCAGGAGGAGGGCAGCCGGCGGCTACCGGAACGAACACGAATCCGAAGCCGGCAGACCAAAAGCCGGCGGACCAGAAGCCAGCGGAGGCTGCGAAGCCGGCAGAGCCGCTAAAGATGCAAATGATGGTGCCGTCGTTTGCCGATGTGCCTAACATGAACGATGAGTACTGGTCGGAATGGCAGAAGCGGACGAATTCGAAGCTGGACGTGGAGTGGATCCCTTCGGGTGACTACGATACGAAGTTTGACCTTGTGCTGGCGTCCGGCAACCTGCCGGAAGTAATTGTCGCTCAGTCTACTACTCGCCCAACTTTGATTAATGCGATTAAGCAAGGCGCGTTCTGGGACCTGTCTCCCATCCTCGGTGACTTCAGCAAATACCCGAATTTGAAAAAGAACAGTGAAGGCAACGTTTGGAATTATATGAAGGTGGACGGCAAAATTTACGGCATTCCGCGCAACCGCCCGCTGATCGACTTGGGGATCAAGATGCGCAAGGACTGGCTGGATAAGCTGAATATCCCGATTCCGAAGACGATGGATGAATATGCCGCCGCACTGAAAAAGATCGTTGACAGCGATCCGGACGGGAACGGCAAGAACGATACGATCGGTCTGCTGGGCCACGGCTTCCTGCTGGCGGACGGTGACGGCTCGCTGCTCGCTGCCTTTGGCGGACTCGACCCCCAATTCGATAAAGACGGCGGCCTAATTAAAGAAACGATGACTCCGCAATACGCCGACATGGTAGCCTGGCTCCGCAAGCTGTATGCCGACGGTGTACTCGCCAAGGAGTTCTCCGCGATCAAGAAAACGCAGGCGGAGGAGCTGTTTGCCACCGGCAAAGCCGCTTCGTATGTGCGTAATATCTGGCGCGACTACTCTTGGGAGCAGGACATCAAGAAGGTTCAGCCGGGGGCGAACGTCATTACGCTGCCACCGATGAAAGGTCCAGGCGGGGTGAGCGTCCAGCTGGCGACGCCGTTCTTCGGAGCGATGTACATTTCGAAGAAGGTGCCGGAGGCGAAGGTACGTCAGATCCTCGATTACATGGAAAAAACAACTACAATGGAGTATACGGATTTTAACTACTTTGGTATAGAGGGCGTTCACCACAAAGTGGTCGACGGACAGCCGGTGCTGACGGATCTCGGCGTGAAGCAGGTGACGACCAATGCTAACCAGGTGTTTGCGCTGGCGTTCAACAACAAGATGAAGGTCATGAACCCTGCGGCTCCGAAGGCGTACAACGATGCGAAGCTGAAGGAAACCGAAGTGTTCGCGCAGGTCGGCAAGCTCAATGTGTTCGGGATTATTTCATCCGATACGTGGGTAAACATCTGGCCGAAATATGAGAAGGATTGGCAGTCGATGGTCACTAAGGCGATCGTCGGTCAAGTCTCGATGGACGAATACAAGGCCTATGTAGAGAAGTTGAACAGCAGCGCGGACTTCAAGAAGGCTTATCAGGAGTTCGCGAAGAACTATAAGGAATATTTTGGCGATAAAAAATAAGTAAGGCACCAGGGGCGGCTGCACACCGTCGACCGTTCATTCGGCCGATGGCGGACCGCCCTTTTCATACTTAAGGCGCAGGCATGTGCCAAAACTAGTGTTTTTTTGACAAAGGACTCGACAAAGTCGAAATCGAACTTAACATGGAGGGAAAGCCTTATGCCGATTTACAATGTTGATAATCAGCCATTCCAAGGGGAACACGTACTGGATAATCCGCCACCCTTTCACGAGAAGCTGTTGGACTATGGCGAGCGCCCTTATTGGTCGCCGGACGGCAAGCGCATCGCGTTTATCGATAAAAATTACGGTGATGTGTGCGAAATCGACCTAGAGACCCGAGAAGTGCGCAATCTGACCAAGAACAACGGCGAATACCACTCTTTTCTCCGTGTGTTGTTTCTGGCCAACGGAGATTACTTGTTGATTGGCCCGAAGGTGTTCAAGGATCGGCATACGAGCCGCCATCTGGAATCGGAGCTGTGGGTCATGGACAAAGACGCCAGCCGTCCGCCTAAGCCGCTGGGCCGCAAAATTTCGGAGGGGGCCGGCGTGTCCACCATCGCGAACCGCATCACGTATACCATGCACGGCGGCCATGACCCGAGCATCGGCACGACACAGGACTGCGAATGCCATGTGACGGAGATCGTCTACGGTGAGAATGGACCGGAGCTGGGCGAGGACCGGGTTATTTACCGCAATGTCCGAGGCCGTCATCCGGAGCCGCAGGATTTTCGCCACAACGATACGGAGGTCATCATGGCCGAATATATCGGCAGCCCGTTCCGGACGCCGGACAATTGGAAAACGATCGTCCGCGGGATCGATTTGAAGACCTTGGATGTACGCACGTACATTAACGAGGAGCTGACGCATAATGAGTGCGAGGGCATTTTTCCGGATGGGGAACATATTTGTTTAGAGTCGTCCTGCGACTTCGAGAACCAATATCCGCCGATCGATCTGTGGAAGCTGAAGCTGGACGGGTCGGGACGGCGGGTGCGGATGACGCGTTTTTTTGACCGGGTGCCATGGAGAACGAGCAATTCCAATGTCAGCCCGGATGGCAAGTGGCTGGCCTTCATGGTCAACACCTATACGAGCGAAGCGGGGTATGGGATGGGTCTGGGACTCATGAACCTCGAAGAATGGGAAAAAAGCGAGTACGCCCAGCAGTGGGAAACACCGGAGGAACGGGCGGCGAGCAGACAAAAATAGCTAACGAATTTGGATGTTCAGCTTTTAGGAGGGTGCTATGGTCAACTGGATGCGAACGAGGCTGCGTCACCTGGGTGCGAAGCCGGCGCAAGGAGGCAAATACTTGTACCGGCTAATTTGGCTCGGCTGTATTTCCGTGTGTATTCCGATCATTCTTGCTTGCGCGGTATACTACCAATTTTCGATGAACCGGGTGAACCAAGAGATTATCAATCAGTCCCAAGCCTCTCTCGTGTCCATGAAGGATCGTGCGGAGCGGATTTTGCAAGGGATTGAGCAGCAGTCGCTTCAGTTAGCCATAGACCCCATTGTGTCCGATTTTTTCACCAAAGGCCCGATGGACAATACGCTGGTGTGGCATCAGCAATTGCTGGATCGGATCGCGCTGCTGAAGAACAGCAATGGCTTTATTGACGAGATCTATTTTTACAATACCGCAGAAGATCTAGTGCTCTCGAACCGATATGGCGCGATTGCGAAAGAGTCGTATAAGTATAAAAATGATATCGACCGCCTGCTCGCGAACGTCCAGCTCTCCCAGTGGGCCTATATGCCGATTAGCCAAAAGGACGGTTTTATTACGTTTGCCCGCATGCTGCCTGTCGTTAGCGGGGGGAAGCCGCAGGGGATTTTGGCCTTTGAAATCGAGATGTCGGCGGTCAGTAATTTTTTGCAGACGGATACCCTAATACTGCCGACGGCTGGATTGGTCACCAAGTCTAACGTAAGTGATCAATCCAGCCAAGGCCAGGATTTGCTTATTACAAACTACCAGAAGCTGTTCGACACCAAGACGAGCGAAAGAGCCGAATTAAGCTCCATGCTTCTCAGTCTGCCGGCGATTCAACAAATTCGGGCGTCGGATAAAGGCACCGATAATTTTTATGCACAAGGGCTGGACGGGGAGAAAGCGCATTTCCTCTATATGAAAAATGTGTTTGGCCGTACCTACATCACGGTCATCTCGGAGCAGCAGATCACCAATCAGCTGAATTGGATTCGCGGCATGACGCTGCTGATTTTGTTCTTTTTTATCGTACTGGGTGTTCTGCTCACTTACTTTAACACGAAACGGGCCTATAACCCGATCGAGCAGCTGATCAACCACAGCAAGGGGCTGAACGTCGGCCGGATTCCGTCGAAGGAGAACGAATTTGATTACATTAAGGCCTGCCTTGATTTTCTAAATCAGGAGACGGAGAAACTAGGAAGCTATATGGAAAAAATCGAGCCGACGCTAAGGGAAAAATGTCTGCAGCAGCTGCTGGGCGGCGATTATGTCCGGCAGGAGGCGCTGGTCGAGGATTGCGAGGCGTACGGCATCCCGGTCCGCGCGACGTATGTGGTGCTGGTGGCGGAGGCCGAAAACATTACGAAGGACACGCGGTTTCTTCCCGAGGAGAAAGGCGTGATTGCGTTTGTGATCGCCAACGTGATGCAAGAAATGCTGCAGATGGATTCGGCGCTTCGCGGGTATGTAATGCCATATCAAGGCCGGGGGGTGGTGCTGATGCATTTTGCTCAAGGGAAGGAGCAGTCGGCGCTGCTGCAGCAGACGCTGAAGTATGCACAATCGGTATGCGCTTCGCTGAAAAATGTGCTGAAGATCGACGTTTCGGTGGGCATCGGGCGGTATTATGCGCATGTGGCGGACGTTCCAGTGTCGTACAAGGAGGCGGATACTGCGCTGCAGTACCGGATGTACAAGGAAACCGACCATGTTCTGTTTATCGAGGATTTGGAGCATACCAAGAAGCCATTGCCCCTTCGGTATCCGAAGCAGCTGGAGCAGAGCATTCTGAATACGCTCGAAGCCGGCGAAATGGAAAGCGCGGCCCGTTATTTATCGGAGTTCGCCGATGTGCTGCGCGAGTCCGAATCGTATGTGTTCATTTACCAGAGCTATCATATGCTGCTTTCGTCGATCATCACTTCTTTGGAAAAGCAGGGCGGCAGCCTTCTTGATATCTTGGAGCACAATGTATTCGGACAGCTGAAAAACAAGACGACGAGCAAGGACATCTACGACTGGTTTGTGGAGACGCTGTTCCCGCTGTACCAATGGCTGACGGAGAGCGGTCGTACGGCCTCGAGCCAGTCCGTGATTCAGTTGATCTGCAAGCACATTAAGGAAAATAGCACCAGCGATGTCTCCTTGGTACAGTGTGCGGACATGGTGGGCATGAGCGCGTCGTATTTAAGCCGGCTGTTTAAGAAGGAAACCGGCATGAATTTTCTTGACTATGTCGTGGAATGCAAGCTGGAGGAGGCCAAAAAGCTGCTGACCGAGACGGATCAATCCGTCAGCGAGATCGCTACGGCGATCGGCTATTCAGAGCGCAATTTGAACCGGATTTTTCAGCGGCTCACGCAAACCTCGCCTAGTGTTTTTCGGTCGAAGCATAGGTAAAACGGACGGATTTTGACCTGCAGGACGGAAATTGACCGCTTGCAGAGAGCCGTCAGGCCGCTGAAATGGCGCTGCAGCAGGGGAAAAGAATTGTCTCTTTTCTGCCGTCTGCGCAAGGCATACAATTCAAAATGTAAACGCTAACTTTCGTGTGGCGACTTTCCGGGCAGGTTCGATTAACCTTTGGCGGCAAGTCGCTTTTTCTTAAGCTCGGAAAGGTGGAAGCACGGATGAAACATTTGCCGCAATTGCCCTATGGCGCGGTCTATTTTCGCAAATCCAATCCTCCCCGGGAGGACTGGGAACGAGATTATGCGGTGGCGCGGGAAGACGGGATGAACCTGTTTCGTCACTGGTTTATGTGGGGAGCGATTGAAATGGCCCCTGGCGAGTTCGACTGGTCGGACTACGACCGTCAAATGGATCTTGCAGCGCAGCAGGGGA
The DNA here is from genome assembly GCF_007786445.1 of Paenibacillus cremeus. Classification (GTDB taxonomy): domain Bacteria; phylum Bacillota; class Bacilli; order Paenibacillales; family NBRC-103111; genus Paenibacillus_G; species Paenibacillus_G cremeus. Next base: position 211,616 of record NZ_VNJI01000005.1, on the reverse strand, counting down.
TGAAGACGATCATCGCAGAGATGATCACGTCGGTGCCGGAATGGGCCGTGCACGACTATCCGGAAGCGGTTTACATGCGGGCGGACGGCTCCAGGCTGAATTCCCGCATGGGTGTCAGCAGCGCCACAGGTGGCTTCGGCGACGGATCGTCGGGCGTGCTGTGCTTGGACTGCCCTGACGCTCAGCGGCTGGCTGGCCGGTTTTTGACGGAGCTGGTGCTCCGGTACAAGGACCATCCGGCGATGGCCGGGTACGATGTGTGGAACGAGTGCAACTATTCGCCGCATGTCTGCTATTGCGACCATACGAAGAGGAAGTTCCGCGAGTGGCTGCAAGAGAAGTATGGCAGCTTGCGCGAGCTGGGTGTCGCCTGGAATCGATACAGCTATTCCAGCTGGGAGCAGGTGCAGCCTCCAGCGCAGCTCGAGCCGTATCCGGAGTGCCTGGATTGGCTGGAGTTCAAGAAGGACAATTTTTATCGGCAGATGCAGTGGCGGATTGATTTGATCCGGAGCCTAGACTCCTCCGGTAACTTGATTACCGCTCATGGGATTGCCGGCAGCATGAATGTGATGGCTTCGATGGGAGCGGACGATTGGCTGGCCGCCTCGAAGGTCGAGGTGTACGGCTTCACCTGGGTCGCCTCGCGCAAGGGCAGCGAGCCCTGGAAGCAGTGGCACGCGGTCGACTTGACGCGTGCGGCCTCCGGCGGCAAGCCGTTCTGGCACGCGGAGGCGCAGGGCGGCCCGCTGTGGCTGCAGCCGCAGGTGCTCGGCCGTCCGCGTGAGGACGGGCGTGTGACGGAGCCGGAGGACCTCCGGCTCTGGCAGCTGACCTCCTTCGCCGGAGGGGCGAGAGGGCTGCTGTTCCCGCGCTGGCGACCGCTGCTGGACGGGCCGCTGTTCGGCGCGTTCGGCGCCTACGGGATGGACGGCTCGCGGACGGATCGCTCGAGGATGGCCAGCGCGCTGGCTCGATGGGCGAACGCGCCGGAGCAGCAGGAGCTGCTCGAGGCGGCACCGGTGCAGGGGGACATCGGCATCCTGGTCACCCCGGAGGCGCAGTCGTTCGATTATTTGCTGAACCGCGAGGGGCGAGGCGAGGCTTACAGCCACTCGATGTGGGGGGCTTATCAAGGCTTTTTCGACAACCATATCCAAGCGGATTGGGTGCATATTGACCAGATCAACCGGTATCGGGTGCTGTACTGGCCTTATCCCATTATGACGCTGCGGTCGCATGCAGAGGCGATTGCGAAGTGGGTGGAGCGAGGCGGCGTACTGATCAGCGAGGGCTGCCCGGCCTACTTCGGCGATCGGGGAAGGGTCGGAGCTCAGCAGCCGAATCTCGGGTTGGATGCGGTGTTTGGGGCGCAGGAGAGCAGCGTTGAGTTTATGCCGGACATTCTAGGCGATGTGCGCTTTTGCTATAACGGCTTGACCGTTCGCGGTGGGGTGTATGTACAGGCGTATGCGGCAGGGGCCAATGGAGGGCAGGCGCAAGGCGAGTACGCAGATGGTCGCTCGGGTGCTGCGGTGATGGAGCATACTTACGGTAAGGGACGAACGCTGCTCGTCGGCACCTTCCCGTCGGAAGCGTACTATCGGACGCACGACGCGGGGAATCGGGCGTACTTCGCGGAGGTCGCCCGCTGGGCGGGCATCCAGCCGCAGGCATGCGTATCCGCTGCCGGCGACAGCAGCCGCTTGGCGGTACGGCTGAGCGAGCATCCCGGCGGCAGCTTGTTTTTGTGGGTGCTCAATCACGGCCGGGAAGAGGCCGTGGCGGAGGTGACGCTGTCCCCGGCGTGGGGCGAGCGGCAGCCGGGCGGGGTATATTGGGGCGACGCGCAGGCGGTGCAGGCTAGCGGCGATGGGAATGCGGCGCAGGTGCAGGTAAGGGTCCCCGGGCGTGATGCGGTCATTGTGCGGTTGGGGTAGACACATAGGCGCATTACGATTCGTTAGCGGCACGAAGCATGCGGTGGGCCCGATTGATTCAGACCACCGCAAAAAAAGCATCAATCCAATGGAGGCGGCTTCGCGAATGAAAATCAAAAGCATCGAAACCTTCACCACACGCCAGATCTGTGTGGTGCGAGTGAAAACCGACGATGGCTACGAGGGGATCGGCCAGATGGCCCCGTACCACGCCAACATCTCCGCGCTGGTGCTGCATCAGCAGCTGGCGCATCACGCGCTGGGCGCGGACGCGGATAACATCGCCGGCCTGGCGGAGGCCATTGTCACCGCCGAGCACAAATTCCCCGGCTCCTACGTATGCCGGGCGGTCGGAGGGCTGGACACCGCCCTCTGGGACTTGAAAGGCAAGCGGCTCGGTAAGCCGGTCTGCGAGCTGCTCGGCGGCCAGCGGAGAGCTGTCGAGGTGTACGGCTCCAGCATGCGGCGGGATATCCGGCCGGAGGCGGAGGCCGAGCGGCTGAAGCGGCTGCAGGACGAGCACGGCTTCCGCGCCTTCAAGTTCCGCATCGGAAGCAACTTCGGCAATGATGTGGACGTGTATCCGGGGCGGACGGAGAGCATTGTGCCGGCGGTACGCCAGGCGCTAGGCGACGATACGCTGCTGTACGTCGACGCGAACAGCGGCTTCACGCCGGCCCGCGCGATTGAAGTGGGCCGAATGCTGGAGCAGCAAGGCGTAGTCCACTACGAGGAGCCGTGCCCGTATCCGCAGCTGGAATGGACCAAGCAAGTGACCGATGCGCTGTCCTTGAATGTAACCGGCGGGGAGCAGGATACCGACCTGGTTCAGTTTCAGCGGATGATCTCGATGCACGCTGTCGATATCGTCCAGCCGGACATTTGCTATATCGGCGGCTTGAGCCGGGCGCTCGAGGTGGCACGCATGGCGGAGGCGGTCGGCATGACCTGCACGCCGCATGCGGCCAATCTCTCGATGGTGACCGTGTTCACCATGCATATGGTAGCGGCCATCCCCAACGCAGGGCGCTATATGGAATTCACAGTCGAATCGGATGCCTGGACCGAGCAGCTCTTTACCTCCCAGCTGAAGGTTCGGGACGGTAAGGTAGACATCCCGGACGAACCGGGCTGGGGCGTAACGATCCGGCCGGAATGGCTGGAGAAGGCCGAGTACCGAATTTCGGAGCTTTAATAAGGAGAGAGGATTCATGAACCCAATGCAAGTTCATCAGCTACTGCTGCCCGAAAAAGTGGTCTACGGCCCCGATGCGCTGCTGGAGCTGGGCGCTCTGGCGGCAGCTTACGGCTCCAAAGCGCTGATCGTCACCGACCAGGTGATGCTTCAAAGCGGAGTTGCCGACCGATGCGTCCAGCTTCTAAAATCAGCGTCGATCGACAGCAGCGTATACGCAGGCGTGCTATCGGAGCCGACACACAGCTATGTCGACGAGGGCCTCGCCCAATGCGCGGAGCACACCTGCGATCTGATCATCGCGATCGGCGGCGGCAGCTGCCTCGATACGGCGAAGGCGATCGCGGTGATGAGCCGCAACGACGGCTTCATCGGCGACTACCGCAAGAAGCGCTTTGCCAACGCCCCGCTACCGCTCATTGCGATCCCGACGACCGCAGGAACCGGCTCGGAGGTCACGAAGGTGACCGTCATCACCGATACGCGGACCGACGAGAAGATGATGATCGCCCAGCCGGAGCTGCTGCCCCGCGTCGCGCTGGTCGATCCGCTGCTGACGCTGTCCTGCCCACCGCACGTGACGGCGGCGACAGGGATCGACGCGCTGTCCCACGCGGTGGAGGCGTACCTGTCGCGCAAGGCGCATCCGGTCACGGACGCGCTGGCGCTCAGCGCGGTGAAGCTCATCTCCGCGAATCTGCTCACGGCTTATCGCGATGGCTCCGACGTGCAGGCCCGCGCGCAAATGATCACCGGCGCCATGCTGGCGGGAGCCGCCTTCTCCAACGCTTCCGTGGCCTTGGTGCACGGCATGTCCAGACCGATCGGCGCGCTGTTTCACGTCCCGCACGGCATCTCCAATGCGATGCTGCTGCCCGCGGTGCTGGAATACAGCCAAGCGGAAACCGTGAACCGGCTGGCGGAGATCGGCCGAGCAATGCGGCCCGACCTGCTTTCATCCGGGCTTTCCGAGGAAGCGTGGGCGGACACCGTCATCCGGCAAATCAAGTGGTGGTGCGTACAGATGCAGATCCCGAACCTGCAGCGGTGGGGCATCGACCAGCAGCGGTTTGAGGCGGTGCTGGAGAAAATGGCAGCGGACGCCATTGTCAGCGGAAGCCCGGCGAATCACCCCAAAATCCCGGACGCCGAGGACATTATGCGCCTGTACCGGATTTGCTATACCTACGATTTTCACTCGAATACAGACCCGAACACGAATATCGACGAATTCGAATTCACATAGAGAGGAGCTGGCCAGCATGGAGACTACGGAAACCACAGCGCTCATCCAACCAAGCAGCAAAGCGAAAACCGGCTCGCGGCTTTGGATGCGTATTTTGCAGCATAAGTACATGTATTTGCTTGCGCTGCCGGGCATCATCTTTTTCATCCTGTTCAAATTCGTTCCAATGTGGGGGCTGATCATCGCCTTCCTGAAATACAACCCGTACGTCGGCGTCATGGGGAGCGAGTGGATCGGGCTCAAAAACTTCACCGAGCTGTTCTCTGACACCAAATTTTATGTCATGCTCCGCAACACGTTTGCCATTAATATTATCGCTCTGATTTTCATGTTCCCGCTGCCGATTTTCCTTGCGCTGATGCTCAACGAGGTGAGGCACGAAACGTTCAAACGGGTCAACCAGTCCATCGTGTACTTGCCCCACTTCTTATCCTGGGTGGTAGTTGCGAGCATGACCTTCTTCATCCTCTCCTCCGACGTTGGCATTATCAATAAGCTGATCGCCGGGGCGGGGCATGAGCGGATCGCGTTTCTATCCAACCCGAACTATTTCTGGGGGCTGCTCACCGCGCAAAACATGTGGAAGGAAGCCGGCTGGGGTACGATCATTTTCCTCGCGGCGATGGCCGGGGTCGACCCGCAGCGGTATGAAGCGGCTGTGGTGGATGGAGCCAGCAGATGGCGGCAAATCTGGCACATCACGCTGCCGGCGATTCGTCCGACAATCATCATTTTGCTGATTCTCCGGTTAGGCCATATGGCGGACGTCGGCTTCGAGCAGGTGCTCCTGATGACCAATCCGCTCGTCAACTCCGTGGCGGAAGTGTTCGATACGTATGCGTATACGATCGGGATTCTCAAGGGTCAAGTGAGCGTTGGGGTCACCGTCGGCATGTTCAAGGGCGTAGTCGGCCTGGTGCTCGTGCTTACGTCGAACTATATCGTCAAAAAACTGGGCCACGACGGCATTTACTAGGAAAGGGGGAAAGAGCATGAGTTTAGTCACCTCCAAAAAGCTCACCGTTTTCGATTACGTCAATTACTCGCTGCTGCTGCTGATCTCGCTGGCATGCGTGTTCCCGTTCATTTACGTTTTCAGCGTGTCGTTCACGGACCCGAAGGCGTATATTCCGCTCAAATTTTACCTGTTTCCGGATCAATGGTCGCTGGCCGCCTATAAATATATTTTATCGACGAACAGCTTCCTGAACGCCCTGAAAAGCACCGTGTTCATCACCATCATCGGTACGGTGCTCAGCATCGTCACCTCCTTCACCTTTGCCTACACCTTAACGAAAAAAACGATGCCCGGCCGCTCGATCATGCTCAGCGCCGTTGTCTTTACTCTCGTGTTCAATGCGGGCATCCTGCCGAGCTACATTCTGATCAAATCGCTGGGCCTGCTCAACTCGCACTGGTCGCTGATTTGGCCGAGCTTAACGAGCGCTTGGAGCCTCATAGTCATCAAAAGCTTTCTAGAATCGCTCCCGTCGGAGCTGGAGGATTCTGCTCATATTGACGGCTGTTCCGACATCGGGGTGTTCCTGCGCATCATCATTCCGCTGTCCATGCCGGCGATCGCAGCCTTTACGCTATTTTTCGCCGTGCAGTATTGGAACACCTACTTCAACGCACTCATTTATTTATCCGACTCCAAAAAATGGACGCTGCAGGTGCTCGTCAAAACGCTGGTTATCGATTCGGATTCCACTGGGGTCGGGACAGCGGGCGCGGGCGGCGATGACCGCATCGTGCCTCAGGAGACGATCCGCATGGCCTCGATCATGCTGGCGATGGCGCCGATTTTGGCCGTGTATCCGTTTTTGCAGAAGCATTTTGCCAAAGGGGTTATGCTGGGCTCGATCAAAGGCTAGTGCTGGCCCAGCCCCCTGTACTATTTACTTTCGTGGAGGTGCCCCGTGGGAAAACGAGGGATTATCGACTGTGACGTACACGTGTATCCGAAAACGATGGATGAGCTGAAGCGCTATATGAAGGAGCCCTGGCGGGACCGGCTGAAGCCGATGGGACGGGGCTTTTACGAAAATCCGGTGCATGGCAGCCGCTTGGATGCCAAGCCGCCGGGCGGCGGGGGGCCGGGAACCGACCCTGAGTTTTTGCGGGAGCAGTTAATTAATGAATACGGCATCGACCATGCGATTCTGCTGCCGAGGGCGTTCTGCAACATGCACCCCGACCCCGATTACGCGACGGCGATTGCGGCGGCTTACAACGACTGGCTGGCCGATACTTGGCTGGACAAATACAACAAGGACGGCGTGTTCAAAGGCTCGATCACGATCGCGCACCAGGATCCTGCGGCAGCCGCCAAAGAGATCGACCGATGGGCCGGGCACCCGCATTTTGTGCAGGTGATGACGGATTCCGGCGCGCGCGCGCCGTTCGGACAGCGGCAGTATTATCCGATCTATGAAGCCTGTGAGCGGGGCAATTTCCCTTTTGCGATTCATCCGGGCACGGACGGTATGGGCATCAACGCACAGCCGTCGCCGGGCTATCCGACGCATTACATCGAGTGGCACACCTGTTTGTCGCTGAGCTTCCAAGCGCATTTGGTCAGCTTTATTACCGAGGGCGTGTTCGAACGGTTCCCCGGCTTCAAGGTGGTGATGGTCGAGGGCGGGGTTTCCTGGCTTCCGGCGTTAATGTGGCGTTTGGACGCAGAGTATAAGGGGCTTCGCTACGAGGTGCCGTGGCTGACGAAGCGGCCGAGTGAATATTTGCGCGATCATGTCAGGCTGACCTCACAGCCGCTGGAGCGCCCGGATAACGATGCGCATTTGCTGCAGGTGCTGGAGATGATGGATGCGAAGCATGTCCTGATGTTTGCCAGCGACTATCCGCACTGGGATTTCGACTCGCCGACCCGGGCATTCCCGCGGCTTCCAGAGGAGCTCTATAACCGCATTTTCTCGGACAATGCAAGAGAGCTGTACGGACTGTAACATCCAGATGCAGATGCAAAGAGGAGGAACGTCGAAATGTCCACGCATGTAGTTGGAAGAGTGACCGAGCTGCCCCCAGGCGAACGCAAAATCGTCCTCGTAGAAAACCGCTCCATCGGCGTGTTTAATGTGAACGGGACGTATTACGCCTTGCGCAACGCGTGCCCCCATCAAGGGGCGCCTCTGTGCAAGGGCCGTGTTACCGGCATGACGCTGACCGCGCCGCCGGGAGAGTACAAGTACGGGCGCGAGGGGGAGATTTTGCGCTGCCCGTGGCATGGCTGGGAGTTCGATCTGACGAACGGCAAGTCGATCTACGATCCGCACAAGTGCTTGGTCAAAACGTATGACGTGACTGTAGAGCAGGGGACGTCAGCGGCAGCGGTTGCGGTAGAAGCTCCGGAAGAAGAGGAAGTGCGCATTGACACCTACCCGGTGACGGTGGAGGACGGCTGGATCATATTGCATGTGTAGGAGGAAAAAGCGTTGAAGCTGATTTTTGACCATAAGGATGAGGTAATTCGTTTCGGAGTCGATCAAATCAAGAAGAGCTTGGAAAGAAACGATGTTTATTACATAGAACAATTCGCCCAGCAGGGCACGGCGCTCGACCCGTCCACGGGGATCGTCATTAGCAAGCTATCGACCCCGAGAGGACAAAAGCAGAAGTACGACGACCAAGCGTTTGGCATCACTCGCACAGGCGGCGTGATCCGGATCGAGGGCTCAGACTCGAGAGGCGTCATGTACGGCTGCTTGGAGTGGGCTGAGCGGCTGGGACGCGGCGCGGATTTGAACGATGGGGAGCTGCTGACTCAGAAGCCCGCGCTTGGCATTCGAGGGATCAAATACAACCTGCCGTACGCACCGTTCGATTCGGGCGATCCGTTCGTTCTAAACGAGCAAACGTGCATGGACATTGAGTTCTGGAAATCGTACATCGATATGCTGGCGCTGAACCGGTACAACTGTTTGAGCCTCTGGTCGGAGCATCCGTACCATCTGATGGTCGTGTCTCCGAAGTTCCGGGCGGCCAATCCGTTCAGCGATGTGGAGATCGACCGCAACATCCGGATGTTCAGGGAGCTGTTCCGGCATGCGGCGAACCGCGGCATCGATATTTTCCTATTCACGTGGAATATTCGTCTCATCCCGGAGGCGGCGCGCGGGCTGGGGCTGCCTGAGATCGTCGGCGATCACGGCAATATGTATGATGATCTGATCCATCGGGTGGGGCTGCCGCTCAATCGCTTCCGCGGTCAATCGGAGATCGTCCGCGACTATATCCGCGAAATGGTGCTGCAAATCCTGATCACTTATCCGGAGCTGAAGGGGCTTGGCACATCGGCGAGCGAATGGATGGACGGCAGCGGCTACGAGCGGGAGCAATGGATTATTGAAACTTATGTTGAAGCGATCAAGCAGTCCGGGCGGGATATTCCTTTTATCCACCGGACAAACATGCAAAATGCGGGCAAAGAGATCAAGGACATGGTGCAGCCTCTGTTTGATCCGAGCCAATTTTATATTAGCTGGAAGTACTCCAACGCTCACTGCTATTCGCACCCTGAGCCGCAATTTGAGAAGCTGTGGCAGGCGTGGGAGGGCATTGACCTCGAGACGACGCAGGTGCTGTATACCGTCCGCAATGACGACGTGTTCTCGCATCGCTGGGGCGACCCTGCCTATGTGCGCGACTACGTAAAAGGCATGCTGAAGCCGTATATCAAAGGCTTTTACTGGGGCTCGGACGGCTACTTGTGGGGACGGGATTTCCAGCATGCGGATTATGGGCACAAAACCTGGACCTACGATTTCGAGCGGCATCTGTACCAATTCCAGCTGTGGGGACGACTCGCGTACAATCCCGATACGGAAGCTGCGGTATGGCCTTACTTGCTCAGGGAGCATTACGGTCCGGCACATGCGCCTGATTTTGTCGATGCGCTGCAGCAGGCGTCCCGCATCATTCCCGCCGTCAACCGGCTGTTCTGGATTGATTACGACTTCCAATGGCACGCGGAAAGCTGCTTGTCGCAGGTCAGCGGCTTCAAAACAGTGGTCGATTTCGTTCACGGGAAAGCGATGCCTGGCGTAGGGGTCATGTCGATCCGTGAGTATGCACTAGCGGAGGCAGAGGGTGGCTTGAAGGAAGCGTTAGCTGCTTACGGCGAAAATCCGGCCGACATCCTGCGCATTTTGCAGGAGGCTTCGGCGGAAACTGAGCGGATGGCGGACCGGCTGGAGGATGAGCTGGGCGAGCTGCGGGGAGGCCATGCGGAATGTACGCTGTATGATCTGCGAGCATATGTGGAAATGGGCCGGTATTACGCGTGCAAGTTTACCGCTGCGCTGGAGCTGAACCGGTTCGAGCTGAGCGGTCGTGCGGCGCATAAGGACAAGGCGGTGGCGGCACTGGAGCAAGCGGTGGCCCACTGGGAGAAGCTGGGCTATTACTGGAGCCTGCATAATAAGCCTTATTTTATGGCTCGGGTGAAACGCACCTTCGGTTATCCGTTTTACTTGGAGGACGTGCGCCGGGATGTGGAGCTCGCTCGCCGATACAACAACAGCATGAACTAAAAGGAGATGCTTCTGGGATGGCAAACGACAGCAATAGCACTAGCTTGCCGTGGTACCGGCGGACGTTCCGCTGGGGCCAGACGAATCTGACGGAGATGGACCCCGTTAGCTGTGATATGGCTTGGTGGAAGCAGTATTGGCGCGAGACCCGGGTTCAGGGTGTCATCATCAATGCGGGGGGCATCGTCGCCTACTACCCAAGCTCATTGGAGCTGCAGTATCGGGCGGAGGGGCTGGGAGAGCGCGACTTGTTCGGGGAATGGGTCACGGAGGCCCGAAGCGAAGGCCTGGCCGTCCTGGCTCGCATGGACATTAACCGGGCGACTCAAGCATTTTATGACGCGCATCCCGACTGGTTTGTGGTGAACGCTGAGGGCAAGCCGCTAACCGCGGATGGACGATACTTTTCGTGCATTAACAGCGATTACTACAAGGAGTACATCCCGGAGGTGCTCAAAGAAATTATAGTCAAGTACGGTCCGGACGGCTTTACCGATAACAGCTGGACCGGGGTTGGCCGCAATACGATTTGCCACTGTGAGCATTGCCGGAGCAAGTTCAAAGCAGCCTCAGGCTTGGAGCTGCCCAAGGCTTCCGACTGGAACGATCCGGCGTACCGCCAGTGGATCAAGTGGAGCTACAGCTGCCGTATCGAAAACTGGGATTTGTTCAATCAAATCACCGCGCAGTACGGCGGTGCCGATTGCCTATGGCTTGGAATGGTCAACGCGAATCCGGTCAAGACGCATGCCTCCTTCTGCGATCTGAAGGAGGTCGGCGAGCGCTCCCGAATCGTCATGTGCGACCACCAGTCGAGGGACAGCCTCAACGGCTTCGAGCAAAACAGCCTCAACGGCCAGCTGCTGCATGGGGTGGCCGGCTGGGACGCGATCATCCCGGAGAGCATGGCGAATTATATTCGCGGCGTCCGGGCGTTCCGCCAAGGCAGCATGCCTCCGAAGGAGACGAGGCTGTGGATGCTGGAAGGGATGGCTGGAGGGATATCCCCTTGGTACCACCACGTAGGAGCGGTGCAGGAGGATCGGCGCCAATACGACAATGCGCCGCCGGTCATGCAGTGGCATGAGGAGAATGAGATGTATCTGTACAACCGTCTGCCAGTGGCGAGCGTAGGCCTTATCTGGAGCCAGGAAAATACCGAATTCTACGGTCGGGAGGACGCCGACGAGAAGGTGGCGCTGCCGTGGCATGGGTTTGTGCAAGCGCTCACGCGGGCCCGAATTCCGTTCATCCCGGTTCACGCGGATCATATCGACCGAGAGGCTCATCACCTGGATGTGCTGATTCTGCCGGATCTGGCAGCCATGACCGATGGGCAGTGCGAGTCCGTGCGCCGGTTCGTCGAGTCCGGAGGCAGCTTGGTGTTGACCGGTGCGACAGCGACGCTCGACGAGTGGGGGGAGAAGCGCAGCGAATTCCCGCTGGAAGCGGCCATCGGCCTGCGCCATTTGAACGAAACGGTCGGAGCCGTGGGCAAGCAGTCCTCGAACTGGGCGTATTATGAAGCGCACAATTATTTCAGACTCCCGTCTGAGGAGGAGCGCCATCCGATCTTGGCAGGCTTCGAGAAAACCGATATTCTCCCGTTCGGCGGATATCTCCATCGGGTGCAAGCCGGCGAGCAGTTGAAGCCGCTGGCCACGTACATTCCGTCCTATCCGATCTATCCGCCGGAATTCAGCTGGGTGCGCGAGCGGGAGACCGATATCCCGGTCCTGCTAGCGGGAGAACACGCATCAGGTGGCCGTATTGTGTATTTGGCCGGGGACGTCGATCGCTGCTATGGCCGTACCCACCTGCCGGATCAAGGCGATCTGCTTGCTAACGCGGTCAAGTGGGCGGCGGCGGATGTGCTGCCGATGCAGGTGGAAGGCCCGGGCTACCTGGATTGCAAGCTGTACCGTCAGGATGACCGGTTCATTGTGCATGTGCTCAATCTTAGCGGCGCTAACCAAGATCCGGGCTATTTAGAGGAGCATTACCCGGTAGGCCAGATCACGATCTCCATCCAAATGGATGATTTCGTGCCGGCAAGCGTGCAATGCAAAGTATCCGGTCAGCAGGTGGTCCCTGAGATTAGAGGTTCTAAAGTTACCGTTCGGATCGACTCGATCACAGATCATGAACTGCTCATTCTGGAGTAACAATTTCACTATCTCACTACATTCGAGGGGGAGAACAGCTTGAACTTGAGCTCACGATGGAACTGGCGGACAAAAACGAATATGTCGGTCGCGCTAAGCTGTGCGCTGGCGTTGGCGGTTAGCGGCTGCTCGGGCGCCGGCAGTACGGGTGGTACTGGCAGTGCTGGCGGTACTGTGGGTACTGGAGGTGCGGCGGCGGGTCAAGATAAGTCGAGCACTGCCGCAGCAAGTGACGGGAAGCCGCTGACGATTCAAATCTTTGGCGGTCTGTACAATGAGATGCCTGATATGAACAACGCGTTTTGGTCGGAATGGCAGAAGCGGCTGAACGTCAAGCTTGACGCGAACTGGGTGCCTTCGGGTGACGTCATTACGAAGCTTGACCTGGTGCTCGCCTCCGGGGATCTTCCGGAAGTAATCGCTTACCCGAACCAAGGCCTCACCGTCTCGATGATCAATGCGGTCCGCCAAGGTGCGTTTTGGGATTTGACTCCTTACTTGGGCGACCTGAGCCAGTATCCGAACTTGAAGAACAACACGCCTCCGGGTTGGCAGAAATTCCTTTCCGTCGACGGAAAAATTTACGCCCTGCCGCGCTCCCGCTCGCTCATCGACAACACGGTCAACATCCGCAAGGACTGGCTGGATAAGCTGAACCTTCCGGTGCCGACCACGCTGGATGAATACCGTGCCGCGCTAAAAGCGATTGTGAACGGCGACCCGGACGGCAACGGGCAAAAGGACACGATGGGGATCGTCGGAATTAACGAAGGCGTCAGTCCGTTTGAGGCGGGTTTTGGGGCTTTCGCTCCGCACTATGACAGCGATAAGGGCCTCATTTGGCATGAGCTCACGAACGAGTACACCTCCATGGTCGAATGGCTGCGAGGGCTGTATTCGGACGGCAGCCTGCCGAAGGAATTCATGACGATGAAGCGCACGCAGATGGAGGAAGCGATCGGCACCGGCAAAGCGGCGACCTATATCCGAAGCACGCGTTATCATTATGATTTTGAATTGCAGGCCAAGAAAGTGCAGCCGAACGCCAAAATTGTCGCTACGCCTCCGCTCAAAGGACCGGGCGGCTACGCAGCGGATTTGTCGACAGGGGTCAACGGCGGGATTTTTATCTCGAAAAAGGTGCCTGAAGCGAAAATGAAGCAAATGCTCAAATACTTCGACGCCACAGCCTCCCAGGAGATCACGGATTTTGGCTACAGCGGTGTGGAAGGCGTTCACTACAAGGTCGTCAACGGGGAGAAGGTGCCTACGGACCTGTCGGTGAAGGAAGTCAATACGACCAGCCTTGGCGCCGGCGTCTTCGCTTATGTGAAGTGGGGCAAGGTCGACAATCCGGGAGCGCCTAAGGAGTACATCGAGAATAAGCGAAAAGAAGTGGCCGATTACGAGAAGCTCGGCGTGTATAACATTTTTACCTGGCTGATCTCGGATTCGTGGGTGAATGTATGGCCGAAATACACCGATGAGTGGAAAGCGATGATGACGAAGGCGATCGTCGGGCAAATCTCGATGGATGAGTACAAAGCGTACGTCGCCAAATTAAACAGCATGCCGGAATTCAAGAAGGCTTATCAAGAGTTTGCCAAAGCTTACAGCTATTATAAATAAACCAAATGAACCAATTCGGGAGGCCAATCCAATGAATGAATCGTGCTTGCAGTACAGCTTAACGGAAGAGGAACGTAACACGTTTAATCAGACCGGGTATCTCATTTTGGAAAATGTGCTTTCTCCCGAGCAGGTTCAAGCGCTGACCGTCGAAGTCGACCGCATCCATGCGCGCAAGCTCAGTGAAGGCCAGGACCCGCAGAAGGCGATGTTTTACACCGATTTCGTCAAGGATCATCAGATGTTTCTCGATCTGGTCGATTACGAGAAGGTGCTGCCCAAAGTATGGGGTCTGCTCGGCTGGAACATCTACATGTACCACACCCACCTGATCGTCACCCCTCCTTCGGGGCAGGAGCAGAGCGATAAAACGTTCGGCTGGCATCAGGACAGCGGTCGCGCCAACCTGGAGATGGAAACGCATCCGCGCCCTCGACTGTCGCTCAAGGTTGCTTACTTCCTATCCGATCTCGCCGAGCCCGGACGGGGCAATTTCTGGATTGTGCCGAACAGTCACCTCCAAGATACGATGTCTCTGTCTGACAATGGCATGGGGCAGCCGGAGGGCGCGATTCCGGTTTGCGTAAAGCCGGGTACGGCCGTGTTCTTTGACCGCCGCCTATGGCATGCAGCCAGCACGAACTGGTCGGATATTACCCGCAAGGTGCTGTTCTACGGCTACGGCTACCGTTGGATCCGCCGCAAGGACGACATGACGATGGTGGAAGAGCTGCTGGAACAATCAAACCCGATCCGACGCCAAATGCTCGGAGATGGCCTGAACTGCAACGGATACTATACGCCGACCGACGGGGATGTGCCTTTGAAGGTGTGGCTGAAAGAGCAAGGACTGGCTGTTTAATTCTAACTCCATTCATCCAAAAAGAGGTGTGCGAAACGCTATGACAACCGCTAACGAGATTAAAGTAAACGTGGTGCGAGCCTCGAACGATGCGCTGGCTTCCAGTGAGCAGGTGACTTGGGCAATTTCTCATTTATCTAGCGTGCTGGAAAAAAGAGATATCGCGGTTAGCGAAGGTTCTTCTGAAGAAGGGCTGCGCCTGAACGTGCTGGGCGCTTCCTCCAAAGAAGCGCAGGATGCGCTGCGGGCAACCGGCAGTGCTTTGGCCGCAGAGGCCGAATCGTTCGTCATTCTAAGCGTGCCGGACGAAATCAATGTCATCGGGACGGATGCCCGCGGCCTCATCTATGGGCTGCTCGAGCTCGCGGACCGGGTGCAATGCAGCGATGCTCCGATCGCAGCGCTGACGGAGATCGGCTCGTACAGCGGAACGCCGGCCAATCCGATTCGCAGTATCAGCCGCTCCTTTTGCAGTGAGATCGAGGATAAGCCTTGGTATTACGATAAAAGCTTCTGGGAGTCGTATTTGACGGAGCTGGCGACGCACCGGTTTAACCGGCTGCATCTGACGCTCGGAATTTCTTATGACTATGGTCATGATCCGAATGTGCGTGACAACTACTTTGGCTTTGCGTATCCATATTTTGTCTCAGTGCCAGGGCATGATGTACGGGTGTTAGCTTTGGAAGAAGGAGAGCAGGAGCGGAACCTGGAAATGCTCCGTTTTGCAAGCAGTGAGGCGAAGCGTAGAGGGATTCATTTTCAGCTGGGGCTGTGGAATCATGCTTATGAGATGCTGGACAGTCCCAATGAGCAGCACGTGGTTGTGGGCGTGAACAGCTCGAATCATGCGGCGTACTGCCGCGATGCGCTGGAGTGCTTGCTCAAGGCTTGCCCGGATATTGACGGCTTGACGATCCGCACCCACTATGAAGGCGGGATTCCGGAGCCATCCCATGTGTTCTGGAACGAGGTCATGCAAGGGATCACCGCGTGCGGACGCACGGTCGAGATCGACATGCATCCGAAGGGCGTCGACGCCCAAATGCTTGAGGTCGCCCTCGGCACCGGGATGCCAGTTATTGTGTCGCCGAAGTTTTGGGCGGAGCATATGGGCTTGCCGTATCATCAGGCTGCGATCCGCACCAAGGAGCTGCCTGTGGCGACGACGGAGCGCGCCGAGCTCATGGGCGTAACCCAAACCTATCGCCGCTTTACGCGCTACGGCTATGCAGATTATTTGAGCGAAAACCGCCGCACCGGCGTTCTCCATCGCATTTGGCCCGGGACGCAGCGGGTGCTGCTGTGGGGCGATCCGGCCATTGCCGCCGGATATGGGCGCAGCGGCAGCTTCTGCGGCAGCCTCGGCGTAGAGCTGTGCGAGCCGATGTCCTTCAAGGCGCGGAAGACCAGCGGCTCCCAAGGCGGACGCGAGCTGTACAAGGATGAGTCGCTGCAGATTGGCGGTCAAGGCTGGGAGAAATATTTGTACACCTACCGCGTCTGGGGCCGGCTGATGTACAATCCGGACGCTGAAGCGGGCGAGTGGCAGCGTTACTTGAAGCACCAGTTCCAGGCGGCCGCACCGGATTGCGAGCAGGCGCTCGCCCATGCCAGCCGGATTCTGCTGCTGATCACGACCGCACATTTGCCTTCCGCGTCGAACAATTATTTTTGGCCGGAGATGTATAACAACCTCGCTATCGTGCGCAGCGGTCCTGCTGAAACGGACTTCGATACGCCGGAGCCGCATTCGTTCGGAGCGGTGAGTCCGTTGGATACAGCGATCTTCTATTCAATCTATGAATATGCGGACGATTTGCTGCAGGGCAAGCTGCGGGGCAAGATAACGCCGCTGGAGGTTGCTGACCGGCTGGAAGCGCTGGCTGAGACCGCAGACCGGCATCTGGCGGCTGCTCAATCGGTGGCTCAAGCGGATGCAGAGTTCCGACGCTGGTCCGTCGACATCGCCGTGCAGGCCGGCATCGGTCACTTCTTTGCGCATAAGCTGCGCGCCGGCGTACAGTATGCTCTGTTCGAGCGGCTCGGCCATCCGGAGCTCGTACAGCAGGCGCTTGCCAGCTATCGTACGGCCCATTCCGCATGGGAGCGCATTGTCGCCGTGACGAAGGACGTCTACCGCGACGACATTACGTTCGGATATAAGCCGTTCATGAAAGGCCATTGGTCCGACCGGCTCCCAGGCATCGTGAAGGATATCGAGGCGATGGAGCAGGTGTACCGAAACGCGATCGCGAGTGATGACGGCAGCGCTCAGAAGCCGTTCGAGGAGACGGCGTCGGCCAGCTCGGCTTCAGTGAAGCGGGAACGGCCAGCCGTCATGCACGAGTCGCCGGAGGTGTTCCGCCGAGGAGAGCCGGTGAAGGTGAAGGTAACCGTGGCCGGGCCTGGAGCCGGCACGCAGGTTACGCTGCTGTACCGGCATGCGAATCAGGCGGAAGCGTACCAGAGCGTGCCGATGTTGCATACGGATACGAGCGGACATTATTCGGCGGTCATTCCGGGGGCGTATACGGATTCTTCGTTCCCGATCGGCTATCTGTTCGAGCTGAGCAATGAGAGCGGCGATGTGTGGCTTGCACCGGGCCTCGCGGCCGACTTGTCCAATCAGCCGTACTATGTGCTGCGTGAGCAAGGCTAATAGCTTGATGGGTTTCAATAAGAGGAGCAATGAGCGTAAAGCTCTTGCTTCTCTTTTTGCTTGCACTACAACATTACAACGGATTTTTGCCCCTGTATTCGCTTGGAGTAAGGCCTGTGGCCAGCTTGAACCATCGGCTGAAATAGTGGATATTTGCAAAACCCAGCAGCTCCGCAATGCTTCCAATGGATCCAGCGCCATTCGTCAAATGCCGTTTGGCGGTGCGAATTTTTTCCATATTCAGGTACCGGTTCGGGGAATACCCTGTGACAAGCTTAAATTGCTCCGCAAAGTAAGTGGGATGATAGCCGCATAACGAAGCAAGCCATGGCGTCGTCCAGGCCTCAAGAGGCTGCTCCAAAATAGCCTTCAGCGCCGGCTCAATCTTTTTTCTCTGCGATAAGGTTGCTCGCCCATTCACCGCTTTGCGAACGATCAATACCATAATTTGTTTCAGCAGACTACCGATGTGAGCCAGATAGCCGGGCTCTTCCTGCTTGTACTCCTGGACAATCTCAGCGAACAAATTCCTGGCCTCCGGACAGCTCACATGATGAGGAAGCAGCACTTCTCCGTAGTTTTCGACGTTTACTTTAGATGGTAAGGGGGGAATTTGAAGCATGTCCTCGGAGCAATTCCTAAGCCCCAGATGAGGGAGTACGGGAAAAGGAGAATCCGCCCCCTCGTTCCAGCTGAAATGGATGCTGTAAAACGCAATGCCTTCTGTCTTGGAGCTGACAATTTGATGGGGGCTGTCGTTCCCGTAATAAACGCAATCCCCGGCTTCCATGACATACGAATGCACGCCCAGCGTCAATTCTGCGCTTCCGCTGATGACAAAAATGATTTGATGATCCGGAATCGTTCTAGGTCCCCAGGATCCAGTCGAACGAACATAATTGGCGAAATTAACGCGTGGCTGCAGCTGGGATAAGAACAGCATTCTGCACCCCACCCCTTTACGAATACCTTTTTTTACATTACTTCTACAAAGCCAAGTGGATTCCTGTGAAAAAGATAAATTCTGCTGGAGTTCGTGCAACGCGCTTCTCTTGCCCGGGTGATATGCTGATGGTATTCCAGTGATTTGAACAAACATTGCAGCGGGCCCAGCGCGTTGATCTGAAGGAGGAGACCCCATGTTAACTGAAGCTCAAGTAAAGCAGTTTGATGAACAGGGCTTTATTAAAGGCGGAATAGTCTTAAGCGAGGAAGAGGTGGAGAAGCTTAGGGAGGAGCTGGATCAGGTGATGGCCGGGGAAACGCTCCGGAAGCCGGTCTTAAACCGCAACATGCGGGAAAAACCATCCGAGTACGGAGTGAGCATGTCCTCCAGTGAGAAGGTCGTGCAGATTGTGAATATTTGGATGGCTAGCGATTCCTTTTTCCGGCATGCGCAAAACCCGGTTATATGTGAAGACGTCGCCCAGCTTTGCCGTACGGATACGCTGCGCATCAGGCATGACCAGATCCAGTACAAGCCTCCGGTAACCGGGGGACCAACGCCGTGGCATCAGGACCATCCGGCTTGGCCGATCATCCAGCCTGCCGACTTGATCAGCGCTTGGGTCGCTTTGGACGACGCCACGATCGAGAACGGGTGCATGTGGATGGTGCCGGGAAGCCATAAGTGGGGCAACCAGCAAAAGTATTTGACGAGCGACGATCAATTCATGCCCTATCATAAACAGCCGGAGCTGCTCCCAGAGAGAGCAGACATTCATGCCGTACCCTTTGAAATTAAGAAGGGACAGGTCGGCTATCATCACTGCCTCACGTGGCATGGGAGTCCGCACAATAAATCGGAGCACAAGCGCAGGGCGATTGCCGTCCACTACATGCCGGCTCATACCCGTTATGAGCCTGAGAAAAATCATGTCATGCTGCCCTATGTTACCGTATCGCCGGGAGAGCTGCTGCAAGGGGAGCATTTCCCTGTCGTTTATAGGCGCCGATGAAGCTCAGGTGGATAAACGCTTGAAGGAGCCGCCCCCGCAGCTCGTCTAACCGGATTACGGCGATATCGATAGTGCCGGAATTAATGCTTGGGCTTGGGGTGTGCCGATGCCTGTAACCAAATCGAATCCCGCCTGAGCATTAAACGTCCCGTTATTACCGCTAACAATATCTTGATAGTTTCCATTATAACCCGGGGAGGCGGTTAGTCCTGCCAGGGTATATAAGCTAGCGATGGCAGTGGCGCTTGTCAAGGAAGACGAGCGTCCATTGTTGGCCAGCGCAATGAGTGCCGCCCAGCACGGCGCCCCAAAGCTCGTTCCCCCGACTTGAAACCATCCTTTTTGCCCGTTTAACTGAGTGCTGTCATAGACCGCTACCCCCGAATTCGGATCTGCATTCCATGCCACGTCCGGACCGCCTCGATGGGTGCCTACGATGCCGCTCCAATTATTTTCGTAGGCTGGCCGAGCTTCGTATGCGCTTACCCCGCCTCCGGAGCCGGACCAGCCGCTCTCGCTAACATAGCTGCCATCCGGACCTGTTTTCAGCGTCGTTCCTCCGACGGAAAGCACGTGAGGCGACGAAGCCGGCCAGGACATTCCAGCGCCATCATCTCCGGAGGATGCGACGTACACGACTCCCGCATGCTGAAAGTGTGCATCATACATTGCCTCGGATGAGAATTCGGAGCCTCCCCAGCTGTTCGACACCACCTGCGCACCGTTTAAAGTGGCATAATCGATCGCATCGATTAGATCGGTTAGTGCTGCCGATTTAGCGACGACCAATAGTATTTTCGCCTTAGGGGCCAGTGCATGCGCCCATTCTACGTCCAGCGAGGTTTCGAGCGCCCAGCCGGCATCTGGTTTCTTCGGCTTGCCTTGCGGATAGGCGATCGTCAAGCTGGCTGCAGGAAGACCAAACTGGGTATTGAACACCTGCAGATCATTTTCGATAGTAGGGCTGCCATAGGCATCGACGATCGCGATCGTTTGATTCTCCCCGGTGTATTTGGCCTCCAGCTTATCCATGCCGTAGGCTTTTTTGATCTGGGCGGGCGAAAAGCCGTTTTTGTAAGTCGGCGTCGCCCCGTTATTTTTCATATGTATGGGTGGGTGCGCCTCTTGAAGCGGTGGATCGGCAGAAGCGATGCCGACTGAAGAGAAGAGGAGTAGAGCGGCTAAAGCAGGAATAGCGATCTTACGGTTTCGAAACCCCATTTGATTGACCCCCATGATCACAATTTGAATTTCAATAGATATATATAGATTTGTTTAGGAATCAGAACTGAGGGTTGAGGAGGCCTGCTTAGCGATGGTAAACTAAAAGGATGCCACTCGGCATGCTGGAAAGGCACATTACAACAATGGAGTAGATGAACGTGCAACTAGAACTGCTTTTACATGCGAATGAACGGGAAAAATCTTTCAAAGAAGGCGTCAAAGCCGGGATTCCCACCCTGTTAGGCTATTTGAGCATCGGGTTTGCGGCTGGCGTGGTGGAGCAGACGGCCGGGCTGTCCATACTGGAGATCGCCTTGCTGTCGATTTTGCTGTATGCGGGCTCGGCTCAGTTTATTTTTGCAGGCATGATTTCGGCGAGTCATTCGTTTATTGCCATCATCTTTACGATTTTCTTTGTGAACCTCCGTCATCTATTGCTCAGCGCCGCGCTCTCGCCGTATTTTCGGCATTTGACGCCGGTGAACAATTTTTTGGTCGGAATTCTCTTAACGGACGAATCGTTCGGTGTGGCTTCAGGTGAAGCAGAAGGAAAAAGCAGGCTTTCACTGCCGTGGATGCACGGGTTGAATGTGATCGCCTATCTCAACTGGATTGCTGCGAATGTGGCGGGAGCGTTTCTAGGCCAATGGATTACGAGTCCGACGGCTTATGGGCTGGATTTTGCGCTGACGGCAATGTTTATCGGCTTGCTGGTGCTTCAGATGGCTAGTCGGAAAAAGGTACGCAAAGACGTGCTAGTAGGCGGCTTGGCCGTTGTGCTGGTGATCGTCCTCGGTCAGCTTGGAGCGGGCAGTCTTGCGGTCATTTTGGCGGCCGTGCTGGCTGCGGCGGTAGGGGGGCTGAGTGAGCGGTGGAAATAAGATGGACGATCTTCCTGCTCATTCTCGGGTCGGCGGCTGTGACGGTGGTCCCGCGGGTGGCACCTCTGATGCTGCTGAGCAGGCTGCAGCTTCCGACGTGGCTGCTTCGCTTTCTTTCGTATGTACCGATCACCATCATGGCTGCGCTGGTCGGACAGGAGCTGTTTGCTTCGCACGGGGGAGAGGGCTTTCAGCTGCTCGCGAACAAAGGAGAGCTGGTGGCCGCAGCGGTTACGTTTGCCGTTGCGATCCTCACCCGGAGCCTGATGCTAACGGTCGTGGTCGGCGTTGTCTGTATGTGGCTGCTGCGGAGATTTTTTTAGCTTTTAGTGCGCAGGAACGTATGCAAAATTGGATAACCTTGGGGTATAATAGAAGCTGAAGAGTGTTTATCAACTTACGAACAATTAGGAGGCCGTCATGGAAAAACGTAAATTTGGCCGCACAGGGCAAGAGTTTCCGATCCTGAGCTTCGGGGCCCAGCGCATCGTGGACGAGCATAACTGTACCGAGGATGAAGCGATTCAGATTGTGAACCGCGCCATTGACGAAGGGATTACTTATTTCGATACGGCTCCGATTTACTCTAAGGGCCAGTCCGAAGAGCGGTTGGGAAAAGCGTTCGGCAGCCGCCGAGACCAGGTCTGGCTCGTCACTAAGACGATCGACCGCACGCGGGACGGCTCCTGGCGTTCTCTTGAAGCGAGCTTAAAGCGGCTGCAGACCGATCATGTGGAGGAGTGGCGTCTGCACGATGTCCGCACGTTCGAGCAGCTCGAGCAGTGCTTCGCCAAGGACGGCGCGTTGAAGGCGCTGATCGAAGCGAAGGAGCAGGGCATCATCAAGCATATCAGCTTGAGCGGTCACACGAATCCGAGCGTTCAGTTGGAGGCGATCGAGCGGTTCCCGTTTGACACCGCGCTGGTGGCGTTATCGGCGGCGGATCATTTTATTTACAGCTTCGCGCATGAGTTTTTGCCGAAGGCTAATGAGAAGGGCCTCGGCATCATCGGGATGAAGGTGATCGGGCTGGGCCGCTTGGCCCAATGGTACGAGAAGGCGCTGCGCTATACGTGGTCGCTGCCCATCTCGACCGCGATCATCGGGATGGAATCGATGGAGCAGCTGGAGAACAACCTCCGCGTCGCCAAAAATTTCAAGCCGATGACCGAGCCGGAGATGGTGGAGTTTTTCAGAGAAATTATGCACATGGTCAATCCCGACGTGCTCCGCTGGAAGGCGAAGGACTGGAGCAACAAAGAGGAATGGTCCGAGCGTCTGTAGGACGGACTTTAAAAACTGCAAAAAGGCTCTCCCAACTGGATATGGATGGGAAAGCCTTTTTGTATTGAATTAAATCATTTTCAAACCGCTGATGAAAACCAGACTGGCGATGATCGTGCGGAGCAGCTTAGTAGGGGCCTTCGCGGATAGCGTACTGCCGAGGAGTACACCCGGAACGGACCCGATCAGAAGATTCAATGCGAGCATATAATCCACGTTGCCCAAGCTCGCGTGGAGTGCACCGGCCGCGGTTACCAGCAGAAAAGCGTGTGCGATATCCGTACCCACAATTTGCGACGCGCTCATCCGGAAAAAATAAAGCATAGCCAACGCAAATAAGGAGCCGGAGCCGATAGAGGTCAGACCGACAATAAAGCCAAGGATGGCGCCGAGCGTGATCGTCAGCGCTTTCTTCTCCTCCAGCGATTTCAGCTGCCAGCGGTTCGGTTTGATTTTGTTATCGAAGATCGCTTTGGCTAACGTTGTGACGGCCACGATGATGAGCACATAGCCTAGGCCGTGTTTAATAATTTTTTCTTGGTTATGATACAAGGAATCGAACGAGTGCAGTAAGAGGATGGAAACGACGGCGCCCGGAATGCTCCCGAGAGCAAGCAGCTTCGTAAGCCGGAAATCGATCGTCTTTTGCCGCCAATGTTGAATCGTGCCGAACAATTTGGTTATCGAATTATACATAAGGTCCGTCCCGACAGCAATCGAAGGATTCACGCCAATGATCACTAAGATCGGCGTCAGCAAGGATGCGCCTCCTACTCCGGTAAGACCCACGAGAAAGCCCACTAGCAAACCCATGGCCACAATGCTCAAACTCATGTGACAAACACCTCAATTTAAATCATAGTTAGTTTATAGGAATTATTATAATATTAATCTATGCGGAGGATCTTGTAAAGACAATAAAATTAATAAATTCATCTGTTCACGCCATTCTATTCTGTATGGGCCTGTCTGTTGATCGGGTTGTTCTCGACATTTTAGTACATGAGGGGTATCCTTGGAGGTAGGGATTTTTATCCAAATTCACTTCTCAAGGAGTGCATCCGTGTGGAAAATCATCGCAACTGGGCAGGGAACTACAAGTATAGTGCTTCGGAGCTCCATGTCCCCGAAACAATCGGACAAGTTCAAGAGTTGGTTGCACGCAGAGGGCGAATCAAGGTGCTGGGCACGCGCCACTCGTTTAATGGCATCGCCGACTGCACCGAAAGTCTGATCTCACTGCAAAAGCTGAACCGAGTAATTGCCTTAGATCCTACACATAATAAGGTAACGGTGGAAGGCGGGATCCGGTATGGGGAGCTCGGCCAGTACCTTCACCGCCACGGCTATGCGCTGCATAATTTGGCGTCCCTTCCGCACATCACTGTCGCGGGCGCGGTTGCTACGGCTACGCACGGATCAGGGGATCGGAACGGGAATTTGTCCACAGCCGTTCAGGCGATGGAAATCGTTCAAGCGAACGGAGAAACCGTCGTATTTTCGCGCGAGCAGGATGAGGAAGGAATTTTTGCCGGCACTGTGGTTGGACTAGGGGGGCTCGGTGTAGTCACGAAGCTGACCTTGGACATTGTCCCAGCAAGCCAGATGCAGCAATATGTCTATGACAACTTGCCGCTGGCGGAGCTGAAGGAGCATTTTGACGCGATCTCCTCCAGTGCTTATAGTGTCAGCTTGTTCACGGATTGGAAGGACTCGACGATTAACCAGGTTTGGCGGAAGCATGTGATTACGGAGGGTAGTGCTGGTGTGGAGCCGGAGCAGGTGTTTTATGGTGCGGCTTTGGCGACGGAGCGTCGACATCCGGTCACTGGCGTCACGGCAGAAAATTGCAGTGAGCAGCTGGGGATTCCTGGGCCATCGCACGAGCGGCTGCCGCATTTTCGCATGGATTTCATGCCGAGCGCCGGGGAAGAGCTGCAGAGCGAGTATTTTGTGCCGCGGTCCGCGGCTTTTGAGGCGTTGAGCGCATTAAGTGAGCTTAGTGAGCAGATTTCACCGCTGCTGCATGTTTCCGAGGTTCGCACGATTGCTGCCGACGAATTATGGATGAGCCCGTGTTACCAGCAGGATTCGGTGGGCATTCATTTTACCTGGAAAGCGAACTGGGAAGCGGTTCAGCAGGTGCTGCCGTTGATCGAGGAGAAGCTGGCGCCGTTCCAAGCGCGTCCACACTGGGCGAAGCTGTTTACGATGCCGTACAGCCGTCTGCAATCGCTTTACGAGAAGCTGCCGGAGTTTCAACAGCTGCTGCTTCGCTATGATCCCGAAGGCAAGTTCCGCAATGATTATTTAAATCGTTATATTATGGGGTTGTAGAGTAGCGGGGCTGGCGCGATGTATGAATAGCTTGCAAGTCGCAGGGCAGGGATGCTTTGTGGGCTTGCAAGCTTTTTGTTATCTAAACTTAATAGAGAACAGGACTTGTCAATCTCTGAAATTGGTGATACGATTTGTATCATGTGATACGGTATAAATATTCCAGTTTAAAAGATAGGATGGTTCCGACATGCGAAATGAACTTTTTCATCATCTTCAAACTCGAAGAATGATCCGGTATTTTTTAAAAGTGGCTAGTATTGAGCAGCTTGAGATTATAGCCGGGCTCCTTAACCGTTGTATTCAGACACGCAAAGCTCAGCTTGCGGAAAATGATAAAAAGATCAGCTAGTTAGTGAGCGAAGATTTGCGGGGGATGAGCTATGCGGCACGTGGTGCAATAGCTGCTCTTGAAGCAGCTATTGGTGCTGAAAGGCAGGACGTGCTGGGATTAGTTGCCTTTGGAGCAGCTAATATGCGGGTCGCTCGGCTATGTGCGCGGAATGGCGGAAATAGCTGCTCTTGAAGCAACTATTGGCTCCGGAAGTCAGTACGTGCCGGGATTAGTTGCAAGTGTTCCGTGCCGAGATTCGTTGCTTTCGGAGCAGCTATTTTCTACCCGCTATATCCGAGCCACTAAAATCTCCCGCATCACGGTGCGATCAAGCGTGACCGGGCTCATCTTGTTATCGCTGGCGTCGAGCACGGCGTCAAGGTTGTCGGCGGTCACGCCATAATCGCCTAGGCGGGGGATGCGCAGCTGCTCCGTGAGCGTCTCGAGATACGCTACCAAGCGCGCGCAGCAGCCCTGCACATCCTGCTCCGAGTGACCGGTGAGGATCGCGCCGACCTTGGCGTATTTGGCCCAGCCGTGCCCAGCCGCCTCATCGGCCTGCTGCTCCTGCAGCTGCTCCAGGTTCCGTTTCGTCACTTCGGCGATCAACGTCGCGCAGATGACGCCGTGCGGAACCGGGAACAAGCCGCCGAGCGGACCGGCGAGCCCGTGAACGAGCCCGAGGCCCGCATGGGCCAGTGTAATGCCGGAGAGCATTGAGGCGTAGGCCATCTGCTCGTGGAGCGCCGCATCGTCCGATGCATCGGTGCATATTGGCAGCAAGCTCCGCGCGGCTGCTTCGATGCCGGAGAGCGCCAAGGCGTCTGTCAGCGGCGAAGCTTTCGTCGAGACGTAGGATTCAATCAACTGCGTCAGTGCATCGAACCCGCTGGCCGCTTTCACGGATGCCGGGCAGCTGATCGTCAGCAGCGGATCGAGAATCGCCGCATCCGGGATAAACCGGTCATGCCGGATCGACCGTTTGAAGCTGTCCGTAATCGCAATGACGGCATTCTTCGTCATTTCGCTGCCGGTGCCTGACGTGGTCGGGATCGCGACAAAAGGCACCTTGCGGCCGCTGTGCGCGCGATACCCTGGCGTGCCCTCCAGATAGTGGAGCACCGTATCCCCCGGCTCGGTGCACAGCATCGCCGACACGGCTTTGCCCGCGTCCATGGCACTGCCGCCGCCGATAGCGACAACGGCATCGATTCCTCCTAATCGATGCCTCTCAACTACTTGATCCACCCAGTCCACAGTGGGCTCGTGATGGATCAAGGCGATCTCGTACCCGATCTGCTTCGAGGACAGCGCGGCTGCGACCTGCTCCCAAGCGTCCGCATTCGTTCGCTGAAAGCTGCCCATCACGAACAAAATCCGTTGCGCCCCCGAAGGCAGCACATCCACCAGCTTGCGAAGCATACCGCTGCCAAACTGAATCACCGGCGTTCCGGCGAACTGAAACGGGTTCAAGCCCTCATTCACATTCACCATTGCGCTCTCTCCGTTGGAGCGACAACCCGATGCGGAACACCTACTCTGGGCTTCGCCATCCACGGTGCGACCGTCTCACGCCATTTTAAATAATGAGGAGTTTCCTTATGCTTCGCCGCAGCGTCCTCCGATTCATAGGCCTCATACAGCGTAAAGCAGGTTGGGTCATCCCGATGCTGCAAAATATCAAAGCGCAGGTTCCCCGGCTCCTGCACCGACCCCTGATGATTTTCCACCGTGGCCGCGATAAACGCCTCTACATGCTCGGCAATGACGTACACCTCAACGAGTGTGACGATCATGAACTCCAGCTCCCCTCAAAACCCGTATTTTTATCAAAAAAATCATATCACAGTTGGTTTTCCGGTACCACCAATACCACCAATACCACCAATCGAATAAATCAAATTTTCCAATCATATACTTGAACAACTCCGCTGCCGCAGCATATACATACATCGAACGATCCGGGAGGGATAATATGAGTTTTCGCATTGATCATATACCGGAGCCGCGCCGAACCATCGTACAAACCCTTAAGACTCGCGGGTCATCCTCCATGGGCAAATTGGCCGCCGTACTTGAGATCAGCGCCGAAGCCGTTCGTCAGCACCTGAAGCAATTGGAGCTCGAGGGATGGATCAGCCGAAGCAGCATCAGAAGCAGTGGCGTCGGCCGACCCGAAATCCAGTATCGGTTAACCGCGGCGGGCGAGCATCTGTTTGATAAAAAATACGACCAGCTTACCGTTGAACTATTGGACGTGATAGGACATCAGCTCGGTGAAACAGCGCTTCAGCAAGTACTTCAAGCGATGATCGAAGCGAGAGTAGCGTCCTGGAGACCGAGATTAGAAGGACTATCGAAGAGCGATCGGTTGAACGCATTAAAGCATTTTTACTCGCAGGAAGATGCGTTTATGGAAGTAGAGCAGGAGGACGATACCTTTTACTTCATTGAGCGGAACTGCCCATTTCATAACGTCGCGATCCAGCGTCCGGCGCTCTGCAATGTCACGATCAGTGTGCTTACGCAATTACTGAACTGCAAGGTGACCAGAGAGCAAAGCTTTCAAAACGGCGATGGCTGCTGCCGCTTCCGCCTTGCAGATCCAAAGGAGATGAAGGGATGACAGACGAACAGCTAGGTGCCCTTTGTAGACAATTCCCCCATTTGCAGAATATAGCTCCCAATGCACTGCAAGAAGCAGCCGATAAATTTAATGGCGCCATCCAATCGTTAATTACGCTCTGCGGCGATGATCCTGAGCGCGACGGGCTGCAAGAGACCCCCACAAGAGTGTTAAAAGCGTTCCTGGAGCTGACCGAAGGCTACCAACTTGACCCGAAAGCCTACCTAGAGCGTACCTTTGACATCCCTTACCGCGAATTAATCATCGTGAAAAACATCGAATTTCACTCAATGTGCGAGCATCATTTTTCACCGTTCTTTGGTGTCGTGCATGTAGGATACATTCCCAATAAACATATTACAGGATTGTCCAAAATCGCCCGCATGGTGGAAGGGTACGCCAAACGGTTTCAGGTTCAGGAGCGCCTGACCTCGCAGATCGTGGAAGCGTTGGAGGAGGTGCTGGAGCCTTTGGCGGCCGCGGTTGTGGTGGAGGCGAGGCATATGTGTATGTGCGGAAGAGGCGTGAAAAAATCCAGCGCGCTCACGATGACCTCCAGCTTCAAGGGCGAATTTGAGCGGCTTGCGCATAAACGAGATGAGTTTTTAGCCTTAATCAAGTGAAAGAAAAACGAAAGCCCTCATCGCTGCGGAAGCTTCACACAGTGACAAGGGCTTTTTTTATTTAAGCTGACCGGACAGCACCCGGCCCTGTTTTTGCATCATCCTTTTGGCGGAACTCAATCACGATCGTGAGTACTACCGCACACAGCAAGCCAGCAATGATGAACACAGGATACCAAGCCCCCGTCAGTCGGCCTACCTCTATCACTGCCATCATGAGGAGCGTAGGAAGCAAAGGCTCTCCGAATGCTTTCCACCAATCCAGCGTGAACCGTTCGTAGTAGAAAAATCCGATCATCGACAGCGCCGAAACGGCCCAGCCCCCGGTATAAATCCATACGGAAAGGACAGGGCTTTGAGCCGTAATAAAAGGCACAATGAGCACGACGAAGATCCCGGCTACAATCATCACCCAGAAGTTGGCCTTCGTTTTGCCGATGCCTGCCAGGATGGTGCCGCCCAGACGTCCCACCGAGGAGAAAAAGATGCCGAGCGCCATCACGCGGATGTACATGCCCGAATCTGCGCTTTTGTAGCTGGTTCCGAACAAGAATCCATTGATTTGATCCGGATAAAGACAAATCAGCGCCGTCAGCGGATACAAAAAAAGATTGTTGTACCGCACACAGCTGGTGCCGCGCTTCCGGCTTTCTTCCAGATTATTGGCGCTTTCCGCCACGAACGGGAACGCCACGATCATGAACGCCCATGTGATAATGCCGATAAACCCGGTGATGCGAAACCCGTTAGCCAAATATCCGACGGCGACGACCGAGGTGGAACCAACCATCATCACCAGGAAGGGCTGCTGGAACGCCTTGGCGATGTTCCCTGCCCAAGAGGGCACGCCATACGCGAGCATGTCTCGAACATCTGACCAGGGAAGACGCCCGAACCATTGCGGCTTATGCACACGTTCAACCTTCCAGCAAATAAAAAAAGCCGTCAGCAGCGTTCCGATCCCCATCCAAAGCGAAACATTGGCCAAGAGGCTGAGATGTCCAAAAGGCAGGATAACACCAAGGATCGTCCCGGTTGTCGAGAATGTGGTCGTGACGACCATTAAGAACGCTTGATTGCCGAAATCGCGGTTCCCGGAAAAGGCAGCGACGCCCACATTGACCATGGAGTTAAAAATCATCATAATCGAGCCGAGAATCAGCGCCATTGTCAGTTCCGGCATCTGGTACGACTTAGCTAGCAGTGGTGAAAAGGCGGAAAACAATATGACAAACAGAATCCCGTAGACGAGACTCCCGATCAGAGCGACGCGAAACTTGGTTTGGATGGCCGCCACGGGCTCTCTGGAGAAGGAGTAGATCAGCGCGCCGTTGAAGCCGACATTGAGGAACAACGCAGTCATGCCGAAAATTTGCAGCAGCAAATTCACTTGACCGAACTTGGCAGGATCGTCCAGCACCCGCGCCAAAATCATACTGCCCACCGTTTGCAGCATTTGATTGATGAACAGGCCGAACACTATAATGGATACATTTCGAAGCAAAAATTGCTGAATCTCCGTTAGCCGTACTCTTTGCTTAAGCATGCATGTAATTTCCTTCACTTGATAGTGTCTTTTTGGTACGTTAAAAGAGTAGCAGACCACAGTGCGATTTTACAAACCAAGGATTCAAAGCTATTCGGAGATAAATAAAGATATTGGGCGATTATGAATCTTGACAATTCCATGAAAGAGAAATTTGGCATTTGCAAAGCGGAAGGGGATTGAATGAAAAAAATAGTCAACATTTAGTCAATTTTTTTGTTATACTCAATGCAATTGGACACTCCTAAGAAGACGGTGGGCACTTTAATGAATTTGCTTCTAGATCCGAAAACGTTCCTAATCTCCCTTGGGATCGGGCATCTGTTTACACTCATCCTGATTAGCGTTTATTGGCGCGGCTTTACCAGGGATATGACGATCAAAGCCTTCTTGTTATCTAAATGCGCGCAGGCCGCAACATGGTTGTTCCAGGCCTTTCGTGGAGATGAGCCCGGCTTTCTATCGCTTTCGTTCCCAAACTCCATGCTGTTTATTGGCGCATCTTTAGAAGTCATAGCACTTTTGAGTCTTCAAAATAAGCTCCGGCCGAGAACCCCAAGGATTTATTTTATTCTCACTGCTGCCGCTATTCTCGGCTTTCAACTGATTCTCCTTCTTAATAATAAAGAAAGCGTTCGGGTTGCCTACGTTTCCTTTGTAACGGCGTTGCTCATTCTTCCCTTATATCGGATGATTCTGGGGAAATCGGTCACCTTGCTGATGAGAATGATGGGCTACTTGTATCTGTTTGTAATCGCCGTCTCTTTGTCGAGGGGGGCCGCAGCTGTCTTTTCCCAGCATGGGTGGGGCACGTATTCCCCGGCCTTTTATCAGTCTATGGTATCGTTATCGCTTTATATTGTGATGATTTTGGGTAATGCAGGCTTTGTCCTGTTGTTAAAGGAAAAATCCGACCAGGAGCTGATCCGGCTGGCGAGCTATGATGGACTAACCGGCACGTTCAACCGGATCACGTTCACTTCCAAAGCGAAACAGGCTCTTCAAGAGTGCGCAAAGAAGCGCAAGCCGGTTTCTTATATGCTGTTCGATATAGACTTTTTCAAAGCGATTAACGATACTTATGGTCACACGGTTGGGGATCAAGTGCTGCAGGATCTGACGGCGAGAATCCAGAGATTGCTTAGCGATAGCGATCTGCTCGTTCGTTACGGGGGCGATGAATTCGGCATTCTGCTGCCGGGGGCGGATGAAGCCGAGTCTACCCTGATCGCAGAACAAATCCGGCAAGCACTGCTTGATGCGAACACCCGCGGGCTGCCGGTTAAATACTCCATCAGTATGGGTGTGCTCACCGTTGCTCCTGATGAGCATACGCAGCTGGAGACGCTCTACGCTGCTTGCGACAAAGCATTGTACAGCGCGAAAAATAGCGGCAGAAATCATGTGTATCGCAGCCAGGCCGACTTGCAAGCGGCGTTTCTTTAATCCGTTCAACACACGTATACCGTCCGAAGCCTCTTTCGGACGGTTTTTTACATTGTGTCGGAAAAATTGCGCGAGCCCTTGATATACAAGGCATTGCAACAATATCTAAGGCCGCAACAAAGTGATAATCCCCCTGCAAGGGGAGGTGCAAGAATTGATTCTTGCCTGCAAAACCTCCCGCGCATAAATTGGAGTAACATCAGGGAACAGACAGGGAGGGTTAAGCTTGGATATTGCACAATTTAACAATCCAGATGCGGAATATAGAATTCAGCCGTTTTGGTTTTGGAATGGGGACATGAGTGACTCAGAGATTGAGCGGCAGATTGAAGAGATGGATCTCAAAGGGGTAGGCGGTTTCTTCATCTGCCCGCGGCAGGGGCTGAAGGTGCCTTACTTGTCGGACGCGTGGTTCGAGAAGGTCAAGGTAGCCATCCAGGCAGCTAAGCAGCGAAGCATGGAGGTATGGCTTTACGACGAATACCCGTATCCGAGCGGCATTGCCGGCGGAGAGGTGACGCTGCTGCATCCGGACGCCAAGCATCAGACGCTGGTGAAGCACATTTCGCGGGTAAACGGCGGGACGAAGGTCGAGCAGGAGCTTGCCTGGGCCAAGGTGCTGTATGCCAAGGCTGTGCCGGTTCAAGCGGGAGAGCGGCTGTGGGAGCAAGCGATGGATCTTCGAGAGGCGATCGGCAACCTGCAGGCGGATCCGATATTTCAAAAGACGGGCTTAACGACCTATAACCAGAAGCGGTTCTTCACCTACCGGACGGTATTTCAGCTGAATTGGCAAGCGCCGGTTAGCAGCGACGAGTGGGAGATTATCGTTTATCAGGAGAAGGAAATCGAGGATTTCAAGTATTACGGGACGTTCGTCGATCCTTGCCACAAGGAAGCGATGGCCACGTTCATCAAGCTGACACATGAGCGTTACGCAAGGCATATCGGCGATGAATTCGGCAAGACGGTGAAAGGAATGTTCACGGATGAGATCGGCCTGCTCGGTTCGATGCCATGGACGCCTCGACTGGAAGCGTATTTCCAAGAGCGCTACGGCTATTCGATCACGGAGCATTTGCCGGCGCTGTCGAACCCCGATTACAACGACGCCGCGCGCATCCGGTACGACTATTACCAAGCGCTCCACGAGCTGCTGACGCAGTCCTACCATAAGCAGGTGTACGACTGGTGCGAAGCGCATGGCTTGCAGTATTTGGCGGAAGTGCCGTCCATTCGGATGACGACCCAGCGCTTCAGCCACATCCCTGGAGGCGACAGCGCCCATGAGAAGCTGGGCCGCAGTCTCGAATGGATTTTGAAGCGATATGCGTGCAGCTTCCGGGACAACCCGAAGATGACCAGCTCGATTGCCCGCCAACTGGGGCGCAAACGCAACGTGGACGAATGCTTCCATAGCGTAGGCTGGTCGATGAACCTGCAGGACGCCAAATGGATGATCGACCGGATGGCGGCGCTCGGGACGAACTTGTATACGTTCCACGCTTTCTTTTACACCGTGGACGGGCTGACGCAGCATGATGCGCCGCCATCGCAATTTTATCAGAATCCATACTGGCCGCATTTTCGCCAGCTGGGCGATTATACGGGTCGGATCAGCTATATGATGACGCAGGGCAGTGCGGACATTCGCATCGCGATGATTGATCCGACGACGACGTTCTGGACGCATATGGGGAACCCGCTGCACCACTTCGATTACGGCGGCTCGGACCCGCAGGAAAAAGCGAAGCTCGAGCAGCTGAAGGACGACTGGCGTTCCCTTGGAGTTCATCTGCTGCAGACGCGCAGAGATTACGATCACCTCGATCCGGAGCTGCTTGCGGAAGCTGTGGTGGAGAACGGCAAGCTGGTCATCGGCCAGGCGGCCTACTCTGTGGTCCTGCTCCCGCCGATCGCCAACCTGGAGCAGAACGCGTGGGAAGCCGTCAAGCGGTTCCTGGCGGCCGGAGGCACGGTGATCAGCTACGGGCTGCTGCCGAGCGAGAGCATTTCCGTAGGCAACACGGCGCCTACAGAGGTAGTAGAGGTGTTCGGCCTGCCGAAGCCGCCGGACAGCTACTATTGGCAGGGTGAGCAGCAGCAAACTTTCGCAAGCACAGGAGCCTTCAAAGGCGAGCAAGCGGCATACTTCATTCCCCGTCAGGGCGGCAGCGGCAGCGATGTTTCGGCGCAAATGTCGCTGGGCAGCCTGGGAAGCGTGCTGGACGAGGTGCTGGAGCGTGCGGTGACGCTGGATTTCGGGCAAGAGAGCCGGGCGTTTCTGCAGCAAGGCCGCTATGTTTCGGAGCGGGAATACGTCATTTTTGTCAGCAACCAAGAGGGTGAAGCGTGGGATACGCGCATTGTCGCGAATCCTTCGGTCATTTGGCCGGACGTGGAGCTGGATGAAACGGTGGAAGCGGAGCTGCTTAACCTGGAAACGGGAAGCACCGAACGACTTCCGATCGAATGCGCGGAAGGCTATATAACGCTTGAGCTTCCGTTTGCCGCCTACGGCTCCCGGATGATTAAGCTGAGCAGACAAGCCGTTTCCAGCCCGGAAACCAAGCGGGCGGCCACGCGCATCGACCTGCCTGCCGAAGGGCCATGGAGCATGAAGGCACTGACGCCGAATGCCCTCCGCTTGGAGCATTTCCGTTTGTCCATGGGCGAGGAGCAGGGGGATGGCGAGTGGGTGCAAGCCAAAACCTTCATCGATCAATGCGCAGACCTGGCCGAAAGCCAGAAGCTGCCGGTGTCATTCAAGCAAATTTTCGGAACGCCGAAGCAGATGAAGGTCGCGTATCCGATTCCATGCCGCTATCAGGCACTCTTTTATGTAGACAAGCTGCCGACGCATTGCGAGCTATTGATGGACAACTCGGCCATCTTGGGAGATTGGAAGCTCTCGATCAATAGCCATAGCTATACGAAAACCGATTTGCAGCCGCGGATCGTGTACGATAATTCCAATCTGCTCTGTGATGTGCGGGCCTCCTTGCTTGAGGGCTGGAATGAGCTGGCCGTTGAGGTGCTGGTGCAAGCGGATTGGGAAGGCATTGTCGACGCCCTTTATTTGTACGGCTCGTTTGCGGTTCAGCTGGACGCTGATAAAGCACCGGCTCCGATGCTCTCGGCTGCTCCAGAAACAATCGGTACGCTGAATACAGATCGTTTCTATGCCGGCTATCCCTATTTTGCAGGCACGCATGCCTTCACTCGCCCGTTCCATGTGAATAAAACGGACTTGGCAGAGCGATACGCAATTTCGTTCCTGGATTGGGACGTTCATGACTTGGTAGAAGTTCGCGTCAACGGCGAGTCGCTGGGCGTTCGTGCGTGGTCCCCTTATGTGTGGGAAGGCCGTACGGCGGATTTGAAAGATGATTCTAACGAGCTCGAGGTTCGAGTAACCGGCACGCTGATCGGACTTTTGGAAGGCAAATATTTTGACTATAAGGAACACAAGGTTATTGAAGTTTAACTATGAAAGGAGAAGCATCTATGGCTATGCAGCAAGCAGATACACCAGCGGCGCTCCAGTCCAGAAGACCGGCTTCTACGTCGGTGCCAAAGGCCAAGCGTAACACGCTTATGAAAGAGATTATTAAAAACAGATACCTATACCTCTTGGCGCTGCCGGGCTTACTATTTTTCCTCATCTTCAAATATGTACCGATGGTGGGCGTTGTGATCGCGTTTCAAAACTATTCCCCGTTCAAGGGTGTTCTTGGCAGTCCATGGGTCGGGTTTGACCATTTCGTGCGCTTTTTCTCGAATCCGGATTTCATGATGCTGTTCCGCAATACGATGGGGATTAACGTGCTGAACCTGGTGCTGTTTTTCCCACTGCCGATCGTGGTGGCCGTCTTCTTGAATGAGCTGCGCAGCGAGCTGTATAAGAAAATGATTCAAACGGTCATTTACATGCCGCACTTCTTATCTTGGGTTATTATTGCGGGTCTGACGTTTCTCTTGTTTGCCAAAGGGGACGGGCTCGTAAACAAAGTGATTGAAGCGTTCGGCGGCACGAAAATCGATGTTTTGACGAATCCGGACAGCTTCTGGCTCATGGTGACCGTACAGTCGATCTGGAAGGAAGCCGGTTGGGGAACGATTCTTTTCCTGGCAGCCATTGCGAGCGTTGACCCGGGGCTGTACGAAGCGGCTCGGATGGACGGTGCAGGGCGTTTGCGCCAAATTTGGCACGTTACGCTTCCAGCGATCCGCAGTGTTATTGTCGTGCTGCTCATTCTTCGTCTCGGCCATATGATGGACGTGGGCTTCGAGCAAATTTTCCTGATGTACAACGGTGCCGTTTCTCAAGTGGCTGAAGTGTTCGATACGTATGTATATACCGTGGGGATTAAGCAAGGTCAATTCAGCTACAGTACCGCGGCGGGGCTGTTCAAGTCGGTGGTCGGTCTGATCCTGGTCGTGGTCTCGAACAAATTGGCTAAGAAGATGGGCGAAGAAGGCGTTTATTAAAGTTGATAACTGCTTTCGATGAAACCACGATAACAGTTACGACATAGGAGGGTAATGGAATGAAAAAGAGTGCCAGCGACCGCGTTTTTGACGCTGTAAATATAACGATTCTGGGCCTCGTCGCCCTGCTGACGTTTTTCCCGATTTACTATGTCTTTGTCGTTTCCTTCACGGATCCGATTGAGTATTTGCAAAGTAAGTTCATCCTGTTTCCGAAGCATTGGTCACTCGCTTCCTATGAATACTTGCTAGGGACCAAAGCGTTCATTCGCTCCATCGGCAACAGCACGTATCTGGCGCTGGTCGGGACATTGCTAAGCTTGGTCGTCACCGCTGCACTGGCCTATGCCGTATCGCGGAAGCGGCTCCCGGGGCGGAAAATATTTTCGCTCGCGATTCTATTGACGATTTTATTCAGCCCGGGCATTATCCCGAACTACTTGCTTGTACGTGATATGCATTTGGTAAACAACACTTGGTCCTTGATTCTTCCGGCGCTTGCGAGCGGCTGGAATGTTATCTTGATGCGAAGCTTCTTTGCCAGCATTCCAGCTGAGCTCGAGGAAGCGGCTTCGATTGACGGGTGCAACGATATCACGACGTTTTTCCGGATTATCCTGCCACTGTCGCTTCCTTCCTTGGCGGCGTTCGGCTTGTTCTATGCGGTGGGCTACTGGAATTCCTACTTCACTGCGCTGCTGTACTTGAACGATGCGCAAAAATGGCCGATTCAAGTGCTGCTGCAAAATATGCTCCAGAACGCTCAAAACAGCGATCTCGGACAAGACGCGTTCGTCGCTGCACCTCCGGCGGAAACGCTGAAGATGGCTGCGGTGGTCGTGGCGACCATTCCGATTCTCTTAGTATATCCTTTCCTGCAAAAACACTTTGCCAAGGGCTCCATGGCGGGCTCGGTCAAAGGTTAAAGCAAGGCACAATGACGATTTCGTTGGATGCTTCCATCGAAATCGTTTTGCTGTTAAGTTATAATGTACGGAACGCTAAGTTTGCATGGAAGGTGATTTACGTTGATTCGCCGTAAGGGCAGCTTTTATCGGAACAGCTTGGTTATGATTATGCTTATCGCCTCCCTGCCCGGCATTGTGATGGGTCTGGTCACGTATTGGACGGTCACGGGGAAAGTGGAGACGGAGCTGCAGCGTCAGCAGCAGAACAAGGTGGTACAGCAGAGTAAAAATCTGGAGGCGCAGTTTGCCAATCTAGAGCTGGTCTTCTCGCATTGGGCGTTCGATCCCAACCTAGGAGCGAAGCTGCGGGAGTTAAATTTTGCAAGCGATTATAATGAGGTTCAGGCGCTGTATCAGACGCTGCTGGTGATCGAGGGCTCCAGTCCATTGATCGACAAGGCGGAGCTGTATTTGGCGGTGCCCCGTCCGGTCATGATCAATAAAGACGGGTACAAATTTCAGAATGACGCGGCTAGTAGGCAGCAATATTTGGACATGATGAAGCGGGAGAAGTCGATCTTTTGGATGGATGCCGCCGGAATGCCCGGACCGAAGGATGTCAGCGGCGGAACGACGCTGTCGCTGATTAATAAGCTGCCCGGCGGGCTCGGCGAGCCGTACGGGTTATTGATGGCTACGCTGAATAAGCATCGACTGGAGGAGCAGCTCAAGAGCGTCAACTCGTTAAGCGAAGGCTCCACGCTGCTGCTCAGCGGCGACAGCAAGTGGGATATTTCCTCCAATGGCTCGAAGACGGCGTTCGATTCCGCGGTAGAGAAAGCGTACCGTAGCCGGGGAGCCTCGGGCGAGTCGTTTCTTTTTTCCTATGATAAGGAAGTTTACTCGGTGTCGGTCAGTCAATTCTTCCGTCTCGGCATCCCGTGGGTGATCTTGTCCGCAGCTCCGCTGTCCAGTATTACGTCGCCGGTTCTGCTCATTTCCAAGGTGATTCTGCTCGTGAGCTTCGGGGGCTTGCTGCTCGCGGTTGCGCTGGCCTGGTTCGGCTCAGTTCGGATTTACTCTCCGCTCGGACGATTATACCGAAAGGTGAGCGGGGAGATCAGCCGGGGCGATCACAAGGATGAGCTCGAATGGATCGAGATGAAATGGGACACGCTTACGAAGGAAAGCGAGCATCTAAAAAGCCGCCTGGACCTGCAGCAGCCCATGATGCGGGAAGGCTTCCTGATGCAGCTCGTGCAGGGGTATTTGTTCTCGCTTACCGAGACCGAAGCGCATGAGCGAATCAAGCAGTTCGGGCTCGACATCCAGGGCAAGCAAATCGCGGCGTTGTTCGTTCAAGTTCGCGGCATGAACGGGGCAGATGCCCGGTTTACGCAAGGGGATGAGGAGCTGGTCGCCTTTGCTGTAGGCAATATCGCCAAGGAGCTGGGCGACAATCGGTGCTTGCCGTGTGAAGCGCTGAATTTTCACGATCTGTCGTTAGGCCTGTTTTTGACGCTGCCGGTGGAATGGAGCCAGGAGGAATGCAAAGAGGAGCTTCGCGCGTTCGGTGAGGAGCTGATGCGGATCATCGAGCACATTTTGAAGCTGCAGGCGGTAGTGGTGATGGGAAATACGACGACCCAGCTGCATCGCGTGCCGTATTTGTTCGAGGAGTCGAGGCAGCTGCTCAATTATCGCGATTTCAGCTCGACCAGCACGTTGATCGATGTGTCTCAGCTGAGCCGCACGTCGACGCATCTGGAATTTCCGTATCCGTTCCTGTTGGAAAAAGAAATCATTCATGCCGTTCGGACGGGCTCTCAGGAGGAGGCCGCTCCGCTCGTTCATCAATTTATCCAAGAGCTGACGGCCAGCGGAGTCAAAAAGGTGATCCTCCAGCAAGGCATTTACCAGCTCGTCGGCAGCGTCCAGCATGCCATGCTGCAGTCGGGGATCAACCCGATCAGCATGTTCGGCGGAGCGAATTTGTTCCAGGAGCTCAGCCAGCTGAACGAGCCGGACGAAATGCAGCGCTGGCTGGAGACGCGTGTCGTCGGCGCTTACATTCAAGAGGTAGCAGGGAAGGCGGACTTCCGGATCAAGCAAGTCGTGGAGAACGTCCTGCTCTTCATCCAGCAGCATTACGGCACCAACCTCTCGCTGGAATCGTGCGCCGATCATTTTGAATTGACCCCCTATACACTTAGCCGTGCGATTAAGCAGGTGACCGGGATTAATTTTATCGATTATTTGACCAACCTGCGGATTGGGCATGCAAAAGAGCTGCTGCGGACCACGTCGATGAAAATCAACGAGATCGCCGATGAGGTCGGCTACCAACAGACGTATTTCAACCGCATCTTCAAAAAGGCCGAGGGCGTCTCCCCGAGCCAGTATCGAGAGATGTTTCAGCGGGATTAACCGGCCTTGCACATTTTTGCAGCGGGTGTTGGAGGGAGCATCGGCGGGAGCTAAGCACAAATGTTGTGCGTAAAATCGCAGTTTTGGCGCGTTGAGCGATTGTAACCACATTTATTGTGCTTGGAATGGGTGTTATTAGCGAGGTAGCTTGTGAAAGTCGAAGGCCGCTCGCAGGTGCTAAAAGGGAATGGGTGTGGGGTGGAGAGCGGAGCGGCCGCCTTTGAAATCGTATGATTACCGCTAATTCAATTCAAAAGCATACGATTTCAACAGCGGTGGAACCCCATACCCATCCCTTAAAAAGCTCATACGTAAGTGCTACTGCAAACACTCCTACTCGGCCGTCCGGCGCATCAACCGGGCGGTTTTTCATAGTTTGTGCAAGGATGTGCAAGGATTACATACTGTGCAACAAAGGATAAATGTCGAATTTTGCCGATTGCAAGAAAGTTTGGTTGTCGGGAACATCCGCATTCGGTACGATGTGAATCACGGTCAACACCGATTAACCATTCATAAGGGGATGTATAGTAATGACCTTCAACGTCAAGAAGAAAGCGCTGCTAAGTCTAACAGCTACCGTGATCGCGGCTTCTGCTTTGACTGCGTGCGGGACGACGAAGTCCGACAGCAATACGGCGGCATCCGCAGGTTCCAGCAATGCGCCGCTCGACGTCAGCATCATGACGATCCTGCTCAGCGCGAACCCTCCGGCCAATGATAACGCCATCAAACAGGCCATCGAAAAAGCAACCAACTCTAAAATGAACATCCAATGGGTATCCGCGAACAGCTATCCAGATAAGCTGAACGTGACGCTGGCTTCCGGCGATATCCCGGATCTCGTTTATATCCCGGACCCATTCACGTCGGTATTCCGCGGTATGGTGCAGCAAGGCGCGTTCTGGGATCTGTCGAGCTACATTAAAGATTACCCGAACTTGAACAGCAAAATTTCTAAGACCGCTTGGGATCTGACCAAGATGGAAGACGGCAAAAACTATTCCATTCCTCGTCCGCGCCCAACGGAAGGCGACACCTTCTTTATTTTCCGTAAAGACTGGCTGGACAACCTGGGTCTGAAGGTACCAACAACGACGGATGAGCTGTACACGACGATTAAGTCGATGACGGAGAACGATCCGGACAAGAATGGCAAAAAAGACACGATCGGCTTCTCCATTAATGCGACGAACGGCGACAAAGCTTCCGATCCATTGGGACAAGTCGAGAACATGTTCGCAGGCGCCAACGGCGATTGGAAATGGACCGGCGACCAGCTGGTGTTCAAATCCTTCCTGCCGGAAGAGCACAAAGCGCTTGAATTTATGACGAAGCTGTACAATGAAAAGCTGATTCCGGAAGATTTTGCTTCCATGAAGACCAGCCAAGTTAAAGATATCGTGAAGCAGGGTAAAGCCGGTACTTTGGTTGATAAAACGGGGACGAACGCCGATTACCTGAATGACCTGAAGAAAATCGATCCGAACGTCAAAGAGACCGATTTCTATCCAGCGACGAATATTAATGGTTACAACCCTAAGGGTCCAGGCTTCGCAGGCGTTCTGGCGATTCCGAAGACCGTGAAGGAAGACAAAATGAAGCGCATCCTGAAGATGATCGACACCTGGATGAACGACGATGTCTTCGCGATCCAACAGTATGGTTTTGAAGGCGTAGATTATGTTGTGAAGGACGGCGTGAAGGTCGTTGACTCCAAGAAGCTGTCCGATGACGGCGGTCCAGATTTCAACCAAATCGTTTATGTAGCAGATCCATATGCGAGCACGGTGAAAAACTTCTTCCAGAAGGACACGCAAGAGCTCTACAAAAAGATCCAGGACGAGCGTGCGAAAACCAGCTCGGCGGATATCAGCATCGGACTGTACTCTCCAACGGCCATGCAATACCTGCCTGAAATGCAGAAGAAAGTGCTGGATGAGAAAGTTAAAGTCATGCTGGGCAAAGACTCGCTGGCCCAGTGGGATGACTTTGTGAACAAGATGAAAGCGGACCCGAATGTCGTGAAAATGACCCAAGAGATGACGGACGCCTACAAGAAGCGTACGGCCGCTAAATAAACAGGGCAATAACCGGCTCCCGCACCAGTTCGCAACAGGTGTGGGAGTTCTTTTACATTGAGAGGGAGGAAGCGACGAGCCATGGGATATTTTGATCCGAATGAATCTGTATTTAAGAAGTGTCAGCACGATGTAGAGGGGACCCTGGAAACGATAGCCCAGCGCTATATCGGCGCCAATCCGCCGCATCCATTTGTGTACCGGCTGCACAGCCGCGGCGGCTTTGCAAGATTGCACGATTACCGGTATATCATGAATTTTCAGGAAAAATGGGACCACATTCCAAACGGCAGCTTCGTTTATGCTTGGGGCAAGCTGTGGAGCGATCAGCCGACCGAGCTGAACCTCGGCGTTAGCTGCTTGAGTCCGGTGCACGTGTACATCAACAGGCAGCGGGCATTCACCTCCAATATTTCCGATGAGGTGGCGCCGGATCGCAAAAACATGTTCCGCGGCCATATGAATAAAGGCTGGAACGAATTTGTGCTCCAGTTCGAGAAAACGGCGAACGG
This sequence comes from Paenibacillus cremeus, assembly GCF_007786445.1. Lineage (GTDB taxonomy): Bacteria > Bacillota > Bacilli > Paenibacillales > NBRC-103111 > Paenibacillus_G > Paenibacillus_G cremeus. The sequence goes on along the minus strand of NZ_VNJI01000005.1, from coordinate 169,690 downwards.
CTGCGGCGGGATTTTCGGCACGGGCTCGTATAAAAACTTTCCGCTTCACTTCATTTCCCCGACCCCAGAGCGGGATGGACAAGAGGGCTGGGTTTATTCCGAGCCGACGACCGTGGGAATCGAGCACCTGCTGGCGGAAGGGCTGCAGGAGTCGGGCGGGATCGTCCGCTGGCTGCCAGAGCTTAGCTGGAGTGCTGCCGAGCTGCAAAGCGGCGTTTTTTCTCGATTGTACGGTGCGGAAGCAGGACGGACGGCGATCGCGTGGACGAAGGTCAATCAAACGCGGCCTACGCCTGCCGAAGGAGCAAGCCGCTGGCTGGTTCATCATGATGGTGCCTTGACGCTCCATGTGAACGGTCAAGCAGTGTACTCGGCTATGGGTAACGGCGAAGCGGAAATTGATTTGCCGTTTGTTTTTGGCGACAACGACGTGGTTGTATATTCGACATGCACGCACCAAGCAAACGCATGGGGATTTACGTTGGCGCCATTATCAGCCGATGCTCATGGTGCGTACACGATCAGAGCGCCTTTTGCCGTCGAGGGACTGAAGGATCATTGGCTCTATCTGGGCTCCTTCGAGGAGAAGCAGATTCCAAGCTTGGATCAGCTGGCTCAGCTGAACCTGGTGCATGAGGATGGCCGTGAGGGCACGTACTGGAGAGCGGATCTTCCAAACACATGGGTTCGCCCTTATTTGGAGAACACGCTGTTCGCCAAGTGGAACTATCCGCTGGGCGTGACGCTGTACGGGCTAATGCAAACGGGAGCAGCACTCGAACGACGGGACTATATCGATTATGTCCTGCGCCATGTAGAGCAAAGCGCTTCCTTCGACGCCTATTCGCTGTGGGACGGCAAGCAGTACGGCGCAGCCGGCGTCAACAACCAGCTGGCACTCATCGACAGTCTGGACGACTGCGGCTCATTTGGCGCCACGATGCTGGCGGCGCTCGCGCATGGCTCGATCGAGGGGGCTGAAACCGTGGCTGCCCGGATCGCCGACTATATCACGCGGGTGCAGGATCGTCTGCCGAACGGTGCGTTGTATCGCGTTCGTGGCAGCGTCGACTTCATGAAGGACACGCTGTGGTGCGACGATTTGTACATGAGCGTACCGTTCCTATGCCGATACTCGGCGCTGACGGGGGATCCGTCGTATATTAACGATGCGGCTAACCAAATCCTTCTATATAAAGACTACTTATATATGCCAGAGCTGCAGATCATGTCGCACGTGTACGATTTTAAAACGGACCGTCCTACCGAGATGCCATGGGGCCGGGGCAACGGCTGGGTGCTGTTCTCGCTGGCTGAGCTGCTTGGCGCATTTCCGGAGACGCATGAGCATCGCGAGACGCTGCTTGCGTTTTACCGCGAGCTTTGTGCGGGCTACTTGCGTCTGCAAGGCACGAACGGGCTTTGGCACCAAGTTCTTATTGATCCAGAGTCGTACGAAGAAACGTCGTGCACCTCGATGTTCATTTATGCGTTTACCAAGGGGATCCGTAATGGCTGGCTGACGGAGCCGGATGCTTATGTGCAGGCGGTGCTCAAGGGTTGGGAAGGCATGACCAAGATCAGCATCGATAAAGGCGGCAACATTTTCGGCGTATGTCGTGGCTCCGGCTACTCCTTCTCCGGGCGTTATTACCGGGATGAGCTGCCATGGCTCTTGAACGATACGCATGGTATCGGCATCGTGATGATGGCCGGCGTGGAGGTTCGCTGCTTGCAGCAGTTTTTGAAAGCGGGGACGGCCCAATGAGCGACAATCAACGAAGCGTCTACCCCGTAGAGCACTTTGGTGCCAAAGGCGACGGAAAAACCGTATGTACGGAGGCAATCCAGACGGCCATCGAGGAAGCGGCGGCTAATGGCGGCGGACGCGTCATTTTATCCAGCGGCATTTATTTATCAGGGGCCTTATTCTTAAAATCGCATGTCGAGCTGGAGATCGGCGAGGGGGCTATGCTCCGGGCCATCGTAAGTGAAGAGGCGTATCCTTCGATCTGGACGCGGGTAGCAGGCATTGAGATGGAATGGCACAGTGCGCTTTTGAATGTGATGGGTCAAAGTCACGTCAAGATCGTCGGCGAAGGGATCGTCGACGGTCAAGGCGAGTATTGGTGGCACAAGTATTGGGGTACGGACCGTCTCGGCGGCATGCGAAAAACGTACACGGCTCAAGGTCTTCGCTGGGCAGTGGACTATGATTGCAAACGGCCCCGCCTGCTGCTGGCATCCGACTCCTCCCATACCGCGATCAGCGGATTGACGTTCCTGCGGTCCCCGTTTTGGAATGTGCATATATGCTACTCGGATCAAGTGACGGTCAGCGACCTGCGGATTGAACGCAATGAAGGGCCGAGCACGGACGGGATCGATATCGATTCCTCTACGAATGTCGTGGTCGAGCGGTGTTACGTGGACTGCAACGACGATAATTTCTGCATCAAGGCGGGACGGGATGCCGACGGCTTGAGAGTGAATCGTCCTTGCGAAAATATCATTATCCGCCATTGCGAGATGGGCCGAGGCGGCGGCATTACGATCGGCAGTGAAACGTCGGGCGGCGTTCGGAACGTGGAGATTCACGACATTACCGCTCACGGTACGGAAAACGGGTTCCGGCTAAAATCGGCCCGCACCCGGGGCGGATTGATCGAGAACATTCGCGTCCGCTCCATGCGCATGACGAAGGTTAGAAACCCGTTCAGTTTCTTACTCAACTGGAATCCTAGTTATAGCTACGCGCAAATTCCGGAAGGCTATACAGGTGATGTACCCGAGCATTGGAAAACGATGGCGGAGCAGGTCGAGCCGCCTTCCCTTGGAATTCCTCATTTTCGCAATATCGACATTTCGGACGTTACGGTTCACAGCTTGGATCATGCTGACGCTAGCGGCTTAAGAGGGCACGCGCTGCCTTCGAAAGCGTTTGAGGTGGAGGCGTATCCGGAGCAGCCGATCGAAGGCATCCGGTTCTCGAACATCGAGATGACGGTAGAGCAGGCCGGTTTTATCTCGCATGCGCGGGATTGGAAAATGAATCAGGTGATCGTTCGTACCGCAGATCCGGCTCAGCTAGAGCAGGTGAACTGCGTCGATGTGGAGCTGCCGGTGTTCGAGACGATCAAGGAGGCAGCAGCCAAATGATCCAAAGATGGATTTACCGGGGCGTATGGAGCAAGGGGCAGCAAGAGGCAGGCATTCAAGCGCTTCAAGAGAGCGAACAGGCCCTTCGGCTCGTAGAGCAGGGGGAGCTGATGACCGCGGCGGCTTTTATATGGAGAAACAGCTTGTTTCTCTATTATGAGACCATGGAGCGCGAGATCGCACCTGATGAGGTTGCTGGGGCAGCGATGCCCTTTTTGACCGACTGGCCTGGACAAGCGGAGCCGCGCAAATGGATTCGCATGATCGACGTCTTCCATTTTAACGAACCGGCGAGCAAGGAGCATTGGCTGAGAAAGCAGCCGGTCGAGAAGCGGGCGGGGCGTGTTGCCCAATTGAAGCCGGAGATGATGAGCAGCTACATTTATTATCATTACCAGCTGCAGGAGGAGCGGGCGTTCCCAGGCGAAAAGTATGAGATCATCGCGATGCACGAAAATTTGCTGTTCGGCTATCAGGAGTTTCCGAAGGTGATGGAGCCACCGGTCGTTCCGGGACGTTTAAGCACAAAAGGCACGCCGGAGAACTGGGCCGACTCGCGGATGGATTTGCATTTTCAGCCTTGGGAGGATGACGGGTACTTGTATTTCAAGCAGATCGAGCCCGTTTTCGCCTATTATATCGGAGATTTGAACCCATCATTGGTACAACATAAGGAGAATGAGTCATGATCGTAAATATTGTGGAATTCGGAGCGGTAGACGATGGCGTGACGGTGAATACGGCAGCCATTCAAAATGCCATCGATCACTGCGCAGCGCAAGGCGGGGGCACGGTGGTCGTCCCGAAAGGAAATTACGTCTCCGGCACGATCATGCTCCGTTCGTACGTCGAGCTGCACCTGACCCCGGCGGCGCGCATCGTCAGCAGCATGAAAGAGTCGGATTTCACCGCTCCGGAGGGCGCGGAAGGGCTGGAGCTTAGCGAGGGACAGGGCAGCCAGGCGCTGGTTTGCGCTAGACATGCCAAGAACATTGCCATTACCGGGCTTGGAACGATTGACGGCAGAGGCTCGCAATTTCTAGAGCCGGAGGACGGCGTTAGCGACTATGTACTGCAGCCTTTGGGCGGCTTCCGTCCGAAGATGATGGATTTTGAGGGCTGCACGAATGTTGTTTTTCGCGATGTGACCTTGTACCAGGCTTCCTCTTGGGGCATGCATATGACAGGTTGCAATCAGGTAACCGTGGACGGCGTGAAAATTCTCGGACAGGTGCGCGGGCCGAATAACGACGGGATCGATCCGGACAGCTGCAAGGATGTCCATATCTCGAACTGCCATATTGAAACGGGTGACGACTGCATTGTCATCAAAACAACCAAGTACGGAGCCGAGCGGTACGGAGGCTGCGAGAACATCACGGTCACTAACTGCACTCTGCAATCGCATGATTCCGCCATCAAAATCGGTACGGAAACGCACGCCGACATCCGCAATATCGTTGTGACCAACTGCGTAATTCGCAACTCCAACCGTGGTGTGGGGATTTGGGTTCGTGACGGGGCGACGATGGAAAACATGCTGTTCTCCAACTTGATCATCGAAACGAGATTGTTCAGCAACGAAGACGAAATCAAGCGTACGCTGCGCTGGTGGGGTAAGTCCGAGCCGATCTTTATGACGGCCGAACGGAGAAACACTCCGAATGCCGTGGCACCCGGAACGATCCGGAACATTCGTTTTGACCAGCTGCTGATCGAATCGGAGGGCTGCATTTATTTGGAGGGCTTCGAGGAGCAGAAGCTGGAGGGCATTTCGCTGAGCAATGTGAAAATGACCATGCGTGTGAAAAGCGGCTACCCAGGAGGCGTCTTCGACACCCAGCCATCGCCGCGCGGGGTGTTCCCGCACCATATCCCGGCGATTTTCCTGCGGAACGCCAAAGACGTTACGCTTAGCGACGTGGAAGTGAAGTGGGCTGAGGAGCGCAATGCCAACTGGTCGAACGCACTGTACGGCGAGCAGCTGGAGGATTTGCACATCCGAGGCTTTAAGGGCTTGCCGGCGCAGGAGCAGTTAAGCGTGATGGAATTGAAGCGCGTGCAGGGTCTTTGCATCGAACGTACGAAGGCGCTGCCGGGAACCAGTGTGTTTTTGCTGCTGGATGAGGTGGATTCGAAGGATTGCACCCTGGAGGGCAACAATTTCACGAATGCAGCGACTCCGGTGCTGTTAAAAGAAGCAAAATCGATCCAAGGTTAAACGGGCGAATATAAAGGTTTGTTTTTTTGGGATTTGTATATTCAAATTCAAACAGATGTGGTATCATCAAAAACAGACAGAAACAAAATAAATCGGAGGTAAACAAAACAATGGTACAAAGTCTTTGGGATTCTTCAAAAGCGGATCAACTGCAAAACGGACTGGATCAGCTCGTTTATCGTTCTAATATTATCGGCGCGGATCGCCGTGTCTGCAACATCTTTGGCGGCAATACATCGACTAAGACGGTTGTGCAGGATTTCCGCGGCCGCGATGTTGAAGTCATGTACGTTAAAGGCAGCGGCTCCGACCTCGGTTCGATGAAAGCCGGCAACTTCACAGGTCTTCGCATGGAAGATATTCGTCCGCTGTTTGAGCGCGAATCCATGACGGATGAAGAAATGGTTGCTTACCTCGGCCACACGATGATCGACGCTAAGCATCCGCGGGCATCGATTGAAACGCTGCTTCACGCGTTTCTTCCATTCAAGCATGTAGACCATACGCATCCGGATGCGATCATCAGCCTTTGCTGCGCAGATAACGGTAAAGCACTTGCGAAGGAAATTTACGGCGACCGTTTCGTCTGGGTTCCTTATGTACGTCCTGGCTTCACCTTGTCCAAAATGATCGCAGAAGGCGTTCTGGCGAATCCAAAAGCAGAACTCGTTCTGATGGAGAAGCATGGTCTGGTAACATGGGGAGAAACTTCCGAAGCTTGCTACGCGCAAACAATCAAAATCATCAACGAAGCGGAAGCCTTCATCGAAGCTCGCGTGAACGAAGAGCGCCTGTTCGGCGGCCGCAAGCATGCAGCATTGCCTGAAGAAGTCCGCCGCAGCATCGCATCGCAAGTCATGCCGACGATCCGCGGTGCGGTATCCGACGCTAAGAAAGCGATTCTGTCCTTCGACGACCAAGCGGATGTGCTCGCGTTTGTTGGCGGGATCGATTCGCCGAAGCTGTCCCAGGTTGGCGCAGCATGCCCTGACCACCTGGTGCATACAAAGGTTGTTCCTCTCTTCATCGACTGGACACCGAACGCTGACGATGTTGAAGGCTTGAAAGCCAAGCTCGCAGAAGGCGTAGCTGCATATAAAGAGCAGTATAAAGCATACTTCGAGCGTAACAAGAACGAGGGCGACGTCATGTTCGAAGCTGCTCCTCGCGTCATCCTGATTCCAGGCGTTGGTATGATCAACACGGGCAAGAGCTGGGCATTGTCGCAAGTCAGCGGTGCATTGTACCATCGCGCGATCGCAGTAATGCGCGGCGCAACGGCGCTGGGTCAATTCGTATCGCTCAGCGAGAACGAGTCTTACAATGTGGAGTACTGGCCGCTTGAGCTTTACAAGCTGTCTTTGGCTCCTGCAGAAGCTGAGTTCTCCCGCAAGGTGGCTCTGATCACCGGTGGCGCTGGCGGTATCGGTAGTGAGACGGCTCGCCGCCTCGTATCCGAAGGCGCACATGTCGTTCTGGCTGACCTGAACTTGGAAGGCGCTCAGAAGGTAGCTGCCGATATCAATGAGAAGTACGGTGCCCACCGTGCGCTGGCGGTTAAAATGGACGTAACGGACGAAGCCGCTATTCTATCGGCTTACGCCGAAGCTATATTGAACTACGGCGGCGTGGATATCATCGTCAACAATGCAGGTCTTGCCACTTCCAGTCCGTTTGACCAAACGTCGCTGAAAGAATGGAACCTGAACATGAACGTGCTTGGTACAGGCTACTTCCTGGTAGCGCGCGAGGCGTTCAAAATTATGAAGCAGCAAGGCATCGGCGGAAACATGGTGTTCATCGGCTCCAAGAACTCCGTCTACGCTGGCAAGAGCGCGAGCGCGTACAGTGCAGCCAAAGCGCTGGAAGCACACCTTGCACGCTGCATCGCAGCAGAAGGCGGCGAGTTCGGCATCCGCGTGAACACGATCCTTCCTGACGCCATTCTTCAAGGCTCTGCGATCTGGAACGGCAACTGGCGCAATGAGCGCGCAGCGGCCTACGGTATTGAACCGGATCAGCTGGAAGAATACTACCGCAAGCGTACTACGCTGCTCGTTAACATTTATCCGCGCGATATCGCAGAGGGCGTTGCTTTCTTCGCTTCTTCCAAATCGGATAAAACGACCGGCTGCATGCTCACGATCGACGGCGGCGTACCGGCAGCATTCACCCGCTAAGACGAACTTATTCATATACTATTAGTTAAAATCCAAGGAGGGGGCATCACCATGACCCAGTCCAATATCGAACTCAATTATGAAGCTGCTAAGCAGCAATATGCCCAGTACGGCATCGATGTAGACAAAGCGCTGGAGAAGCTGGCGCAGATTAAAATTTCCATGCACTGCTGGCAAGGCGATGACGTGCGCGGATTTTTGAACCGCGACCAGGAGCTGACCGGGGGCATTTCTGTCACCGGTTCTTATCCGGGTGCGGCTCGCACACCGGATGAGCTTCGCGCGGACTTGGAGAAGGCATTCGCCTTGATCCCGGGTAAGCACAAGGTCAACCTGCATGCGATCTATGCCGACACGAACGAGAAGGTCGAGCTGGATCAGCTGGAGCCAAAGCATTTTCAAGGCTGGGTCAACTGGGCGAAGGAGCAAGGTCTCGGGCTGGATTTCAACCCGACCTGCTTCTCTCATGAGAATTCCAAGGACGGCTTCACGCTGAGCCATCCGGATCCGGAAATTCGCAAGTTCTGGATCGACCACTGCAAGGCTTCGCGTAAAATCGGCGCTTACTTCGGAGAGCAGCTCGGCCAAACGTGCGTAACGAACGTTTGGGTTCCGGATGGCTTCAAGGATACGCCGGTGGACCGGATGGCGCCGCGCAAGCGCCTCAAGGAATCGCTGGACGAAGTGTTCGAAGAGCCGCTTAACCCGGCTCACAACCTGGACGCGGTCGAAAGCAAGCTGTTCGGCCTTGGCTCGGAAGCCTACGTAGTCGGCTCCCATGAATTTTATATGGGCTATGGCATTCAAAATAACAAGCTGATCTGTCTGGATGCCGGCCATTTCCATCCGACAGAAGTGATTTCCAACAAGCTGTCTTCGCTGGCACTGTTCTCGGACGGCATTCTGCTTCACGTGAGCCGCCCTATGCGTTGGGACAGCGATCACGTAGTTGTGCTCGACGACGAGCTGATCGACATCGGCCGCGAGCTGGTTCGTCATGATCTGCTTGGCACGACACACATTGGTCTAGACTTCTTTGATGCTAGTATCAACCGTGTAGCGGCTTGGGTCATCGGTACCCGCAACACGATCAAAGCGCTGCTGAAAGCGATGCTCGAACCGGTAGATGCACTGAAGCAAGCGGAACTGGAAGGCGACTACACGACGCGCCTGGCGCTGACCGAAGAGTTCAAAACATATCCGTTCGGAGCGATTTGGGACTACTATTGCGCTAAGCAAGGCGTTCCGGTTCGCGAAGAGTGGATTGCACAAGTGAAGCAATACGAGCGGGAAGTGCTGACCAAGCGCGGTTAAGGCTCATTCGTTGCCGGTTAAGTGTTGGTTAACCACCACCTAACCGGCAATATCTCGTTCATGTCAATCCACTTTCCGAGGAGGTTTTCACTTTGTCGCAAATCATTGCATTCGATCTCGGGGCGAGCAGCGGCCGGGCGATTCTGGGCCGGCTGAACGGCAGCCGGATCGAAACGGAAGAGCTGCACCGGTTTCCGAACGATCCCGTGCCGGTCGGAGACCGCCTGCACTGGGATATTCTCCGGCTGTACCATGAGATTAAGCAGGGGCTGCTGAAAGCCAAGCATGCAGGAATCGAACCGGCCAGCATCGGCATCGATTCCTGGGCCGTCGACTTCGGCATGATCGGCGCAGACGGTGAGCTGCTCGGCAACCCGTATCATTACCGTGACCGCCATACGGACGATATGATGGAGAAGCTGTTCAAGGACGTGCCGGCAGCTGAAGTGTTTGCTCGCACGGGCATTCAGTTTCTTCCGTTTAATACGATTTTCCAGCTGTATGCCCTGAAGCAGGCGAATTCTCAGCGGCTGCAGCCGGATGCGAAGTTTCTCATGATTCCGGACTTGCTCCGTTATTTCTTGACCGGGGAAATGTACAACGAGTTTTCCAATGCGACGACGACGCAGCTGTATAACCCGCTGAGCGGCGGATGGGACGCGGAGCTGATTCGCAAGCTGGGTCTCTCTGAGAGCTGGTTCGGCCAGGTGCTTCAACCAGGGGCTGCGGCAGGCCGAATTCGGGCCTCGGTGATGGAGGAGCTGGGCATCGGCGCCATTCCGGTCTACGCTGTAGCCGAGCATGATACCGGCTCGGCCGTAGCCGCGGTGCCGGCACTGGATCGCTCGTTTGCTTACCTGAGCTGCGGAACGTGGTCGCTGTTAGGTACGGAGGTTGACCAGCCGGTCATTAACGAGGCGGCTCAAAAGTACAATTTTACCAATGAAGGCGGAGTAGCAGGGACGTATCGTCTGCTCAAGAACATCATGGGATTGTGGATTTTGCAGGAGAGCCGGCGCGAGTGGGAGAAGGCGGGCGTGACGTATTCGTTCTCTGAATTGGTAAAGCTTGCGGAAGCTGCTCAGCCTTTTGCCATGCTGTTTGATCCGGACGATCCGACGTTCCTGCATCCGGGAGATATGCCTTCGCGAATCCGCGAGTATGCTAAGCGCACCGGCCAGACCCCTCCAGAGGATGCGGGCGGTATTGTCCGCAGCATTATGGAGAGCTTGGCTTTGAAATATCGCTACGTGCTCGAGCTGACCGAGGAGCTGTCCGGCAAAGCGTTCGACGGTCTGCATATGGTGGGAGGAGGCATCCACAACACCTTGCTGTGCCAATGGACTGCCAACGCCATTGGCAAGCCGGTATGGGCTGGACCCGCGGAAGGCAGTGCACTTGGCAACCTCGCCGTGCAATGGATGGCGTCGGGCGAGTTCAAGGATATTTGGGAAGCGCGGCGCGCGATTCGGGAATCGTTCCCGGTAGCGGGCTATGAGCCGGAACAAGCGAACGTATGGAACGACGCTTACGGACGGTTTCTCGCGATTAGCAGGTTGTAAGATGTGAAAGAGCTGCCATTAGGCAGCTCTCAGACTGTTGAGACTTCTCAACAGTCTATTTTTTTAAAAAGGAGGCTTCTATGTCATTGTCCGAAATACGCGCCTCCGTTGACATGAATCGTTTGACCGACCACATAGGTAGAATCGCTGGAAGCCAAGTACAAATAGGCCGGAGCGATTTCTACAGGCTGGGCGGTTCGTTTGACCAAAGTTATGCTGCCATAGGTTTGATAGACCTCGGGAGGATACGACGAAGCGGTTAGAGGGGTCCAAACGGTACCCGGAGCAACGGCATTCACCCGGATGCCCTTATAGATCAGAGATACCGCTAAGGCGCGGGTGAACGCGGAAACGGCCCCTTTGGAAGCGGAATAATCGACAAATCCGGGGAAGCCTTCGAAGGCCGCAATCGAGCTCGTATTGATAATGGTACTTCCGGCTTTCATATAAGGGACGACCGCTTTTGCAAAATATACATAAGAAAAAACATTAGTTCTGAATGTACGCTCCAGCTGTTCTGCAGACAATTGCTCAAAGTTTAACAGAACATGAAGTTCTCCTGCGTTATTAATTAAAGTATCGATTCGGCCGAATTCGGATAAAGTCTGTTGGACGACCTGTCGACAAAACGATTCGATGCCTATATCCCCGGCGAACGTCAAGCATCTGCGGCCCAGCTGCTGAATGCGCTCCATCGTTTCCATAGCATCACTATGCTCATTCAGGTAAACGATGGCGATGTCTGCGCCTTCTTTGGCAAACAAATAGGCGACGGCGCGTCCGATTCCGCTGTCTCCCCCCGTAATGATAGCTACTTTATTTTGTAATTTCCCCGTCCCCAAGTGTTGGGGATTTTCCGAAACCGGTCTTGGAATCATAAGCGATTCAATCCCCGGCTGGCCCGGTTGATATTGAAGCGGAAACTCCACGGGTATAGATTCACATTTCGTGATATTACCATAGTATGAGTGCATTACTCATTCCTCCATCGAACTAATTACTTCAGGTTATTCCGCGAAATGAGGCTGGGTGATTCGGTGGCCGAATGAATAAATACTGGATAAAATTAGATAATAATAATAAAGTGTAATGATTTGGAGGCCATTCTTTTTGAAAAATGACAACACACCAAGAAGGCCGCGCTTGCTCCACAGTGCTGACGGTATCACTTATATTTGGAGGCGGAGTCCCTATTTAGCTTTGTGGTGGGCTGCCTCCTTTTCCGGCTTCGGAAAAGTTTTACAAGGTCAATACGCACGAGGCATTCTGCTCACGTTAGCAGAGGTTTTTATTAATTTGTTCAGTCACTTTAACGAAGCAATGGTGTATTCGTTTTGCGGCCGTTTTGATATGGCAAAAGCAACCCTGCAGCCCCGTTGGATGTATGGGTATTTAGTGGTATATATTTTCACTTTATGGAACTCTTATCGCTCCACACTCACAAACAACCGGGTTAGTCATTTGGCGGAGCTTGAAAATGCCCGAATCAAGCCAGTGGTCATTCATCCAGTGGAGATTCAGTACCTAGAAAGAAAAAACCCAATCATGGGGGCATTTTGGTCATTGGCTTTTCCCGGACTGGGGCTATTGTACAACCAAAAAGTCGCACTTGGGATTTATAACATCGTTTGGTGGTGGATCTTTGCCTCAATGTCGAATTTTTACGATTCGATATTTTTGCTGTTTTTCGGACGCTTCGAAGAATCGATTGCCGTGTTAAACGCGCAGTGGTTGTTATATATGCCATCGGTCCTCGGGGGTTCGGTTTATTACGGATACACTTTAGCCATTGACCAAAACCATCTGTTCATGGTTGAACAAAAGCAATATTTTGAAGAACGCTATAAGGGAGAGAATATCCGCATTTTCTCTTCAGCGGGAGGAGAATATGCTACTAGTCAGCACATTTGAACAAACCTTGGAACTGGAAGAAGCATTAGCCGTTTTGGAAAAAATGGGTGTTGAACACAGTGAAATTCTTGTCATACCGATGAAGCTCTATCCACTAGATCCAAGACAAATCATATTCAAATCCGAGGAGCGAAATTCCCGGGCGTTTGAAGTTGGCATGGCTCTGGCCACAGCTTTCGGTGTGATTGGGGCAAGCGTTGGTTTTGTATTCAAATTAGGCCCAATCATTTGGGGGTTGCTTTATGCCATTTTAGGTTTTGGGATAGGTTTTGGAGGAGTGGTATTCGTTAAGCGTAATAAACAAAAAACAGCCCGCTCTCCCGGTAATCCCAAACCGGAAGTGGTTGCCATCATACAATGCAGGCAAACTCAGTCGGAAGAAATCCAAAAGGTTTTGTGGCAGTACAAGGCAATCTCAGTTGGAGAAACAAGGACAGGGGAAAAATAAATTCCAATCATGCAAGTGCCGAGTTCGTAGATAACTGGCTTGAGTTTTTAACAAGCAGATAATCCAGGTATCTCAAATGAACTAAGATTAAAGATGCTTGAAAAAGGATAACCTTTTGGATGGTTTCCGAGGTAGTGGTGTAGTAGAGGTACAACAAACGATCGAATTGTTTAACTTTCTGCATAATCGCCAGTTTAATTCCTTCCAAATAGCTTGTAAATGTCGGTTCGGCCGTGGAGGGAAGCACTAGCGGATCGCATGTCATTTGCCTGTATAAATCTTTTAATGTATCAATGTTTATTTGGTTATCCTGAATTAATGACTTTATAATGTCTGCCTGCCTGGGATCTTTAGTTAAAGCAAGCAGCCTTTCATTATGCTTCTGGGATTCCATAACCGACTTCAAGTTTTCAATGATTTGTTCTGGAGTAATTCCCAGCATTTTGCCGCATGGGGTCATATCGATTTTCACCCCCGTTTGGGAACAAATTTTTAGTAATCAAGTATTGCAGCAAAGATCCATGCAGAAAGGGGGTAGCTGCGAGAAAAGCAATAATGCTCCTGATACTTGTAAACTCATTCGTATAGTAGATGTTTGGAGCTCCTAGATACATTTTTACAAACTTGGGGAGAATATCCACCTCCAGCGATCTTACTTTACTCAGACCTTCTAAGTAATCTGTTACATGGGGTGGTTTTACAGGTGGGATTTGTAACTCGTTACAAGAAATAGCAAGATACAACTGACGGATTCTGTTAATGTTAACGGTATTTTCAGTGATCAGCCGCTTTAAAAGATCTGATTGTTCCTGGTCGGGGGCCATGCCAATCAGTTGATCGTAATATCCGTTGATTTCAAGGAGCAGCTTAGCCTGTTCTTGTAGTGTTTCTAAAGAGACGCCATAGATTGTTCCGCAATGATTCACTTGAAGACCACCTGCTTATAAATGAATTAATTCTTCTTTACCGCCTAAATGAGCTGCATATATAAAATTTAAATTTGCGGCTTGAGCGTTTTTTTCCGAAGAGATTCTTAAAACTAAACTTAACAAATCGGGTACGACCGTAGACATCAATAGCACATACAGCCTAGAAATGTAAATATTATAAAGGATGGCCATTTCGATCCCGTCGACATATTTTGAAAAAAACGGTACGGTTACGGGTAAAAGAGTTGGCGGACTTCCGGTTAATTTCGTGTACAATGAGGCTGAATCTGATAGGGCTTTGGAGCTCTCCGCATGCATTTGCTGTAGCTTTTTCTTATCGGCCTCGGTAGGGGCCTTCATTATTAACGATTCATAAAGCTTTAACAACACGGCACTCTTTTGGATGACTTCAAGCAGCTTCTCAGTTTGAATGCCAACTAACGGACCACTGTCATGCATGGTAAAAGACCTCCCGCCCATGTTGAATTTATTTTATGACATCATTGAATGATTGGTTACCAACGGGCTTTTTTCTGGAGGAGGACAAGCATCGAACTCGTTGTCGTAGGTGACGAGGTCCTTTTCCAATATTAACATCTAGCCATCTAATAATAATCCCAATATGATAAAAGAAACGTCATTAAAGGGAGTATTTAGATGAAATACCACGTGATACATACAAGAACATACCAATTGAAAACGCTCACGCCAATCGATGTAACCAACATGATCACCGATACAGAAGGACGTATTTTAGTGTACGCGGCGGATCAAGAGGAATATTATCTACTTGCAAATGAAGAACTGATTAGGGATTAATCAAAACATCAAAATGCAGAAGAGAAGCCCCCAAAGAATAAGGGGGCTTCTTTGTTTTCTTGAATAGAACGCTTAATATTTCCTATCTTGATCTGGTTTAAATAGGGTACATATTGCTCTCTTTATTTAGGGGATGGTCTGCCAAGGTATCGTTTATCCGCAAAGCTAATATTTATAATAATGGAAGTAGACGCTTTCACGAGGGGGAATGCGGTATAGCGCGTGCAGCGATCCATCGAGCAGGCAAGCCGGGCATTGTCATCCGGTTCCTGCTTCCGTACATGCTGGTGATGCTGATTCCGCTGTTTATCGGGTTCTTTGCCTACTATAAAACCGTATCCCTGCTGGAAGCGGAGGTCGTGAACAGCAACATGTCGCTGCTGGAGCAGACGAAGCAGGCGCTCAGCCGCCGGCTTGGTGAGATCGATACGATCGTGCAGCAGGTGACGACCGATCCGAAGGTGAATCTGTTCATGCAGCTGCGGGACCCCTTCGAAGGGGCCAATACGTACCGCATCCTCGACACGCAGAAAAATGTGATTAACTACAGCATGTCCAACAGCTTTATTTACCGCTACTACTTGCTGTTCAAGAACAGCGGGATTGTGATGTCGTCCAGCTCCATTTATGAGATGGGGGAGTTTTACGGCAAAATCTTGAGCTACAACCAGTTGAATTACAGGCAGTGGGCGAACGGCATCATGAATACATATCATCATCACGACTATTGGCCTGCGCAAGCCGTCACGCTGGAGGGCAAGCCCTACATGATGGTGACTCACGTGCATTCGCTCGGCTACCCGATTGCCCAGAAGGGCGCGATCCTGGTGCTGATTCAAAATTCGGAAATCCAAAAGCTGCTTAGCGGCTTCAACATGTCCGAAGGCGGCTGGGCTTATATTGCGGATGAGACAGGAGCGATCATCAGCAGCATTTCGTCGGACGGGAGCGTTCCGCCCGCGGCGCCCTTAGATTGGGATCGGAACAGCGGCGTGGTCGAGAAAATGATGCGCGGACAGCGGATGATGATCACCTACACGACCTCCGAGTACAACGGGTGGAAGTATGTCGCAGCCCAGCCCACGCATGTGGTGCTCGAAAAAGTGAATTACATCAAGCGCATCACGTGGGCCGTGATCACGCTGGGCCTCTTGGCGGCGCTGCTCATCTCTTCGTTGCTGGCGTATCACAACAGCCGTCCGGTGCGAAAGCTGGTAGCGATCATCGGTGAGCGGTTGGGGGCGGATAATGGGAAGCCCGCGGATGTGTACGATTTGATACAAGACACATTATCCACTTTAATGATTCATAACGAAGAACTGAAATCGAACATGCAGAGCCAGCTGCCGCTGCTGCGGTCGGCGGTGCTCGGCAAGCTGTTTAAAGGGGACTATGCCAGTCCCAGGGAAATGTTTGCGCTGTTCAAGCATACGGGCATGGACTACCAAGCGCATAGGTATGCGGTGTTCGTCCTTCAGACGCTTCAAACTCTTCAAACGCTTCAGCCCCAGTCCAGCAAGAGCATTAGCCACATAAGCAGCAGCGACGTCGATACCTACAGCATCATGCTGATGGAAGCGGCATCCGAAGCGATCGCTGGTCGCGCTTATTTGTACGAAATGTCCAAGGGCAAAATCGCCTTCTTGACGAGCTTGAACTTGTCCGAATCCGCCACCGACGAGCTTCAGCAGCTCCTCACGCTGCTAAGCGAGCATCTCCGCCAAGAATACCACCTGGTGCCGATCATCGGCGTCGGCAGCATGGTGAACGAACTGCTGGACGCTCGCCGCTCGTTCGAGGAGGCCTGCCTCGCCTTGAACGCCCAAAGCCGGAGCGGTGGAGCCCAGCTCTACTGGTACGGTCAGCTTCCCGCCGCGAGCGACGGGTATTATTTTCCGATTCCGATCGCTCAGCAATTGAGGAACCTGGCGAAAACGGGGGACAAAGCGGAGGTCGTCCGCCTGCTGCAGGAGCTGTATGAGCGCAATACCCAGGAGCGCCGACTGCCGCTAGACAAGCTGCGTTTATTCCTCTACGAA
Source organism: Paenibacillus cremeus (assembly GCF_007786445.1). Taxonomy (GTDB): domain Bacteria; phylum Bacillota; class Bacilli; order Paenibacillales; family NBRC-103111; genus Paenibacillus_G; species Paenibacillus_G cremeus. The sequence continues at coordinate 153,108 of NZ_VNJI01000005.1, read as the reverse complement.
GCTTGGGGAGGCCTGGTCAAGCTCACCGACGAAATGTCCGCCCCGCTGGACCGGAGGGCGCTTCCCGCCGTAGAAACGTCCGACGAAGCGGAGCGATGCTTCCGCACGATCGTGGATCACTACGGCATGCTTTGCGACTCCGTCCGCACCACGAAAAAAAGCCACAACCGCCAGCTCTACGACAAAATCGTCGCCTACATGGAAGCCTCGTATGTCCGCAGCAGCTTCGGAGTAGCCGATGCCGCGGAGCGTTTCCATATTTCCGAGAACTATTTATCGCAATTTTTCAAAGAGCAGTCCGGCACGACCTTCTCTGATTATTTGCTCAAGCTGCGGATGAGGCAAGCAGAGCAGCTACTGCGTGAGACGACGATCCCGATCCACGAGGTGGCGACGAAGGTCGGATACAACTCGTCCAACACGTTTTGCCGCGCGTTCAAGAAACATAACGGCATCAATGCGACCGCCTATCGCAGCGCCCCGGAATAATATTCTAAGATGACGCCAACGGATCCAAGAAAAAGGCGATTGTCATTCTAAGAATGTGCACACGAATGTAAGCGATGCCAAATTTACGGCACCAGCCGCACGCGGTAAGCTGATCGTAGGGAGCGCCCCCTTGACTTGATTCCTGCGATAATGAGGTGATGTGGAGATGCGGTATCGGATCCGGAGCTCCGGAGCATGAAGACCCGAATGACGGTGATCCGCCACCTTCGCAAGGGCTGGAGGCTGCATTTGCTGCTTCTGCTTCCGGTAATTTACATCATTATGTTTAAGTCATGACTTATGCAGTTCATCCCAATTGATGGTAAATGCATAAGTTTCATAAAAATTTACTCGAAATCCATAGAAACCACTTGACTTTTCAGAAACACCCCAATAATCGCAAAGGATACCTTTTAAAACGGGTATATCTTCAAGATTATAGGTGATTTCCCAATGTCAGCGTTGCAAAAACCGAAGTTTAAACCATTGAATCACAGCGAATGTGCCGGGGCACCCATTCTGAAGAGATTATGGGATCGATTTGACTTCTCTCTGCTGCTTACTCAATCCGGTATTATGAAACGCAATGGTACTCCTTCATGGTTAATTTGCTTCCTCTATGTTGTCGGTCTCGTTTCCAATTGCCCCTCCGTCGTTCAGATGGCGCAGTTGGCCGACAAAGATGCTTTGCTCAAGGCGATGTTCCAGCCTTGGAAACTTGCGCAGTACACCTTAAGTCGCTTCTTTACAAAGGGCTTCGCTTGGACGACATTCGGAAAAAAACGTGTCGCGCGCTTGCAGCAAGATCCTTTGACTGCGCTTGCCAATGGGGATGTCGTGAATCTCGATGACACCCATAGCGCACATCCTTTTGCCAAAAAGCTTCCGTTTCTGAGTTGGCTTTATGACCACTCCACCAAAGTCTATGTTTGGGCAACGAATCTGGTGGTCTTACAGGCCGTTCTGAAAAGTGGATTGGAGTATCCGTTGTTTTACCGGATCTGGCACAAGCCCGAAACGAAAGGAGAAGGTCTTACCAAAATCGATTTAGCCAAGCAGATGCTGCTCATGCTGCGTGAATCCGTTTCGAGCCGATTGTGGGTAGCCATGGATCGCTGGTACCTGTGCAAGCATTTCTTCTCGTTCCTAGAAGAGAATAACTTTGATTGGGTCACCAAGGCCAAGCGCAACACGGCTTTGTTCCGTAAAGTCATCGAACCTGGCACCCGCCGGGAACGTTACGTGCCGCTGACTCCGGTCATGCTGATCCGTGAAGTCTTTAAGCAACTGGCACGTCAAGCAACATCCGGCCTCAGTTCCATTTCGATACCGGGCATCTACATGAAGCGTCCGTACACAACGGTCAACCGGAAAGGAAAACAAGTGACCAAGCAACGCTATGTTCAGGTTGCCGCTGTTGTTGCCATGCGATTGAAGGAAGATGAGTTTACGGAATCAGACTCGATTCAAGCGGAACAAGAAGAAGATCCGGCCACTTACAAAGGCGCATATTTGTTGATTAGCAATCGCTACGATGTTCCGAAAGACGTGGTGAAAACCTATGCCAAGCGCTGGCGCATCGAAGTGTTCTTTCGCGCTGCAAAACAGGAATTGGCTTTTGAGAAATGCCATTCTGAATCCGAGGCGCACCACCACGCCCATTTCGAGCTATTGTTTGCCGCAGAAACCTTATTAGCGGTCGCACTCTTTGAACTGAACAAAGAAAAAACGAGTGATGATGAAGGCTACACCCACGGCGAAATGGTTCGTGGCCTCTTCCACACTCGTTGTCAGGTCCGCGTAAACAACCACAAGGGCATTCAGCGAATCTCTATAGATTGTGACACACAAGTGCAGCAATTTGCAAGACTCATTGAACTATTTTGGCCGGAGCATTATTTGATGCTTCTTTGGGCTACTCCAAAACCAGACATTTACCAAGGATTACCTCGAACTGCATAAGTCATGTTTAAGTATGTACCCATGTATGGAGCGCAGATTGCATTTAAAGATTTTGTAGTGACCAAAGGCATCTGGGGAAGCCCCTGGGTCGGATTAAAGCATTTTAGCCGGTTCTTTCACTCCTAGTGGGGACGGCGATCAATGTCGTGATGACGGTGCTGGCGGCGTATCCCTTATCGCGCAAAGATTTATTCGGCCGCAACGCCTATATGTTCCTGTTCGTATTTACGCTGATGTTTGCCGGGGGCCTTATTCCCTCGTATTTGCTGGTGAAGGACCTGGGCCTATTGAATACGCGCTGGGCGATACTGCTGCCTGGGGCGCTGATGGTGTGGAATATGATGATTATTACGCGAACGTATTTCCAAACGACAATTCCGGATGAACTGCTCGAAGCTGCCCAGCTGGACGGGTGTAACGATTTTCAGTTTTTCGGGCGTGTGGTGCTGCCGCTGTCCGGTCCGATTTTGGCGGTTATTACGCTATTTTATGCGGTGGGGCATTGGAATCAGTTTTTCAACGCGCTCTTGTATTTAAAAAGCCAGCAGCTGTATCCGCTCCAATTGGTCCTCAGGGACATTCTCATTCAAAACAGTGTCGTCGCCTCGATGCTGATGGATGTGGAGGATGCGGCCAAGCGGGAAGGGCTGCGCGAGCTGTTGAAGTATTCCCTGATCGTTGTGGCGACGGTACCGGTGCTAATCGTGTATCCGTTTGTGCAGCGGCATTTTGTCAAGGGGATGCTGATCGGGTCACTTAAAGGTTGAACACTAGGGGAGGGCTTTCGTGAGAACAAAAACATATCAAAGCGCAGCGGTTGCAGCATCGCTAGCATTGTTGGTTACAGGGTGCATGGGCAACGATCCAGGGCCTGCGAAGGAACCGCCTAAGGCCGCCGTTAGTACGGAGGACGTCACGCCGGGCGGCACGTTTCCCATCGTCAAGGAGCCGATCACGATTAAGGTGATGGTGAAGGCGAATGCCCTGGTCGAGGATTTCGCTACGAACTGGTTTACCAAAACGCTGGAGGCGAAAACAAACATCAAGGTGGATTGGGAGATCGTGCCGGAAAATGCAGCGCAGGAGAAGCTGAATCTGGTGCTGTCCAGCGGCGATTACCCGGACGTGATTATGGGCTTCGGCGTGTCGCCTGCCCAGCAGCTGATTTATGGCGATCAGGGCGTGTTTCTCGCGCTGAACAATTATATCGACAAGTACGGCGTCGAGACGAAAAAGATGTTTCAGGAAAATCCCTACGTCAAGGACTTAATCACCGCCCCCAGCGGAAAAATCTACAGCCTGCCGCAGGTCAATCAGTGCTATCACTGCTCGATGCCGCAAAAAATGTGGATCTACAAGCCGTGGCTCGACAAGCTCGGACTGAAGATGCCGACGACGACCGAGGAGTTTTATCAAGTGCTGAAGGCGTTCAAGGAGAAGGATCCGAACGGCAACGGGAAGGCTGACGAAATTCCATACGCTGGCGCGATTACGACGAAGATTGACGAGTTTTTGATGAATGCGTTCCTGTATAACGATAAAACGCATCTGTTCCTGAACAATGGCAAGGTCGAAGTCACCTTCAACAAGCCGGAATGGAAGGAAGGGTTGATCTACCTGCATCGCCTGTACGCCGAAAAGCTAATCGCGCCGCAAACGTTCACGCAGGATGCGAACCAGCTCAAGCAAATGGGCGAAAGCCCCGATGTGCCGATTCTCGGGTCGGCGACGGCGTTGACGATGGGTGTGTTTACCCAGTTTTTTGGTAAAAGCAACCGATGGCTCGAGTACGTAGCCGTCCCGCCGTTAAAAGGACCGAGCGGCAAGCAAATTACCGCGCCGAATCCGTGGGGTCTCGCCGGCGGCACGTTCATCATCACGAATAAAAGCAAGCATCCGGAGGCGATTTTCCGCTGGGCGGATGCAATGTATAACCGCGAGGTGACGCTCGATTCCGTCTTCGGCCGGCCCGATCAGGAATGGCGCTGGGCGAAGCCCGAGGAGATCGGCATCAACGGGAAGCCGGCGATCTGGAAGCGGCTGGCCAACTTTGGGCAGGTGCAAAATATTCACTGGGCGCAAACGGGACCTTCATACCGCCCGAATGATCTGCGGCTTGGTGAAGCGATCGACAAAGGCACCATGAGTCAGGAAACGATTTTGTTCCAGGAGACGAAGGACAAATATGATCCTTATCAGGTGAAGACGGAGAACATCCTGCAGCCATTGTTTTTCACTAGCGAGCAGGCGGCGGAAATCGCGGATCTGGAGAAAACGATTGGCGATTACGTGAACGAAATGATGTCCCGTTTTATTACCGGCGATGCGAATATTGCCACCGATTGGGACAATTATTTGAAGACGCTGGACGGCATGAATTTGAAGCGGTATTTGCAGGTGTATCAGACGGCGTACGACTCTAGGAAAAAATAGGAGGACTTGGCTCCATGACGAAGCCGAACGTACTGTTTTTGTTCAGCGACCAGCATAATGCCCGGTGCCTTTCGTGCGCCGGGCATTCGCAGGTGAAGATGCCCCATTTGGATCGACTGGCTTCGGAAGGGGTGCGATTCGAGCATGCGTATGCGAATAATCCGATCTGCACGCCGAGCCGCGTCTCGTATTTATCCGGGCTGTATCCGTCGACGCATGGCTATTACGGGCTTTACGGCCCGCAGCCGGAGGCCCGGATGACGAGCCTATTCTCGTATTTCAAGGAGCAGGGCTACCGGACCGGCGCACTGGGCAAGCTGCATACCCCGCGGTATTGGATTGAGCCGGACTGCCAATTCATCTATGATGAATTTATCGAGCATCCCAAATATCTCGAAGGCGCCGGGCTGTACGAGCTCAATGACAACCGGGGCTTCACGGGCCACCGGGACGGCGAAGCCTCGACGCTGCCGCTTGCGCACAGCTGCGAGGTGGCGCTGGCAAAGCAAACGGTGCGGTTTCTCCGCAACGAGGGGGAGCCACGTGACCGAGGCAGTAGCAGCGCGCCTTGGCTCGCGTGGGTCAGCTTCTCGCGTCCGCACCAGCCGTACACGCCGTCCGAGCCGTTCGCGTCCATGTATCCTGCGGCGTCGATTGATCTGCCACCGACGGCAACGACGGAAAAGCCGGAAGTGCAGGCTAAACGCAAGGAGCTGACTGAGGGTCAGCTGCGCAAGCTGATCAGTGCCTACTATGGCCTGGTGAGCCAGGTAGATTACGGCATCGGGCTCATTTTGGCGGAGCTCGAGCGGAGCGGGGAGCTGGAGAACACGATCATCGTCTACTGCTCGGATCATGGCGATTACGCCGGCGAGCACGGGTTGATCGAGAAGAAGGGCGGGATCAGCTACCGCGCCATAACGCGGGTGCCGCTCATCGTGCGGCTTCCGGCCGGGATGTCAGGGGCCAGAGGGGCGGTGAGCCAAGGGATCGTCGAGTCCGTCGATGTGTTCCCTACCCTGTGCGAGCTGGCGGGTTTGCCGATTCCGAACACGGTGCAAGGGTTTAGCTTCGCACGTCATTTGCAGGGGATCGATATGGAGCAGACTATTCGTGAGAGTGCCTTCACCGAAAATGCCTACCGGAAGGCGCTGGCGACCCGCTCTTGGAGATATGTAGCGAACCTGCATCCGGAACAAAAGGATGAGTTGTATTCGCTGGACGACGACCCTTGGGAGCTGAACAATCGGATCGACGATCCAGCTTGTGCGGGGATCGCCAGTGAGCTGCTGCGTCAGCTCCTTGATCGGACCGTGAAGGCGCGCAAGCCGATCAATACGATCAACGGCGGCTGGCATGCGCATGCGTACGACCGGGACGGGCGAATCGATCTGGAGCGCAGCGGAGGAGTGAACCCGTACTGGTAGTTACTCAAAAGGAGGATCGCGTATAAGCGGTTCTCTTTTTTGTGGGCGAGGTTCAGCTTGAACTACATCCGGAAACGCACCATCAAGCGGTGAGTTCAGATGATCACGGGCTCGATTGAAGGCGACCGGATTCTCAATTCAAGACGGACAGCATATGTATGTAAATCAGGGAAAGATGGAGAAGAAAAAATCTGAGTTGGCGGGCGGCACCATCCCGAAGGAGATAGGTATCGCAACTAGCCGATTGGGTTTGGAGGAATGGTACCATGGCGCTACGGATTACAAAAGATGCTCACGCCCATTGCTCGATGCACAGGCAGTTTGCATATGAACTGGTGTGGCTGCCGGAGAAAAACTACATCCCCGGCACCGAGGTGGAATTGCGAGCCGGCAATTTCCGGCAGCATTATGAATGGAAAATGCACCGGATCGACATGGAGCGATCAGAGGTGCTGTTCAGTCCGCATATTAGCAAAGCGGGGCCTGACGTGTTCCAGAATCGTAAGCAGCGGATTGTGCTGCGCGCACGATTGCTGCAGATGGTGCCCAAGGGGGAGCCGGTGGCGATTCAGCTCTTAGCTACTCCGTCGCTGTTCGCCGGTATGGATTTGGACTTGTTCGTCTGGATTCGCGAGCCGAATTCGGCTTGGGCGGATAAATCCGCTGAAGCGGGGGGACCTCTGCTGAAGGAGGCGGGGGAAGGCTGCAGGCTCACGGTGCAGGCTGGGCCGGTGGAGCGTTTTTCGGTGTATTCGCATCCGGTGCCTGGGGTCGATGGCAAGGTTCGGACGTGTATGGTTCCCGAGGATCGGTACGGGAATCCGTCTTCTTTTGCCCAGGCTGTGACGGTTTCATGGACTTGGATGAGTGAGACGGCTTTCGCGCTCATGACCTCATCGCGGATCCTTTTGTTGGACGCTCCCAAGAAGCTGGAAAAAGTGACCGTCAACATCCGGATGGACGATTTGTCATTGGACGAAAATATTGCGAACGGCGTGGTCGACGGGGATAATCTGGTGGTGATCGGCAACCCGGTGCTTGCGCAGGCCAAGCAGGGCTTGCTTCCGGCGTTCGGTGATATTCATTGGCACACGGAGGAGGCCGGGGGGGCGGACGGGGGACGGCCGATGACCGAGGCATTAACCAGCGCGCGCGATGCGCTGAACATGAATTTCGCCGCTCCCAGCGATCATAGTCCGGAGCTGTCGGAGTGGGAGCGGACGGTGCGCGCGATCGATGCGTTTAATGCGGATGACAGCTTCGCTGTTTTTTATGGCTGGGAAAATTCCACGAACCGCGGGCATGAAAACTACTATTTTACAATGGCGGATCATGCGGCGGTGTGCGGCGGTTCGGCAGGCTTTAAGCCGGGCGATTTGGAGACGTCTACGAATCAGCTGGATGCTTTGGACGACGGGTTTAAGAGCTTTTTGGCGGTCCCCCATCATACGAATAGCGTGGCCACGCTGAAAAAGGACGGCGTTCCCGCATGGTACCAGTACAACTGGATGGAGCCACGCGACTACCGGCGTCTGGTCGAAATCGTGCAAAACCGCGGCAATCAGGAGAAAAATGACTACACGGACGCCTGGCGGGGCTTGGTGCACAATCAATCCGCATCGGTGCAGGACGCCTTGCGAACGGGGCATCGGTTAGGTTTTACCGGCGGAACGGATAATCATGTAGGATGGCCAGGGCGGGTCATCTATCAGGAGCGCAAAAGCGTAATCCTGACAGGCGTATGGACGGAGCGGGTGGAGCGGGATAGCTTGTTTCAAACGCTTTGGAATCGCCATACATGGGCGGTGTGCGATACGAGGGCGATTGTCTGGTTTGAGCTTAACGGTGTTCTGATGGGCGGTGTGCTTAGAATTGCGGCAGGGGAAGAGCTGACTGCAGCAATTGAAATCGAGGCGGAAACCCCGTTGCAGTCGATCGAAATCATTTCAGAAGGGCAGACCGTATGGGCGTCTTCGTCTTCATCACCGCACGTGGAGCTGCAGGTTCCGTTGGGGACGTTTCGGCGCTCGACTCATTTTTATCTGCGTGCGCTGCAGCGTGACGGCGGCTTTATGTATGCGAGTCCGATTTTTGTGGAGGAGGGGAGCTTTGCTCATGACGGATCCGTATCGCCGTAAACCGAATATTATCCTCATGCTGATCGACGATATGGGGTGAAAGGATGTCGGCTTCATGGGCAGCACCTACTATGAGACCCCCAACATCGACCGGCTGGCGGCATCCGGGATGGTGTTTCCCAGCGCTTACGCCTGCCCGAATTGCGCACGATCGGCCTGTACACTCCGCGTACCGATGTGCGTGGCACCAGGAGCTGCGCTGCGCCATAAGGCATGGAAGCTAATTGAATTTTTCGAGGATGGCCGATTGGAGCTTTACAATCTGGAGACGGATATCGGGGAGCGGGTCAATCAGGCCTCAGCGCTGCCGGAGAAGACGCGGGAGCTGCATGTGCTCATGCTGCAATGGCGAGAAGCGGTGGGGGCGCCTATGCCGCTGGGGGAGAATCCGTTGTATGGGCCATGACGCACAACCGACCATACACAATGCGGCGATACGTCCCCTCCAAGCCCGGGCCAACCAGCGCATTGGACTCGCCGTCTCGCAGTTGGTCAAGGGACCGTAGAAGCGCCCGGATGAGCCTATTCTCCAGCCGAGGTCCGGTCACTGGGATGGCCTGGTCACGAATGACGGTTCAAATGCACGTAAAAATCGAGATCGGCTTGGAGGTGTTCTTTCATCAGCCTCTCTGCCGTATCGCCGTCGTGCGCTTTGATTGCTTCGCAGATGCGATGATGTTCTTCTATGAGAAATGGGCGGTTAAAATACACGACCGTTTGTCTGAATAGATAAATTACAGATTGCATTCGTTCGAACAAATCGATCATGAGCGGATTGTTGGTGGAACACATGATGATTTCGTGAAATTCCTTATTGGCCTCCATAATTTCGTCCTTTGTGCCGGACTGTCCAATCTCCACACAACGCTCCAGTGAGAGCAGCGCTTTGTCGGACAAGTAAGCTGCTGCGCTTCGCACCGCGTATCCCTCCAGAAGCTTTCTCAATTCAAAGGTATTTCGTAAATCGGTCTCCGATAGACTCACTACTCGCTTATTGACGATGAGTCCCTCTTGCTCAAGCTTGCGTATGGATTCACGGATCGGCGTTCGGCTGACGCCCAAATCGGCTGCGAGCTTCTCCTCAACCAGCTTGGTTCCTTGCGCGATTTCGCCTTTCAAGATCATGTCACGCAGCACTTCATAGGATTGTTGATATGCTGAACGGGATTTAGTATTGTACTGCATGTCACACACCTCCACCGTTTACTTTAATGGAAACATCGGTTCTTAACAACCTGATTCAAAAATGAGCTTATAGTGATATCGTACACGGATTGATGTGAATTGTATACAAAATAAAAATCATTGTGTACAATATTGATTGAAATAAGATACTGTTACATCATTTGGAGGGATTGCAGTATGAAAAAGAAAATCGGGTTTATTGGATTGGGTATTATGGGCCGGCCGATGTCATTAAACTTAATGAAAGCCGGATACCCGCTGTGTGTATTTGATATTAATCCAGATGCTGTTTCTACTCTTGAGGCTGCTGGAGCCCGGGCGGCCGCGTCGCCGAAGGAAGTGGCAGAGAACAGTACTATTATTTTCACGATGCTGCCCAATTCACAGCATGTTAATGAAGTCATTACGGGTAAGAACGGCATATTGGAGGGGGCATCCAAAGGCACCATCATTATTGATATGAGCTCGATCTCGCCAGTGATATCAAAAGAGTTGTCTGAAACCGTAAGTGAAGCGGGGCTTCATATGCTGGACGCACCCGTTAGCGGGGGCGAGCCAAAGGCTATCGACGGGACTCTGGCGATTATGGCCGGTGGAAGTCAGAGTATTTTTGAAAGCGTTTTCGACATTTTGCGCGTACTCGGTAAAGACGTTACGCTGATCGGTACTAATGGTTCGGGAACGACGGCAAAGCTGGCGAACCAGATCATCGTCAACCTAAATATCGCTGCGATGTCGGAAGCACTCGTCTTTGCAGCCAAAGCGGGAATCAGCGTTGAGAAGATGTATCAGGCCATCCGAGGCGGGCTTGCCGGCAGCGCTGTGCTGGACGCCAAAGTGCCGCTTATTCTGGAGAGGAACTTCGTGCCCGGAGGTCGCATCGATATTAACCTGAAGGACATGACGAACGTCATGGAAACCGCTCATGATATCGGGGTACCGCTCCCGCTTAGCAGTCAGCTTCTGGAAATTTTTCATGCGCTCAAAGTCGACGGTAAAGCTTCTGAAGATCATGGAGGCATCGTGCAGTATTTTGAAAAGCTTGCAGGGGTACAGGTCAGGAAATGAGGTGAGCTGATGAATATAGAATCCAACATAAAAAATGAAATCAAGCGGATTAACGATGCCAGGGGCCGAAAGATTATTGTTTTGGATGATGATCCGACGGGTGTGCAGACGGTCCATGACATTGATGTCCTGACCCGATGGGACCAAGAGCTGCTGCGCGAAGCGTTCGATGCTCCTGAATCCCTCTTTTATATTCTTACAAATACACGAGGGCTTGATGCAAAAGCCGCTGAGCGGATCAACCGAGAGATCGCCTGCAACGTACACACGGTAGCTGATGAGAGCGGCAGGTCCTTTACATTGATCAGCCGAAGCGACTCCACGCTTCGAGGGTATTATCCGCTCGAAATCGATACGCTGTCGGAAGAAGTGAGGCGCTTAAGTGGTCGAGGCTACGACGGACACCTCATTATTCCCGCCTTTTTCGAAGCAGGACGAGTGACGTACGACAATATCCACTACATGATCGAGAATGAACACTTTGTTCCCGTACATGAGACGGAATTCGCTAAGGATAAGGTATTTGGTTATTCGAACGGAGATTTAACAAAGTGGGTTGAAGAGAAGACCGAGGGACGCAGCCATGCGCTAGAGTGCCTTGTTATTTCGCTTGAGCAGATTCGTAAGGGACCGGAAGCGGTTAAGGAAGCATTGCTCGAAGCCGCAAATAACGTGCCGATTATTGTCAATGTGCTCTTGTACGAGGATATGGACGTGGTCTCGCTAGCTTTGCTGCAGGCAGAGGAGCAGGGCAAGTCGTTTATTTTTCGCACGGCAGCGTCATTCGTGAAATCGTATGCCGGAATTTCCGACCAAGCCTTCTTAGGTCATGAGAGACTAATAGCGAGAGGACAAGAAGGACATGGCGGAATCGTTGTCGTGGGCTCTTATGTGCAGAAGACAACGCGCCAGCTTGAGCATTTGCTGACTATGCCGGGGATCGTAGGTCTGGAAATCCAGGTGGAGCACATTTTAGATCCGAAGGGCCGCATGCAGGAGCTAGAGCGTGTCATAGCGGAGGCAAATCAGCAACTGGCCGAAGGCCGAAATGTGGTTGTATACAGCAGCCGTGAGCTGATCACCGGGGAAACGAAAGTCGACAACTTCAAGATCAGCCAGACGGTATCCGAATCGCTAGTTGAAGTGGTGCGATCGCTTGAGGTCATTCCGAAGTTTATTATTGCAAAAGGAGGTATTACTTCAAGTGATGTGGCGACCAAGGGCCTTGGTATCCGCAAGGCACGCGTGCTTGGCCAAGCGGCAGCAGGCATACCGGTATGGCTTACCGGGGACGAAGCCAAGTTCAGCGGTATTCCTTACATCATTTTTCCGGGGAATGTAGGAGGGGATCGGACGCTACTGGAAATCGTGGAGAAAATAGAGCGCAAATCCTGAACATCGTGGCCCTGATGGGTCTGTACCCGGCCAGAATTGATAAGAGAAGGGAGTGGCTAATTAATGGAACTTGTGTGCCGGTGGCGCACCCGTCTTCCGCTTACCGGTATAATGCTGTGCCTCCTCGTTCCCGGCTGCTCGGCTGCCCCGACACCGGAGCCGTCGGTACCGGGATATGCGGATAACGGACACAAGACGGTATCTTTAAGGATATGGCATGACTGGACAGGATGGAAGTGGACCGCTCCCACGCGCATCCTCTGTTTGTTGAGCTGCATGAACTGACGAAACAAGTGACGCTGCTGCCGTCCTATGAGACCCAGCTGACGACAGCGGCAGTGGAGACGCTCAGCGACGGTCTGCAGGAGCTGATGAAGGGCGGTAGCCCGGAGACTCTGGCGCAAAAGCTGCAGAACACACAGACCAGCGTGCTGGGTAAGCTGCGTTGAGCCGAGCGGAGGTCAAGATGAAACTGATGCTAAACAAATCGCTGCAGGGCAAGCTATCCGTCATGATGCTGATTTCGACGATTATTCCACTATTTTTTTTCGGAGCGTTTTCTTACGTAACGTCCTCTCGCGTCAACGAGGAAAAGACGAAGCAGATCGGTATCGACGCGCTCAAGCGGATTCAGGCCAACGTTCCCAGCACTTACTTTTATGGAAAAGTAAGTGCTTTTATTTTTCCCGCACGTCACCGTTTGCCCTTATAATGATAGGTATGTAGACGGGGAGGGACAGGCATATGTACAAACTGCTGATCGTAGACGACGAGCCGACGGTGAGGTTCGGGCTGCGCAATTATTTTGACTGGAGCGCGTTTGGCATTGAGATTATGGATGAGGCTGACGACGGGGATGTGGCGCTCGATTTGCTCGGGCACAGCAAGCCCGACATCGTCCTGACGGACGTGCGGATGCCGAACATGGACGGCATTACGCTGTCGAAGGAAATCCGCGAGCGCTTTCCCGAGATCAAGATCGTGTTCGTCAGCGGGCATGATGACGCCGATTATTTGAAATCCGCGCTGCAGGTCAGTGCGGTGGATTATATTTTTAAGCCGGTCAACCTGCAGGAGCTGAAAGCTGTAGTGGAACGGGTCATCACCGTGCTGGAGGCGGAGAAGCGGGAACGGCTGCTGACACAGGACATGCAGTCCAAGCTGAAGGAGAGCATGCCGCTGCTGCGGGAGAAGTTCCTCATGTCGCTGCTGCGCGACGGGGTGCCCCAGCCGGACCGGATTCGGGACCGGCTTGAGTTTCTGGAGCTGCGCCTGCCGGAGGCTGCGGCCTACTGGGTCATCGTCGTGTCGATCGACAGCTACGCCGAGGTGATGGAGAACCGCTCGGAGCGAGATCGGCAGCTGCTCTCATACGCCGTGCTGAACGTCGTTCAGGAGCTGATCGACCGCTATTTGGGCGGCTACGCCTTGGAGCAGCAGAGCGGCGAATTTGTCGGGATCATCCATGCGCATACACTCGATCAGGAAGCCGATCTGGAGGAGCGGCTGTTCACGCTGGCCGGGGATATTCGGGAGAACCTGCAAAATTGGCTCAAAATGAGCGTCACCATCGGCATCGGCCAACGCGTGTCCCGGCTGCCGGGGCTGGTGCATTCGTACGCGCATGCTCGCGAAGCGGCGGGTCGGAAATGGTTTTTGGGCAAAAACCGCATCATTACGATGGACAGCCTCGAGCAGGAGGAGGAGAGCTACAGCCGGTTTGATCATGCCCGCAGCGAGCGGCTGGCGTCAATTTTGAAAACGGCCGAAGAGGGGCCGCTCCAAGCGGCGCTGGAGGAGCTGTTCGAGGGGCTGTCCCGCAACCGCCGTGATGGATTTAAATATGCGCGCAATGTGTGTCTGCAAATTTTGCTGATCGCGGGGCAGCTGCTGCTGGAGCTCAATTTGCAGTCAGCCGAGTTCGAAGAAGAGGAAGCGCAGCAAAGGGAGCGGCTGTTCAAGCTGGAGACGATCGGAGAGCTCAAACAGCTGGTAGCGCAGCATTTAACCCAAGTCTGCGAGGCTATTCAAGAGAAGCGAAGCGGGAAGGCGAACAATCTGGTTGAGCGGGTTCGGGCGATCATCGAGCGGCGGTATGCGGACAACGAGCTGACGGTTGCGGAAATTGGCAAAGAGGTTTACTTAACCGACACCTATGTCAGCCTTCTGTTCAAGCAGGAAACCGGCCGCACGGTTAACGAATACTTGACCCACATCCGCATCGAAAAAGCGAAAGAGCTGCTCAGCGATCCGCGCAACAAATTTTACGATATTTGCTACGCCGTCGGGTATGCTGATCCGATCTACTTCAGCAAGCTGTTCAAAAAGGTGACCGGTCTTACGCCGAGCGTATACCGCGAGCACTATGCATAGGATGGTGACGGGCGATGCCCCCCTTAACTACGATCGCTAGACCGAGCCTCAACTTCGCCAAACGGATGAGCCGCAGATTCAGCATTCCGCGCAAATGGCTGCTGACCTACGCCCTCTTGATCGTGGTTCCCGCCACGGTGCTGCTGTACTCCTACTATGTCCGCTCCACCTCGATTCTGGAGGAGGAGGTCACCCGCACGATGCAGCAGACGCTGAAGCAGGCGGGCAGCAACCTGACGTACCGGATCGAGCATGTGCAGGACATCAGCAACTCGGCCTTCATGAATCCGAGAATTTTCCAATATCTAAACAGCGATCGGACGGAGGAAGAGCCGATTGGCCTGCAGCTGGATATCGTCAAAGACTTGCGGTACTTGGTGGAATCGGTGCAGACTAACTCGGATGTGTTTCGAGTCAGGTTATTTGTGGATAAGTCGAAGCTGTATGCCAATGAGCGGATTAACTTTTTTAGCTTGGACAGCTTGAGAGCCAGACCTTGGTTTGACCGGATCGTGCAGGCGAACGGCGGCATGGTGTGGACCGGCGTGTACAACGAAAATTTTATCGACTATGGCGAGGCGTATATCTTGTCGTGCGCGCGCATGCTGCGGGACCCGAAGGATTACGACCAAATCTCAGGCGTGCTGATGATCGACGTGTCGGAGAAAACGGTCACCAACATTTTGGCCGACCTGGACATTTCGAAGCAGAATCCGGTGTATTTGGTGGATGGGACCGGCACGATCATTGCGCATCTGGACAAAAAGCAGATCGGCGCGCAGGTAAAGCCCGAGGTGCTGGATGCGATCATGAACAAAGAGGATAAGGTGCAAAAAGTTACGCTGAACAACGAGGCTGAGTACGTGGTGAGCACGCCGATTCCGGTGACCGGCTGGAAAATGGTCGCGGAGGTGCAAGCTTCAAGTATTTCGCAAAGAGCGGTTAAGATGAGCCAGTATTCCGGTGTTGTTACGCTGCTGGCGTTTTTCGGTCTGTTTATCGTCCTAGTGTTCGTGCTGCTGGCCTTTATCGTCCGAGGGATGAATCGTCGCGTTCAGCAGGTCATTGGAATCATCCGCAGGGAGGGCGCAGAAGGGCTCGATGAGCTTCCTCCGTCTGGTGACGGTGATTTCAGCTTGCTGGAGCGGAGCGTGGATCGGCTCATTCATCGGGTGCGAACGCTCGTAGAGCAGACCTACCTTGCCCGGGTGCAGGAGCGCGAGGCCGAGCTGCGGGCGCTGCAGGCGCAGATTAATCCGCACTTTTTGTACAACACGCTCGATACGATCAATTGGATCGCCATCGGCCGGGGAGCGAACGACATCAGCCAAATGATCGATGCCCTCGCCAAATATTTCCGTCTCAGCTTGAACAAAGGCCGTGACCTAGTGAGTGTGGATGACGAACTTAATTTAGCCCGTGTGTATCTGGAGATTCAGCACAGCCGTTTTCCAGGCTCCTTCGAGTATGTGGTAGAGTCCGAAACCGAGCTCGGCGCGTTCATCATGCCCAAGCTGACGCTGCAGCCGATCGTGGAAAATGCGCTGCTGCACGGCATCCGCAAGTCGAAAAGCAAACGCGGGACGATCCGGATCGTAGCGCTGAAGGCCGGAGACGATCTGGTGCTGACGGTGTCGGATGACGGCATCGGGATGGAAGAGGAGCGGGCCAAGCGGCTGCTCAGCGAGCCCCCATCCTCCGAAATGCGAGCTGATGGATCGGGCAGCTCTTACGGACTATATAACGTCAACGAGCGGATTGCGCTGTATTCCGGCATCGCCTATGGCCTTAGCATTCAATCCGAGCCGGGCGCAGGCACCACGGTGACTGTACGTTTGAAAGCGATTTCCAAGGCCAAGCCTAACGATGACAAGGGGACCACCGGTTAAGGTGGTCTTTTTCTACAGACTCTATAGAAAAGCACCAGAAATTGAAGCTTTACCTCCTACAAGCGGATTCGGCATTCCTTTTATAATAAAGACACAACATTAAGGGCATGGCTGGAGGCGAGAAAGATGAGCACAACGGCAGCGGATACGGGCAAAGCAGAACCAACCGTACAAACGGCAGCCGCCAAAAAAGTAAAAGGACACCGCTGGAGACTGTTTCGTGGCAACATTGACCTTTACTTGCTGCTGATTCCCGGATTATTATTTCTGCTTATTTTCAAATACACACCGATGTATGGCATTGTGATCGCATTTCAGGATTTTAACATTTTCGATGGGGTGTCTGGCAGTCCTTGGGTGGGCTTCGAGCAGTTTCAGAAGCTGTTTCAATCGGACGAGTTTATGCAGGTGTTCCGCAATACGCTTTTGATCAGTTTGTACAAAATCATCCTGCTGTTCCCGATTCCAATCCTTATCGCGCTGCTTCTGAACGAGGTCGCCAAAATGTGGTTCAAACGGACGATCCAAACGATCATCTACTTGCCGCATTTTCTGTCCTGGGTCATCATCGCCGGACTGTTCGTCAACATTCTATCCCCTACGGGCGGCTTGCTCAACGAGTTCATCGTGGCGCTGGGAGGAAAGCCGATCTCCTTTCTGATCGACAACGCTTGGTTCCGCAGCATCGTCGTCTTCACGGCGGGGTGGAAGGAAATTGGCTGGAACGCGATCATTTTCATCGCCGCCATCGCGGGCATCGACCAAGATCAGTATGAGGCGGCCTCCATTGACGGGGCAGGACGCATCAAGCAAATGATTCATATTACACTGCCGGGGATCGCGCCGACGATCGTGCTCATGTTTATTTTGCGGATCGGGAATTTGCTGGAGGCGGGTACGGAGCAGATTTTGACCCTGTATAACCCTGTCGTGTATGAAACCGGCGACGTCATCGGAACCTTCGTGTACCGTGTCGGTCTTGGAAAAATGGACTACAGCTTCAGCACCGCAGTCGGCCTGTTCAACTCGGTCGTCGGCTTCCTGCTCATCGTGAGTGGAAATTTGCTCAGCAAGAAGCTGGTGAAGCGAAGCATCTGGTAGCTTGAGCTTGTGTAAAGGAGAATGCAAGCATGCGAAAAAGAACACTCGGTGACATCACCTTAGATACGATCATATATGTTTCGCTCTTTCTGATGGCGGTCTCGACGCTGCTTCCGTTTCTGAATGTGCTGTCGAAGGCGGTCAGTGAGGAATGGGCGGTTGTGGCAGGCAAGGTTGGGCTCTTCCCGGTCGGGTTCCAGCTGGAGACGATGAAATTCGTCGTCACGTCCGGCCAGTTTATTCGGTCATTCCTGGTATCGGTAGGGGTGACGGTGGGAGGGACGCTGCTGTCCATTTTGCTCACGGCTGTAACCGCTTACCCGCTGTCGAAGCGGCATTTGCCGGGGATTTCCACGATCATGCTGCTGTTCGTTTTCACGATGCTTTTTAACGGAGGCATTATCCCGAATTATCTGCTGATCCGTCAGCTCGGTCTGATCAACAGCCTTTGGTCGCTCGTGCTGCCCGCGTTAATCAGCGTGTTCAACCTGCTGGTCATTAAGAGCTACTATGAGAGCTTGCCGGACAGTCTGGAGGAATCGGCGAAAATGGACGGCGCACGCAACTTTACAGTGCTGTTTCGGATCATTCTTCCGCTTTGCGGCCCAGTGATTGCGACGATCTCGCTGTTCTACGCGGTGTATTACTGGAACGATTTTTTCAATCCGATGCTGTACATCAACTCGCCGCAGCTCAAGCCGCTGCAGCTGTACTTGCGGGATATCGTCATGGACGCGAACTCCGTCACCGCAGGCATGAACCGCAGCGCAGATGACTTGATGAACATTTCGCCGGAGGGCGTTCGCGCCGCCACGGTCATCGCATCCACCATTCCAATCCTGCTGGTGTACCCGTATTTGCAGAAGCATTTTATCAAAGGTGTGTTGATTGGCTCGGTCAAAGGGTAAGGTTGCTCATTAACGCAGCCGGTTCGTCCGGGCGTTTGATGAATAGATGGTTAAATTAGACCAATTAGGGGAGGGTTTAAAGTGAATCGAACACCACGCTCCATTCTCGCTTTATCGCTCATTACCTCGTTAGCTGTCACAGCGGCCGCATGCGGCAGCTCGACGGATACGAAACCGGCCAACACAGGCGGCAGTACGGCTGCTCCGACAGGCTCAGCTACACCGGCTCCGGCGGCATCGAATGCACCGAAACCGGCCTTAAGAGCGCTGCAGATTTGGCAAAAAGACGATTACAACACGTATCCGGTCGCCAAGGTGCTCGAGGATAAAACCGGCTACAAGGTTCAGTACGACATGCTGCCTCAAGACAAGCCGGAGGATAAGCTGAACCTGCTGATCGCTTCCGGCGAAGCGTACGATGCGATTACGACGGTCGGCTCCAGTGACTTCAAGGCGCTCTATTCCGATTACGCGAAGCGTGGCGCCCTTGTTGATCTCGGTCCGCTGATCGATAAATTCGGGCCGAACATTAAAGCAGCGATTTCACAGGAATCACTGGATGCGGCCAAAGTCGATGGCAAGCTGTACGCGATCCCGACGAAAACGCTGGAGTTTGTCGGTAATGATCTGATGATCCGACAGGATTGGCTTGACAAGCTTGGGCTTAAGGTGCCTACGACGCTGGATGAGTTCGTAGCGGTTTTGAAAGCGTTTAAAGAGAAGGATCCAGGCGGCAACGGAGCTCAAAATGTACCGCTGACGATCAAAGGGGATTCCCCATTCATCGATAACATTGCGGGCACCTTTGGCCTCATGAACAGCTGGAACGATGTCGGCGGCAAGCTGGTGCCTCGTCCGCTCGACCCGGCCTACAAGGACTATCTGGCGTTTACGGCCGATTTGTTCAAGCAAGGACTGTTGGATAAAGAGTTCGCCGTCAATAAGGACGCGAACATGAAGGAGAAGTTCTCGAGCGGGAAAGCCGGCGTCATCGTACTTCACTGGGCCGATGTACCGACGGTTGCCGATGCGCTGAAAAAAGTGCAGCCGGACGCGAAGATGGTATCCGTTCCTGCGCTGAAAGGCAAAGACGGAAAAATGGGGCTTTCAGCGGGCGCCGGCTTCGACCGGATCACGTACATTCCGAAGGCGTCAAAGCACGCCGAGGACGCGATCAAGTGGATGAATGCGAAGCTGGATAAAGATACGTTCAAGCTGATGGCGATTGGAGAGGAAGGGAAGCACTACACCTTCAAAGACAACGCTTACACCCCGATTTTGCCGATCTTCACCGACGAACGGAATCAGGCGAACAACTACTTGATGGGCGTCGACGAGAAAAATTATCCGACCTACTGGCAAGCGCGCGTCCGCAAAGACCCTCGTTTGTTCGAGGCATGGGAGTTCTTGAATGTGAAGCAGCCGGCGAACAGCCGCTTCCCGGATGTTTTGGGCAAGAGCCCGTACCTCGCGGACTATTCGAAAAACAACGGCGCGCTGAACACGCTCGTGAACGACCAAACCGTGAAGTTCATCGTGGGGGCCGATCCGATGAGCAGCCTGGACGCGTTCATGGCTAAGTATAAAGCGTCCGGCGGAGACGCCAGTGCGAAGGAAATCAATGATTGGTACTCCAAACTGAAAAAATAAGCAGGACTACGATGGGGAGGCGAAAGCTTCCCCTTGTTAGTTGAGCACGGAGGGAGCTTTGTGTTGACACATCCGAACATCCTCTTGATCACGACCGACCAGCAGCGCTGGGACTGTCTCGGCATGGTCGGGGCCGGGCATCCGGTCATGACCCCGCACCTGGATCAATTGGCGGCCGAAGGCATCCGGTTCCGTCGCGCGTACAGCGATTGCCCGATCTGCATCCCGGCGCGCACCACGATTATGACGGGCTTGAGCGCAGATCGTCATGGACTGGCGAATATGAGCGAAACGGCAAAGCCGTTTCCGGAAGCGAGCCACCGCACCTTGCCCGGGAGGCTGACCGCCGCAGGCTACCAGACGCATGCCGCCGGTAAAATGCATTTTACCCCGGCCCGGGCGCGGTACGGCTTTGAACGGATGCGGCTGCTGCCCGAGGACTACGTCAACTGGCTGGAAGGCACGCCCTATGCCGGGATGTACCGCGGGCACGGCTTGGGCGGGAACGAGGTGTACCCGGCCTTCGCCTCGACGCCCGTGCAATACACGCAGACGCACTGGATCGTGAACGAGTCGATTGATTTCCTGCGTCAACGGGATCCGCATGCGCCGTTCTTCATGTGGACCAGCTTCGAGACGCCGCATCCACCGTTTGACCCGCCGGAATCGTATGTCCGGCTGTATGACGGCATCGACATTCCGAAGCCGTCCGTCGGCGATTGGTCTCGTGATGCTGAAGACAAGGTGCCTCGCTGGATCACGAATGTCCGCTGGAGCCGGAAGCTGGATCAGCTGCCTGAAGCTGTCGTGCAGGCGGCGCGCAAGCATTATTACGCGCAGATCACGCATATTGACTACGAGCTGGGCCGGCTGCTCGGCGAGCTGAACAGCCAAGGGATAGCCCAGGATACGATCATCCTGTTTACCTCGGATCATGGCGAGATGCTGGGCGATCACGGCTTGTTTCACAAAACCGCGTTCTACGAGCCGTCTGCTGGGGTGCCGTTCATTTTGCGCATTCCTAAAGCATTCCTTCAAGCCCGATATCCGGCGTATGCTGCAGGACGCGTGTTCGAGCGCGGAGCACAGCTGGCGGATATTTACCCGACCCTGCTGGATCTGGCGGGGGTGTGGTCGGAGGAGGAGCAGTCTGAACGCGATGGGTGCAGCCTGCTGCGCATGGACGAGAGCGAGCTTGAGGAGCGCTGGCTGTTTGGCTACGTGGAGGAGCGAGATGGTTTGTTCATGGCGGCGAACGTGAAGTGGAAGTATTTGTACTACGTCGACGGAGGCTTTGAGCAGTTGTTTAACTTGGAGCAGGATCCGTTGGAGCTGCACAATCTCGCTGCAGATACACGACCTGAGTGCGGAGCGATGCTGAACGAATGCAGGCACCAGCTGCGTGAGCGGTTTCCTGCTTGGCGGGACGACGATAATGCGACCACTGGGCTGCGAGCCACCGATAAGCCGCTGCGCGAGGAACGCCAGGTCAAGGCAGCCAATCCTTTCGCTTGGCGGGGGCCGATCCGGTACGGCAAAGGCTATTGAGGTGTGTGGGCGGAGTGACACTAACCAATTCAGGAGGCGCATGGCATGATCGCGTTCACAGGGATTTCGAATCCGTACAGCACCGGAAAATTCAGTGTAGAGATCAATTCGAAGGTGCTGCGCAGATTCAGGTACATTCACGAGCAGCTGTTTCGCTGCGAGGCTGCCCAGCTGCCGGCCCGAGCGAACTGGCATCTGAAGGCGGCGCTCGGCAGGCATCTCTATGAGGATGCGGAGGCCGTAGGTGCGCTGCGGCGCCGGATCCTAGAGCTGCGCACCCCGCCGACCCAGCTGCTCAAGGAGCCGAATGTTACGCTAGCGCTGCTGTTCGAGGATCTGATCCATGCCGAGACGGATATGGAGCTGCTGGCGGGCATTTACCGCGTTGTGAAGCCCGCGCTGCTGGAAGCGTACACGCTGCACATGGCCGAGACGCAGCAGCTGGTCGATTACCCGACGATCCGCATTTTGAAGGTCTTGTGCATGGAGCTGCGCGAGCAAATCGAATGGGGCGAGCGCATGATCGCCGAGCTTCAGCAGGATGGCGAACCGCTGGAGCTGGCCGCCGAATTCGAGGCGCATATCGCCGATTACTTGGCGGCGGCAGGGGGGATCACTGGCGAGCAGGGCGTCCGTACGCAGCTGCCTGCGCGGTGGCGGTCCGGCAAGCCGTATGAGATGCCGAAGCACGCCGTGCGGGATTCGAAGCGGATGGGCCCCGCCGCTCTGGGACGCACCTCCATCCCGAGCCTGTCGGATGTTCCCGATCATATCCGGCTCTGCATGATGATGAAGAGCCGCCAGGAAGAAATGTCCGCCGTGGAAAATTTGGCGAGCGTCATTTATGACCAGAAGCAGATGCCGTGGGAGTTTTACCAGGATTTGGCCCGGCATCTGTGGGACGAAGTGCGGCACGCGCTGTTCGGGCAAGCGGCGCTGGAGGCGGAGGGCATCGATTGGATGGCGCTGCGGCAATATGTAGGCGGCTACGATCCGCTCATCCCGAAGCTGCCGGCGCAGCGGTACGCGCTGCTGAGCATCGGCTTCGAGGACAAAGCGATGAAGCGCCCCGGCAAGGTCGGCGAGTACGAGTTTTGCCGGGATGTGGCGAAGCATCCGCTGATGGAGCGCTTCCAGGATTACGACTGGGCCGATGAAGTGACGCATGCCGCCTTTGGTTTGGGCGAAAATGGACGCCCGAGCTGTTTGGCGAAGACTTGGATTACGTGCGCGAGGTCGCTGAGCTGGATATGGCAGAGCGGGCGAAGCTGTTCGAGGCGTGGGCCAAGGCGGAGGCAGAGGCAGAGGCTGGAGCGTCCAAGGGGTAAATTAACCGATCAATCTGACTTTAATCAAGGAAGGATGCGAATAAACGAATGAGTACATCAACAAGCTATGAGTTTCAGCGCAAAGTAGAAGCGTACGCAGCTGCGGATATGGTGGTGATCGGCGGAGGTCCGGCCGGTACGGCAGCGGCGATCAGCGCGTCGAGACGCGGCAAAAAGGTTATTTTGCTCGAACGATCGGGTCAGCTGGGCGGCATGGGGACCCTGGGCAACGTGAGCATTTTTATGCCCATCGGCAATGTGACCGGGATTTACCGCGAGATGATCGCCGAGGTATTGAGCGAATATTTGCCGGAGCAGCACGACGTCTCCATCGCACCGCAGTATTCTCCTTTTCAGCTGCGGCATTACTTGAACGAGAAGATGAAAAAAGAAAAGGTCCACGTGTGCTACCATACCGAATTTGTCGGCACGGTCAAAGAAGGCCGCCGCTTGAAAGCTATCATCGCGTCTACCCGGGAGGGGCTTCGCGCCTTCGAGGCGGAGCAGTTTATTGACTGCACCGGTGATGCCAGGGTGGCCATGGATGCCGGAGTGCCGTACACTTCGGGCCGGGAGGAAGACGGTTTGACACAGCCGATGACGCTGATGTTTATGATGCAAAATACGGGGAAGCCTGTGACGCCGATGCTGCCCGAGGGCTGCTATTACTATGAGCAGGTATCGGATTTGCCGCAAGGGCGGCGGCTCTACTGGGAGCGGAACAAGGAGGGCACGCTGCTCGTTAACATGACCCGGGTCAAGGGGAACGGGGCGAAGATCGAGGATGTGAATTTTGCTGAGACGGAAGCGCTGAGACAGGTGTTTTCCATCGTCAACTATTTGCAGCGCAACGGGTTCGAGACGTATGTGCTCTCCCATGTAGCCGGTCAGGTGGGCGTGAGGGAGACGAACCAAATCCAGGGTCTGTACACGTTGACGGAGCAGGATGTTGTGGAAGGACGCCGGTTCGAGGATGTGGTGGCGCAGACGAATTACGAGATCGACATCCACAGCCCCGACGGCAAAAAAACAACCGATGAGCGAAAGGTAGACGGCTACGACATCCCGTACCGCTGCATGGTACCGGATGAGCTCGATAACCTGCTGGTGGCGGGACGCTCCATTTCGGCGACGCATGTGGCGATGTCCTCAATGCGGGTGCAGGCTACCTGCTACGCGCTGGGGCAAGCGGCGGGCATTGCGGCGGCCCTAGCCTTGGAAGAGAGGAGCAAGATCCGCGACATCTCCATCGGCGAGCTGCACGCGGAGCTTCGGAAGCAGGATGTTGTTTTTCAAGGGGGACGCCAAACGCAGCCGGGATGACCGCAAAAAAACAGATTCCAACATATCCTCGCGACCGGATAAACCAGTAAAAAAGGATAGAGATTCAGATATTTTTCTGAGTCTCTATCCTTTTTTAACCTAATTTATAAGTTTCGGGGTGGGAGCAGCCTTCCACCCCTTTTCGTTTTTGGTAAGGTTAGGTTATGGAAAATCCACTTTGCAGGCTGATATGGGCGGCGCTGGGGTGCTCGAAGGAGGAAAAACTGCGCTGCAGGCCGATTCGGACGATGTCGTTTCGCTCGAACGCGGATTCTCCGCGTTGCAGCTCTGGCCCTAGTTGGCGCGAGTACTTTTTCTTAATTTTAAAAATCCAACCCCCGCCTACTCCTGCAGCGCATACCGAATCATCGTGGCCGGCAGCTGGCGCAGCACCATGGACACGCCGCCGTGAGCGACACCGAGCTCGCCGAGCTCTGAGCAGTAAATCTCCACATGCCGCAGGAACCGCGCTGGAATCATCTCACTCAGCGTGTTCCAGATCGAGTTGACCAGCGTCGGTCCAAGCAGCGCCAGCAGTCCGCCGATACAGATGACGCGCGGATTGTACGCGTTGATGACATTGGCGAGGCCGATGCCATGGTAATGCCCGAGCTCGTGCACCGCGCTCGTGTACTTGGCGTCCCCGTTGGTCATGCCCGCTACGATGTCGATGAACGGCAGCTGCTGCGGCGTCGTCTCCAGCAAATCGTATAGCGCCTTCACGGAAGCGTACATCTCCCAGCAGCCCCGGCTGCCACAGGTGCATTTTTTCCCATTCATATGAATGGTGGAGTGCCCCAGCCGACCGGCAGTTCCAGTAGCTCCGGTGAATAGCTCGCCTTTGTTGTAGACACCGACGGATAAACCCCAAGAGCTGGTCACATAGACCAGATGCTCCACCGTTTTCGAAGCAACGCCGCCAAAATGCACCTCTCCCATCGCCCCGGCATACGGAGCCGGATTAATGTAGATCGGCAGCGACGGATTTTTCCGACACAGCTCATCTGCAAGTGGGAAATCGTTCCACTCCTTCAGATTCGCGTTGTATTCCACCCCGTTGGTCTGGGTATTGTAATAGGCCGGAATGACAATACCCGCACCGATGATTCCTAAGGGACGATGAGCATGAGCAGCGGCCAAATCGGCGAAGATGTGCGAGACCGAGTCAACGAAATGATAGGGATCCTTGCTTTCCATGGGAATACCCATGCTCTCCAGGCGTTTGCCGAGCAGATCGGTGACGAGCACGGTGAACTGGTTGATCTCCACATCGACGCCAACACAGACACCCGCCTGTTCATGAATATCGACCAGCACAGGAGGGCGTCCCCGCGAGGTACCCGTCGTCCCTAGCTCAAAGACCAGCCCTTTTTGAAGAAACAAGTCCACACAGCTGGATACGGTCATCTTATTCAAGCCGGTTAGCGTTGCGATCTTGGCACGGGAGAGGGGGCGGTAGTTCAGAATCGTGCTGATCGTATGCTCCATATTAATTTTTTTCACCAGGTCAAAGTTGCCGAGTGGGCCGTTAGGATGCATCGTATTCACAACCTTACTTTTGTGCAAAATGGATGATTTAGTATGAATATTATACAATAATAAACCGTATGTCAAAAGGAGTGTCTTATAAAATAAGAACCTTTTTACGAAAATAAATTTATGTTCCTTTTTATTTGTATGAAGTATATACTAAATATACAAAGGCGTTGAAAACGCTTCAGCATTCATAAAAGGGGTGTTTATAATGAAGAAGATGAGACTAATGAGTGTGCTGCTTGCCGGATCGCTGGTGCTTTCCGCATGCGGCGGCTCGCAAACTACAGGCACAAGTCCGACACCATCGAATGAGAAGACAGCAAAGCCGGAAGAGATCGCTGGGGAAATTTCTTTCTGGTCGTGGTCGCCTGAAGATAATGTTTGGCAGGATCTGATCAAAGCCTTTAACGCCAAGTATCCGAAAATTAAAGTAAACTACGTGCGCACCCCTTCGGCGGACTATGAGAAGAAGATTCAAGTCGCCATTCAGGGCGGAGAAGTACCGGATGTCATGGCTTTCACGAACGGGCCGATGATTAAAAACTATACGTCGATTCTCGAGCCGCTGGCTCCTCTTGCGGAGAAGTCGCTTGGCAAGGACTGGGAGAAGTCGTTCAAGAGCACGGCGATGGATGCGTCCAAAAAAGCCGGCTACCGCACGATCCCGACTGGCGTCGCTGTTACGCCATTCCTTTCCTATGACGTGGATTTGTTTAAGAAGGTAGGAGCTGAGCCGCCCAAAACTTACGAGGATCTCAAGCAAGCGGTGAAGAAGTTCGAGGACGCGAAGCTGCCCAACATCGTACCACGCGTTGGCTTTGCCGGCGGGAAGAGCGCAACGGTGACGGATGTGTTCTATACCCTGGTAAATCAGATCGCTCCCGGAAAGCTGTATGATGCCGATGCGGGGAAAGCGAAGTTCACCGATCCGCAGTTTATTCAAGCGACGAATGCGTTTAAGGCGTTCTACACGGATCATATTTTCCAAGACGGGAACCTGACCACCAAATTCGACCCGGATTTGCGCGAAATGTACCTGCAAAAGCGCCAGCTGCCCATGATTCTCGTTGGAGCATGGATCATGACCGATGTCGCCAATAAAGACGGACTGAAAATCGGCGACAGGACCTTCGGGCTCGTGCCGATGCCGACGATCGCCGGGGGCAAGACGAGTGTGCTGATCAACGGCGACGTGCCGCTTGGCATCAGCAAGGATTCCAAGAACAAAGATGCTGCTTGGAAGTTTGTGGAGTTCATGGCTACGGGCGACTACCAGACGATCTTGAGCAAGTCACTGCAATTCCTCCCGGTCAAAGAAGGGCTGTCGATGGATAAGTCTCTGCTCAAGTCTGACCTTGAGAAGCAATCGGTGGATGTAATCTTAAACGAGCTGTCGAAGGACGTTGGCGGAATCCGTTTCCTCGACAATGCGTCCATCGAGCTAGCGCTTTTCACGAACCTGCAGAAGGTCGCGAGCGGAACGGCAACGCCAGAGCAAGCCATGGCTGAGGTGCAGAAAGCTTCGGATGCCGTGAAGCGCTAACCAGCTTAAGAGTAAAGTTGACTGTTCATCGAACCTCTGTCCCATCGCCGCGGTCGGCAGGGCTGTTCCGGAAGCTGCGGGGCGGAGGTTCGTTTTTTTTCTTCCTACTATGTCGCCTGCGGGGTGGAATCCAGTGGAGGTTGCTATTACGAACACGAACAAGTCGATTGCCGGACTGAAAAAGAAACGAAACCGATTCACCGGATTGTTCTTTTCTCTTCCTCTTCTCATTTTTGTTTCCGTTTTCACGTTTTTCGGTATTTTTTATAATATTTACATCGGATTTTTCGAATGGTCGGGCATTGGGGATAAAGCCTTTATCGGACTGGATAACTACGTCAGCTTGTTGAAGGACCCGAATTTCTATGATGCGCTGGGGCATACGTTTCATTTTTTGATCGTTACGATTCCGTTGTCTATGGCACTTGGCTTAGTGCTGGCCGTACTGCTCAATGGGGTGTGGGCGGCTAGCGGCTTGTTTAAGTCGATCTTCTTTCTGCCGCATGTCATTGCGGTGGTCACGATCGGAACGACGTTCTCAGGGATTTACGAGCCGAACTTCGGCTTGCTCAACACGCTGCTCAGATGGGTAGGCGCCCAGAGCCTGACACACACCTGGCTGTCCGAGCCGTCGATGGCTTTGAATGCGATTGCAGCGGTGTACATTTTTGCCAATGCGGGCTTTTATATGCTCATCTATTACACCAGCTTGCTGAATATTGATCAGGAAATTTTTGAGGCTTCCAAAATCGATGGCGCCAATGTGATGAAGCAGTTTCGCCATATTATTTTTCCGATGCTCAGCGGCACGCATGTAACTTTACTGATTCTGGGGATTATTTTCGCGCTGAAGGTATTCGACTTAGTTTGGATTATGACGGAGGGCGGCCCGGGAGGGGCAACAGAGCTGATCTCCACTTATTTGTTCCGCGAATCTTTGTTGAAATATAGAACGGGGTACAGCGGGTCGGTATCGGTTGTGCTGCTGCTGATTGCTTTCGGGTATACAGCTTTTCAACTTCGCGTGTATAACAAGCTTAGGAGGTAGAGGGATGTTCGGTAGGTTGCAGCGGTCTGAAAAGATTACGATGAATGTAGCTCTCCTCCTCCTGGCCATCATCTGGGTCGTTCCGATGGTGTATCTGGTGTCCTATTCGCTGGAGGGTGACGGAGGGGCCAATTATGGGGATGTGCTTAGCTTGAAGCAGTTTCCGCGATTTTTGATGAACAGCTTTATCGTTTCGACCTCGGTCGTTGTGCTGCTGCTCATCACGGTCTCGCTGGCCGCTTACGGGTTCAGCAAGCTGAAATTTCCCGGGGATGCCTCGGTATTTGCGATCTGCTTGATCGGACTGATGATTCCGCCGGTGGCGATGCTCGTTCCGCTCTTCCAGACGATTAAGACGTTTCATTGGATCAATACGTATATGTCGCTGGTCGGACCGGAGGTGGCGATGGTCATCCCTTTCTCGCTTTTGATCGCCCGCAATGCATTTGATGAAATTCCTAACGAGCTGCTGGAGGCGGCGGAAATGGATGGGTCAGGCGCCTGGGGCAAATTTGTTAATGTCATCCTGCCCTTGGCAGTGCCGGTGCTCACGACGGTTGGCATTCTGGCGTTTCTGAACTCTTGGAACCAGTATTTGTTTCCGCTCGTGTTTATTAATAAGGAAGCGATGCTGACGGTGACGATGGCGCCCAAGTTCTTCATTAAAGAGTATACCTCGGATTATCACAAGGTGTTTGCTGCGTTGGTGCTGATCACGATTCCGATCGTCATTTTGTACATTTTCGGCCAAAAATATATGCAGCGCGGCCTCACCAGCGGCGCCATCAAGTAGGCCAGGAGGTTAACATGAAGCATTCCGCGAACAAAAAGCCGAATATCGTATTCCTGATCGCCGACGATCACCGGTTCGACAGCCTTGGTGCGTATGGGAATCCCGATGTACAGACACCGGCGCTGGATCGGCTAGCAGTGGATGGCGTGCTGTTTAAATCAATTTATACGATGGGTGGGCAAACGGCTGCACTCTGCGTGCCTAGCCGGGCCAGTCTCATGACAGGGGCCAATGTGTTTAAAGCGACGGTGTCCGACCGTGAGGTTACGCTGAAGGAGACGGAAAACCGCGAGCTGTGGAAGCTCAACCCGGAGCTGACGACGCTGCCGGAGGCCTTGCGGCGTGATGGCTATCGGACCTACGGCATCGGCAAATGGCACAACGGAGCCGAGAGCTTTGCGAGAAGCTTCACGGGCGGAGCGAGTATATTCTTCGGCGGCATGGGCGATCATATCGGGCTGCCGATTCACGATTTTGACCCGAGCGGAGTGTATCCGGCGGAAGCGGCTTATCCGAGCAAAGCGTTTTCGTCCGAGCTGTTTGCGGATTCGGCGATTAAAATTATCGAGGGTGAGGGTGAAAAGGGGCAGGAGCAGGATGAGCCGTTTTTTCTTTATTTGGCCTTCACTGCACCGCATGATCCGAGAACGCCTCCGCCGTCTTTTTTGGACCTGTATCCACCTGAGCAGATTCCGCTGCCTGACAATTTCATGCCGGAGCATCCGTTCGATAACGGGGAGCTGCACGTTCGTGACGAGCAATTAGCCTCGCTTCCGCGCAAGCCGGAGGAAATTCAGCAGCAGCTGGCGGAGTACTACAGCATGATTACACATATGGACGCGCAAATCGGCCGGATCATGGAGGCACTGGAAGCCAGCGGACAGCTGGATCATACGATTGTGGTGTACACCGCCGATCATGGAATTGCGCTTGGACAGCATGGACTGCTCGGCAAGCAAAACTTGTATGAGCATAGTATTCATATTCCGCTCTTGATGCAGGGTCCTGGCTTGCCGAGGGGGATGCAGGTCAGCGGGCTCGGGCACCAGATGGATATTTATCCAACGCTGTGTGAATTGATCGGCACCGCATGTCCCGATACGGTAGAAGGCAGCAGTCTCGTGCCGTTACTGGAGAACTCGTTCTCGGTCGTGCGGGAGAGCGTATTTTCCGCGTATAAGCTGGCTCAGCGGATGGTAAGCGACGGGCGCTGGAAGCTGATTCGCTATTATCGCTCGGGCGAGGTGGGCACGGATCGGACGCAGCTGTTTGATTTGCAGGGCGATCCGTGGGAGACGCGCAGCTTAGCCGAGGACCCCGAGACACAAGCGCAATTGAGCCAATTGGACAAAGAATTGATCCGCTGGCAGCTCCGGGTTCAGGATCCGATTTTGCAGCGTATACATCCATAAGAGGACTGAAGTCTTAGAAAGGTGAGCTGATCATGAGGCGTCCCAATATTTTGTTCTTGTTCCCGGACACGCATCGCGGGGATTGGATGCCGTATGCGCCGTCGGTGATGGCGGAGCTTGGCATGGAGCCGCTGTCAATTCGTATGCCGCATATGGAGGCGTTGATGCAGCAGGGCGTTACGTTCACAAAGGCGGTCACGCCTTCGCCGCTTTGCGCACCAGCCCGGGCCTGCCTTGCCGCCGGTTTGCGGTATAACCAAATCGGCGTCACCGGCAATCACGTCGATTATCCGCTGTCCCGCCGGACCTTCTACTCCTGCTTGAAGGAGTCGGGCTATCGGGTGGGAGGCGTAGGCAAGTTCGACCTGCACAAGGCGACGCGCTGGTGGGGGCTTGACGGCTGGATCGAGGATCTGGGCACGCTTGGTTTTACGGATGGAATCGACAATGCCGGCAAAATCGATGCGGTCCTCTCGGGGGCGACCGAGCCGAAGGATCCTTATATGAAGTACCTTTACGATCAGGGGCTGGCCGACATTCATTTGAAGGATATGGCGGAGCGCGGCAAAAAGACGCATGCGACGGACCTGCCGGACGAGGCGTATTGCGACAACTGGGTGACCCGCAACGGTATCCAGATGCTGCGCGGCTTCCCTGAGGATCAGCCTTGGCTCCTCATGGTCAACTTTGTGTGTCCGCATGAGCCGTTTGATATTACGCACCGGATGAAGGCCGCATGGGAGAACGAGTCGTTCCCGTATCCGAATCAGTGCAGCGTGGAGCCGGCCGTGGCCAACAGCATCCGGCAAAATTACGCTGCTATGCTGGAGAACATCGACCGCAGCATCGGGCTGCTGCTGAATGAAATCAGACTGCGCGGGGAGCTCGACAATACGGTGATCATCTACTCATCGGACCATGGCGATATGCTCGGCGACTTTGATAAGTTCGGCAAGTGCAAGCCGGAACGGGGCTCCGTCCATATTCCGCTGGTGATCAGCGGACCGGGGATTGGCAAGGGCGAGTACAGCGAGGCGCTGGTGGAGCTGCAGGATCTGGCGAGCACGATCCTTGACTTGGCCGGAGTCACTCCGATGGCGGAAGCGGAGGATTCGCTGTCGCTGAGGCCCGTGCTGACCGGCGAAGCCAGCGCTTTGCGCGAGGTGCAGGTGTCGGGGCTGGACGAAGGCCCGCAGCATCCGAGCGCATGGCGCATGGCCTCGGACGGGGAGTGGAAGCTGATTGTGGAGCGGGACCGCCCGGATCGGCTTTACCA
This sequence comes from Paenibacillus cremeus, assembly GCF_007786445.1. Classification (GTDB taxonomy): domain Bacteria; phylum Bacillota; class Bacilli; order Paenibacillales; family NBRC-103111; genus Paenibacillus_G; species Paenibacillus_G cremeus. The sequence goes on along the minus strand of NZ_VNJI01000005.1, from coordinate 121,283 downwards.
TCTCCGAGACGATCCATGGGAGAACGACAACGTCGCGGAAGCGCACCCGGACATTGCGGCGAGGCTGAAGGCGGAGATTCGTTGTTAGTGATTTGTTCGTGGGCAGGCTGGTACTGGGTTTTGACCCGGTGCTGGCCTTTTTTTTGTGCGTGTAGCTGCTGCTTTTGGTGGTTTCCCTGTTTTTTCCATTAATTAAAAGGTTAAACACCTGATCTAATTTGTGGTACAGTAGAAGAAACATCCTGAATGCGGAGAAGACGGACATGGAAAACCGCGTTGATAGCAGTCGGCATTACCGATCGTTGTACGAAAACCACCCAGACCTTGTGGCTACAATTTCACTTCAAGGGAACATTGTTGATGCGAATGCAGCCTGCGAAAAAGTGACAGGATATACGAGAAGTGAATTGCAGCAGCTGACTCCCTACTCGCTGCATAGGATCCCGGAGAAAAGCAGGTCTCACTTTCAATTTGCGTTGAATGGGGATACGCCGGAGTATGAAAGTACGATTATTCATAAACAGGGGCATGAGCTATTATTGCGCATTACCTATGTACCGATTATCGTAGATGGAAAAGTTATCGGTGTGCATGGAATGGCAAAGGATATAACGGAATACCGGAGCATCCAGCGAGCACTTCTTGAAAAACAAGAACGCTTCCGATCGCTTTTTCAACATAATCCTAACGCCGTTGTCGAAAAAGACCTTCAAGGACGGTTCACAGCATTTAATCCGGCTTTTGCAGCATTGACCGGATACGATAAAGGCGAACTGATATCCATGACCTATCATGATATTACATTCCCTGATGACCTTGCAAAGAGTCACGCCGCGTTTCAACGTGCTGTAAAAGGAGAGGCGCAAAGCTTCGAGAACCGAATCTGCACGAAAGAAGGGCACATCCTATACGGCAGTTTTACCTATATTCCCATCATTGTGGATCGCGAGATTGTTGGTGTCTATAGCATTGTTAGGGATATCACGGAGCTAAAACAAGCGACAGCGCAGCTGCGCTATCACGAAGACCTGTATGAGCTCATTTCTGAACATGCGCAGGATTTGATCTCCTACGCGACGCCGGATGGGATCACTCAGTATGTCTCTCCATCGATTCGTTCCTTGCTTGGGTATGAACCGGACGAAGTCATTGGAACTTCAACGTACCACTATTGGCATAAGGAAGACATCGCGAACGCAATGAATATATTTCAGCATTCGGATCACGGCGTGTTTACGTTTCGGGCGAGACATAAAGACGGTCGATATATTTGGTTTGAATCCACGGTCAAGGCCATCCGAAATGAGCGAGGCGAGATCGAAAAGGTGCTCGGCGTCGGGCGAGATATCACCGAACGCAAAAACACGGAGCAGCTGATGATGAACTCGGAAAAACTATCGCTTGCGGGTCAACTCGCAGCGGGTGTTGCCCACGAAATTCGCAACCCTTTAACGGCAATTAAAGGGCTGGTTCAGCTGCTGGAACGGCGATTGACTGAAACGCCTCCGTATTTTAGCGTAATCGGTTCGGAAATTAACCGAATTGAACAAATTGTCACGGAGCTATTAATGCTCGCCAAGCCGCAGATTATGCAAAGTCAGTATCGGGATGTAAGGATCATCATTGAGCAAGTAATCACCCTGCTTGAATCCCAGGCGATCATGAAAAATGTTCAGTTCATCGCACGATTTGAACATCATGAAATGATGATCCAATGTGACGAAAATCAGTTAAAGCAAGTCTTTATCAATTTTATCAAGAATGCGATGGAGTCGATGGGCAGCGACGGCGTGATCTCGATTGACGTAACAAGAACAGAGCCCGATTGGATCGTAATCTGCATTCAAGATGAGGGCTGCGGCATTTCGGAAGAAGCATTGACCAAGCTCGGTCAGCCGTTTTATACCACGAAGGAAAACGGGACAGGCTTAGGATTTTTGATCAGCAAAAAAATTATCGAAAGTCAGAATGGGAAGCTGAACATCACCAGTAAAGTAGGAGAAGGAACCTGTATAGGGGTTCTGTTGCCAGGAGCGACCATCAGTACAAACGAACCTGAATATGCCGGCTAGTTACAAATTGCGGGGTGGAATGGTATGCAGGAATTCGTTGGAAATTGTAAGGCATGCAAGAAACAGATCTTCTGCAATGATGGATTTATTAACGGTGTAGTATTAGATGATAAAACCTTAATCTGCTTTGATTGTCATGATAAGCCACAAGAACCAATCGAACCGGATGAGCGTTAACAGCAACGAATAAGCATCGCCTCGCATATTTTAGTGTCGACAAAGTCCTTGAGCTCAAGGGCTTTTTCATTTTGGAAGTACAAGTTTGCCGCGGTAAATTGGAATATTGGAATTTTTCGACAGTTTCCCGCCATGCTGAATATAGTAGGTATTAGAGGTGAGTCAGCATGAGTAAACGAAGACGAATTGGGCGGCATGCCGCTGATTTTTTTCCGGTGACGGACATAGAGTTTATCGAGTTGTACGTCGGTAACGCGAAGCAGGCAGCGCATTTTCTCAGCCAAGGCTTTGGGTTTCGACCCATCGCGTATGCCGGGCTGGAGACGGGGGAAACCGGCAAGGCCTCCTATGTGCTCGAACAAAATCGAGCTCGAATCGTCGTATCCGGCGCGTTGGCACCGGATCATCCCATCGCGGAGTTTGTGAAAAAGCATGGGGACGGAGTCAAGGATATTGCGCTGCGTGTCGACGATGTGGAAAAGTCGTATAACGAAGCGGTTTCCCGCGGTGGAGTCGCTATAATGGAGCCGAGAGAAGTGACCGATTCGAATGGAACGGTGAAGATGGCGGCGATCGGCACCTATGGGGATACGATTCATACGTTAATCGACCGCAGCGGGTATAAGGGGCTGTTTTTACCCAAATATGAGCCGTGCGAGCTGCAAATCCCTCACCAAGCCGTTGGATTAATCGGTTTTGACCACGTGGTAGGCAATGTAGAGCGGATGGAAGAATGGGTCCGGTATTACGAGCAGGTGATGGGCTTTAAACAAATGATCCATTTTGACGATGAGGATATATCCACGGAGTATTCCGCCCTAATGTCGAAGGTGATGACGAGCGGCGGGCGAATCAAGTTTCCGATCAACGAGCCTGCGCAGGGAAAGCGGAAATCGCAAATCCAAGAATATCTGGACTTCAACCAAGGCGCCGGCGTACAGCATATTGCGATTTTAACCAATGACATTATCTCCACGGTAACCCAGCTTCAGGAGAACGGCATTGATTTCTTGAGCACCCCGGACAGCTATTATGAGATGCTGACGGAACGCATCGGGACGATCGACGAGGATCTTGCCAAGCTGCGGGAGCTGAACATTTTGGTTGACCGGGATGACGAGGGGTATTTGCTGCAAATTTTTACGAAGCCGATCGTAGACCGTCCGACGTTGTTTATGGAAATTATTCAGCGCAAAGGCGCGGTCGGATTCGGCGAGGGCAACTTCAAGGCTCTGTTTGAATCGATTGAGCGGGAGCAGGCACGCAGAGGAAATCTCTAAAAAAAGGGGATTCGATCCGAATGAACATCGATCCTGCCGCATTGGAATGGAGAGAGGCCTATAAGCTGCTGATTGGCTCGATTGTTCCGAGGCCGATTGCTTTTGTATCCACCGTGGATGGACATGGACGCTGCAATCTCGCGCCGTTTAGCTTTTTTACGGGCATCTGCGCGGAGCCGATGATGGTTTGCTTTGCTCCAATGATTCGGGGAACCGACGGGGCGAAAAAGGATACACTCGCGAATATCGAAGCTACACAGCAGTTTGTGATCAACATTGTCGGCGAGAAGCTCGCAGAACAGATGAACGATTGTGCGATCGAATATCCGCCGGATGTGGACGAATTCGAGCAGGTCGGTCTGACCAAAAGGAAGAGCGAATGCGTCGATCCGCCATCCGTGCTGGAGTGCGATGTCCATTTGGAGTGCACGCTGCATCAAATCATCTCGTTCGGTGAGCAGCCAGGGGCCGGCAGTCTGGTCATTGGTCAGGTCGTGTGCGTGCACGTCAACGATGCATTATACGAGAACGGGAAAATCAATACCGCCAAGCTGCAGCCGATTGGAAGACTGGCGGGGCAGGCTTTTACACGAGCGGTTGCCGATACGTTCGAGTTGGAGCGAAAAAAATAGGGCGATCCAAGGGAGGGGCGGCGGATGAAGTTCGTTACCTTTGTTACGAAAACGGGAGAGCAGTGCGCTGGCTGGCTTGATGGAGATCGGGTCATCGACATGGATGTGATGAGCAGCGGCGTGCTGCCGAATACTATGATCGATTTTTTGCAGCAATCCGAGCGCTATCTGCCTCTCGCCTTGCGGTTGCAGCACTTGGAGCCGGAAGCCGATGCGGTGTACCCCTTGTCCGAGGTCCGTTTGTGCGCCCCTCTCCCCAAGCCAAGCAGCGTGCGCGACTTTTACGCTTTTGAACAGCATGTGAAAACGGCGCGTGCCCAAAGAGGCCTGGAAATGATTCCGGAATGGTACGAGGTTCCGGCGTTTTATTTTTCCAATTCGCATTGTATTGTGGGACCGGATGAGCCTGTGAAGAGGCCTGCGAAGTGTCAGTGGCTTGATTATGAGCTGGAAATCGCCTGCGTTATTGGCAAGAAAGGCAGCAATATTAAGGCGGATGAAGCAGACGATTATATCTTTGGCTACTGCATTATGAATGATTGGAGCGCGAGAGACATCCAGCGGCACGAAGTGAAAATCGGTCTGGGACCGGCTAAGGGGAAAGATTTTGCCACCTCGATTGGTCCTTATCTGGTCACTAAAGATGAGCTCAAGCCATATTGCTGCGGGGACAGATATCGGCTAGCCATGACGGCAGCGGTCAATGGACGGGTGCTTTCGCAGGGCAATTTTCATGACATTTATTATACGTTTGGACAAATGATTGAGCGCGCGTCGGAAGATGCGGTTTTGCATCCGGGGGATGTGATCGGTTCCGGGACGGTGGGGACAGGGTGCATTCTGGAGCTGACGGAAAAGGTTCACAGGTGGCTGGAGCCTGGGGACGTTGTGCAGCTGGAGATTACCGGACTTGGTGTGTTAAGGAACGCCATTGAAGGGGGAAAATGAAGATGTCCTTTTATCATCGCTTGGGACAAATACCAGCTAAACGGCATACTCAATTTCACAAACCGGACGGCCAGCTGTACCGTGAGCAGGTCATGGGGACGAAGGGCTTTTCCGGTATCCAATCGATTCTGTATCATCACCACGCGCCTACCGAGCTGCTCCAAGTACAGCTGCTCAACGATTGCGAACCGGAGTATGAAGACAAGGGGGCGCTTCGGCACCGTCATTTTCGCACCAATCAATATCAGGGAACGGGTGACGCGATTACCGGGAGGCAGTATTTGCTCGGCAATGAAGATCTGCTGATCGGTGTCATGACTCCAACGGAGCCCATGAACTATTATTTCCGCAATGCGAACGGAGATGAGCTGCTGTTCGTCCATCATGGCTCAGGCAAGCTCGAAACGATATTCGGCACCCTCCCCTACAAGCCAGGCGATTATATTGTGCTGCCGGTTGGGACGATTTACCGTTTGGTTCCTAATTCCGGGAGGACAACGCTCCTGTTTCTGGAGACCAGCAGCTGGATCACGACCCCAAAGCGCTATCGGAATGAGCATGGCCAATTGCTCGAGCATAGTCCGTATTGCGAACGCGATCTTCGTGTGCCGGAGAAGCTTGAAACGTACACCGTACAGGGGAAGCATGAGGTTCGAACGAAAAAAGGCAGCCAAATGCACTCCCATGTGCTCAATCATCATCCGCTGGATGTGGTCGGGTGGGATGGGTATTTGTATCCTTGGATTTTTAATATTGGCGATTTTGAACCGATTACCGGACGTGTCCATATGCCTCCGCCTATTCACCAGACGTTCGAGGGCAGCAATTTTGTGGTGTGTTCGTTTTGTCCCAGGTTGTTGGACTACCACCCGCAGTCGATCCCGGCCCCTTATTATCACAGCAACGTGGATAGTGACGAGGTTCTTTACTATGTAGACGGCAATTTTGGAAGCCGCAGAGGGATTGAAGAAGGCTCGATTACGCTTCACCCGTCAGGCATACCCCATGGGCCACATCCAGGAAAAGTCGAAGAGAGCATCGGAAAAAAGCATACCCAGGAACTTGCAGTAATGATCGACACGTTCCGCCCCTTACGGGTAGTCAAGCAGGCTCATGCCATCGAGGATCATGATTACGCTTACAGCTGGGCTTAACGCATGGATGCCGAAGAGGAGATGAGCTAACATGCAGACCAAAGCGGTTTGGCACCCGGAGCAAGCGTACATCGAGAAAACACGCCTCTTTCGATTCATGCAGAAGTTCGGCTACGACGATTATGATGCCTTTTACAAAAAGTCGATCACGGACATCGATTGGTTCTGGAACGCCGTCGTGCAGGATATGGGCATCGCGTGGTTTCGGGGCTACGATCGAGTGGTCGATCTGTCGGCAGGCATTGGGTGGCCCTCGTGGTTTAAGGGCGGGCAATTGAACATTGCCTATACTGCCTTGGAAAAATGGCTCGGCGACGAGGTCATTGCGCGGCGTGACGCCATTCGTTGGGTGGGGGAGAACGGCGAGGTCAGCTGCTGCACGTATGAGGAGCTGGCCGGGCAAGTAAACCGCGCAGCGAATGGGCTTCGAAAGCTAGGCATTGCCAAAGGCGACCGGGTGGTCATCTATATGCCGATGCTTCCGGAGACGGTGATTTCCATGCTAGCGGTGGCTAAGCTGGGAGCTATTTTTACCCCCGTTTATTCGGGTTATGCGGCACCAGCGTTGGCGGGGCGCATGAAGGCATCGGATGCCAAAATGGTCATTACGGCGGATGGATTTTACCGTCGCGGAAGCGTGATCCGGATGAAGGAGGAAGCCGACAAGGCTTTGCAGTCCGCCGCAGCTGTGGAGAAGGTAGTTGTAGTACGCCGATTGGGAGTCGATATTCCTTGGCAAAATGGGCGGGATGTGGAATGGACGGCGCTAACGGTCGATGCGAATGCAGCGGCAAATCTGCAAGCAGAAGCGATGGACAGCGGCGATCCGCTCATGCTGCTGTATACGTCCGGTACGACGGGCGCGCCGAAAGGCATCGTTCATACGCATAGCGGATTTCCGATCAAGGCGGCGTTCGATGCTGGATATGCAATGGATTTTCGGCCGGGGGACGTCATGCTTTGGGTCACCGACATGGGCTGGATGATGGGACCGTTTCTCGTATTCGCCGCGCTGCTGAATGCCGGTACGATGCTGCTTTATGAAGGCTCGCCGGATTATCCGGGGCCCGATCGGATCTGGCGCCTGGCGCATCAGCACCAGGTCACGCATCTTGGCATTTCCCCTACACTGATTCGCGTTTTGATGCAGCATGGCGAGAGCGGCTTTCAGGGTTGCGATCTGTCGGCACTCCGGGTCATTGGATCGACGGGGGAGCCGTGGAATCTGGAGCCTTGGCTGTGGCTGTTCCAACAGGTGGGGAAAGAGCAAGTCCCTATCTTCAATTACTCCGGAGGCACGGAAATTTCGGGCGGCATCCTTGGCAATGTGCTGCTGAAGCCGATTGCTCCGGTCGGGTTTAACACGCCAATCCCAGGGATGTATGCTGATGTGCTCGACCATGAAGGGAAGCCCATCCGCGGAGATGTAGGCGAATTGGTGCTGAAAGCGCCGTGGGTCGGAATGGCCAGTGGATTCTGGCAGGAGCCGGAGCGCTACGAAGCAGCGTATTGGTCCCGATGGCAGGATATTTGGGTTCATGGCGATTGGGTGACCGTCAGTGATGACGGCTTCTGGTACATTACGGGCCGGTCCGACGATACTCTGAACATAGCCGGCAAGCGGCTTGGCCCTGCGGAGATGGAGACGGTGCTGGTGGGGCATCCAAGCGTGATCGAAGCCGCCACCATCGGGGTCCCGGACGCAATCAAAGGGGAAGCGGCGGTATGCTTCGTCGTCCCGAGCATAGATATCTCCGCTTCTTCCGTTGCCGAGGGACTGGTGGCGCAATTGGTGGAATGGGCCGCACAGCAGCTCGGAAAGGCTTTAAAGCCGAAAGCCATTCATTTCGTTGACGCGCTGCCCAAAACACGAAACGGCAAGGTGATGCGCCGAGTGATCCGCGCCGCTTATCTGGGCGAAGCTCCCGGTGATCTGTCGGCGCTCGACAATCCAGCCGCCATCCAGGCGATTCGCCAGGCGGGCATCCACCGTTCAAACTAACGGTACACGAATTCACTGCCGTCCTCCGTCACAACAGATGGACTAGAGCCGAGCATGGCCGCATATTCTCCTAATATCAATGGAATATGGGATGAGGGGGATGCTTATGAGAGGACAAAGCTCCAAAGACAACCCTTGGCAAGCAGTAGCTCTAGTCACCGCCATCGGCGCCGATCTCGTGGTTTGTATGCTGGCCGGCTACTGGCTCGGAAATCTCATCAGCAAGTGGCAGGGCGGACAGCCGATTTGGCTGGTCGTCGGCATTATGCTAGGCTTTCTGATCGGTGTAGCTAGTATTATTTTGATTCTTCGCAAGTACACAGGCGGGTCTAATAAGGATTCCAGATGAGCAGGCTTCGAAACGTTCGGCCTTGGTCCTAATTTCTATTGGACTGAGGCCGTTTAATTTTGGTCAAAATAACCGATGAATAAATCAAAATAGTGTTATGGTTTGATTGCTGCAAATTTTTATAATGGAAGCATGTATAAGTATCTGTTTAGTGCAATCCCGTTACAATGGAGGAGTGTTGAACAAGATGGATTTTGAAAAAGACTGGGCTCAGCAAGCCTGGGAAAAAACCATGCAAAAGGTAAGCGAAACAAGTCAACGGATAGGAGACCGCTTTCCGCATGCAAGTGTGGATGGGGTTTACAAGCTTGAGCCCGCCAGCTGGTGGACCGCAGGCTTTTGGCCGGGATTACTGTGGCTGTTGTACCGGGAATCCAAAGACGAGTCCTTTAAGCAGCTGGCTGAATCCTGCGAGCAGCAGCTTGATCAGGTTATCAGTGACTACTATAAGCTGGATCATGATATTGGCTTTATGTGGACCCTTACGAGTGTGGCCCGTTATAAGCTGTTAGGTGCGGAGGACTCGAAGCGTCGAGGCTTGCTCGCAGCGAACCTCCTTGCAGCTCGGTTTAACGTGAACGGAAATTATATCCGTGCATGGAACCCGTGGTGTGAAGGAGAGGATAATTCCGGCTGGGCCATTATCGATTGTATGATGAATTTACCGCTGCTTCATTGGGCTTCTGAAATCACCGGAGATCCTCGATATAAGCATATCGCTATCCGGCATGCGGATATGGCGGTCGAGCATTTTATCCGCCCGGACGGCTCGGTCAATCATATTGTCATTTTCGATCCGCAGACAGGAGAAAAGCTTGAAGTGAACGGTGGCCAGGGGTTTGCGCCAGAATCCGCATGGTCACGCGGTACTGCATGGGCGATCTATGGGATGACACTTAGTCATCTCCATACGGGAGATCCGGAGTATTTGGATGCCGCTAAGCGCGCAGCCAACTTTTTTATCGCCAACCTGCCGGAAGATTACGTCCCGCATTGGGATTTTCGATTGCCTGAGGGGATTCCGGCCTATCGTGATTCTTCTGCCGGCGCTATTGCTGCATGTGGTCTGTTGCTGCTAGACGAGCAGCTGGGCGGAGAGGGCTCAGCTCTGTACCGTCGAGCTGGCGAGCGAATCCTGCACTCGTTATTTACCAACTACGGCGCCTGGGAGTCGGAATCGGAAGAAGGCTTGATCTTGCACGGTACAAGCCATTTCCCAGAAGGCAAAAACATTGATGTTCCTCTGATCTACGGAGACTATTATTTTGTAGAAGGTCTTTCCCGGTTGCTGGGTCATGGGGAGTTGTTTTGGTAAGTACTCTCGAATGTAATAAAGGGATGCACTTGGAGATGGTTTCGATGCCGATGCCAATCTTCAAGTGCTCTTTTTAATTAAAAAACGTCAAAGGGGCTACTATATTAAATTTTTCCATTATATAATATATATAGAATTTACCCTATATAAGCTCGCGGGCAGTCCAACTTTCTACTTATTTTAGCGATGGGCGTGATGAGATGCAGATGAGTAGGCTAGTAAGTAAAAGCAGAGGCGCGATTTATTGGAAAAATTTAGGGCTGGTGCTCCTGATTACTTGCATCCCCATTGCCTTTATAGGGGTCATTATTTACTATATCGGAACCGATCGGATCGAAACCGAAGTAAACAAGGCGCATCAGAATCAATTGAATTCATCGATCCAGCAAATGAATGATTATCTTTCAAATCTGGAGCATTCAGTTGTGCGGCTTGCTTTCGACCGGAGCATGGATGAGACACTGAAGCAGCTGGATTTCGTTCAGGATTTCCAAGTCACCAACGATATTATGAAAACGTTTTCTCTAATCACGGAATCCAACTCTCTGATTAATAGCGTGAGTTTGTACTTGCGCGGTACGAATAAAATTATGGGTGACGAGGTGGGGTTTCAAACCATCCGAACAGAAGACGACCTCAACTTATTAAATTCATTGTTGGATAACGAGCGAACGATCTATTGGAATTATGCGCTGAAAAAAATAAATAAGCCGGATTCGCAAAATAAAGCGATCATTATTAAGCTCCCAGGGGGACAAATGTATGGCTCCTTTGGAATGTACATTATTTATTTGGATCAAAAGAAATTAAATACCATGGTCCAAAAGCTCGTTTCGGGCGAAGGCGTGGCTTTCCTTTTTAATGAGAATGGCGACGATTTAACCACCTCTTCAAGCGATGAGGGCACGAAAGATCAGCAGACGCTGAAGGACACGCTAAAAAACCGGATCAATGCAGACAATGCGAATGAAAATAGGTTCAAATTTGAATGGGACCATAAGAGCTATAACGTCTCCTATGGAAAAATTTCGAAGCTGGGCAGCAAATGGACGGTGGTCACCGCTACACCTGTATCGCAAATCATCGCCCCTGTGAGATCCTTGTCGAGCCTTATCGTGTGGATCAGCGTGCTGGGATTAACCCTGGGGTTATTGCTATCTTGGTTTGCATCTAACAAAATTTACGATCCCATACAACGATTAAAGAGCCTTTTTGAAGGCTCCAGAACTGGCCGGTCGAGCGACAAGGACGAGGTGACCTATATCGAGCATCAATGGAAGCTGCAGCTTCAACAACAGCAGGAGCTTTCCATCAAGCTCAAGCAGTCAACGCCCATGCTTCGGGAGAGCTTTCTGCTGCAATTTTTGCAGGGTCACTTGTACACCCACACGGAATCCGAGCTGGTTCAGAAAATGAAGCAGTTTGACTGGGACATAGAGCAAAAGAAGTTTGCTATTATGGTCGCTCAGCTCCATGGGATGACCGAATTAGGCGGGAAATTTTCGGAGCGGGACGATCAGCTGGTCAGCTTCGCTGCTTCGAATATTATTACAGAGCTCTGCTCCGAAAAATTAAATATGGTTCATGTAACAAATTTTCAGGACTTGTCTATTGGCGTTTTTCTGGTTTTGGACCCGACTCACTCCAAGGAGGAGATCGCAGCGATGTTGAATAAGCTGGCCCATGACTATATCGTGGCGGTGAATAATGTGCTGCGCCTCAAGGTGACCATTGTTACCAGCAAAATATCCGATTCGATCGTGGAAATGCCTAAGATTTTGGAGCAGACTCGAAAAGCACTGCGGTTCCGTGATCATCATACTTCGAATCAAATGCTGGATATGAATCAATACCTGCTCCCGAGCACGAAGCAAAATCAGTATCCATCCGAGCTGGAAAGAGAAATTGTGCATACCGTCAGCATGGGACTGGAAGAAGAGGCGGCTCAACTGATCAAGAAATTTATGCTGGAGCTGCAAAGCAACAACAACGCTGAGTTGATGGTTCACCAAGGCATGATGAAGCTGCTCGGCTCGATTCACGATGCGATCGTGAAGCATGATGTGAACTTGTTCACTTTATATGAAGGTGTACATTTATATGAGCAGTTAATGCAGCTATCGGAGCCGGACCAAATCGTGGAGTGGTTCCAATATCAACTGATCCGTCCTTTTGTCCGAACCTTAACCATCGCTTATGACGCCAATTTAAAAGAAATGATTGATGATCTATTGGTGCAAATGCAGAAGGACGTTTTCCACGATGTCTCGCTCGAAATGTATGCCGATCAGTTTCAGATCAGCCCCTCCAAGCTTAGTAAAGCGTTCAAGCAGATTAACGGCATCAATTTTATCGATATGATGGTTCGTTTAAGGCTGGAGAAATGCAAAGAGCTGCTCGTGACAACCGATTTGAAAATCAATGATATTGCCGATCAGCTGCATTATCAGCCGTCCTACCTGATCCGGATGTTTAAAAAATATGAGAGTCTGACTCCCAGACAATATCGGGAAAAGCATACCTAATAGCCATGAAAGAAGCTCTTCTGACGATCTGAAGGGCTTTTTTTATTCATTGCAAAAAAAGACGATGGCCGGAAATTATGCCATGCGATAGCAATAATTTGTTATCATTGTACCTCCTTTGCCCATGCTTTACATTATGGCTATCAGCAACTCACTACGTATCAGGGAGGGTGGTACATGGAAGCTCAAGCGACAAACATAAAGCGAAAGCCCCTTGCGCAAAGGAAGTCCAAAGCTTCGTTTTGGTCCGAAATGAACCGGGACAAGTATTTATACTTACTGGTTTTGCCCGGACTCCTGTATTTTCTAATTTTCAAATATTACCCGATGTGGGGCTTAATCATTGCCTTTCAAGAGTATTCACCTTATATGGGAGTATTTAAAAGCGCTTGGGTAGGACTCGAAAATTTTGAACGGTTTTTTAACAATCCTGATTTCCTACTTCTGTTCCGCAATACGATGATGATCAGCCTGCTCAGCCTAGTCTTTTTCTTTCCGCTGCCGATCCTACTGTCGCTTTGTATGAATGAAGTGAGCAACAAATATTTTAAGCGGACGATTCAATCGATTGTTTACCTGCCCCATTTCTTATCGTGGGTCATTATTGCGGGGATTACGTTCTTACTGCTTTCTCAGTCGAATGGGATCATCAACATGCTTCTCCAGTACGCAGGATTTTCGAAAATTGATTTTTTGACGAATGAAAAATATTTCTGGGGCATGCTCACCGGTCAAAATATATGGAAGGACACCGGATGGGGAACGATTATATTCCTCGCCGCCATGACCGGCATCGACACGCAGCTGTATGAAGCAGCCAGGATCGATGGCGCGACTCGCATCCGGCAAATCTGGCATATTACGCTCCCAGGGATCCGAAACGTCATCGTTATTCTTTTAATTCTGCGGTTGGGCCATATTATGGATGTGGGCTTTGAACAAGTATTTCTAATGACTAACGGCGCGGTGGCGAATGTTTCCGATGTGTTTGAGACATATGTTTATCGCAACGGGATTCAGCAAGGACAGTTCAGCTATACGACGGCAGCCGGTTTGTTTAAGTCGGTGATCGGTCTCGTGCTTGTAGTAGGCTCCAACTGGCTGGCTAAGCGCTTCGGTGAAGAGGGCGTTTATTAATAAGGAGGTAAGGCCAATGCGAGAAAGCCTTGGGGACCGCATCTTTGGTTGGATCAATATCCTTGTCTTAGTGGTCATTGGAGTGGTTACGCTGTTCCCCTTGTACTATGTATTTGTGGTTTCCTTTACGGAGCCCAGAGAGTACATCGAGAAATACGGCTTCGTTCTTTTTCCGAGCAAGTGGAGCATAGGCGCTTATCAATATTTGCTTTCCACTTCGGCGTTCATGCGTGCCACCGGGGTTAGTGCCTTTCTGGCCACCATGGGAACTGTGTTAAGCCTCATGGTCACATCGGCCTTCTCCTTTGGCCTCTCCCGTAAAAGGCTGCGTGGAAGAAGAACGATGCTCATCCTGGTGATGTTTTCGATTTTGTTTAATCCGGGCATTATTCCCGTTTATCTGCTCGTCCGTGATTTTGGAATGATTAACAGCGTATGGGCATTGATTGTCCCCGTAATCACGAGCGGCTGGTATGTCATCTTGATGAAAAGCTTCTTTGACAGCATTCCAGTCGAGCTGGAGGAAGCCGCCATGATTGACGGATGTAATGATCTAAGCATCTTTTTCCGGGTCATTTTGCCGCTTTCCGCCGCATCGCTGGCCGCCTTCGGATTATTTTACGCCGTGGCGTATTGGAATACGTTCTTTAATGCGGTGCTGTACATTAACGATTTTACCAAAGTGCCTTTACAGATTGTTCTGCGCAACATGCTGATTGATTCAGACACGGCGGTTGGGGGCGCGTCAGCGGTAGAGATGGCATCCGATAAGCAGCTGCCCACGCAAACCATTAAGATGGCTGCCGTCGTCATTTCTACACTTCCCATCATGCTGGTCTATCCGTTTTTGCAGAAGCATTTTACCAAGGGTGTTATGTTAGGCTCTGTTAAAGGTTAAGAGGCAGCGAATGCTGATCCGGCGGAGCTTAATCAATGAATATATTTTGAAGAGGAGACTTGTGAAATGACAAACTTTGCCGATCTGGAAAAAACATGGCGTATTGAGAAAATCGAACAGGTGATCATGAAAGGGGAACGGAGAAGGCTGGCCGGATGCAATGCTAGGCTGGGCGTTCACGGGAAGGAAGTCAGCTTTCCACTCGTTCGAATCACGATTGGGGGGATTACAGGGTACAGCTGGTCTCGCGTGTCTCGTGAAGCGGCCGAAGCGATGCTCGGGGCAACGGTGAGTGAAATTTTCAGCGAAGAGCAGTGGATTGACGATCGCTTCCAAAGCATTCAATTCCCGCTGTTTGACTGGTTGGCCAAAGTCAGGGAGATCCCCGTATATGAGCTTTTAAGCCAAAAGAAGTTCTCTTCTCCACTACAGGTGCCTTGTTACGATACGTCGCTGTACTTTGACGATTTGCATCTGAGCTCGGAGGAAGCGGCGGTTGCCCTCCTTCAGGAAGAAGCGATGGAAGGCTATAACGAAGGGTTCCGCAACTTCAAAATCAAAGTCGGCCGTGGAGCCATGCACATGGACTTAATGGAAGGCACGAAACGAGATATTGCGATCGTGAACGGAATTAGAGCGGTTGTCGGCCCCGAATGTAACCTTGCTATTGACGCCAACAATGGGTACAACTTGAACCTGACCAAGCATGTGCTTAGAGAAACGGCGCAATCCAATCTGCTGTGGGTCGAGGAGGCTTTCCACGAGGATGATCGTCTTTACCGCAATCTGAAGGAATGGATGGCCAAGGAGAATCTGAACGTGATGATCACAGACGGTGAAGGACAGGCAGCTAGACCGATTGTGGAGTGGGCGGAGCAGGGGTTGATTGATGCGATTCAATATGATTTGAGGGACTACGGAATCGTGAATTGGCTGAAATTAGCCAAGCGGCTGGCAAAATCCGGGGTAAAGGCAGCTCCGCACAATTACGGCGGCTTCTATGGAAACTATGCTTCGGCTCAAGTGTATCCTGCCATCGAAGGGTTTTTGTTAGTTGAATGGGACCCCGCGCAAATTCCGGGCATTGACACTTCAGGCTACCGGGTTCAAGACGGGAAAATCTCGGTGCCTTCGACTCCAGGCTTTGGCCTCCATGTCGATGAAGCCTTTTATGAACGCCAAGTAAGAGAAAGCGGCTGGGCTTTGAACCGTTGAGACGAAATCATTCCATTCCATGAGGAGATGAGTAATCCATGAAACACATGCCGAAAGCGCTACTCGTATTATCCACGATGGTCGCATTCTCTTCTCTTGCTGCGGCCTGCTCCTCGTCGACCCCTTCCGCTCCAGCGAAGGACGGTGCGGCGCCTGCAACAGGGGAGGCCAAAGCACCTGCTAAGCCTACCGAGATCCGCGTCATTAGCGATTTCACCATTGCCCAGCCTCCTGGTGCTGATAATCCCGTTCAGAAGGAATTCGAGAAACGGACCAATACGAAGCTGACGGTGCAATGGATTCCAGGCGCCGATTACGCAGACCGGGTCAATGTGGCACTAGCTGCAGGCGATATTCCCGATTTGATCAAAATTCCGAGCATCACCACGCCATTATTCCGCCAAATGGTGAAGCAGGGGGCCTTCTGGGACATTACGCCTTATATCAAGGATTATCCGAACCTGGCCGCCATTAAAGCGCAAACGTGGCAAAATACGAAGATCGACGGCAAAAACTTTGCTGTTCCTGCCGGACGGCCCTTAGACGGAGGCGGATTTTTCGATATTCGTAAAGACTGGCTGGATAAGCTGGGACTCAAGATGCCGACCAATATGGATGAGCTTTATACGGTCATGAAAGCGTTTAAGGACAATGCGCCGGATGGCATGAAGGACACGATTGGCTATACGATGCGTGGAGCGGGAGTCATCGACGAAGTGTTTTTGGGGACCGTGGGCAAATGGAAAGCGGTCGACGGCAAGCTGGTGAATATGTATCTGGAGCCGGAAATGAGGGAATCCATCGTCTATCAGCGGAAGCTGTTCCAGGAAGGCTTAATCCCGCAGGACTTTCCGGTGCTGAAGGAAAATCAATACTGGGAGCTCGCAACAAGCGGCAGAGCCGGGATCACCAATGAAACGCCGGAGGCGCTGTTCCGATATACCATGGATCAGTGGAAGAAAAATCCGAAGGTCGAATGGACGCCGATGGTCTCCTTAGCAGCCAAACCGGGCGGCAAGCCGTATGTGTCCCAAGGCACAGGGATGAATGGGGTATTAGCGATTCCGAAATCGGTTCCGGAAGACAAAATGAAAGCCATTTTAAAATTCGTCAATTACGGCTCCGGCGGCGATGGGCTGGATCTGACGCTGTATGGGATTAAAGATGTTCATTATACCGTTACGGATGGGATTAAAGTGTCCAATGATAAAGCCGTCGCCGATAGCGTAGGAACAGCCACTTGGGGAAAAATGTTCAGTACGCCGGTAGTAGATTTGTGGCAGTACGCGGCTGGCATGCCAAAAGAGATTTATCAACGAAACATGAAAATTGCAGAAGATCGATCGAAGATTTCGGTCGGAGACCCGGCGATTGGTCTGGTATCTAACACGGAGCTGAAGATGGGTGCCGACTATACGAAGAAATTTTCCGATATGAAAACGCAAGCGATCATCGGAAAAATCTCGATGGACGATTGGGACAAATTTATCGACTCGCTCAAAAAGGATCCAAACTACCAAAAGATCATAGAAGAAATCAATGTAGAGTATAAAAATCGACTGGCGCAAAAGTAAACAATAATAGCCTGAGGCAGGGGGGATTCCTTGCCTCTTTGCTATTCACCAAAGGGAGTGTGATCATAATGGAATATGCGGAATTCGGGAAAACAGGAGTGCGTGTAAGTCGGATCGGCTTCGGCGGTGCCCCGGCGGGATTGCGAAATTATTTGAGAGAGTACGATCCGGATCTGCCGGAGAATCAAAGCCATATTATCGCAGCCATCGACGCCGCACTGGAAGCCGGCATTAATTATTTCGATACGGCGGCCGGATATGGCAATGGCAAAAGCGAAGAGCTGATCGGCTACGCGTTAAAGGGGAGCCGCGACTCGGTGTTTCTGGCCAGCAAGTCCAAAATCTGCCCCCCGGATGACCTGCGCCGATCCCTGGAGCAAAGCCTGGAGCGCCTCCAGACCGATCGGCTGGATTTTTTTCAGCTTCATGGCACCAGCTATACGGATCAACATGTGCAGCAGGTTCTTCACGGCGGCGTGTTGGAGCAATTGATTCGACTGAAGGAGGAAGGCTTGGTCCGTTTTATCGGCTTCACCAGTGAGGATTCGAACCGGGCCGTTTATGATTTCATCCAGTGCGGGCAATTCGATATCATGCAAATCTGTTATAACGTCCTCATGCAGCATGCGTATGATCCGAACCGACCTTTTGGAAGCATCCTTGAGGCGGAAAAGGCCGGTCTTGGCATTGCCGTGATGCGAGCCTTTACTTCAGGCGTTTTTCAACGATGGATGGCGATGGTTCATCCGGAAAACCAGTTTGATTATACGGAGGCTTTAATTCAATTCGTGCTTTCCAATCCGCATGTCGATGTCGCTTTGATCGGGATGAGAAACGCCGAAGAGGTCCGGAAAAATGCAGCTACCTGCAACAACACCTCTGGAAGAGTCGATATTATAAAAATGTTCACATACTATGAATAGTGTCGCTCGTGCCGATGTGGACTTCTGTGCCATCGTGGGTCGTAATCCGGAAAAGAAATGTGATTGTGAATTAAGGGGCGTTTCGGAAGGAAAAGGAGCTTTCGAGGTGGAAATAGTAAGAATTTAAGGAAATGAAAGCGGATAGCTCAACCTTCGGTCTTCAGATCGGAAGTTGAGCTATGCCGACTTAAGAGTCTGTCCGACGAAGTGCTTACTGCGAATGCCTATTCGCATATTCCAGTCCGTCGGACAGACTCCAAAGAGGAGGAACGAGCAGCGCGATGGGACGATATGGGGCAAGTCTGAGCACAAATGAGGGATTCACTACCGTGGTGCTAACGGATAGCGGCAGCGATGCGATTGCGGAGCTGATCCCGGAGGTGGGCTATAATCTGTTTCGTTTTGAATGCGGCGGGCGCAGCCTGATTCAGTCTCCCGAAAGCTTGATTTCGCTTAAGCAAGCCCCCGTCTGTTATCAGTACGGCACGCCGATCCTGTTCCCTCCCAATCGGGTGAAGAACGGCACCTTTACCTTTCAAGGTAGAACGTACCAGCTGCCTTTGAATGAGCCGCCGGATCATCATCTACATGGCGAGATAGCGTCCAAGCCGTGGGAGGTAATCGAATTCGGGGTGACGGAGGAGCAGGGCGCCTTCGTGACCAGCCGATTTGCTTTTGCCGATCATCCGGAGATGCTGGCCTATTTCCCTCACCGGCTGTCGTTTACGCTGACCTATCGTTTGTTCGAAGGACGGCTGAAGCTGAGCGGCGTCATTCGCAATGAGGGCGATGACGATGCGCCGTTTGCGTACGGGTTCCATCCGTACTTTCCGCTTCCCTTTGGGGATGAGGAGATTGTGCTGACGGCGCCTGCAGCCTGTGAATGGCCGGTGATGAGTAAATCGTTCGTAACAGGCATGCCGTCGGTGACGGACTTCAGCGCACAGGTGAGCGGAAAAGGGGCGAGTATTTCGAATTACCCTGAGCTCAAATGCACGATGCTGGAGCTTCAGGATGACGAGCGTGGCAATCGTATATGCCGCATGGCGCTGAAAAATCAAGGGTATACCATCGCCTACCAGACCGATCCGATCTTCTCCTTTGCGCTCTTGTTCCGTCCAAGCTGGGCGTCGGCTTTTTCGATCGAGCCCTATACCTGCCTGACGGATGCGTTCAATCTGCCTTACGAGCACGAGCAGACGGGAGTTCGGGGGATCACTGCGGGAGAAGAAATTCGATTCACGAATCAGCTGTGGATGGAGTGAAAAGCATGAGTCCTGGAACTTGGATTGAAGCTTGCGCAGCAGAGGATATTGAGGTGGAGGATGTCATCCGTTTCGACCACGGGGATCAGTCGTTTGCGATCTACCGAACGGCGGATGGCAGCTACTATGCGTCGGAAGGGTTCTGCACCCATCAGAAAGTGCATCTGTCGGATGGCCTCGTGATGGGCTCGGTCATCGAATGTCCCAAGCATAACGGGCGGTTCGATATCCCCACCGGAGCGGCCAAGCGCCCGCCGGTCTGCATCAATCTGCAAACGTACCCTGTGAAGCTCGAGGCAGGGAAAGTGCTGATTCAAATTTGATTCGAATGGACTGAAGCACATAAGGACGATTCCGTTCGCTGGCACACTGGATGTCAGTCCTCCACTGAAATTTAATTTTTTAACATTTAACGTCACTGTTCTAGTGACGTTTTTTTTCTTGTTGGTGGGTAAATCCCGTTGTGACGGTCGGGGCATGACAAATATTTCTCTGGGTAAGTATTATCACTTTAAGGTGCGCGGCTTATTTCCTAAGATGGCTTTAAGAAGGAGGTTAGGTCAGGCAAACCCCTGGATTTCCCATTTGAGACGCCGAAATAACAATACCAAGTACCCGGAGGGATGTATGTATGCAGGATAAAATGATTGCGATGCAGGTGGGGGCAGTTTCGTTTGCCGATGAAGGTACGGAAGCGGTTTTGGATGCCTTACAAGAAAAAGGGAAGGTCAATACGCTTTTCCTGGCCAATTTTACGTATACGCGAGGGACCGGCGGGAGACCGTTTCCCGGTTTTCCATTGGCAGATCATGGTACGCAGGAATACGACCTGAATTATGTGGGCGGCAATTTCGGTACAGGACATCCGGAGTATTATCGAAATACGTTTGTACAAGCCGACGATTTCCAGTCCAGAGATCATGGTGATTGGGATATGATGGCGGAGGTCGTACCTGCTGCTCACCGAAGGGGGATGAAGGTCTATTCCTGGATCGAGGAAAGCGCAGGGAAAAAAGGGGCGATTGAACAGTCCCGGCGAATCCCGAATTTCGCTCAGGTGCTGGAGATCGATGCGAGAGGCCGCAAAGCAAAGCGTCCCTGCTTTAACCATCCGGATTATCGGAACTGGCACTTTGGCTTGATTGAAGATTACATCAAATCCTATGAGGTTGATGGCGTAGCTTGGGGATCGGAGCGTCAAGGCCCCTTAGGAAATATGCTCGGAGGACGGTGGGCTACGGGAGAGATGACTTGCTTTTGTGAGCATTGCCGCTCCAGAGCGAGAGAGAAAGGCATTCAAGTCGAACGTGCGAGACAAGGCTTCCTTGAGCTGGAGAAGTTTATCCTAAGCGCCCGCAAGAATCAGCGCCCGAACGATGGCTATTTTGTGACCTTCTGGCGTTTATTGCTTCAATACCCGGAGTTACTAGCCTGGGAATCGCTGTGGCATGAGGGGCAGCAGCAGTTTTTCCGCGAGGTCTATGGCATGGTGAAAGCGATCCGGCCCGAGGTTCAGGTGGGCTGGCACGTGTACCATCTCCATTCGTTCTCTCCGTTCCATCGGGCTACGCAGGATTTGGCCGCCATGAGTCACTACAGCGATTTTATTAAGCTGGTGGTATACAACAATTGCGCTGGACCGCGGTATGCCAATTTTATTGAAGCGATTCACAAGACGATTTTCAAGGATGCGCCTCCAGGGGATGGGGTAAAGCTCATTTCGCGTTTTCTGGATATTGATGAAGGCCCATGGGACGAGATGCATAACCGCAGGTGGTCGGCCGACTATGTGCGGAAGGAAACGCAAAGAGCCATCAACGCGGTACGAAGTGAAGGGAACGCCACGCTAATCATTCCCGGCATCGATGTCGACATTCCTACGGACAAGGGGGAATCACTGACCCGGCAGGAGGACGTGTATGAGGCGGTTACTGCAGCGCTTGAGGCCGGCGCTGACGGTGTGGTGCTCTCCCGCAAGTATTCGGAGATGAAGCTGGCGAACGTAGCGGCATGCGGTCGTGCGGTAGACGACTTTCAAAGGGCAAATGAAAACGCTTAATTTTGGTTAATCGGACGAAAATTTCCGCATGACGTTTATTTCCTAAGGTTGATTTTGCCCAGCTAATTCAAGGATTCCATGACAAAAATTTCTCAGCATAAGGATTATCACTATCAGAGGCCGCCAGCTTCAATTACTCTAATGCTGAAGGCAGGACCAAGAAACCTGAGAGGAAGTGGACAGTTTGTCAAGAAGTCCCATTATCGATTGCGACGTCCATCCGTCGCCAAAAAGCATTGAAGAAATCCGCTCGTACATGGCGCAGCCGTGGAAGGACCGGTACAACGGTGGAGGACGCGGTTTTTACGGAAACCCGCTGCATGGCGCCCGCTTAGATGCCAAGCCTCCCGGCGGCGGACCGACAGGCTCGGATCCGGAGTTTCTGCGCAAGCAATTGATTGAGGAATATGACGAGGCGCATGCCATATTGCTTCCAAGAGCTTTCTGTAATTTGCATCCGGACCCGGACTATGCAACAGCAGTGGCTGCAGCCTTTAACGACTGGCTGGCGGATACTTGGCTTAGTAAATATAACCACGACGGCGTGTTTAAAGGCTCCATAACGATTGCGCATCAGGACCCGCAAGCGGCCGCCAAAGAAATTGAACGCTGGGCCGGCCACCCTCATTTTGTGCAGGTGATGACCGATTCGGGTGCTCGCGCTCCGTTTGGCCAACGCCAGTATTATCCGATTTACGAAGCATGCAATAAATATGGGCTGCCACTGGCTATCCACCCAGGAACGGATGGCATGGGGATCAATCAGCAGCCTACTCCAGGTTATCCGACGCACTATATTGAATGGCATACCTGCTTATCTTTGGGCTTCCAAGCTCATTTGGTCAGCTTCATTACGGAAGGTGTGTTTGAGAGATTCCCTAATATGAAAGTGGTCTTAACGGAAGGCGGAGTATCGTGGCTTCCAGCGTTGATGTGGAGGCTTGATGCGGAATACAAGGCGCTGCGCTACGAAGTGCCTTGGGTAAAACGCAAGCCGAGCGAATACCTCAGGGATCACGTACGGCTGTCCTCACAGCCGCTAGAGCGGCCGGACAACGATCAGCATCTGCTTCAGGTGTTGGAAATGATGGATGCAGAGCACATTCTAATGTTTGCCAGTGATTATCCGCATTGGGATTTTGATTCACCTAAATTTGCCTTCCCTAAAATGCCGAAAAACTTGAGAAGACGTATTTTTTATGAAAATGCTAAGGAATTATATAAATTGTAATTCATGGAGGGGAATGCAGCATGCGGCATGAGATTTGTAAAGTAAAGGATCTTCCGGTGGGCTCCAATAAAATCGTTGCTCTTGAGGGCCGGTCGGTAGGGGTTTTCAATGTCAACGGCGAATTCTATGCACTCAAGAACAGCTGCCCGCATCAAAGCGCTCCGTTGTGTGTTGGGAGGGTAACCGGCATGACCCTGCCGTCTGCACCAGGCGAATACCTGTATGGTAAAGAAGGCGAGGTTGTAAGATGCCCTTGGCATGGCTGGGAATTCGATATCCTAACGGGCAAATCGATCTATGATCCTCATAAATGTCTGGTCAAAACCTACGAGGTGGCTGTGGAAACGGTGGAGGAAGAGAAAAGCGTTGAAACCTACACCGTCAAAGTGGAAGAAGAGAAGGTCATTGTCTACATCTAAAATGGAGGGGACTTACCATGAGAAAGGGACTTCGTTCCACGGCTCTGAGTACTCTTGGCATACTGACCGCAGGTACAGCGATATTGGCCGGCTGCAGCTCTGGGCAGGCAACCACAACAGATAGCGGTCAGGATAAAAAACTGACGATCAAAGTCATGTCCTCCCTTCAAACCGAGCCGCCCGATATGAACAGTGCGTTCTGGACCGGCTTGGAGCAGCGGACGAATACACACCTCGATATCGACTGGGTACCGATCAACGATTACATGAATAAAGTCAATATTGTGATGGCATCGGGAAATATCCCTGAGGTGCTCACGATCACAGAAGTGACGGACCCCAACGTAGTGGACGCCATCAATAAAGGGATGTTCTGGGAGCTTGGAGAGCTCCTGGGGGACTTCAGCAAATATCCGAACTTGAAAAATAACGTTCCGGAGAGCGCGTGGAAGCTCATGCGTTACAACGGGAAAATCTACGGACTGCCCCGGACGAGACCGCCGATCAACTCCGTAGAAATGATCCGTAAGGATCTGCTCGATAAAGTGGGTCTCCCGATGCCCAAAACGATGGATGAGCTGCTGACCAGTCTAAAAAAGATTATTGACAGCGATCCAAGCGGCAGCGGTAAAAAGGATACCATCGGCTTGGAATTCGATGATTCCTTCCATATGGCTTTTGGCGGAGGGACTCCGGAGTATACGAAAGACGGTGGCTTGTATCCTAAAGAGCTGACGACGGCTTATACGAATTTGGTGGATTGGTTCCGAAAGGCTTACTCGATGGGCCTCATGTCGCAGGAATTCGCTGTGATGAAGGATTCCCAATATTACAGCATGTTCGAATCCGGCTTGGCTGTGTTCTACAGAAAAAATGCATGGCATCAATATCGCTTGGAGCAAGGGTCCAAGAAGCTGGCGCCCGGGGCCATTGTCGATTACGTCCCTTATTTGACCGGTCCGAGCGGAAGCACCGCGATCCTCACACCTGGCTTCTATGGCGGGCAGTTTATACCAAAAACCGTACCCAAGGACAAAGCGGAGAAAATTTTGCAATACTATGAAAAAATCGCGAGTGCGGAAATCACCGACTATATAACCTACGGCCAAGAAGGCATTCACCACAAAGTTGAAAACGGTGCCAAAATCATGACGGATCAAGGGAAGAAAGAAATCAACAACACGACCATCGAGCCGTTTGTTATGAAGCTGGATCCTTGGTCTAAAACGGACAGCCCGCTGGCTCCGACCGAAGTGAACCTGAGGAACCGGGAAAAGGTCAAGGCTGTACAGGCCGTGGCCAAAATCGATCCGTACACGGTCATAAATTCGCCTACTTGGGTGACCCAATGGCCGAAATACTCGGGCGAATTCACCACCATGAGAACCCAGGCAATCATTGGCAAAATTACGATGGACCAGTACAAAGCGTATATTGATCAGCTGAGAGCGAAAAAGGAATTCGCCCAATCATACAAGGAATTCGGCGACAACTATAAGTCCTTGTTCGGCAATTAACATGTAAATACACCGGGCTGTCAATCCATATCCATGATGGCCCGGTCCATCAAGAAAGGGAATCAGTATGGAAGGAGTGTTTACATGAAGCCTACGGGTCAGGCCGCCATTACGGCAGCAGCGGCCGTTGCAAGCAGCCGTAAATCTGCCAAGTGGAAGCGAATGGTGCAGTACCGGTATATGTATCTATTAGTGCTTCCCGGCTTTTTATATTTTTTAATCTTTAAAATGGTGCCCTTCTGGGGGTTAATCGCTGCCTTTCAGAACTATTCGCCCATGCTCGGGGTTCTCCACAGCAAGTGGGTAGGGTTTAAGCATTTCATCGATTTATTTGAGTACGAGCATTTCTACATCCTGCTTCGCAATACGTTCTTCATCAATCTGTTCAGCATTGTCTTTTTATTTCCGCTTCCCATCGTTCTATCCATCATGCTGAATGAAGTGCGGCACGAGGTGTTTAAACGTATCAACCAGTCCATTGTCTATATGCCCCACTTCTTATCTTGGGTTATCGTGGCCAGCTTGACGTTCTTTTTGCTTTCCACGGATGTCGGGCTGGTGAATAAGGCGATCCGCGGGGCAGGCCTTGAGCCGATAGCGTTTTTGCAGGAGCCGAATTATTTTTGGGGGCTGTTGACCGCACAAAACATTTGGAAAGATACCGGATGGGGAACCATCATCTTCTTAGCTGCCATTGCCGGCGTCGATCCTTCGCGCTATGAAGCGGCTGTGATTGACGGAGCCGGCCGGATGAAGCAAATCTGGCATATCACTTTACCGGCGATCCGCCCGACCATCTTGATTTTGCTTATTCTTCGTTTGGGACAAATCGCGGACGTCAGCTTCGAGCAGGTGCTGCTGATGATCAATCCATTAGTGTTAAAGGTCGGGGATGTGTTCGACACTTATGCCTATCAGCAGGGGATTCTTAGCGGACAGACGAGTGTCGGCGTAGCCGTGGGCATGTTTAAAGGCATCGTCGGAATTATCCTGGTGATGATTTCCAATTTCGTTGTCAAGAAACTCGGGCATGAGGGAATATACTAGAAGGGAGGATTTGGCATGAGCTTTGTGCAAAGCAAGCGATTGACGCTATTCGACTATCTCAACTATGGGGCGCTTACGCTGATTTCAGTCATGTCTGCCTTCCCGATCCTTTACTTAGTCATCGTCTCCTTGACGGATAAAGACGTGTACGTGCCGTTCCAGTTTAATATATGGCCTGCAAAATGGTCACTAGAGTCGTACGCCTACATCATGTCGACGCCCAGCTTCTTATCCGCTTTTAAAAATACAACCTTCCTTACCGTAGTCGGGACGTTATTGAATCTAATCTTCACCTTTACGATGGCCTATGGATTAACGGAAAAACAAATGCCCTATCGCAATGCCATCATGAGCATGGTAATTGTCACCTTGGTCTTTAATCCCGGAATTATTCCGAATTATTTGCTGGTGAAGCAATTAGGGTTGCTGAATACGTTCGGAGCGTTGATCTGGCCCGTACTGACCAACGCGTGGAGCTTAATTGTGGTCAAAAGCTTCTTGGAGTCCATCCCAACGGAGCTCAAAGAGTCTGCCAAAATGGACGGCTGTACGGACCTGGGGGTATTTTTCCGGATTATCCTGCCGCTCTCCATGCCCGCTATTGCTGCGTTCACCTTATTTTTTGCCATCGCGCACTGGAACACCTACTTCAATGCTGTGCTTTATCTGACGGACACGAATAAGTGGACCTTGCAGGTACTGGTAAAAACGCTGGTTTTGGATGCCAGCTCGAATATGACGGGCAATTCTGCGGTGAACGATCAAGTGCTGCCTCAAGAAACCATCCGCGTCGCGTCGGTCGTTCTGGCTATGCTGCCGATTCTGGTTGTCTACCCATTTTTACAGCGGCATTTTGCCAAAGGGGTTATGTTGGGATCGGTTAAGGGATAAAAACGGTTGTTGACCTTGTCCCTAGCGCTTATAATTAACTATAATTGGATAGTTTGTTATAGGGAGGGATAAGTATAGCCACGTGGGTGAGTTCTCTATACAAGCGCATTTCGCAGGTCAGCAATCGTCAATCCTTCCTCTACCGCTTTATCTGGTTTGGCTGTTTATCCGCATGCATTCCAGTTTTGTTGATCGGCGGCGTTTATTATCAGCTGTCGATGAAAGCCGCCGTCAATGAGGCCGGTCAAATTTCCGATTCTTCCTTATCCAACGCCAAAGATAGACTCGAGCGCATCTTCGGATCCGTCGAGCGGACCTCACTGCAGCTGACAACGAATCCTCTGATTAGGAACTCCTTTTTTGATAGCGATTCCAATGAAAAAATATTGGCTCATTTGGAGATTTTAAAGCTGCTGCAGGTGGCCAATAGCTCCAATGACTTTATCGAAGATACGATTTTATACGATGATGTATCCGAGGATATTTTAAATAATGAACACGGCTTCGTGATCAAAAAGATGTATCGCTTGCGGCCTGTGCTTGATTTTCTGATGCATTTCGAACCTAAAGATCAGTGTCTTTTGATCAATCAGCCGTTTATGGAGGAAACCTTGGCCTGCGTCCGCTTCCTCGCACCGACGAACGCCCGAACAACCAGGGGGCTCCTGATCACCAAATTAAAGAAAGATCTCATCCAGAAGTATCTGGAAGGCCCGATCGTTTACAGCGCCAAGCAATCCATGCTCGTTTTGGATTCCTCCAATCACATCC
The DNA here is from genome assembly GCF_007786445.1 of Paenibacillus cremeus. Lineage (GTDB taxonomy): Bacteria > Bacillota > Bacilli > Paenibacillales > NBRC-103111 > Paenibacillus_G > Paenibacillus_G cremeus. The sequence goes on along the minus strand of NZ_VNJI01000005.1, from coordinate 93,882 downwards.
TGGTTCATACGGGGAAGCATTTTCAGGATGAAACAGGAATTTTGAATGATCCATCGATTCGAACGATCATTCGATCTGAGAGGGCCAAAGACAGCTTTATGATGGAAGATGGAAAGGGAGCCCGTTATTTTTACAGCTTTCGAAAAACGGAGCTAGGCCGGACCTATATCTCCAAAATTGCGGAGGCCGATGTGGCCGAGCACATGAGCTGGATTCGCTGGGCGATTATTTTGACCATACTGCTTTTTATTAATATAGGAATCGCTATCACGGTATTCGCCAGTCTCAAAGCCTACCGTCCCATTCGACAGTTGGTTGAATTGGGGGAGAAGCTGAATAAGAATCATCCTCCCGCCACACGACCGGAGAATGATCTCCACTTTATTCAAGACAGCTGGATCTACCTGAATGAACAATCCCAAAAAATTAACCGCTATATGCAAAAATGGGAGCCAACGATTAAGGAAAGCTTCTATTTGCGCCTGCTGGAAAGAGGCTCATTCGAGCGAGGTTCACTGCCCATCGAAGAGCTGGAGCCTGATTTGGCAAGACTGCATGAGAATCATGCGTTTGCCGTCTTGATCGTCCATTTGGAGAATATGCATAAGGAAACACGGTTTCAGCGAAATGACGGACCGATCCTCTCCTTTATCATGAAAAATGTGATGACCGAAGTGCTGCAAAAGCAAGAGTCCATCGACGGAGTGGTGTGTATTAACCGCAGTGGACTAGGGTCCGCGATTGTTTTCTTTCCCCGAAGCATGCCGGAAGAGGAGATGAGAAAGGCCGAGTCCCGCTTTGCTTCCGAGCTCGTTCATGCCTTCCGCAGCCATTTGAAATTGGATGTTTGCATTGGGATCGGAGGGATTTATCCGGATTTATCGGGCATCTCCACATCTCACAGCGAAGCCTTTAAAGCGCTGCAATATCGGCTCTATGAAGAACAAAACCAGGTCATTATCTACCGGGAGCTTGAAAATCAGAAGAGGCACGCTGCATTTCATTATCCGTTTTACATCGAAGAAATGCTGATGGACCATCTCGAAGGCCGACGTTTAAAGGAAGCGAAGGACAATCTGCAGGAATACTTAGTGGCCGTGCGCTCTTCCAAATCGCATACGATTATTTCTCAGTGTTACTCCTTGCTGCTCAGCACCATGTGCAAATCCTTAATCAAAAAAGGGTTTTCGCAATTATACGATCAAGACCTGCTAGCTTCATTGCAAGAGCGAAAGACGACCGCTGATGTTTACGATTGGTTCATCCACACGATTTTTCCGTATTATGGCATGGAATCTCAAGCTTCCAATCCGATGGGGACGGTCGTTCAGAAGGTTTCGCAGTATATCCAAGAACACGTGCATGACGACATCTCGCTGATCCAGTGTGCCGAGCTGGTCGGTATAAGTCCTCCGCATTTGAGCAAAATGTTTAAGAAAGAAATGGGCATCCATTTCCTGGATTATGTTTTGGATTGTAAAATTAAAGAAGCTCAGAGGCTGTTGGCAACCACGACCTTAAGCACGAGAGAGATTGCCGAACAAATCGGCTACACTGAACGAAGTCTGATTCGGATGTTCCAAAAGTATACGCATATGACGCCTAGTCAGTTTAGGACGCATAGCAGCGCTTAAACAAGAGTTCCTAAGGTATGACAGTATATTGAGAATAGCTATTCGTGCCTTCTCCAAGGCGTACCTAAATATCGAAGCGCCCACCGGTCCAGTCCATACCAGCCGGCCACTTTCCATGCCAGCACCAGCCAGGTTGTCAGCACCAGCAGCACCGGGTTTGTGCTCAACGTTCCGGCAAACAAGTAGCTGGAATTCATAAAGCCGCCAAAAAAAGCCGCAATGCCCGTCAATAAGCCTAAAATTAAACCGAGCCCCACTAGAACCTCGCCATAGGAAACGATGTACGAAAATAACTTGGCATGCGGAAGAACGGCATTTTCCAGGAAAGAGCCATACCAGCCTGAGACATCCTTGCCGGCTTCCGCTTTCGTGATCGCGCCTTTGACAAAGCTCTGCAAGGCGGACCCCGCTTTTTCTCCGGTCCAAACGTCAGCTGTAATTTTGTGCCAGCCCGCCGAGAGCCACTCATAGCCAACGTACAGCCGGATGACCAGCCAAATCCATGCGGAACGGGTATCGCTAAATAAAAAGCGGGATACCGGGTTCTCAGGTACAACGATATTTCTTCCTAACAAGCTAACATTTTTCTCCTCCATGACTACAGCCCCTTTCAAATCGCTCATTCAATGGTTGATCGGTTAATGCCGTAATATGAGTATATAATGCTTCGATTGGTTAGAAAGTGATATTTGTCACACGAATCTTATTTTAACTCAGCTTCTTGCTTCGGCTGCTCCATCACGACAGAGCCATCGTCCAGACGCAGCCACGTATCAAAACGCCGCTCGCCTGCGTACATACGAATCACTCGTGCCCCGCGCGGAAAGCCCTCTCGACCATAAGTGTTGTAGCCGGTTGCGCGCCCGTAACAGAGCCGGATGCCGTGCATCTCTCCCCAGTAATCGTTGACATGATCGTGGCCGACGAACGTGCCCATCACATCGCCCATCTCGACCATCGCTGCGAACAGGCCGGAATTCACGCGCGCGCAGCAGACATCCTCGAACTTTTGCCCATAGCATACACCTTGCTCCCAAATATCCTGATATTCCGGCAGCGGGATGTGGAAAAAAGCGAGCGAGGGCAGCGGCACGCCGTGATTCGCTGTAAGCTGGCGGGACTGCTGCTCATACCAAGCGATCTGGTCGCGCCGGATCCAGTCATAGCCCTTCACATGCGGCACAGGCGACCCGCAGCCGGAGTCGAGAAAATAAAGCGCCGCCTTTACAGCACCCTCACCGTCCGTCACCTGAATCACGTAGTTTCCAACGCCGCTGATGTCAGCAGGGCCTTGCTCGAACAGCGAATACTTATGATCCCCGATCGCATCCGCCAGCTCCTCCCGAGTAACACCGTTCTCCGAATCATGGTTGCCGAAGACCAGCGCCCAAGGCGTCTGGCTTTGTTCCACGACCGCAACCGCCTCTCCAAGCGACGCCAATGGATCACGACATGGCTCGGCTCCAGGGCGCACTCCCCCTGTGTAGATCACATCGCCGGTGAACACCACCAGATCGGGCTTCTCCGCCTGCAGCACCTGCTCCATCAAGGCACGGCTTCGCAAGTCGGCCTCCTCGGTATTTTTCCAATGAATATCGGTAAATTGCACGATCTTCAGTGTGTTATCCTCGCGAAATGAAAGCTTTAGCTGTGTGGTTGGTTTCATCGTTATTCCTCCCGATCTGCGATTAAAAGCTCGATGTCGGACGCTTGTAGGTGCTGTGTCCATTCCTCAGGGCACTTCCTGTCGGTGATGATCATGGATACCTTATGCAGCGGTGCAATAGCAGCGAAGGTGGTTTTACCGAACTTCGAGTGATCCGCGAGCACAATCGTTTCTACGGAGCGCTCGATCATTTTGCGTGAAATGCGTGCTTCCTTCAAGTCATAATCGCTAATCCCGTCGATGAGCGAGATCCCTCCCACCGAAATAAAAGACTTGTGTACCTTGAACTGGTCCAGCAGGCTTTCGGCAATCGTTCCTGTCGCGGAACCTGTTTCTACATCAACCTCGCCTCCGATAAAAAGGATCCGTCCCTTGAAAGTCGTCATAGCGAGCTGCAGCACTGGCACGGAGTGGGTAAGCAGCGTCACGTCCGGCCGGTCCTGAAGATGGCGTACGATCTCCAGTGTCGTTGTGCCGTTATCAATCAGGATCGTATCGCCTTGCTCGATGAGGGAGGCGGCGAGCTTACCGATGGCAGCCTTTTCTTCGGCAAAGGTCTTAGACCGATGGGCAAAAGAGGGCTCCACGCTTTCCATCCGAGCTCGGACCGCTCCGCCGTATACCTTCCTTAATACCCCTTCGTTCTCCAGGCGGTCCAAGTCTCGTCGGATGGTTTCGGCGGAAACGTGAAGCTCCGCAGAGAGCGAGTGAACCTGAACCTTTTCTTCCTTCATTAGTAGGTCTACAATTATTTTCTTCCGGTGTTCAAACGTTAGGGACATTGTGTTCTTCCTTTGTGGTATGATGACTAAAGATGACTGGTTATGTGGTTTTAAGTGGAATATATCGGTAATCTACAGCCATTGTCAAGATCCAATTGAAAGGGTGACCAAGCATGGGATTGAAATGGGACGGGCACACGCACACGAAATTTTGTTATCACGGCAGTAGTGCACCACAGGAGCTATACCTCGATCGGGCGATTGCGCTGGGGTTTGAGCGATATACGATGAGTGAGCACCCGCCCTTGCCGGTTGACTGGGTGGATGACCCGATATTGATGGAGAGCCTGGCGATGCCGCCTGAGGAGCTGCCGCTATATTTTCAATACGCTAAGGAGATGAAGCAGAAGTACCAAGGCAGGCTGGAGGTGACGGTCGGTCTGGAGCTGGATTATTTGCCGGGGAACTGGGAGTTTACAGAACAAATCGTGGATCGTTGGCAGAACGACCTGGAGGATGTGGTGTACTCGGTCCATTATTTGCCCGGGAAAGGCGGCACGCGATGCATTGATTATACGCCGCAGGATTTTCGGGAGCATCTGTTGACTTACTACGGCACGATGGAGCGGGTGGTAGACGAGTACTTCAACCAAGTCGAAGAGGCTATTGCTTTGGCGGCTAAGCTGCCGATGCGCGTCCGAATGGGCCACATCAATCTGATCCGAAAATTCCAACGCGCCTTGCCAGATATCGATGAAGCTCAGATTAAAAGCCGATTGTCAAAGGTCATTCCGCTCTTAGCGAACGGAAAGGTCGGAATCGATGTGAATACCGCAGGTCTTCGGGTTGAAACCTGTGGAGAGCCATATGTGCCGGAATGGTTCTTAGCTGCATGCAGGAAGCAGGGAGTGGATTGCATTTACGGCTCTGACGCCCATAAGCCGGAGCATCTGGGAACGGCCTGGGAATGGTTTGCCGAGCAGCCCCAAGCAAAAGCCGCCACGGACTAAATCCGTGACGGCTCTTCATCGTATTATTGATGCGTTACGCTGTAGTCATAGACCCAGTTTTCCGCATAGGCATTTGGATCTTCGCCAGGAGCAGTGGAGTCGTTGGATTGCGTGTAGTTCCCGATCTTGAAGTACGCACCGCTGAAGCTCTTGGTTTGCGTGTAAGGGACGGATTGGCCATTGTATTCGTAGTGGATGACACCGTTCGAAACAATGATTTTGACCGTGAACAACGTTCCCAAAGTATAGTTGGAATCCAGCAAATACCCGTGTGTGTTGTTACCGTCCGTAATGTAAATTTTCGCTGTTGTAGACACGCCGCCGGGGTTATTGCCTTCTACACGGAACACCGTAATGTCATCATTAGCGTCATGGATTTGGCCGACCACCGTTTGCGGTTTAATAATGGTCAAATGCGTTACCTTTTGCTTGATGTACATGGTGTGCGTTTTGCCGTCATTCGAGCCCCAGGACATATTATTGCTCGAGCTGGTGCCGGAGTAGTTGTCGACCATTTCGCGAAGCTCGCTTCGCGGATTTTTGGAGCCACTGGTCGATACGGCGCCGTGGTTGGCACGGAATTGGACGGCATAGCCATCCGCGTCTTGCGCAACCTTGAACCATGGATCGATGGAATAGGTATCCAGTTCAGGCTGGAAAACTTCTTTTGGTGTATTTGGATCCGAAGCCTGAGGAATTGGCAGTGTAATCTTCCAGTTTTTCAAATACAGCACTTGCGAAGGCAGCGTTGGTGCACTACCGGACAGCGTTGTAGCATTCGCCGTATTGCTGGCAGTGGAGAGGTTGCCTGCCGCATCGGTGGCTTTAACTGTGTAGCTGTAAGCAGTGGAAGGTGTCAAGCCCGTATCGCTGTAGGATGTGCCTGTCGGAGAACCGACCAGTGTACCCCCGCGGTAGACGTTATAATTTGTCACGCCAACATTGTCTGTGGAAGCGGTCCAGCTCAGGTTGATTTGGGTGCTGGATGCAGCTGTAGCCGTCAGGCCCGTAGGTGCCGTAGGGGCTTGCGTATCGGACGACGCTTGTGTCGTTGCAGTAGCCGTGTTGCTTGCAGCCGAAACGTTGCCGGCCGCGTCTTTCGCTTTTACGGTATAGCTGTAAGCCGTCGAAGGCGTTAAGCCGGTATCGCTGTAAGAGGTGCTAGTCGGAGAGCCGACAAGCGTCGTGCCGCGATACACATCATAGCCGGTTACGCCGACATTGTCCGTGGAAGCGGTCCAGCTCAGGTTGATTTGGCTGCTGGAAGCCGCTGTAGCCGTCAAGCCCGTTGGAGCCGTAGGCGCTTGCGTATCCGAACCGCCGCCGCTGCCTCCGGTTACGGTGAAGTCGTCGTATCGAACGTCAGTAGACGTTGTACCGCGTGCAAAAATGACCGCACTGGTATTCGTGGAGCCGGTTGTGAAGGAGACGGAAATTTGCGTCCACGTCGAGGAATTGCCGCTCACGGTAACCTCAGTGCCGCCGAACGTATTTGCCCCGATAATTCCTTGACCGAGAATCCATGCGCTAACCGTATAGGTGGTATTAGCTGTTAGACCGGTAATCGTTTGCGATACTTGCGAGCCCGAAGCGGAGATTTTGGCGGATTTGGTGCCGCTGTGGAAATCGCTCGTAGAGATCGCGGTTGAGCCGCTGGTAGCCCAGCTGGTGAAGCTGCTCTCAAAGCCAGAGTTGGCAACCGTCACTGTGGTACCGCCGCCGCTCGCTTGCGTTGTCGCTGTAGCCGTGTTGCTGGCTGCGGACACGTTGGCTGCCGCATCCTTCGCTTTTACCGTGTAGCTGTAAGCCGTGGAAGCCGTCAGTCCGGTGTCGCTGAACGAAGTGGCTGTCGGAGAGCCGACAAGCGTGGAGCCTCGGTAGACATCATAGCCGGTCACGGCTACGTTGTCCGTGGAAGCGGTCCAGCTCAGGTTGATTTGGCTGCTGGAAGTCGCAGTGGCTGTCAGCCCTGTAGGTGCAGTAGGCGCTTGTGTATCGGTTACCGCAATGTCGCTGACGAGCACATCGTCCCACCAGCCGGCGCCTGTGGAATAAATTCCGATTTTACCGGTGGACAGGCTGGTATCGGTTACGCTAACTTGCTGTACGCCGTTGACGGAACCGGAGATCGTCGAGCCGTTCAAGGAAAGCTGCAGGGTGTAGAAGGTCGAAGTGGTAAAAGTAAAAGGGGTGCTTTGCAGGGTAGTGGTGGTGCCGCCGACTTTTTTCTTCAGTACGACGTTGCCATTGTTCAGAGCGAGCAGGTAGTAGTTGCTGTTATCGGTGTAGCGACCGAGAAGGCCGGTAGTGGCGCTGGTGGAGCCGGTTTGAATCCGGGCTTGGTACGTGTAGTTGTTCCAGGTGGAGGTGCCGTTCGTCATGATGTAATCGGTGGAGGTTGTAGTGGTTTGTTTAGCCAGGTTCGTGCTAATTTGGGAAATAGCCCAGTTCCCGTTGCTGGTCGCATTGACCCAATTGCCTTGCGGGAAGGCCGAGTAGGATTCAAAATCATCACTGAACAGCGTGGCCGCAAACATCGGAGTGACAGGGAATAAAGCGAAGATCATCAGAACGCAAAGCAGGAAACGCAAGCCTCGTTTGGCTTGTTTGGTTTGGGTACGCAACATCATCATATCCTCCCTTTTGTTGCAACGGTTATCGTGCTTTCTGCGATATCAGTTGTCAACTTTACTGGTTCTAGGCGAAGTCAAGATGTCATCGTGGTGGGTTATTCTCCCTCTTTCCAAAGAACAAACGTAGTTCCCTTAATGAAAGATTAAGCGCTTACAGAAACAAACTTCACCTCCTGATTCTAAGCTTGTGCCCGGCGCAATTTCGCTGTCTGGTGAGCGATGCTCCTCTTGGTGTCCCTCCTTTCCACATGTTACCATTATATAGTGAACCTTGAGAATAAGGTAAAAGTTTTTTTGGGTTCGCTTGTAAAAAATTTAGGTTCGATTATGGGTGTTTTCGTATGTTTAAACTCGCAGAGAAAGGAACGATCGATATGAGAGATGGGCTTGTACAAGAAACGATAGCCTGCGCCGATCGCGGCGACCTTCCGGCGCTTCGGGAGCTGCTGCGCCAGGATCCGGAGCTGGCGGGCTCCAGCTGGGGGTATGTGACTCCGCTTCATTTTGCCGTCCGGTCGGGACATATGGATGCCGTTCAGCTCTTGCTAGAGCATGGCGCAGACGCGACGGAGAAAATGCTGGGCTGGCAGGACGATTTGGTCACCAAAGCTCAAGATCGGGGCTATGCAGCGCTTGCTGACCTGCTGGCACGGCATCTGGCGGAGCGGTATCGCACCTCACCGGAGGGCTCGAGCCTTGCGGAGCTGATCAAAAGCCGCCGTAAGGAGGCGGTGCTGCGTGAGCTGGACGCCTCGGAGGAACGCGTGCACGAGAGTGATGAACGCGGCAATACGCCGATGCATTGGGCCGTCATGACCCGCCAAATGTGGCTGATCGATGCGCTGTTGGAGCGCGGGGCGGATATCGGGGCGAAGCGGGCGGATGGAGCAACACCGCTGCTGCTAGCGCTGGACGGCGACTACTTTTATCGGGCCAATCGTGACTTGAGCCCGGAGGTGCTGCGCAATCCGTGGTTTCTCGTTGGTTACTTGATCGCTCGCGGAGCTGAATATGATATCTGGACGGCAGCTGCTTTGGGGGACACCGAACAGGTGGCTGATCTGCTGGATGCCGAGCCGTCGCTTGTGAATGCTGCAGGTGCCACCGGCAAACGGCCGATCGGCTATGCAGCCAAGCATGGGCACACCGTCACGGTTAGGCTGCTGCTGGAGCGGGGGGCCGACCCGAACGCAGAAGAACGGGGCGCTACGCATGGAAGCGCCCTATGGTCAGCCGTGAAGGATAATCACGAGGCGATTGTAAAGCTTTTGCTGGAGCACGGGGCGAATCCGAACGCCGGGGTGGAAGCAGGCGGTTCACCGCTGTTCATCGGCATGCGCAACCGTCACGACGCATTGGTGAACCTGCTATATGCCCACGGGGCAACGGTTCAGATCGACAGCGCCTGCTGCTTGGGAAGAATCGACTTGGTCGGAGAAATGATCCATGCCAGGCCCGAGCTTATGAACAACGGCGGAGATTTTGGCCCGCTCTGCATGGCTGCCGGCTATGGACATATGGAGCTCGTCAAGCTGCTGATCCGCAGCGGGGCAGACTTGAATGAGCCGTGGTACTGCAATAACTTCATGGGGTATGCCACCGATGCCGGCATGGACATGGTCCGGCTGCTGCTCGAATCGGGTGCCAATCCGAACCTGGCCAACTGGCTGGGCGTCACCTACCTGCATCAAGCAGCCTGGTCCGGCCAAGTGGCCTACGCACAGCTATTGTTGGAGTTCGGTGCCAATATCCATGCGGTGGACAAGGAATACGAGACGACACCGCTCGGCTGGGCGGCGAAATTCGGACAGCTGGAGATGGTGCGGTTTCTGCTCGAGCAGGGAGCCGATCCGTATCCAGCTCATGTGGAGTCATGGACGCAGCCGCTAACCTGGGCTAAGCGGAAAGGGCATGAGGACATCGCCGCACTCCTTCTTGGTTCAACCAAGTGAGGGAGGAGCTGCGCTAATAACACGTTGGTTTTTAACCGCTTCCAAAATAATCGTTTTGTGCTAACATTAATCGATCTTCGATCTGTTTGCCTAGGCTGGACCGCGCTACAATAAGCTTACAAGGCGAGCAAGTGAGGCCGAATTACAGGAAATGAGGTCGGGAAGCATGATCACAAAAGGCAGCGCATTTTCGATTGAGCAGTACAGAGAGGAAGGGTACAGCGGACCTGTACAGGGACTGACCTTGCAGGAAGCGGATATGTACTATAACAAGTTTTTCGAGGTGGTCGGTCAAGACAAGTTCGAGCCGGGAGCGACGAAGCACAACATGTCCGCATGGCATCAAAGACACCGCTGGGCGTATGAGCTGGCCACGAATCCTAGCATTGTGAACGTGATGCAGCAAATTCTCGGGGAGAACGTCATCCTGTGGGCGATGCACTTCTGGTACAAGGAGCCGAACAATAACAAATATATTCCTTGGCATCAGGATATCAACTACTGGCCGATGGAGCCGGCGATCAATGCTACGGCCTGGGTGAGTCTGGGGTGGTCCATCCGGGAAAATGGCTGTCTGCGCGTCATTCCGGGTTCGCACAGATCGGTTGTGAAGCATGTGGCGAGCGGGGATCAGCAATCCGCGTTTGAGGAAGGACTGCCGGCGGAGCTGATCGATGAATCAAAGATCGTCGATTTGGAGATGTCGCCCGGACAGATTGCGTTTTTCAATGAAGCGACGTTCCACGGCTCCGAGATCAACAGCTCGAACATTCCTCGCGTAGCGTTCTCCGTTCGGTATACGACACCGGAGGTACAGTTCAAAATGGACGAATGGGGCGGCGATACGACGCGGATTCGGACTTATCTGGTATGCGGCGAAGATACATTGAAGCGCAACGAAGCCATCGTCGGCACCGTGCCTGCGGAGTAAGCGATGAAGCTGGAGCTGCAGCAGTCGTGGTGGGCGATGTCGGGTGTCGGGAACGGGGCGCGGGAATGGACGACGGAGGAAAAGTTCGAGGCCTTAGCGGAAGCGGGCTTCACGGGAATTCTAGGCAGGCTGCCGGAGCCGAGTGAGGCGGACCGCTGGCGCAAGCTGCTGGACGACTACGGCTTCTCCTTCGGAGTGCACGCGTTCCCGTTTCCTAAGCTGGGGGATGATCTCACCTCATTTTTAAAGCAGGCAAAAGATTTCAGAGTGCAGTACGTCAATGCGCAGGTGCAGGATCAATACACGGTCGGCCCGGAAGCGGTAGATTTCCTGAATTCGCTGATAACGCAATCCGAAGCGGTTGGGATTCCATTGTTTATCGAGACGCATCGAGGCAGGATTACGCAGGATCTGCTGCGCACGGTCGATTATGTTCAGCAGCTGCCGCGTATGAGGCTGTCGATCGATTTTTCCCACTATGTGGTGGGTGGGGCGATGGATTCCGAACCGATTTCGGAGACTACGGAGAGCTACTTTCATACGCTGCTGGAGCGCGCTTCCAGTATTCATGCCAGAGTGTCGAACGGCCATCAGGTGCAGGTGGATATCGGAGACAACGGTGACCATCCGATGGTACGGCATTTTGTACGCTGGTGGCGGTCGGGGATGCAGCAATGGCGGAAGCAGGCCAAGGAAAACGAGGCGTTTTACTTCGTCTGCGAATTAGGCCCTCCGTCCTATGCAATCCAGAGTGCGGTGAATGGGAAGGAGCTGTCCGACCGCTTCCAGCAAGCCCTTGTGTTGAAACGATTAGGAGAAGAAGCTTGGCGAAAGGAGTGAGAGGCTGCCTAGGCAGTCTCTTTTTTTGCGATAAGGCACTTTATAGGGCAAAAAGCAACGGACGGAACGGCATGTTTGGCGGTGGAAGATTTTCTCAAGGTGTACACCTGAAGCTTTAATAACATAGACAGCGCTTACAAAATCCGCTACGATGTCAATATCAACCCATGAGGGGGATCCGATGCTGACCGTTATCCAATGGTATAGATCACTCCGAGGCAAAATTTTGCTATCGCTCCTTCTGCTCATCATTGCGCCCGTACTGTTCATCGTTTTCAGCTTCTATTCCTCCTCGCGGCAAATTGTAGAGACCCAGCTGTACTTCTCAAATCAGACCTCCGTGGAACGCAAGGCGGCGGCGATGAACGAGCTGTCCGTCCGCATATTGAAAGCCTCCAACCTCATCATGAACGATCAGGAAACGCTCAAATTTTTGCGGGACCCATCGGATTGGACGAATGAGTATCCCGCTTTTTACAGCTACACTACGTTAATCAACAAAATGTCCAACATCCGCGATCTCTTGCTCGACAATTTCGCCTACTTGGCGCTGTACGACTATAGAGGCTACATTCACACCTCCTGGGCAGGCACGTCCAAGCTCACATATGGAACGATGCATCAAGAGCCTTGGTTTGATAGCACCTCCAAGCTGGCAGGCTCCCCGAACTGGATGGTTCCCTATAAAGCACAAGACGAGGATGGGGATCCGCTGCTGGTGATGGCGAGAGTCATGAACCCCGCAAGGCAGGGAGGCGACGGGATGCTCTGGATCGGTGTACCGGTAAGCAATTATTTTTATCCGGTAGAGGAGCTGCGGCGGCAGGCGCAGTCCGGTGTGCACATGCTGCTGCTGGACGGAGATAAGCCTCTGCTCGGCGATTCGGCATGGACGGGCGGTGCCAAGGCACTGTCCGAAGCCATTCGGGTAGATGAGAGCGGGATCCGGCGTGTCACCATAGGCAAAGAGGACTACTTGGTCAATGAGGCCGACCTCACCGGCCCGGGCTGGAAGCTCGTGCAGCTCGTTAGCAGTCAAGCCTTTGCTTCGGGGCTGAAGCAGGCGAAGAATAAGTCTACGCTGCTCATGCTGTTCTGGTTCTCGCTGTTTGCGGTTGCTTTTATCGGATTGATGTTCCGGTTCACACGGCCGATCATTCCGCTGGTACGTTCGATGAATCGGGTCGGAAAAGGGGAACTGAACACGACGGTCGAGGTGCGGGGCAATGATGAAATCGCGATGCTGGGCCGCAATTTCAATAAGATGGTGCAGCAGCTGCAGGAGCTGGTCGCCCATCTGTCCGAGGAGCAGCAGCGCAAGCAGAAGGCGCAATTTCAAGCGCTCCAGGCGCAGATCAATCCGCATTTTCTCACCAATACGATGAACTCGATCAAGTGGATGGCGATCCTCTCCGGAGCGACGCATGTCAGCGAGATGCTGACCAAGCTCGGCAAGCTGCTCAATTATACGATGCAGCAAAAGGAGGAGATCGTCCGTCTGCGGGAGGAGCTGAATTACCTGCAGGTGTACATGGCGCTGCAGGAAATTCGCTATCATGACAACGTGACGATGACTGTAGATGTTCCCGAGGCGCTGCTGGATGCTGAGATCGTCCGATTTACACTGCAGCCGATCGTGGAGAACAGCTTGATTCACGGCAACCGCTTCCCACTGCACATTGAGATTACCGCCAAGCTGGAGGAGGAGCTGCTAAGGCTTCAAATCAGCGACAACGGAGTCGGGATGGGCGAGGAGACGATTCGCAGCGTAGAGGAGAAAATGAATCAGCCGCATGCCAAGTTTAGCGGGATCGGCATTCGCAACGTCAATGAACGAATCAAGCTGGAATTCGGAAGCCGTTACGGTGTTTCACTCGGCAACCGGGAAGAAGGAGGCGTGCTCGCCACCGTGACGCTGCCGTATCGAAGGAGGTCGGAGAACGATGCTGCGCTTGTTGATTGTGGATGATGAGATTCTCGTACGGATCGGACTAAAAACGATCATTCCACTGCAAGGAGACGAATTCGAGATTATCGGAGAAGCGGCGACCGGCAAGGAAGCGCTGGCCATGCTGGAGCAAACCCCCTGCGATATTGTACTGACCGACATTCGGATGCCCGATATGGACGGCTTGGAGCTGCTGAAGCATATTCATGAACGGTGGCCGGACACCAAGACGTTCATCCTATCGAACCATAGCGACTTTGCGTATGTTCAAACTGCCCTGCGGCTTGGTGCGGCGGAATATATGATCAAGCTGGAGATCGAGCCGGAGGAGCTGATGCGGAAGCTGCGGGATGTCCGGCAAAAAATGCTCGGCGAGCGGGAAAAACGGCTGGAGATGACCCAGCTGGAATCCAAGGTGAACCGGTACGGACGGGAGGTCAAGGAAAAGCGGCTGCGGGAGCTGCTGCTGCATCCGGCTACGCGCAGGGAGACGGAGGAGTGGCTGAGCGAATTCGGCGTGCCGACGCTTCAAGCCGAACTGACCGTGACGCTCATTCGGATCGATGCCTATGAGCGTTTGCTTGCTGCCAACCGGTTCCAAAGCGAGCGGCTGCTCCAATTTACCGTGGCGAATGTGCTGACCGAAATTATGAAAAAATACGGCGCTGGCGAGCTGACCCCCTTAGATCACGGGATGTTTGCCGTCATGAAGGAAGCGCCTGTGCTGCCTATGCTGGAGGAGATGGAGCGAGCGGTAGGGACCTTCCTCAAGCTGTCGCTCAGCTTCGGGGTGTCCCGTTCCAACAACGGAATGTACCGACTGCATTACGCTTATATGGAAGCGCGGGAGGCGTTGGAGCATCTGTTTTACAGGACAGGCGACAGCCGGATCATGCAGCGCGAAGCGTTACCCGAGTACAAAGCTGCTTCCAGCGAGAGCATGCAGCTGGATGAAGCGCAATGGAATCGTTTGATCGAAGAGAAGGATGAAGCGGGGATGCGGCGTTTGCTGGACGATTGGGTGGAAGACAGCTTGGTAGCTATGAATGTACCCCCAGTGGTACTTCGCGAGCGATGGATCCGGCTGGCGGACTGCTTCGCCCGCTGCCTGAAGGCTGAAGGGGCGGATATTTACGCGGTCACGCTGCACGACGGCCGTTATCCGTACCACGTCATCCGGCAGGCGGAAACGCTGGTGCAGCTGCGCGACTGGTTCAGCGGCTGGATTCCCGTCTTCCTGGAATACCTCAAGCGGCATGGCCGGGGGCGCTGGCGCAGCGAGGTCCAAACCGTCGTGGCCCGCATTCAGGAGCGGCTTCATCTCTCGCTGAAGGTTTCGGAGCTGGCGGCGGAGATCGGCTTTACGGAAAATTACTTGAGCATCCTGTTCAAGAAAGAAACGGGCGAAACAATTACGGACTATATTACCCGAATGCGCATGAAAAAGGCGCGGGAGCTGCTCAAGGACCCGGAGATCAAAATCTACGAGGTATCCGGGAAGGTCGGCTATGGCGATCCGAATCATTTTTCCAGAAGCTTTAAACAAATGGAAGGCATGTACCCGACGGAATTCCGCAAGCTGGTGCTGGGGAAGTCCTAACTGTCAAGAAATATGAAGATTTTGCCAAGATAGCGCTGTAGTGATTTTCGGTGAAATTGCCTACGATGAAGGTGATCTTCTTAAGATAAAGATTGCTTTAATCATTAGCCGAAAAGGGGATGGACCAATGAAAAAAGCCTGGATCAGCGCGACAGGAATCGTTCTGGCTGCAGCCATGACGCTCAGCGGCTGCGGTGGCTCCACCAATCCGCCAGCACCAGCCAAACCAGCCGATACCGCAAAGCCCGCCGACACGCCGAAGCCTGCAGACACACCAAAACCGGCAGAGCAGAAGCCGATTACCCTTAAATTCTGGGGCGGCGTACCGCCCGAAAGCGGTCCGCAGGACGCGGTCGACGCTTGGAACAAAGCGAACCCGCTCGTCAAGGTGGAATACACACGGTTCGTCAACGATGATCCGGGTAATCTGAAGCTGGAAACCGCGCTGCTTTCGAACTCCGATGCCCCGGATATTTTCATGAGCTACAGTGATGAGAAAATTAACAAGCGCGTGCAGGCCGGCATGGTGGCACCGCTGGATGAATTGATCGCCAAGGTCAATTTTGATGTGGATGGCATTATCGGCACCTCGAATATCCGCAAGTTCCCGGACGGCAAGTTTTACTATTTGCCGGCTAACAAGAACGTGGGCGGTGTGCTGATCAATAAGAAAGCGCTCGACGAGGTAGGCGAGAAGCTTCCGACCGCCTGGACGTGGGATGATTTTGCCGCATTAGCTAAGAAGCTAAACAAAGGGGATCGCAAAGGAACGTTCCACGATCCGCAGCTGGGCAACTTTGGCTTGCAGGTGCTGGCGACGGATAAACCGCTCGATTCGATCATTACGGCCGACGGCGCGTCAAATTTCAACTCCCCTGCGCTGAAAAAAGGGCTGGAGCTGCAAAAGAGCCTCGAAGACGCCGGTGTGATGGTGAAATATTCGGAAGCGGTTGCAGGCAAGCTGACGTACCAGAACGAGCTGCTCACCGGAAAAGCGGCGATGCTGGCCTCGCAAATTTATTTGATTCGCTATATCAAAGATACGCAGAACTTCCCGCATGACTTCCAGATCGTTTTTGCTCCGATTCCGCAGTATAAAGCCGGAGGGAATGTCAACGTGGGCGGTGGTATGGGCGACTACATGTCGATCAACAAGAACAGTGCGAACAAGGATGCAGCCATGAAATTCATGGATTGGTACCTGAAGGAAGGCAACATGGCGATGGTGCCTGGCGGCCGGATTCCGACGAATAAGAAAGCCGACCAAGCCAAAATCGCACAAATCCTCATCGGTGATTCCGATAAGCTGATCGACAAGGCGTCGCTGCAAGCGCTGCTCTCCGGCTCCTACACGTATCCGACGTCGTATAACGTGCCGGCACCTACCGAGCTGAGCACGATTTACAAGGAAGAGATGGAAAAATATTTGCTGGGCGCGCAAAACATCGATAAAACGCAGGAATCGATGAAATCCAGAGCCGACACCGCGATTAAGAACGCGAAGAAGTAAGTCCCGGCCCCCGTTCCGCCTGCCTGGCGGAGTTCGGGGGTTTTGTTTTTTTCAAGAATCATGCAGAAACCGTCAAGCTGTATCTATGTTACCGGTGCGGGACAATTGATACAGTAGAGGGAACCTGAGGTAAAGGAGACGGATGCGAATGAAGCAGTTATGGCACAACGCGCGCTTCAAAGAGCATGTAGCCGGGTATTTGTTCATTCTGCCCAATTTTGCTGGGTATTTGATTTTTGTGCTTCTCCCCATCTTGTTCAGCTTGTACCTCGTGTTCGTGGACTGGGAGTATTTGAAGGGCTTCGCCGGCATCCACTGGGTAGGGCTGGACAATTTCAAGGCGCTGGGAGACGATCCGAAGTTTATCAAATCGCTGAAAAATAACACCATCTTCACCGTGGTCAGCGTTCCGGCGTCGATGCTGATCGGCCTCCTGCTCGCGGTGGTGCTGAATAAATATGTGTACTTCCGCAACCTGCTGCGCACGATGATTTTTCTCCCGTATGTGAGCAGTCTAGTGGCTGTTTCCATCATCTGGAGCATTATGTACAACAACCGTACGGGCCCGATCAACCAGTTTCTGCGCAGCCTCGGGATGACCGATCCTCCGGGATGGCTGGCCAGCCCGAATTCGGCGCTGTACGCCATTATTATCATGTCGGTCTGGGTCACGATCGGCTATGCGATGATTCTGTACTTGGCCGGCCTGCAAAATATTTCAAGAGAGCTGTACGAGTCCGCCGAGATCGACGGGGCCTCGAAAGTGCGCCAGCTGCTGCAGATTACGATCCCGCTGCTGACTCCGACCACGTTCCTGATCATGGTCACGCTCATTATTTGGTCCTTCCAGGTGTTCGGTCCGGTGGCGGTTATGACGCAGGGCGGTCCGGTCGATTCGACGATGGTGCTGTCGTATCATATTTATTTGCTGGCGTTCCGTTTTTACAAAATGGGCTATGCGGCAACCGTTTCTTGGGTCTTATTTGCCATCATCTTCGTCATCACGCTCATCCAGTGGCAGGGGCAAAAGCGCTGGCAGCAGCATTTCTAACAGGGGGGAGAGAGCAGCATGCAATCCGCTATGAAAACCGATATTCCAGCCCAGGTGGTGGCGCGCCGGCGCTCGAATCACTGGCACATCGCAGGCAAAATCTTTGTGACCGTCGTGATGGCTTGCATTGCCGTGCTGATGATTATCCCGTATTTGTGGATGCTTTCCACTTCGTTTAAGGTAAACGGCGACGTCTTCAAATACCCGATTGAGTGGATCCCGGCCCAGTTTCATTGGGAAAATTACAAGAAGGTGTGGACCGGCACGAATCCGTTCTATATTTATTATTTCAATTCGATCAAAATCACCGGGATCACCGTCGTCGGCAACCTGTTTACGAGCGCAATGGCGGGATTCGCGTTTGCCAAGCTGAATTTCCGGGGACGCAACGGCTTATTTCTGCTTTACTTATCGACTATGATGATCCCAGGACAGGTGCTGCTGCTGCCTCGCTTCATTTTGTTTGATTCAATGAAGCTGATCAATACGCATTGGTCGCTTATTTTGCCGGGGATATTTACGGTGTTCGGCACGTTTCTCATGCGCCAGTTTTTCTTGACTTTGCCAGGAGAGCTGCTGGAAGCGGCTCGAGTCGATGGGGCGGGGTTCTGGCGGATGTTTTGGCAGATCAGTCTGCCGCTGACCAAGCCGGCGATCGTGACGCTGCTTATTCTGTCGTTCACTTGGCACTGGAATGAGTATGAGGGACCGCTGATTTTTCTGCGAGATAAGCACTTGTATACGATCCCGCTGGGACTTACCAATTACGTGGAGGAGTTCGGTACGAACTATGTGCTGTCGATGGCCGCCTCCGTGTCGGGGCTGGTCCCTGTGCTGATTGTCGTCAGCGTCTGTCAAAAATGGTTCGTCGAAGGGTTCGCAAGCAGTGGGCTGAAAGGGTAGGTTGCGATGCTCCCGTTAGCAGGACGTATAACCGAAGCGATGCAGCTTCGGTTTTTGCATATTAAGCAGTATGATTTGCCTCATACTTGGCGGATCGATCGTCGCGTGCTGGAGCATGCCGTCATTTGGCTGATCGAAGAGGGGGCGTTAACGCTGGAGGCTGCGGCTGCGGAGGAGTCACTGTCACTGCGTGGAGGAGCTGGGGAGCCGGAAGCTCTTCCGTGTGGGGCGGGCGAGCTCTTGTTTTTTCCGCCGGGCACTTTATTGAGCTGCCGGGCTCAATCGGCCTCGCTTCAGCTGATCAGCCTCAATTATGAGACGGCGGCTCCGCTCGAGCGCGGTGGGCGCTGGCCTGCGTCGCTGCGGCTTCCCCTGCGCTATGGCGGGGATACCGCTGAGCTGGCGGCGGTGCTGCGCCTCATGCTGGCGGACGACGACGCCGACTCCGCCGGCAAGCCGCTGCTGATGCAGGCGGGGCTGCTGCGGCTGCTCGGCTTGATGGCCGCACGTCGCGCTCCCGCGCTGGATGCGCGCTCGGCGGACGGGGGCAGCGACCCGCGCGTGGCGGATGCGATCGCGCATATGTCGCAGCGCCCGGCGGCGCAGCCTTCGGTGAAGCAGCTGGCGGAGGCCGTGGGCACCAGCGAGTCGCACCTGCGCAAGCTGTTTCTGCGCGACACGGGCATGGCCCCGCTGCAGTATTGGCACGCGCTCAAAGCGAAGCTGGCCATGCGCCGCCTGGCTGCCACTAGCGAGCACGTGTCCGAGATCGCTCATGCGCTGGGCTACGAGGACGCGAACTATTTTAGCCGCGTGTTCAAGAAGGTGATCGGCCTCACCCCGCAGGAATACCGGCGCAAGCACCGGGATTGGATGCAGCTGCCGGCGGAATAGGGTGCGCTGTCGGCTGCGCGAGGCGCGCAAAGCGGAAAAGCCGCGCTGCAGGGCGAGCCCGAGGCTGCGCGAGGCGTGCAAAGCGGGAAAGCAGCGCTGCAGGGCGAGGCTGAGGCTGCGCGAGGCGTGCAAAGCGGGAAAGCCGCGCTGCAGGGCGAGCCAGACGCTGCGCGAGGCGTGCAAAGCGGGAAAGCCGCGCTGCAGGGCGAGGCTGAGGCTGCGCGAGGCGTGCAAAGCGGAAAAGCCGCGCTGCAGAGCGAGACTGAGGCTGCGCGAGGCGTGCAGAGCGGGAAAGCCGCGCTGAGGGCGAGCCCGAGGGTGCGCGAGGCGTGCGAAGCGGGAAAGCCGCGCTGTAGGGCGAGCCCGAGGGTGCTGCGAGGCGTGCAGAGCGGAAAAGCCGCGCTGCAGGGCGAGCCAGACGCTGCGCGAGGCGTGCAAAGCGGAAAAGCCGTCCTGCAGCCTGGGCCAGTCACTGCGCAAGGCTGCAGGCCACCAAGGCCAATTCCTTAGATCCAACGGAGGTTACCTTGACACCGCAGGATGCCATCCTTACACGGTCCACCTGCGGACTATACGCTGGATCCCGTGAAAGGACGGCTGGTCGTGCAGCCAAGCTGGTGAAACGGTATCAAACTAGAAAAGGGTGTCACTCACAGCCAAGAAACCGGCTTTGGTGTGACACCCTTTTTGCTTATGCGTACACGCGTACCTCAATAATTTCCGCAAACGGGCTCCCATTGGTGGCTTCGACGATAACGCGCAGGCGATCCGTCGTCACAGCCAAGGCCAACCGGTGAACCTGCTTGCGCTTGTGATTGTCGCGTCCTTCGGTCAGCGTGCGCCACTCGCCGTTCGTGAAGCCTTCGATCCGGTAGTCCTTGACCAGATCCGGGATAGCCTCAAACGGGGTAATGTGATGATGCAGATTGATCAAATCTTCGTTCACATCATCGTTGAAGGTCAAATGGATCGACTGCAAGGTCACTGGCTGATCCCAGCGCAGCTCCAGCCATTCGAGTTCGCCGGAGCGAATCGGCGCGGATGACCAAAGATGCGGCCCGCCATAAGGACGAATGTAGCCGTCGATGGCTTGAGCTGGCGCATAAGCTTCAGTCGGCGCTGTCAAGCGGAAGCAGGGGGTCATCCGCACAAACGGGCGCATGCTCCACTGCACGACCGGCTGATCCGGCTGATGATCCTCGAGGCTTGCGGAGACGACAGGCTTGGCGCCTTTTCGAAACGCCAATACCCCAGTGGTCGTATGATCGTCAAAATGCAGAGCCAGCGCGTCGTTCGCTTGAAGGACGAGAAACGCATTTTGCGCACGTTCCGGCTGCCAGGCCAAATCCAGCTTCACCCACTGCAGCCCGGCCCGCGGCACGGAGGCGGTGGCGGCCGCGATCCGTTCCTTCGGAACGTAGTTCTCCGCCCGGCCGGTGCTCCACAGCTCGACGGTCAGCTCGGTGTCCGCATACGCATCGACGAGCAGCTCCACGCCGTTCAGCGCTGGCGAGACCGGCACCAGCAGCCCGAGGTCCGCGTCCAGCGGGACGATCTTGGCTGTGCGCTCCACGGCGAGCCGAGAGCGCGTGCTGGACGCGGTGGCCCGCGCGCTTAGCGCCAAATCGGCCGGATCCTGGTTGCGCAGCCCGATGATCGAAGCATCCTGCCGCAGCAGTGTCTGCTGCAGCTCCCCGAGGTGCTGCAGATAAAGCTCTCGCGGGGATACGCCCTTGCTCGCGCACAGCGCCGCACCGGTTCCGGCTGCCTCGCCGATGACGGCGCAGGTGGCCATAACCCGCGTCGTGCCGAACGCGACGTGCGAAGCGCTGATGTCACGGCCGGCCATCAGCATATTGTTCACGTTCGCGGAATATAGCGAACGGAAAGGGATATGGTAGTTGCCGTCCATATGCAAATGCTTGGAGCCGGCCTCGGTCGAATACACGCCTTGCGGCGGATGCAGGTCAATCGACCAGCCGCCGAAAGCGACGCGGTCTTCAAACTCGCGCTGCGCCAGAATATCGTTCTGGTTCAGCACATAATCGCCGACGAAACGCCGGTATTCCCGCTTGCCGGGGATGGAGCCGACCCATTCCAGCGTCATATGTTCAGCATCGAACTTGCCGGAATTTTTGATATAATCCCAAATCCCGTAGATAACGGACCACAGCTCATCCCGGATTCGCTCA
The DNA here is from genome assembly GCF_007786445.1 of Paenibacillus cremeus. Classification (GTDB taxonomy): domain Bacteria; phylum Bacillota; class Bacilli; order Paenibacillales; family NBRC-103111; genus Paenibacillus_G; species Paenibacillus_G cremeus. The sequence continues at coordinate 72,396 of NZ_VNJI01000005.1, read as the reverse complement.
TTGTCGTGCACCGTATCCAGCTCGCCGCCCCACTCGATCCACCAGTAAGCGCATCCATTATCGCCGCTGCGAATGATCCGGCGCTCCGGAATCGTAGTTTTCGTAATGTCCTTGGCAAAGCTCGGAGGGATGTACCGAACCGGATGACCTACATTTTTCGTGTAGAAAAGCAATGTGCTTCCGAGCGTAATATCGTCTGCGACGAGCGGAGCCCATTCTTCGTTGTACTCCTCGCGTGCTTCCCGCCCGATCCGATGCTTGGCCCCAGCCAGGAAGCCGACCAGTCCATCACCGGTGCAATCGAGAAAAATCGGACTTTCAAAGCGAATGCGCCGCTCCGACGCCATCATCCAGCCGGTCACGGAACGAATCGTCCGATCGTCCTCCGTCCCGTCGGCTTCCACCTCATGCACGTCCGTATTCAGAAACACCTGAATGTTCGGCTCAGCTCGCACTGCTTCATGCACGACCATATCCCAAAAATACGGGTTGCCGTCCATATTGCGGTACTGATTTTCGATAAACAGCTCGCCCATGATGCCGGTTTCCCGCGCATAGCGGTGAATGCCGTGACCGGTTGCACCGCATACCCACACCCGCACTTCACTGCTGGAATTGCCGCCGAGCACCGGCCGGTTGTTGATCAGCGATACGGTCTGCCCGAGCCGAGCCGCTGCAATGGCCGCACATACGCCGGCCAGTCCACCGCCAACAACCGTAACATCCGCTTTGACAAGTTCATTTTTCATGAGGGCTTAAACACACTCCTTTTGAGCATCTATAAATATCCTTGATTTCATCATACGGCTTCCCCTTGGCAAAGAACATGCATCGTATTACGATAAGACTTATACTTTATTTCACGAATAATCGGACGAAATGAGGGGGCAGGCAAAGCATGCGGAGCAGCCGGTCGGTCGACCCGAGGGCATATGTGTATTGGCACCAAAAGGAGCAGTTTCAGCTGGAGCAGGATACGAGCGGGTATTGGACCATGTTTGCCGTGGAGAGCGGTCGATTCACCTACAAAATCGGCAGGGAAGAAGGGGACGCGGGCTTCGCTGATCTGGTGGTATGTCCACCGCACACAGCATTTCATCGGAGAACGTTGACGCCGCTCACATTTCATTTTGTCCAATTCATATGGGAGATCGAGCCGGGGGAGGAGGAGGCGAAGCGATGGACGGGAAAAATAACGATCGCCGATACGGAGCGCCTCGCTTCCACGTATCGGTACTTGCGCAGCATGAGCAGAGTGGGGCTGCACGATCCGGCATCTGGGCCGATGCGGCATCTGCTCAATGACCTGTTGCTTTCGGCGGAGCTGGAACGCAGCCTGCAGCAGGATGAAGCGCGGGAGGGAGCGGATCCGCTCATGCACCAAGCCCGCCTTTGGCTGCTCGCTCACGCGTTTGAGCCGTTTGCCATGAGCGAGCTATCCGCTGCGCTGGGGCTGAGCCCAGTGCAGCTCACGCGGAAATTCCGGGCAGCATACGGACATACGCCTTCCGCCTACGTTACGGAGCTGCGGATCAGCCGCGCCTGCCGCCTGCTGGAGGAGACGACGCTGACGCTCGAAGCGATCGCTCAGCGGTGCGGCTACGAGAACGGCTTCTACTTAAGCCGCGTCTTCCGCAGCCGCATGGGAACGGTGCCTTCCGCCTACCGCAAGCTGCACCGAGTTTAGCCGGGTAGACCAGGGCAAGTCGTCCACCTTGGTTGTGGTGGCATTATTGATCTGCCATCGACAGCGATAGGGGACAATGCTATAATTCATTTTGCTGGAAAAGTATAGGCCAAAATAGGGGGAATGAGCGACGATGACGAAGCAATATGCAATCGATATGGCGAAGAAATTGTTCCGAGAAAACAATACGTCGTACTACGTAATTCATTTTCCTGCTACGAATGAGTATACGGTTACGGATCGTTCGGAGTTTATGAAAAACCAGGCGGAATGGAATCCGCTTGTCATTTTTAGTATCGAGGCTTGAGGGAACCGGGAGTCAAACGGGAGGCTGCAGGGTGGCTGAGGCCATTGAGCTGCAGCCTTTTCAATTTTCGAGATAAATCTCTGTAAAGGGGTTGGAATAAGGGTGTTTTGCGCTATAATCGGGTTATGGAGTATTATATTATCATATACATAACCATTCTAAAGACAGAGGAGTCTACCCATGGAAAAAACTTTGATTTTCGGGCATAAAAATCCGGACACCGATTCGATTTGCTCGGCACTTGCGTACGCAGATTTGAAAGCTAAATTGGGCGTAAACGTAGAAGCGGTTCGCCTCGGCAGCGTCAACGGTGAAACTCAATACGCACTGGATCAGTTCAAGGCCGCTGCGCCTCGCTTGGTTGAGACGGTAGCGAACGAAGCCAGCCAAGTCATTCTCGTTGACCACAACGAGCGTCAACAAAGCGCCAGCGATATCGAGAAGGTGCGTGTAACCGAGGTTATCGACCACCACCGCATTGCGAACTTTGAGACCAGTCATCCGCTGTACTACCGCGCGGAGCCGGTTGGCTGCACCGCCACCATTTTAAATAAATTGTTTAAAGAAAACAACGTGGCTGTCGCTCCACAAACCGCTGGTCTTATGCTTTCCGCAATCATTTCCGATTCGCTTCTGTTCAAGTCGCCAACCTGCACGCCTGAAGACGTAGCGGCTGCTCGTGAACTGGCGGAGATCGCCGGCGTGAATGCCGAAGAATACGGTCTGGCCATGCTGAAAGCTGGCGCGGATTTGAGCGACAAGACGATTGCACAGCTGATCTCCTTGGATGCTAAAGAGTTCCAAATGGGCAGCTACAAAGTCGAGATCGCACAAGTGAACGCGGTGGATACGAACGATGTCATTTCCCGCCAGGCGGAGCTTGAAGCAGCACTCAACACGATCATTAACGAGAAGGGTCTGGATCTGTTCGTATTCGTTGTAACGGATATTTTGAACAATGACTCGATCGCCATTGCTCTTGGCCGTGTGAGCAACGCTGTAGAGAAGGCTTACAACGTGATTTTGTCCGATAACAAAGCGGTGCTGAAAGGCGTCGTATCCCGCAAATCGCAGATCGTTCCTGTTCTGACGGAGACGTTGAACAAGTTCTAATCTCGTAAAGCATAACTGAAGCCGGTTCTCCCGTGAGAGAGCCGGTTTTTTTGTCGTTGTCCAAAACGTAGGTAATCAGCCGCGGTTGTCCATCATACATTTATAATTATGCCGTCCCATCACACGCATCAAGTTGACAGCTGTTATAGCTGAATCTTCTATTGCAGTTGCAACAAAGGAGGCTCAGAAGCAATGAATTCGACGTCTTCGTTTGTTCGTGGCACCGTCATTTTAACGATCGCGGCTTTTATTACCCGCATGCTCGGGTTTGTCAACAGCATTGTGCTGGCCAGATATTTAGGACCCGAGGGGATCGGGCTCCTCATGATGGCGCATCCGCTGGTTCCGGTGATCGTCACGTTAACCAGCCTGGGGCTGCCGGTGGCGATCTCCAAGCTGGTGGCGGAAGCGGAAGCGCACGGGGACCGGGCCAAGGTCAAGCGCATCCTGTTCGTCTCGCTGACCATTACAGGAACGATGAGCATCAGCTTAACCTTGATCGTGCTGCTGGGCTCGAAGCTGATCGGATCTTGGATATTAACCGACCCGCGGGCTTATTATGCGATGCTGGCGATTACTCCGATTGCTCCGCTGGTCGCGGTGTCCTCGGTCATCAAGGGATATTTTCGCGGGAAGCAAAATATGAAGCCCTTGGCGCTGTCCGACGTCATTGAGCAGGTGATTCGGATTATTCTTATCACCGCACTGGTTCAGACGCTGCTGCCTTACGGTCTCGAGTATGCGGCGGCCGGGGCGATGATCGCCTCGGTCATTGGGGAAGGGGCAGGACTGTTGTATTTGCTGCTCTCGCTGAAAATTTACAAGCGGCGCAGCGGCCTGCTTCGGCAAGCGATGTCGTCACGGCTAAGAGAGGAGAAGGAGACGCTGTCCGAGCTGCTGCAGATCGGCCTGCCGACGACAGGCAATGGCTTTATTCACTCCATCTACCGGGCGATCGAGCCGATGATGATCACCAAGAGCCTGGCGATCGCAGGCATCAGTACCGTGATCGCGACCAAGCAATACGGCCTCTTGGCCGGCTATGCGTTTCCTTTGCTCGTGTTTCCCGGCTTTATCATGAGCTCGTTATCGACCGCGCTGATTCCGGCGATCAGTGAGGCGAACGCCCAGAATAACCGGCGGCTCATTCATGAGCGGCTGGATCAAGCCATACGGATCGCACTCATTATCGGCGCCCCATGTACGCTCATTTTATATGTCTGGGCGATCCCGTTAACGACAGTTGTATACCACAATCCCGAAGCTGGAACGTTCTTGAAGCTGTTGGCGCCGGTGTTTTTGCTGCATTATTTCGAGCCCCCGCTGCACGCGGTACTGCTGGGCTTGGGGAAGATCAACACGGTGATGCGGAACTTTATCGCGTCCACGCTGGTAGAAGGGACGATGATGTTTATCCTGGGGATGCAGATGGGCATTCATGGGGTGATCTGGGGCTTTAATTTTGGCGTTGCCCTGTTAACGCTGCTCAACTTGCTCGCGGTATCCAAGGTGATCGGCTTTTCCTTCGATCTGCGCAGCTGGCTGAAGGTCAGCTTTTGCCTGGTGGTCACGGTCTTGGTGGGGCAGAGCGCGTATGTGTATGGGCAGCAGGCGCACTATCCGCTCTTGTGGTCGGTGATTGGGTGCATTCTGGTATCGCTCGTCGTGTATACGATTTCCCTGTTATCCACCAACACCATTAAGCGCCATGACATGCAGCGGATTCCGGGGATTAAGCGCATTATCTCCTAAAAAAATGAGTAAAAAACGTGCAAAATGCACATAATTTGGTTGCAGCTGCATCCCAATACCATTCGGAAAAGGAGGCGGTAGACCATGCCGGATTGGTTAGAGGTTGTGCTACGAACCTTGTTCGGTGTATTAGCGTTGTTTGCGATGACTAGGCTGCTGGGAAAACGGCAAATTACGCAGCTTTCGCCCTTCGAGTATATTACCGGCATTTCCATCGGCAATTTGGCGGCATCCATCTCGCTCGATGTTGAATATGCCTGGTATTTAGGCTTGATCGCCTTGTCGGTCTGGGTGCTCGTTTCGCTCGGAATCGAATTTTTACAGATGAAAAGCATCAAGATGCGCAATCTCATTGACAGTACCGCAACCGTGCTGATCAAGGAAGGCAAGATCCTCGAGGACAACGTGAAAAAGGAACGGCTGACGACCACCGAGCTCATGAGCAAGCTAAGAAAAAAGAGTGTGTTCAAGGTGGCCGACGTGGAATTCGCCATCATCGAGCCGAGCGGAGAGATCAATATCCTGCTGAAGCGGGAGCACCAGCCCCTGACGGCCGCGCATCTGGGGATCAAGGTTGGACCGGAAATCGAGCCGCAAGCGGTAATTGAGGATGGCAACATTATGGATGAGCCGCTGGCCACCATGGGCCTCAGCCGGGAATGGCTGTATGAGGAATTGCAGAAGCTCGGGGTTACGGTGGAAAACGTCTTTTTCGGGCAGGTCAATGGCTTCGGCGAGCTGTATGTCGATCTTTATGATGATCAGCTGCAGGTCTCCGAGTCTCAGCAGCGGGCGACACTGTTCGCGCAACTGAAAAAAATCGAAGCGGATATCGAGCTGTTCGGGCTGACGACCAAGAATGCAGAGGCCAAGCAAATGTATGAGCAATCGTCCAAGCAGCTGCAGCAAATGATCGAAGACCTGAAGCCGGTGCTGGTCCGCTGTTGAATCCCATCTGGGTCCAAGACCTGGGTGGGTCTTTTTGTTTAAGGGAATTTTATGGAAATTTATCACTGGTTGAAGCATATACATCATGGTGACAGGCTATGCTGCCGCCAGGAGATGATTGAATTGCCACCGTTGCCCAAAATTACAGCTATTGTCGCGGGAAGCCTGCTCATTTCGATCGGCATCAATTTTTTCCTCATGCCGTTCAGAGTGCTGGATGGTGGATTGATCGGTATCGCATTAATCATCAATTATTTGTTCGGTACGAAGGTGGGGCTAGTGATGTTTTTGTGCAGTATTCCCATTTTTGTGCTGGCTTGGATGTATTACCGCGACATTTTGTACAACAGCTTACACGGGCTATGGATTTCATCGCTAATCATCGATTTGCTTGAGCCGTATCATTATTACTTCGTTTATTACGTAGAGCTCGCGCCGTTTACCAGCTCCGCGCTGGGAGGCGTTCTGATAGGTACGGGCATCGGCATTATGCTGCGATTTGAAACGAGCACCGGCGGGACGGATTTGCTCGCGCAATTTTTGTCCAAGCTGGTGCCGATCAACGTGGGCATTCTCATTTTTCTTCTGGACGGGATTATTGTTAGTCTGGGGGGATTGCTGCTGTCACGCGAAACGCTGCTGCTCTCAATCGTTACGATTAGTGCAGGCGGGATCGCCACCAGCTTATGTACGTTGAAGTATGTGTGATGTTAGATGGAGTTAAAAACCGCCCATTCATGCCATGGTGTGAAGGGCGGTTTTGTTATCTCTACTCGTTGCTCAGGTCTAGCCAGCGCACTTCTTGCTCCGTCAGTGTCAACTCCGCTGCCACACGGTTCGCTTGAAGCTCCGCGTGCGTATGAGCGGCCACAATCGCGCACGTAGGGAACGATTGGTTAAATACATAAGCCAGCGAAATTTGCGCCAGCGTGACGCCTTTCTCCGCCGCCAATTGGTTCGCATGTTCGATGCGCTTCCAGTTGCGGTCGTTGTAGTAGACACGCATCATCTCCTCATTGTCGGTATTGTCGGGAGAATACCGTCCGGTCATGAACCCGCCAGCGAGCGATGACCAGGAGAATAGCGGAAATTCGTGCCGCTGATGCCAAGCGCAGGTCGCTTCGTCTGCCGAGACACAGCCCGGCCAGCGGGGGATGTTCGGTTTGGCTAAGCTGAGGTTCGTGCTGCTGAACGTAAACCCTTGGAGGCCTTGGCGCGCTGCGTACTCGTTAGCTTCCTGCAGGCGCTGATGCGTCCAGTTCGAGCCGCCGATGGCACGGATTTTTCCCGCGGCGATATGCTCGTTTAAGATATCGATGATCGGCTCCACCGGCACGTTCGGGTCATCGCGGTGAAGCGCATAGAAGTCAACGTAGTTGGTCTGCAGCCGCTCCAAGCTTTCGGTCAAATCGCTCGTGATCGCTTGCGGGTTTACCCGCGGGCCGTTCTCGTCATGGTGCGCGCCTTTGGTCAGGATGAGCACGCGCTCCCGGTTATTACGTGAGCGGAGCCACGCTCCGATCGCCCGCTCGCTTTCACCCTCGCCGTAGCCGTGAGCGGTATCGATCGTATTGCCGCCCATGTCCGCGTAAGCGTCGAGCATGCTGTTCACATGTGCTTGATTGACGGTTTTGAAATAATCCGAGCCCATAATCATCTGCGAACACGGAAGCTGTACGCCCTGTACCAGTAGTCTTTTCATTGTGTCTTAATCTCCTCTCATACCTAAACGGGTAGGTTAAGTGCTTACCCTAATGCCGCTTAAAAACAGTGGGAATGCAGTAGGCTTTGGAAAATCAATTTGACTGCCATACTATTTTGAAACGGTCCAACATAGGCTAGTAAGAAGTTGGGGTAAATAACGATTAATGCTAGGCTAAGTCAGGATAAATATAGGAAAAAAAGCGGTTGACAGCGTACGGATTAATCAGCATAATGTTCATATTGTTATGTAGGTTAACCGCTTAACCTATTTCTAGCATTAAACCGGTTTAACTATATCATTAGCACTGGTATAATGCAAGATTCGTTTTTTATCAGCGTATTTATGTTAGCGGTTACAATTATAATCGTTTGGCGGGGAGGATTCGTCATGAACACACTGCTCCAAGCAGTAGGCATCGTAACACCCAGCTGTTCCAAAAGCCATATCACCTATACGATTCATTTGAATCACCCGGTTCGCGAGCTGCATATTGAATTCGCCTATGCTCCGAAAGATCTGGCAGACGAAGCGAAAGCGAAGCAGCTGATCGATGAAGCGCTTGGGAGCTATATCCAGCCCGAGCACCTGGCGTCCTATAAGGAGAATTGGCGCAGCTATTTGCCTTTGAAAAATTTGCTGACCCTCTCGTTTGATGACGAGAACGGCTTCCGAGGCGCGGGACACCGGCATGACCCGGTACAGCATTTGATCATAAGTGAAGAAGAAGCATCGCCCGGGCTAATTCCTGGCGTCTTTCCGCGCGGACAGCTGCGCATTATGATCAATTTGCACTGCGTTGTTACGGAGGAGTGCCGCTACAAGCTTCATGCATGGGAAGGAGGCGAACGCTGAGCTATGAGTGAATCGAGAATGAGATGGCTGCCGTTTGAGCTGCATACACATACGTTTCATAGTGATGGCAAGCAGTCGCTATTGGAGCTCGCGGAAGGCGCAAAGGAGCTAGGTTTGGCCGGTGTCGCGCTAACTGACCATAACACGATGACCGGGCTGGCGGACCGGGAGCGCGTGGTGGAGCAGACTGGAGTTGAGGTGATTCGGGGGCTGGAGTGGACGACCTTCTTCGGTCATATGGTGACGCTGGGCATTCAGGACTACGTAGACTGGCGGAATCTGAGTCCGTTTCATATTCATCGAGGCATTGAAGGGGTTCATCGGCAGGGCGGCCTTGTGGGCGTTGCGCATCCGTTCCGTGTCGGAAGTCCGATGTGTACGGGCTGTTTTTGGGAATTTGAAGTGTCCGATTGGGCGCAAGTTGACTATATTGAAGTATGGTCGGGATTGTTCCCTTCGATTCGGAGGAACAACGAGCGGGCGTTTGCATTTTGGACGGAGCTGCTGAATCAGGGGCACCGGATTTCCGCTACTTGCGGCAGAGACTGGCATGTGGCAGAGCCGCCGGCGGAGCCGATTGCGGCCACGTTCCTCGCGATTCCGGCTGAGGAGACGATGCCGGGACCGCTGGCTGGAGCCGCGCTGGCCGCACTTGGGCGGGGGGCTGCCGCTATCTCGATGGGACCGCTGCCGCTGATCTCCATTCGCTCGGATAGCAGCGCACCACTTGCCGGCATTGGCGAGGTGATAGAGACGCAGGCGGCCGCACCTACGGTACAGCTTGAGCTTTCCGTCGATTTTTCCGTTCGAGAAGGCTTATGGGAGCTTCAGAAGCCAGAGGTGGAGCTGCGGATTACGAGCAACCTGGGCACTTTAATGAGCTGCGAGCTGTCCCAAGCGCTTCCGAAGGTGGTGTGTCCGCTCAAAACCCAGGGGTTAGCTTGGATTCGCGGGGAGCTTTACGGCGTCTTTCACGGGGCGCGTACAATGATTGGCTTTACCAATCCGATTTATTTCGAACATTAAGGGGAGGTGGACAGCATGACCGGAGTATCGGGGTTATGGTATATTTCGCACGGCGAGCTGCTGCTCCGAATGCTGATTGCCGCCGTGCTTGGCGGGTTGATTGGACTTGAACGGGAATGGAGCAACCATGCCGCCGGGTTCCGGACCCATATCTTGGTTTGTCTCGGCTCAGCTACGATTATGCTGCTGTCGATTTACGGATTTTCCGAATTTGTCAATGAGCCGAACGTGCGGATTGACCCGGCGCGATTGGCCGCTCAAGTCATCAGCGGAATCGGTTTTCTCGGAGCCGGCGCCATTTTACGCAACGGATCGGTGATCAGCGGGCTGACGACCGCCGCCTCGGTGTGGGTCGTTGCCGCCATCGGGCTATGCGTGGGAGCGGGATTTTTGTTTGCGGCGTTCTACGCCACGCTGATGGTGCTGATCAGCTTGCTGCTGCTGAATAAATGGGAGAAGCATTTGCTGCGCCACCGCCGGAGCCACGACGTGTCGGTCAAAGCGCTCGACTATCCAGGGGTGCTCGGCACGATCGCTTCCAAATTCGGCGAGCAGGGGATTCAGATCGTCAATGTGAAGATGATTCCCGAACCGGAGGCCGGCGAAGGTTCGAATGCGAAACCGACGATCCTGCTCAGCTTCAATCTGAAGGTGACGGATCAAGGGAAGCTGATGATGGCCGTGGACCAGATCAACTCGCTGGATGTCGTACTGTGGACGGAGGCTGGCAAAAGCGTGGTAGGCAGCGGAGCTAGCATCGAACGAACGCATTAGCATAGGGGCGAGCGTCTCCACAACCAATCCCCCCGTCCGAAGAGCTTCTCTTCGAACGGGGGGATTGGTGTTTTTATGGCTGCGCGTATTGGTCCAGCTTGTCGCGGTCCAGCTCCACGCCAAGTCCTGGGGCGTCCGGCACCTGAATCGCGCCATTCTTGTACGCGAGCTTGCCGCCGACAATAATATCATCGGTCAGATGATGAAAAGTAAATTTCGAATAATTAATAATTAGAAATTTACTTGAACCTTGTAAATAAGTGAATATCTGCAACGCGGCTTATCCGCTTTGCGCCCCGCGCGTCGCCTATACTTTAGGCGGCATCGCTTTTGCTCCCGCTTCTCATTCCCGCGTCTTCAGCCTCAAATCCCACGCTATTCACCCTTAATGTGCGGAAATATATATTCGCCATACGCCCCGCAAACGGCAGCAGACCCTGTTCACCCAAGCCTACTCCGCTCGGACCACTTGAACGCCCATGGCGCCGATCTGCTCCAGCAGCGTACTGCTCGTAGCCTCATCCGTCACCAGCACATCGATCTCTTCCAGTCCGGCAAAAGAAACCAACGCCGTCCGATCGAACTTAGAGTGGTCTGCAAGGAGCGCCACGGTTCGGGACGCTTTCATCATCCGTTTTTTCAGCTCGGCCTCTTCCCGGTGAAAAATCGACAGTCCACGCTCCAAATCCACGCCGGTGCAGCCCAGAAACGCGATATCGATATTCAGCTCGTCCATCATCTGCATGGCGCTTGGCCCAATGATCGTGTACGTTCCTTTTCGCCGATACCCGCCCAGCACACACAGCTCGATCTGGTTGCTCTCCGCGAGCAGCGCAGCGATCTTCGTATCATTGGTGACTACGGTCAGCGTCCGGTGCTGCAGCAATGCGGCCAGCTCCAGCGTGGTGGAGCCCGCGTCGAGCAGTACGATTTGACCGTCCTCGATCAGCTTATAGGCTTCCGCAGCGATCACTTCCTTTTCCTGCCGCTGCCGTACGCGACGCTTCAGAATCGGAAGCATCGAATCGTCATGCTCGACGACGACCGCTCCGCCATGCACGCGCTTCAAAATGCCGCGAGACTCCAGCTTTTCCAGGTCTTCGCGGATCGTTTTTTCCGTAACCTGGAGCTGCTTGCTGATTTCCGAAACTTTCACGGAGCCTTCATTATTTAGGGTTTCAATGATTTTGGCATGCCTAATTTCTGGGAGCACAAGGTTCACCTCAGAATAAAATTTAATTAATGTCGTTCGAAAATGTTTGATTATGTGCGTTTCATGTGTTAATTTTATAAGGTACAGCTAAGTATAGCAAGCTTTTGTTTCAAAATCGATATGGGAGTGCTGTAGATCGGAGGGCCTTATGGGATTTGTTTTTGTTGATCCGGATTTTGTGCGCAGTGTCAAGCTCAAGGTCGCGAAGGCCGATGGAGTATGGCGTATCATTCGCCGCGATCTGCAGGAAAAAGCGGATGAAGCGCTGCAGCGCGGTCCATGGAGCGTCACCTCCTTCGGAGCCGTCGCGCCAAGCGGCGACCCGCACGATTACGTCAGCGAAGCGCCATACTGGTGGCCGGACCCGGAGAACCCGGATGGACCGTATATTCGCAAAGACGGCATCACCCGGCATGACCGGTTCATGGGACACCGGTCATCGATTGATGAGCTGTCTGGTACGGTACTAACGCTTTGCACCGCCGGCTATTACTTGGATGAGAAGCGCTACACGACTCGTGCCGCCGAGCTGCTCCGCATCTGGTTCGTGGATCCAGAGACGCGGATGAATCCGCATGTGGAGTATGGCGAAGCGATTCGCGGTATTTGTAACGGGCGGGCGGCAGGAATTATTATGCTTCGTCAGGTAGACCGGATCGTGCATGCGCTAGGCTTCATGGAGGAGCTATCTTCTGAATGGGACGACGTGTTGACTGGCATGCGCGAGTGGCTATCACAAATGCTGGAGTGGCTGACAACGAGCAAGATCGGTTTGGATGAAAGCCGTTCAAGCGGGAATCACGCGGTTTGGTGGACGACGCATGTGGCTGCCTACGCAGCTTACACCGGCAATAAAGAGAAGCTGCAGCTGGCTTTTGACCATTTTAAGCACGTGATCGTACCGGAGCAGATTCAGCCGGACGGCAGCCTGCCGAAGGAGCTGGAACGCACCCGTTCCTTCCACTATACGCTGTTTCAACTGGACGGGGCGGCGTTACTCTGTGAAATCGCTCATCTTCAGGGCGAGGACTTATGGCATTACCGGACCGCGAATGGAATCAGCTTTCAATCCGCGATTGAATTCGTCCTTCCATATCTCGACAATCCATACTTGTGGAAGTGGGAGCAGATCGACGGAGAAATTCCGGAGGAGTACGTCTCGCTTCAGCTCGCGTCCTTGCGACTGCAGCTGCCGGAGTGCAGCCGGGTGAACATGAAGCGGCGCGGCGAAGCCAAGTGGGTGAAGGATGGCGAGGAGCGGCTCGGACCGTTGGTCTTTTTGCCGGGTCATCCGTTTCATGCAGCAGCGAACGAAAGAAGTAATGCACTAATCTAATCATATCTAATTCTAATTGATGGGGGAACGGGGACATGAACGTTAATTTGACTGGTAAAGTAGCTTTGGTAACAGGATCGAGCGGCGGCATCGGGAGAGCCATCGCGATCGAGCTGGCAGAATGCGGAGCGAAGGTAATCGTTCATTATCTTAGCAACCGTGACGGTGCAGAAGAAACGGCTGGCGTAATTCGCAATGCAGGCGGCGAAGCCGTAATTCTTCAAGCGGATGTGACCGATCTGGAGCAAATCCAGACGCTGGTAGAGCAATCGGAGGCAGCATTTGGTACAGGCATCGATATTTTGGTAAATAATGCAGGGAACCTCGTGGAGCGCCGTTCGATTGAAGAAATGACAATGGATCTTTACAAGAAAGTAATCGATGTAAACCTTACGTCTACGGTATTCGTAACCAAAGCCGTCATTCCTGGCATGAAAGCAAAAGGCGAAGGCTCGATCATCAACTTGAGCTCGCTGGCAGCGCATAACGGCGGCGGCCCAGGCTCCGGCATCTATGCAGCATCCAAAGGCGCGATCTTGACCTTGTCCAAGAGCTTGGCTAAAGAGCTCGCACCGCATAACATTCGTGTTAACACGATTTCCCCAGGCTTTATCGAAGAGACGAAATTCCACTCGACCTTCACGTCGGAGGCAGGCAAAAAAGCAACCATCGCAGGCATCCCTCTCGCTCGAGGCGGTGTTCCGCAGGATGTAGCCGGAGTTGCAGCATTCTTTGCTTCTTCCTACGCTTCTTTTATTACAGGCGAATCGGTTGAAATCAACGGTGGCGCATTCATGAGATAAGCTTGCATTTAACGAAAGACCTTACCCAACACCTTGGGTAAGGTCTTTCGTATTCGCTCACTCCAATTTAAGTATGCAGCTGCTTTTGTTTCAACTGCTGGTGGAATCTCGTAAGTCTTGCCGTGACGTTTTTACCGATGCTCATGAAAGGCTTTTCGATCAGCACCCACCCTAAGTAAGCTGCAGCAATAGAAACTGCGACTGAGATCACCGCCAGCACAGTTTCTGAAAGGCGTCTGGCCAAGGCGTGCTCTAGCTCCTTATATATAATGCCGTGGTATAAATATAAGCTGAAAGAAACATTGCCGATAAACACAGGAATGCTCGTTTGAAGCAATCAGCTAACGGTTGGTGAGGCCAATGCGATCACGATAAACCCGCATACACCAAGGATGACGAGCTGATCTCGCGTCAATAAATCAAACTGCCTCAAAACTCCAAGCTTTAGCAGAAAGGTAATAGCGTTGATGGCGTAGTTGTAGCAAATATAGCTGGCAATCAGGAGGACAAGCTTTATTTTTTTGCTTTGCTTTCGATACATCTGGATCATATGCTGCTTATGTCTTGCAATCAGCATACCGTACAGGAACATTGAAATATAATACAAACTGGCAGTAAAGCTAGTGTCGACAAGAACACTTTTGGAGGCTTCCCACTGTAGAGTAACATTCAGCCGTCCAAGAGCAAACAAGGAAAAGCAGACTAGAAGGATGTAAATAAATTTAACGTTTCGGAGCAGCAGAACAAGAAATGGGAAAATGAGCGAAATCCGCATTTCATGAACTAAAGACCAATAAACGCCGTTAATACCTCGGGTGTCGAAATTACCGAGACCCCAAAAATGTGCCCATACGACGCTTGGCGTCACTTGGGGAGAAAACGATAGGAGAATAATGAAAAGCGATATTAGATAAGGGACATAAATACGGAAAAATCGTTTGATCAGATAGGCCGGGTAGGACGGTGTGCTATGCTCCAAGAACGGCAAGGAGAGAACTAAGCCGCTAAGAATAAAGAAAAAGTCAACGGCTTCTCGTCCCTTGAAAAAAATACTGAAGGGTGAGTATGCCTTCTCTAGTGTATCGAACATGGGGCTAAAGCCGACCGGGAAAAAATGCATAAACATGACGCTGAGAGCTGCCAATCCCCGAAGGGCGTCCAATTGAGTATATCGCTCCTTCATGCAGGGTCACTCCTTTTTTCGTCCCCACCGGGGAAGTTATTAATTGTGCGCTATGATCACAGCATCGTCCGAAGGCATCAGCTTGCGTTTTTCTGCATGCAGCTCGTTCCAGGTAATAATTATGACGGTAACGAACATGGCGATAAAAACATAGGGAACCTTCGTACCGAGCTGATCGAGCCAAGGATATTTGGTATGCTTTAAAAAAATGGCTATGCCGACGAGTGAAGCCAGGTCCAAGCCAAGCATGAGCACAAACCAGACCCGCTTTCGTTCAAAGAAGGCAACCATCACCAGCAGTACGACGGAAGGGATAATATATCTGTCATGGATCTCCGTCGGCAGCATATAAAAGGAAAAGGATAAAATCAATCCACTTTTGAGAAGTGTGTTTAAACTATACTGCTTAAAGGAGGTCAGGTAGTAAATGCTGTAAGCTGTAAATAAGGCCAGAAGACCGAAACCGAACGCTCTATAGGTCAAATGTGGAAGCATGTACTGCGTATCTAGGGTTTCAGGGGCAACGCCGAACACATGGAACCAGATGTTCATAGCGTATAAGCTGACATAGGGAAAGTAGCCGACGGCAGACATATACGAATGCTGGATAAACGCTACAAATGAAAAGTTGAGGATGAAATATACAGAGAACAATAGCCATGGGAGAAGGAAGCCTGAGATATAGCTCCAAACGCAGCGGACGTTGGATTGCCTTAGCTGCTGCAGCAGAAACAGGGCAAACACGGGCGCAATGACGATAGCCTGCAGCTTGGTCAGGAGTGCCAGCGCAAACAGGAGTCCTGAACCGAACGGAAGATAAGGTAAGGCAATAATGGCAAGGCACATCAATGCGCTATGGACAAAATCAATCTGCCCCCATACGGAGGAAATAAATAGCAGCACCGGACTAAACAATAAATAGAGGATGAGCTTGCGATGCTGCGAATCCGTTAGCTTTAATTTGCGGAACACATACATCATAAGCAGCACAGCAAGCAGGTCAAATATTAACACAGGAAGCTTTACGGAATAGATCGTAACGTGTTTAACGAACGTATGGAAAACCCATAGCACCGTTAAAAACATGGGAGGATAATTGACCGAGTCGTCATGCGTGTAAATGCCTCCAAGCTGATAGGCTCCGAGATCCTCCATCCAAAGCCGCCAAAAATCCAGATCACCTTGAAAACCTTTGGTAGTAAATGTAATGGCGAGCTTTACAAAAATGGAAAGCAGTAGGAATAGAATAAGCTGTTTTCGAGTAAGCTTGATTTTATTGATTAAGGTAAACATAAGAATGACCTCCTAAGTGGGTAATGAAGCAAATAAGCCCTCTGAATCGTCCGACGTTGGCTAGGACTGTACTGAGTGATACAAAATGTTTCATTTTGTCGAGCATCTAATCTAAGATGAGGCCTTTATTTCTAGAAAATAGTTGTCTTTATTAATGAATTTGCATATAAGATGATTCCCCTACTCGAAGAGAACTGTTATTATGATACTAAATGTATCAAGAAAGTTCAATTATCTTTTTTAGCAATTCATAAAAATAACTGGAGGACAGAATATTGAGACTACATCAAGTCAGTAAACGCGTAGTAAGCTTGGGATTAAGTTTGGTGCTGTTGGCCGGCGGCCATGTGAGTGCGGCTTCCGTTCAAGAGGATTTGAACCGGATTGGTACATGGGACGGCGTCACTGCTTCACGGCCACTGCCGGGCAATTACACGGATTGGAGCGAGCAAAATGTTCCATTCGGGGTCCGCAGCTTCTATGCGGCACCCTGGAGAAGCTACATGGATACTCGGGATGCCCCCAGTCTAATTAACTCCCTTGGAATCAATTTCAACAACACGATTAAACCTGAAGCTGCGGAGGCAACGGCGCAAGTGTTGCAGGATGCAGGGATCACCTCGGCCCGCTTGGAAATTCCGTGGAAGGAAATCTCTTTTGATGACGAAAGCAAGCTGAATACCAACGCCGACGCCCAGTTAACGACCATTTTGAACGCGTTTAAAAACCATCATATCCGGCCATTGATCTTGCTCAATGCCAATGCCGGTCTCCCGGTTCCGTATAAAATGGTGCCGGTCTCCCTGAAGCAGCAAGCCAAAGCTGGAGACAGGGCCATCTATGTAAGCGACGTGTCCGGCATTGTGCCTGGATATACGGGGCTTCAGGGACAGGAGTATCAATCTATGTATCCCATCATTACGGCGGTCGATGCCGCTACAGGGCAATGCATTTTATCGGATGCGTTAAAGGCGGATTTACGTTCCGGCAGCCAGAACCTGATCCGTTTAAAATACCGTCCGTTCTCTGGCGTACAGTTCTCGGATGGCACGAAGAACGGTGCTGCACAGGAAACAATCGATGGATGGCTCAACTATGTAGCGACGGTGTCTGATTTTGTAGCCCGGAGGCTTGGAACAAAGGGGCAGGCCGATGCAGGCTTTGACGTGGAAGTATGGAATGAATACTCGTTCGGATCACAGTTTTTGGATATCAACAATTACTATAATCCGCCGCTGAAATTTTCCGCGGACCTTTCTTATACCGAAGGAACGAATGTGAAGACCGGTGCGGAGGTCATTTTGCCCCTTACGGCCAACTATATCAAAAACCCGGAGCATCAGCTCCCCGGAGTCCAAGTAATTAGCGGTTTCTCCAATCAACGGCCTTGGGATGATGGAGCGACGGTGTGGAAAAATCAGGATGGGCTTAGCAAGCATTATTATACCGGGTTTGATCAAAACGGTTCAGTCATATCCTCATCGACAGTTCAACAATATCCGACGGTGAACGCGCTCGGCGCAAGCGATCCCTATGTTCCTACGCAGATTAACTCTTTTCCAGAATATTGGTTTTATTCATATCAGACGGAATTTGCCAGAGAAGCACAGCCATTTCCAGGGCCGTTTGCAGATCATTACCGATATGCCAGCATAGGGGGCGGTAAAGAAGCGCAGCTGTGGATGTCGGAAACGAATTATCACCGGGGCGTTTTCGCTGGTAAGCTCGTGCAGCAAAAAGGGATTCAGCCTACGAATCCTCAACTGGTTCAGCTGATGCACAGCTTGGAAACCAAGGCGCTGCTGCGCTCCTATGTCTTTTTTCAGCACAAAGGCTTTGCCCATACGTTCCCCTACGCGATAAACGGGGGAGATTTGGAATTCGGCATTGTACCGGACGCATTCTTCTCTGCCTTGGAAAGCAATGGCTACCTGCTGGACAGCTCAGCCAAATCGAAGGTGGGTCCTGAAATCCAGTCCATTACGAACCTGGTTCAATTCATGAAAGCCGGCGAGTCAATTGCCAACCCTAGAAAGCTCAATGTCGACCGCATTTTGGAATATAAGCCGAGAATTGTGTATAACGGTGACGGCACCGACGCACATCCGGCACGGTATCAGGCCGAGGACTTGGCCATCCTGCCATACCAGCTTGCAGCGAATCAATTTGCCATCGGTTATTATGTCGTGACGCGCAATCTAACGCACGCCTGGGACGCATCCAAGGATGAGCTTGATCCCGCAAGATATGAGATGCCTGATCAAGATTTTGAAATCACGCTCTCCAACGTCAATGGTGTAGGGGCGAGCGTCTATGCATTCGATCCAATCCATAACAGCAAGAACAAAGTCGAGATCGTAAGCTCTACCGGCAGTACGATAACAGTCAAGGCTCCGACCGCCGATTATCCGCGTTTCCTTGTGGTTCAAGAGGCTGAAGAGGGCCCGCTCCTTGGCGATGTTCAGCTGCAGAAAACGAAGAACGGGCCGGCGCTCACCTTTACCCCGAATGTAGACGGTAATGTGAAGATCAGCTGGGGGGCCTATCCTGCACGGGAAACGGGAGCTGTAACGGTACGCAGATATCAACACTTTGATGCCAATTTAACCAATCCGGTTGCGACCGGTACCAGTGGTTCCTTCGGATTCAATAAAACGCTCGGTACATCAGGGGATTCGAATGGATATTATCGAATTACAGGTAAAATTGAGCCGCAATTTTCAGAAAAATACACGTTCATATACGATGGGGAATGCAGGACGCAGATATATCTGAACGGGAAAAAGCTTATAGATTCGTGCCAGCCGAAAATGCAAGCCAGTGTCGATTTGGAGGCTGGAAAAACATATGATTTAGAGGTAGTGACATTCTACGAGAACAACGGCGATCCTCACTCCGCCTATTTGTACTGGTCCAGCAGCTCCCAATCCTTCAGTGTCGTTCCCGCGAAGCCGGATGGCTCCAGCGAGATGTACCGTTCAGTGACCAAAAACGAAAAGGCGACGGTCCTCTTGCCGGATCTGAAGGACGGCGATGGCGTCCGGCTAGAGTTGGCCAAAGGGGGCGTGAATATCACCTACCCGCAATGGGATTTTGATTTAAGAGGTGTGCTCTATCCAACGATGCCGATCGTTGAAGTAGGGGATGCAGGGGCTGAACCGAGATCTCTTCAGGTGAGCCCGGATACACCGTTGTATGAGCAGCCGGACGCTTGCTCGGCCGTTGTAGGATATTTAGCCGCACAGACCGTTAAGGCGGTGGAAAAAAGAGGGGAATTTTATCGAATCGATACCTGGCTTGGATATAAATGGGTGCATGAAAGCAATGTGGTTCAGCCTTAGTGATTAATAAGTACGCAAGGCCTTGCACAATGGTGCGAGGTCTTTTTTCTATAAAATCAATGTCGAGCAAAATTGGGTAATGCTGGTGCCGGTCTTCTTCTTGAACATTTTGCCGAAGGCATGAACGTTGGCGTAGCCGACCTCGCGGGCGATCTCGCTGACCGACATGTTCGTTTGCACGGCGAGCTCCTTCGCTTTGTTGATGCGCACCTGGGTCAAGTACTCCGTCGGCGTCATGCCGAACGTTTTGCGAAACAGCACAATGATATAGTTTTGGCTTAGGCCCGAAATCGTTTCCAGCGCGTAGTAGTCCAGTCCTTCAGCGTAGTGGTTTATGATGTAGTTTTTCACGAGCACGAGCTTGGCTTTGTTCTGAAGCTGCATGTCGGATGGGGTGCCGAATTCATCGTTCCAGGCTGCGGCCTCTGCCAGAATCTGCGACAGCAATCCTTGACACAGCGTTTGGTGAAGCAAGCCGGGCTGCCGGTAGTGGACGAGGAGCTGGTGGAGCTTTTGCTCGATGGGGTGGTTGTTAAAATTGCCCAGGGCATGCGCACCCTTCATCAGCTGCTCGATCGGGAAGGGAGATGAGCCGTAGTGGAACACCAGCGAAATGCAGACGTACGGGTGGCTTTCGACCGTTTCGATGGAGTGCAGCTCATTGGGGCGATGGAACAGGAGGTCGCCAGTTTTTGTTTCGTACGGGTGGCCCTCAACGGTGTAAATCGCCAGACCTTTGACAACGTACTGCAGTGCGAATTGCTTTAGCGTGCGGTCACGGATGGCCCAGTCGGCCGGGGCATTAAACAGGTGAGCCAATGTGATATAGGGAGGAAAATAATAATCCCGCATATGTGGAATCGTTTCATCGGGATGCAGCATGACGATGTTTGGACGCTCCATAAAGCTTGGCACCTCTTTTTGGGGGATGGGATGCTACAATCCAGCTTACCATATTTGTGTGAAAATAGGGCAGTGATTTCGGATACAAAATTGCAGGTTGAGGCTAAATACATCGAAATGTTCACGAAGTATAATTAGCTTGAAAGCGCAATACAACGGAGAAGGAGCTGACTGGATCGTGGATACATTTCACATTCCCAAGGTGGACGCCCGCACGCAGGACTGCATCACGGACGAGCAGGCGCAGTTTTTTCTGGACAACGGATTTCTGGTCGTCAGCCATGTGCTGGAAGGAGAAGAGCTGGCACGGATTCAAGCCGAAATGATGCAGCAGGTCGAACTCGGCATGGCCGGCCAAAACGACGATCCCGATTATATGTACGGGAAGGGGACGAAGAGCGGGACGCAGGTGTTCCGGCGGGTCGAATATGTCATTGATAAAAGCGATCCGAACAAGGTGCTGCTCGGCCATCCGTTCATTCTACGGTCGGTGGAAAAGCTGCAGGGTCCGAACTTTATTCCAACCTGGGATTCGATGGTGCTTAAGATGCCGGATGAGGGCATTATCGTTCCTTGGCACCGCGATGCGGAAAAGCCGGAAGGCTGCACGGACCCGCGCCCGATTTTCAACGTGGACTTTTATCTCGATCCGTCCGACCTGAAGAGCTGTCTCTGGGTCATTCCAGGGTCGAATCGGTGGACTAGAGCGGAAGCGATCGAGAGGTGCAGACGCGAAGGCTTCGATACATCGGATGCGATTCCGGTGCCGCTGGAAGCGGGCGATGTCATTTTTCACGATATCGAGGTGCTGCACGGCTCGCCGAGCGGGGATGGCAATGCGCTTCGCCGCACGGTGTACTACGAATTCCGGCCGGGCGAGATCGAAGCCGAGTTCGGGCCGCACACGCGCGAGTACCTCAGCTTAAAGCAGCAGGTGCTGCTGGATTGCCTGAAGCGCCGGGCGGAAGCCGACTACGTGCAGGATAAGGAGCCGTTTATGTATGCTCCGACGGGAGAGTTTGCGCTGACGGAAACCGTTGCGCCGTCTACACACCGGTATCCGCATAGAGAGTATTGGCGGGAATAGCGAAAAAAATCCTCGAAGCCTTGATGGGGCTCGAGGATTTTTGTATTTTAGGAGGTGGATTCCACCGAGGTCTGTTTGTGTTTGCCACTTCCGCGATAGATCGCCAGGATTAGCACACTCGCCACGAAACACAGCACCCCGCACCAAATATACGCTCCATTTGCTCCGAATTTGCTCGCCACATAGCCTGTGAACAGGTTTCCGACCGGTGTGGAGCCGGCGAATACCAAGGCATAGACGCTCATTACCCGTGCCCTGTACTCATCCTTAGCATGCATTTGCAGCAGCGAGTTGGAGTTCGTCGAGAACGTAATATTGAAAAAGCCCGTAGCCGCAAGCGCCAAGCCAAGTGTATAGGGGGACCCGGAGAGCCCGTTCAGGCACAAAATAAACGAGATCACAATGGAGCAGATCATGCTGACGGCCAGCTTTGGCCCTTTTTTGCTTCGAATGGAGGTCAGCAGTGCCCCGATCAGGGAGCCGACACCCAGGCAGGACATCATTGCACCGTAGGTTCTCTCCTGCAGATGCAGTACATCCCTCGTAAAGGTCGGAATGAGGACGCTAAAGTTAAAGGCCAGCGTGCCAATCACGGTCACGAGCAGCAAGGTCTGCGAAAGGACGCGGTCACTCGCGATGTACCGAATGCCGTCTTTGATTTCATTCAAGATGCTGGCGTCTTTCTTAGGTCTTACGTAAGCCGTCGGCTGCGTCCTTATCAGGCCGTACAGCACCGCGATGAAGCTAAGCCCGTTCAGCAAAAAGCACCAGCCCGCACCGAAGTAGGCCATCATGGCCGCGCCGATCGAAGGCCCGATAATCCGCGCTGCGTTAAAGGTCATCGAGTTGAGCGCGATGGCATTCATGAGATCCTCTTTTCCTACAATCTCGACGTTAAACGATTGCCGAGTCGGCATATCAATGGTGTTCGTTAACCCGAGCAAAAAGGCGAAGACCAGCACATGCCCATACTGAATCTTATTCGTGAATACGAGGACGGATAAGGTCAAGGCGAGCAGCATGGAGAAGGCTTGGGTGCAAAGCAGGATGCGCTTTTTCGGGAATTTATCGATCATGACTCCGGCGAACAGCGAGAAGCACGTGACCGGCAAAAATTGCATCGTCCCCACCAGCCCGAGCAAAAATGGGTTTCCGGTTAGCGTGAGTACGAGCCAGGATTGTCCGATGGTCTGCATCCAGGTGCCGATCAGCGATACACACTGCCCGAGCCAAAAGTAGCGATAGTTTTTGTGGGTTAAAGCGTGAAAATGATTATTAATGAGCCGTTCACCGGCCATGCGGAGATTCATCACAAACACCTGCCTGATCTTTTTGCGTGTCAATATAGTGTGCGGCGTTGGTTCCCATTCGCTCAAGCAGAAGCTGAGCTTGCTGCTTCTCCTCTTCGGTGAAGCCCTGGCTGAGGATGTTTCGCCATTCGACGAGCACCGCGCGGACATCCTCGCGAATTTCCAGCGCCTTCGCCGTCAGGAATACGTGGTACGACCGCTTGTCGTCATCGCGAAGCTTGCGGGTGACGTAGCCTTGCTGCTCCAATTTTTTGATCGCTTTGGCCGTGGTGCCCTTGTCGATCTTCAAATAGCTGGACAGCTCCTCCTGCGTGAGCCCGTCCTCCTTGTACAGCGAGTTGAGAAAAATATGCTGTCCCCGGCCGATATCAAAATGCTTGAGCCGGTCACCGATATACATTTGGCTATAACGGTAAAGCAGCGACACCCATCGGGGGATCGTGTTTTTGTTAGGGTCAAGCATGTGACATGTGCCTCCACTCACTCTGGTCAGATAGTTGCATTTGCTACTAGTTAGTATACGTTCAGGGAAGTTGCAAGTGCAACTTCTTTTTGCGGAGAGGATGTGGGGCGGAAAAGCGATAGCGGCCGTTTTTGAAATCGTAAAAAATACCGCTAATTCAATTCAAATTAAACGATTTTAAGAACGGTTGGAGCCTCACACCCATCCCCAGACGCGCAGACGAATGGGTTTGCTCCAAAAACCAGAAAGTTTGCATGAAAGGGTTTTTATTCCTACCCGATGTAAGGTATACTGGTCTTATGGCTATCTTCATTTATTCGATATAAATCACGGGGGCTGAACTTTAGATGAGTCAATATGGTGACCTTGGCGCAATGGGCCGTCATTACTTGCAAGCAGAATCCTACGGTGCGGCGGCGTTTTGCTTTTACCGCGCACTGCTCGAGGATCAAGAGAACGCGAATGCGTGGAACGGTCTGGTGCTTTCCCATAGCTTAATGCGCAAGGAGCACGATTCACAAACCATTCTGGCTCGGTTCGCGCTGCAGGACAAGCTCCCCTATGATCGGGATATGATTACGTTTGCAATGATGTTCTGGCAGCAAAATCCGCTGGCGCTCTCCGAGTGGGTGCGTTCGGTTGTGACGAATCACGAAGGCTGTCAGGACAGCGAAACGCTGCTGGAAATGGCGGACGATTTGGTACGCTCGTACCAAGAGCTGGTGGAGCGTCATGGCGAAGAAACGCTGCGTGCGCAAGGCATGCTGTCCTTGGCCGAGATTGCGGCCCGCCGCACCGAGCTGGATTGGCTTGCGACGGAGTCGTTCGATGCGATCTATGAGCATGTGAGACAATGGATGGAAAGCGGAGATACCGACGCCGTGCTGACCGGTGTGCGCATGCTCTGCATGCTGCCGGACCCGCGGAGCGAGAAGCTGCTGCGCCGTGCCTGCCGCAACGAAGAGTTCGACGGCAAGGTGCGCACACAAGCACTGCTCGCATTGCGTTGGCTCGGGGTGCGCGGAAACGCGAAGATCTACAAGATGGGCGAATCGTTCGTCATCGACTTGGACGATCCGAAGCCGGAGCTGACCGTTTCGGTGCCGACAGCCTATAAGCCTGCGCTGGATCGCATGAAGCTGTGGCTGGCGAAGCAGCAGGGCTTCGTGACGCCGGAGGAGTACGAGAGCTTTGCGGCTACCGATGAGGCAGAGCTGCCAGAGGAGCTTGTGAGCAAAGTAAACGAAGCGGACATTCCAGGGGTGTACCAAGAAGTGGTGCATATGCTGATTCGCGCCGCGTACGATAAGTATTATCCGCTCGTTCCGACGGTGAGAGAAACACGTCAATGGGCTAACGCGCTTCTGATGCTGATGAAGGATTACGTAGTTGGCATCGGAGAGAGCTGGACCTACGGCGAGCCAGAGCAGGAGGAAACGGCGGTACGGCATCGCAATTGGCTGCTCAGCGGAACCCCGGATTACTATGAGAGCGTTGCTGCGGCCAAGCAGCTAAGAGAAAGCCTTCGGGGGTAAGGGAAGCGGAGCTGACGCGTGAAGCGGAGGCTCCGTTTTTTTTTATCCGATCCACAGAGGGGAGCGATGCGCGTGAAAAAATCGTGGTATCACCGGCTGTTATTATCGTATGTTCCCATGCTGTTCATCACGGTCAGCATCATCCTGTTCATTTCCATCTCCGCAATCAGCGAGCTAATCCTTGAATCAAATCAGCGACACCTTCGATCTGAGCGGCAAATATGCCAGCCAGCTGTTTAAAGAAATGACCGGCATGAAGTTCGTTGATTTTCTCGTCAATCTGCGGATGGAGCATGCGAAGCGGCTGCTGCTCGAGACGGATGAGCCGATCAACGACATTTCGGAGAAGGTGGGCTATACCTACGCGATCTCGTTTGGCAGAACGTTCAAGAAGGTCGTCGGCGTAACCCCCGGGGACTACCGCAAATATATGCAGTCCAAATCCTAAGAAGGAGCCCGTCCCGCATGGCATGAGGCCCAACGGGCGAATTTGTCGCCGTACTTCCTCATCTACCGGCTGATGGCTTCACTTGATCGCGACCCGGTGTTTGCGGCGATGGCCGATCTGGCTGCGGAGCAGCTGTCCAGCCTTGGCTCGATCAACAATCACGCGATGATGGGCTATCTGCTGTTCCAGGGGAAGCGGATTGGTGACGAGCTGCATGTCAACCTGCTCACTCCGTTTGATCATACGTTCCGCATTCGTTTAGCGGGACGGTAGAAGAGTCGCGTGAACGCCGACCAATTCAAGTGAAACAATAACCACTAAAGCATCGTCTTTAAATAGGCGGTGTTTTTTTTGCGCTGAGCGAAAACAAGGATTGTCATCTTGCCCCATTTTCGTATATGATGGATCTCTATGCTCTCTATTGAACGGGGTTCCATACTTTGAAATATCGTGAAGCGATGGGATAAAAGACAGGTTGGAGGCGCTCTTGGGTCGGTAGGAGAGTGGACAAGCGCTATGAAAAGCGCAGTATGTTAGCTTAAGATGGGAGACAATGCGTAAATGACAGATGGAACGAAGCTGACCCTAAACCAAAAGGTCGCTCAAATGGTCATGTGCAGATTTGAAGGAACGGAGTCTATGGAGGCGCTGCTCGGTTTGATTCGGGAGCGATCGCTAAGCGGGGTCATTTTTGATGGGAATTCCGCGCTTGATGCGGATCAGGTGGCTGCTATAAGCTATGAGCTGCAAGACGCAGCACAGGAGGTAGGGGCCGCATCTTTGTGGATCGCTTTGGATCAGCAGGCGATTCTGGCTCAGGAGGCTTACGGAGTTACCGTAATGCCGGGAGCGATGGCGATTGCAGCTGGCGGTCGTGTGGAGGCGGCTTACGAAGCTGGTGTGGCTTATGGTCGCGAGCTGAAGGCGCTGGGAATGAACATGCAGCTAACCCCGGTCGTGGATGGGGTGGACAAGACAGGTGCGGTTGCTGACCAACTGCTTCGCGGCTGGCAAGAGGCTGGTGTGACGACCTTTTTGAAAGTTCTGTCGACAGCATCGATCCGTGAAAAATACAGCTGCGATGGTATCGTGGTGGCGGACTGCAGGGTGAAGAACGACACGGAGCAAGCGGCGCTGCTGGCAGTGGAAGCCGGCGCGGATCTCGTTTGGGTAAGCGATGGGCTGGCTGGCCGGCATCGTGCGGTCGAGTCGATTGTTCAAGCCGTGCGCGAAGGACGTCTGAGTGAGGAGCACATCGAACGCTCGGTTCAGTGCCTGCTGGAGCTCAAGCGTAAACGAGTGGAGCACGGCGTGGAAGCAGAGGCAGCTTCGGTTGTCGGCTGTGCCGAGCATCAAGCCTTGGCTCGGAGCCTCAGTGAGGTATCAATAACAGTAGCTCGCGATGAAAAAAGGCTGCTGCCGGTTTCAAAGAACGGCTCGCTCTATGTGATCACCGTTGATACGACGGCCGCTGAGCCGTTGTATGCACACGGAATGCAGGAGGTTCCGATGACGCTCGGGAGAGGTCTTCGGGAGCTCGGCTGCAAGGTCACCGAGTTTGTCGTAGCGCAGAAGGAGCTTGCGGCTCTTCAACCCGAGGTGGTTAGAAGTGTTCGATACGGGGAACAGGTCATTATCGCGACCTCGAACGCCTATCGCGATGCCGAACAAGGGGCTTTTGTTCGAGCCCTTCAAGCGGTCGGCTGCGAGCCTATCGTCGTCGCCTTGGGCAGCCCGAAGGATGTGATCGCTTTCCCGGGCGTATCCACCTGTGTTGCAGCTTACGAGAATTCTCCGCTGGCACTGCGCAGCGCGGCCAAGGTACTGCTCGGAGCGCTGAAGGCGTCCGGTCAGCTGCCGATTCGCCTAGATGAGCCTAGCGAGATGCTGTATAACTAAC
Source organism: Paenibacillus cremeus (assembly GCF_007786445.1). Taxonomy (GTDB): domain Bacteria; phylum Bacillota; class Bacilli; order Paenibacillales; family NBRC-103111; genus Paenibacillus_G; species Paenibacillus_G cremeus. Next base: position 45,417 of record NZ_VNJI01000005.1, on the reverse strand, counting down.
GATTAAGCCTGGAACAATACGATCGAAGCCGATCGCTGTCGTTCTGGGCTTAAATTTTTTCTAAGTGCCCTTTACAGACCGACGGTCGGTATGATAAGATGAACCCATCGACAAACCGACAGTCGGTTTGCTAGCTCGAGCAGCCCGATGTTCTACCGAATCATCGTCGTCTTATTCAGCTTCCAAGCGAGCCTTAGACAATAGAGTCAAGGCACTGATCAATGAAATGAAAGAGGGGACCCTGAACCAATGACCAATCCTTCATCCAGCTTCCAGGCGATACTCGACGCGGTCGAGACGCTGATCCATGAAAAAGGCTGCCGCCAAATGACCATGCAGGATATCATCCAGCGCACCGGCTTATCCAAAGGCGCCATCTATCACTACGTTACAGGCAAGGACGAATTGCTCGGCCTGGTTATGAAATCGCGGATCGAGATCGCCAACGAGCGCTTCAGCCAAGCGGTCAACCACCCGCAATCCTATGGACTGCAGAAGCCGCTCCAGTCGATTGCCGAAGGCATGATTCGTGCAACGAGCTATGCGAATGTGACGAATAAAATTTTCATCTACCTGCTCGGTCAGATGGATCAGCCCAAGGTCGCCGAAATTGTGAGGGACGTGTACGAATTTACACTCCAGACCTGCTCAGCTTGGATCGAGGTCGGCAAGAAAGCAGGCTTCATTCCGGCTGAAGCGGACAGTAATAAGCTGGCGGATTCGCTCCTCACCTACATGTACGGCCTTCGCGTCCAAAGCACGGTAATGCAGCAGGACTCGCAAGTCACCGTCGAAGAATTAATTCGCTTCATGACCCGTGCTTTATCATAGGACAGGAATATTTAACCAAACAAAGGAGTGTTTGACGATGTCAATGCGCACTTATGTTATGTTTACGCTGATTATTAATGGGGTAGTGCCTTGGGCTTTATATGTCTGGTTATCCGATTACATGGGCGGGGTTGCCGCGCTGTCCATCGCAACGCTGATCCCATTGGTAGATAATATCGTACATCTGATCAAAAACCGCAAATTCGACGCCTTCGGCTCCCTGATGCTGTTCACGTTCCTGTTGACCCTGGGGCTTGTGATGCTGGGTGGCAGTGAAAAAATTTTGCTGGTGCGCGAATCACTCATTACGGCCTCGGTCGGGATCGTGTTCCTCGGTTCGATGCTGTTCCGCCGCCCGCTGATGTTTTTTCTTGCCAAGCGCTTCGTAGCCAATAATGAGTTTGATGTCAATTGGAAATACCCGTATTTCCGATTCGTTATGAGGCTGATGACCATCGTGTGGGGGATATCGCTCACCTCGGAGGCTGCAGTGCGGATCGTTATGGTGTTCAATATGTCGACGGAGCAATATTTGGCGCTCACCAATTTCGTGCTGTATGGCTTTGTGGGTGCGACCGTGCTATGGACGGTGGCTTACCGCAGGCATTCGAGAGATAAATTCAATGCCATGAAGCCTACGCTTCATTGAAGGAAGGGCTGCGCCATGCCAATTGAGCGGCTGAACGTCGAGGATAAAAAAGCGCTGCTGTCGCTGTACCGCACAGTCACCTCGGAGCTGCGGCGCGGCGGAGTGAAGCAGTGGGATTGGTTTTACCCGAACGGCTTCGTAATCGGCAAAGATTTGAGCCAAGGCACCGTTTACGGGATCCGCCAAGGTACGGAGCTGATCGCTGCGGTGGCGGTCAACCGGGAATTCAGCGCTCAATATAATGGGCTACACTGGGAAGACCTCGATGGAGCACCCTCATGCATTCACCGGCTGGCGGTTCATCCGGCCCTTCAAGGACGAGGGCTGGGCAAGCGGCTGCTGCAATTTGCCGAGGAGCATGCTAAGCACACCGGCAGCACGAGCGTGCGGCTGGATGTGTATACCGGCAACCCGGGTGCGGTCGCTATCTATGAGCGGGCGGGGTACCGGGAGGTTGGCACGGTGCAGTTCCCGATGCGCAAGCTGCCTTTTCTCTGTATGGAAAAAATGCTATAAAGCCATTCTCGATCCCACCTCTTCGAAGAGCTGGGATTGCTTCGTTCCGTGCGTTGTGGTGAAAATTATGGTAGTATGTAATCCTATATACCGAAGAGGACGTGAACGAGCTTGATACTGATTACCATGCCCACACCGGATGTGACCATCACCAAACAACAGGATCCCCAGCTGAGTCATATATACGGCTTTACGGATTTCCATCTCATTACAAGAGAACGTGGCGGCATCTTTATGTTTTATAACGCCAAGAATGAACTGCTGTTCATCGGCAAAGCCCGAAAGCTGCGGCCAAGAATCAAGAAGCATTTTGAAGACACGGTATCCCCTATGAAAAACCATCGCGACGAGGTCACCAAAATCGAAGTATATACCGTGGAAGATCCGGTCGAGCGCGAAATTTACGAAACCTACATCGTAAACAAATTTAAGGCCAAATACAATGTAGAGAAAGTGCTGTATAAATAAGGCGGATGGAATAGTTCTGAAATTTCGTCGAAAAAATTGGTATAAATTACATGGATCAGACCGCATGCTAGTAGAAAAAAAGAAGTAGGGAGTGGATCGTGTGAGCAATGAAGAAGTGATTTTGACGAAAGAGGGCTTGGAGAAGATTGAGGATGAGCTTCGCGAGCTCAAGACGGTCAAGCGCAAGGAGCTGGCGGAGCGGCTCAAGGTGGCCATCAGCTACGGCGATTTGAAAGAGAACAGCGAGTACCACTCAGCCAAAGATGATCAAGCTTTCATGGAAACCCGCATTCTGACACTAGAGCGGATGCTGAAAACGGCGAAAGTTGTGGACATGAAAGACATGAACTTGAACGAGGTCAGCGTCGGCTCGGTGGTGCTGCTTAACGATATTGAATTTGCAGAGCAGATCGAGTACCGGATTGTCGGTCCAGCGGAAGCAGATGCCGCAGATAACAAGATTTCGTACGAAAGTCCGTTAGGCAAAGAGCTGATTGGCAAAAAAGTAGGCGACAAAATCAACGTGAACGCGCCCATGGGCATCATTCAGTATGAGCTGCTCGAGATTCGAGCAAACTAACCTCATCGCACATAGCAAAAAGGGGCCTCCCACATGGGATAGCCCCTTTGTTTTATAATACTAGACTTTATAAGTTTTGAGCCTCGAATAGGCTTCGGTCAGGGCTTTTCTTATTTTATGACCTCGAAGCCTTCGTTCTTCCAAGCAGTAGTGCCGCCTTGAATGTAGGCTACATCCGTGAAGCCCATTTTTTTCAGCAGGTATGCGCCAAGGGCAGCCTGCCCGCCAGCGCCGCAGGTCACGAGGACTGGGCGGTTACGATCCGCCAATTCCGGATCCCGGAGATGCTCCGGCAGCTCCAGATCGGCTCGGATGGCCAGCATGCCGAGGGAAATATTTTTGCTGCTCGGAATTAAGCCGCATGCCCCTGCAGCCTCGGCATCCTGTACATCCACAACGAAGGTGTTCGGATTCGCATTGATTTTCTCACGAGCTTCGGCGGAGCTGACCCCTGGTACATTCTCGCGGGCTTCAGCCACCATTTGCATGAACGTTAATGCCATTTCATAATCCTCCCTAAGCCATTTTTCCTTACCCACTAGTTGTAACATATTTCCAACCCTTGGACAAGCGGGAGCGTCGCCCCTTTATCGAATACCGACGCTGGACGACGGCTGGTGTTTTTTCTTGCGGAGCAGCAGTAAATTGTAGCCTACGTAGTAAGCGAACATGATCAACATCAGCCCCGTGGTCCACGACACGCTAGCGGTACCGGTAAAGCTGTTAAACCCGCCGGCCATCGAATGACCCGATTGAGACATCGTATACATCGTGTAAAAGCGATACCCCAGACGCCCCAAAAATAACACCGTCACAAGACTGCCGATCCACACGTTCGGGCGATAGTACCAACGTCCGTCTCCGCGCTGCTCCAGCTGTGTCATCATAGCGCCGTAGTAGGCCAGAGCACCCCCTGCAGCAATGCCCAGCGCATCGGAGATCAGATTAATCGGGGATACGCCGCCCTCCACAAGAAAAATAAGTCCTACAATGGAGAATATAACGGCCATGGCTTGCATTTTGCCGGGATTTAACTGCTGCCAGCCGATCGTGCGGCGTACACGCAGAAAGACGCGATAGAGAATAAAGATTCCCACTACAATATAAATCAAAGATTGCGGTTGATGCATAAGTGTTAGTGCCTCCCTAATTTTGGTTATGACTTCGAATCGATACCACAAGTGTACCGGATTCGCTTAGGGAGCACGACTAACTAGGGATAGAATGTAATCTCTATCTTAAGATAGAGGGCGGGTTGGATTTTGCAGACGGACGGCAAACCATTTACAATGAACTTACATTGCAGGCGGGGGGAGACAAGATGGTGGCGCTAAAAGAGTCTCAATGGTCGGGGCGATCGCTGGGGTTGGGCGCCATTGTTTTTTTTCTTATGCACGTGAATCAAATGTTTACCGGCCCGATGCCGAAAATCGTTTTCAATCTCGCCGTGTGGGCCTCATATTTGGTCGTCCTGATGCTTCCTAAAGCTTGGTGGACCAGGCGCCGGCTGCTTCTTGCTGCGCTCTTTATCGTGGGGGAAGCCGCCGCAGGCATGCTTTGGCTTCATGAGATGAAGCTGTTGTATTTTACCGCAATGCTGCTATTTGCCACCTCCGTCCAATTGATTTCATCCAAATCGTATTTTCCGGCGATGGCGGCGATGCTCGTCACCGTACTGTTATTTATCCGTTATGGCCGCGATGATCTGTTCAGCGTTCTTTCCTTCGTCTTATTGTCCATCGTTTTGTTTCTTGGTATACGAAGCCGCAGGCAGCGCATGGAGATGTATGAGCTGAACAAGCGGCACTTGGTGGAGCTTCAAGAAGCGTACGACCAGCTGCAGGAAGCCTCCGTCACCGCAATGCAAAATGCAGTGCTGGAGGAGCGGACGCGTATTGCCCGGGATATTCATGATGCAGTGGGACACAGCCTGACCTCGATTATCGTACAGACCCAGGCGCTTCGTTATATGGTTCGAAAAGATCCCGTGCAAGCGGAGCAGTCGATCGAGTCGATGCTGACCGTGGCCCGGCAGGGGCTAGCGGATATACGCAACTCCGTGCATTCGCTGGCGGATGACCACTCCGCTTCAGGGATCATACCGCTTAAGGCGCTGCTGTCTCGCATGGAGGCATCTTCTTCCATACGGTATACGTTCCATACGGAGGTAAGCGATGAGGAGATGGATGCGGAGGTGAGCGGCCTCTGGTTCCGGCTGCTGCAGGAGGCGATTACGAATATTATTCGCCATTCTCAAGCGACGTTTGTGGAAGTCCAACTGACCAAAGGGCTGAGTAGTCTGGTCATACGCGTTGCAGATAACGGCTGCCTGGTTCCCAGCGGGCACATCCGTGAAGGCTTCGGATTGAAGGTTATGAGAGAGCGGGTAGAGGAACGCGGGGGGCAGCTGCATTATAAAATCAGGGAGCCGCACGGGTTTGAAATTGTTGCGGAGCTGCCCGCGGCACCGGCTATTGAGCAGGAAGAGGGGGACGATGATGCCTATGACGACAGGAGAGTCGATTAAGGTACTGCTTGCGGATGATCAGAAGATGATCCGGCAAGGCTTTGGCTATATGATTGGTCTGCAAGACGATATGGTACTGGTAGGGGAAGCGTCGGACGGGCGGGAAGCGGTGGAGAAGGCGCTCGAATGCCATCCGCATGTTATTCTGATGGATGTACAGATGCCGAACATGACCGGGCTTGAAGCGGCGCAGGAAATCATGAAGCTGCGGCCGGAGACGAAGATTGTCATCCTCACCACCTTTGATGATCTGGACTATATCTACCAAGGCATTCGGGCGGGAGCTGTCGGCTATTTGCTGAAGGATGCCGAGGTGGAAGAGATGCTCGGAGCGATTCGTTCCGCAGCCCGCGGTGAGGCTGTGTACAAAACCGGCTTAGCAGCGGGGGCACTGACTAAAGTCATTACGACAACGGACACCGGCTCAGAGAAAGCAGCTGTGGGGGAACGGACGGCTTCGCCGCTGCTCGATCTTTTGACGGAGCGGGAGCAGGAAATTCTGCAGCAGATGGCCTACGGGCTTCGAAATGACCAGATTGCCAAAAAGCTGACGATTACTGAGGGCACTGTGAAGTCGCATGTTCATCGGATTTTGCAAAAATTCGGCTGCGAGGATCGTACACAGGTCGTGGTGGCGGCGCTCCGCAATGGGCTGGTCAAGTAATTGAAAAGAGCAGGCTCCGAAGATTCGAGTCGGACACCTGCTCATTCGTATTTTTTAAACGGCCTTCCAATACGGACGGGCAAAAGCAAGACTGCTCCGCATATCCTCTTCCGGCTGCTCCACCTTACATTCCGCTGAAATCATACCGTCGTAACCGATCTCCTGCAAATACCCGAAGAACGTATTGTAATCGTATGATCCGGAGCCCGGATGTCTGCGGCCGGTGTCCGCCAGATGAATATGAGCCAGCCAATCCCGATGCTTGAGCAGCTCTTGCAGCGGCTCCTGGTCCTCATCCATATGGTAAAAGTCCGCCAGCACGCGAATTTCCGGCCGATTTACCGCTTCAGCAAAATGCACGCCTTCAGCTACGCTGTTGATGATGTTGGATTCTTTTCGATTCAGCGGCTCGATGGCCAGCGTAACTCCCGTGCCCCGAAGCTCGTCTGCACACCAGTTGAGTACTTGGACCAGCTGATCTTCTGCATGAGAGCGCTCCCAATTTTCTGGCACGTTACGAGCTCCGCCGCTGCCCAGCACAATAATTTCTGCCTTGGCTGCGGTTAATAGCTCAGCCGCACGGGCGATGTAATTACGAATTCGGGCGGGATCCGTGTCAGGACCGACAATCTTGAGCTGACCGGGAAAAAAAATATTGAAGGCTGACGTAGGCAGCGGGCTGGCTGCTACTGCACGCTTGGCTTCCGCAAAGGTGTCCGGGTTTTCTAGTCCAAATGGAGCCAGGGGCAGTTCAATGAAATCAAAGCCAATTTGCTTAATCAATGCGGCGTCTTTTAGCGAAGCGCACCAACCGATTCTCATACATGATCCCTCCGTAAGCTGCGAATACCCGTATTGTAGCAATAGGCTTGCAGCGAAGCCATGGAAAAAAACGAGCCAATCATTTGTAAAAAACGCTCCTCGAAATGTGACGCAGACGTGATTAAAGATGTACGTACATCTTTGGGCGTTTTGAGCTATAATGGTGAAATGAGCAAAAACGATATTCCAGAGGTGCGGCATTGAGTAAGAAATTGAAACCGAAGCATGAACAGCTGAAAGAGCAAATTTTAGAGTGGATCCATACGGGGAAGTTCAAGCCGGGGGATCAGCTGCCAACGGAGCATGAAATCGCAGAGCTGTCCGCGATGAGCCGACAGACGGTCCGGCAGGGCATCGGTGCCTTGGTGCAGGAGGGCTGGCTTTCTCGAAGGCAGGGCAGCGGCACCTTCGTCGCCGACGGCCCGGGGCGCAAGAGCACGGAAGTACCGACGATCGGCGTCATGACCACCAACATATCGGATTATATTTTTCCGGAAATTGTCCGGGGTACAGAATCGGTGCTGCGGCGTCGCGGCTATCGGATGCTGCTGTCCAGCACGGATAACGAGAAAGCGAAGGAACGCGATAATCTGAAGCAGCTGCTGTCGAGTCCCATTCAAGGGCTTATTATCGAGCCGACGAAGAGCGCGCAGGGGAACCCGAACCTGGACTGCTATTTGTCACTCGACTATTCGCAGATCCCTTACTTGATGATCAATGAACGGTACGCCGAGCTCGATTGCCCCAGCGTCAAGGTGGACGATGAACAAGGCGGCTACCTCGCGACAAAGCATTTGATCGACCTGGGGCATCGCCGGATCGCCGGATTTTTCAAGACGGATGACCTGCAAGGCGTCCAGCGTCTTAAGGGCTTCATGAGGGCGCATCGGGAGCACAGCGTGCCCCTGCTGCCGGAGGCCGTCGTTCATTATACGACGGAGACGAAGGAGCACGCGCCGGAAGCTGCGGCGACGGCTATGCTGCTTCAAGGCGAGGAACGGCCGACGGCCTTTGTGTGCTACAATGACCAGCTGGCGGTGCGCTTGTTTGAAGCGGTCCGCCAAGCGGCGCTGCGCGTGCCCGGCGATGTGTCTGTCGTCGGCTTCGACGACTCGTTCTTGGCCACGGCCACCGAGATCAAGCTCACGACGATCTCCCATCCCAAGGCCGAGCTGGGCATCACCGCAGCGGAACTGCTGCTCGACCTGATCGAAGGCCAAGCCGAGCGGCGCGGAAGCGACGTCGTGTACCGGCCCGAGCTGATCGTGAGGGAGTCGACGCATTCGCTTGAAGCGGCAAAGCCGCGATAGGGCGCGCGAGTGTAGAGCGGAAAAGCCGCGCTACACCATAATTCAGGAGCAGCCACCCTGCTCCAACACCAACCGGCATCCAACTGGATGACCGGTTTTTCTTTTGCTACGTCGCGCCAAATTATTAACTATGGACGGCATAAGCGCCGCTTTGCTACAGTAGGCTTGTAATAGCTTGGAAGAGCTATCCAACGTTTCAAGTCAACCTAGGAGGCGCACTACTATGAACATTGTGTATATTCACACGCATGACACCGGCCGGTTCATTCAGCCGTACGGGTACGCTGTAGACACGCCGAATCTGATGCGGCTCGCCGAGGAAGGCGTGCTGTTTCGGCATGCCTATAATGCGGGGCCGACGTGCTCCCCGAGCCGTTCCGCGCTGCTTACGGGCATGGCGCCGCATTCGTGCGGGATGATCGGGCTCGCTCACAGAGGCTTCCGACTGAACGACGTGAATCAGCACCTCGTGTCCCACTTAAACCGGCACGGCTACGAGACGGTGCTTAGCGGGATTCAGCATGAAGCGAAGCAGGATGAAGAGCTTGGATACCAGCGCATTTTGCACGAGCGGCAGGGCAAGCGAAATCACGAGTGGGATCGGCAGAATGCGGAGCGAGCGGCAGACTTTATTTCCCGGCACCCGAAGGATCGGCCGTTCTTCCTCTCGTTCGGCATGTTCGGCACCCATCGAGAGTTTCCGGACACCCTCCACAGCGCTGTCCGCCCCGAGTATGTGATGCCTCCATTCCCGCTCGCAGACACGCCGGACAATCGCCGCGACATGGCCGCCTATATGACCTCGGCGATGAACATCGACGAATGCGCCGGAATTGTGCTGGATGCGCTGAAAGAGACGGGGGCGGAGCGGGAGACGCTGATCATTTTTACAACCGATCATGGGATCGCCTTCCCGAAAATGAAATGCCAGCTGTATGACACCGGCATCGGCGTTTCACTGATCATCAAGCCTCCTGCAAGCATAAGCGGTGCCCATCCCAAGGTAGTGGACGCGCTCGTTTCGCAGCTCGATCTGTTCCCGACGATGTGCGAGCTGGCCCAGCTGCCGAAGCCGGAATGGCTTCAAGGCCGTTCGATCGTGCCGCTCCTGACCGGGGAATCAGCAAGCATCCGCGATGAAATTTACTCTGAAGTCACCTACCACGCCGCCTATGAGCCAATGCGCTGCATCCGGACGGAGCGGTATAAGCTGATTCGCCGTTTCGACGATCGGCCTCAGTGGGTGCCTGCCAATATCGACGATGGTCCGAGCAAGTCCTTCCTAGTCCAGCACGGCTTTTTAGAAGAGCAGCGGGAGCAGGAGCAGCTGTTTGACCTATACATGGATCCAGTGGAGCGCGTGAACTTGGCCCACAACGAGCGGTATCAGGCGGTTTATACGGATTTGAGAGACCGGTTGGCGCGTTGGATGGAGGAAACCGGCGATCCGCTGCTGCAGCAGGGTAAAGTTCTAAAGCCGGAGGGGGCGATTGCGAATAAGCAAAGCAGTCTTAGCCCGAAGATGCAGGACTATGAGTGAGGGAAGGGAGCTGAGCGACCGCGATGACGAAACGGCCTAACATTTTGTTCATTATGAGCGATGACCACGCTGCCCATGCGATCAGCTGCTATGGCAGCCGGATTAATATGACGCCCAACTTGGACCGGATCGCCGAAGGCGGGATGCGGTTTGACAACTGCTTTTGCACGAACTCCATTTGCGCGCCGAGCCGTGCGGTCATTTTGACGGGGCTGTACAATCATCTGAACGGGGTCAAAACGTTGGCGGACGATTTGGACGGACGGCAGGAAACGATGCCAAAAATCCTACAGCGAGAAGGCTATCAGACGGCGATGATCGGCAAATGGCATCTGGGCCATGGCGGGCATTACGACCCCACAGGCTTCGATTACTGGAACGTACTTCCAGGTCAAGGGGATTACCATAACCCGACGCTCCTCGAAATGGGGGTCAAACGGCAGTATGAGGGCTACGTGACCGATCTGATCACGGATTTCTCCCTAGATTGGCTGAAACAGCGCGACCCCGACAAGCCGTTCCTGCTGATGTGCCATCACAAAGCGCCGCACCGCCCATGGGAGCCCGATGAGAAGCATGCGCTCATGTACGAGGATGTCGATATTCCTGAGCCGGAAACGTTCGAAGACGATTACAGCAACCGAGCACGCGCTGCCGCCGATGCGAAGATGCGAATCGAAAGTGACCTGAACGCCCGTGATCTGAAAATGGAGCCGCCCTCCCATCTAACCGGCCAAGCACTCAAGAGCTGGAAGTATCAACGTTACATCAAGGATTATTTGCGCTGCGTCGCTTCGGTCGACGATAACGTCGGGCGACTGCTCGACTATTTGGACGAAGAGGGACTGGCTGAGGATACGATCGTCGTGTACACGTCGGATCAAGGCTTTTTCCTCGGGGATCATGGCTGGTACGACAAGCGCTTCATGTATGAGGAGTCGCTGCGCATGCCGTTTCTGGTCCGGTACCCGCGAGCGGTTCAGGCCGGCACGGTGATGCGCTCGATGGCGCTCAATGTGGATTTTGCCCCAACGTTCCTCGACTTCGCTGGGATCCCAATTCCGGAAGCGATGCAGGGCAGCAGCTTGCGGCCGCTTTTTGCCGGTGAAACGCCTGAAGACTGGCAGACGAGTATGTATTACCGCTATTGGATGCACCTGTCTCATCATAATGTGTATGCCCATTACGGGGTGCGTACGGAACGTTTCAAGCTCATTTACTACTACGGCGAGGCGCTCGGCACCAGCGGCTCCATTGACGAGCCAAAGACGCCGGAATGGGAGCTGTTCGATCTGGCACAGGACCCTAGCGAGCTTCATAATGTTTATGCCTCACCGGAGTATGCAGAGGTGGTTGTAGAGCTGCAGCAGGAGCTGGAGCGGCTAAAGAAAAAAGTAGGGGATCACGAGTAGACTGGAGAGCGTGCATGAGCGGGTTCAACTCGGGGCAACTTAATCGGTGCTTGTGAAAAAGGAGGCGGGCACCCATGCCTTGGAGATTCCGACCGACGCCCGCGTTGTTCGTCAGCTTGTTGTGTGCCGGTGCTTTTATGGTTATGGTACTTGTTCTATCCAATAAAAAGGTTCGTGGCGCGGATCATGACATCACCGCCATGCTTCAGGATAACGCTACTTCCCTTCTGCGAAGCATCATGATTTTGTTCAATTGGTTCGGGAGCGAAGCCGCCTTTTTGCTCCTCTCGTTTATGGTATGGCTGATCCTCTATCCGTTGGTTCAGTATTGGAAAGAGCGGCTTTTTCTGGCAGGGGTGATTATCGGCTCGCTCGTGTTCAATCTGATCTTAAAAATGGGCTTCCATCGCCCCCGGCCTCCCGGACCATATCTTGTATATGCGGAGGGCTACAGCTTTCCCAGCGGTCATGCGATGAGTTCGGTTTGCTTATACGGGCTGCTGGCCTATTTTTTGTGGCGGCGGATCCGATCGGGGATCGGACGGCTGCTCGTTGTGCTCCTACTCGGGATGGTGGTGGCAGCCACTGGGATAAGCGGCATTGTGCTCCAAATCCATTATGTAAGTGATGTCGTCGGTGGGTTTGTCATCGGCGCTTCCTGGCTGGCGGGCTGCATCTGGGTGTACCAGTGCCGCCCTCGTTACCGTATGAAAGGGAAGATTACACCACGTTTGCGCTAAAGTTTGACGGCTATCCCAGACCAAATTGGTTTGAGATCGCCGTTTTTTTATGCAGCTCGACACCTATCCCCCATTCGTGTCCCGCATCCTGCTGCGATAGCTGCCTGGGCTCTGACCGGTCTTGGCCTTGAACGCTTTGGAGAAGTGATGGATGTCCGCAAAGCCGCAATAGCCCGCCACCTCCTCCAGATGGAGCTCGGTCGTCTCCAGCAGCTCCTTGGCGTGGCGAATGCGCAGCTCGAGCAAATACTGGTGCGGCGGGACGCCGAATTGCGCCTTGAACACAGCGCTGAAGCGGGAAGGAGATAGATTTGCTCGCTGGGCCATCTCCGCAATGGACAGCGGCTCCGAGAGGTGAAACGAGAAAAATGAGGTGATCCAGTTGAGCGATTGCGGCGCAAGCCGGACGGTCTCGTGCGGCTTCGTATGGTCCTCCAGGATCGCAAGCACAATCTCCGAGGCCAGCGTCTGTGCCTTGAGCTGAAGCAATGGATCGCGATGCTGCCAGCATTCCACCATGTTCAGGAACGCTTCGCGGAATTGCACCGGCCGCTTCGGAGCCAGTCGGATGGGAATGTCAATCCCGGTCAGATCGTTCAGCCTTGGCTGCATCAGATGGCGGTATGCGGTCAAATCCAGCTGCCCTGCGCGGGTAGGAAAGCTTTGCTCCCGCAAGGGGGAATAAAAGATGTCCAGATGCGCAAACGGCGTGATCGTATTTGTTCTACCTTCTAAGAGGTTTGTGCTGTTCGGTTGAATTAGACAAAATTCCCCACTCGTGAATTCATAATCGTGACCGTCGATCCGAAAAACGCATGTCCCCTCTTGGATATAGACTAGCAAATAGTCGAGCAGTCTACGCTCCGGCATCATCCATGGCGATCGTACGGCAAAGTTGCTTTCGCGGATATACGGCACCATCGGGCTTTGCTCCAGTAAGTCGGATAAATACATGACGAATTCCCTGCCTTTTCCATTCCTTTCATCTGATCGTAGCATGGCTCAATCGAAAAAGACAGTTGTTTTTGACAAACGAGACGATAAGCCTGAACAAAGCTTGCAGCTGCAGCTCTCGTTATAATGGAAGATATAAAAGGTAAATCTAATGGAATCTAATCGAGGGCTAAGAGGAGTGCTGGGGATGAGCAAAGAGCTGCAATTGGAGGCTTTGCCGAAGCTGAATGAGGAATACGCTTTAACGCAGGAGCAGATCGCATCCTATCAAATGAGCGGTCACCTCGTGCTGCGTGGGGTTGCTACACCGGAGGAAATTCAAATTTATGAGCCGCTGCTCGAAAATTTAGTAAGAGAGCACAATCATCACACCAAGCCGGTGCATGAACGTGACACGTACGGCAAAGCCTTCATCCAGGTCGGCAACCTGTGGGAAATGAGCGAGGAAGCCAAGCGCTTCGTGCTGGCCCGCCGCTTCGCCAAAATCGCCGCTGACCTGATGGGCGTGGACGGCGTGCGAATTTACCACGATCAGGCGCTGTTCAAGGAGCCCGGTGGCGGCCATACGCCGTGGCACCAAGATCAAATCTATTGGCCGCTCGACACGAGGAATACGATCACCATGTGGATGCCGCTGGTGCCGGTATCCGAAGCGGTGGGCTCGATGACCTTCGTCGACGGCTCCCATCACCATGGTCACATTACCCGCGAGCTCATCTCCGATGAATCGCATAAGACGCTCGGCAGCTACATCGAGGCCAAAGGGCTGAACACCGTCAACTACGGTGCGCTCACCGCCGGGGATGCAACCTTCCATTCCGGCTGGACACTCCACTCTGCACCAGGGAATCCGACGGAGCAGATGCGTGAGGTCATGACGATCATCTATTTCGCAGATGGAGTCCGCGCCTTGGAGCCGGACAGCAAAGCGAGAAGCAACGATTTGAACCGCTGGCTGCCAGGTGTTAAGCCGGGAGAGCTGGCCGCAAGTCCGCTCAATCCGCTGGTCTATCACCGCAACCAAAGCTAAACCAATAAAGAGCCTGCACTCCAGTTCCAATCGCTGGGGAGCAGGCTTTTTCGGTTAACAAATAAGGCTAATGGCGGTTGTTAGGCAAATGCTTCCCTGTGAAGCCGTCCCCTTGGGTGCGCTTGTTTTTCTCGGCTTTTTTCTGATTGTCCTGAATCTTTTTCACAAAAGTTTCGGTATCCCCGTTCAAGTCCGAATTCGGCATATGGTTCTCCTCCTTTCGCAAAGCCTGCGATTGTTAGGGTGTCCGTAGTGGAGGAAAATTATGTTGGCCGGCCGGGACAATGGTGGAAGCACAAAAGCGTATTCGCCCGTATGCTGTGAGCAAAACCATCGAGCAGGGACGGGTGAGCGCAGGATGAAAGAATATTTCAATCACGGGATCAAGGTGCTGTCGGACGATAAAGACATGAAGCAGATGTTCAAAGACCTGCAGAAAATGCAGAAAGAGCTGGAGGCTTTAAAGAAAAGCACGGATGCGCTGGTGAAAAAAATCAACACCTTCTCGTGAGCAAAATGAAGTATAATAAAGCGGGTAAGCATCGGATACAATTATTGGAAAGCGAGTGAGAGCTCATGAGCAGGCTGTCGAGACCTGAACCAAGCGAATATGCATCGTATTTCGGCCAATATGTCGAACTAGTGCCGGATGGGAATTTACCGGACATTTTGCGTTCACAGCTCCAAGCAACGACCGCACTGCTCGAAGGCATCACCGAGGAACGAGGAAGCTTTCGTTATGCGCCAGGCAAGTGGAGCTTGAAGGAAGTGCTGGGCCACATGGCCGACACGGAGCGCATTATGAGCTATCGTTTGCTGCGGATCGCCCGGGGCGATACGACGAATTTGCCGGGCTTTAGCGAGGAGGCATTCGTTGCGGGAGCGTCATTCGACCAGAGGACAATAGCGGAGCTGGTGGACGAGCTTGCTGTAGTTCGCCAAGCGACACTAAGCTTGCTTCAGGGGATACAAGATGAAGCGTGGCTGCGCAAAGGGACCGCGAACAACATCGAAGTCAGCGCGCGGTCTCTAGGCTATATTATTGCTGGACATGAACTACACCATCGGAGTGTGATTGAAGAACGTTATCTAAAAATCTAAAGCACAACGGGTCCGCCCAAAAGGGATCCAAGGAGGTTCGAAGTTCCAGATGAGTACATATCGGGCATTGGTCATGAACCGGACGGAGGAAGGCTTCAGCACTGAAGTAAGGGAGCTGACGGAACAAGCTTTGCCGCAAGGCGAAGTAACGGTTCGCGTCGCTTATTCCAGCGTCAATTATAAGGACGGGATGGCGGCGTCCCCGGACAACCGGATTGTGAAGTCATATCCGATGGTACCGGGGATTGATTTGGCGGGGATGGTCGAGCAGTCGTCCGATCCGCGATTCCAAGCCGGCGATCCGGTGATTGCCACAGGCTATGAGCTGGGCACGGGGCATCCTGGCGGCTACAGCGAGCTTGCCCGCGTTCCGGCGGATTGGCTCATTCCGCTGCCGGAGGGACTATCTTTGAAGGAAGCGATGGCGCTGGGCACCGCCGGCTTTACGGCTGCGCTGTCGATCTTAAGGCTGGAGCAGAACGGACTGCGCCCTGATCAGGGCCGCGTGCTGGTCACCGGCGCCTCCGGCGGTGTCGGGAGCTTGGCTATCGCCATGCTGGCCGGCCTTGGCTACGACGTGGCCGCGAGCACCGGAAAACAAGCGGAGCATGATTACTTACGTGAGCTCGGTGCACAAGAGATCATCGACCGTTCGGAGCTGACACCGGAGAAGCTTCCCCCGTTGCAGCAGCAGCGCTGGGCAGGAGCGGTAGATCCGGTCGGCGGAAGGACGCTGGCTTCCATTGTAAGCAGCTTGCGCTATGGCGGCTCGGTGGCGGTCAGCGGCTTGACGGGCGGGTTCGAGGTTCCGACCACGGTGTATCCGTTTATTCTCCGTGGAGTCAATGTGCTCGGGATCGACTCGGTATATTGTCCGGCGGATGTTCGGCGCGTCATCTGGCAGAGGCTGGCGGGAGACTTAAAGCCGCGGCAGCTGCTGGAGAGCATCGGACAGGAGATCACGCTCACTGATTTGCCGGACAAGCTTCAGGAGATTTTGAAAGGAACAGTACGCGGCAGGACCGTAGTGAAAATCGGCTCGTGAAGCGGAAAAAGACAACCGAATCATAAAAAATCACAAGTTTTCCTTAACCTGCTCAGGCTATAATGTTCACTAGAGCTATTCTAGCTCTAGAAGGAGTGAATCCGGACCAATGAACATGGATGCTCGATCTGCCCCAACAGAACTTGATTTGAACTCGTTAATAGACCGCTCGTGGATTGTTAAGCATGCCGACGAATCGCTCAAGGCAAGCCCCATTCATATTACAGATGCGGTGGCGCCGATGAGCGAGGGTGGGCCTCATGATTTTTACTCCAACGGCGATTACTGGTGGCCGAACCCGGATACGCCGGATGGACTTCCTTACATACGTAGGGACGGCGAGAGCAATCCCGAAAATTTTTATTATCACCGTGGGTTTCTACGCAGCATGCGAACGCTTGTGGCGCATCTAGCCGCAGGCTATGTGGTGACCAAGCAAGAAGCTTACGCCGAGAAAGCGGTACAGCTCCTTCGTGAGTTTTTCCTGGATGAACGCACGCGGATGAACCCGAATTTGCTGTATGCTCAAGCGATTCCGGGCATTTGCGCGGGCCGCGGCATCGGCATTATCGATACGCTGCATTTGATCGACGTGCCGGTGGCGATTGATGCGATCAAAAGCTCGGCGTCGATGTCGGAGGACGTTTATGTCGGGCTTAAAGCATGGTTCGCAGATTATTTGGAATGGATGAGCACGCATCCGAACGGGATTGAAGAAATGAACGCGGACAACAATCATGGGGTGTGCTGGTTCGTACAGGCGGCGGCCTTCGCTCGGTTTACGGGGAACGAGGAGATGCTGCAATTTTGCCGGGAGCGCTATAAAACCACCCTATTGGGCCAAATGGCGCTGGACGGCGGATTTCCTCGCGAGCTGGGGCGGACGAAGCCGTACGGCTACTCCATTTTCGTTCTGGATAATATGATTAACCTGTGCCAAATTTTGTCTACACCGGATGACGATCTTTGGGGCTTCGAGCTGCCCGATGGGCGCAGCATTGGCCGCGGGCTCGATTACTTGTTCCCGTACTTGATCGATAAAGCCTCTTGGCCGCTGCCGCCGGATGTGGAGCACGACGAGGGCTGGCCCGCGAAGGTGCCGTCGCTGTTGTTCGCCGGTCTGGCATTGAATAAACCGGAGTACATCGAGCTCTGGAAGAGCCTGGACCCGGATCCTACGGATACGGAAGTGCGCCGCAATATCGCTATCCGTCAGCCCATTTTATGGTTATAGCCTAAGGAGGACTACCTAACGATGAAATACAACACATTAGGCCGATCAGGCCTTCAAATCTCCGCCGTTACCTTCGGCTGCTGGGAGCTTGGCGGGGGACCCTGGGAATTCACTAGTGATGACAACAACATCGGTACGCTGCAAGCGGCATTGAGCGAAGGCATCACGACGTTCGATACGGCTGAGGGCTATGGCTCCGGCCATTCCGAAGAGATTGTTGGGCAAGCGCTCGCAGGACGCCGCAGCGATTGCGTGATCGCGACGAAAGTAAGCCGGGCGAACCTCGCTCCGGCGGATGTGCGCCAATCGGCGGAGAACAGCTTGAAGCGCCTGAAGACCGACTATATCGATATTTACTACATCCACTGGCCAAGCTACGAAATTCCGGTGTCTGAGACGCTGGGCGAGTTCAACCGGCTGAAAGAGGAAGGCAAAATCCGCGCAATCGGCGCATCGAATTTTTCACTCGAGCAGCTGAAAGAAGCGTCGCAATATGCACAGATCGATGTGATACAGCCGGAGTACAGCCTGCTTCACCGGGAGATTGAGAAGGAGCTTGTGCCTTACTGCCTGGAGAACCAGATTGGGATCATGAGCTACAGCTCCATTGCCAAAGGCATCTTGACTGGCGCTTATCATTTTGGCGGCAAGAAGCTGGCGGAAGACGATTTCCGAAAAACGCGGAGATTGTTCTTACCGGAGCACCTGGAAGCGGAAACCCAGCTGATTGACCTGATGAGGAAGATCGCAGAGCAGAAGGACTGCACGATGACCCAGCTGGCGATTGCATGGCTGCTTCACCGGGATGCGATGACATCGGCGATCGTAGGCACGCAAAGTCCGACCCACCTCAAGGAAAATGCGGACGCCGCAAAAGTATCCCTCACACCGGCTGAGGTGAGTGAGCTGACTCAAGTAAGTGACGCTGTGTTGGCTGTCATCGATAAATAGGATATGAAGGAAACCTCGGGCACGAATCGGTGCGCTGAGGTTTCTTTTTTTCGCTATGAAACTACCATTTCTTTCAATTGACCGTTGAATAGTGTCGATGATAGAATTGTTAACATAGGAAAAAAGTTACAGACGACCTGCTCACAAAGGCCTATCTTTAGCTATTCTTGAGGTTTTTAATATTGTCAATTTCTACTTTGTAATATATTGTGGAATTATGCGGATGCATCGAGCAAAGCGGCTGCTAAATGATGTGATTTCAGAAAGGTGATGGAGATGGCACAAGCGTATCTTACGCGAAAAATACACTTTTCAGCAGCGCGTTCTTACCAGGTTCGAGGCTGGAGCGAAGAAGAGCATCAGCGTGTGTTTGGCGCGAGCCGCAGCAATCCGAACGGCCATGGGCACGACTATACTTTAGAGCTCACGATCCGCGGTGACATCGACCCGAAGTCCGGGGTGGTCATTAATGTGCTAGATATTGATCATGCCACCAAGCAAGTGATGAATGACATCGACGGAAAATTTTTAAATAAAGAGCATCCCTATTTCTTGGATTACGTTCCCACAGCCGAAAATTTGGTGTCCTTTTTTTGGAACCGCCTGGACCATCAAGTGAAGAACTGTGAATTGTTTCGGATTCGGGTGCAGGAGGATCATTGGCTACAAGCCGAGAAGGGGAGAGATTCCGTGGTGTTCTTAACACGTAAATATCATTTTTGCGCAGCGCATCGATTACATAGCGATCACCTTACGGAGGAGGAAAATAAGGCATTATTTGGGAAATGCAATAACCCCCATGGGCACGGACATAACTACTATATAGATGTAACCGTTTCCGGGGAGCCTGATCCGGTGACCGGACTTGTGATGAGCTTGACTGAGCTGGATCGGATTGTGGACGAGCTGGTCATATCGAAGTTTGACCACAAGCATCTGAATCTCGACACCGAGGAATTCAAAGAGCTCAACCCTACGGGGGAGGTCATGGCGATGGTCATTTGCGATATGCTGAAGCCTGCGCTGCCAAAGCTGCACAAGATCGGATTATGGGAAACGCAAAAAAACTTTTTTGAATACTTCGCTTAACTCGGCTTCAATCCAATCCTATTTATACCCCTAAAGGAATGATCTATTTGTCCCTGAAAAAGAAATTATCGATAATCTTTTCCTTCGTTGTAACTGTGATCTTAATCGTCAACAACGTGGTCAACTATTACTTTACGGAAAATTTGCTGCGAACGGACCAGGAAAAGCAGACCGAGGTGTTAGCCAAAATTATTGGCACCTCGATTGAGCGCTCGCAATACGGCGCCCAATATGTCGAAGACTTGATCGGGGAGAAGCTGCGCGTAGCGGCCATTGTGGCCCAATATGCGCTCGATCCGGACATTAACAAAGTGTCCAATGATGATTTGGTGGAGGTCGCCAACAAGATCGGAGTATCGCACATCACCTTGATGACGCGGGTGGGTGACGATATTAAAGGGGTCAAATCGTCAGATCCGAAAGAACGCGACATGAGCACGAAGGACTGGAAATATTGGTTTACCGCGTTCAACCAGCTGCTGGATAAAGGAAACGTGAGCATTTCGGAAGGGCAGAAGCTGAAAAATTACTGGTCCGGACCGATGAACACCTCCTATACCGACCCTAATCATGTCGATAAGTGGGGCTACTATTACGACGGAACGACCAACTATATCATCAACCCATATGTGCGTGACGAACAAATCATCAACTTTAAAAACCAAGTCGGTGCGGAGTCCATCCTGGAGCAGACCAAGAAGAATAACGACACGATTCTGGAAATTACCGGTTTCAACCCGAAGACGTTCGGCAAACCGCCGATCTATACGGAGATCGAAGGCGTCAAGTACATCGATTACGTCAATCAAGAGATTCAATTCGGCAAATATACATTCCAGGATAAAAACCGGGATTTAGCCAGCATTACCGAGGCGATGGAGACCGGCAAGCTGGTGAGCTATATCGCAACGGTGAACAACAAGAAGGTGCTCAAAAGCTTTATCTCGATCAACAGCGAAACCCCGTATGTCATCGGCATTGTGAATGATTACAACATTATACAGAACGTGCTGAACAAGCAGCTGTACAACAATTTAATCATTTCCCTCATCGTCATTACGGTGGTGCTCTTGATCAGTTTCGTGCTCGCCACGTATATTGTTCGACCGCTGAACTTGATTTTGAGGAAGGTGGGCGAAATTGCGAACGGCAATTTCGGCGCCAAGGTCAGCATTAACCGCAATGACGAGTTCGGCCTCCTGGCTAACCAGGTGAACATCATGTCACATAACCTGGAGAGCTACACGACCGAGCTGAAGAACAAAAATGCCGAAATCGAATATCACGCTTACCACGACTATCTTACAGGGCTGCCGAATCGCCGTTCGTTTATTACAAGTCTTCAAGACCGATTGGAATCCAATGACGGCTCCAGCCGCTTCGCGGTCATCTTTGTAGACTTGGATCGATTCAAGTTCGTGAACGATACGTTCGGGCATTCCGTAGGGGATCTGCTGCTCAAGGCGGTGGCGGAGCGCATCTCGGAGGAAATTGCCGGCCATGGCACCGTGTCGCGGACCGGCGGCGACGAGTTTATTTTGGAAATTTTGCATCAGACAAGAGAAGATGTCGCACAGGTAGCACAAAATATTTTGACCAAATTGTCCAAGCCGTTTATTTGCGAAGGCAACGAGCTGTTCGTTACGCCATCGCTAGGCATCAGCTTATTCCCTGAGCACGGGAAGGCTGCTGAAACGCTGGTCAACAATGCGGACATTGCCATGTACCGGGCGAAGGAGCAAGGGCGCAACAACTACCAGTTCTTTGCCTATGAAATGAACGAAGTGATTTCCAAGCGTGTGAAGCTGGAGAAACGCCTGCGTACAGCGCTCGATAATAACGAGATCTTGCTTCACTATCAGCCTCAGATAGATCTGAGAACGGGCCGGATTACCGGGAACGAGGCGCTGGTGCGCTGGAATCAGCCGGAGATGGGCTTAATTTCTCCGATGGAGTTTATTCCGATCGCCGAAGAGACGGGCATGATCGTTCCGATCGGCGAGTGGGTGCTGCGCAGAGCGTGCGAGCAGAATGTAACATGGCAGAAACAGGGACATTACCCGATGAAGGTATCGGTCAATCTGTCGGCACGCCAATTTTTGCAGAAAAACTTTATTGAGAATGTGCAATTGATTTTGAAAGAGACGGGTCTGGATCCGACCTTGCTGGAGCTGGAAATTACCGAGAGCATTGCGATGCATAACGAGGAGTATGTTATTGCTAAGCTGAATGCCTTAAGAAGCTTAGGGATTCGCATCGCGATCGATGACTTCGGCACCGGATATTCGTCGCTCAGCTATATCAAGAAGCTGCCGATCAATACGCTCAAGATTGATAAGTCATTCTTGTTCGATATCAAAAATGATTCCGACAATGAGGAGATTACCTCGACCATCATTGCCATGGCTCAGAGCATGAAGCTGCAGGTGATTGCCGAGGGCGTGGAAACGAAGGAGCAGCTGAAGTTTCTGCAGCAGCGCAAATGCGATGAAGCACAGGGCTATTTATTCAGCAAACCGCTCGCAGCGGAGGCACTGGAGCAGCTGTTCGCACACCAGGAAGTAGCCGTAGGGTTAGTAACCGAATAAATCCACATTAGTTTACGGGGCTGTCCCTTAAGTAGGTCATCTACTTGAGAGACGGCTCTTTTTGTGCGTTCGGGGGCTGACGACGAAAATCGACAAAAATTGGTATATATACTAAATTATTTTTAGAACTTAAAATTATGTCCAAATGATGATATAATAGGTATTTAGTAATGGTAGATTCGACCTACAAATTGATAAAGGCAAATCCATCGAAAGATGGTGACGCAAAGCCACGGGTCTAAGATTGGGAACAATTATGATCGCCGGGTTGCCACAGATGAGGTACGTAATTGGAGTGGCTGCGTTCTGACATGGAACAGCAGCTTTTTTATTTCTACATCCTAACGGCGAAACGAGAGATGATCGTTATGAAGGGTTGCAGAGGCAGACTCCTCGGACTGGCCATGGCCATGTTCAATGTGCTCCTATGGTATTTTCATTCTTTGGCATCAACAATAAGCATGACGCTGATCGATCTGATGGCGATCCTCGTGCTGGGAGCGATCTTTTGGTGGTTGGGAAGCAAGTACGACGAAGCTAAGGTTCATGCCGAACAAGATGTGCTGACCGGTGTATATAACCGACGGTTTATATACACACGGTTTCCGGCGCTGATGGAGAAGATGGATCGCAAAGCGGACAAGCTGATCCTCTTTGTGATCGATATCGATGATTTTAAAGGCATTAACGATGCGTACGGTCATGAAACCGGCGATTGCATTATTCAGCTTGTGGCGGAGGCACTGAAGAATAACAGCCGAAAGCAGGATCTCGTTGTCCGCTGGGGCGGTGACGAATTTATCGTCGTGGCTCCAGCTGTGGATGAGATGTATGCTTACATTTTGCCGGAGCTGATTGAACGGGACCTGCACCATACCTCGCAGAAAATCAAGATTGATATTTCATTGTCCATAGGACAAGCGGTTTATCCGAATGACGGAAGAACATTGGAAGCGCTCTTTCAATCAGCGGACAACCAGATGTACCATTCGAAGTCGAACAATAAAGTGGCGAACTTGCTCTAGGAGCAGTATTAAAAAGGATGCAAAGAAGCCTTCTCCGGCATGTTGTACCGGGGAAGGCTTGTTTACGGTTTGAAAAAAGAATGCGAGCCCTCAAATATAGTCCAAGTGGTGGTACACCCAATCCGCATGGGGAATGGCGCGGGCGATTTCGCTCAAGATCCGGTCGATGCCGTCGAGCCCCGAAGGGTTCGCAGGAGGTTGGATCAAGACCGTGATCGTCCCTTCCCGGATTCGCGCAAGCAGGTCAATGCGGCCGAGCAGCCAGGCGGTCAGCGTGTCTTCCTTCATCTCCAGCGTCACGGTCTGCGGTGCCTCACCTTCGCCATCCAGCAGCGTGAGCTCGCGCTTCGGCGTCCAGACGTTCAGCCGGATGCCGGGCAGCCGGAGCCGGTCACGCCAGGCGCGCTCAAACAGCTGACGCGGATCGAAAAGCTGCGCCATGACCTGGTGGAAGCGGCGCTGGGTTTGAAACCCGAGCTCGGGCAGCAGCCGGGCGAACGGATGCGCATAGCCGATCGGCATGATCGTGCTGACGGAGCCGCGCTGCTCTGAGAAGGCGCATACGCCTTGGAGCACACGCGAAGCATGATCTAGGCTGCCGCCGAGCGCGGCGATCTCCAGCACGTGCAGCGGGCCCTGCTCGCCGTCGCGCTGTTTGCGCCCGACGATGGCGTAGCCGATCAGCCGGCCCTGCTCCTGGAGCTGCACGAGGTGAAACTCCGTCGGATGCGCGACGTAGATCGTGGAACGCAGCGCGTGCGCCCAATAGCCGGGCCTGCGCTGAGGAAATCCGCCAAATGCGGCGTAGGTGTCCTCAAACAACGGCAGAAGCTCATCTTGGCGTGCAAGGATCGTGTCTGTGTCTTCTGAAATGATTACATTCGGAGGCATAGCCAGCCGTGCGCCACCGGCCTCATGGAGATCATTTGCTCGTGTATAATTGCGAACATAATGCAAATCGGAGTGTCCTGTATTCGTGTAAAACCGATAGCCGGCACTCCGCTCATCGCCGCGATATAGAAACAAGGCATCGGCCTGGTTCGGCAGAAACCGGCAGGCCGCTTCAATCATTTGGCTGCCGACGCCGCGCCCGCGGCAAGCTTCGCTTGTTCCCACGGCATTTTCGAAGGCAGCGGTTACATGGACGCCGGGCACCAGCTGGAAGTTCCTA
The DNA here is from genome assembly GCF_007786445.1 of Paenibacillus cremeus. Lineage (GTDB taxonomy): Bacteria > Bacillota > Bacilli > Paenibacillales > NBRC-103111 > Paenibacillus_G > Paenibacillus_G cremeus. Next base: position 21,170 of record NZ_VNJI01000005.1, on the reverse strand, counting down.
AAGTACAGCGGGATGAACCCGATCACTTCCTCGCCGTCAAAAGCAATGGCCGCCGTCTTGACATCGCCATCGATTTTCCAATCCTCCGCAGTGATGGGTGAGAAGATGCTGTTGCGAATCGATAGTCCCTGCTCCAATTCTTCGGGACGCATTTCTCTAGCCGTTACGTTGCCTAATGATATTGCGCTCAAGTGCTGCAGCCTCCTTTTTCAAAGGTTAATGGTTGTGGATTACCATGCGGAACACAAACAGTGCAACAAAAGTGAGCACAATGCCGGACGTGCCAACTACTCGAATCGGTCGGTGCGTTACCTGAAGCCCTAGCTGCGCATCCCAGCGGGTTTCCCCGTCACGGCTCAGCTTCCGATACGCTGCCAGATTCGTCACATACATGATGATTGGGATGCCAAGGGCTTGTCCCAGCCACCACACCTGCAAGCTTCGCCTCAGCGCTTGTCGGTACGTTAACTTTTGCCCGAGAGCGCTCGTGACTTCAATGCCCAGCACAAATTTCCCAAGCGTCGTCCCTACGGTGGACAGCAGTCCGGCCTCGATGAAAATCCAAGTCGCAAGCAGCAGAACATTAAATAAGAGCGTCTGATTCGTATCCCCGGAGCCAAAAGACAAGCTGCTGAGGAGGAGGGTTAACAGCACGCCCCAGAGCGCTCCATCGATGGCCCGCGCCCAAAAACGCAGCCACGGTCTGCCCGGAGACGGTTTTTCCCGCGTGACGAAGTGCATGACCTGCTCCTTTCCGGTTGAGATCCACCGTTAAAAGTAACCACTACCATTTTATAACAGATGAGGTATCATAGATATACATTGGTGAGAAAATATGCGAAATTGTGCTAGCAAAGGAGAAAGCGGCTGCAGGAAGCAAAGCAGATTGGAAAAATCGTCATTCTCAACGGTACACCTAGATCGGGGAAGTCCAGCATTGCGGAGGCGATTCAAAATCGGTTCGATGGGGTATGGATGTACTTAGGCGTGGATCGATTTATTGAGTGGCTTGCCTGGTTTATTTGTGGGCGTACGGTGCCCCCTGGATGTCGTTATGGAACGGCGATTGGCTACTTGGCAGGCAGGCTATACTGCGGAGGGCGAGGTACCGAAGCCGGTCCGTTTGTGGCAGGAGCTTGTCCACCAGCCCGGCATTTATGATTTGGAGGTTGATACCTCGGTGCTCCCTCCGGAAGCCAGTGCCGACTTGATTCGCCAGCGACTGGAGGAGGGGCCGCCTCCAACAGCACTACAGCAAATGGCAAGTATGGCAGCAGGCGATGAAAGCTAACGCTAACTCATCGGCTTGCCGCTGAGCGCAGACCACAGCCTTTTTACGATCCACCAAGGACCGATGAGCAGGAACACCGGATTTTTCAGAAACGATGGCGGGTTCCCCTCAAAATAATGACCGATGAACTGGAAAATCCACCCGAGAACAAACAAAAAGAGCGCCCACCTCCAGCTCCAAATCAGGAGCGGCAGCGAGAGCACGATCATTGGAATGCCGATGGCATGTGTAAATTTGTTGACTGGGTGTTGATGATCCTTTTTGTATCGCTCCATAAAAGAGAGCTTCTCCCCCATGTGCTTGCACAACCCTTCATCTAGCTTCTCCCCATAGGATAGCATACTCCGGGCCGACTTCGGAAGCGGTTACAATTCTGGAAAAGCTGGTATTTTCATGAATTGCTTCGAACGTGAATATGCTGTAATCAAATCCATGTCCCATCAAAGGAGATCGATGACGATGAAATCCAAAGGGTACGATGCCGAGTTTCTTCAAGCACTGGATAAACAATGCGAGCAGATCATCGAGTTCACCTTAAAGCATCATAACGATCATCCTCAGCAGATGAGCCTCATTGAAGGTCTGGCCAGAGTCTGCGTGATGCTCGCGGAAACGAAGCGGCAGGAGCTGCAGTATGGGTTTATTAAGGTATTCGATCCGCAATATTATATTGAGCTCAAGATGGCGGAGATCATGCGCAAACTGGAAGTTTGACCCCGCCTCGGCTGTTAATCCTTCTTCGAAATCATAAATTCCTCCAGGCTGCGATCCGCTTTGCTCTGATTGCACAGGCTGCAGGCGCACACGCAATTAAGAGGTGTCGTGTGGCCGCCTTTGGCGCGGGGCAGCAAATGATCGATCGTATCGCCATATTCGCCGCAAAAATAACAAGTGTACTCATCCCGACTCAAAATGTACTGTTTAAACATCTTATTGCTGTAAATGCGGCGGATCGTGTGCCGATTGACGACAACAGCAGCGAACTCCCGGACAAGCGTAGCTGCGGTCTCGAGGTCCGTCTCCTGCAGCCACCTACGGCCTTTGTCCGTGCGGCCGCGCATCCGGACGATGCCTTGGCGAGTCGCCTTTAGCTCCGATAAATCCAATCCCTTGGGCGGGGGAGGCGGAGCAGGAATCGGTCTTGGTATTCTTCGTACACACCGGGCCCCAGCAATGGGCAGTAAGGCGGCAGGCTCAGCCGTCACCGATTCGTCTTCCGAAGATGCGCCATCGGCGCCATTCATGATGGACGCTTCCTTCCGCAGCTTGCGGCAGGTTCGGCATGCCCCGCGGCGCGACGCTTTGCCGGCTTTCCTCCCCGTTCGGCGGATGAATTCGGTCAGCGGTCTTGGCTCCAAGCAGTAGGCGCATACCTTGAGCTGCTGCGGGAGCGATTCTTCAATTCCAACGATCGGCGCAGTAGGCGCAGAAGGCTGGGCTGTGGTCAATTCTACAGGGGTGGTCGTGATCTCCCGGTCCATTTCATGTCACCTCGAATGCTCGCTTAACTCTCTATACCTCTATTGTACATGAAAAATGAATGCTCGGCATCCGTCCAAACGCTGAATTGTTAGCTGCGGCTTCCGCGGCTTTTTCTTGTCTCTAATCGAAAATGGTATGAAAGCGTTATTCGCCTAATATATTGATGGTATTGAAGGGGTGAGTGCGCGTGGCAGGGGAGCTGTTCATCGGCTTAATGAAGCTGATCCTGATCAATCTGGTGCTCAGCGGCGATAACGCGATTGTCATTGCTCTGGCGTGCCGGAATTTGCCTGTTCAGCAGCAGAAAAGAGCCGTTTTCTGGGGAAGCTTTGGCGCGATCGGCCTTCGGGTTGTTCTCACCTTCATCGCCGTGTCCTTATTGCAAATTCCATTTGTGCAGGCGGCCGGCGGGGTGCTGCTATTTTACATTGCGATCAAGCTGCTGAAGGGCAACGGGAAAGAGGAGCATGTGCCATCCGGAACGAGCATGCTCGATGCGCTGAAGACGATCATTTTTGCCGATCTGATCATGAGTCTGGACAATGTGCTGGCGATGGCCGGTGCGGCAAACGGGAAGCTGTCGCTTATCGTGCTGGGGCTTGCCATTAGCATTCCGCTCATCATTTGGGGCAGTCAGCTGCTGATGCGTCTCATGAACCGGTTTCCCATTATTATTACGCTGGGATCCGGGCTGCTGGGGTATACGTCGGGGGAAATGCTGACCGGCGATCAAGCGTTGGGGGATTGGATGGAGGAGGTCTTCCCGGCAGGGCACTATATCGTACCGGCGGGCCTCGCGTTCATTGTCGTACTGCTCGGTGTCATTGCGGATCGGCGCAAACAGCTGCTGCTAGCCGCGGAAGGCAAACAATAAGGACTGCGACTGCCGGCGGGGACGGCGGTCATTTTTTTGTTAGGGGTGGGAATGAGCTATGGCGAACGAAGAGCAAATTGTCCAGCTAATCTTAGCGCATTTACCGTATGGGGGGCAGCTGGAGCCGCTTCATCAATCGAATCGGGAGTATGCGGCGATTTGTGCGGCGGATTTGGATGGTGACGGCGTGCAGGAGCTGTCCGCAGTGTATCGTTTAGGAGAGAATCTGCGGTTTTTTGTGCTGAAGTATCATGGGTACGGCTGGGCACCCGTGTTCGATGGGGAGGCGCCTCCTGATAGCGTTAATATCCATGTATTGACAGCGGCTCCGGTGGTCACCGGCGGTCGAAGCAGCCTCATCGCGGGCTGGCAGCAGGGCTCTCTGAGCTCCAGGCTGTCGGTCTACGATCTGACGATGGAAGGCTTTCGAGATGTTGCGCCCGAGGAGCTGATGCCGTTCAGCTACCTCGAGGTGATGCATGCAACGGAACGGAGAGGCGACGAAAGTCAGGCGGAGCTGGCGCTGTGGAGGCAGGAGTCACCGGGGACGTACCGCGTGGAGGTGCTGCAGTGGCGGGACGGGAGCTTTAGATCAGCCGGTGCGGTGCATCCGCTGTTCTCGCCGCTGGCACACCGTGTCGTTGAGGCATTCCCTGCTTCGGTCAAAACGACGAACGGTGTGGAGTGGGGCTATATCAACAATAAAGGGATGCTGACGATTCACCCGCAGTACGAGTATGCGTTTGATTTTCAAGAGAATGGGCTGGCCGTAGTTGTTGCTCATGGTCGTAACGGGCTGATCAATTCCGCCGGGCGGTACGCTGTGCAGCCGATCTATGAGTCGATCAATCCGTTCTCGGAAGGCCGTGCGGTCGTGTCGGATCATGAGGGCTTTAAGCTGATGGATGAAGCGGGGCGCATCGTGACAAGGAAGGCCTACAGCTACATTTCGTCCATGCATGATGGCCGGGCGATGTTCAATGTCCAGGGTACGGGTGGCAAGAGCCTATACGGCTATCTGGACGCGCAGGGCAGAGAGGTCATCCCGGCACAGTTTGAGGAGGCAGCTGACTTCAACCACGAGAAGGCGGTCGTCAAAATCAAAGATCGCGACTATGCGCTCATCGGACCAGACGGCCAGCGGCTGGCTTCGTATCCCTATGCGAGCGTTGGCCCGCTAAGTGACGGTAGGCTGTCCTTCCAGCAGGAGCCTAACGGCAAGTACGGCTACATCGATGAACAGGGCAAAATCGTGATTCAGCCGGCCTATGTGTTCGCGCTGCCATTTCAAGAGGGGCGGGCCGTGGTGAATACGTCCGACGGCTTTAAAGCCCAATATGGCGTCATTGACGCGCTGGGCAAAACCATTGTGAAGCCGGAGTACAACGACATCCGGCAGCTCGGAGAGAAGCGGCTAGCGATCGGCAAAGCGATCAATGAAGAGCAGCCGTGGATGGGCTCCATGTTTGCTATCGCGGATTTGGACGGGAAGCTGCTGACTGATTTTAAATATCACGACGTCTCCGAATATAAAAAAGGGCTCGCTTCCGCCAGCGACCAGCGGCAGACGTTTTTCATCGACCTCAGCGGCCAGCCGGCCCCAGGGTATCCGCGAGTGAACGGCAACGGCACGCTAACTCTGCAGGATTCGCTCATTCAAGCCAATGTCGATATGCGGCAGTCCTATTTGACCCGCAACGGCGCCATCGTCTGGCAGCAGAACACGGTCATTCCGCTGAATGCCCAGTATCGCGTGAAGGAAGATAAATATAAGCCGAACAAGGATTATTTGGTTTATTTTCCGCAGGTGGAGGGGATGCGGGATCTGGCGGCGCAGCAAAGAGTCAACTCGAGGCTCAAAGAGCTGTCCCAGGTCAAACCGATTCCGGGCAATGTGCAGCTCAGCTATAGCTACAACGGCGATTTTGAGGTGAGCTTTTTTAAAAAGGAGCTGCTCGTCCTGCAGATGACCGGCTACAATTTCCCGTTTGGCGCTGCGCATGGGATGCCTAGCAAGGTATACGCGCATGTGGATTTGGTGGACGGCCGCTTTTATGAGCTGAAGGACTTGTTTAAGCCTGGCAGCAATTATGTGGCGGTGCTCAGCGAGATTGTGGGCAAGCAAATTAAGACGGATCCGCAGTATTCCTACGTTTTTCCGGATACCTATAAGGGGATTAAGCCGGATCAGCCGTTTTATGTGACGGAGCATGCGCTGCATCTTTATTTTGCCCCGTATGATATTGCGCCGTATGCCGCAGGCTTCCCGACGTTTACGATTCCGTTTACTGAAATTATGAATATGATCGCCGTCGATGGGGGATTCTGGAAATCGTTTCATGGGTGAGGTTTTAATTTACAGGGTGCTGCATGTCGCGTTAAAATAAAATATGGGTGGACTTTCCAAAATTGGTACTGTTCATAAAGTCAAGGCTGCCTAACCGGCGGCCTTTGCTGTTTCGTCAATCATCCATACTTTTAGGAGGAATCCTCATGTCTGCCACTATTCAACCTATGGTCGTAACGCTGCCTTCCTTCACTGTCGTTGGCATTAGCTATGAAGCGAACCTGAACGAAATCATCGAGCAGCAGCTGGGCAAAAGCGCCCATCGTACGCTGCAAGATCGCACCGGCGAGCTTCCGTCTCGCTTGAACGATCACGTCTACTTGATCCAGGTGTACCCGAAGAAGAAAGGCTTCAACCCGCACGTGGATGCTTTTACGCAGGTCATCGGGTACGTGGTGCCGGAGGGGACAACGCCGCCGGAGGGGATGTCTGCCCGAACGCTCCCCGAGAAGCAGTATGTAAAGATGACGCATAGCGGACTCGAATCCGAGCTCGGACGCACCTATGACCTGTTGTACGGCCCATGGATGCAGCAGAGCGAGCGCTGTCCGGATGGTTTTGACTTCGAGATATGGGACGAGCGGTACAAGCCGGAGCAGGCGAACAACGAAATCGACGTATTCGTCGCCTTGTTCAAATAAACGAAGCAGCTCCCCAGCACCGGACGATCGACCCGGAATATGGGGAGCTGCTTCATGTTATCGCTGCTTTTTCATCTCGAAAAATTCGCATGCGTTCCGCTGATGATACGCAACGTCGCTGACCCTCGATTGCACGACAATGAGGTCATCGGTAAAGCGGATGATGATCCCGCCGGAATCGACGATATGATCATCTTGAAAGACCCGTACACTGAGCTGTCGGTCCATCGCTTCTTGAAAGTCTTGATCGGTTACCAGCCTGCGGTTCAAAGCCATTCGTCGTATCTCCTGCCTATGAAAGTAGCGTATGCTAATTGTCGACAACCGACATTCCGTCATTTTATCATGCCTTGGCGCGCAAAGCCAAAGCCAATATCGAAGCTACATCCGCTGTGGCGTAGGCAGCCCCAGCACCTGAAGCGCGTCGCCAAGCGCAGCATTCATCTTAGCAGAAAGCCAGATCCGGAACGCTTGCTTCGTCTCATCCTCGGCCTTCAGGATTGGGCAGGCGGCATAAAAATTGCTAAACAGCGTAGCCAGCTCATAAGCATAGCTGCAAATGACGCTAGGAGCCAGGTCTTGCGCGGCGGCATCCAGCACATCCGGCCAATTGGCGATATGCCTCAGCAGCGCATATTCGGGCGCTTCCATCGCAGGCAGCTGCTCTGGAATAGCCGGAACCAGGCCCAGCTCGCGCTCCGCCTTTTGCAGCAGACTGACCGTTCGGGCATAAGCATAGAGCAAATAGACCCCTGTATTGCCGGAAATTTCCGTGGCCTGCTGCAGATCGAACACCACTTCAGTCTGCAAGTTGAAGCGCAGCAGGTAGTAACGGATCGCGGCGGCAGCTATGCTGCGGCTGGACAGCCCGCTTTTATCCGAACGCTTCTGTTCAATGACACCCTCCATCAGGTCGAGCAATTGCGAAACCTTGATGCCGATCCCTTGACGGCCGGACATCGCGTACGACGCCTTGCCGTCGGAGGTATCGATCCCGAGCTCACGGGCGGCGGCCGGACTTAGCGAGACGACGCCGTAGCTCACATGGCGCAGCTGCTCCGCTTGCTTCTCAAAGCCCAGCGCCTCCAGCGCCTGCTTCACCATCGCTTGCGGGTACTGCTGCCGATAGTCGATGACGTTGATGACGACATCGGCGCGGCCGAAAGCCTGCCTCGTCCCCTGCGCCTTCGAGGTCCATATTCCATCGCTGAACGGAGCGTAGAGAAAGTCTTTGTCCAGCAGTCCGAATTTCCAAAGGTGGTATGCGATATCCTTGGCCGTATACGTTAAAATGCCATTGGAACGGACCAGCACCTTATCTGCACTATGCTCAGCTGGAGCTTCCTCCGAATCGGTGCCCGGCTCCTGCGGTTCCATACGCTGCTTCAGCACCCAGCAGCCGGCCAATTTTCCCTCGGTTTCCAGGGTGAACAGGGGAGTCTGACGCAGCAACTCAAAAGCTGACGCCCAGAAGCCCTCGCGGACAATGTTGCTCTCCCAGACAAGCAAATCATAGTCGATGCCGAACTGCTTCATTTCCTCCACATGCTCCCGCACAATCCGCTCGGCAACCAGCGTGCCCATCCACGCAAGATTCGAATGTCCTTCCTCCAGCGCATGCAGTACTTCAGTCCGATGCTCTACCAGCTTCGGCTCCGACTCGTAGGCCCGATTGATCGCCGCATAAACATCCCAGCAAAAATCACCAAAGCGCATATGCGTCTCCTGTATCGGATTATGCAGCATCCCGACCACCGTATCCGCCAATTGATTGCCCAAGTCGTCAATGTAATTGTGGACCTCGACGGAATAACCGGTGCGCTTCATTATGCGTACCAAGGCGTCACCAATGCAGGAGTTTCTTAAATGCCCGATATGGGCCGATTTGTTCGGGTTGATGGAGGTATGCTCGATTACGACCTTGGCGCGAGTAGACGCTTGTCCAGCATCAGCATCATCAGCAGCATCGGCGTCAAACGCCCCCTGTGCCCAGCGAGTCCAGTCGATAAACAAATTGATGTAGCCCGGAGGAGCGACCTCCATCCGCAGAACGAGCTGCTTGACCGCTTCATTTTCCTCCAGCTTCGCCATCAGCTGCCCGGCAATCATCTGCGGCGGTTTACGAAGCACCTTAGCCAGCTGCATAGCAATACTGGCGGAATAATCGCCATGCGCCATAAGGGCCGGCTGCTCCACGCGGACTTTCAAGGCGGGGGCCTCCGCAGCACCGAGCTCGTCCAGCAAGCTTTGTACCGCATTTTGAATATGCTTTACTAACCATTGACTTAACATTGGAATTCCTCCTCTGAAAAAATAAAAAAGCCCCCGTCTCCTTAAAAAAGAGACGAAGGCTTATGCATTCGCGGTACCACTCTTGTTGTTAAACCGAAGTTTAACCACTCGTAAGGTTAACGGCTTTCACCGGGACTCCCTACAATGCCAATGGCAAATTCGGAAGGCCATCTCCTGGGTCCGCTTCATTCTTGACTCCGTACCGGCTTGCACTGTCCCGGCTCGCTGCGACTTTTGCCAAAAATTACTGTCCCAATCATCGATCCAATTATTGCAATTTTCTAATTATTATACCTGACAAGGCTGCAATGTCAAGACGGATAGAGGCCCGCTATTGCTTGATCATGAGCACGATGGCTAGGATCACAAGCACAATTAATGCGACGATAAACGAAATTTCGCCCTTTCTGGAATGCTTTTCGTTTGCCGTTACCGCCAGCTCTTCACCTGTTCCACGATGGACAGCCCCGCAAAATTTACAAATAAAAGCGTTCTCATCGACTTTCTCATTACAATTGGCACAAACCTTCACCGCCATTTTGCATCACTCGCAATCTGATGGGATTTTGTTAATGAGGTAAGTCTAGTCTTCAGTAAAAATTTATGTAGGCTTAAGGTATAAATTAATACCGCTTTTAGATGGGACAACCGGGCTTCTATTAATAGACGAAAAACAACATAAAAAATCGCCCCCTGAGCTCGGATGGTGAACTCCAGGAGGCGACTTCGAATTCGATTACATTTTATTTTTCAAATCGGACAAATATTTGAGAGCAACTCCTAGTGCACCGAGGTAGTAGAAAATCATCATGAACCAACCTGTCGGATCAAGGGACATCATGTTAGAGATCAGGAACATTGGGAAGAAGTAAAAGAGCATATCTTGCAGGTAGCCAAGCATAAAGCTGAAGGAGAAAGATCCGGATTTAAGGGATTTGAACAAGCTGAACAGCATATCAAGTCCCATAAGGCCAAGCATGATCAGCATCGAGTAAAGCATCCAACCCGTAAGCGTGAAAGTCATTTATCTCACCCCCTTGGAGGTTTTGTACTATATCATATGAATCGGCGTGCCAAAGTGCATTAGGACACCGTACTCATTTTTAGAAGTAAGCGCAATCAATTATAGATTCGAGAGGGCAGGTGCCTAATACGGACGCATTAAAGTCTCTGCCAACGGGAGGGAAAAAGGAGTGGAGTCACGAATAAACTTGAAATAGTGAAATCACGTATGAGCGAAAAAGGAGTCGATAGCATAATGGACAGCAGCACCGTTCAAGTCAAGCCTGAAGTACGCGCGTATCTCGACCGGATCGGATACGCCGGCCCGCTCGATGGCAGCGCCCGCTTGCTAGCCGATTTGCAGGAACGCCATCTTCACTCCGTCCCTTATGAGAATTTGGACATTCTGGAGCGCATCCCGCTGTCGCTGGAGATCCCGGACCTTCTCAATAAAATCGTCACCAGGCGCCGTGGAGGCTACTGCTTTGAGCTGAACGCCTTGTTCGGGTGGCTGCTGCGCGAGCTGGGTTACTCGGTCACGGATTATATGGCCAGATTTTGGCGAGATGAGCAGAATACGCCTCCGAAGCGCCGCCATCAGGTGCTGAAGGTGGAAGCAGAGGGAGGGAGCTACCTTTGTGATGTAGGGGTGGGAGGCATTGTTCCACGCCGCCCGATTCCGCTGGTGGAGCTGGAGGAGGTCCAGCAAGGGGAGGAACGCTACCGGATGGAGCGCGATCCGTATTTCGGCTGGCTGCTGTGTGAGCTGAAGCACGGCGAATGGAGCCGAATCTATTCGTTCACCGAGGAGCCGCAGCTGCCGAAGGATTATATCATGGCTACTTATTGGTGCGAGAATGCAACCGATTCGATTTTTACGCGTAGACCTATGGTAGCGATTCGTACGGCGGAAGGCCGCAACTCGATCGCCGGAGATGAAGTCCGGATCTTCTCTCCCGCGGGGGTGCAAGCTTTCACGCCGGAGTCGAAAGAAGCGTTTCATGAGGCTTTACGGCAATATTTTGGCATACGGTTGGAAGAAAAGTGACATTTTCAAGTGAAAAAGGGGATTATCATTCAAGATGTGGACGCGTGCGGAACTAAAAGCAAGAGCCAAGTCGGTGCTAAGCACCTCGTATTGGAAGGCGTTTCTGGTGAGCCTGCTGCTTGCGATTACAGGCGAGGGGCTTCCGAGCTGTGCCTTGAATTCAAGCAATGGGAGGCAGCACAGCGGAGCTACGATCTCTACGCCTGGGCTCGGGCACGAATGGAGCGGGGATTGGGGTCCGGCAATGATCGCTATTGCGGCTGTGGCTATCTTCGTGGGGATTGTGGTTGCTCTGGCGGTGGTGGCCTTTCGCATTTTTGTGCTCAGTCCGCTGGCGGTGGGAGGTCAGCAGTATTTCAAGCAGGCCGCTCAGGAAGACGTGAACATGAACCATTTGGGGCACGGCTTCGCCCGAGGACATTACAAAGCAGTCGTCAAGGGAATGATTTGGAAGGACTTTCTGAACTTCTTGTGGTTCCTGCTGCTCATTATCCCAGGGTACGTCAAATATTACGCATACAGCATGGTACCCTTCATTTTGGCGGAAAATCCCGGGATTGGAACAAAGCGCGCCGTTGAGCTGAGCAACCGGATGACGCGTGGTCATAAGTGGCGGATGTTTGTGCTGGATCTGTCCTTCATCGGCTGGTACTTACTAGGTGCGTTAGCGCTTGGGATCGGAATTTTGTTTGTCCTGCCGTACGTGTATTCGACAAAAGCCGAGCTGTATTTGGTGCTTCGCCAGCAGGCCCTGCAGGAAGGAATATGCAGCAGGGCGGAGCTGAACTTGCCGGAGCTGTTTGAATAAGGCTTGCTTGGCTGGAAGGCTAGGGGAGAGGGGGAAGCCCTTCTCCTTGCCGGATGGTGCGAACCCCGGCCTCACACACACCGTAGGAGCGCCACTGACACGTCACACAAAGCACGTTGATATCCTCCGGTGCGATCGCCGCACGGACTCTCTCCAGCACCGTCGACCACGGCACTCGCGTGCCCGTCTCCAAGCCGAGCCGCCGGATCACCTCTTCGTCATGCTTCGCAACCGATCGGTTCTCGCAGTGATACTGCCCATCCGCGGGGAAACAGGTACATAAATCGTCCGGGCCTTGGACCAAGGCAATCGTCGTTTCCGGCGACTCGCGCAGTTCGTTGTACACCCGCGTCATATTCGCTGAAAAAGCGGCCGAATAGCCCATGCCCCGAAAGCCGAGCAGGCACAGTAAATGATGTCCGCGCAATCGAATCTCCATCGTTCGCGAAGCCTCCTTTTTTTCATCATCATAACGGAAGGTGAGCCGTTTTGGAAGCAAAAATAAGGCTCGAAGAGCAGCTGGAACAGCTTCACCGCTTGGACTGTATAGACGGGACTTCAGATAATAGGACAAAGGTGGACAAGCTGCGCCATAGTCTGACTGCCGGTTGGCGGACGGGCTATTTTTTTATTTTTTTTCCTCCCCCCCAAATTTTGGTCTGGCCGCGAATGTATTTATTGTTTATAGTTAGCAGTTATTCATCTTAATAATTCATACTCGTGTAGGGGGAGTTTCCGCATGAAACATTTGCCCAAAAAAGTATTGGTATCCAGTCTCGCCTTAGCTATGATGCTGGGTGCTGGCACAAGCGCGTTCGCCAAGGACAACGACCGGAACGATGACCGAAAAGAGTCGCACAGCAACAATGGCAAAAACGGAAATAACGGCTGGCATGGCCAGAAGATTCAGTTTAACTACCGGGATATACAGAGCAAAGATATGGAATGGGCATTGCGGTATATCGCTGACCTCGCTTCCAGACGTATTTTTGAAGGGTACTCCGACGGCTCGTTCCGTCCGCAGAACACCGTCACCCGGATCGAAGCGATCACGGCAGCCGTACGTCTCATGGGACTCCGGGACCAAGCGGAATCCACTACGGAAATGCAAACGCAGTTAAATTTTAAAGATGCCAATCAAGTGCCTTCTTGGGCGGTTGGCTATGTCTCCATTGCACTGAAAAACGATCTGTTCGGTGAATCCGAGACCATGGTCAACCCGAACACACCGGCCGACCGCCTGTGGGCGACGACGCTCCTGGTGAAGGCGCTCAAGCTGCAAAACGAGGCCGAAGCACAAATGAACGCCAAGCTTACGTTCGCGGATAGCAGTAAAATCCCTGCCGGTGCTGTAGGCTACGTCGCCGTTGCCACGCAAAAAGGGCTGATCAACGGCTTCGAGGACAATACGTTCCGGCCGAATCAACCGGTGACTCGCGCTCAAATCGCAGCGTTGTTAGACCGAGCTGGGGATCAGCTGGGCAACAGCAGTGATTTCTTGATCACAGGTACCGTTACAGGCCCGGTGGTGAACAATACGCTGACGGTTAGCCAAGGCGGACAAACGATCAGCTATGCGCTCGATCCAGATGTCTTTGTATTCCGGGGAGGGGCCCGAGTAAGCCCAACGGCATTGCAAACCGGCGATGTCGTGAAGCTCCGTACTTACAACAATGAGGTTCTGTATGCTGAAGTGACGTCCTACAACGGTACGCCTACGTATCCGACCAATCCAACGCCTACACTGCCGTCCACTGTGAACACGGGTGTATTAATCTCCCCAGTGACAAGCAGTACGCTGGCAATCAGCAGCAATGGTCAATCGCTCAGCCTGCCGCTCGCTTCGAACGCACTCATTTACCGCAACGGCGGTCAAATTAACGCTTCCGCATTGCAAGTGGGCGATGTGATCAGCACTCGTGCGTACAACAACGCGATCGTTTATGTAGAGGTAACGCAGCCGGCTGGCACCACGGGAACACAGCCTACGTTTAGCCGACAAGTAACGGGCACGTTAACTACTCCGATCAGCGGCGGTGCGATGACATTGACATCCGGTGGACAGCTGGTCAGCTTGTCGCTGAACAGCAACGCCTTTATTTACCGCGGTGGCGTTCAAGTAAGCGCATCGTCCCTCCAGGTCGGCGATGTGATGACGGTATATGCGTATAACAACACCGTCGCCGTGGCTGAGGTTACGCAAATGGCTACCACGCCTACCACAGCGACTGGCGATATTACAGGGACCGTAGCGTCGCTGGCCAATGGCAACACTGTAGTAATCAACAACGGCAGCCAAAATGTCAGCTTGACGCTGAACCCGAACGCGTTCATCTACCGTGGCGGCGTACAGACCGGAGCAGCTGCGCTGCAGGTCGGCGATGTGGTTACGCTGCATTATTACAACAATGCGGTGCTCTACGGTGAAGTAACGCAGCTGGCCGGTGGCGGCGGTTCTCCGCTTCCAGCGATTACGCAAACGAGTGGCAGCTTCCTCTCCACGACGAACAGCAACACCTTGTCGATCTTGAGCGGCAATCAGGTGCAGACGCTGACGCTGAATGCCAATGCGTTTGTTTTCCGCTACGGTGCACAGTCTAACCTTGCTTCGCTGCAACCGGGAGACGTGCTTAACATTCGCTCCTACAATGGCAGCGTGATTTTCATTGAAGTGACGAGCACAAACACGAACCAAAACGGCACGGTTTCCGGCACCATCAGCAGCCTCGCGCTGAACAACCAAGGCAAAATCGCCACGATCAACCTCAATCAAGTGATCTCGGGCGGCGGTACTCAGCTGGCTTCCTACAGCGTTTCGAGCAGCGTAACGATTTATGGAGATGTGTCGAAACTGGTGGCGAACCAGCAAGTGGTCTTGACGCTCAGCGGTTCTACGGTAACTACGATTTATATTCCATAAGGCAAAAGTATAGGCTCGGCGAATCATCCGCCCTCAGCCGTTGCGATTGGTTTACACCCCGGTGTATGCCAATGGCAGCGCTGGGGGTTTTTCGTTTGGGGGAGGTTGGATGAGGCAAATGAGATGTGTGTTGGGAGGAGGATGGACGATCGTCAGCTATTTCAAAGGTTTCATTGGGGCGGCGAGGATCTTGTTTCAGCTGGAACGGCGCCCGTTGATCGTGCTGGCGGTGGCGCTGGGCTGGGCGCGGTTCGCGGATCGCATCGTGGTGCTGCAGGACGGAGCGATTGCCGAAGAAGGCACGCACGACAGCCTATTGCATGCCGAGGGCGCTTATGCCGCCATGTTTCGTGCACAGTCAGCTTGGTGACGCGGCGCCTGAGCTTTTTTTGGGAATTGACAGATAATTAAGACTATGGTTTAATCATCTTTAAATTTATATCGACCAAGCGATGATGGACATGGCTCAAGCTCCTTGATCTTGAAGCCGCAGTAAGGGAAATGCCGATGTGCACAAACAGAGAGCCGGTGGGTGGTGCGAACCGGTGCAGGCATTTCGCCCGAAGTACAGTCCTGAGCAGGCTCAGCCCAATCTGAGCCCGGCATCCGATCGGAGCCGTTATGCAAAGAAGTGAAAGAAAGGCTCGAGTCCACCCAAATGGACTTGCAGCGACTTTCTTTAATTAGGGTGGTACCGCGAGACAACCTTCTCGTCCCTTTCCGGGGGCTGAGTGGGTTGTTTTTTTGCATTTCAATACATTTTCCAACAGTTGACAACTTTTATGGTCTAATTGCACCCCCATAAAAGTTGCAACAAGGAGGTAAAAAAGATGGTGCGATGGGAAGAACTAAATGAACAGCAGCAGCGCGAGGTGGAACGTCAAATGAGCATCGTCTGCCGGGGCACAGCGCAAATTGTACCGGCGGATGCATTGAGGGGCAAGCTGGCGTATTCCGTCGCCACCGGAACGCCGCTCAAAGTGAAGCTGGGCCTGGATCCGTCCGCGCCGGATATCCATATCGGGCATACGGTAGTGCTGCAAAAGCTGCGTCAATTCCAGGACTTGGGCCATGAGGTGCAGCTGATTATCGGCGATTTTACCGGACGCATCGGCGACCCGACAGGTAAATCGGAGACGCGAAAGCAGCTGACCGAGGAGGATGTGCGGCGCAATGCCGAAACCTACCAGAGACAGCTGTACAAGGTGCTGGATCCTCAGCGGACGCGATTTTTCTTTAACTCCACTTGGCTAAACCGCATGAACTTCAGCGATGTGCTGCAGCTCGCGGGGAAGCTGACGGTGGCACGCATGCTGGAGCGGGACGATTTTGCCAAGCGGTATGCGGGAGGCCAGCCGATTCATATTCATGAATTTTTTTACCCGCTCATGCAGGGATACGATTCGGTGGAGCTGGCCAGCGACATTGAGCTGGGCGGCACGGATCAAACGTTCAACATTTTGATGGGGCGCACGTTGCAAGGCTCGTATGGCACTGAAGACGGGCAGGTAGCCATGCTTCTGCCGCTCTTGGAAGGGCTCGACGGCACGAATAAGATGAGCAAGAGCCTGGGCAACTACATCGGCATTGACGAAGCCCCGAATGAGATATTTGGCAAAACGATGTCGATCCCCGACCACCTGATGCTCAAATACTACGAGCTGACCACTCTGATTACGACGGAGGAGCTGCAGGAGCTGGAGCGGGGGCTGACGGCAGGGACAGTGCATCCGCGCGATGCCAAAATGAATCTCGCCAGAGTCTACGTCCGCATGTACCATGGGGAGGAGGCGGCAGTTGCGGCGGAGCAGTATTTTGTCGATGTGTTCCAAAAACGCGCGCTGCCGGATACGATCCAAGCCGTGAGGATGGGGCGCGGCGAACTGCAGGACGACGGAACGATTCCGTTGATCAAGCTGCTCGTGGCCATCGGCTTTCAGGCTTCCAACGGAGAGGCGAGACGCAGTATCGCTCAGGGAGCGGTGAAGCTGAACGAGCAGAAAATAACCGATCCGAACGCGCGGGTTACGCTGAGCCAGGGCGATATTATCCAGCTCGGCAAACGGAAATTTGCGAAGCTTGAGCTCGAATAAAAGTCAAAAAAAGGCTGGCGTTCACCCGCTTCAATGGAGGCGGGACGCCAGCTGAAATGTATATGAAGTGCGCGTACATCTTTATTCCATCGAGGCTGCCGATCGCTCAGGAGTAGGATGGAATTTATGTAATCGCTTTCGGTTTTTGATGCATACAGCGCGAACGTCCCCACCTCGGATTCGTGCCGCTTATGAAGAGTCTCTGCAGAATCCGTTCACTTTTTTTTCGGTTCAAATGGAGATTGCTGATACGCAGTTTCATCACCAAGACACCTCCGAATTTTGAGAGTAATTTAAGTATATCGTTCGGAAGCGAAAATATGATAGACGTTTCTCCGTTCGCCGGAGGAAATTCATTGAAGCGCCAGACTGCCAAAGACAGTCCGGCTTGGCATCATTTTTTTTTGGTTCGAGGCGGTTTTTTCGCTTTGGGGACAGCGGGCAAATGCTTGAAGCTGCGAATCGTCGGACCTTTGCAGAGCGGGCACTCCGGGTACTCGTTCGTCGCATACTCCTCGCGGACCCATGCTTTGCATTCCGCGTCCTTACACTTCCAAATGACGGTGGGCTTTACCTCCGGCTTGATGGCTTCGTCTTGTTGTACACTCATTGGATACACCTCCCTGTTGCAACTGATATCGTAGCTCTAAAAATTGCTGAACTGCTATCTTAGGCTTCATCGATACAAGTTGTCAACTTTGTTGGAACTGCTAACGTGGCTTCTCCGATATCAGTTCCAACTTGAACCGATTCTATTTTATCCCACTCGGAGTTAGGCCATACGAAAATATCAAGTGCGCAGGTGTTTGGATACCTCGCATTTTTTTGTATAATAAAGCACAGAGAGGCTGAAAGGATGAGTACATAATGAATATTACCGAGTATAGCGTTGAACTGGTGAAGGACCCGTTCGGGATCATCCCGGGGAAGCGTTACGAGCTGCTGCTGGATATTGAAGTGCCGGAGGACGATGAATTATTTTCGGAGACTGGGCTGTATATCCGGGTAGTGTATGGCGTGGAGGAAAGCCGTCAAGGGATTGTAAAATATGAGATTTTCGATAAACAGGCGGATCGCTACTTGGACTTTGAGCTGGAGGACGAGGAGCTGGCCATGGTGAATGCGTTCTGCCAGGAGCATGTGGCTGAGGCGTAAAGCAATCGTACGTTAGAAAAACAATCACCCTTACTGGAGGGCTGGAAGATGGACTCGCAACAGATGCCGCGCAGATGGGCCAAACGGTTAAGCTATATCCTCGGCGGGTCGGTGCTGGCCGCGGTATGCCTTGGTATCATCCTCTATGAACAGCGGCAGGAGCAAGCAGCGTCAGTGGTGCGGCCACCAGTGCAGGCACAGGCGGTAACGGTTGCGGCCCCGGCCCCTCGGGAGCTACTAGATTTTCGGATGACCGATTTCGATCACGGCAGGATTCGGTATGCGGACGGCATGCTGGTGACGACTGACGGCGGTGCACATTGGCAGGAGGCGGCATCGTCCAGTGGAACCACTACGGAGGAGCGAGGTTCGGACATTGAAACGTGGGGCGGAACGACGCGCGAGGATAAGGAAAGCTATCGGGTCCAAGTCGGAGTCAAGGAATACCCAGTGAAGCAGTGGCAATTTCTCACGGATCGGATCGGGTGGGCGAGCTTGGAGGGCGGCGCGGAGCTGGGCAGTCCCTTAGTGGTAACGGTGGATGGCGGACGCACTTGGCAGGCGGAAGTGACTGCAAGTGTCATGCAAGCGCTGCAGGAAGCGAAGCAACGGCAAGCGCAGGTGAAGAAGGAAGCGGGCTTCTACGCGTCGGCGGATGCGGCCAAAGCGGTGATGGCGGCCCATTGGACTTTATTTCCGGCGACGGCTAGCCCTGGGGATGTGGTTCTGGTGCGTCATGACCAGCCGGGCGAGGTGACTTGGCAGGGACAGTCGTATCCGCTGAAGCCGTTTGGCGCAGGGTATTTTGCCTACCTTCCGATCTCGCTTGGGGTGAAGCCCGGAAACTATCCGATCGGCGATCAGACACTGAAGATTCAGAGCAAGAAGTTCGAAACCCAATATCTCCAGGTGACGCAGCAGATGGAAGCCATGAAGCAGGATACGAAGCGCATTCAAGCCGATCAGGTCCGGATCGATGCCGCGCGCAGCAAGCCGGAGCCGGAGTTTCTATTCCAATCCGCGTTTATCGCCCCGATCCAAGGCATTCTAACAACACCGTACGGGTATACCCGGTATGTGAACGGCAAGTTCGACAGCTCGCATTTGGCGCTCGATTTGGCGGCCAAGGAAGGGACGCCGATTAAGGCGACGAATGACGGGGTGGTGGCGCTTGCGGATAGTCTGTACTTGACGGGCAACTCGATTTATATCGATCATGGCATGGGCTTGTTCTCCCAATATGCGCATCTGTCGGAGCTTCGTGTGAAGACGGGAGATCGGGTGAAAAAGGGCGATATCATCGGTTTAGTGGGTACAACCGGATTTTCCACAGGCCCGCATCTGCACTTTACGTTCTGGGCCAACAATATACCGGCGAACCCGAATCTGTTCTTCGATACGACGCCGTTTCAATGGTTGAACCGGCAAGGGGGCTAATTAGCGATGTCAACGGAGATGGAGGAAGCCGCTTCGCAAATGGGGATGGATGCCGACCGGCTTCGCTTGGCGCTGGAGGTCGTGGCACGGGAAGTGAAGACCGGCGAAATCCCTGGGGCTGTCGTATCCGTGGGACGCAATGGCGCATGGTTCGAGCATGCCGTGGGTGAAGCGGTTCTCGGTGAGAAGGATCCCCATCCAGCGGCGCCGGACACGATCTACGACTGCGCATCGCTGACTAAGGTCGTCGTCACGCTGCCGCTCATTTTGATGCTGCTTGAAGAAGGGCGCTTGCGCCTGGACGATCACGTCCACCACTTTCTTCCGGAATTCGCCGAGCAAGGCAAAGCATCCGTTTCCATTCGCCACTTACTCAGCCATACGTCAGGATTAATTTCAATCCCTCAGCTGCATTCGCGAGGGTGGAGCAAGGAGCAGATGCTGGATGCCATCCTCCGCAAACCGCTGGACTACGAGCCAGAAACCCAGGTGGTCTACAGTGACTTGGGCTATATCGTGCTAGGGCATCTGGCGGCGCTCCTGTTTGATGAACCGCTGGAGGAGGCAGCCAGGAGCAGGGTGTTTGAGCCGCTAGGGATGATCGACAGCAGGTTCTGCCCGCCGACTGCGCTGAAGCCGCGAATCGCAGCCACGGAGCGGTATCCAAGCGAGAGCGGCCCCCGCTGGGGCATCGTCCACGATGAGAACGCTCATGCGATGGGAGGCGTCTGCGGCCACGCCGGCCTGTTCTCGACTGCTCGCGATTTGTCGCGTTATGCGGCCTTATGGCTGGGCGGCGGCAAGCTCAAAGGGCGCAGACTGCTGTCCGCAGCATCCGTTCAGCTTGCGACCTCGTTGCAAACTCCGGGATTCGCCAGCGGCAAGCGGGGGCTCGGCTGGGTGCTGAAGGGCGACAAGTTCGATGCCTCCGGCGATCTCTTGTCCCAAACCAGCTACGGGCATACCGGGTTCACCGGAACCAGTCTTTATATCGATCCGCTCCACCGGCTGACGGTCGTGCTGCTGACGAATCGGGTGCATCTAGGCAGGGAAAAATCGGTCGTTCGCTTACGGGCGCTCTTCCATAATGCGATCTGCGCGGCATTGATAGATTCGTAGGTTCACAGGCGATTCGCTGTCGCAGCCGTTACAGCGGATGATTCCGATGTCGGTAGTCGACGTGCTTTTTGGCGCGCTCATTCCTCCATAAAAAATAGTGAGCATGCTCGTCCCACAGCGATACTAATTGCGCTCCAGCGATCATAAATTAGTATCACACTTAGAATAACTAAGTGTAAATTGGAGGGATTGCTATGGGAGAAGAATTTGAAAAAGACGAATTGTTGGTCGAAGAAGAAATTGTCGCAAGCGAATCGCCTGAAGAGGAAGTAGAAGAGATCGTTGAAGAAGCCACGGATGAACCCGAAGCCGATGCAGAGGATGAACCTGTAGACGAAGCCGAAGAAGAGGAAGAAGATGAAGAAGCTCCGGACGAAGAACCGGCCAGCGAGTCGGAAGCCTCAGAACCAGCGGAATAACACTTAGCTCCAAATCCCTTCTCCAAACTTAAAAATGATCGACCTGTTCAGCGATGAACAGGTCTTTTTTATGTGCGCCACGCATGGCGATTAACTAGGCGGTGAAAGTCCGCTGTGGAGGCTTGTAGTTGCCAACCACTAGCCAAGAGCAAGGGTGTCCATTGCAAGGTGGAATCTGAAGGAAGCTGGAGGCAAACTTCCGACCCGAGGAACACGAATATCATCAGGCACAGGATATGGGA
>NZ_VNJI01000049.1 GCF_007786445.1 Paenibacillus cremeus | reverse complement strand
GAGACACCCTGTCAGTCCTTCCTCCTCCGGAGGGTCGGACCTTTACTTCGGCTACGGCACTTTAAAGGGTAAAGTTACCGGGTGGATTTGAACCACCTAGATTGTGCGACTGTGAGGCGCACAGACAAACGACGGGCCGGAAGGCCCGCCGTTCAGATCTATTAAAACTGACGCTGATTCATGCCATAATTCGCTGTGTGAAAGGACTGTGGACTCATATATTGACTTTGATTATTGATGCTACCGTATTGGTATTGGGAAGCCCCCATCCCATATTGGCTCTGCGTCGGCTGCGAGGAGTCCGAGCGCTTATAAGCGTCATGTCCTTGCTGGTCTCCTTGATAATTGGCCATATGGAACGATTGCGGTGTGGCATATTGATTAAACTGCTGCTGATTGCTTTGCTGTTGATTGTATTGCTGCTGGTTAAATTGCTGCGGGTTAAACTGCTGCTGATTATATTGCGATTGCGATTGGTTATTAGTACCCATGCCATATCCCGTTGTCGCAAAAGAAGCGGTGTTGTTAAATGCCGCGTATTGGCTTTGCTGCGTTGGCTGGGAGGAGTCGGAACGCTTATAAGCATCATGACCCGCCTGATCGCCCCGATAATTGGCCATATGGAACGATTGGGGAGCTTGCTGACTCTGGAAGCTTATATTTTGAGCAGCGGAGGTATATTGCCGGCTTGCCCCAAACGAGCTGGTTTGATTTATCGGCTGATAGTGGGACTGTACGAATCCGACCGGCTGGTATCTCGAAGCCTGATTGCGGGATTGGGCACTGGACATCCCGGCTGCTCCGTATTGATTTTGGTTACCGCTGCTTTGATAATTCGTTTGATTGTACATGAAAAAATCCTCCCTGAACCATATAAGAAGTCCTTCGGCAGCAAGAGAGCTCATTCCAGATTCTCCTGCCCCCGAAAGCCTTTCTTATTGTCTTCAAGGAGGATTTATTTTATGACATCCGAGATTTGGTGGATTGGACCGTTTCTGCGAGCTGCTGTGCGGACTCTCTCGGATGCGAATGCTTGGTAATCGCTGAGACGACGGCAACGCCATCCGCCCCGGCTTCAATTACCTGCACTGCATTCGCCGCTTGAATTCCGCCAATCCCGACCATGCCGATGTGAGGCCAGCGTTCATGGATTTGCTCGAGCAGGCCGGTCCCGATAGGCGCTCCAGCATCGCCTTTGGTCAAGGTCGAGTAAATGGCTCCCACCCCCAAATAATCCGCACCCTGGGCCATCGCCCACTCCGCTTCCTCCATCGTCCCTGCGGAGACACCGATGATGGCCTCGTTCCCTAGCAGCTTCCGTGCTTCGGATCCAGGCAAGTCGTCCTGCCCGACATGGACACCGTCCGCCTCCAGGAGCATAGCAAGGTCAACCCGATCGTTCACCACAAAAGGAACGCCATATTCACGGCAAAGCTGACGAATCGCTGCTCCTTCTTGCAGTACTTGGCGAAGCTGGGCTTTCTTTTCCCGGAGCTGCACGATCGTAACGCCGCCCTCGAGCGCCTCACGTACGATCTCCAGAGCGGATCTTCCCTCATAATCCGAAAGATCAGTTACTAAATAAACCGGCAGCCGGTCACGCACTTGAGTCCGAAACAACTTACTTCCCTCCAGGCAGCAGGATGGAATCTTCCACCTTAATGCAGCGATCCATGATGACTTCCAAACCGCCCGCTTTCGCGATATCTGCCGCTTCTTCATTAAATATGCCTTGCTGCAGCCAGAACACCTTAGCCTTGATCTTAACCGCTTCTTCGGCGACCGGAACTACTTCTTCGCTGCGTCGGAATACATTGACAATGTCTACCGACTCGGGGATCTCGCTAAGCGATGCGTACACAGTCTCACCTAAAATAGATCCTTTGGCCATCGGATTTACCGGAATAATCCGGTAGCCTTTCTTTTGCATGGCTTCCGATACCATGTAGGATACACGGTCCGGCTTATCGGACAAGCCCACTACCGCCACGGTCGTTGTCCGCTGCAAAATTTCTTTGATATGCTCACGCGAAGGATTTTCAAACGGCATTTGAATCTACCTCCTGTAAAATTATTTGGCTGCCTGGGTGTAGCTGAGCGCTTGTTGACCCATCGCTTCCCAGGTGGCGATAAACCGCTCTTTCTCAATCTTTTGCTTGCTTCGGCCGGACAACGGATCGTTCACATATACGAATTGCTCGTCAAAGCCAACCAGCAGCACTGCGTGCTCCATAAAGGTCGTTTGGATGGGGCCGATCGGAGAATCCCAGATCACCCAGTTGTCCGGCACATTGTAATCAATGGTCGTCCAGACGACAGATGGAAAGCCTGCAAGGAGCTGATCCTCCAGCTTGTTGAATGACTCGCGGCTCAAATCGACCGCCGATGGAACATATTTTTGAAGCAGGTCCATCAAAGCGGTATGATAAATGCCGAAGCCTTTGGAGGAGCCGGTAATCTCTCCTACAAACCCCAGATTCGGATTGCCCCAATAAGCGATCGAACCATCCTTGTTATAGCGAATCGGCGTTGTGTCCCGCTTCATCTCCGGCAGAAGCTGCATCTTCGTTTTCTTGACACCATAGTAATTCAACAGCATCGTCAAGCTGGTTAACTCACATCCTGAAGGCAGCTCCGGCTTTTGAAAAACCAATGGAGCGTCCAGCACGATGCTGCTTTTTTTCTCCATGACAGGGGCTTGAGGCGCCGGTGCTGGGGTTAGAGCCGCAGGTGAGCTAACCTCCGCCTTCTTAGTTATATTCAGCGAATCTTCAGCGTAAGCAACATTCGTACTCAATACCTCAGGCTCGCCAAACCAATCCTGTCCGGTTAGTTTGCCGTAAAGCAGGACACCAAATACCGTGCTTGCAAAAAGCAGTCCGCCGATGAGAAACAATCCGAAGGTCACCTGCATGCCTTTCCATAAAACGGTCATGGTAAATCACCGTCCTTACTGCACATTCTAGATGTCTTGCTGTTAGTCTTGTACTAGCTCGATTTGTGCCCCCAGCGAGAGCAAGTGGTCGAAATATTGCGGATACGACTTGGCCACGTGATGTGCGTCGTTGATGATCAGACCCTTCTCAGAGCGAAGACCTACCACAGTCAGTGCCATAATGACCCGATGGTCATAATGCGCATTGATTTCCACTCCGCCGGTTACGCCTTGAGGACGACCGTGGATAATAATTTCGCTTTGGCGCTCTTCAACGTCCGCGCCTGCTTTGCGCAGCTCGTTTAGGTAGTCCGTAATCCGGTCGCATTCTTTATAGCGCAAATTCTCTACATTATAGAAACGGGAGGTTCCTTCCGCGAACACGGCCGCTGCAACCATCGCGAGTACCGCATCGGTAAAATGATCCCCGTCAAACTCCCCAGCTTGAAGTGTTTGATTCCCTTGTACATGAACCACATCATGCTCATGCGTCAGGTTAACGCCCATCGCCTTGAGCACATCCACGACCGCGCGCTCGCCCTGCTTGCTGTTCTCCGACAGACGAAGCACCTTCACATCGGAGTTCGTCACTGCAGCCGCCGCCAAGATCGCAGCCGATCCCGGATAGTCCCCTTGAACTACATACTCCTGAGGAGCGTACTTTTGGCGCCCAGGGATCTTATAATGCATCAAATCTTCGGATGCTTCAATTTTAATACCGGCTTGTGCAATGACTTCGAGCGTTTGGCCTACGATGACCTTCGATTTCAAATCATGGAGCACCGTAATCTCGCTGTCTTCTTCCAATAATGGCGTCATAAACAACAAGGAGCTCAAAAATTGCGAGCTTACATTGCCGGACACCGTCAGCTTGCCGCCGCGCGGTTTACCGCCGCGAATCGTAATCGGCAGCTTGCCGTCTTGATGCTCAACTTCAACGCCCATCTGCTGCAGGGTGTCGATCAGGTCGTTATGCGGTCTTTTGCCAAGGGAATTCGGGTAGGTATTAACGAAGGTGAGCTCTGGACAAAACGCTGCGATCGACATCAAAAAGCGAAGCACCGCTCCTGCGTTGCCGACATTGAGCTCACTCACATGCTTTGGATGGCTGCCAAAGCCGCGGATCGTCATTTTCACATCGTCTTCTTCCACTACTGCCCCAAGGTCACGGATGCAGCGGCGCATTGCATCGCTGTCTTCGCTGTGTGCTGGATAATAAACGGTGCTCGTACCGTCAGCGAGCGCGCCGATCAGCAAATACCGGGTCGTGTAGTTTTTCGAAGACAATGCGTTAATTGTACCTTCCAAACGTCCTGTCGGTTTCACAATAGCTTTCATCGTTATGTATCTCTCCTTATTCTTAATCCAAAAATCGCTCTCTCTAACTTAACATGATTCGACACATTTCGTCTGAACCCTTCTATGGCTCAGATTTGTATTCCTTGCTTCAGGTCCAACCGCATCGTTTGGCGTTTGACAGACCGCGCAAATCCTCATATGATGAATGCAGTTGACCGGGGTCCCGGTCGGATCTGAAGGAGGACGAACGATCGTCATGCAAACGATAACCCCAGCGGAAATTAAACAGCGTCTAGCGAATGGTGAAACCTTGGACATCATTGATGTCAGAGAAGACGAAGAAGTGGCCCAAGGCATGATTCCGGGCGCAAAGCACATTCCTCTAATGCAGGTCCCTGAGCGTCTGGCCGAAATCCCGCAAAATGGCGAGACCATCATGGTTTGCCGCAGCGGCAACCGCAGTGGAAGAGCTTGTGACTTTTTGGCTGCACAAGGATTAACCAACATTAAAAACATGGTTGGCGGCATGCTGGAATGGGAGAAGCTCTAAGCTTTTCCCGCCATCAGCCGCGCTTCGATTTGTTCCACGATCGCCTGAACCGGCAGTCCTGTCGTATCGATCATTAGATCGGCAAAATCATAGGCATGCTTCCGCTCCGCCATAATCTTATGTACACGCTCCGCCACATTCCCCTGAACTAATGGCCGGTTCGTATCCTTGCTCACTCGCTCAATGATGGTGTCTGCAGAAGCCGTCAAAGCGACAACCAGCCCGCCTTCCTTCATCCAGCTCCGATTCTGCTCGGCCAGCACGGCACCGCCGCCCGTTGCCACCACTTGATCGACGCCTCGCATAGCAGACTCAATGGTCTTACTCTCGATGGCCCGAAAAGCTGGCTCTCCCCGTTCGGCAAAAATGCTGCTAATGCTCGTCCCCTCGCCGGCTTCAATGGCCGCATCCGTATCGACAAACCTCCACTTCAGCTTCTCCGCTAGCGCCTGGCCCACCGAGCTTTTACCTGTACCCATCAACCCTACCAGTACAAGATTCCGGTACTTCACCTTGCATTGACCCCCCAACAAAAACATATGTCATAAGCCCTATATGGTCTGATGTAAAACTCCCCCTATCATACCATAGCTTGCATTACGTGAATAGAAAGTTTGTCTAAATCATATGATGGATGTGAATAAATTCCAGTCAGAACAGTCATGATGATAACACACCTCTACTCGAAAGGAGCATGGCCATGTTACAATCTGCGCTCTCCCATACCAAGATGCAAGGCACCTATCTGACTGAGCATAAGCTGGAACAAATCCTGGATCCGGCTCGTCCGCTGTGCAAGGAAGAAATCATATGGATGCTGGAGTTTATTAAAAAAAAGGTGGCCGAGGAAGACCCCCAGTTAATGGATCTTTCCCAGCCACGCTTGCTGCAAAATTTTCGCTATTTCGCTGAAATCGCCTTAATGCTGATCCAGCGCCGAAACGGCTTCGATCAGGAGGCCGATCGGTTAAAAGCTTGGGTACAAGAGGCTTCTTACGGCCTCCATCCATCCAAACCCGTGCGGTCGAGGAAACCGAATTAGTCGTTCATCCACTGGAAGTGGAACGTCCCCTCTTTGTCAACGCGTTTAAAGGTGTGCGCCCCAAAGTAATCACGCTGCGCTTGCAGCAGGTTTGCTGGAAGACGCTCTGTACGGTAGCTATCGTAGTATGCCAACGCGGAAGCGAAAGCCGGTACTGCAACCCCGCGGGTTACCGCCGTTGCAATCACGGTTCTCCAAGCATCCTGGTAGTTTTCTACGATGCTCTTGAAGTACTCGTCAAGCAGCAGGTTCTTCAGCTCCGGATTGCGATCGTACGCATCCTTAATGTTTTGGAGGAAGCGGGCACGGATGATGCAGCCGCCGCGGAAGATCATCGCGATATTGCCGTACTCCAGACCCCAGTTGTACTCTTCACTCGCCGCTCTCATTTGTGCGAAGCCTTGAGCGTAGGAGCAGATTTTGCTCGCGTACAGCGCTTTGCGGACCGCTTCGATAAATGCCTTGCGATCTCCTTCAAATGCCGCCGGTTTAGGGCCATTCAGTACTTTGCTGGCGGCAACACGCTCTTCCTTCATCGCCGAGATAAAGCGAGAGAATACCGACTCCGTAATGATGGACAGCGGCACGCCGAGATCCAACGCGCTTTGGCTGGTCCATTTGCCTGTCCCTTTTTGGCCGGCGGAATCCAAGATCACATCAACCATTGGCTTGCCGGTTTCTGGATCATATTTGGTGAAAATATCCGTTGTAATTTCGATCAGATAGCTGTCAAGCTCGCCCTTGTTCCAGTCGGCAAAAATCTCGTGAAGCTCTTCCGTCGATACGCCCAGTACGTCCTTAAGCAGTTGGTAAGCTTCGCAAATCAGCTGCATGTCGCCATACTCGATGCCGTTGTGCACCATTTTTACATAGTGGCCCGCACCGTCTGGTCCGATGTATGTGCAGCAAGGATCGCCGTTAACCTTAGCGGAGATCGCCGTCAGGATCGGTGCCACCAGCTCATAAGCATCCTGCTGTCCGCCCGGCATGATTGCAGGCCCTTTCAGAGCGCCTTCTTCGCCGCCGGATACGCCGGTACCGATGAAACGGAGGCCATGTGCCTCAAGCTCTTTGTTGCGGCGCTGTGTGTCAGGGAAATAAGCGTTCCCGCCGTCGATAATGATATCGCCTTTATCCAAATGCGGAACCAGCTGGTTAATCGTATCATCTGTCGGATGGCCGGCTTGTACCATGATCAAAATTTTACGAGGGGATTCCAGCGATGCCACGAACTCCTCGATGGAGTATGTACCTACCAGGTTTTTGCCTTGGGATTCGGAGAGAAGTACATCCGTTTTCTCGCGGGAGCGATTGTATACGGAGACCGTGAAGCCTCTGCTCTCAATGTTCAAAGCCAAGTTTTTACCCATGACTGCAAGTCCGATTACGCCTACTTGTTGTTTAGCCATTATGGTTTCTCATCCTCTCTTGTATGGTTGATTGGGTGTTGATGGGGTGAACTAGATCGTCATGGAGCCGTAGCCGCCGTCTACTCTCAGCAGCGATCCCGTTACAAAGCTTGATGCCTTGTCGGATGCCAGATATACGGCTGCGCCTTGCAGCTCTTCCGCTTCACCGAAGCGGTTCATTGGTGTGTGACGCATGATCGACTCAATCCGCTCCGGCGACAGGATGCTGCGGTTTTGGATCGCTGGGAAGAAGCCCGGAATGATCGCATTGACACGAACGCGGGCCGGTGCGAACTCACGCGCAAGGAATTTCGTCACGTTGTTCACTGCCGCTTTGGAAGCGGAGTATGTGAATACGCGGGACAACGGAGGATCGGAAGAAACCGAGGAAATGTTGATGATGCTGCCTCCTTCACCTTTCTCCACCATATGCTTCCCGAAAATTTGGCACGCCAACACAACGCTTTTCAAGTTGACCTCCATAATGGAGTCCCACTCTTCCATCGAAATTTCGAAGAACGGCGTTGCGCTGTTTTTCCCAGGGCAGTTCATGAGAACGTCGCAGCGGCCAGTCCAAGCCAAAACATCAGCCAGAACCTTCTGAAGATCTTCTGCATTAGTAGCATCTGCAGAGAAGCTCTTTGCGTTGCCGCCCACTTCTTGAATACGTTTCACAACCTCGTCGGACTTCTCCGCATTGCGGCCTACGATCGCCACATCTGCGCCGTGTCCACCCAGAGCTACCGCCATCGCTCCGCCAAGCGTGCTGTTACCGCCGATAATTACCGCCGTTTTCCCTGTCAAATCGAATAAATTCATAGCCATCGTATTAGTCCCCCTATTTAGAGTAGTTGCATCAGCAAAATGCACTTCATTTAGGTACTGCTGCCTTGAAGCTGTTGCTATGAAATCGTGTGGACCTGCTGGAACGCGGCGATCGCATCGAACTCGTCCTTCAACTGATGGTACACACGATTATAAATTTTTGTCAACTCTAAGTATACTTCATGGTTACGGCTGTCCGTATGCAGCGACTGCTCTACATGCATCCAATTGTGCACGGACGTGAAGTCTTTGATCTCGCCGAGTGCCAGCATGCCGAGCTGCGCCGCGCCTAATCCGGAGCTCTCGATGGTGTTCGGAACCGCGACCGGGGAGCCCAATACGTCGGACATCATCTGCAGCCAGAATGGCGAGCGGGCAAAGCCGCCGGATGCACGAATTTCCTTCGTCGGACCGTTCATCTCCTCCAGCGCGGTAACAACCGAGTGAATCCGGTACATGACGCCTTCCAGCACGGAGCGGATCATATGCTTCTTCTGATGGTACAGCGACAGGCCGAAAAAAACGCCGCGTGCGTTGGCATTCCAATACGGTGCGCGTTCACCGGCCAAGAGCGGCATGAAGATCAAGCCATCGGAGCCTGCAGGCACTTCTTTGGCAAGCTCCGTCAAATAATCGTACGGATCCATGCCTCTGCGGCGGCCTTCCTCCGCTTCCGCTGTGGCCAGCTGATCGCGGACCCAACGGAACATGATGCCTCCGTTGTTGATTGCGCCTCCGACGACCCAGAAGTTTTCCATCAGGTTGTAGCAAAACAGTCTTCCTTGCGGATCGGTGAACGGCTCTTTCACCACGCCGCGGACCGCGCCGCTCGTTCCAATCGTAACCGCATAAATGCCTGGATCGAATGCGCCTACGCCAAGGTTGGCCAGCACGCCATCCGATGCACCGACGACAAACGGGGTATCGGCTGCAAGTCCCATCGCTTCCGCGTACTGCGCTTGCATGCCTTCCAGCACATGCGTTGTAGGAACCGGCTCGGAGAGCTGCTCGGGGCGTACGCCGCACGTTTCGAGCGCCTGCTTGTCCCACTCCAGCGACCGCAGGTTAAACAAGCCCGTCGCGCTCGCGATGGAATGGTCAATCACCAGCTTACCGAAAAGCTTGGCAAATACGTATTCTTTAATACCGATAAACTTATAAGCCTTCTCGAAAAGCTCCGGCTCGTTATCGCGAAGCCACATCAGCTTGAGAAGCGGCGACATCGGATGGATCGGAGTACCGGTATTCCTGTAGATCTCAAGTCCGCCGTGCTCTTCTTTCAGCTTCTTGACATACCCGACGCTTCGATTATCCGCCCAAGTGATGCAGCGAGTAAGCAGATTCAAATCCCGGTCCACAGCAATCAGGCTGTGCATCGCCGAGCTGAACGATACGCAGAGCACTTGCCCCGGCAGAATCGCTGCTTTGCTGATGACGTTGCGGATGGCCGTCAGAACCGCTTGAAAAATTTCATCCGGCTCCTGCTCAGCCATGTCCGGTCTTGGTGTATGCAGCGGATACTCCACCGAGCTCGATGCGAGTACACGCCCGCTCCGGTCGATCACCAGCGTCTTAGTGCTGGTGGTACCGATATCCGCTGCAATGATATAAGGCTTGGATGAGGACGAACCGCTCATGTTATCTCAAATTCCCTTCGCTGTTGAATGGCAGGTCATAGGGCTCAGTCAAAATTTCAATATCCGCGTGCTGCTTCGCTTCCTCGAGCAGGTTAACGGAAATTTCGATCTCGCCCAGATGCAGTGTATCTTGAATGCGGACGATCCGGCATTTGGTGTAGTCAAGAATGTTGCAAGTCTTAACCGCCGCCTTGATCGCATAATAATCATTTTCAAGCGTTGTCGCCTGCTTGGTAGGTGCACAAACCGTGGAGGTCAAGCCGTTCATGTAGGTGCCTTCCCAGTTCGTTTTATTTACCAGTCGCTGGGTCGTGAAATCCGCTGTGCCCACACCGTTAGCGTTGCCGTGCGATTCCGGCGTCAAGTCCAGTACAATCATCTTGGACACTTCTGGTCCACCGTGCGCATAAGGCGTTGGATAACGGCCGGTAATGTTCGGGTCCATGCCGTCGCCGCTGATGTTTTTGCCGATGTAGTCAATGACGAGAACGTCGATTTGATCGAACAAAATTTTCGGCAGACGCGCCTTCGCGATTTCCAGCAGCTTCTCTTCCCGCTCTTCCACTTGAGCCGCCGGAAGCACTTCTACAATACAAGTTTCATCGAATGCATTCTCGACAAGCGCCACGCCGAACACGATCGGCAGCTTCTCCATCATGATTTTGGCCATAGCCGGTACATTCTCCGCCATATACTTGAAGCCGAGCTGATGGCACGCCTCCGCGCCCTTTTGCTTGCCCAAGCCGATGGAGATCATCTTCATGATGCCGCTCTCGATCCGTCCGCGGAACGCTGTGTGCGGCTTCACGCGGTTTATGACGACGATAGCATCCGCTTCCGATGCGTACTTATCCACGTAAACAGGCAAGCCGTTCGGGAGCTCATCGATCTTAATGACTTCCATGGAGGAGCGGATCGGCGCGCCCATCGCTTCTTCCGTGACGCCGAGATGATGCAGCACTTCTCTTTGCCCTTCCGCAGTCGCGCCGCCATGGCTGCCCATGCAAGGAACGATAAACGGATGTGCGCCGGCTTGCTTAATGGCATCGATCGTCGTTTTGGTGAAGGCGGCGATATTCGCTACCCCGCGGCTGCCCACAGCTACCGCAACCTGCTGGCCCGGCTTGATCGTGTCGATCGTACCCGGCTTCTTGAGCTCTTGCTCCAGCACGGCGGTCGGGTTCTCCAGCTTCGTTCCGTCAAACTTTTGACGGATGCGCACCATTTGCGGGATCGGGATATCTTTCAAGACTTCTCTAATAACGCTAACGCTCATCAGTTTGTGCCTCCTGTAATCGTTTTGACGGAGTCTCGAATGACCAGCTCCGTATGAAAGTAAACGGTCGATTTCTCAACCTGTTTTTTCTCGATAAAAGACAACAGCTTCATCGCCCCGACCCGGCTGATCTCTTCAATCGGCCTGCGTACGGTCGTCAATGCCGGCGTCATAAAGCTGGAGAACAAATGGTCATCAAAGCCGACCACCGAAATATCCTCCGGCACGCGCAGTCCTCGCTCGGTAACTGCCTTAATCGCGCCCAGCGCCATGTCGTCATTGGAGCAAAATACCGCTGTCGGCCGCTCAGGTAAATCCAGCAGCACGATCATGCCGGCATGGCCGCTTTCCAAGTCGTAATTGCCTCGCACGATCCATTCATCGCGAACCGGTACCTCATACCGGCTCATCGCCTCACGGAATCCGTCTCGGCGGGCTTCGGTCGATTTAAAGCCGGCCTTCCCTTCGATGATCGCTATATCGCGATGACCTCGGCTGATCAAGTGCTCTACTACGCGGAACGCTCCGCTCTGGTCATCGGGCACCAGGTTCATCACCTTGACCGAATCCAGCGGCCGGTTCAGCACGACCAGCGGAATATCGATCTGCGCCGCATATTCGATAAAGGGCTGATCGCTCGCGCTCTGGCTCATGACGATCAAGCCGTCGAAGCTTTTGCGGTTCACGTTGTGAAAGCTCTTATAGTCGTCAATCCCGCGAACAATCAGGTTGAACTGATCCTTAATCACATCGTTGACGCCCTTGATGGCCTCATACAAGAACCCGGCGGAAGTCCCCTTATGCAGGGTGGAGAAAAATAAGCCAAAATTATAAGATCGATCCAGCACCAGGCTCCGCGCACTGTAATTCGGCGCATAATTCAGGCTGTCGGCAATCGCCTTGATCCGTTCCTTCGTTTCCGGATTGATGAGCGGGCTGTCGTTCAGCGCTCGGGATACAGTCGTATGCGAGACGCCGGCAAGTTTAGCTATATCTTTAATCGTAACGCTGCTCATCCTACCACCTCTGAATCATCATATCATAGAGCTGCACACGTTAACAACGCTCTTTTCTTGCCGGATTCTCGGAATTCTGACCTTTTTTGCAGCTGCATCTTTCGGGCGAATTCAGGTTCCAAAACCAGTTTACCCCACTCGAAGCCCGCAGGCAACTTCATGACCGTTGTCTTTTCTTATTCCACAAAAAAGCGGCCTGTGCACAATGTCACAGACCGCTTATTCTCTGGCACAAGGCCATATTCGATTACATTTCGAGAAGCAACATTTCATGCCTTAGCTCCTTTAAGCGCTCTTTGCATTTTTGTGTGGTCTCGCGATCCCCCGCTTGAATGGCATCATGCAGAGTGGCGAGCTCATAATCCAGCTCCAGCCGCAGCACCGGAATCCGTTCGTCCGGACGCTTGGAGCGAAAAGCTTGCATCATTTCTTCCACAGTCACCACCGGTTCCTTTTGAAACAAAACCTTGTGCTCGACGCCCGAAATTTCCACCATGCGGATGATTTCTCCGAACATGATGTTTTCAATCAAGATTTGACGATCCTTAAACCGTTTGACAACCGCGTGTCCGCGTGTATCGCCGATCATCTTTTCCATAAGCTCCGCTAATTTCTCATCCTTAAAGGAATAGTTGCCGACAATCTTATATCGTTCGCCTATGCGTTGGAATTTGAGCTTCACAAGCTTTCGGCCCGTTCGAATGGAAACGATAAATTGTTGATCGTTCTCGTTCCAGTACAGAGAATACCCTTCTTGGATAAGCGTTTTGATGAAGTTACGGATTAGCCGACGGTCAAATCGCAATTCAAGGTTGCAATATTCCACTTCATGACTTTTACTCACGGCAATCCCTCCTCGTCCTCATAGTTCGAAATCCGTTCATGGGCTCCGAGCGCCGGATCCGCTGTCTAGCTGTAAGCCAAGGTCGCAGACGTCCGGCAAAGTGTGTACATAAGCGGCGGCAGTTAGGGTGTCTAGGCGGCATTACCGTCTATCGCTTTGTAGTGTTGAAAGCTCCAGCCCCTTTGATAGAATTTTCTGACTATTCAGTTTCTTGATTCTATCTTATTATGAATCATATGATTTAGCAACTTGGATTATTGTCTTTTTTTACTCATTTTTGAACCTATTTTTAAGATGGCATGACTCCCCTGGAATCGCCAAAAAGACCGCCTCCGCGCCGCTGCGAAAAGACGATCTTTGTCGGCTGCCATGCTATGATTTTGTCCGCCATCGCCGCTCCCATTTGAATAGAGTTGCTTGGTCAGAGCTCAGGTTGGCACTGCTATTACTGCGGATTCTCCCGTTTCTTCGCTTCCTCCGTCAAATCCGTCTTGTTCGTCACCGTAAGCGAGTACGTGGTATTGGAGCCAGGGAGATTGTTCTTGTACAACTGAATGCGTGCTTTGTAGAAGCCGCTGACCGATTGACTCACATTGGCCGAGCGGATCGTTTCGTAGAACAAGTAATCATATGTATCCTCTTCGTCCGCCACTTTATCGATGATGATCGGCTTATCGTTGACCGTCACATTCGAAAAGTTTGAGTTGAGCGTATTCTTCACATGCGTGCGCAGCAAATCCAGCTTGACCGGATGAACCTCCTCGCTGATCACGTAGGTGGACCCGCTGGTGTCATATACTTTGGTCGGCTTTTGCTTACTCCAGCGCTTGTCCAGCTCCTTCTCGCTCACATACAGCTCCTGCGTATACCGCTCCCTCGTCTTTTTCAGCCCGTCCGTATCGACCCCCATTCTCCGCACATCCGACAGCCGGTAGAAGGGCTCGTAGCTTGCGCTGCCGGTCGCATTGTTATAGGTTATGAGCATGGGATATTCCGTCCCCAAGTAGTTCAGCTTTACCGAATATGGATTGTACATCTGGATCGTCTCGTACACCTCGCCCGAGTCATCCTTGCGCTGCTCCGGATTGATGCGGCTGTTAACATAGATCGTTTTGTTCTCCGCTTTCCAATAAATATTAGCACCCAGCATCTGACCTAGCTCTGTCAGCGGCAAATAGCTCTTATCATTAAATATCAAGATGGACCCTTCGAGCTTCGCCGGGCTGCCGTCCACAACCAGGTTGAAATCAGGACGCAGGTACGCTCTCACCTCTTGGATCACATCCTGCGCGTAGACGCCCGCAACAAAAGCACCACTGAGCATTAGGGTCAGCAGCGCGACGCGTTTCGTTCGTTTCATTATTCTCAATCCTTTCAACAAGGAAAAATGTGGTCATCCCCTCGACAATTCGACATGAATCGCGAAAACTCCTGCAAAATTTGTTGTTGACTTCCCTTTTAATTCCTATAAAATAAGTTGGTATATTTGTATATCTATATCAGCTGCTTACAGTCGCACCAAGGAGAGTGACTCCACTTTGATTGAAATCAAAAACATTAGCAAAACGTTTCACCAGCGCACCGGCGGCACCTTTACCGCCATTGACAATGTTTCCCTAACGATTGAAAAAGGTGAATTCGTTTCCCTGCTCGGACCGTCCGGCTGCGGCAAATCCACACTGCTTAATCTGGTAGCAGGACTCGAGCAAGCCGAACAAGGCACTATCACCGTAAACGGCAAGCCTTGCAGCTCACCTGGACCCGACCGCGTTGTCGTTTTCCAAGAGCATGCGCTGTTCCCTTGGCTGACCGTGCTGGAGAATGTTGCCTTCGGCTTGAAGCAAAAAGGCATCGGCAAAAAGGAACGCGAAGATTTGGCGATGGAGCAGATTAAAGCCGTACACTTGAGCAAGTTTGCCGACCGTTACCCGCATGAGCTTTCCGGTGGGATGAAGCAACGAGCCGCGATCGCCCGGGCACTCGCGATGGATCCGGAAATTTTGCTGATGGACGAGCCGTTCGCAGCACTCGATGAACAAACGCGGCTCATTTTACATAAGGAATTGGAAGAAATCTGGATGCGCACGCGCAAAACGATTCTCTTTATCACGCATAACATTCGGGAAGCCGTTATTTTATCGGATCGTGTCCTGGTTATGTCCACCCGGCCGGGCACCATCAAGAAAGAGTTTGTGGTCCAAGCGGCCAGACCGCGCGATTACGCCGACTCCGTTCTTCACCACGTCGAACGAAGCATCATGGATGCCCTCGCAGACGAGCTCGAAAAAGTGGTAAAGGAGGAGATGGGCGATGAGTACAGCATTAAGAAGAGGTCTGTTTCTAATTCTAGTCTTGATAGCGTGGGAAGCGGGATTTAGAATTTTTGACTGGGGCTGGAAATTCCCTTCCGTTACTCAGACGTTCCAAGCGTTCTATGACGGCTTTGTCCACGGACAGCTGCTGGAGGCTACCTTCCAGAGCATGAAGCGGCTGGTGCTTTCGTTCGTGATTTCCATCACGGTAGGTACGGTGCTGGGCTTCCTGTTCGCCCGTTACCGTTGGCTCGACGATACGATCGGTTTTCTCGTCGTTGCACTGCAAACGATTCCGAGCATCGCCTGGCTGCCTTTCGCCATCATTTGGTTCGGGATGAACGATTTTTCCGTAATCTTCATTACAATGCTGGGTGCCACATGGACGATGGCGATGTCGAGCCGGACTGGGATCAAAAATATTCCGACGATCTACATCAAAGCCGCTCAAACAATGGGTACAGGCGACGGGTTTCGAATGTTCTATCAAGTTATGGTGCCAGCGGCGTTCCCACATATGATGACCGGCGTACGCGTAGCGTGGGCGTTTGCATGGCGCGCGCTGGTAGCAGGCGAGCTCATCGCCAAAGGCGTAGGACTCGGACAGCTGCTGCAGGACGGCCGCAATCTGGCGGATACGGCGCTTATGCTCTGTATCGTTATTATTATTGCGGTGCTCGGTACCGTTTCCGACTCGCTCTTCTTTAAACGGATGGAGGACAAGCTCCTCATTCGTTACGGCTTAGTCAGCCATAAGAAATAGCAATACTACCTTTTCATACATTCAGACTGAAAAAAGGGGAGAAACCACACATGTTTAAAAAAGCTTCTGCATTGCTCGCCGTCGTTCTCTCGGCTACCCTGCTGGTATCCGCTTGCGGCACCAAAGCTGATGCACCGAAGGACGGAGCCGCAGCAGGCGGCGGAAAACCGGCAGCGGCCAAAACCGTGCGTCTCGGTATTTTCAAAAACGTCACTCACGCACCAGGCTATATCGCACTGGAGCAAGGCATTTTCCAGAAGTATTGGGGCAGCGACGTCAAAATCGAAGTGCAAGCGTTCGATAACGGCTCCGACTTTTCCACAGCCTTGGCCACCGATCAAATCGATCTGGGCTTCGTCGGTCCTGGACCATCCACGAACCAATTTTTGAAAAGCAAAAACTTCCGCGTCATCTCCGGCTCCAATAACGGCGGCGCCGTCCTGGTTGCAGGTAAAGACTCCGGAATTAACAGCGCGAAAGACCTGAAGGGCAAGACCGTCGCCATTCCGACCAAAGGCAGCACAAACGAAATTTCGCTGCGCCTGTTGCTGAAGGAAAACAATCTGAACGTTACTACAGATAAAACCGGCGTAAATATCATTGCCCGTGCTCCTGCCGATACGCTCATCGCCATGCGCCAGAAGGAAGTCGACGCTACGCTGATTCCAGAGCCTTGGGGCACGCAGATGGAGCAAGAAGGCATCGGTAAGGTTATCGTTCCTTGGGATCAAGTACCGCCGAACAAAGGGAACTATCCACTCACCATTCTGGTCGCCAGCGATAAGTTCTTGAAAGAGCACCGCGACATGGCAAAGCAAGCGATTAAAGCGAACATGGACGGCATCGACTTCATTAAGAAGAACCCGGACAAAGCGTATGAGCAGATCAACAATCAGCTCAAGGCGCTCAGCGGTAAAGGCATGGAGATCAACCTGATCAAAGCGGCGATCTCGCACCTGAACCTCACGACAGACGTCAGCAAGGAAGCACTCGAAGAGATGGCCCGCGTGTCTCTCGACGCCGGATATATCAAGGATGTGAAGAAGGAAGATCTGGATCTGAGCAAGTTCCTCGATCTGTCGCTGTTGAATGAAGTAAAGCAAGGCAAGTAAGCTTGTGCTTGTGCTTGTATGACCCCTTCGCCCACTGGGCTGGAGGGGTCTTTTTTCGTAAATTAAAAGGTACGCAAAAAGACCCGCACACCGATTCATTAAGGTATGCGGGTTTGTGTATTGGATTAATATGCTTTTGGAACTTCCACCTTCCGGGTAACCCCGTCCTCGGTGAAGTAAATGTGTACGCCATGATCCTGATCGTCCAGGAAGAACGACACGTATTTCGGCTCGCCCTTCTTGATCGGCACGAGCAATGTAGCGATGCGGTGGCTGCGCGCCGCCTTCGTCGTTGCCTTCAGGTGCCAATGTGTCGGCAGTCCCTCGTACTCCGATGGATCAACATCAGGGAATCCGTTCACCTGCATTAGCTCAAGCTCCCCAGACGAGCAATACACGAAGCGGCCGTCCATATCCGCCTTCGTGCCTTGGACTTTGAACGCTTGACCGTTCAGGTTCATCTCATGCAGCGTCTGGAACAGCCAATCTACTCGACCTGGCTGCGACAAATCGATCTGATCGACGACGACCACGTACGAGTTGTCCATAAAGTACAGCTCGCGGACGTAGCGCTCCAGATAAGGCACATTCTCTTTATAGGCCGCTGTAGCGTCGCTGCGCGAGTAGCTGTATCCGTTGCGCTGCTCAACCGCTTCAACCTGACCGGAGGCCGCCATGTTCAGCACTTTGTTCGTGCCTGCATATTGACCGAGACCGTCGACCAAAATGTTGTTCGTGGACCGCGTCTGTTTGCGCCAGTTCATATGCATGGTGCTGCCAAACGCCACATAATGGCCGCTCTCAATAGCCAGCGGCTCGCCGTAGGCATGAAGCAGGAAGCCGTTCTGATCGCCGTGGCTATGGCTGATGGAGCCGTATTTACTGCTCTTGGCAAGCAGCATGATATGGCGCTCCGGATCGGCCATGTTGGCATGGAAAGCGACCCAGCCTACATCGCGGAACCATTTTACCGACTCGATCTTATCATTGTCAGGTACGACTGGCTCAAGCACCGGGTAATCATGGCGATACACCAGCTCGTCGAAGCGGAAATCCCACCAGCCGTAGTTGTAAAACTTCATTTCCGAATCCGTATCGGTCTCGCGAACACGCTCAAAGTACCATTGATACAGCCCGTTGCCGGTCACGCCTGCAAATTGGCGGATGTTGAAGCCGGTTTTGAGACTAACCGGATCGCCCAGCGTGGATTGATCGCCGAAGCTCGCACGCAGCGTATCCGGACTGAAGCAGTAGAACGGGAAATCGCCGGTTTTGCTGAAAAACGGACGTTTGTAGAAGTCGATCCCGGTATATTTCTTGAGCAGGTTCATCGCTTCCGTCACGAACGCCATCCCCGTCGTCCAGTACATCGGACCTTCGGCCCAGCCGCCATCTACGCCGCCCCAAGGGGAATAAAGCCCGGAATAGTATTCCAGTGTATAATCCAGCCACTCCACCGCCTTCGGCTCTTCACCGAGCATCGCGATGCAGCAAGGCACGAGTACGCTCGAAAGCGAACGGACGGCATGACTGTCGAATGGAACGTGATGAATTTTGGAACGCTCGATGACATGAAACGCCACTTGACCTGTGCGCGCAAGCAATTGCTCCCGAACCGCTTCACGCTCTTCGGCCG
This sequence comes from Paenibacillus cremeus, assembly GCF_007786445.1. Classification (GTDB taxonomy): domain Bacteria; phylum Bacillota; class Bacilli; order Paenibacillales; family NBRC-103111; genus Paenibacillus_G; species Paenibacillus_G cremeus. Next base: position 40,112 of record NZ_VNJI01000049.1, on the reverse strand, counting down.
ATAAATGGTTGTACAGCCAGTCATAGCCCCAAGCCAGCGCTCCAGCGATACGGAACGATGCCTCGTCATTGTAGTCGCGGGATGTAGTCCCTTCCGGATTCCAGGACGTAATGTGCAGAAGCCAAGCTTTTGCGCGCGCAATTAATGCTTCATCTTCCAGCACAACGCCGGCCACCGCCAAATGGCGAACCGCATACAGCGCTTCCTGGCAATCCATGTACATTTGGCGCCACAGCTTCGCTACGCGTTTATTATTCGGGTACGGCAGCGGCTCGGCAATCAGCTCGCGCTCGATCCAAGGCTTCACTGAACGCTCATAGAACACATCCCAACCGGCAGCCGCTGGGTCTTCCTTCACCTTACGGCGGAACGAATCCAGCTCGCTGGCCTGCAGCCATAAGCGAGGGTGAGCTTCAGCTGTAGTGGCATAGCGCGTTTCACGGCTTGGAAGCGGTGTTTCCGGCAGCCCTTCAGGGACTGTAAATCCGCGCACCTTGCTCCATGCTGTGTGTGCGCCATGCTCATCCGTCAGCAGTGCGTAGCGCCAATAATAGTCACCAGGCTTAAACGCCTCATCAGGTGTAAACAAATTCACAGGGATCGGCTGAATCGTAGTCGTAATCTCATCCACAAATTCCGGATGACTCGAAATTTGCAGAACATAGCGGTCATTCTCCAGCTGCGCTGGAATCCAGGTAAACCTCGGCGGATTTTCGATCAATCCGATTTGCTCATTCGGTTCGTACTGAACCGTAAGGACACCGCTCTGCGGCTCATACAATGGCGATAACTGTTCCATGGTTGTTCCCCTCCTATGAGTTCAAGCCCATCTCTTCAGACATATAAAGTGTAGTGACGATCGATTCACATTCGACTCGCAGCTCGCTGCCTGTCAGCGTTAACGCTACCGGCCCTTTGGTGCTGTAGACGTGGATAAAGCGGCCCGACAGTCCGCGCTGTACTTGAAGCAATGCCGTTAACGGCTTGCTCGGATCGATACTGTTGCCCGGCGTATGGATGGCATACGCTTCCGTACCAGGCAGCTGCAGCGCCGAATGATACAGCTTGGAGCCGTCCTTCAGCTGATAGGTGAATTGAAGCAAGCCATCGGCAGACGGCACATAGCTTCCCTTCAGCGGAAGGGATCGCTGTTCGTTGTTGATCCGAAGCTCATAGCTTGCATCCGGATCTGCCGGCTCCAGCTGTGAAGCCAAATCCAGCGCCTCCACAATCGGATGCATCCACCATTCGATCGCAGCGTCCTGCTCCAGCTTCACTTCAAACCAATCCAGCAGCCATTGCTCGGTCAGCCGCAGGTGTCGATCCATTCGGCAGCCAGGGTATGCTCCATCGGTTTGCAGCCAAACCGCTGTTGCTTCCTCTGTCTCCTCGAAGCGGACACATCGGCCTTCATGCTCTGCCTGGGAGATTCCATCAAGCGAAACCGTGTTGTGACTGGCCGTTTCGGCAAACCATGTCTTGCGCAGCGAAGAGCCATAAGGCACCATGCCAAAATCCGGCGTAAACGCCCCGCTCCGATGCATGATGGAAACATGCAGCTTGTCATAATGCCCGTGCGAGCCCCCATGCGGGCCAAAATCCGCCAGGAACGAAAGCTTGCTCTTATCATGGCGTCCTACGACAAAGCCGGATGGAGCCAGCAGTCTCGAAGCACGCGAACGCTGAGCTTGCAGCCCGGATAAGCTGACGCAATCCTCTGCAGCGGCGACTCCTTCGCTTGCTCCATACAACAGCGCTTCCAAATCACATCGCTCGCCTGTTTTACTTCCAAGCTGGCGGTAAGCCTCCGCAAGCAGCGGCACAAGTTCCTGCTTCCCGTAGTTCGTTAAACCGATCTCCAGAATTTCGGCGATTTCGCGGGCAAACGGCAGACGCTCCATCGGTCCGTCGTGCAGCGCTGGAATGACGCCTTGGTCATCCGCCAGCGAGACAAGCGCGTCGAACATGCCGGACATCGTCTGGCCTTCCGTACCTTCCGCTGTATACAAGTCAATGCCGAAGCGCTGCGCCATTTCCGCGGAAATCAGATAAGCCCGAAGGACAAAAATATGATAATAAGTGCTGCCTTCAAATTCGAGCTGATCCGCTTTCACGCCGATGGACAAATGGTGCCTCCAGCCGCCTTCGCCTTCAATCAAACCGAGCAAGCTCTCGCGCTCTCCGCGAACGGCATAAACGCACGAAAGCGACGCGTTCAGCCAGGCCGTGTAGTTGTTCTCTGGATTTTTGCGTTCGTAAATCAAGATTTGCCGGTACTCCGTCATACTGGATTCCAGCATGGTCAGAAACTGATCGACAGCCTCCTGCTCGTCCGTTGTAAACGCCACACCTTCATCCTTCAGTAGAAGGAGTGCTCGAAGCAGTGTCGTAGACCAAATGCCCTCTGTCAGTGCCTGATGAAACGCACGGCCCTTGAGCATCCAAGGCTGCGCATCCGGATGCACCGGATAGTGAGGAAACTGCCGTGCATATTCCACCACGAGATGCTTGGCAATGGAAGCGTACCCGTCGTCCCGCGTACCTGCATAGACCGCCGCTGCCTGCAAAGCTGCCCGAGCCAGCGACTGGTGCTTGAATACCAGCCACGCTCCGCGATAGGCCGGCTCATCCACCTTGCAGCCGTGTGGACAATAAAACTCGTGCGCATCCTGATCCAGAGGATTAAAGAGCAGCTCTGCATGGTGCACCGGGCACACATATTGATGCCACCAGCCGCCCGGCTCCGAAGGAATGGTGAGGCTTCCCGCAGCAGCCAGTTCATCGATCTCCTGCTTAAGCTTCTGAAGCAGCGTAGCCGCCCAACCCGTCTTGTTCCGTTTCTCCCCGATTTGTGTACTCATCTCATCATCATCCCGCCGTTGATTTCGATCGTTTCACCGGTCAAATAAGCGGCCAGATCCGATGCCAGGTACAGAACCGCACCCGCTACATCCTCTGGTGTCCCCTCGCGCTGCAGCGGAATGCCGTTGATCGTTGCTTTACGTGCATCATCCGATGTGAAGGTAGCGTGGAACATCGTATTGCCGATAAAGCCTGGGGAAACCAGGTTTACCGTGATCCCGCCGGATGCCAGCTCTTTCGCGAGCCCCTTCGAATACGCCGAAACCGCTGCTTTGCTGGCCGCATAAATGCTGGAGCCTGGACCGCCGCCGTTGTGCGCCGCGACCGAGGACATGTTGATGATACGTCCTGCGCCTTTGGCTTTCATTCCTGGAATCACCCGCTTGCACATGAAGACAGTGCTTTTCAAGTTGACGTCCATAATTTGATTGTACAGCTCCTCCGTCATTTCGCTGTTGGCAAGCCGCTGCACCAAGTGGCCCGCATTGTTCACCAAAATATCGACGCTGCCTCCAAATGCCTGCTCCACCTCAAGTACCAATCGGTCGATTTCTGCTGCATTCGTCACATCCGCCTGCACCAGCACCGCTTCGCCGCCAGCCGCACGAATGGCCGCTACGGTTTCTTCCCCTTGGGCAACGTTGCGCAGGCAATTGACGCCTACCTTGGCGCCGTTAGCTGCGAGCGCAATCGCGATAGCTCGGCCAATCCCTGCATTCGAGCCTGTGACCAAAGCAATTTTACCTGTCAAATCGAGTTTCATTGTGAGTTCCTCCCATGATCGGTCTGTGAATCGTTCTTCTTTCGTAAGGCGGGACGTGTCGTCTCCGGCATATTCATCACAATCTGACTGCCTCGGCCCCATTCGCTTTCAATCGTAAGTCCATACTGCTCTCCAAACACCATTTGAATTCGCCGATGCACATTCATCAGTCCAATGCCGCCGCGCTGCTGCCCGCCGCTTTCTTGTTGATCCGCAAGGCGGTTAAGCTGAAGACGCTGCCGCAGCTCTACCAACCGCTCCGGCTTGATGCCGGCACCGTTGTCCTCCACCATGACCTGGAATATACCGCCTTCCTTCCGAGCGTCGATACGAATGTAATGATGCGGTTCGACGCCGTCGGGGAACGCATGCTGAAAAATATTTTCGATCAGCGGCTGCAAGGTTAGGCGAACCATTTTCTCCAGCAGCAGTCCAGGTGGAATAGCGACATCAATCTCAAACTCCTTGCCTGTCCGGTGCTGTAAAATAATCATGTAATTACGAACGTGGTTGAGCTCATTGGCAACCGTAATTTCCTCCAGATTCGTCTGGATGGAATAGCGCAGCATAAAAGCCATCGCCTCGACCATTTCCGTAATTTCATTGGAATCCTGTACAATCGCGTAGCAGTTAATCGTTTCCAGCGTGTTGTACAGAAAATGCGGGTTAATCTGCAATTGCAGCGACTGGAATTCCGCCCGCTCGCGTTCAAGCTCGGATTTGCCCAGCTCAATCGCATTTTTTTGCTGCTGGAGCTCCGCTTCGTACACCTTCTCGATCATCTCCGACAGCCTCGTCACCATCAGATTATAGCTGTGCATCAGACCACCGATTTCATCGGTTCGTCCCACTTCATCGATATGCTGCCAGTTCCCCTTCTCCGTTTCGCGCATGCTGTCCTTCAGCTCTCGAATCGGTGCCACAATCGAACGGCCAAAGCGATAAGCCATCCAAAGGGCGGCAACGAGCGTAAACAAACCGACCGTAAGCGTTGTCGTACGAATGGTCGAGATCGGACGTCGCAATTCTTCGACCGGCATGGACGCGACCAAATTCCAGTTGGAGTAGTCCGATTTCCGGGAAACGAACATCCGCCGTTCACCATGAAGCGTCTCGATGACGGATTTGTTGCCGCTATTCATGATCTGCTTAGAAAATGTCGGATCCAGCTTCGATTCTCCTGTTTCAGCATTCGGGTTGTAGATGTAATTGCCATCCTTATCTACAATGAAGAAGTAGCCATTTTTCCCTAGGTTGACGCGCTCCCAGATTTTGGCCAGCTCCGCCAGCTTGAATTCAATCGCCACAACGCCCCTGTTGTTTTCCCCATACTTGGAGCCGCGCACCTTGCGTGCCATCGTTGCTACAGTCCCATGATCCTCCGGTCGTATGCTTAAATCCAGCAGCACAATCCGTCCATCATCCGGAGTGGATTTCATCAACGTTTCATATTGGTCGGTCACCAGCACCGGATCCAAGAAAAGCAGGTTCTGGTTATTATAAACTACCGATCGGCCATGCTGTCCAACCACATAAACCATGTTCAGCTGCTTGTAAATGGAAGGGATCGACGTGATGGAATCCTGTGCAAATTTCTTGATGACCTCGGAATAATAATAGTGCTCATACGCCGAGTCCGGCTGAATTTCCAAAAATGCGCGCACATCCGAATTGGACGAAAAGGTATTGCTAAACAGCTCGTACGATTGCAGGTAAATATCGGTCTGGTACGTCGCGCTATCAATCATTTGCTGCATATACTGCTCAACCTGCTGGTCCAGCGCTTTAGAGGACTGAAAGTAAGTAAATACGCCGACAGTAGACAGGGAAAGCACGATTACGATCATAAAATAGCGGTAAATCTGTGCGGAAAGCGTCCGTTTTTCCATTACTCGATGCCCAGCCTCTGACGGTATTCCGATGGCAAGCAGCCGGCGTATTTTTTAAACGTTTTTGTAAAATGAGGATGGTCCGCATAGCCCACTTCCCCCGAAATGTCGGTGATGCGATAATGCGGCTGCTCCAGCAGCTTCTTGGCTTTTTCCATCCGCCGCCGCGTCCGGTACTGCACAAACGTTTCCTGCGTGGACTGCTTGAACAGCTGGCTGAAATACGAGGCGTTAAGCCCAATATGCTCGGCCACCTCCTCCAAGGAAACCTCCTCGGCCAAATGCTCCTCGATGTAGTGCTTCGCTTCCTCCACAGGATCCTTTAATTTGCCTCTGCGCTTGGCCTTCAGGTCAGCCATCAGTTGTCTGATGCTGCTAGCGAACCGTTCCCATGCTTCTTCTTCGTTGGAGGTCCCTTCCAGTGTCAGCTGAGAGCTCATCGTAAATACATCCCGCGTGTTCAGCCGTTTGCTGAGCAGCGTACTTAATTCGCCGAGCACATCGCAAATCCGGCTCAGCTTGAAGCGGTACGCATCCAATTCACTTTTCATGGCGCCCAGCAGCGATGCAATTTCGGTTTCCTTGAGCGTCCAGATCGCCTCGTCCATTTCTCCGACCCAGTTCTCCAGCTTCGAAACCGGAACAAAGGCCTCACTGCGCTGCTTCACGTCGAGTCGGATCAGCTTCTCCAGCACGTCCTGGATCTTATTCTTGTTCACCGGCTTGAGCAAATACTCTTTCACACCAAACGATACGCACTTCTGAGCGTACTCAAAATCGCCATACCCTGAAATGACCACCATCTGGATGTCAGCATCCATCTCGGCCACCTCGCGGCACAGCTCCAGTCCGTCCATCTTCGGCATGCGTATATCGCTAAATAAAAAATCGGGGCGCTCTTCACGAATCAGTTGCATCGCTTCTACCCCATTCTCCGCGGTGCGGATCGATGCGATCGGCAGGCCGGATTGCTCCACCAGCTTTTGCAGTCCTTTGCGGATCATTGGTTCGTCATCTGCAATAAGAATTCGATACATGAGAAACGCTCCATTCATGAGGGATATAACAATCACTCCTCACACCGCTAGGCGATGTGAGGAGATGGAAAGTAAACAGTTCAGTTATTAACGGCGCGGCATGGAGATCGTTACGCTTGGATCTTTCTTCGTAAATTTCTCCGTGGACTCTTTAATGACATCGTTACCGCCCTTGGACTTATACTCTTCGATAACCTTCGGCCAATCGGAGATCGGCTCTTTGCCATAGACCATTTTGACCATGTGTTGAAGTATCAATGGAGCGGCAAAGTCGGACTCCGGCGAGATGTCCGGGTTCTTGATCAAGGAATCCAAACGAGGCTCGAATTGGATACCGTCGCGGCCTTCTTTTGCCAACATTGTATCATAAATGTTCATCAATTTCTTGCCATCTTCAGTCAGGCTGAGTGTACCTTTGTTATACGTTGTGTCTTGTACCATCCACAGGAAGGCTTGCCGGTAACGCTCTTCGTCTACTGCTGCTGGATCCGTTGGAGCTTTGTAGTCGATTTTGCCATCTTTCACAGTATAGTTCTCGCCTTCGATACCGAAAGTGAAGAATTTCTCTGCTTCGTCCGACAACATCCAGTCATAGAATTTGATGATGGCTTCAGGATTCTTTGCTTTCTTGTTAATGAACCATGCGCGAGTGACGGAGTTGTACAGATAGTAGCCGCCCTTGCCATCCGGACCTGTTGGAGAAGGAATCAGCTCCACCTTCGCTGTAGGAACATTCGCTTTCAGCTGTTGCTCCCATTGCAGCACTTCGTTCGCGTTCATGGACCAAATACCGGCTTTACCAGCCAAAATGTTGTTCTTATACACCGTCGGGTTGATCGTTGCAAACTCTTTGGAGATCAAGCCTTCGTCGTACATGGTTTTATACGTTTGAAGCGCTTTAGTCATGTTCTCTACGTTGAAGAACTTCGGAACGATTTGACCGTTTTGCTCCATGTTCATCGACAGGTAAGGGAATGCGTCGAACGCTCCGAAGAAGGTGTCGGCATATTTAAAGTTCTCGCGGCCTTGGTAAGGCTGCTCTACGCCCATCTCTTTGAATTTGCGCATTACGTTCAGGTAGTCATCCACCGTTTTTGGAATCGGCAGGCCTGCTTTATCCAGCAAGTCTTTGCGGATTGCCGTAGCGCGGCGGGAAGGGTTCGACAAAAATTCCGGAATCGCGTAAATTTTGCCGTTGTAGGTTTGCTTCGCCCAAGCTTCTTTAGGGATTTTCTTCAGCAAGTTTTGACCATATTTCTGAAGCAGATCATCCAGCGGCATAAATACGCCCGCTTGTACGGAACCGGCCATTTCTTTACCTGCGATCCCGCCGCTGCCTTGTACCACATCCGGAATATCGTTCGTTGCGAACATTTGAATCATTTTCGCTTCAAATTCCTTGTGCGGCACCAGCACGATATCCAGGTCTGTATTTGTCAGCTCTTCGAGCTTCTTAACCCATTTGTCATCATTGATATTAGGCGATTTCTCTACGTAGTTAAATGCGAGCGTACGCATCGAAACCGAGAACTTTGCCTTTTCCGCTTTTTTACCGCTGTCTGCGGCCGGCTTGTCCGAAGTTTTAGCGCAACCGGCAGCCATGGTAGCAGCAAGCGCGGAAGCCAAACCAACCTTCATCCATTTTTTCATTATAGCCCCTCTTTTCATCAAATTATGACATAAGATTACAGCGCTTTCACACACGCTTTATTGTAAAGGGGCCATGAAACCCGAACAAGGGAATGACTTTGGCTCGGGTTGTCATTTTTTTAGGCCCCGTTTAACGCAGGTGGTACAGCTTAAGACTTGACGGATCCGATCATCATCCCTTTGACAAAATGACGCTGCAGGAACGGATAGATCAAGACGATCGGAATCGTAGCGATAATAATCGTAGCCATCTTGATCCCCTCTGGGTCGGAGTGCAGCAAGGAGCTGAATTGCGCCGCATTCGGATCAATGGAGATATCATCGGCTTCGATCAGCTGACGCAGCTTTACTTGCAGCGGCCAGAAAGCCGGTTTATTGATATAATACAACGCGTTCATGTACGTGTTCCAATGATTGACTGCGTAGAAGATCCCGAGCGACGCCATTACCGGCTTAGAGAGCGGCAAAATGATGCTCCACACCATGCGCATTTCTGTGCATCCGTCAATACGGCCGGAATCGATCAGCTCACTTGGAATTTGCATAAAGAACGAACGCATTACGAAGAAGTTAAATGCACTAATCGCGCCTGGAATAAGTAAAGCCCATGTCGTATTGGTCAAATGCAGCGTTTTCATCAAAATAAAGTTCGGGATGAGCGGCGCACTGAACACCATAGTGATGAGCACCATGAAGACGACCATCTGTCGGCCTTTATACTCTGGACGTGAAACCGGATAAGCCAAGGATGCTGTAGCCAGCAGGTTGATGAGTGTACCAACGACCGTAATGTAAACGGTAATATAGAATGACCGCCAAATGGACATATCGCTGAACACATACTGATAGTTGATCAAAGTGAAGTGCACCGGCCAAAAGAGCACCTTTCCGCTCACAATCGCCTGCGAATCGCTGAAGGATTGTGCCAGCACGTTCAAAAACGGCAGAAACATCGCAAGCGCCAGGCAGGTTAAGAAGAGAAGGTTGAAAAAATTGAATGTATGCCAAGCCTTAGTTGCTTTTCTCATGATCTATTTCACCTCCGACGAAATGCGGTCAAATTAATACAAGCTTTCGCCTGTCGTTTTTTTACTCATGTAATTACAGATAATAACCAGCAGAAGCCCTACGATTGATTTGAATAAGCCGATGGCTGTCGTGTAGCTGAATTGCTGTCCGAGCAGACCGACCGAGTAAATGTACGTATCGAGAATTTCGCCGCTGTTCTTATTCAGCGGATTCAAGAACACAAGCACGCGCTCGAAGCCGAAATCCAAGAATTTACCGATGTGCAGCAGGAACATGATCATGATCGTTGGAAGCAAGGATGGAACCGTAATCGCCATCGTTTGACGCCAGCGGTTCGCACCATCCACTTCGGCCGCTTCGTACAGATCCGGGTTAATACCGGCCAGCGCCGCGAGGTAAATGATCGTACCGTATCCGGAGTCTCTCCAAATCCCGGAGCCTACCAGGATCGTCCGAATCCAAGATTCTTCTCCAAGGAAGTACACCGATTGCATTCCAAGCGCGTTGAGGAGTTGGTTTACTGCACCAGTCGAAGGCGACAAGATCCCTACCGCGATCCCGCTAACGATAACCCACGATAAAAAGTGCGGCATATAGACAACCGTTTGCAATAACCGTTTGTAAGTGACGATCCGAAGCTCGTTAAGCAGCAAAGCGAGAATAATCGGTGCCGGGAAGGCAATCACCAAATCGTAAAGGCCGATGAGCAACGTGTTTTTCAAAATGTTCAGGAAGTCGTAGTGCGCAAACATCCGTCTAAAGTGCTCCAGCCCAACCCATTTGCTCTCGAGCACGCCGCCGAACATGTTGTAATCCTGGAAGGCGATAATCGAGCCAAACAACGGAACGTACTTGAAAAGGATAAAGTAGATAATGCCTGGCAATGACAGTAAGTAGAGCGCTTTATATTTCCACAAGAAGCTGTACTTGCTTTTTTTATCGGCCTTGGAGTTCACATTGACTCGTTCTGCCATATTCACAGCCATATTTGTCCCCCCTGAATATTTATTTTGTGTCCTTATCTTAACTTGATTTCGCATTTGTAAACTATGGATTGCCTTTTCCCTTACTTGTGTTTTTTTTAGGTGCATTCCTGTTATATGAGTCGATTCATGTCGAACCGTGTTACCAATCGCCTCAGATCCTCAAAATATGGTATATTGTTCTAATACCGGATCGTTCCGGAAGCTTGGTTTTTAGGGGAGAAGAACAAACATGACCACCACTGCAACTACATTCGAAGGATTCCGCGAGACGGATTTTGACACCTTTCGCATCGAGGGCCTGGAAGGCCGCATGGAAGCAATTCGCAGCCGTATACAGCCCAAATTTCGGGCTCTAAGTGACGCGCTCTTGCAAGGCGTAAGCGTGCAAGCCGGCGAAGAAATGTTTCTGCACATAGCCAAGCATGCCAGACGCACGGTGAATGCACCGGTCGATACTTGGATGGCGATGGCCGGCAATAAGCGCGGCTACAAGGCGCACCCTCATTTCCAAATCGGGCTGTTTGATGACCGGGTATTTATTTGGCTGGCGCTTATCTATGAACTTCCAAGCAAGAAAGCCATTGCCGAGACCTATCTCAGCCAGCTGAAAAAAATTCGCAAGACAATCCCGTCCGATTTCATGCTGTCGTTTGACCATATGAAAAAAGACGCGTTCGTGGTGAAGCAGCTGGGCGAAGCCGGCTTACGGGAAGGCATCGAGCGGTTCCGCGACATCAAAAGCTCGGAGCTGCTGATTGGCCGCACCTTTATGGCGGACGAGCCGCTGCTGCGCGACGGCCAAGCCTTTGTGGACACCGCGGCGAAGACGTTCGAGACGCTCATGCCGTTGTATAAGCTAGCCCAGGCGTCCAGCTAAATTTTTATCTTAGCCTAAGGTTCTTTTAAACTAATTTTCACTGCTCCTGTATACCCTATGGATGGCGACAGCCTATACCAATGACTGGAAGGAGAACCAATTTATGAAGCAGCCCTACGGTAAAAAAGTAATCGTATCTGCCCTTGCCTTAGCATTACTGCTCGGATTCGGAGCGCTCTATGGCACCAGCCAGCTCGTTCTTGCGGACCCCTCGGATCCGGCTGTGCAGTCCTCTGCTCCTAGCAGCGACGCCCCACAAGATCAGACCAGCAAGCTTAGCCGCTTGAAGGAATGGTTCGGCAAGCGCGGCGAGAAGCAGGACGAGAAAAGCAAGGACGGCAAGCATGCAGGCAAATCGCTGCCCATCTTCGATGAAGCGGCCGCCATTCTAGGGATGGACAAGGCTGCGCTCCAAGCGGCTCTGAAGGAGAAGACGCTGGTGCAGCTCGCAGCCGAAAAGAACATTAGCGAAGCCGATCTGATCGCCAAGCTGCAAGCCGAGCGCAGCAAAAAAATCGACGAAGCGGTCGCCGCAGGGAAGCTGACAGCGGACAAAGCGAAGCAGCTGAAGGATCATTTGGCTGAGCACCTGAGCTTTATGGTGAACCACAAGTTTACCGGAGAAGGCATGCACGGTCACGGCAAGCATGGCTTCAAGCACCGCATGATGCCTGCTCCGGAGAAGCTCGCTGCGATCCTCGGGATCACGGAAGACGAGCTGAAAGCGCAGCTGAAGTCCGGCAAATCGCTGGCCGACATCGCGCAAAGCAAGGGCATGACCAAAGACCAGCTGATCAGCAAAATCAAGGACGAGATGACCCCTTGGATTGAGAAAATGGTTGATCGCAAGCATGTAAAAGAGGATAAAAACCCGAAATAAGGATGATTTCAAAGGGCCGACCTGTGTGATTACGGGATCGGCCCATTGACATTCCGACAGACGCGAGATATAATCTGAACCAATCATTACATCAAAGCATTGACCAAGGACAAAAGTCCGTTGCAGCGATCGCCCAGAGAGGAAGCCCCCGGCTGAAAGGCTTTCCGAGAACGTTCACGCGGCTTACCCCCTTGCAGCTGCAGTCGGGAACAAAGTCACCGTTATATGCGGGATTTTCAGTATCGTCTGCCGGGCCCGCTCCCGTTATTAAGCGTAAAGTACGGTACTTGCAGCGTCATCCGTGTATACGCTAGCTTGGACCGTTAAATTAGGGTGGAACCACGAGCACATCGTCCCTGCGACTGTGCTCTTTTTTTGTTTTTCTAAGTCATATTTTACAAGCTTTGACCAAGGAAAAGAGTCCGTTATAGCGCTCGCCCAGAGAGGAGGCTCCCAGCTGAAAAGCCTCCCGATGTGCCAACGTGACTTACCCCCTTGCAGCTGCGTTCGGGAACGAAACCCCATCGATGTGGGATTTCCAGTATCGTCTGCCGGGTCCGCACCCGTTATCTTGCGTAAAGTACGGCTCCTGAAGCGTTATCCGTGTGTACGCTAGCTTGGACCGTTAAATTAGGGTGGAACCACGAGCACATCGTCCCTGCGATTGTGCTCATTTTTTTATTCAACATTATCCTTGAGGAGTGATTCAACATGGAACAAGTCAATGTCATCCTGCCAGACCAATCCGTTAAACCTTTGGTGAAAGGAGCCACCGTGGGCGACTTGGCCGCGTCCATTAGTGTATCGCTCCGAAATCGCGCGGTCGGCGGGAAAATCAGCGGCAAGCCGGTGGATTTGAACACACCGATTCTCAGTGATGCCCAAGTCGAGGTGATCACGCTCGATTCGCCTGACGGACTGCAGCTGCTGCGGCACAGCACGGCGCATCTGATGGCGCAGGCGGTCAAACGCCTCTACGGCGACAAGCACATTTCGTTTGGCGTAGGGCCGGTGACAGCCGACGGCTTTTTCTATGATATGGATCTGCCCGAGCCGCTCTCCCCTTCCGAGCTCCCAAGAATCGAGCAGGCCATGCGCGCAATCGTTGAGGAGAACCTGCCAATCGAGCGGCAGGTGGTGTCCCGTGAGGAAGCGATCCAGCTGTTCAATGAGATCGGTGATCCCTTGAAGCTGGAGCTCATCCGCGAGCTGCCGGGTGATGCTGAAATTTCTGTATATAAGCAAGGGGAATTTATCGATCTTTGCCGCGGTCCTCACCTGCCTTCGACAGGCTGGATCAAAGCCTTCAAGCTCCTTTCCGTGGCTGGGGCCTATTGGAAAGGTGATGCCAACAATCGAATGCTGCAGCGCATTTACGGAACAGCTTTTGCGAAGAAGCAGGAGCTGGAGGAGCATCTTCTGCTGGTGGAGGAAGCGAAAAAGCGAGATCATCGCAAGCTGGGCAAAGAGCTCGACTTGTTCATGTTCTCCGAAGACGCGCCGGGCATGCCGTTTTATTTGCCCAAAGGAACGGCGCTGCGTAATGAGCTCGAGCAATACGAGAGAGGGCTGCAGCACGCGCGCGGCTATCAAGAGGTTCGCACACCGTTGCTTATGAACCAACGCCTGTGGGAGCGTTCCGGCCACTGGGAGCACTATCACGAGAACATGTACTTCTGCGAGGTGGACGGTACACCGTTCTCTTTGAAGCCGATGAACTGCCCTGGTCATATGTTGATTTATAAAAACAAGCTGCGCTCCTACCGCGACCTGCCGATCCGCATGGCGGAGAACGGCCAAGTGCACCGGCATGAAGCATCCGGCGCTTTGAACGGTATGATGCGTGTGCGCACTTTCACTCAGGATGACACGCACATCTTTTGCCGACCGGATCAGATCGAGTCTGAAATTGTCGGCGTGATTGAGCTGATTCAAGAAATGTACGGGACTTTCGGCTTCCCCTACACAATGGAGCTTTCCACTCGACCGGAAGATTCCATGGGCTCAGATGAGCTGTGGGAACAGGCGGAAGGCGCGCTGAAGTCTGTATTGGATTCGCAAGGTATCCCGTACCGAGTCAATGAAGGCGATGGAGCGTTCTATGGTCCTAAAATCGACTTTCATATTCAAGATGCGCTGAAGCGGAGCTGGCAGTGCGCGACAATCCAGTTGGATTTTCAGTTCCCGGAAAAGTTCGATCTGGCTTATGTCGACGAGCATAACCAGAAGCTGCGCCCGGTCGTCATCCACCGCGCCGTGTATGGATCGATCGACCGGTTCATCGGGATGATCACAGAGCACTATGCAGGTGCCTTCCCGCTCTGGCTGGCTCCGACGCAAGCCATTGTGCTGCCGATTGCAGCCGCACATGCTGCGTATGCCAAGCAGGTTGAGCAAGCGCTTCGAGCAGCAGACATTCGCGTGGAACTAGATGATCGCAGCGAAAAGATCGGGTACAAGATCCGCGAAGCGCAGCTGCAAAAAATCCCTTATATGCTCATCATCGGTGACCAGGAGCTGCAAGCCGGTACGGTTTCCGTCCGCAAACGCGGCGCAGGCGATGCAGGGGCTATTTCGGTGAACGAATTGGTTGAACAGCTTCGGACAGAGAGCGACCAGCGAAATTAAACGCTTGCTCGTTATGCCACAGTAATGTAAAATTTGCCTGCTATACTCGAATGTATACGACTTCTCGAGAAAAGGCAGGTGCCCTATGCCCCAGCTTCGACTAAAAAAATCTTGGCTGATCCTTCTGACTGGCGCAGCCGTCCTTGTCACCGGCACGCTGCTGCAAAGCACGCTGCGCAGCGACACGGCACATTCCGCTGGAACGGAGCCGGCAGCGGATTCAGGTGAAGCAATTTACGAGCAGCACTGCCTCGTCTGTCACGCTGCAGAGGGCCAAGGGGCCGGCAAATACCCGGCGCTCGTCGGTGAAGCCGCCCGTAAAGGCCGGCTCGCAAATTACGACAAAGCGTACGCGTTCATCAGCCGCAACATGCCGCAGAATAATCCCGGCTCCTTGAAGGATGATGAATACAAGGCAGTGACGAAATATTTGCTAGGCTTAAACGGGATCCCCACCGATTTGAGCGACGTAGCGAATCATTGGGCGTCCAAAGAAATCCTAGCGCTGTTCGATAAACGGGTAGTTGACGGCTATACCGAGAACGGGAAGCTGCTGTTCAAGCCCGATCAATTTATTACCCGGGCGGAATTTATCCGCTATTTTGTGAAAGCTAAGGAATGGTATTTGACCAATGAGACGCAGTCGGATCTTACCGATCTGCCGAAAGCGGGGGATCGCGTCTACATTTTGACGGCGGTCGAGAACGGCTTGATCGAGGGCTATCCCGATCATACGTTCAGGCCTAAAGCCGCCATTACCCGGGCGGAAATCGCCGCCATTCTTGCCCGAAGCGAGCTCTTGAAGCCTACGGGACCGGCAGCCTTCAAGGACGTCAGCTCCGGCTTCTGGGCAGAGGAGGCGATCGCGGCCGTCCAGCAATCCCAGTTATTCGGCGGCTATGAAGACGGCAGCTTCCGGCCCGCGCAACAAATTACCCGGGCTGAAGCGGCTGCCGTCATATATCGGTTGACCAATCCGAGCTAGGTGAACAGGAGCAGGTAATCCCTAATTTCAGAGTGGAGGAGCATCTTTGACATTACAAACCGAGCGGATCTACATCCGATCTTTAACGCAGTCCGATGCGGACGCCATGCAGGCGCTTCGTGAACGAAATCGCGCGTTTTTGGAGCCGTTCGAGCCGATTCAATCGGACGAATCGTTTACCCTCGGTGCCGTGCGCCAGACGATCGAGCAGTATATTACGGATCAAGCCAATGACCTTAGCTACTCCTTCGGCATTTTCTTACGCGACACCGATGCCTTAATCGGACGAATTCGGCTGTCCAATGTATTTCGCGGGCCTTGGCAGAACGCCAATCTGGGATATTTTCTAGCCGAAGAGGCTAACGGGAAAGGCTACACAACGGAAGCGGTCGGACTCGTGCTGCGATTCGCCTTCGAAGAAGCCCACCTCCACCGGGTTCAAGCCGGCATCATGCCCCGCAACCTCGGCTCGATTCGCGTAGCGGAGAAGAACGGCATGCGGCCTGAAGGGCTTGCCAAACGCTATTTGAAAATCAACGGCGTCTGGGAGGATCATGTGATCTATGCTATGACGACGGAGGAATGGCTGGAGAATAATAGGTAGTAAAAAAAAAGCTGTCGCTCATGCGATCCCTAGGATGGATCACGTGAACGGCAGCTTTTTTATCGTAAGATCTTATGCAGCGTGCTGGCTTGCCTTGCGGGCATCCTCCCGATCGGCTGCGATAAACCGCGTCAGCAAGTACAGTGCCGCCAGCGAGAGGATCGCGCCGGTCAGGAACGGCATGCTGTGGCTGTAGTCGTAAACTGCAGCGCATAGCAGCGGTCCGGTAATCCGGCCCAAGCTGTCCATCGACGAGCTTAATCCGGAGGCGACGCCCTGCCCTACCTTCGTTTTTTGCGTGATAAGCGAGGTCACACAGGGACGGATCAACGCATTCCCTGCCGCAAACACGCTCAAATAGATGGAGGCCGTGAGCAAATTGCTCGACAGCAGGATGAGCACGAAGCCGATCGCAGAAAGCACTAGTCCAATGCCGGTCACGCGGGCCTCTTGCCCTTTTTTGATCAACCGCCGTACGACTCCGCCTTGAATCAACGCTCCGACCACGCCGCTTACAGCGAACATAATCCCGAGCTGCGTCGCCGACGCCCCAATCTGATCCCGTTCAAACAGCAGCAAAGTCGCCTCGATCCCTGCAAGGGAGAACGAAACGAAGAACGACAGCACGTACAAATACTTCAAAGCCCCGACAAACGCGGTCCAGCGGGAAGCTTTGGCTTGATGCGGCATTCGACGCTTCTCCATCGACAGCGACTCTGGCAGCATGATGAGCGCAAACAAGAACGTGGCAAACGCCAGCCCCGAAGCCACGAAGAACGGCACTTCGTAGCCGTAATGGCTGAGCAAGCCGCCGACTGCCGGTCCGAAGATAAAGCCGAGACCGATCGACATGCCAACGAGTCCCATACCCTTCGTCCGGTTCTCCTCTGTCGTAATATCAGCCACGTAAGCGACCGCACAGGCGGTTGCCGCACCCGAGAACAATCCGCCTAAAATCCGCGACGCGTACATCAGCAGCAAATTGCCTCCAGCGAGACCGAACAGCAAGAAGCTGATGCTGAATCCGAGCGTTCCGATTATAATGAGCGGACGGCGGCCGATTCGATCCGACAGTCCTCCCCACACCGGCGACATCAGAAACGAAGCGAGCGAGTAAATCGAAAGCAGCATGCCGAGGTGGAAGTTCGATGCTCCGGAACCTGTAATGGCGTCAGGGAGCACGGGAATAATGATGCCGAAGCCGATAAATATCGTCATCAGCAGTACCATAATGATGGCCAGCTGTTTTTTCATAGCCGTAATTGCCTCCTGAGCAAAAGAATAGTCCAATGGTGACGAAATCCATCTTATCGTACCATAACTTTTTTGCTGATGGAAACGTTGCTTAGGAAGATTAACAAAATGGACAAATCCAAAGCGGGGTTATTTTTGCCAAAAAGTTAACAAACTACAATTATATTTGCTTGCAACCGCGCCCTATTTTGATATACTCAATTTTGTTGCTTTTTTTCATAGTACTTCAATTTCAAATTTCACTAATGAAGGGTAGGGATGACCGTGGATCAAACGAAAACGCCCCTGTTTACCGCGTTAAAGGAGCATGCCGGACGCAATCCAGTGCAATTTCACATTCCAGGACATAAGAAAGGTGTCGGCATGGACCCCGAGTTCAGGGAGTTTATCGGCGACAACGCGCTGTCCATCGACCTGATCAATATAGCGCCACTTGACGATTTGCATCAGCCCACCGGTGTGATCGAGCAAGCGCAGAAGCTCGCTGCCGATGCGTTTGGCGCGGATCATACGTTCTTTTCCGTGCAGGGCACCAGCGGGGCGATCATGACCATGATTTTAACCGTTTGCTCGCAGGGTGACAAAATCATCGTGCCGCGGAACGTACATAAATCGATTATGGCTGCGATTATTTTTGCCGGGGCGAAGCCCGTGTTCTTGAAGCCGGTCCGCGACGAAAATCTCGGGATCGACCATGGGGTGACGACGAGCTCGGTGCGAAGAGCGCTTGAGCGCCATCCGGACGCGAAGGCCGTGCTTGTCATTAATCCGACGTATTATGGCGTATGCGCCAACCTGAAAGAAATCGTGGATATTGTCCACGGCTACAATATTCCAGTGCTCGTCGATGAGGCGCATGGGGTGTTGATCCATTTTAACGAGAAGCTTCCGATGTCGGCCATGCAGGCGGGCGCCGATATGGCGGCTACCAGCGTCCATAAGCTGGGCGGCTCCATGACACAGAGCTCCGTGCTCAACATTCGTGAGGGCCGTGTCAATGTGCGCCGGGCGAAAACGATCATCAGTATGCTGACGACCACCTCAACCTCGTACATTCTGCTCGGCTCGCTCGACTGCGCACGGCGCAATCTGGCATTGAACGGTCAGGCGATCGCCGACCGCGCCATTGAGCTGGCCAATTATGCACGCAAAGAAATTAACTCCATCCCAGGGCTGGAATGCTTCGGTGAGGAAATTCTCGGTACGGAAGCCACGTTCGATTATGACCCTACCAAGGTGAATATCCATGTACGCCACTTGGGTCTCACCGGCTACGACGCCGAAAACTGGCTGCGCGAGCACTATAATATCGAAGTCGAAATGAGCGATATGTACAATATCCTCTGCCTGGTGACTCCGGGCGATACAAGAGACAACATCGAAACGCTGCTGACTGCGCTCCGCAGAATGTCGGAGGAAAACTACAATATCCGGACAGCCAACGAGCTCGTGATCAAAATTCCGAAAATTCCACAGCTTACGCTGACCCCGCGCGACGCATTTTACGGGGATACGGAAATTATTCCGTTTAAAGAATCAGCTGACCGGATCATCGCGGAATTCATTTACGTCTACCCGCCAGGCATTCCGATTCTGCTCCCTGGAGAAGTCATCTCCCAGGACTTGATCGACTACATCACCGAGCACATTGAAGTGGGACTGCCTGTCAAAGGACCGGAAGACCGCAGCATCGAAAATGTCAAGGTTATCGTAGAAACGCCGGCTATTTTCTAAGAAAATAAAACACCCCCTGGCTCAATTCATCTGAACCAGGGGGTGTTTAGTTATTCCTTTGGCTTACACGCGTGCACTCCGCTTCTCTTCCCACCAAGCGATAACATCCGCCACCGCATGGTCGTTGTGGTGCTTGCAGCAGTGGTTTGCTTCCTGCAGCAGATCCGGATGCGCATTCGCTACCGCAATACCAATCCCTGCGCGCCGAATCATCTCCAGGTCGTTCAAATGATCGCCCATCGCCACGCAGTGCTCGGAGTGAATGCCCAGCTGCGCAGCAAGCTGCTCCAATGCGTGCCCTTTCGAGGCCCCTGCGGGCAGCAGCTCCAAATATTTATCATCCGACCGCACCCAGATGACATCCGCAGTGCCTTTCAGCTCCTCAGCCACAGCAGCGACTTCATCCAATCGCTTCGGCTCCCAAGCGAACAGCACCTTCATCCATGGCTTGGAAAGCGTAGTATAGTCAGGTGCCGCCTTTTCAGGAAAACGCTCAATGGCCCGGTGACGCAGCGTGGTCTCATTTTCACGTACGATGTAAGGGCTGTCCCCGTTCTCCTCGTAAATTTCCACGCCTAGCTCCGGGAATCGCTGCATAGCGCGCTCCATCACCCCGATAACCGATTCGGGCAGCTCTTTGGCCCAGACGGTCTCATCCCGCTCATAGTCGTAGACGACGGCTCCATTATATAAAATCGCAGGAGCCTTCACCGGCAGCTGCTCCACATAACGGCGTGCCGACGCGGTAATCCGACCGGTAGCAATGGTGAACAGCCCGCCTTCTTCTACAAATCTCTCAATCGCCGCCAGATTTTCCTTGCTAATCTGCTTGTCACTGCCCAGCAGCGTACCGTCCAGGTCCGTTACCAGCAGGCAACCGCTAAATACTTTCTGATCCATTACGCCTTGATCTCCCTCTCGAGTTGACAACTCCATATTGTATTTCCAAATTCTTAATGCTATGATGGTTCTGGTGCTCGCACAAGCATGTAAGCCTTTCCAGTCCACTATTTAGGCAGGTGCAAACGTCATGGCGCAAAGCGCATATATTAAGTTTGTCGAAGGATCCGCCCTATCTTCCATTACCTTGGATGATCTGAAACAACAATTATTGCATTATAAGGAGCAGCTCGCGCTCACAGGCAAGCAGCTTGGCTGGGAATACGATGATGCCGGATTTCCTTATTCGATTGAAACCAAGACCGAGGGTGAAGGCAAATGGTTTTACCTGAAGGGAAAGAGCCCTCTGTATAAATACATCGTCTTGGGTGTCGGCTCGGATGCTTCGGACGCATCGGATGAAACCGGCCGTCCCTTCGTTCAAGTGGTGCTGCCGGATGACGCCACCATCGGTGATAAAGCGAAAGGCAATGAATTTTGCAAATATTTCGGCCGCTTATGGAAAGCCGAGCTTCATCTGTTTAACGGACGCATTATGTACTTTAATCCACGCAAATAAGTGTTTTGAGGCTGCTGAGCTGCCCGGTGTCACCGGAGGCCGGCAGTCTTTTCATTTTCCAAGCTTCGTCGCCTTTCAAAAGAAAAACCCTTCTCCTTGTAGCCATTATGAACTTCAAAGGTTCACTATGGCTACCGCTGCAAGAAGGGTTCCCATTCTTATTGTTCTTGCTCTTCCACGATCTCTTCGTAGATCTTCACAACGCGCTCCCACTCGGCCTCATCTTCGATGCTGGCCAAGAACGCTTCGCCGTCTTCTTCCTCGATACGGAAAATGACGCCGTCCGCTTCCATATCGTTGCGGTCCAGCAGAACAGCATACGCTTGTTCGCTGACTTCGAACGTGTAAACCATCACCATCTCATGCTCTACACCCTCTTGGTCTGTTACGATAAAAATATCATCTTCATGATCATGGTCACATGAAGCATCATGTATGTGATCGCTCATTAGAAAACCTCACTTCGTCTTAGATTGATTGCACCACCGTATCGTAACATGATGACGGAGCGGAAGTCAATGAAGGCTCAAAGCGGTTTCATAGGCTATTCCGAGAGAATCACTTTCTCAGATACGACGGTGTAGTCCCCGCCTTCATCTTGTTTAATAGAAAATTTCACAACGTAGTTGCCTGCTTCGCTGAACGTGACGTTGAACGGCCAAGGATACCAGAAGCTCTCCCGCTGCCCTCCTACCACCTTCTCATGCACCGCTACCTGCTCTCCGCTAGGAGAAACGATGGAGATTTTGAACGAGTTGATCGGGGTCTTCAAGCTATCCACTTGAGCGAATACGGCAAAATCCAGCCGATCCCCCTTCTTCACGCCGCCGAACGGCTGCTTGATCGAATAATCGTTGTCAACCTTCTTGGCAACAAACATATGTACATTAGGCTTCTGAATGTTCACGGTATTCGTTGAGCTGTCCCATTTCACCAAGGCATGCAACGTCTCTGATAGCACACGAACCGGAAGCACGGCACTTCCCTTAATCAAAAAAGCAGGCGTATCGGAATCGCTAAACGATTTTTCTTCATTGTTGATCATGACTCTTGCTTTCGAAAAGCCTTCGTAGTCGCCCCACATGGAGCTAGCTACAGCCCCTGTCGCCCCGAATAAGGATAACGACAGCGCTAACGTCAGCAATCGCTGCACTTTCATTCCCAGCAACCTCCATCATGTTCTTTCGTCTCTGAATGGTTATACTCCGAAGCCGGGTAAAGGTTGCGGACATTCACTCAAGAAAACTCATTTTTTTCAAAAACACGCTAGATCTAGTTGCAGACACGAGTTATTTTTCGTTTTTACACAAAATATGGTAATAATTCAAAGCCATTTAGGCTTGAAGCTTTCATGCTTCATACTTAATGGCAGCATTATTTGTCAAATGGTGTCATATCTCTCTTGAACGGTTTCTTCCCCCGTGTTAGATTTAGGAAAAGGACCTAAGACGTAAAAAGGGGAGGATCGCAAATGAGCCTGCAAATTCAAATGATCGGTACGGGAAGCGCGTTTGCGAAAACCTACTATAATAACAATGCTCTGGTGTATACGAAGCATTTTACGCTGCTAATCGACTGCGGAGCCACCGCCCCCCGGGCACTGAACGAATTGCAAATCCCCTTGCCGAACATCGATGCCATTCTCATCTCCCATATTCACGCAGATCATGTAGGTGGACTTGAGGAGCTGGCCTTCCAATACATGTATAACTTTAAACGCCGAACGAAGCTGTTCGTGCCGGCAGCATTGGAGGTCCCACTCTGGGAGCATTCGCTTCGCGGCGGCTTGGAGAACATCGCAGAAGGCATACATAAGCTGAGCGACTATTTTGACGTCATCCCGCTTCCGGAACGCGAGCCGGTAGCCATCCATCCCGAGCTCACCATCGAGCTGCTGCCAACGGAGCATATTCCTCATAAGCCAAGCTATGGGTTCCTGCTGAATGAGCGGGTATACTACAGCGCCGACTCGAGGCTCAACGGCACGCTGCTGACGGAGCTATTTGAGAAGCGGGGATGCGAGCACTTCCTCCATGAATGCCAGCTGGGCGGCTCCAACATAGTCCATGCGACGCTAGATGAGCTGCTAACTTTGCCCGAGGCGCTCCAACGAAACGTGTTGCTCATGCACTACGGCGACAATATGACGGATTTTATAGGAAAAACCGGCTGGATGCGCTTTATCGAGCAATTTAAAACGTATGAATTCAAATGAAGAAAACCCGGAACATCATACCGATGAGCCGGGTTTATTTATTGGCGTTATAATCGTTCCGAGACGACCTTCGGTTGGGTGAACAGCAGCAAGTAATCGCGTCCCCCCGCCTTGGAGTCGGTACCGGACATATTAAAGCCGCCGAACGGCTGAACGCCTACCAAGGCGCCGGTGCATTTGCGGTTCAAATACAGGTTGCCGACGTGAAATGCCTCGCGCGCCCATTCCAGATGCTCCCGATTGTTCGAGATCACCGCTCCAGTTAAGCCAAAATCCGTCCCGTTGGCAATGTCCAGCGCTTCCTTGAACGTATTCGCCCGAGTGAAAGCGAGCACCGGCCCAAAAATTTCCTCTTGCGAGATTCTTGCCTCCGGCGGCACATCCGCGAATATCGTCGGCGAGATGAAATAGCCGTCGTCCGGACTCCCCGTTTCTCCACCTAAAACCAGGTTTCCTTCTCTTTTGCCGATTTCGATGTATTCCTTGATCTTATGAAAAGCCTTCTCATCGATGACCGGGCCCAAGTAAACTCCAGTACGCGGATCCCCCATTGCAATTCCCTTAGCCTTCGCGACAACGCGCTTCAGCACCTCGTCATACACGGCATTATGAACGATGGCCCTTGAGCAGGCAGAGCACTTCTGGCCTGAAAATCCGAAGGCGGAGGCGGTAATCGCATCGGCTGCCAGCTCCAGGTCCGCATCCTGATCCACAATGATCGCATCCTTGCCGCCCATCTCCGCGACCACCCGTTTGATCCATCGCTGCCCCGGAACGGTCTTCGCAGCCCGTTCATTGATGCGCAGCCCGATCTCTTTGGAGCCGGTAAAGCTGATAAACCGTGTAAGCGGATGATCGACGAGCGCATCTCCCACTTCGCTTCCCGCCCCCGGCACGAAGCTGACGATGCCGTCCGGCAAGCCGGCTTGCTCCATCAGCTCGATGAATTTCGCCGCAATGACTGGCGTCGTGCTGGCCGGCTTCAACACCACGGTGTTGCCTGCCACGACGGCGGCCGAGGTCATTCCAGCCATGATGGCCAGCGGAAAATTCCAAGGCGGAATAATAATGCCCACCCCGAGCGGAAGATACGTCCACTCGTTATCCTCCCCTGCAATTCGCACCAAGGGCTGCCGCTCATCTAGCCGTTCCATTTCCCGGCCGTAAAACTCCAAGAAATCAATTGCCTCGGCAGTATCGGCATCCGCTTCCACCCAGCTTTTCCCTGCTTCATACACCATCCAGGCAGAAAATTCATGCTTTCGACGACGCAGCAGCGCCGCCGTTTTATACAGCACTCGTGCGCGATGTGAAGCGGGCACCTTCCTCCATTCTTGAAAGGCAGCCGCAGCCGTCTGCATCGCTTGCTCTGCAATGGCTTTATCTGCTTGTGCGACCTTGCCTACAACCTGCGTTGGAACGGCGGGGTTGATCGATACCAGCTTTCGGTCGGTCAGAATTCGTTCCGCTCCGATTCGTATCGCATATTCTTTACCCAGCTCGGACTCCACTTTGCGCAGCGCAGCTTCAAAGCTTTGCTGCTCCTTGGGATCGGAGAAGCTCGACAGCGGTTCATTCCGAAACGGCTCCAGCATAACAGACGCCTCCTTAGGTCTTAAAAATTGGTCTCCTTCCGGGCGACGGGCGAATAAGATATATAACAAACACGAAAAAGGGCCAAGTTCAATGAGCAGCTTTGTTCTTAATATGTATGCGACAGCCCTCTAGGGCATTACGAATGCATCAGGGAAAGGGGGATTCGCTATGGATCTCGGTACCAAATTATTCCGCTCCGTCCTGCTTACGATGGCAGGCAACCGGGCGGTGGCCGCTGTGGCCCAGCGCTATGGCCTGAAGCTTGGGGCGAGGCGGTTTGTTGCAGGGGAGACGCTGGAAGAAGTCATGATGGAGGTTGCCAAGCTGAACCGAAAAGGGATTTCCGCGACGATCGATCATTTGGGTGAGGGAATTCGATCAATGACAGAGGCTGAAGCGTTCAAGCAGGAATATTTGAAGCTGCTGGATTGCATTCAGGAGCATAAGGTAGAGGCAGGGATTTCCTTAAAGCCTACGCAAATGGGACTATCGCTTGATCCCGATGCCGGCTTTACGCATATTCGCGATATTGTTCAGCGTGCTCGAAAGCACCAGGTGTTCGTTTGCATTGACATGGAAAATTCCCCTTATACGGACTCAACGATAGGCATTGTACAAAAGCTTCACAAAGAAGGCTTGCGCAACGTTGGCACCGTCATTCAGGCCTATCTTCACCGCAGCTTGGACGATGTGAACCAACTGACTAATAAAGCAGTCGTGCTGCGTCTGGTGAAAGGCGCCTACAAAGAGCCGAACAACATCGCGTTTCGGTTGAAACGAGATGTGGATGAAAATCTGAAGCAGCTCATTGCAGCAAGACTCGATTCGGGCGTCTATACGGCTATCGCCTCCCATGATGCGGCCATCATTGATTGGACCTGCACCTATGCCTCAGAGCGCCGCATTTCACGTCAGGCGTTTGAGTTTCAGATGCTGTACGGGGTAGCCTCTCCGCTTCAAGAGCGCTTGGCCAAGCAGGGCTACAAAGTCCGCTGTTACGTGCCTTATGGGCGCAAGTGGTATCCGTATTTTGTGCGGCGGCTTGCCGAGCGGCCGGCGAATGTGATGTTTATCTTAAAAAATTGGCGAGTGAGGAAAAAGTCATGAGCAGATTGAAAACCATCACCGTGGTGAACGTTCCCTTCGATTTAGGTGCGGGGCGGCGCGGAGCAGCCCTTGGACCTGACGCCATCTTAAATACCGGACTCATCCCCAGATTGACTAGTCTTGGCCACCGCGTTGAACCGATCCGCACGGTGAATCCGCAGAACACGACAGCCGGGAACTCTGTGAACTCGCTCTCCGGCTTACTCCATTTAGCCGAGGTGGCGGCTACCAATCGGGAGCTGGCGCATGA
Organism: Paenibacillus cremeus; assembly: GCF_007786445.1. Taxonomy (GTDB): domain Bacteria; phylum Bacillota; class Bacilli; order Paenibacillales; family NBRC-103111; genus Paenibacillus_G; species Paenibacillus_G cremeus. The sequence goes on along the minus strand of NZ_VNJI01000049.1, from coordinate 14,307 downwards.
GACCGCCGCGATTGCGGCGAGCGGAGGGTTTCCTCTCGTGCTTGGCGGCGACCACAGCGTAGCGATCGGTACCATCTCCGGGCTTGCCCAAGTGCACAGGAAGCTCGGCGTCATCTGGTTTGATGCGCATTCGGACCTGAATACGGCAGAAACGACGCCGTCAGGCAACATTCACGGCATGTCCTTGTCCGCGCTGCTGGGCAAAGGCCATGACCTGCTCACCGGGCTGGGCGGACCGTCGCCCAAGCTGCGCCCCGAGCATGTCGTGCTGATCGGTGTCCGGGATCTCGACCCGGGGGAAAAGGCCCTGATTGCTGCAGAAGGCATCCGCTGCTTTACGATGCACGACATCGATCGCCTCGGCATGGCCAAGGTGATGGAGGAGGCGCTCCGCGTGGCTGGCGACCGGACGGATGGCCTGCACATCAGCTTCGATATCGACAGCGTAGATCCCTATGAGGCACCGGGCACCGGGACGCCAGTACGAGGCGGGCTAAGCTACAGGGAAGCGCATTTGGCCATGGAGCTGCTGGCCGAATCCGGCCTCGTCACCTCAGCAGAGCTGGTCGAAGTGAATCCTACGCTGGAGTCCGACAATCGAACGGCGAAGCTGGCGGCGGAGCTGATCTGCTCGCTGCTCGGCGAAACCATATTGTAAAGGGGCTGAAGCCGCATGGCTACCGATACCCGCACCTCCGATATCATCCAGACGACCGAGCAGCTTGGTGCAGCCAATTACCGGCCGCTTCCGATCGTCATCACGAAGGCTAAGGGCGTTTGGGTCGAGGATCCGGAAGGACACCGGTATATGGATATGCTCAGCGCTTACTCCGCTTTAAATCAAGGCCACCGGCATCCGAAAATCATCGCAGCGCTGAAGCGTCAGGCAGAACGGGTCACGCTTACGTCCCGAGCGTTTCATAACGATCAGCTGGGTATGTTTTATGAAAAGCTGGCGGCCTATACAGGCAAATCGATGATCCTGCCGATGAATACCGGTGCGGAGGCGGTCGAGACCGCAATCAAAGCTGCCCGGCGGTGGGCTTACCGTGCGAAGGGAGTAGCCGACGATCAAGCGGAATTGATCGTTTGTGAGAATAATTTCCACGGCCGAACCGTCACAATTACCTCCTTCTCCACCGTGGAAGAGTACCGGGATGACTTTGGCCCGTTCACTCCGGGCTTTAGGGTGATTCCCTTCGGCGATCTCCCGGCGCTGGAGCAAGCGATCACCCCCAATACAGCAGCCTTCCTGGTGGAGCCCATGCAAGGAGAGGCCGGCGTCCTACTCCCGACTCCCGGCTATCTCCGAGCCGCAGCCGAGCTGTGCAAGCGGCACAACGTGCTCTTGATCGCCGACGAGATTCAAACCGGCTTCGGCCGGACGGGACTACGCTTCGCTTGCGACCACGAACAGGTCGTGCCCGACGTCTACGTGCTCGGCAAGGCGCTGGGCGGCGGCGTCATCCCAGTTTCGGCCGTGGCCGCCGACCGCGAGGTGCTTGGGCTGTTCGAGCCAGGCTCGCATGGCTCCACCTTCGGCGGCAACCCGCTTGGCTGTGCGGTGGCGATCGCCGCTCTGGATGTCATCCAGCAGGAGCGACTAGCCGAACGGTCGCACAAGCTGGGAGCGTACTTCATGAGCCTGCTCAAGAAGCTTCGCTCCCCCCTGATTCAGGAAATCCGGGGCAGCGGGCTATTTATAGGCATTGAGCTTTCTGTACCCGCTAGAGCTTATTGCGAGAAGCTCATGTCCGCCGGCCTGCTCTGCAAAGAAACCCATGAGCGGGTCATCCGCCTGACCCCGCCGCTTACCATTACACGCCCGCAGCTGACTTGGGCGTATGAACGGATTCGAGGTGTGCTCGATGCAGGAATATAATGCCGCCTTCTTACACATGTTAAGATGGAGGAGGCGAAAGCAATGGAACAAAACCAAGCGCAAGTGGTCGCTGTCCGCAAGAACGGCGACGGAGATATCGTAGAGCTGAAGCTGTCTAACGGCCAGGTCGTGGACTACGTCGAAGCCCAGCATATGGCCAAAAACGGCCAAATCGCCAATGTCAATGTATTTCGCGGGCGTGACGGCGACGAGCATCTCCGCTCGAATGCCGATGGCGACCCGACCAACAATCTGGATAATCTCCCCGGATTTTAACCCTATCCAAAAAGCTACCCAAACCAAGCTGCATGCAACATTTAGCGGCTTGGTTTTTTCACGTGCCGTGCCCCCCCAACCTCTTATCCAGGACACGAAATTTATATAAGGCTCGACAGCAAGAAAAAGAATTTTAGAGAAATTTGGTGGGAAAAGCAGGAATTTCGGGGGCTGACACAGAATTTTATTATTTATAGGATAAATTATTGAACGGTCGGGAGTTGAGGTTCCTTGAATGTCAAATGGATCATCCTCATCTATTCTTGCATTATATTCGCCTATTCCCTTATTACCGGCTCAGCCACTTCCCCGCTTCTCCTAGCTCTACTTGCAGCATTATATGCCATCAGCCACTTTGTTAGCCAACGCATTCCCATACATAACTTGCTTCAGCTCGTTTTGCTAGTTGCCTTTCATTGGTCCAGCGGCTCGGAATGGTGCATTCCGCTCTATCTGCTGCATTTATGCCGAGAGTACCGAATTTCGTCCTTTAATACCGCCTTTTCTATCAACATCGTGCTGATGCTGGCGTTCTCCGCCGTTTCGCTGTCGCACAATCCAGATGTCAGCAACTATATTCCAGTGGCATACACCGCTCTAAGCTGTCTGGTTCTTGCTTATTTGTACTGCAAATACATCCATGACTTCGAGCAGCAGAAACAAATGTTCACCAATGAGAAAAAACACCTCACAACGCATGATTCGCTTACCGGCTTATATAACCTCCAAGAATTTCATAAGCAGTTTGAGAAGCTCGTTAGCTCCGGAGATACAGTTATTCTCGTCCTGATCGACTGCAAGGATATCAAAGCGCTGAATACGACCAACGGGTTCCAGGGAGTCAATAAAATTCTGAAGCAGGTCGGCCAGCTGCTGCGCATTATTTTCCCCGACGCTTCGCTGATTAGCCGTTACGGGGGCGATGAATTCGCGATCGTGCTCAAATGCGACGACTTGCAGCACACTGTACATACCATCACGCAACAGCTCGCGTCCGAATTCCCGAAGCTGACCGGCATCGATATTCATTTTGGCATCGCTTGCCATCCGGTGGACGGGCTGACGAAGGACGATCTGATCCTTGTTGCGGAGCATTCCCTTTATTTAATGAAGCGAGAGAGCTGGCTGAAGCGCGAGGAGCATATGCTGCGCTCGGAGAAGCTGAGGGTCGTCGGAGAGCTTGCTTCCGGTATGGCACATGAAATCCGCAATCCGCTTACGACGGTCAAAGGATTCCTGCAGCTGTCCAAAGCCAGCAGCTATAATATTGAGCCGTGGTACGATCTGATCATGGACGAAATAAACCGGATGAGCATGCTAACCGCCGAGTTCCTGCAATTCTCCCGGCCGCACGTCACCCAGTTTAAGGTCCAATCGATTCAAAAATGCATTCATCGCGTCATCTCTCTGCTGGATTCGGAATCGACCCGGCTGGGCCATTATATCCGCTTTGAGCCCAGAGAAGAGCCGATTCTCATGATGATGGATCAAGATAAAATGCTGCAGCTCCTGCTCAATTTGGTGAAAAATGCCTTCGAAGCGATGCCCGAGCAAGGACAGGTGCACATCAAGCTGCTGCCCATCGACCAGAAAGTGATCATCGAAATTACCGATACCGGCAAAGGCATTCCCGAATCCGAGCTGGAAAAAATCTTTATTCCGTTCTACACTACTAAGGACTCCGGCACGGGATTAGGCTTGTCGATCTGTCACAAGATTGTCCAAGACCACGAGGGGACGATTGAAGTGGAAAGCGTCAAGGACGAGGGCACCAAGTTCACCCTTACGCTCCCTACGGTGTCCCCCAAGACGACGGAAACCACAACTAAAGCAGCCGAGACTACCATCTCAGCTTAATCCAAGAAAGCGCGCTGCGCTTTCTTTTTGTTTCGCATGCAAAGCTCCCCAGCCCGACAAAGGTGCCTAGCAGCGCCCCACCCAGTACCTCGGCGGGAAGATGCCCCAGTCGCTCCTCGAGCTCATTATCTTTCTCCACAGGCATATGCGGCATCTGCTGCTTCGAGAGCTTATTCACCTTCTCGTCTAATTCATTCACTTCCGTGGCAATGAGGCCTGCTTGCCGACGAATGCCCATCGCATCATACATGACAACTAAGCTAAGGGTGGATGCAATAGCGAATGACGACGACGCAAACCCCTTCTTCATGCCGATATACGTGGCTAGTGAGACGACACCGGCGGCATGTGAGGAGGGCATTCCGCCTGTACGGAACATATCCCGCCACTCCCACCTGCCGCCGTTTTCCTTCATATTCGATGGAATCTTAAGCACTTGAGCTGCCGCGATGCCGGCAATGGACGTCCATAACGCCCGATTCATGGCCATCACCTCAAGCTTAGCATCCTATTCCCCGATTGATTCTATACGTGATTCTAAACGCTTTTCGAACACCAGAGTGCTCTCCGTTTCCTTCCAAGTCATCTGTGCACCGACTAACCGCCCCAGCTCATTCGCTGAAATCATGGGCTCGCCCCCCACATTGTTTAACTTTAGAGGGACGCGTTTGCCGTCCACCACAGCCTCCTCCTGACCCGTACGAACGATGAAACTGTGACCACCCCAGCGGAAAGCGACGGTTGCCTTTTTCGCCAATTTAGTGCGCGCCAGCACTTTTAAAGGGATGTTAATCGTTCCGTCCTGATTCATACTTACGCCGCGAGTCCCCATCGCCTGGAGACGACCGTCTATCATCATATACATGATCGGCCAACGCTTCAGACCTTCATTCCGTAAAATGTTGGTTAAACCCTGCTGGTCCCAAGGCGGCGGAATGTCGCGAAGCACTTTCTTAATGGAGGTACTTGAATTGGATTCATTGATATTGGAAAGTTCAACCCAATTGTCGTAGAGCGGAGTGTTGGTCATTTGACGTGTATCTTCATGGTATGCCCAAATCGACACATGCCCATAATATTTGTCGTTCGAATGCTCAGCCGCTGAAATGGGAATCGTGATCTCCAGATCCTCCGCGCTGTCCGATTCCATCGTTGCGATCTCACGCTCAGGCCAGCCACCTGCTGTCGGGAACAGCACCAGCTTCGCCGCGTACAGCACCTTCCCAGAGAGCCAGTCCTCTTTTACCGATTCAAGCTTGACCTTCAGGCGGGCGGGCTCGTCACCCGATGCCTGTTCCAGCTCCATCCCTTGGATTTCCGGTTCGGTCAGCAAGGGCTTCGCCAGTAATCCCGCGGCTTTCTCCCAATACTCGCGTACAGCAGGCAAGGTATAAACGGAAGGAATGTATTCATTCTCATGCCGCGCATAGTTCACAACCTCCTCCGGACGAGTCGGCGGCTTTTGCGAAGCGATGCCGAATAACAGGACATAGTCCTCCGCCATGATCTCTGCCGGATCCCACTTATGCTGATAGGTCATCGGACTGCCTGACCACCGGATCGGATAGCCATCCAGCTGCCGCAGCTTAGACCACTCACTTGCTTCCGTCAGCTCATTAGGCGATTTGCCTTCTTTTTTCTTCAACCAATAGTAGGTAAAATGGTGACCATATTCGTGAACCAATATCCGCTCGACGGGAATGACATCCGCTTCATAAATTCGGATAGCGCTTTCATTTTCGTTGTAGCCTCCGACCCGGGCACCGCTTTTTCCCGTGCTCCTCTCTGGATCCAGCACGACCTTCTTAAGCGATTGCAGCTCTTCCCCATGGCCGCAATTCAGCAGCATCTGATAAAGCCCCTCCAGCTTTGCTTCATCCCACTTCTTGCTGTAGCTCGTGAACGAAATCCCCTCAGGGGAATTGTATGCGCTTTCTATTTTTCGTTCATCTGCGTAGCCCATCGGTGTCATGGTGGACATGATCATCAAGCTGAATAGGAACATCCAAATTCCTACTCTAGTCATTGACCCCTCCTGCGAATCTGTCATGGTAGCATTCACATTGAATTATGTTAAATATACCACATTTCAGACCGATTCATAGTCAAATTTTTGTAACAACATGTTCTATTTTTGTTCGCATAGGTACTGGGGTCATGGGACTGAAGCCGAAGGGGAGGAAGCGGGCAATGAACACCCAATGTTCGTTTTGCACGGCTTCCTTTTTTCAAACCTACTTTAAAGGGGGGTGATCATGGAAATCGGGTAGCTGGCTTCTTCATCCTCACCGATGGTGCCCCAGGCCATAATGCCATTCAGATAACGCACCACAAACGGAAGCTGGACGTGCTCCACTTTATATGCCCCGGGTGGAAAATCCGCCGGATCGAGCGTGTACGCCATCGCCGTGTAATACTTGCGCTCCAACACCGCTTTCTGGCTCGCAAATTCAGCCTCCGCGATCTCTTCGCGAAGCTGCTTCATCTCCGCCTCCAGTTCTTGCTTGGTCATTTCGCTAAATAACTTTTTCATAGCCGTTCGCACCTTTCGTTTCTTTACTGCTTTTATCGACCGTGTCCGATCCACTCAATCGTCCAGTCTGTCCATTCGACTCGAACCATGTCAAGTAATGTAACAAACTATTAATAGTAATTCCATCCATATCCTGTATAATAGAAGAGAACCTACGCTAATAAGGAGGCACTGGCCCAGATGACCACGGAATTGTTGTTTCGCGACAAGAAAATTCCTGTAAGCTTCATTTCTAGTGATCAAAAAGCGATTCCTCAGCTGATCAGCGTACTGGAAAGCAAGCATGCCCGTTCGGCTACCGCCGGACAATCTGAGCTCAACGATATTTCGCGGATCGAGATCATCGGAAATCATGCGATACTACATCGAAGTCAATCGGAAGATAGCATTCAAATGCCGCTCTATTAGAGCGGTCTTTTTGCTTTACAGTGCATATTTCAGGTCTTGTCACGAACCTAAAATGTACGTTATAGTAGGTTTACTAACATCATTATAGTAAAGGGTTGGCATGCTATGGCTACAGATAATAAACGTAACTTTTTTCGACTTTTGTTCTCCCATCCCATAGGTGCTGAGATTAAGATCATTGGACATGATGACAGCGACCCGGATTACAAAGTATTCAAAACCGCGTTGGTAGATATCAGCGCCGGTGGTGCCCGTTTCTATACGGTGAATCCCTTGCCTGAAGAACATAACCTGCTCGTCGAGATGAAATTTACCGCCTTAGGCAAAGATTTTCGGCTTCTTGGCACCATCGTACGGTCGATTTTGCCTGAACCGGGGCATTATGAATATTGCTCCCAGTTTTCATTAGATGAAGCGGACACCACCGCGCTGACGAGCATGATTAATGCGTTGTCCATTAAGCTGCGTAAAACTCCGACCCCGTCGGGCTGCAGCTTTTGTCCGGCAGAAGAGCTGGCCGACTTCCTGCCCCTAACTCGGACGCCCCGATAAGCCGGCAGCGAGATACGTCCTGCCGGTCTCGGTGTGCCATACCCAGCTGTGGAACAAGAGCTGCTCCGATCGGAGCTTATCATGCAGATCCTTCATCCCCAGCACTGCTGCCTCCAGCCCATATTTCCCAAACACCTCGAACAAATAGCTTGTCCGCTCTTGCTCCGACTGGAGCATGTACAGCTCGTCCACGATCCCCTTCTTTGCTTCGTCCAGCAGTACCATCTCCGTCCAGGCCACCACTCTGCCTTCCGGCTTCAACAGTGCTAACAGCAGCTGATTATAGTCCGTCACAAGCCCGTTCCGCAAATACACCAGTGCCTCCATCACCTGCCGAATATCGGATGCCGAATACCGTTCCATATAGCCGTGGAATTGCGTCAGGGCATACAAATAAAACAGCTGCGTATGCACACCTGAGGAAACGACCAGGGAAAACGATTTTTTCAAATGTAGCAAGCGCTCCTGCCGGCGAACTTGGAAGGCGCAATCGCGTAAATAGCCCGCCAGCTCCGCCGCTGGCGCTCCGTTCTCCAGCATTTCTTCATACGTCTCATAAAATGAAATTTGGTCCAAGCCTGTATAGTCTACGCGCGTCAGCGATTTCAACCGGCTGAGTGCAAGCCCTCCAGTCGACTCCAGCCACTCCTGCAGCATGTTGTCTTCACTGTCCATCACGGTCACCTGCCCAAAATGAACCGCGAGGGCCGGCAGATCTACCTCTCCGTGGTTGCCGGCTCCCAGCACTACCGCTTTCTCAGGACGCCCAAGCAGTCTAATCGATTCGTCCACGAGACGGCGAACATGGTACCGGTGTGTACCGAATTCTTTGCCCCCCCAGTCAAGCGTCTCCCCTTCGGGTTCGATCATACTCCTCCCTGGAAACGGCGGTCTCATCCGGTCAAAATGGTTCATCCTCATCCCTGCTTTCTCCAGCTTGTCTCTGCTCCACATTATAGCATATCGCCCGAACTAAAAAACACAGACGAGAACACGTCTGTGTCACACCATTTTCTTTGGCGGCCGATTACCTGGCTTGCATTCGCTTGAATTCGGTCTGAGGGTCGTACACGATATGAGGGTTTGAGATGTTCCGGACGTCATTCCAATAGCACTGCACTTTATCCCCTTGCTCCACCCCTTGGTTCATTTTGCAGCCGGAGCAGTAGTGCGAGATCTGGTAGTCGTTTAACGGAACGACTTTATTCCGCAAGCAGCAGTAGATACTGCCGTACTTGGTCACGTGGTTCACATGGGTCACAAATGGCATCCGCATCATTCCTCTCGTGGTAGTATGAGGCGCTACCTAGCATAGCGCGTTTTTAATAGATTGATTATATGATAGGCGCTATAAAAAAACGCTCGAAATTTGCTGGCGAAACAGATTATTTTTCACCTTTCTATGGTAAAATTTCAGTTAACTCTTGACATGCTAGCGCTCCCTTGGTAATATAGAAAATGTTCACACGAAATATTGTATCATGACTTGTTAGCTCAGCTGGGAGAGCACCATCTTGACAGGGTGGGGGTCAGTGGTTCGAGCCCACTACAGGTCATATAAGAACAGAAGCCCGAGAATCCTTGATTCTGCGGGCTTTTTTTATATAACAGATTCATGAAATTAGACTAAAACAGACACTATTTCAGCTGATTGTTGACGAGTTGTTGACGAAAATTTTTTTGCTTCTCAATGAGCTACATTAAGAGATAAATTTTTCCATGTGTACATACCAACGGTGTGACAAGGAATTTGATTTCTTATGTGACTGCATGGCATATTCGAGCCAATTTCCTGACTTAGTGATGATTGTTCTAGTTTCTTCATCGATAGTATTATTTGTGAAGAATTTAGGAAACCAATTAAGCCTAAAAGCCGCGGATCCATTAAATTCCAAAACAACGACCCATTGAAAATTGTGCTTGCCAATGAAGGATTTCTACAAGACCCCGACGACTTGGAGTCAGTCAAAAACATTTTCAAGGTATATATTAAAGGGATTGCAGAGCAGCTTGCAGCTATCGATCCTAAGTACCAGCTCGTTACCCCAAGTGTAAGCCAAATCGATGATGACGAACAGCTTGAGGAGTACATTAAACAAAATTTCGGACATAATCATCATCAACAAAGCTCTCTTCGAATGGCTCCTCTTAATAAAGGCGGCGTTGTCGATAGTAAAGGACGAGTGCACGGAGTGAAGAACTTAATCGTAGCGGATGCTTCCATTATTCCGTTCACGGTAGACGGTAATACGGGCGCCCCTGCGTTTATGATTGGGTTAACGATTGCAAATCAAATCATTGAGTCATCAATAGGCTCTAGCAAATAGATCCTTGATTCGAGCGAGAGTAATCATAAGATTCCCGTCTGGAGGGAACACTTAAAGCCGCTTATAATGCCAGCATTCTATTATCGGTTATCGAGCTAATTTTGCGGGCCAATTTCATTCAAGATTATGCTCATATGTTTGTGTCGTAAAAAGATTATGCATATAAGTTTGTGTCACCTGACATCTTTCTCGTAGAGCAGCTGTCCGGTGACACAAACAAAGAACCGATGACCCCTTGAAATAATCAAGGCCCCTTATATAAAGCGTCAGGAACATAGATAGCGCTTCTAGGGCATGTAGAAGGATCGATAATGGATTTGGTCAGTAAATGCCTTATACATCAGGAGTTTATGCAACCATAACAGAATTCAAAAATTCCTCTTAGTCTCTTTGACAGGGTGGGGGGCAGTGGTTCGAGCCCACTACAGGTCATACTGCGAAAACCTTGGCTTACAAGGCTTTTTTTATTTTTTCCGAATCATGAATCGCTGTTTTTTCCCTGTCAAAACCGATCTGCAGTTACATGGTTCACCTCCTTTATTGCATAATTACATCGTCCCATTGGGAACGTGGTGTTCCCACGTTTGCCCAGCTCGCGAAACCGATAAACGTCTTATCATTGAGCGCTGCGTCCGTCTGCTGCTGCATCTGTACATTATCAATAAACGCTGTATTCGTGTTGCCGCTGACGACAATCTTCACGGTATACGTTTGCCCATCTACCGGGTTAAATCCCGTGGTAGCGTAGTTCGTGGCTGCGCTCGCTACGTTCTTCTCCATGCGTGTTTGCCCGCCGTCCTGCAAGACGAACACCCAGCGGTTTGCGCTTGTCCCGTCTGACCGCCACATAATCGCCGCCGCTTCTCCGGCTTTATAGGTGATTTTGACCGTGAGAGTATAACCATCCGCCGCCCCGGCGTTAGTAAAGCACATTCCAAAGCCTGATCCGGCGGCGATATATGCCTTCGTGCCATTGGCCCCAAAGGTCAGCGGAGAGCCCGCACCATTAAACCAGGTTTGCCCGGTATCAGAAGCTCCAAGTGGCACCGCGACACGGCTAAAGAAATCCGCAAATTTATAGGCAGGACCGCTGCCCGGATCCGGTGGAAGCGGATCTCTCGCGGGTGATTGTATCGTTGCTGAAACTACAACGGACTTAGCGGATTCATTGCCGCTAATATCTACTGCCGTAATGGAAAAATGATACAGTGAATCATAGGTGAGGTCGGTCACCGTGTACTGTGTCGTCTTCCCCGCGTTTATCGCAGTGCCCCATGTACCTCCGCCATTGGCAGACACATACACGTTGTAGTGGCTTAGATCGGCATCACTGACTGCGGCCCAGTTCAAGGTGACGCTGCCGATTCCTGATGATGCAGTTACTCCGCTCGGTACGGCTGGCGGTATTCCATCGGCAGGCTTCAATGGCGATGCGCTGACCTCGGCTGATTTCGTTGATTCATTGCCGCTAGTATCCACTGCTGTCACAGCGAATCGATATGAGCTGCCATAGGTGAGGTCGGTCAACGTGTACTGTGTCGTCTTCCCTGCGTTTATCGCAGTGCCCCAGGTACCTCCGCCATTGGCAGACACATACACGTTGTAGTGGCTTAGATCGGCATCACTGACTGCGGCCCAGTTCAAGGTGACGCTTGCAATTCCCGACGTAGCGATTAATCCCGCTGGAATCGCTGGCGATGTCTGATCCGGTGCACTCCATGTGACGGATTGAACCATCGCGGTTTTTACCGATTCATTACCTACCGTATCAACAGAGGTGACGGAAAAGCTGTATCGTATTCCGTAAGTCAGACCAGTGACGGTATACTGTGTGACCTTCCCGGCATTAATCGCCGTATTCCAAGTACCCCCATCATTTGCGGACACGTATACGCGGTAAAGGGCCAAATCGTTGTCGGCTACTGCGGACCAGCCTAACGCAACATTTCCGATCCCGGGGCTCGCGTTAAGACCCGTCGGAACTGCAGGAGGAATAAAATCGCTAGATGATGATCCTCCACCTCCGCCCCCTCCTCCACCGCCACCGCCACCGAAGCTAGGTACTGCATTTACTTCGGTAAAGTAGATCCTACCCAAGTCTAAGTTTGCACCTGCCGTAGGAGCGGTGAACAAACGAGTTAATTCAATTTTTTCGCATTCGCAGAGAGACGGATGGGGCGACGGATCATCAAACCGTCCGAGACTTTGCGGATTTTTCGCAAGCTGGGTAAATGGATCTTCCACGATACCGTTCCGGCGGATTTGGTCGCTAAGGACGGTATCATAAATAAGCGACAGCCTATAATTCAATTCCGGAGCAATACCGGCCTTAAATTCACCCTCCGCATTGGTAACGGCGACAAAAGTGGGGTTCGTCGTGAACGAGAGGATGACCCCCGCCGCTGGTTTTCCATCCTTATCAATAATTTTTCCGGTAAATGTAGCTGCTTTCGCCGCTTTGAGTGTAAAGGAGGCAGCATTTGTTACAAATTGGATGGCTTGGTGGGAAGCAAAGCCCTCCTTCTGCAGGGTCACATCATACGAACCATAAGGAAGCTGCATCGTCAACTTACCATCTGGGTCCGTTTTTCCCCACTTGATAACGGATCGCTGATCCTTCATACGGACAAACACATATGCATCTGCGAGTGGGGTGTCGGAGATCGTTACCGTTTGGATCGTCAACGAATGATCGAAAACGGCTGCCTTCTGTTGGAATCTGTACAGCAAAACGGCCGCTTCGGCCCGGGTCAACGGCTGTTCACCCCGGTACGTGCCGTCAAGATAGCCTTCCAAAACTGACGCCTCTGACATTGCCGTTACGGCTGGAGCAGCCCATGAAGGAATCGCATCCTTGTCATGAAACGGAAGTGTCCCTTTGGGGCTCAACTTCAACAACCGGTTCAACATGACCGCAACTTCCTGCCGATTAATAGGCTGATTTGGCCGGAACGTACCGTCCGGAAACCCTTGAACCCACCCCTGTTGTACGGCTTTCATGACCTCGTCAGCAGACCATTCGCCTGCCAAATCTGAAAATCTCGGCTGTGAAGACTCGTCAGAGGATTTCTCCCCTGATACCCGGTTCATCATTGTGACCAGTTCCGCTCTAGTAAGTGTACGCTCAGGGTAAAATTTTCCGTCTTCATAACCCTGAATTATACCTGCCTTGAGTAAAGCGGAGATCTCATTCGCGGCCCACTCGGGAAGCGCTACACTCTGGGATATTGGCTTTTCACTTGATTCGATAGACAAGTCTGACGTTGTCGCCGCCCAGGTGGGAACCGTAGCCTGCAAGATGATAAAAAAAATAAGAATTATTGAGAATTCTTTTTGAAATTGAAACCAACGCCGATTCATACCCAGCCTCCAATAAGCCTAAGCCTTAGTTTATAGATACATTATGTATCTCAAATAACGCACTACCTGCTTATAACAACACAACCTCCTTCTCACCCTGGAAGATTAATGAGACATTACCCCATCGCATTCCATTTTATATACATAAAAATAATAATATTTCAGCGTTACAAAATCTGTCGGTATCTGTAACGAATTCTTAAATGTGATTAAAGCACTACAATAATATACGTATGTTCTATGGATTGCAGGGGCTAGATGAACCGCCCTTTTAAAGCAACCTGCAAGTTTCTCCAGTACTGTTTTCATTCGCTCCGAGTGGAACCTATTAATGGTGTTCCGGTCGTTGCCTGCCCGCGATCCACATGAACATGATGTTTTCGCGAACAGCTTTGGCAATCTGTCGGGAGGAATAAATCCGCTGGTGTAGGCATAGATGATGACTTTGGTTAGCATTTTGGGGTGATAGCTGTCTCGTCCACCTCCTGGATAGGCTGCGTCGAAGATGGCATCGTCGAGACGTTTGACGGCGGCGTTAACAACACGAACGATGTGATTCTGAGGAATGTCTTCTTCTAAATCCTTTTGCGGCAAAGTTGATCCATGGTATATTGAATGTACAAAGAAACCGTCTCCTTAGTAAGTGGTTGGGTGGTACCTCCATTTTACCAAGGAACGGTTTCTTTTTGTTGTATTAAATTAAAGAGAGGGCATCCCAGCCAGTTTCATGGCTTTTGAGACAGCCTCTTTTGGCGTTATTTAAAGGTTTTCGTACGACAAATAGTCTAAAATATCTTGTTTAATTGTCCTTCTATTTAAATCCTCCATTATAAAGAGTTTCATTTGTTGCTTCTTCCATTCACTACAAATCAACAGACTGGAATTGAATATACTCTATTGTCAACATCTATAGCATGATAAATCGTATAGCACGTAGTATACTCATTCTTGTAACCAGCACGAACGGCTCAAAAAAACTTAAACAACCAGGAGGCCATACAACATATGAAAAAACAAGTATCTTCCATTCTCTCTCTTGCATTGGCATTCTCGATGTTTTCGTCTGTAGCAATGGCTGCCACAGCTCCTAAATCCGCAGATGATTTCACTGA
>NZ_VNJI01000048.1 GCF_007786445.1 Paenibacillus cremeus | reverse complement strand
CCTCAAGATGAGATTTCCCAGAATGTAAGACCCCTTGTAGACGACGAGGTAGATAGGTTCGGGGTGGAAGCGCGGCAACGTGTGGAGCTGACGAATACTAATCGGTCGAGGGCTTATCCAAAACGATTCAGCGAGCTTTGTTTCGAATCCAGTTTTCAGGGAATAACATGAAAACTATGCTGCCCCTTATGGACAGCATAGTTTTTTTATTTGCAATGAAAAAGACACGAACCGCTACTGGGCGTAGCAGGACGTGTCTTTTTCATTGATTTTAAGATAGCCGGAGCTGCTGAATTTGCGCATCGAGGTGAAGATGAAGAGCCGGGGAACCAGCAGCCACAGATGTACGAAGGCTAGATGTGCTAGAATGGTAGTTGAACACCAGGGATAAAGGCAGCACAGGATCGCCATATTAATCCATAGCAGCTGAGCATGCAGATTCCGCATCCGAGCCAGCGCGAGATAGCTCCCAGGGACAAGCCCGAACCAAGGCAAGCGAAACGACCAACGCCATTCCTTGGGGAAATGTCCGGCCTTCATTTTAAAATACAATCGAATGAACAGAGTATGGGCGAGCAGAACGCCAATAAAGCAAAACAGCAGCAGCAAAGGCCACCCTTGGAGGAGATCCCACAAAAGCAAGATAGAAGGAAGCAGCCATAATACGGCCAAGTAGGCGAACTTATGGTGCACCCGTTTCAAGAGCCGGTACGTATAGATCGTCGAATCCTTGGATAAGGATTTATCGTTCGAGGTATTCAAAGCTGTGCACACACCCGTTCAACAGAATGGAATCCATAACATATATCGGTTATCGGTAAAAAAATAATGAGACTTTTGCACCGGATGAGCCCTATTTTCATAAAAATAGTTTAGGATCGTTTTAACTTAAGAGAATAAGGACATACTGATAGAAAAGAAGAATAGAGGTGAATCGGCGTGGACGAAACACAGCAGCACGAGCCCGTCTCATCATGTATTATTTGTGGGCAAGCGAAAGAAGAGGGCATCATGATTATATCAGAATTTATATGCGAGGATTGCGAGAGTGAGATGGTCAAGACGGACGTCAGTGATGCGAAATATCCGTTTTTTATCCATCAGATGAGGCAAATCTTATATAGAAAAAATGCATAAAGCGGAAGCGGCGGCTCCTTTTATCCGAGTGGATGGAAGAGGGCTTTTTTGTTTGGTAAAATAAGCAAATGATTGTTAATGAACTAAGAAGCGGTACGCAGGAAAGAGTGAACCAGAATGACGATGAAAAGTAGAGCCCCCTTATTTGAAAGTCTTCATTCGCATCATGCTGCGCAGGTGCTAAGCTTTCATGTACCGGGACATAAGTCGCGCGCAGGCCAGCTGGGGGATGCGGATCGGTACTATCACGACATTTTAAAGATAGATATGACGGAAATTTCGGGCTTGGACGATCTGCATCATCCAGAGGAAGTGATTCGAGAGGCGCAGGAGCTGGCAGCGGATTGCTTTGGAGCGGAGGAGACGTACTTTCTGGTTGGTGGGAGCACGTCGGGCAACTTGGCTCTGCTAACGGCCAGCTGTCGACGCGGAGAGCTGGTGTTAGTCCAGAGGGATGCCCATAAGTCCGTGCTACATGGCTTGATGCTTGCTGGAGCTAGAGCGGTGTTTATTACACCTCGGGTGTGCAAGAGGACCGGGCTCAAGCTAGGCGTTGCCCTTGAGGATCTAAAGCTGGCGATGGCACGTTACCCCGAGGCGAAGGGGCTGTTCATCACCAACCCAAGCTATTATGGTGTTGCCGCGGACATTGGAGCTTTGGCGAATTTGCTGCACGACCATGGAAAATGGCTGCTCGTCGATGAGGCACACGGGGCGCATTTTGGATTTCACCCGGCTTTGCCGGGCAATGCGATGGCGGCTGGCGCAGATGCTGCGGTTCAATCTACGCATAAGATGCTCACGTCGATGACGATGGGTGCGATGCTGCACGTCCAAGGGGAACGGATCAATCGGGCGGCACTGAAAAAAGCACTGGCCATGCTGCAAAGCTCCAGTCCATCCTATCCGATTATGGCTAGCTTAGACCTCAGCCGTAAGATGATGCATGAGCATGGAGAAGCTTCGATTAATGCCGGTCTGCAGGCGGTACATACTTTCAATGATTGGATCAAATCGCAGTCCGGATGGGGGATCGGCCAAGTAGTTGGGGGAAATGGGATTATGCAGGACCCATTTAAGCTGGCACTTTATGATCGGACGGGAAGGCTGTCAGGCTATGCGTTAAAAGAGGCGCTGGAGCGGCACGGTTGCTTTGCTGAGCTGGCGGATCCCGTTTTTGCTCTATTAGTGTTTAGTTTGGCTAGTACGGTTCAGGACGCTGAGCGCTTGGTGCAGGCTTTGGCGGAGATCGATTTGGCTTGTGAAGAGCCGCCGCCAGCGCGTCCATGGACCGAGTTCGATATAACGACATTTGGAGATGAGACGATATCGGAGCCTGTGGCCTTTGATTTGGACACAGTTTTAGCAGCGGATCAGGATGAAATAGAGTATGTGCCATTGGAGCAGTGTGAAGGAAGGATCGCAGCAGAAATGATTGTTCCCTATCCACCGGGTATCCCTATACTTCATCAAGGGGAGGCTATCTGCGCTGGGGTGGCGGCATATTTGGAGCGCTTAGCTGATCTGGGGTCGAGGTTTCATGGGCATGATGTAACCGCTCATCGTACGCTGCCCGTGCTTTCGACTGGATCGACCGGCCCGGCGTGAAAGCGATTTTTATGGTATAGTTATAATAGAAGAAATGTACAACCAGAACAGGGGAAAAGAAGCGTGCGAACCGGTTTATTTATAACAGTAGAGGGCGGAGAAGGCGCAGGCAAGTCGTCTGCGATCAATGCCATAACGAATCATGTCGCGGCCAAAGGATATAAGGTCGTGTCCACTCGCGAGCCCGGCGGGATCAATATAGCCGAGCAGATTCGTGCAGTGATTCTCGATCGGAGCAATACGGCTATGGACGGTCGTACCGAGGCACTGCTTTATGCGGCGGCACGTCGGCAGCATTTGGCGGAGAAAGTAATTCCGGCATTGCAGGCGGGAAAAGCCGTCATCTGTGACCGGTTTATCGACAGCAGCTTGGCATACCAGGGATATGCGCGAGGGCTTGGCATCGATGCGGTGTTCGAGATCAATCAGTTTGCAATCGGGGATTGGATGCCTGATCTGACGATTTATATGGACGTGCGTCCGGAGATCGGGCTGGCACGGATTCAAGCGGACCAAGGGCGTGAAGTCAACCGTTTGGATGTCGAGTCAATGGCTTTTCACGAACGGGTGAGAGAAGGCTATCGACAAGTGATGGAGCGATTCCCGAATCGTGTCGTGCAGGTGGATGCGGAGCAGACCATGGACAACGTGCTCGAACAGATTGAGCGGATCTTGAACCAAAAGGTGCACAGAAGAGTATAATATTTTACGCCATATTATTGAAGGAATTTTTCGACTATTTGTCTAATTAGTAATAACGCAATTTTTGCAGCTAACCGTAATGAGCAAAGATTGTCCGCACCAAGTGATGAGCTCCGAGAAAATTCTATATTGGATGAGTAAGGAGGCTGGGTATATGAAATTGGTTATTGCCGTGGTTCAAGATAAGGACAGCAACCGGTTGTCTAACGCACTGGTGAAGGAGGGCTTTCGTGCTACGAAGCTTGCGAGTACCGGAGGTTTTTTGCGGGCAGGCAACACGACGTTCTTAATTGGTACGGAGGACGAAAGGGTTAGTGAAGTATTGAATGTCATCAAAGCCAACTGCAAAATTCGGGAGCAAATGGTTACCCCAGTCTCTCCAATGGGAGGGACAACAGACTCATACATCCCGTTTCCAGTGGAGGTTCAAGTCGGCGGCGCCGCAGTATTCGTGATGCCGGTTGAACGGTTCGAACATTTTTAGAAAAGAGGTTGATTAAGTAAGTGAAGATAAACCCGGGTTGGCGACCTTTCGGCAAAGAAATACTCAGGAACGAGAATGCTTCCTCACAGCAGCTTCAGCAAAAATCATTCTCCGACATGATGCAGACCCAGGACGAGGTAGCAACCCGGGAGCAGCTTCAACGGATTTTGCTTCAAATCGATACACAGGGCCAGCGCCTCAGCCGATCGATGACGGTGAGGGAGCTTCGTCAGTATAAGCTGCTTGTGAAGCAGTTTCTGGAGGAGACGGCCCGCCGCGGAGTCCAGCTGCGCGATACGCGCGGCTGGGACCGCCGCGGCCGAACGAAACGGTACAAGCTGCTGGAGGAGATCGACACTGAGCTGCTGGGCATGGCTGACGAGATGCTGGAGTCCGAGCAAGGTCGAATCGATATGCTGCAAAAAATCGGTGAGATTCGCGGCATGCTGATCAATTTGTTCTTTTAAACCGAAGCAAGTTCGACTTGGCATGAACCTTTTTGTCAAATAGAGAAAGGAAATGCTCTACCCTATGTCTTTTCAAGCGATAGCAGGACAAGATCGTGTCAAACGCATCCTGCAAAACAGTTTGCGAACCGATAAGGTTTCTCATGCATATATTTTTACCGGCCCGTCGGGGACTGGGAGAAGGGGCATGGCGAAAGCTTTCGCCCAAGCCATCTACTGCAAAGTGCTGCCGGATGATGCCTGTGGGGAATGCCTCGACTGCCGGAAGGTGGAGCATGGCAATCACCCTGATCTGCATTGGATCACACCGGACGGAGCTTCCATTAAAATAGAGCAAATTCGCGAGCTGCAGAAGCAGTTTGCTTACCGCGCTTCGGCTTCGGGCATCAAGATGTATGTCCTTGAGGATGCGGATAAAATGACGGTTCAAGCGGCCAACAGCCTGCTTAAATTTTTGGAGGAGCCTACTTCTCAGGTGGTTGCCGTGCTGATTACAGACAATGGACAGGCTCTGCTGCCGACGATTCGATCCCGATCGCAGTGGATTCCGTTCACACCGATGGGACGCGATGCGATGGCCGCCGAGTTGCTCAAAGAAGGGCATTCTCCCGTGCTGGTGCAAATGGCCGTCCGATTAACCGCAGGAATCGATGCTGCTCGCGACCTGATTCAAGGAAATGGGTTTGCAGAACTCCGAAATCTAGTGATACAATTAACCAAGGAGAGTCTCAGCCGATTGCCGTCAGCCTTGCTGACCGCACAGCAAAAGCTGGCTAAGGGCGAGTTCTCGGAGCAGCTTCCGGCTTTTTTGGACATGCTCATCCTTTGGCTCAAAGATATGGTGCAGCTTGGCATCGGCAACCGCGAGTCGCTCATTTATAGCGATCAGTCCGACTGGATGACACAGCAAGCTTATCTTTATCCAATACAACATTGGATCGCATGCCTGGAGCAGGCGATCGAGACGCAGAAGCGACTGCGGTTTCATGCTAATCCCCAGCTGGCGCTGGAAAATATATTAATGCGTTTGAAGGGGGTGTAGATTTGTTTTCAGTTGTAGGCGTTCGCTTCAAGAAAGCGGGCAAAATCTATTATTTCGATCCGAGCGATTTGCCGGTAGACAAGGACAGCAGTGTGATTGTGGAAACCGCGCGCGGCGTCGAATACGGCAAGGTTGTCATTGGGCGGAGAACCGTCGGAGAATCCGATGTCGTGCTTCCTCTTAAGAAGGTTATTCGCATCGCGGATGTGCAGGATGCGCAGCTCGTTGAGGATAACAAGCAGGCGGCTAAGAACGCGTTTGCCGTTTGTCAGGAGAAGATCAAGGATCATCAGCTGCGGATGAAGCTCGTTGATGTTGAGTATACATTTGATCGCAACAAGATCATTTTTTATTTTACCGCGGAGGGCCGGGTCGACTTCAGGGAACTTGTGAAGGATTTGGCTAGCATTTTCCGCACACGAATCGAGCTTCGTCAGATCGGTGTACGTGATGAAGCGAAGATGCTTGGCGGAATTGGGCCCTGCGGACGCATTTTGTGCTGTTCGTCCTTTTTGGGTGATTTTGAACCGGTGTCCATTAAGATGGCGAAGGATCAAAACTTATCGCTCAATCCGACCAAAATTTCGGGTTTATGCGGGCGGTTGATGTGCTGTTTGAAATATGAGCATGATAATTATGAAAGTGCCAAGGACGATCTGCCGCGTGTCGGCAGCGAGGTCGTTACGTCCTTCGGCAACGGGCGGTTAATTTCCCTAAACGTGAATGAGCGTTTGGCAAAAGTACAGGTGTTCGAGCTAAAGAAAGTGATGGATCTTCCATTGGATGATGTGGTGGAGCAGCACTAACTGCCTAACAGACCGGGCGACTGCTTTACGCGGCTGAGGTGAAAGCGTGGATAAAAGGGATATATTCGTACAAATTGATCAGATGGAAGAGCAGATGGGTCTTTTGTATACCGAGCTGGGCGATATTAAACAGCAAATCATCGAGCTGCTCGAGGCGAACAAACGGCTGAGTATAGAAAATGACCAGCTGCGTAAGCTGTTAAAGAAAGACGCTGAACCGACTGAACTGGAACTGCGGAGCAGCCAGGGCGATCATCCTGTTCAGAGTAAAGAACCGACAGGTGAAGGCTACGACAATCTGGCACGTATCTATCACGAAGGCTTTCATATCTGCAATGTGTACTACGGTCATTTACGCACGGAAGGCGATTGTTTGTTTTGCATGTCATTTTTAAATAAATAAACCGATGCCGTAGGGGAGGATGCTTCTCTACGGCTTTTTTCAAGGAAAGAGGCGTGTGTACGTTGGACTCCATTCCACTTCATGAGAGCGAGCGAATCGATGATTTGCTGACCCAGGATTTGAAAATCATTCAAAGCGATGAGGTGTTCAGCTTCTCGCTGGATGCGGTGCTGCTGGCGCGGTTTTGCATGGTGCCGCCGCGCGGCCGAATTGCTGATCTATGCACCGGCAACGGTGTCATTCCGCTGCTCTTGTCTACCCGGACGAGAGCGCATATTACAGGCGTGGAAATCCAAGACCGGCTCGCAGACATGGCGCAGCGCAATGTGCAGCTGAACGACCTGCAGGAGCGGATTTCTGTCATTCATGGGGATTTGCGCGAGGCGGTGGATGAGCTCGGAAATGGCGCTTTTGATGCCGTTACGGTTAATCCGCCTTATTTGCCGGTTCCGAATGGGGAGCAGAACGGCAATGAGCACTTTGCTGCGGCCCGGCATGAGGTGTACTGCACACTGGATGACGTGGTCCGCGTTAGCAGTCGGCTGGTCAAAAGCGGCGGCCGTGTGGCCATGGTGCATCGGCCCAGCCGGTTGGTGGAAATCTTTGCCGCGATGCGCCAATATCGACTTGAGCCAAAGCGAGTGCGGTTCGTTCACCCACGGGCGGACAGCGAAGCCAATATGGTCCTGATCGAGGCGCTTCGCGATGGAAAGCCGGAGGTTCGGCTGCTGCCGCCACTCATTGTGTATAAGAATGGGACGGAATATACGGATGAGTTGGTGGACGTTTATTACGGGAAGCGCGAAGCGTTGGCGTTCTAGCATTCTAGATAAAGGAAACGATGCCTGTGAACATTCAAAAAAGTTACGCCGAAGGCGATGCGTACGGGAAGCTGTATTTGGTGGGAACGCCGATTGGCAATCTGGAGGATATGACGTATCGCGCGGTTCGGATTTTGGGGGAAGTGCAATGGATCGCGGCGGAGGATACGAGGCAAACTCGTAAGCTGCTGACGCACTTCGACATTTCGACGCGGCTCGTCAGCTATCACGAGCACAACAAGAACGCGAGCGGACCGGAGCTGATCCGGCTGCTCTTGGCCGGCGACTCCATCGCGTTGGTCAGCGATGCTGGCTTACCGGCCATTTGCGACCCGGGCGCGGACCTGGTCCGCATGGCCATAGATGAGGGGATCGCTGTCGTGCCGATCCCCGGCGCCAACGCGGCGCTCTCCGCGTTGATTGTCTCGGGCTTGCCGACGGAGCGGTTTACCTTCGTCGGCTTTCTCCCCCGCGACAAGAAGCCGCTGGAGCGGGAGCTCGGTGCCCTGAAGCGCGAGCCGGGCACCTGGCTTTGTTACGAGTCGCCGCATCGACTCGTGAAGACGCTCACGGTCATGGCCGAGGTACTCGGCGGGGACCGTGAGGTTTGTCTCGTCCGCGAGCTTACGAAGCGGTACGAGGAGGCTTTGCGAGGCACGATCACGGAGTGCCTCGCGCACTTGGACTCGCACGCGCCGCAGGGCGAGTATGTGGTGGTGATCCGCGGCGGCGGTGCGGACGCGGAAGCGGAGTCGGCCGACGCGTGGTGGGCCGGCTTGACGCCGGAGCAGCACGTGGCGCGGTACGAGGCCGACGGCGAAGGGCACAAGGAGGCCCTGAGGCGTGCGGCCCAGGATCGCGGCGTGCCTAAGCGCGAGCTGTACAATCTGCTCCATCGCGACGGCTAGGGCTCACGATGTCGCACTACACTAGGTGTTTGCGATGTTGCGCAGTAACGAGCTTATCCACGAACAAGAGCTGTCGAGGCTGAAGCCTCGATGCGAGCTTACGGCTAACACCACCTGAACCACGCACGCCTTAACGCATACGCACCCTCCGCCAACGTAAGCGGGTCCGAGGTATACCCTTTGCCTGCAAAGGGTATACTCGGACGAAAAGCGCTCTCACCGCCAACGTATCATCGAAGCTGTGCGGGGTCCAGGGGCAGCGCCCATGGGGTCCCCCTCAGAGCAATACGTAGTATTGCTGGCATCGGAAGCATACGCTTGAAGGGGGATTTAGGGGGATGGAAAAGCGCTTTTGGAGGCAAAAAAAATCCCTGACTCATTCAAGTCAGGGAATAGAGGAGATATGAAAAAGGTTAGAATTACCTTAGTTAAAATTGCTAACTTTATTATAACTTATTTTTCTTATTTTGTCACAGGTATTGGCATTTCAGTTAAACAATCGTGACAAACAATTTTTCCCTTAAAGTAGGACACGCTCTCAGCGTTACCGCAGAAGATGCAAGCAGGCTCGTATTTTTTCAGCATGATGCGCTCGCCGTCGACATAAATTTCCAAAGCGTCTTTTTCCCCAATGCCGAGCGTTCTGCGAAGCTCGATCGGAATAACGACGCGACCCAGTTCATCAACTTTTCTTACAATGCCAGTAGATTTCATCATATTTGATAATTCCCCTCTCAAATGAAGTTGTATGAAAAGAACAACTTAATAGATTTATCGTCATGATTCGACATAATTCTCATTACTTATGATACCAACCATTCCCATAATAGTCAACCATATTTTGAGAGAAGTATATGCTATTTTATGGAAATACAGGTATCTATTTAAAATTTAAATCTTATCGGAGCTCAAAAAGTGTGAAAAAACACACAGTTTATAGGAAGTTTAGCCCCAAAATAGAAAAATACTAACATCGGACATACATAAATATACCATCCTAAAATGGAAGTTATCTACGACATATTTCGACAAAATTATGACGTTTTCCTAAAGATGGTGTCGAAAGCAGACAAAATTCAACGACAAAGGAAGATGCCCATGGCCGCACCGCTAAAAGAAGAGAAGGTGTTTAAAGATCCCGTTCACAAATACATTTATGTGCAGGATCAAACGATCTGGGACTTGATTAACACAAAGGAGTTCCAACGATTAAGGCGTATCCGCCAGCTGGGCACTTGTTTTCTTACGTTTCATGGCGCAGAGCACAGCCGGTTTTCCCATTCGCTTGGTGTATATGAGGTGACGCGCAAAATCATCTCGCAGTTCGAACGCAATCAATACGAGGATTGGCCGCGGGAGGAGCGGCTGCTCTGTCTTTGCGCTGCTCTGCTTCATGACGTTGGCCATGGACCGTTCTCCCATTCCATCGAAAAAACCTTCGGTACTCACCATGAAGAATGGTCTTGTCGAATTGTGCTCGGCGATACTGAGGTGAACCGTGTGCTTCAGCAGGTATCCCCTACCTTCCCTCAACAAGTGGCCGGTGTGATCGCCAAAACCTACACCCACGAAATTGTTGTCAGCTTGGTCTCCAGCCAACTGGATGCCGATCGCATGGATTATTTGCTGCGTGATGCGTATTTTACCGGTGTCAATTACGGCACCTTTGACCTGGAACGAATTCTTCGCGTTATGCGGCCCTACCAAGGCCATATCGTGGTGAAGGAGAGCGGGATGCATGCCGTTGAAGACTATCTCATGTCACGCTACCAGATGTACTGGCAGGTCTACTTCCATCCGGTAACCCGGAGTGCGGACATTGTGCTGCATAAAATATTTGGACGGGCCAAAGAGCTGTATGAGCAAAACTATGCCTTCCGATTCATCCTACCGCCGCTCGTCCGCTTGTTTGAGAAAAAGCTGACTGTGCACGATTATTATCTCTTAGACGAAGCGTTAATGCAGACGACGTTAATGCAATGGGCCTTCGAAGAAGACGCCATACTGGCCGACTTATGCTCCCGGTTTTTACAGCGCCGGTTATTTCCCTATGTCACATTAGATCGCATCGATCCAGAGCAAATCGAACGGCTGCGAGGGCAAATGGACCTTCTGGGCGTTGATCCTGGATATTACCTGGAAATTGATTTTCCATCCGATCTTTCGTATGATGTGTATCGTCCGGGAGAGCATGATGAGAAGCTTCCAATCCTGCTGCTGGACTCCAAAGACAACTTGTCCGAAATTTCCCGAAAGTCGGAGATCGTGCGCTCCATCAGTGGTATCCATATGGGCAAGTACCATCTCTACTACCCGCAAGAGCTGCTGTCGAATCATCTGCATCAGCTGGACCCCGATTTGCAGAAGCTGTTTGGGAAGTAAAGAGTTTTGTCAAGTTCACCGAAAATAAATTGTATTATTATAGAAGAAAAAGGGAGAAACCATGCTGATAGATACCCATGCGCACCTTAATGCTCCGCAGTTCGATGAAGATCGACAGGAGGTCATTGAGCGCGCACTCCAAAACGGAATACGTCGAATCGTCAATGTCGGATTTAATCGAGAGACCATCCCAAGCTCCATTGCCTTAGCGGAGCAATATGATTTTATTTACTCGACTGTTGGTTGGCATCCAACGGATGCAATCGATATGAAGCCGGAGGATCTCCAATGGATCGAATCGCTCTGCCAGCACGAGAAGGTCGTCGCCATCGGCGAGATCGGGTTGGATTACTATTGGGATACGTCTCCTAAAGAGGTGCAGGATCGCGTATTCCGAGATCAAATCCGGCTGGCCCGTAAAGTTGGCATGCCGATCGTCATCCATAACCGGGATGCGCATCACGATGTGGTTCAGACGCTCCGAGAGGAGCGGGCGGCTGAGGTTGGAGGCGTGATGCATTGCTACTCCGGCAGCTGGGAAACGGCCAAGCTGTGCCTGGATATGAACTTTTACATTTCGTTCGGCGGGCCCGTGACGTTTAAGAATGCCAAGCAGCCAAAAGAGGTGCTGGAAAAGGTGCCGCTGGACCGGCTGCTGTTCGAGACGGACGCGCCTTACTTGGCTCCGCATCCGTACCGAGGCAAGCGCAATGAGTCGTCCTACGTGCGTCTAGTGGCTGAAATCGCAGCAGAAATAAAAGGGATTTCCTTGGAAGAGTTGGCTGAGATTACCACGCATAACGCCGTTACTCTATTCGGATTAAAGTAAGAATTTGAGGGTAGGAGACAGCCTTTTTTTCATCGATGTAAAGAGAACAAGAGAAAATGGAACGAAATGGTGCGTTGAACGTAGAAAGATATAGGTTTTGTCATAATTTTGTTACTAAATTCACAAAAACACGTGAAATTCACGCTTTTTTTCAAAGTTTGTATACTTTACAACTTCTACCTTTGCATCGTAAACTCAATATTAACTTCATAACGATTACCAAATTTCCAACTTCGCTGAGTTTCCGTTAAGGGAAACGGGGGAACCACATCGCTCGTCATGCTGTTTAGGTGACTGTGATGTATTTAATGGGGTGAATCCTGAAGGCATGTTCTACATGCTAACAGGTAGGGCGACTCTCAAGTCCGAATCCGTCAGCTAACCTCGTAAGCGTCCAGAGAGAGGTAAATTGTCGTGAGCTTTTAATTTCATTTTATCCAAAATGAAAAAGTCACGGGAAGAGCCCTCTTCTCCGCTGACTTTTTTTGTGTTCTCCTGTGAAGTGGGAATAAAGTCCAAGCTGGTTCATACAATGAAATTCGAATGAGGAGGTGGCGAGGGGGTAGTCAGTCACAGTTGGGTAAGCACTCGGGTTACGGGGGCTGCTACGAAGCAACGGTTTAGTGCAGTGCCGGTGTACAGCTGTAACACTTCGATCAAATCAAACCAAATTTACCATAGTCGCGTCAGATCAACTCATGCGAAACACTCGGGTGGCGAGGCTTTGAAGGAGGACCGAACAAGTGGGCGTTGTGTCAACGGAACAAACCCATGTAAGACGATCATCCAGCATGTCCTTCGCATTGCGATGGAAGCATGAAACCTTGCGTATGATATCGATGATTTCACTCATTTCATTCGCTATGACTTTCATGTTCTTAATGATGTTGTACGGTACGGCAACGAAACGCGTATCGGTGGTTGTAGACGGCCAGGAGAAAACGTTCCAGACCCGCCAGGGGGTTCTACAACGCATACTGGATGAGCAAGGCATTGCTGTCGGCGAGCATGACCGTGTGTCGCATTCGCTTCAGGCTTCGGTCAAATCGGGGGAACGCATTTCCATCGATAAGGCCAAGCCGATTGAACTGACAGCCGATGGAGAGACCAAGACCGTTTACACGATCGGAAAAACGGTAGCAAGTGCGCTAGACGATTTACATATTAGTCTAGGCGAACTCGACAAGGTGACCCCTGCATTAGAGGCAGAGGTGCCGCAGAATGATAAAATTCAAGTGGTGCGAGTGAAGAAAGAGCTGGAAGAAGTAACGGAACCTATTGCATTTGAAGTCGTCAAGAAGAACGAGCCGCAATTAGTGAAGGGCAAAGAGCAAGTGGTTCAAGAGGGTCAAGAAGGCGTTCTGCTCAAGAAGAAAGAGAAAGTATTTGAGGATGGCAAGCTCGTAACAGAGCAGGTAGTCGATGAGAAGGTTCAGTCGGAAAGCGTCAAAAAAATTGTAGCAGTTGGAACGAAAAATCCAGTTGTCGTATTGTCTTCTTCTTCTCCTGATGTGGATAAAGTATCGAAAAACGGAGTGACCTTTGATTATAAACAGGTCATTAATAATGTCACGCTGACTGCGTATGCCGGCAACGGATCGCAACCGAAGACATTTACAGGCACGACAGTAACGGAAGGTCGCACGATTGCAGTGGATCCGAAGGTGATCCCGCTGGGCTGGTGGGTGTACATTGACGGACTCGGGTTTCGCAGAGCGGAGGATATCGGCAGCGCCGTCAAAGGCAACCTGATCGATGTCTACTTCGATAGCAACGCATATGCTAGCCGGTTTGGATTAAAACGCGGCTACACCGTGTATGTCATTGGACCGAAAAAGCCAACAGCAGACTAAGCACTGACAATTAGGGCAGACTCATAATATAGAGTTCCAGGAAGGAAGAGGCGATCCAACGTCCCTCTTCTTTTTCTGCTTGTATGGGAAAGAAGGTTAAGAAAGCGTATGATTAAAGAGATCATCGTGGTGGAAGGCAAGGACGATACGGTGGCGATCAAACGGGCCGTAGAAGCGGAAACGATCGAAACGGGCGGATCGGCGATCAATAAGGACGTGCTGCGACGCATTCGGTTGGCGCAACAGCGCCGAGGGGTCATCGTGTTTACGGATCCGGACCATGCCGGAGAGCGGATTCGCAAAATTATTGCCCGGGACGTGCCGGGCTGCAAGCATGCGTTTCTGACTCAGGAGGCGGCTACGAGCCGAGGAGATATTGGGGTGGAAAACGCATCGGTCGAAGCGATTCGGATGGCGCTTGAGAATGTGCGAACCGACTATCAGTCGGAGGAGGCGCAGGTGTCTTGGGACGACTTGATGGAGGCCGGATTAATCGTCCACCCGCAAGCGGCCGCACGCCGGATGACCGTAGGGAAGCAATTAGGGATCGGCTATTGCAACGGCAAACAATTTTTCAACCGCTGCCGGATGTTCCAGATTTCGCAGGAGGAATTTGAAGCCGCTTGCCGTCATTTAGAGGAAGATGAGGAGACGAAGTAATGGATAGAGCAAACGAAGCGCAGAGGAGCGGGCAGCATTCGGAAGATATTGCTTCTCCGAAACGAACGAAGGACCTGCTGCAGAAGCATGGAC
Organism: Paenibacillus cremeus; assembly: GCF_007786445.1. Taxonomy (GTDB): domain Bacteria; phylum Bacillota; class Bacilli; order Paenibacillales; family NBRC-103111; genus Paenibacillus_G; species Paenibacillus_G cremeus. The sequence continues at coordinate 45,990 of NZ_VNJI01000048.1, read as the reverse complement.
TAACACTGAAGAAGAGCTTGGGGCAAAACTTTTTGATCGATCATAACATTCTGGGGAAGATCATCGGTGCTGCTGAACTCGACTCTACCAAGGGGGCACTGGAAATCGGCCCGGGCATTGGTGCATTGACACAGCAGCTGGCTAAGGCGGCAGGGCATGTCGTTGCGGTCGAAATTGATCAAAGACTGCTTCCGCTGCTGGAGGAGACATTAGGCGGGTATCCGCATGCTACGGTCATTCACGGCGATGTGCTGAAGGTGGATTTGAAGCAGCTCTTTGCCGAACATTTTCAAGGTGTGTCCCGGGTTAGTGTGGTGGCGAATCTCCCGTACTACGTGACGACACCGATTATTATGAAGCTGCTCGAGGAGAAGCTGCCTCTGGAGAATATTGTAGTCATGATCCAAAAGGAAGTGGCGGAGCGCATGGCTGCCAAACCGGGCGGAAAGGACTACGGCAGTCTGAGCATCGCGGTCCAGTATTATTGCGAGCCGGAGATCGTTACGATCGTGCCGCATACCGTCTTTGTCCCGCAGCCGAACGTCGATTCGGCCGTAATCCGCCTAAAGGTGCGTGAGAAGCCGCGGGTTGAAGTCGAGGACGAAGCGTTCTTCTTCGAAGTGGTACAGGCCAGCTTTACCCAGCGTCGCAAGACGATTTATAACAATTTGGCCGCCCGATTCTTTACGAAAGAAACGAAAGAGCAGCTGGAGCCTATCCTGAGGGAAGCGGGGATCGAGCCTTCGCGCCGCGGAGAAACGCTTTCGATCGAAGAGTATGCGGTGCTGAGCCGCCGCCTGAGTCAAGCTCTGAAGCTGGGCGTTTAAGCGAAAAATAGGCGTTCCTTGCACCATTTGCCCATTGCCACCATACGATACACGAGGAGGCGATGCAGCCATGAAGCAAGGAGACCTGGTCACCCGCAGATCGTATGGGGGTGATGTTGTGTTCAAGATTCAAGATATCCAGCAGCAGCAGGTTGCGGTGCTCCGTGGGGTGGAGCTTCGGCTGCTTGCAGACGCCCCGCTGCTGGATCTTGATACTGTACCGCAGCTGGACCCGTTTCAGTCGATGGGGACCACGCATCCGAAGTGGGTGGAATCCATGAGACGAACGACACTCGCTGCGCAAGACGTATCCACCGGAGCGGGAGAGACGCCGCCCACGGCCAATGATAAGTCCAAACCTAAGCCTCGTCCGGCTTATTTTGACCTTCCGGGTAAGGTGCTGCATCTGGATGGCGATCCGGCTTATTTGCGAAAGTGCATGAGCTTATACGGCGAGCTTCGTGTCCCGGCCGAAGGGTACTATGTGTCGGAAGCCAATATGGCAGAGGCGCTGTACCGACTGCTTCCGCAGACACGCCCCGATATCGTAGTGATTACAGGACATGACGGTATCTTGAAAAATCGTCCGACCGGCGATATAACCCAGCTAAGCAGCTATAAAAATTCACATAATTTTGTCGATGCGGTGCGTGTAGCAAGGCAATACGAAAAAAATCGGGATAACCTGACCGTGGTTGCAGGGGCATGCCAATCCCATTTTGAAGCACTGCTCGCGGCTGGAGCCAACTTTGCCAGCTCGCCTGCCCGAGTGCTCATTCATGCGCTCGACCCGCTGTGCGTAGCGGCCAAAGTAGCCTATACGCCGATCAAAGATACCGTAGACATCGTGGATGTGATTGGGCTTACACATAGCGGTCTCGAGGGGCTGGGAGGCATCGAGTCGTTGGGCAGCTACCGGAAGGGTGTTCCCAAAATTCAATATTCTACTCCTAAATAAGCGCCGAAAGGTGCTTTTTATTTTTATAATTGACAATTCTGTGAACGAGCTTAGGATCGAAATAGCGTCCTCCCCGTAAAAATAGGGAAAAATCCCGTTGACAATGGGTTTAAGTGGCTGATATAATATTTCACCAAAATTGACATACTACCTACGTTGGGTTATAATCTTGATGGAAAGAGGTGGTAGTGGTCAATGGCAAAAAATGCGCTGTTGGAGATCAAACGCAGTTTGGAACCTCATGTCGGACAAAAGATCATGTTAAGAGCGAATGGTGGTCGCAGGAAGACAATCGAACGATCCGGTGTTTTGGAGGAAACCTACCCTTCCGTATTTATTGTGAAGCTGGATCAAGAGTCGCATGCTTTCAAGCGTGTCTCTTATAGCTACGCAGACATACTGACGGAATCCGTTGAAGTTACGGTACAGAGTGACGACGGTGAAGTTAGAATTACCATACAGCAGTAAACAAGAAGAAGTACATAAGCGGCTTGCCGGATCCGGCAGGTCGTTTTTTAATTGGAATGGTTCTTGAACGCTGCATGATTTGTTAATCCGTGCGGCATACTACGTCATAATTGTTCTAATTCACTTGAAGGAGGAAGCGAACATGGGACGCAGAAGTCGCAGAGGGGTAATGTCCGAGAGCTTCAAGTACGAGCTGGCCAAGGATTTGGGATTTTATGAAACCGTTCAGAGGGAGGGCTGGGGCGGGATCCGCACGAAGGACGCGGGGAATATGATCAAGCGAGCGATTCAAATCGCAGAGCAGACTTTGGCCAATCAACAGCAGACACAGGCGCAGTCGACAACGCCATATCGTCAGCCAGCCTACTCCCAGCAGCCGCCTGCCGCTAGCATTCCGCAGCAGGGGTACGGAGGGTCTCCGATCACGTCTTCAGTGCCGCCAGCCTACATGTACAATCCAAGCGGTGCCGCTCCGCAAACCTTCGGTTCATCTTACTATAACCAGTGAGCAAGCATGCCAAAATACCATGAACGTTACCCATTCCAAGCTAGGGCGCGTGTAAACGGGCCTTAGCTTTTTTTTGTCGCACTTTTGGTATAATATTAATGGTAAATGGCACAAAGGCCCAAGCAATGTAGGGATTGACAGACCGTTACGAAGAAGGTGTCGTATGAAAGTATTTGAGAAAGCGCCGGCAAAAATTAATTTGTCGCTGGATGTTTTATATAAGCGTGAGGATGGCTATCATGAAGTGGAGATGGTCATGACAATGGTAGACCTGGCGGACCGCATTGAGATGCAGGAGCTGCCGCGGGATACGATCATCATTTCCAGTCAGGCTGGATACATACCGCTCGACGAGAAGAACCTGGCGTTTCAAGCGGCCAGGCTAATTAAAGACCGCTACGATGTGAAGCAGGGCGTCTATATTCATTTGGATAAAAAAATTCCGGTAGCCGCAGGTCTCGCCGGCGGCAGCAGTGATGCAGCGGCGACACTGCGCGGGCTGAACCGGCTATGGAGACTGAACATCGGCACCGAGGAGCTGCAGCGGCTAGGTGCCGAGCTGGGATCGGACGTGCCGTTCTGCGTAACGGGAGGCACAGCGGTGGCCCGCGGCCGTGGAGAGAAGCTGGAGCCCATTGAGGCTCCGCCGCAGTGCTGGGTTGTGCTCGCCAAGCCGCCGATCAATGTGTCTACCTCCGAGATCTACGGCAAGCTGAATGCACAGGAGATCCACCGCCATCCTTCGACCGACCGAGTGTTGGCTGCGATTCGAGAGAAGCGGTTTGACGAGCTTTGCGATGAGCTGGGGAATGTGCTGGAGGAAGTGACGCTCAAGCTGTATCCTGAGGTGAGACAGCTGAAGGAAGTGATGATGCGGCTGGGCGCGGATGGCGTGCTGATGTCCGGAAGTGGTCCAACGGTGTTTGGATTGGTGTCCAAGGAGTCTAAGGTCGCACGCATTTATAACGGGCTTCGTGGGTTCTGTAAGGATGTGTACGCAGTAAGGCTATTGACGTAATATTGTGTCAGCTTGATGTCACAATATTTTTCATGGATCGGCTTGAAAAAATACGTATAAAAATGGTATATTTTCAATATAATATTCGGATTTTTTCAGTTCGATCCATTGATAGAGGGGGTACACCATTGAAAAAGTTAAAAAGAAGCGCAAGATTGGTCGAGATGACCCAATACTTGCTTTTTCGCCCCCACACGCTGATTCCTTTGACGACATTCGCAGACCGCTACAGCTCGGCCAAATCTTCCATCAGCGAGGACCTCGCGATCATCAAGGAAGTATTTGAAGAAGAGGGTCTTGGGGAGCTGCAGACACTGGCTGGTGCGGCCGGAGGCGTCAAATTCATACCGAAGGTATCCAAGGCGAATTCGCTCCGCTTTATCGAGCAAATCTGCCGTCAGCTGGAGCAGCCGGAACGGATTTTACCGGGCGGCTATTTGTACATGTCCGATATTATGGGGCAGCCGATGATTCTTAACGAAGTAGGCAAAATGTTCGCCTCCGTGTTTGCCGGCAAAGATATCGATGTCGTCATGACTGTAGAGACGAAGGGGATTCCACTAGCTTATGCAACAGCCACCTATCTGAACCTCCCGGTCGTCATTGTCCGTCGAGACAACAAGGTGACGGAAGGCTCGGCGGTGAGCATCAACTATGTATCGGGCTCCAACAAACGGATCCAGACCATGTCGCTGTCGCGCAGAGCGCTCAAGGAAGAATCGAAGGTGCTGATCATCGACGATTTTATGCGCGTAGGCGGTACGATTCATGGGATGATGGATTTGCTGCAGGAGTTCAAGGCAACGGTTAAAGGGGTAGGCGTCTTTGTCGAGTCGGGCGAGGTTGAGGAGCACTTAATCGAGGATTATATCTCCCTAGCCAAGCTGTCCGCGGTAGATCCGAAGACGAGACAAGTGACGGCTGAGCCGGGCAACTATTTTACCGACAATGATTCGGACGAGGAGTGACCTTCCATGACATTGAAGAACATATCGACGACCGAGGCGCCAGCCGCTATCGGTCCTTATTCGCAAGCCGTACAATTCGGCAATCTGCTGTTCACTTCGGGACAAATCCCGTTGGGATTAGATGGTCAAGTGGTAGAAGGCGGCATTGAAGAACAAACGCATCAAGTATTCCGCAATTTGCAGGCCGTGCTGACAGGGGCAGGTGCTTCTTTTCAAGATGTCATTAAGGCAACCGTTTTCATAAAGGATATGAACCAGTTTGCGAAGGTCAATGAGATCTACGCCGGGTACTTCGGAGAACACAAACCGGCCCGTTCTACCGTGGAAGTCGCGCGTTTGCCGAAGGATGTACTTGTCGAAATCGAGCTTATTGCGGCGATAACTGTCGAATAATTTCAAATTCATCAATTATTTATAAAATTCAATAATAATGCAACATTTTAAGAAGGATTTCGACCTGAAATGTGGAATTTATAGCTCAAGTCTTTGAAATGGAAAAAGGTGGTGAAACAGAAGTGCAAATTACAGACGTCAGACTTCGTCGGGTTAATTCCGAGGGCAGAATGAAAGCCATTGCTTCCATTACCATTGATAACGAATTTGTGGTTCATGACATTCGTGTGATCGATGGTAACAACGGCATGTTCGTTGCCATGCCTAGCAAGCGGACTCCGGACGGGGAGTTTAGAGATATCGCTCACCCGATCTCCTCCACCACCCGCGAAAAGATTCAAGCGGCCGTTTTAGCTGAATATGAGCGTGCAGCGACGGAAGAAGAAGTGATTGAAGAAGGAGCTTAATCATGGATTGCGAAGAGAGTCCCCCTGGGGCTCTCTTTTCTTTTTGTGGCAAGTAGGCTATATTGGGAATAATCTGAATTCATCTATTATGGTTATTGAAGGAGCGGGGAGTCTGAGTGAACATCATGGGAATCGTCTTGGCGGCAGGCCAAGGCAAACGGATGAAATCGAAGCTGTATAAAGTGCTGCACCCAGTGTGCGGGAAGCCCATGGTCGGCCATGTGGTGACGGCGCTGGAAAATATAAATACGACCCGGACGGTCGTTATCGTAGGCCACGGAGCGGAAGCGGTCCAATCGTATCTGGGAGCTCGGGCAGAGTATGCGCTGCAAGAGAAGCAGTTAGGAACCGGGCATGCGGTGCTTCAGGCTAAGGACCTGCTCAGCTCGGAGGAAGGGCTGACGATCGTGATCTGCGGGGATACACCGCTGGTGTCGGAAGAGACGCTGCAGGGCATGCTTCAATTGCACCAAGCCAAAGGAGCGGCGGCCACGATTTTGACGGCGGGCGTCGATACGCCTCATGGCTATGGACGGATCATTCGCGATGCGAGCGGCGCCGTGGCGAAGATCGTAGAAGAGAAGGATTGCAGCCCAGAGGAGCGTCAGGTACAGGAGATCAATACGGGAACGTATTGCTTTGACAACCGCAAGCTCTTTGCGGCGCTGGCACATGTAAAGAATGACAATACTCAGAACGAATATTATATTACGGATGTTATCGGCATTTTGTCCGGGCAAAACGAAGTCGTAGAAGGCTATGTCATGCACAATCCAATCGAATCGATCGGCGTTAATGATCGTCTGGCGCTGGCGGAAGCGGAGCGGGCGATGCGGGAGCGCATCAACAAGAAGCATATGCTGAACGGCGTGACGCTGATCGACCCGGCGAGCACGTACATCGAAGCGGACGTCCAGATCGGAGCCGATACCGTCATCCTGCCGGGTACCCTGCTCAAAGGCAGTACGGTGATCGGAGAGGACTGCATAATCGGTCCGCAATGCGATATCACAGATACGACCATTGCTAACGCTGTAACGGTGAAGCAGTCCGTGCTGCAGGAGGCGGTAGTAGGCAGCGGCACTTCGGTTGGTCCATTCGCATACCTGCGTCCAGGCGCGGACGTAGGGCAGAATGCAAAAATCGGCGATTTCGTCGAGATTAAGAATGCGAAGCTTGGCGATGAAGTCAAGGTGTCCCACCTCAGCTACATCGGCGATGCGGTGATCGGACGGAACGTGAACTTCGGCTGCGGTGCGATTACGGTAAACTATGACGGCTTTAACAAACAGCTGACCGAAGTGGAAGAAAATGCGTTTGTAGGCTGCAATGTCAACTTAATTGCTCCGGTGAAGGTCGGCAAAGGCGCTTACGTAGTAGCCGGTTCAACCATTACGAATAACGTCGAAGAAAATGATGTCGCGATTGCACGGGAGCGTCAGGTCAATAAGCCGGGCTACGCGGCTAAACTGAGAGCGAAATTCGCGGCGAAGAAGCAGGCGTCCAAGGCGAAATCTGAGTAATGGTTTAAAATAAAAATTCATGAGTTGAACCTCCTTCAATTGGGTACAGTAGTAGAAGCTTGGAATTGAAGGAGGTTCTTTTTATTTATGGCGACAACATTAAGAGCGGAGGCTCGTACAAGCAGCTCGAAAGGTGACCGTAAGAAACTAAGGGAGCAGGGCAAGGTTCCCGGCGTCGTCTATGGGAAGGGCATAACCGATACCCCCATTTCGATTGACCAGAAAGAGCTGCTAGCGCAGCTGAAGTCGAACCCGCACGCCATTATCGAGATGGAAGTGCCGCAATTCGGCAAGCAGCCGGTCATGATTCATGAGGTACAGCGGTGCACGCTAAGCCGGCAGCTGCTGCATGTGGATTTTCACCAAATCAACATGAACGAGCCGGTCAATACGACGGTCCGTCTGGAATTTGTCGGCGAGCCGGCAGGGGTGAAAATGGGCGGAATTCTGCAGCTTCAGCATCACGAGATCGACATCCGCTGCCTGCCGCAGCAAATTCCAGCCTCGATTGAAGTGGATATCAGCGCGCTGGATATTGGAGAAAACCTGCACATTTCGGAGCTGAAGCTGCCGAGTGGCATCGAGGTCCGAAACGATCCGCACGATATGGTCGCAACGATTCTCGTGCCGCAAAAGGCGGAGGAGCCGGTGGAAGAGGCACCAGAAGCGTCGGAGACCGCGGCAGAGAAGGTCGAGCAGCCGGTGTAAGCGGTGGCCAAGCCCTCGGCGCGTGTTCGGAGCGCCTGCGCATTCAAAGCAAGGACAGGAGTGCTTACCCGAGCACTCTTTCTTTGTTTTGGGTCGTTGCAGTAGATGACAACTGCCCAACGCAAATTTCGTTGACAGTTGCATCAGATGTCAGGTTGGCGAGCAAGCTCTTTTTAAGGTATGATTAGGAAGGAGTAACGCGAGCTACCCTGAAGGGGGATTTTGAGGTTGAAATGGTTTGTAGGACTCGGTAATCCGGGCAGACAATATGAGACGACGCGCCATAATATCGGCTTTATGGCACTGGACCGGTTTGCCGATCAGCATGGCATCAAGATTACACAAAGCAAATGCAAGGCACTGCTCGGAGAAGGTCACGTGAAGGGGCAGAAGGTGTACCTCTTGAAGCCCCAAACGTACATGAATCTGTCTGGCGAGTCGATTCGGGCGTTTATGGATTTTTACAAGGCATCGATGGAGGATCTGGTCGTCATTTATGATGATTTGGATACGCCCTTTGGCAGCATCCGGCTGCGCTATCAAGGCAGCGCCGGCGGCCATAACGGGATCAAGTCGACCATTCAGCATCTCGGGACGCAGTCGTTCAACCGGATTCGGATAGGAATTTCGAGACCGGCGCCAGGCCGGGATATTGCCGATTATGTGCTGAGCACATTTAGCAAGGATGAATTCCAGATCATGCCGAAGGTGCTCGAGAAGACGTGTGACGCTATGGAGCACGTGTTGGATAACGCGTTCGAGAAGACGATGGCGCTCTATAACGGCTAGTGGATGCACAAATTATAGCCGATGGATCGGCTAATCTCCGGCCATTCCGGACATACTGAGTAGTATTACAAAGGTATGGGAATGGAGGAGGGTTCAGCATGTCCGTTAAATATACTTGCCGTCACTGTCATACGGCGATTGGAGAAATTGATCAGCCTGGGGTAAGCGAGTACCAGCTCGGCTTTCATTTCTTGACCCCCGAGGAGCGGAGAGATATAATATCGTATAACCCAAACGGGGATGTGACCGTCAAGGTCGTATGCGATTACTGCCGGGAGGCTCTTGATGCGAATCCGGAGCTGACGCTGATCGCAAGTCCTTTGCAATAGCCCATGGTTTACATATTCGGCTATCCGGATTTTGATACATGGCTGAGTGATAGAAGCAGATCGCCTCTGTCATTTTAGCCCTGGACCGGCCTAAAGCGTGCTTCGCTCTAGGCTTTTTTTAGTGTTACGCGGCTCGAGAGGAGTGTCAGTTTTGCAAGCTTTAATCCAGGCGTTTTCCGCGGATACCGAGTTTCAAAGCGTGGTGGCCGGCATCCGTTCGGGGATGAGGGAACAACTAATAGCCGGATTGACCGGCTCTTCTAAGCAGGTGATGCTGGCTTCGTTGGTACAGGAGCTGAAGCAGCCTCTATTTATCGTTACGCACAATATGTTTTCCGCTCAAAAAATGTTCGAAGACCTGGCGGAGCTGCTGCCGCTGGAGCAGGTCGTGCTGTTCCCTGCACAGGAGCTGATGGCGGCGGAAGCGGCCATTGCGAGTCCGGAGATGCTGGCGCAGCGGATCGATGCGCTGTCTAGACTAGCGGCCGGGTTCCGCGGCGTCGTGATTGTCCCTTATGCTGGGATGCGCCGGATTTTGCCGCACCGGGACTCCATCGCAGCAGCGCAGTTCCGCATCGAAGTAGGTCAAACCATCCAGATGGATGAGCTGGTTTCGCGGATGGTGGAGCTGGGGTACGAGCGAGTCGAGCGGGTCGAAGGAAAAGGGGAGCTTAGCGTACGCGGCGGGATCGTCGACTTTTTCCCGTTGACTTCTCCACATCCGTTCCGGGTCGAGCTGTTCGATATTGAAATCGACTCTATCCGTTCGTTCGATGTAGGAGACCAGCGGTCCATCGACAAAGTATCCGAGCTGCAGATCACCCCGTGCCGTGAGGTCGTTGCAGATCGAAAACGGTTACAATCGGCTGCACAGCACGCTTATGAGCTGCTGCAGGAGCAAATAGGGAAGATGAACGACCGGCAAGCGAAGGATCGGCTTCTGGAGGGGATCGGCCACGAGATCGAACTGCTGCGGGAAGGGCAGCATTTTTCGGGGCTGTTCAAATATGTCTCGCTCTTATTCCCTGAACGGCAGACGCTGCTCGATTATATGCCCAACGACTCGATCCTGCTCGTTGACGAGCCCGCCCGGCTGATTGAAACAGCGAAGCAGCTGGAAAAGGATGAAGCCGAATGGATGACGATGTCGCTTCAGGATGGCAAATGTCTTCCGGCGCTAATTCTATCGAAGACTTATGAAACCTTGCTGCACCGCCGCCCTTATCCTACTTTGTATATGTCGCTCTTTTTGCGCCAAGTGCCGCAGACGCTGCCGCAAAATATCGTCAATTTCATGTGCCGCGTCATGCAAAGCTTCCATGGCCAAATGAATCTGCTCAAAAGCGAGATGGAGCGCTGGAAAAAGTCCGGCACCAAGGTCATGATGCTGGCTAGCGGCGCGGAACGTGTCGATCGGATCAAGCGGGTGCTCGCCGATTATCATATTGACGAGCCGCAAATTATTGACGGCAACCTGCAAACGGGGTTTGAACTGCCGGGCATTCACCTGGTCGTCATCACCGAAGGCGAGATGTTCAACCAAAAGCAGCGCAAAGCACGCAAGGTGGACAAAAAGATTGAAAACGCCGAGCGGATCAAAAGTTATCAGGAGCTCAAGGTCGGCGATTACGTGGTGCACGTCAATCACGGGATCGGGAAATTTGTCGGGATCGGGACGCTAGAGGTTGGCGGCATTCATAAAGATTATTTGCACATTATGTACGCCGGCGGCGACAAGTTGTCAGTGCCGATCGATCAAATCGATCACATTCAGAAGTACGTCGGAGCCGAGGAAGGCAAGGAGCCGAAGGTTTACAAGCTCGGCGGCTCCGATTGGAACCGGGTGAAGAGCAAGGCCCGCGCTTCCGTGCAGGATATTGCGGACGATCTGATCAAGCTCTATGCCGAGCGGCAAGCAGCCAAAGGCTACGGGTTCACCGCGGACAGCGCCTATCAGCAAGAGTTCGAAGGCATGTTCCCGTATGAGGAAACCGTCGACCAGCTGCGGGCCATCACCGAAATTAAAAAGGACATGGAGAAGCCGCGGCCGATGGATCGCTTGCTGTGCGGCGACGTGGGCTACGGGAAAACCGAGGTGGCGATCCGTGCTGCGTTCAAAGCGGCGATCGACGGCAAACAGGTCGCTGTACTGGTGCCGACAACCATTCTTGCGCAGCAGCACTATGAGACGTTCCGCGAGCGGTTCTCCGGCTATCCGTTTAACATTCAGGTGCTCAGCCGATTCCGTTCCAAGAAAGAGCAAACGGAAACGATGAAGGGCATCAAGAACGGGACGGTCGATGTCGTGATCGGGACGCACCGCCTGTTGTCCAAGGATATGCAGTTTAAAGACTTGGGGCTGCTGATTGTGGACGAGGAGCAGCGGTTCGGAGTGTCACATAAGGAGAAGTTGAAGCGGCTGAAGACGAACGTGGACGTGCTGACCTTGACGGCAACTCCGATCCCACGCACACTGCATATGTCGATGCTGGGGGTTCGGGACTTATCGGTTATCGAGACACCTCCGGAAAACCGCTTCCCGGTGCAAACGTACGTAGTGGAATACAGCGCCTCGCTCGTTCGCGAAGCCGTAGAGCGGGAGCTGGCGCGTGAAGGACAGGTGTATTATCTGTACAATCGCGTGCAAGGCATTAACCAGATGGCCGAGCAAATCTCCATGCTGGTCCCAGATGCGCGGGTGACCGTAGCTCATGGGCAAATGTCGGAGCAGGAGCTGGAGAAGACGATTCTCGACTTCCTCGACGGAGAGTACGATGTTCTGGTCAGCACAAGCATCATCGAAACCGGGGTCGACATTCCGAACGTCAACACACTGATCGTCCACGATGCCGATAAGATGGGGTTGTCCCAGCTGTATCAGCTGCGCGGACGAGTGGGCCGCTCGAACCGGATTGCTTACGCTTATTTCACGTATCAGCGGGATAAGGTGCTGACGGAAGTGGCGGAGAAGCGTCTGCAGGCGATCAAAGAGTTTACGGAGCTGGGGTCCGGGTTTAAAATTGCGATGCGCGACTTGTCCATCCGCGGCGCGGGCAACCTGCTGGGCGCGGAGCAGCACGGGTTTATCGCCTCCGTCGGGTTTGACTTGTACTCTCAAATGCTGGCGGAAGAAATTAAGAAGCGGAAGAAGGAAATCGGCGGCGAGGATGTGCAGGAGGTCAAGGTTTGGGTGACGCAGCTGGATATTTCGCTTGACGCTTACATTCCGGGCGATTATATTTACGACAGCGTGCAAAAAATCGAGATCTATAAGAAGGTGGCCGCTACGCAGTCACTGGAGGAAGTGGCGCAGCTGCATGATGAGCTGGTGGACCGCTTCGGTGATCTTCCGCAAGCCGTGCATAATTTGCTGCTCGCGGCACGCCTCAAGGTATATGGCGCTCACTATGCGATCGAGACCATTTCGCAAAAAGGGGCTGACTATGAAATCAAGATTCACGCCGATCAAAACAGCAACCTGGACGGCCAAAAGCTGTTTCAGCTGTCTGCGGAATTCGATAATCGCGTGAAGCTGATCAGCGGCCCGCAAATTATTATCGAGCTTAAAGGAAAAGGTCTCAAGCCAGAAGAAACCATCGATTTGCTGGAACGCTTTCTGGTACAATACAAGCGTGCGTTGAAATCAAAGGGGGAGCTGCAGGATGTGGCGAAATAAGAAAAAGACGATACAAAAAGGGCTAACCGCTCTTTTGGCCATCATATTGGTATTTTCCATTGTAGGCTGCACAAAGAAGACGGATGCGGGCACGGGCGCGGCGGCGCCGACGTCGAATGCGAAGCCGGGTGATGTCCTGGTAACGTATAAAGACGGAGGCAAAGTAACGAAAGACGAGTTCGACAAGTTTTTGGCGGTTAACATGTTCTTCTACCAGCAATATGCGCAATTCAAAGACGATCCGGGCTTCCAGCAGGATATGATGAAGCAGCTCGTGACGTTCAAAATCTTGTCTTCCCGCGCGGACGATAAGGCGAAAACGGAAGCGGACAAGCAGTCGAAGGACCAAATGGAGCAAATTAAGACGTTCCTCAACTCGCAAGAAGGCGGCATGGATGCACAGCTGAAAAAAGCGAATCTGACGATTAAAGATGTTGAAGATTTCGTGAACCGCAGCGTTCTGGCCATCGTGTCGGAAGAAAGCAAAGTGACGGATAAAGATGTGCAGGATGCTTACAATGCCAAGCTGGCTCAAGATAAAGACAGCTATACGGTTGCGACGGTTAGCCATATTCTGATCGGATTGACCGATCCGGCGACAGGCAAAGAAACCCGGAGCAAGGATGATGCCTTGAAGCGGGCGAAAGAAGTGCAGGACAAGCTGAGCAAGGGCGGCGATTTTGTCGCGCTGGCGAAGGAATACTCGGAAGACCCAGGCTCGAAGGATAAGGGCGGCAAGTATGAGAATGCCGACATTTCGCAATGGGTGCCGGAATTCAAGAAAGCAGCGGCAGAGCTGCCGATCGGCAAAATCAGCGATCCGGTGGAAACGACGTATGGCTACCATATTATGAAGGTGGAAAGCCGGACGACAAAAACGTTTGACCAAGTCAAGGATCAGCTTAAATCGGAAGCGGCAGAGAAAAAGGTCTACGACTTTGTAGATAAAGAGCTGCCGACCTTAATTCAGACCAACAACCTGCCAAAACCGGCTGAAACGCCTGCGGCACCAGCTACACCGGCTTCGCCGTCGCCATCCCCGGCTCCAGCAGCCGATACGACGAAGAAGTAAGACGGTAGTCAGATATTACCAGGGCACCCTTTGGGGTGCCTTGTTTTGTTTTCTTTTTTTTGGACATAATGTAAACAGCGGCGGCCCACCCAAGCGATACATAGACGACCGCGCCACACAGCAGTACGTGTATAAGCTTCTGGGAATCGAAGAATACTATGGTTAGTCGAATTCCCTCCATTTGTATACAAAAGAGTCTCATCCAGTCTGTACATCTCTTCAAGGAAAGTGAGGCATCTAGAATTATGAAAGCAACTGGAATTGTTCGTCGGATCGACGATCTTGGCAGGGTCGTAATCCCTAAAGAAATTCGCCGTACCCTACGTATTCGCGAAGGTGATCCGCTGGAGATTTTTGTGGATCGGGACGGAGAGGTCATTCTGAAGAAGTATTCTCCTATTGGCGAGCTAGGGGATTTTGCCAAGGAATATGCCGAATCACTCTTTGAAAGCACGAATCATATTACGATGATCTCGGATAGGGATACCGTGATTGCAGTGGCCGGGGGCTCGAAAAAAGATTACTTAGAGAAGCAGATCGGTTCGATTGTGGAGCAGTGCATGGAAAATCGCAAAGCGACGCTGGAAAGCGGAGCGGGCTCTTATGAAATTACCAAGGATGCTGCTGAAGCCTACAGCTCGTATGTGGTGGCGCCGATTGTAGCGGGCGGGGATCCCATTGGCTCGGTGATTCTGCTTAATAAAGACGAGAATATTAAGATGGGCCAGATGGAATTGAAAATGGCCGAAACGGCGGCAGGCTTCCTTGCGAAGCAAATGGAGCAATAAACCGCATCCGGTAGACCTACGAGTGAACAGCAGAGCTTCCTGATCCTTTCCGTAAACGGAAGGGATTGGGAGGCTTATTTCGTGTTGGGCGTCCTCGTTAGATGCGGCGCTTTGGAAAAGTGCGGAAGATGCGGTATAATGTTGCGTTGAATGGAGAGCGCGAGAGCCAGAAGGAGAATGAACATGAATGGGCTAGAGGAGCGGGGCCCGGCGGAAGCGGGACGGGATCAACCGAAGCCCGCCGGATCCGCACTGCTGCGAGGGGCAGCCGTATTGGGGCTGGCGGCGGTCGTGTCCAAGCTGATCGGCACGATGCAGAAAATCCCGCTGCAAAACGTGGCCGGCGATGCGGTCTTCGGCATTTATAACGCGGTTTATCCGCTCTATATTTTAATTTTGTTTTTGGCGACGGCGGGTTTTCCGCTTGTGGTCTCCAAGTTTGTGTCGGAGCATGCGGTGGAGGGTCGCTATGAGGAAGCCCGCCGGGTGCTTCGGGTGGCGTCGGCCGCGCTCATGGTTACGGGTGTTGTCTTTTTTGCTCTATTATATGGCGGCGCTGATCTGATCGGTCGATGGATGGGAGCGCCGCAAACCGGAACGGCCATCCGCAGCGTTTCGTTCGCCCTCCTGCTTGTCCCTGTGCTGTCTGCGCTACGGGGGTATTATCAAGGATTTCAGGAGATGGGGCCGACCGCATGGTCTCAGGTGGTCGAGCAGACCGTCCGGGTAGCAGCCATGTTCATCCTGCTGATGATCACGATGCACTTCGGCTTCGGGCCGGAATGGATCGCCGCCGGTGCGACGTTCGGTTCCGTGGCGGGCGGGCTCGCGGGGCTCGGGCTGATGCTGTACTACTGGCGCAGGGATCCGCGGCGTACCGCTCGAAGTGCACGGTCAAGCGACGAAGCTCCGGCGGCATCGGGCGGGCGCTCGCGCTTCGGGGCGGAGTGGGCGCTGCTGAAGCGGATCGCCGCTTATGCAATTCCGCTCTGCTTGGGCTCGATTGCGATGCCGATCTTGACGCTGGTGGATTCCTTCTCGCTTCCCCGACAGCTTCAAGCCGCCGGCTTGGATGAAACCAGCGCGTTGTATCAGTTCGGGCTCTATAATCACGGGCTGCCGTTCGTGCAGCTGGTCGCGATGATCGCCTCCTCTATGTCGGCCGCCCTAGTGCCGGCGATCGCTGAAGCAAAGCGGCGGGGCGACCGCGAGGCAATCCGCAGCCGGGCCGGGCTGTCGCTGCGGGTGACCTGGCTGATCGGACTGCCGGCGACCGTCGGGCTCTCGATGCTGGCGGAGCCGATGAATGTAATGTTTTTTAAGACGGCGGAAGGCACGGCGTCCGTGGCCGTCCTGGCCCTCACCGCCGTGCTCTCGGCGGTCAACATCGTCGCGAGCTGCGTGCTGCAGGGCCTGGGCGCCGTCCGGGCGCCGGCGGTCTACCTGCTGCTCGCGGCGAGCGTCAAGGCGGCCGCCAACGCGTGGCTCGTGCCGCGCTACGGCATCGACGGCGCCGCCTGGGCCGCCGTGGCCGCCTACGGCGTCGCCGGCGGCCTCGCGCTCGCGCACGCGCTGCGCGCCACCGGCGTCCCGGCCCCGAGCGGCCGCGCGCTCATGACCCCGATGCTCAGCATCGGGATCATGGCGCTCGGCCTCTGGGCCGTGACGCACGGCGCTGCACCGCTGGCGGGACGTGCCGTGGCGATGCCCCCTCGGGGCCTCGCCACGGTCGTCACGCTGGGCGGCGTCGCCGTCGGGGCGCTCGCGTACGCGCTCGCGATGCTGCGCCTCGGCGCCGTGTCGGCCGCCGAGCTGGCGCACGTGCCGCAGCTGCGGGGCAAGCCCCTCGCGTGGCTGCGTAAACTCCGGCTGCTCCGGTAGCCGGATCTGTTCTGACGAAGTGCTCGTCTTGAATGAGATCCAGCTAGGAGCACCGAACCCAAAGAAAGGGGTGCGGACCATGTCCACGCAACCGCAAATCACCGTCGTCGGCCTCGGAACCGGCGACGAAAGTCAACTCACGCTCGGCGCCTGGCGCAAGCTGCAGGCCGCCGGCGCAGGCACGGGTGCGCTCTACCTGCGCACCAAGGACCACCCGATGGTCTCGATGCTCGACCATCACGGGCTCCGCTACGAAACGTTCGATGCCGTCTACGAGGCGCATAACGCCTTCGAGGCCGTGTATGAACAGATTGCGGCGGAGCTGATCGTGCGGGCGCTGCAGTCGCCCGCCACGGAAATCTTGTACGCGGTACCGGGCCATCCCATGGTCGCGGAGCGGACGGTGCAGCTGCTGCGCGAGCGCTGTCCGCGCGAAGGCATTGTGCTCGCTTTGATGGGCGGGGAGAGCTTCCTCGACCAGGCGTTCCTGCGCCTGGGCTTCGACCCGATCGAGGGCTTCCAGCTGCTGGACGCCACCGCCCTGAGCGTGCGCAACCTGAACCCGGCCATGCATACGCTGATCGGCCAAGTGTACGATACCTACACGGCGTCCGATGTGAAGCTGACGCTGATGGAGCTGTACCCGGATGAATATCCGGTAGTGGTCGGTCATGCGCTCGGCGTCGCCGGGGAAGAACGGGTGCGCGAGGTACCGCTGTACGAGCTGGACCGAGTTGAGGGCTACGGCAATCTGTCCTTGATTTGGGTGCCGCGCACGGAGCAGGACCAGGTTCGCAGCCGGACCTTTGCACGCTTGCAGGAGATTGTGGAGATTTTGCGCAGCCCGGAAGGGTGTCCGTGGGATCGCGAGCAGACGCATGCGTCCCTGCGTAAGAACTTAATCGAAGAGGCATACGAGGTGCTGGAGACGTTCGAAGAGGACGACCCGGACCATATGTGTGAGGAGCTGGGTGACCTGCTGCTGCAAATCATGCTGCATTCGCAGATAGAGGCGGAGGATGGCGGCTTTACCGTATGGGATGTAATCGGGGGGCTGAACGACAAGCTGATCCGCCGCCACCCGCACGTGTTCGGTGAGGTCCGAGCGGAGGACGCGGACGAAGCGCTGAGCAACTGGCAGCAGATCAAGGCGGAGGAGAAGCGCAGCAAGGGCATTGATCCGGACGCGCTGCCGCTCTTGTCGGGCATTCCACGCGAGCTGCCGGGGCTGATGAAGGCGTACAAGCTGCAGAAAAAAGCGGCGTCGGTCGGCTTCGATTGGAGCACCTTGGAGGAGGTGCTGCCGGTAGTGGAGTCCGAGCTTGCTGAGGTGAAGGAAGCCATCGAGCGCTTCGGCAAGGCGGAGCAGCAGGAAGAGCTGGGCGACCTGCTGTTTGCTGTGGTCAATTTAGCGAGGTTTCTCAAGGTCGACCCGGAGGAAGCGATGGCCGCGGCCAACCGCAAATTTTTCGATCGATTTGGCTATATTGAAGCGCAGCTGCGTTTAAAGGGAAAACAATTTGACCAAACTGATTTGCAAGAGATGGAATCTTTGTGGCAGGAAGCAAAAAAAGTTCTGAAAATCGACAAAGACTAGCAGGAATTTCCTGAGGGGCAAAGAATACATTAGTTTAGCGTCATTAAACGAGGAGGAAATTTATTCATGAACAAAACCGATTTGATCAATAACATCGCAGAAAAAAGCGGCATGACGAAGAAAGACGTAGAGTCCGTTCTGAACAACTTCCTGGGCGAAGTAACGGACGCTTTGTCGAATGGTGACAAGGTGCAGCTGATCGGCTTCGGCACGTTCGAAACGCGCAAGCGCTCCGGCCGGACAGGTCGTAACCCACAAACAGGTGTAGAAATAAGCATCCCAGAATCCAAGGTGCCAGCGTTCAAAGCAGGCAACAAGCTTAAAGAAGCGGTGAAGTAATGCGGCTGGACAAGTTTCTCAAGCTTTCCAGGCTGATCAAACGGCGTACCGTCGCCAAAGACGTGTCCGAGCAAGGACGGGTTTGGATCAATGGCCGGGAAGCGAAACCGAGCAGCGCGGTGAAGGTAGGGGACGAGCTGACCGTTCAGTTCGGACAGAAGCTGGTGACCGTTCGCGTGGAGCTGTTATCCGAGTCCACCCGCAAGGAGGACGCGGCCAAGATGTACACGCTGCTGAAGGAAGAGATGAACAAGACGGAGAACTGGTCCTTGTGACCGGTTGAAGCAGGAGGCGGAGCGGATGCTCGGCCTCTTTTTGTTCTAAACCTCGGACGACCCCCATACCTTAGAGTAAAACAAGCTTTGGGCCAGAAGACGGTAGGCATACCCGAAGCCAAGGAGGGGATCGAACCCATGGTAGAACATCCAGGTAAAGTGAAGCGTCAGGAAATTAAGATGCTCAACCGCAAGCTGCTTGAGGTATCCGGCGTCATGAACGTCGAAAGCTTTGACAGCGAAGAGTTTTTGCTGGAAACGGAATGCGGCTTTCTGATGATCAAGGGGCAAAACTTACACATCAAAAACCTCAGTCTTGAGCAGGGGCTGGTAGCAATCGAGGGATATGTGAACGAGCTGGCCTACGTCGATGCAAACTCCCAAGGCAAAACCAAGGGATTTCTGGGTAAGCTCTTTAAGTGACGCTGCAAATTCAATTTATGACGATCGGCATGATGTACGCAGGGGGCGTCGTCCTGGGAGGGTTGTTCGATGTATACCGGGTGCTTTCTGGCCAGCTGAAAGTGCCTTTTTGGTTGCGAGCGGTTCTCGACCTGCTGTATTGGTTCATCGGTACGATTGTCATCTTTAAACTGCTGTATGAGAGCAATTGGGGAGAAGTGCGGTTTTTTATTTTCATTGGCCTCATGATCGGCATCTCATTTTACTTCTGGCTGCTGAGCCGTCCGATGATCGGAATCATCAAGTTTATGATCCGTGTGGTTCAGACCACGATTCGCATAGGCAAACGAATGATTGAGCTGTTCATCATTAAGCCAATCCTCTTCTTGTATCGGGTCGTAGTCATCTTTTTAGGATTTTTATTAGCTACCGCTATTTTCCTGTACAAAATTATGATACAATTGTTCTACCCTTTGTGGAAATTACTGTTATGGCTCGTCAGCCCGCTGGTACGGCGGTTACGTTTTCCCATTCCTGTTTGGATGAAGAAGGCAGGAGGGTGGATCATCGCGTGGGTTCGGCGACTTTTTTAATGGGTGGTCGCGCCTAGTTTTGACCCCTTCTAGAAAGGCAAGGAGGATTCGGTTCATGCAAGCAACAGCGACAAGAGCAAATCAAGCGCAACCGAAAACACGCGGTTCATTTCGCCGCCGTCGAGTGGTCCTGCTTTTGCTGGCCGGGTTCATGAGCTGGGCTGGGGTAACCTTGTGGAACCAAGAGGCGAAGCTGAATGAGCGCAGCGAGAAGGTTAGCGCGCTGGGTCAGAAGTATGCCGAGGCGCAGCAGGTGAGTGCAGATACACAGCGAGAGATTACCCGTTTGAACGATCCAGAGTATGTGGAGCAGCGCATTCGTAAAGATCTTCACTACGTGAAGCAAGGCGAGACGCTCTTCTATGCCCCGAAGCCGCAAAAGTAACATGTGTTCGGTCCATGATTCACGAGACAAGATTGGGCGAAACCATATATTGACCGTATTTTCTCTGTAAGTTATAATCGGCATAGCTCCGATTTTTTCTGGTGTTTAACTATTTAAGGGAGGAACATTTTACTTTATGGCAATTGAAGTGGGCAGCAAGCTGCAAGGAAAAGTGACTGGGATCACTCACTTTGGTGCGTTCGTGGAGCTTTCCGAGGGCGTGACCGGTTTGGTACACATCTCGGAGATTGCAGACAACTATGTCAAAGACGTGAACGATCATCTGAAGCTCGGGGACATCGTCACCGTGAAAGTGATCAATGTCGACAAAGACGGCAAAATCGGACTATCGATCAAGCAAGCGGTAGATAAGCCGGTGGATGCACCCCCAACAAGACCCGCTCGGTTTGAACGTCAAGGCGGCGGCGGTGGAGACCGCGGCGGATTTGGCGGCCGTGGCGATCGTGGTGGCCGTGGCGGCGGAAGACCTCCCCAACCGAACAGACTTTCATTCGAAGATAAGATGGCGCGCTTCCTGAAGGACAGCGAAGACCGCATTTCGTCCCTGAAGAAGAACACTGAGGGTAAGCGAGGCGGACGCGGCGCGCGTCGTGACTAAATAAATATGAGAACCGTATGAGCCGCTGAGCTTGTGCGGTTTTTTGCTTCATGTGATCAGCACCCAGGATAAACTGGCTTGACAACCCGCCTTGGGGTGGTATATACTCATGCTTGTTGTGGCGGCGTAGCTCAGCTGGCTAGAGCGTACGGTTCATACCCGTAAGGTCGGGGGTTCGATCCCCTCTGCCGCTATAAAGATGCACAAAATACCGGCTCTGCGAATCGGATTCGATTTGCGGGGCCGGTTTTATTTTTGGAAAATGCGTAGGACTTAAAGTTTCTTTTGTCGGAAGGGATTAGGCGGGTATGTAACAATTTGGAATGGGGCCAAAATTGTTACCGGAATCGACAGGTTGCAACGCGGGAGATTTGGCGGTCTAAGGATGATACAGGGTGTATCGAAAGTGGCGAGAAATTTTGTAAGCGTTTCCAATCTTAGAGCGGCGTACACTCCCTATGATTCGTGCAGGGCTCCTCATTTTGTCGGAAAAAACTTTGACCCTACCAACTCATTGTGACAAACTTTCCGCTAGACTGCATTTATACTGGGTACCACTAACAAGTATATGGGTGGTGCGATCAAAATATGCAAAACTGGCGAGGTGGAAATGGAATGGCAACCCTTTGGACGGGAGGAGTGACTCGTGTGAAGCAGGGCTTTGTGGGGGCACTCGTAGGAAATCGATTGGTGCAATCGATTGTCGCTAAGAAATGGTCCATTCTTTTGTTATTTATGGCGTTCTTGTTGGGACGAGCCATGATTTTGGATCAGCTGGCTCCCTTCGCGGTCGCTTATTTTGCCGTCTTGTATTTTTTGAGGCGAGAATTTATTTATTGGACGGGGCTGTTTTTGGTGGCCGGCAGCTTATTTTCCGCGGCCCCACAGCATACCGGCTATATAGTCGCAGAGATGCTGGTTTTCCTCTTGATCCAAAAAGGGGTGGAGCGCTTTGAACGCTCCGATATCTCTTATGCGCCGGTTATCGTGTTTGCCGCGACCTTCTTCGTTCAGCTGTTCTCCCATTTGGCCGGGGAGCAGATTAGCTGGTATTCGCTCATGATGACGGGCGTGGAGTCAACGCTCGGACTCATTTTGACACATATTTTCCTGCAAGCGATTCCCGTGTTTACGCTGACCCGGAAAAATTACAGCCTGAAAAACGAGGAAATCATTTGCCTGATTATTCTTCTGGCGTCCGTCATGACGGGGACCGTGGGGTGGCTCATCGGGCCGGTTACGGTCGAGCATGTGCTTTCCCGTTATTTGATTCTACTGTTTGCCCTCGTTGGGGGGGCTCCACTAGGCGCTTCGGTGGGTGTCATCACTGGGCTCATTTTGAGTCTGGCCAACTCCAGTGCCATTTACCAGATGAGCTTGCTGGCTTTTGCCGGTCTGCTGGCGGGGCTGCTTAAGGAAGGGAACAAGATCGCAGTCTCGTTTGGGATGCTGCTTGGCTCGTCGATTTTGACGGTCTATCTGGGCAATCAGGCCGAGGTGCTTAATTCAACCTGGGAATCGGCGGCGGCGGTGGTAATCTTTTGTCTGACGCCGAAGGGTGTCATCTTAACGCTCTCAAAGTACGTTCCGGGCACGCAGGAGAACGTCAAGTCGCAGCATGATTATGCCAAGCGGGTGCGGGATGTAACGGCCAGCCGGGTGGAGCAGTTCTCGGAGGTATTCCGCCAGCTGTCTCGCAGCTTTAAGCAAATTACGGCAGAAATTCAGCCGCTGCAAAAGGAAGAGGAAGTCAGCCATTTTATGAACGCCGTCGCGGAGAAATCGTGCACACACTGCTGGAAGAAGAAGCAATGCTGGGACGAGCGTTTTTATCAAACCTATAAGGTGATGACGGAAATGATGACCGAGGTGGAGCTTCGAGAGAATATGACGCGCAAGGACCTGAGGCCAGAGTGGAAAAAGGTCTGCATCAAGCCTGAACAGGTGTTGGAGCATATGAAACAGCAGTATAGTTTGTACAAGAACGATCAGCATTGGAAAAAGCAAATCATGGACAGCCGGCAGCTGGTGGCTGATCAGCTTTCGGGCGTGTCGCAGGTGATGGAGGACCTTGCCAAGGAGATCAAGCGCGAGGGGCAGGAGCTGTTTATGCAGGAGGAGCAGATCCGCAGCGCGTTGGAGGAACTGGGGCTGTCCATTCACAGCATCGATGTGATCAGCCTGGACGAGGGCAACGTGGAGATCGAGATTGTTCATCAGTATACGAAGGGCTTTGATGAATGCCGCAAGATCATCGCACCGCTGCTATCGGAAATTGTGGGGGAGAACATCGCGGTGAAAAATGAGCAGGCGATCGAGCGCAAAGAGGGCTACAGTACGGTGCTGTTCGGCTCGACCAAGGAGTATGAGGTGGAGACGGGGATCGCCGGTGCAGCCAAAGGGGGTGAGCTGCTGTCCGGTGACAGCTTCAGCACGGTGGAGCTGGGGAACGGCAAGTTTGCCGTAGCGCTCAGTGACGGGATGGGCAACGGCGAGCGGGCCCGGGCGGAGAGCAGTGCGGCGCTGACGATTCTGCAGCAGCTGCTGCAGTCCGGCATGGATGAAAAGCTGGCGATCAAGTCCGTGAATTCGGTGCTGATGCTCCGTTCCTCCGATGAAGTGTTTGCTACGGTGGATGTGGCCCTGATCGACTTATATAGCGCGCAGACGACGTTTTTGAAGATCGGCTCCACGCCTAGCTTCATTAAACGCGGCAATGAAGTGTTCCCGGTATCGGCGAACAATTTGCCGGTCGGTATCGTAGCGGACATCGACGTCGATCTGGTGAGCGTGCCGCTGCAGCACGGGGATACGCTCATCATGATGACCGACGGCATCTATGACGCGCCGGGCCATGCGGTGAATAAGGAGATGTGGATGAAGCGGATGATCAGCGAGATCGAAGCGGATACGCCGCAGGACTTTGCCGATGTGCTGCTGGAGCGGGTCGTCAGGTATCATCATGGGGATATTTACGATGATATGACGGTAGTTGTTGCGCGAGTGGAGAAATTCAGGCCGGAGTGGGCGACCTTCCGTTGGCCGGGCATTCAGCGCATCGAGCGGCCGAAGACGGTCAGTTGAACCGGCAATGCGGTTATAAAATGAAAAAGACTGCGACACGCTCCCATTCGAGCGCCGCAGTCTTATTTGGCGTTCGGCTTACAATAATGTCCAGCCTAGCGTGATTAGGCTATCGGAAACTTGGCGAAACTAGAACTAGAATTATAGACATTGCGTGAGTGGGGGTATCGTTATGAAGCAAATCATTCTTATTACCGACGGCTGCTCCAATGTAGGTATCAGTCCGGTTGTGGCGGCGGCTCATGCCAACGCGGAAGGGATTGTAGTGCATGTAATCGGCGTGCTGGATGACAGCGAGATCGGGGAGCACGGAGCGGAGGAAATCCATGAGATTGCCAGAGCGGGCGGCGGGATGAGCCAGATGGTGCAGCCTGCGCAGCTGTCCCAGACGGTGCAGATGATGACGCGCAAAACGGTCGTTCAAACCATTCAGCAGGTCGTGAGCAAAGAGCTCCAAACGATTTTAGGCCATTCCAAGCTCGAATCGCTTCCTCCGAACCAACGCTCGGAGGTCGTTCGTGTCATCGACGAGCTAACGGAAACGACGGAGCTTAGGGTCGCGCTATTGATCGATGCCAGTGCCAGCATGAAGCCAAAACTGCAAGCAGTGAAGGACGCGATCTATGACCTTCAGCTGAGCCTCCAATCGCGTATGGGGGATAGCTGGATGGCAGTCTTTCATTTTCCCGGCAATCTGTCCGGTGAGCAAGAAGTGGAGATGGACCTGAACTGGACGCGCGACCTTGCAAATCTAAACCGATTGTTTTATAAATTAAACATGAAGGGTACGACACCGACCGGACCGGCGCTCCTCAAGGTGGTTCAATTTATGACCGCGAATGCCGATGATAGTAAAGGGGAGGCTTCCCCCAAAGGTGAGCGCGAAACCGAGACCAAAGGGCGTGCTCAGGCAGGCGAGGATGGGATGTTAAGTGACTACGTCGTTTGAGTCCGCTTTTTCGGCAGGGACGCTCATTTGCGGCAAATGGAACAAGGGCGAATATCGCGTGGAACGCCTACTGGGTGAGGGCGCAAACGGAAGAGTGTATCTGGTGCGCCGGGGCAAGCAGCTGCTTGCGCTCAAGACCGGGTTCGATCCGCTGGACCATCAATCGGAGGTCAATGCACTGAAGGCGCTATCCAAATCGGGGGCGTCCTTTAGGCAATTTCTGGTGGATTCCGATGATGTAAGCATGGGCGGGCTGGATCAGCCTTTTTATGTCATGCGCTATATCCGAGGCAAGACGCTTACAGAGTTTCTCAAGGATAACGGCCCGGACTGGATTCCATTGGTCGGCTTGAACCTGCTAAAGAAGCTGGGGGAGCTGCATGAGAACGGATTTATATTTGGAGATTTAAAAGCGGAGAACATGATTGTGACAGGCTATGGCGAGGTGGAGCTGATCGATTTTGGTGGTGTTACCGCTCAAGGCCGGGCTGTGAAGCAGTTTACGGAAGTGTTTGATCGCGGCTTCTGGGGAGCGGGGTCACGTACCGCAGACCATGCGTACGATTTATTTTCGTTTGCAGCGCTGCTGCTGAGTGTGACGGACCGGGAACGGCGGCTGCAAAGCTTCAAATCGTTTCTGCCGCAGAACCGTACGGTCGAGATGCTGCTGGAGATGCTGCGTGAAAACCGCTATTTGGCCTCGGAGGCCCCGGTGCTGCGCAAAGCGCTGCTCGGTCAATATACGAGCACGAAGCAAGCCGCGGCGGATTGGCGGGCGAGAAGCTTGACCCGACGCGCGGTGCGGAGAAAGCCGGTACGTGGCGGGTGGATCAAAATTTGCTTTGCCGCCTCCCTCCTCTTGTTTGGAGCGACGGTCTATATGGTGTTGCAATAAAGCAGGCTTAGCTTTACCGTGAAGCATTGGGAGAGGTTATCGAACATATGGATTCGGCCAGTGATTTAGGCGCCCGGGTGGCGCGGCTTGTGGAAGAGGAACAGTTAATCTCGCCAGGGGAAGGCGTGGTTGTAGCGGTGTCGGGAGGACCCGATTCCGTGGGGCTGCTGCATCTCCTTTTTGTGCTGTCCGAACGTTGGAGTTGGAAGCTGACCGTCGCCCATGTGAACCATGGATTTCGAGGCGAGGAGTCGGTAAGGGAAGCGGAGATGGTTGAGCAATTAACGAAGAGGCTGGGGCTGGTCTTTGAAGGGACCCACATCGATGTGCCGGGGTATATTGAAGAAACGGGAATGAATGCGCAAGTCGCCGCTAGAGAGCTTCGGTACGGCTTCCTGCTTGAGGTTGCAGAGCGGAGGGGGGCCACCCGGATTGCACTAGCCCATCATGCCGACGACCAAGCGGAAACGGTGCTGATGCGTATTCTACGCGGCACAAGTCCCTCTGGACTCGCAGGAATCCCTCTTCGACGAATGGAAAAAAAAGGTGTGGAACTAATCCGCCCGCTGCTGCGTATAAACAAATCAGAGATCGTTGCTTACTGTGTGCAGCATGAGCTTCCCTTTTGTACGGACAGCAGCAATCTGGAGAACAAATATTTTCGCAATAAAGTAAGAAATGAAGTTTTGCCTTACTTGAGCCGCTATAACGAGCAGCTGCCTGCCTCCTTAGGACGTCTGGCCGATTTGGCGGGGGCTGAGAATGACTTTTTAGACCAGGAAGCACGAGCGATTTTGGAGCGTCATGTGCGCTCGGACGACGGAATCTTCATTTGGTCGGCAAAATGGTTCGCAGGGGTACATGTTGCTTTACAAAGGCGTTTGATTAAACTAATATTAAATTATCTTGCCTCCGATCCGGATGGAATCGATTTTCATAAGGTCGAAGAAGTACGTACCGCACTGCTTTTGGCGGACAAGAACACCCGCTGGGAGATTGGGCAGAACATTAGGCTTAGCAGGGAATATGATCGGATTACGGTACATACTATGGTGTTACCACCACTACCCTACAGACATAGCTTGGATCAGAATCAGCAGCAGCTGGAGATCCCAGAGACGGGGGCCTGGCTGGACATCCGCGTCGCGGATGGTATGCTAGACGAGCGGTTGAAGCGTGAGCCCTATGACCCGTATGCGGCCAGGTTTGATGCCGATGAGCTGGTTTTCCCTTTGACGGTCCGCAGTCGCCAGGCGGGGGATCGGTTTGCGCCCTTTGGACTAAACGGAACCAAAAAGGTAAAAGATATGTTCATCGATGCGAAGATCCCATCTGCGAGGCGCGAGCGTATCCCGATTGTGGCGGATGCGACCGGACGAATTCTTTGGCTGCCGGGCATCAGGCGTTCCTCACATGCGCTGTGCACCGACCATACCGTCCGTTCTATACATATGAGACTTCACATGCCGGAGAACCCATTTCTCCGCGTGTAAGGATAAATCATCACACTATTATTTCAAGAACAGTAGGAGGACCTCTCTTGCAAAACGACGTACAAGAAACACTTTACAGCGAGCAGCAGATTCAAGAAAAGGTAAAGGAGATGGGTGCTGCGATCAGCAGGGATTTCGAGGGGCGCAATCCGCTCGTCATCTGTGTATTAAAGGGAGCCTTTATTTTTATGGCCGACTTGGTAAAGCAGATTCATATTCCGCTTGAGATTGATTTTATGGCCGTATCCAGTTACGGAGCTTCGACGAAATCATCCGGTGTAGTGAAGATCATTAAGGACCTGGATATATCCGTTGAAGGGCGCCATGTGCTGATCGTTGAAGATATTATCGACAGCGGGCTGACGCTCAGCTATCTGATCGATGTATTGGAACGGCGTAACGCGCTGTCCATCACGGTAGCGGCATTGTTCGATAAGCCGGGCCGCAGAACCGTTGACTTGGATGCGGATTATAAAGGCTTTGTGATCCCGGATGCTTTCGTTGTCGGGTATGGCTTAGACTATGCCGAGAAGTATCGGAACTTGCCTTATGTGGGTATCCTGAAGCCTGAAGTTTACTCGAGTTAGCATTTGTTGAGATGCCGAGACTTGCTGTGGTACAATATACAAAGTTTCCGTTTTTTGAGAGGAGGTAGGGGATGAATCGAATTATTCGCAATACAGGCTTTTATTTGCTCATTTTTTTGGTCACCGTCGGTATCGTTCATTTTATCAGCACTCAGAATGATCAGAAAGATGTGATTAGCTACGATAAGCTTCAACAAGCCTTGCAGCAAAAAAATGTCGACTCCATCATTGTGAAATATGACGCTCAAACGTATCTAGTTCGAGGGAAATATAAGACCGCAGCGTCTCCAGACAAGAAAAACTTCGAGACGCGTGCACCGTACAATGACGATATTTTCAAGCTGATCAGCGCGAGTGATGTGTCGAAAGTCGACATTGAGAAGATGGAAGGGGACAACGTTTGGATCAGCTTCCTTACCTCCATTATTCCGTTCGTGATTATCTTCATCCTGTTCTTCTTCCTGTTGAATCAGGCGCAGGGTGGCGGCGGCAAGGTTATGAATTTCGGGAAGAGCCGGGCGCGGCTGTATAACGAAGAAAAGAAGCGGGTCACGTTTGAAGATGTAGCTGGGGCCGATGAAGAGAAGCAGGAACTTGTCGAAGTTGTTGAATTCCTGAAGGATCCCCGCAAATTTGCAGCGGTAGGCGCACGTATTCCTAAGGGCGTCTTGCTCGTTGGTCCTCCAGGTACCGGTAAGACCTTGCTGGCCAGAGCGGTTGCAGGGGAAGCTGGCGTTCCATTCTTCAGTATCAGCGGCTCCGACTTTGTAGAAATGTTCGTCGGCGTCGGGGCGTCACGGGTACGCGATTTGTTCGAGAATGCTAAGAAAAATGCCCCATGTATCATTTTTATAGATGAGATTGATGCCGTAGGTCGTCAGCGCGGTGCCGGTTTGGGCGGCGGACATGACGAGCGCGAGCAGACGCTCAATCAATTGCTTGTAGAGATGGACGGCTTCGGTGCGAACGAAGGCATCATTATCGTTGCCGCGACGAACCGACCGGACATTTTGGATCCGGCGCTGCTTCGTCCGGGACGTTTTGACCGTCAAATTACGGTAGACCGTCCGGATGTGAAGGGCCGCGAAGCGGTATTGAAAGTGCATGCACGCAACAAGCCGCTGGCCAAAGATGTGAAGCTGGATCAGCTGTCCCGTTACACTACGGGCTTCACTGGTGCGGATCTGGAGAACCTGCTCAATGAAGCGGCTCTGATCGCAGCGCGTCGCAATCGCAAGGACATCTCCATGGAGGAGATCGACGAAGCGTTTGACCGTGTTATTGTGGGGACGCAGAAGAAAAGCCGCGTCATCAGCGAACGCGAGAAGCGCATGGTGGCTTTCCATGAAGCTGGGCATACGATTGTTGGTATTCATGTAGAGGATGCCGATGTGGTGCACAAAGTGACGATCATACCGCGCGGACGTGCGGGCGGATATGTCATGATGCTGCCTAAAGAAGGCGAAGATCGCATGATGCAAACGAAGAATGAATTGCTCGACAAGATTACAGGACTGCTTGCTGGTCGTGTTGCTGAAGAGTTGTTCATCGGTCAAGTTGGAACAGGCGCGTACAGCGACTTTCAACGTGCGACCGGCATCGTTCGCCGCATGATTACAGAATACGGGATGAGTGATAAACTCGGTCCGATGCAGTTCGGTGCAACGCAGGGTCAAGTATTCTTGGGTAGAGATATTGGGCATGAGCAGAACTATAGTGACGCGATTGCCTACGAAATCGACCAAGAAATGCAAAATATGATCCGTGCATGCTACGATCGGGCGAAGCAAATCTTAACGAAATACAGTGATCAAGTCCGCTTGATCGCCGAGACGTTGATTGAGAAGGAAACGCTCGAGAAGGATGAGATCAACGAGCTGATCGCCAGCGGCAAACTCGGTCCAGTTGGAGAAGGTGCGGAGGACGTGAAGGTGAACATCCAAAGCGGAAGCCAAGAATCCGAAGCCAACAAGCTCGATTTCGATACTAAGAATGAGTCGAACGACAATAAAGAAGAATAATCGATATGAAAACCGGTGCATTAGCGCCGGTTTTTCTTTTTATCAAAAGGGAAATAATGCCCTGAGGCCGAAAAGAGAAGGGTGATGGGGATTCAGGGATTGTTGTTCGGTAAATCACCGTTTTTTATACTTTTCGTGGCGATTTAAGGATTGACACTTCGGGGCAGGTTGTGTAAATTAGGGGTAAATCTTTAAACAGTTTGTGAAGTTATTCACGAACTAGCTTGTGCGCTGTGTCACAAACGGCTCAGGAATCATTTATCATAACCATGCATTTACACTACAGCGGGTCATGGAAAAGGAAGGTGTCACATGGAGGCATTAGCGTTGGAACGCAAAGCCGAGCAGCAGAGAGAGCTAAAGGAGCGTATCTTGCAGCTCAAGAAAGAACGCAACGCCATTATCCTTGCTCATTATTATCAGCGAGATGAGATTCAAGAAGTCGCGGATTTCCGTGGAGATTCATTCCTGCTCGCCCAAAAGGCCGCTTCCACCGACGCGGAAGTCATTGTGTTCTGCGGCGTGCATTTCATGGGGGAAAGCGCTAAAATTTTGGCCCCGAACAAGACCGTCTTGATTCCAGACGAACGTGCAGGCTGTCCTATGGCGGACATGGTCAATGTCGATGGATTGCGTGCGCTGAAGAAGCAGCACCCGAATGCCAAGGTCGTCGCTTACATCAATACGACGGCTGAGGTGAAGTCCGAAACCGATATTTGCTGTACCTCCGCCAACGCGATCAAAGTCATTCAATCCGTTGATTCGGACGAAATTATATGGGTTCCCGATAAAAACCTGGGGGATTACGTCTCCAAGTTTACGGACAAGAAGATGATTATTTGGGAAGGCTACTGCAATACGCATGACATGCTGACGGTGAAAGACGTGGAAGAAATGAGAGCGCTGCATCCGAATGCGCAGTTCGTGGTCCACCCGGAATGCCGACCTGAAGTCGTGAAGATGGGCGATTTTGTAGGAAGCACCACAGCGATCATTAAATATTGCAAAGAGTCCGATTGTCAGGAGTTTATCGTGGGTACAGAAGATGGAACAGGGTACCAGCTGCGACTTGACAGCCCGAATAAAACCTTCCATTTTGCCACGAAATATTTGGTTTGCCCGAACATGAAGGTGAACAACTTGAAGAAGGTAGTCAAGTGCTTAGAGACGAACCAGCCTCAAGTCTATGTACCACCTCATGTTGCCGATTTGGCTAGAGCATCCTTGGAGCGCATGTTGCAGGTTAAGTAGCATGCGCTGCTTCCTTTTCTTTTCATAATTCATCTCCCTTTGAATCACCCATGACTACCGCGCCGTTCCTTTCGAACGGCGCAGCCGTGTATCTTTGGACAAGCAGGTGAGACTCGTAATGATACCTCGTTATTTAGTGGATGTGGATCTGCAGGCATTGCCGCATATACATACGGATGTAATCGTGATCGGTGCAGGCATCGCCGGACTGTTTACCGCGCTCAAAGCGTCGGAGACCCACAAAGTATTGATGGTGACAAAGAAGTCGCTTTTGGACAGCAATACAAGGTACGCGCAAGGGGGCATCGCCGCCGTCATTTCCGACGAAGACTCCCCGGAGTATCATTATCAGGACACGCTAATAGCTGGGGCAGGACTATGCTCTTCCAGCGCAGTGGATGTACTAGTGCATGAAGGACCGGCTGGCGTTACGGATCTGATTCGCATGGGCACGGAGTTCGATATGGAGGATGGCCACTTTGCTTTGACGAAAGAAGGCGCGCACAGTCAGCGGAGAATTCTTCATGCTCAAGGTGATGCGACAGGAGCGGAGATCGTGCGGGCCTTATCGGAGAAAACCAAGCAGTCTCCGAACATCGAGATCTGGGATGACCATTTTGTCATCGACTTAGTTACGGATGACGGAGAGTGCTTCGGAGCGTTAGTTCAGCGTCCTGACGGTCACAAGGTCTTTGTGCGCGCCAACGCTACAATCCTGTGCAGCGGCGGTGCGGGCCAGCTATACCGCTACACAACGAATCCTGATATTGCTACGGCGGACGGCATTTCGATTGCATATCGGGCTGGAGCGAACATCCGCGATGTCGAGTTTGTTCAGTTTCATCCGACTTCGCTTTGTTATCCTGGCGCTCCTCGTTTTCTCATCTCCGAGGCGGTTCGGGGGGAGGGAGCGGTGCTGCGCAATATTAACGGCGAACGCTTCATGGAGCGGTACCACCCGCAGCTGGAGCTTGCTCCGCGGGACGTGGTAGCTAGAGCGATCGTAAGTGAAATGGAGCAAACGAAATCCACCTTTGTCTACATTGACTTTACCCATGAGTCCGAGGCGACGGTTAAGCATCGTTTTCCAACCATTTATGAGTTTTGTCTGAACTTCGGGCTGGACCTCTCATCGGACTGGATCCCTGTCGCTCCTGCGGCTCATTATATGATGGGCGGCGTGGAAACGGATCTGTACGGTGAAACCACGGTCAAGCGTCTGTTTGCTTGTGGAGAGGTCTCTTCGACGGGAGTGCATGGTGCGAATCGTTTGGCAAGCAACTCGCTTTCAGAAGCGATTGTGTTCGGACGCCGTATTGTAGAGCGGATTGAGTCGCTGACCCCGGTGGAGAGAACGCCTGAGATCCGTGAGGATCTTGGTCGCCATGGCAACGCTATTCAACCGGTAGTGGAGAAAAAGCTGAAGCTGCAAAAGGTAATGCTGCGGTACGTCGGCTTGAAACGAGATGGCAAGGGGCTGCAAAAAGGCTATGAAGAGCTCAAGCGCCAGCTATCGATCTATGACAGTCACCTTGCCAAACGGGAAGAGTACGAGTTCGCCAATCTCCTTACCTGCGCGCTGCTGACGACGGAAGCTGCTTTGATTAGGGAAGAGAGCCGCGGGGGACACTATAGAGAAGATTTTCCTGTTAGCAATAATGCGGTATGGCGCAAGCATATCGTGTTCAACCGGATGAACGGGATTACGGAAGGGCGGATAGACGATGTATGAGTTGAATCGTTCGATACTGGAGCCAAGTCTTCGGCTTTGGCTTGAAGAAGATATCGGCATGGGCGACGTGACGACCATGACCACCATCCCTGCTGACGGCCAATCTAAAGGGATCATCCATGTGAAGGATACCGGCATTGTGGCCGGGCTTTCGGTTGCGGAGGCGGTATTTGCGCTGGTGGATCCGACGCTTCGCTTTGAGGTGAGGGCTGTCGAAGGCCAGGCTGCCGTCCATGGTACGGTGCTGGCTGAGGTGACAGGGAGAACGCGGAGCATATTGCTCGGAGAACGGCTTGCGCTGAACCTTCTGCAGCGGATGTCGGGGATCGCAACAAGAACGCGGCAGTTTGTGGATCGGCTGGAAGGGCTGCCAACGCGTCTGGTTGATACGAGGAAGACTACTCCGGGGCATCGGCTGCTGGAGAAGTACGCCGTGCGAGTAGGCGGGGGGCATAATCACCGGTTTGGTCTCTACGACGCGGTGATGATTAAGGATAACCACATCAAAGGGGCCGGCGGGATTGCCAAGGCCATCCATGCCGCACGCGAGCAAATTCCGCATACCATGAAAATTGAAGTGGAAGTGGAAAACTTCGAGCAGCTGGAGGAGGCGCTTGCTGCACGACCCGATGTGATCATGCTCGATAATATGGTGCCGGAGCAGATGAAACAAGCGGTACAGCGTATGAAACAAGAAGCGCCGCATATTATTATAGAAGCGTCAGGAAGTGTGACGTTGGATACCGTAAGGCAAATCGCAGAAACGGGAGTGGATGTCATCTCTGTGGGAAGGCTGACCTATTCGGTTCAATCGCTGGACATCAGCCTGGATCTGAACGAGCAGAAAGGGCACGGGGAGGCTCGCCCATGATTTTGGTAGTGGACGTGGGGAACACAAACATCGTCCTTGGTCTCTATGAAGGCAAAGAGCTAAAGCATCATTGGCGTCTAAGCACCAACCGCTCGGGCACGGTCGATGAGTATGGCATGATGATGTACAACTTGTTTCAGCATGCCGGGATCGCTTTGGACCACGTCGAGGGCGTCATCATTTCCTCTGTCGTACCTCCACTCATGTTTGTGCTCGAAAGTTTATGTTTAAAATATGTAAAGAAATCACCGCTCATCGTCGGCCCCGGAATCAAAACCGGTCTGAACATCCGGTATGAGAACCCGCGGGAGGTTGGGGCGGACCGGATCGTGAATGCCGTTGCTGCCATCGAGCTATACGGGTCTCCCTGTATTGTTGTCGATTTTGGCACGGCAACTACGTTCGATTATATTGATGCGAACGCTCAATATATCGGTGGAGCCGTGGCTCCCGGTATCGGCATCTCCACTGAGGCGCTGTATCAACGCGCGGCGAAGCTGCCTAGAATTGAACTGGTCAAGCCCAAGAGCGTGGTGGGTCGCAACACGATTGCCTCCATGCAGGCGGGCATCATCTACGGCTTTGCCGGACAAGTGGACGGCATCGTAGATCGGATCAAACAAGAGTTCCAAGTGAGCCCCAAAGTGGTGGCTACGGGGGGGCTCGCCGAGCTCATCTCCAGTGAATCGCGGACGATCGAGCTGGTCAATCCGCTGCTGACGCTGCAGGGCTTGCAAGTGATTTATGAGCGGAATCGTTGATTCGTACCTATTACCAAAATCACCCATTGAAACAGCATAGAAGGAGCTTTTTTCATGCAAGATTATTTGATTCGAGCAACGGCCTACGAAGGGAAAGTACGTGCCTTTGCAGTAAAAACGACGGCTATTGTGGAAGAGTTAAGACGGCGGCATCAAACGACACCAGTGTGCACCGCAGCGCTGGGACGCACGGCTTCGGCCGGGCTCATGCTGGGGGCTATGCTCAAAGGGGACGAGAAGTTGACCGTCCAAATCAAGGGCGGAGGACCGATCGGACAAATCGTAGTGGACGCGGATGCACATGGACGTGTGCGCGGCTATGTGGACAATCCCGCTGTGGATTTACCTTTGAATGTGATCGGCAAGCTGGATGTGGCCGGTGCGGTAGGGACGGATGGCTTTTTATACATAACCAAAGATTTGGGGCTGAAAGAGCCGTACCGGGGAAGCATTCCGATCATTTCGGGAGAGCTCGGCGAAGATTTCACGTACTATTTTGCACAGTCGGAGCAAACGCCTTCTGCCGTAGCGCTCGGCGTTCTGGTTGATGTCGATTATACGGTCAAAGCCGCAGGAGGCTTTATCATTCAGCTGATGCCAGGGCTCTCGGATGATGAAATTTCACAGCTTGAGAAGGAGCTTGGCTCGCTTCCTCCCATTACCACGCTGCTGGAGCGGGGGGAGAGCCTGGAATCGATTCTTTCCACGCTGCTTCCGAACGTTCAAGTGCTGGAGCGCAAACAAGATATTCGTTTTGAGTGCAAATGCTCTCGGGACCGTGTGGAACAGACACTCATCAGTCTGGGGAGTGAAGAAATCAAGAGCTTGCTCGAAGAAGACGGTCAAGCGGAAGTGGTATGTCATTTTTGCAACGAGGCGTATCAGTTTAGTGACCAGGACCTTAACGACATTCTTCACAAGCTATAGGATTGGATAAAGAGTTCAGAGTGACCATACGAGGGGCTTAGGGAGATGCAAAACGTAAAAGTTTTATGGGGCACGATTGCGCTTTTGCTGCTTGCTGTTTTCGTTCTTGCCTCCTTGCTCATGGCCCGTTCCCTTAAACCATGGAATGACGGGAACAATCAGGATCAGACCCAACAAAAAGCCGATGCACGGATCATCGCCACCATTGGAGAAAAAACCATTACACGCAGTAATTTGGAAGAACAGCTGATGAACAAGTATGGCCGAGATCTGTTGAACCAAATGATCGATCATGAAGTCGTTCGCATGGAGGGCGCTGCCCGGGGGGTCATCGTGAGTGACGGTGAAATCCAGCAAGAAATCAAACGCATGCAGCAGGGATACGATAGTGAAGCGCAGTTTTATAGTGCCATGAAAGAGCAGTTGGGCTTTACTCCCGAAACGCTGAAGAAAGATGTTCAAGATAAGCTGTTGATGGAAAAAATCGCAATTCAGGGCATCCGTGTAACCGATGATCAGGTGAATACCTATGTGAAGGACCACCCGGACGAGTTTCGAAAACCGGCGCAGCTTCGGCTTCAGCAGATTGTAACCGGCAGCAAGGATCAGGCGACGCGCGCCTTGAACGATCTGGCCAAGGGGACGGATTTTGCGCAGGTGGCCAAGGACCGGTCGCTGGATGATGTCACGCGCAAAAGCGGCGGGGATTTGGGTTGGGTTGACGAAGACGATCCGTTCGTTCCGGTTTCCATAATGAAGGCGGCCAAGCAGCTGAAGCCTGGGGAGACTTCGAAGCCGATCGAAGAGGGCGGGCAGTTTTTCATCCTTCGGCTCAAGGAACGGAAGGAAGAGTTGAAGGCCGAAGAAGGTGCAGTGAAGGAGCAGGTCCGCAAGGAATTAGCACTTCGCATGGCGCCGTCGATTAAGGACATCGTGAAGCAGCTGCGGGAAAAATGGAAGGTTTCCGTTCTCCAAACTTTTTAAGGGAAGCTTAATGAAGTTCGTATTGACAAGGTGGGCTTGGGTTGTTAAGATTAGCTTATAAAGCCTACCAGCTTACTCGGATTTACTTATTTTGAGGAGGAGAACCGGAAATGGCGAGATTAGTACAGAGCATTACCCAATTGATTGGGGACACCCCACTTGTGAAATTGAATCGCGTTGTGCCTGAAGGAAGCGCAGAAGTGTATGTTAAACTGGAATTTCAGAATCCAGGCGCAAGCGTTAAAGACCGTATTGCGATCAGCATGGTAGAAGTGGCTGAGCTTGAAGGCCGTATTAAACCGGGCGACACGATTGTCGAGCCGACCAGCGGTAACACAGGGATCGGTCTGGCCATGGTTGCAGCCGCAAAAGGATATAAAGCTATTCTTGTAATGCCAGAAACGATGTCGATGGAACGCCGCAATCTGCTTCGCGCATATGGTGCACAGCTGGTGCTGACGCCAGGAGCCGAAGGGATGAAGGGGGCAATCAAGCGCGCTGAAGAAATTGTCGCTGAGAACCCAGGCTACTTCATGCCGCAGCAGTTCAAGAACCAAGCGAACGTGAAGGTTCACCGTGAAACGACAGGTCCGGAGATCGTGGAGGCAATTAACTCGCACGATGGCAAGCTGGATGCGTTCATTGCCGGTATCGGTACGGGCGGAACGATCACAGGCGCCGGCGGCGTACTGAAAGAAAACTTCCCGAACATCAAAATTTATGCAGTAGAGCCTACGGCTTCTCCTGTCTTGTCTGGCGGTAAACCAGGCCCTCATAAGATCCAAGGGATCGGCGCCGGCTTCATTCCAGACATATTGAACACGAACGTTTATGATGGGGTTATCACAGTGGAGAATGACGATGCATTCGAAACTTCCCGTCGCGTGGCGAAAGAAGAAGGGATCCTCGGCGGGATTTCGTCGGGCGCAGCCATCTTTGCAGCCTTGAAGGTAGCTAAAGAGCTGGGCGCAGGCAAGCGCGTAGTCGCTATCGTTCCGAGTAACGGCGAGCGTTACCTGTCCACTCCATTGTATCAATTCGAGGACTAATTTCTTCGCAGTTCCCACCCCCTCATCCCGAGGGGGTTTGTTTTTTTTACCTACTCAAACAAAACGTGTCTGAGCGTGGACAAAATACAATATCCCTGGAGACAAAGCTAATGCTAAAAGCAACAGCTTTTCTTCCAACGACTTTTCAAGTATACTAATTCCAATATCAAGCACGGAAGGAGGGGGGCATGATCCTGACCTCAATTGAGCAATGGCATGAGTGGGCAGGAGCCTATGCGGCCCTCCCTTATGTAAGAAGCTGGCCGCTGGAAGCGGACCGACCGCTGACATGGGAGAAGGCTTGGCAGCAAGCATCCCCTGAATCGTTCGTACTCGAGAGCGGCAAAGGTGGTCGCTACAGCTTTTTCGGGCTCCGGCCGGTGTCGACCATTCGGGGAACGGACCGGGAAGCGATCGTGACTGAAGCGGACGGAGTAAGCAAGACCTGGCATGGGGCACCGCTGCCGTTGGTCAAACAGTGGATGGAGCCCTACCGCTCTCCGATGGTGGAGGGAGCTCCCAAGTGGATCGGCGGGTGTATCGGCTTTTGGGGATACGATGTCATTCGCACGATTGAGAAGCTTCCTGCGCTGGCCAGCCGCGATATCCCTGTACCGGATTACGCGTTTATGCAGCTGAATGAGCTGTGGATTATCGACCATGTGGACAAGCATCTGTATTGCGCGGTGCATACGATTCAAAATGCGGTCGGAACACATGGCGCAGAGTGGCTGCAGGCAAAATTCAGCGAGGCGGAGGCAGCCGCGGAACGAATGAAAGCGACGTGGGATCGGATCGCGTCTGTGAACTCGGATGCCCAGGCGATGACCCAGCAGGAGCGGATGCGGTCGGATATCCAATCGGATCGGATGCACATCGACGTGGAAGCCCTAGAAGGGATACATGCCGATTTCCCAAGAGAGCGATATATTGAAGCGGTGCGAAAAATTCAAGACTACATCAGCTCCGGCGATGTGTTTCAAGTGAATTTATCCGTTCGGCAGCACAAACAGCTGAGGGAAACGCCGGAGGCGATCTACGAGTGGCTTCGCATGGTGAACCCATCGCCTTACATGGGGCTGCTTCGCTTCCGCGACTTTCAGCTTGTTTCTGGCTCGCCGGAGCTGTTGGTGCAAGTGGAACAAGGGACCGTTCGTACGCGTCCGATTGCAGGTACAAGGCCGCGTGGGGCGAATGCGGAAGAAGACCGCCGGCTGGCCGACGAGCTGATCCACCACGAGAAAGAACGGGCCGAGCATATTATGCTGGTCGATCTGGAGCGCAACGATCTGGGGCGCATCTCCACTTACGGTAGCGTTCGCGTAAAAGATTTTATGGTCATCGAGTATTACTCACACGTCATGCATATTGTTTCCGAAGTTGAAGGCCGGCTGGACGAGGGACGGGATGTCTTCGATGTCATTGCTGCCACGTTCCCTGGCGGGACGATCACGGGAGCGCCCAAAATCCGCACGATGGAAATCATCGAGGAGCTGGAGCCGGTACGCCGTGGACCCTACACCGGATCCATCGGATGGATCGACTATAATGGGAATATGGAATTCAATATCATCATTCGAACGTTGGTTGCCGTGGATGGCGTCGGGTATGTGCAGGCGGGAGCAGGCATTGTCATCGACTCCATTCCGGAGAAGGAATATGTAGAATCAATCAACAAGGCCAAAGCGATGTGGAAGGCGATTCAATACAGTGAGCGAAGCGGGAGCGCCGCAGGGGGGACAAGCTGATGATCTTGGTTATCGATAATTACGATTCGTTTACTTATAATCTCGTGCAGTACCTTGGAGAGCTTGGGGAAAAGGTGGAGGTACGCCGCAATGACGAGGTCGATCTGGCTGGCATTGAAGCGATGAAGCCGGATCATATTCTCATTTCGCCGGGGCCTTGCACACCGAATGAAGCGGGAATCAGCTTGAGCCTTATCGAGCATTTCAAGGGAAAAATCCCGATTCTCGGCGTGTGCTTGGGACACCAGTCCATCGGACAAGTGTTCGGTGGCGATGTCATCCGTGCGGAAAAGCTGATGCACGGCAAAACGTCGGAAATTTTCCACGACGGAAAATCGGTGTTCAAAGGGTTGCCGTCGCCGTTTATCGCCACACGGTACCACTCCTTGATCGTAAAGCGCGAAACGCTGCCGGATTGTCTGGAGATCACCGCCGAAACAGCGGAGGGCGAAATCATGGGCCTGCGCCATAAGGAATATCCGATCGAAGGGGTACAATTCCACCCCGAATCGATCATTACCGATCATGGGCATCAAATGCTGCGCAATTTCCTGGAGGAAACGGCAGTGAGAAAAGCATGAAGATCGTGCTGAACGGAAACGTCATAAATGAAGAGCAGGCCGTGGTCTCCGTATACGACCACGGTTTTCTCTATGGTATGGGACTGTTTGAGACGTTTCGTACCTATGGGGGCAGCCCTTTTTTACTGTATCGGCATTTGCATCGATTGGCGGAAGGGTGCCGTGAGCTGGACATCGCTTTCGAGCCGAAGCCGGCGAAGCTAAAGGTTGAGGTCGCTAAGCTCCTAGATGCCAATGGCTTGGCCGACGCTGACGCTTACTTCCGGTACACGGTTACGGCCGGCGTGGACATCCTCGGACTTCCGTCCGATTCGTACAAGCAGCCAACCGAGGTGCTTTACGTCAAACCGCTGCCTGCAGCCCATCCTTCTTTATACAAGGAAGGGAAAGCCCTGCAGAAGCTGGCCATCCGCAGAAACTCGCCGGAAGGCGCCCTGCGTCACAAATCGCTGCATTATATGAACAACATCTTGGCCAAGAAAGAAATGAACCGATATCCGTGGGCGGCGGGGGCTGAAGGACTGTTCCTGGATGCGCAGGGCTTTTTATGCGAAGGGATCGTAAGCAATGTCTTCTTCATAAAAGACGGGGCGCTGCACACACCGGCTAAAGAGACAGGCTTGCTGCCCGGCATCACCCGTCAATTGGTTATGGAACTGGCGGACAACCTAAGCATCCCTTTCTCTGAAGGTTGGTATCGTTGGGAAGACCTGCAGCAAGCAGATGAAGTGTTTATTACAAACTCGATCCAAGAGCTTGTACCGGTAAGCGCACTTTTTGACGAAAAAGGGGAGGCGCATCCTGTCGAAAGCCGCGGGATCGGACCGATGACCCAAAGACTGCTTACCGCTTACCGGCAAGCTGCAGTCAGTGGAAGATTGGAGGATGGACAATGAACCAACGAACGAGAATCCATTGTCGAAGTGGCGAGCTGGATTGCAGCAGCCAGACGCTGATCATGGGCATACTGAACGTCACTCCGGATTCCTTCTCGGATGGCGGGAATTATGTGAATCCGAAAACAGCTGTCCAGCGTGCGGCGCAGATGATCAAGGAAGGCGCAGATATCCTGGACATTGGCGGGGAGTCGACTCGCCCCGGCTTTGCCGCAGTGCCTCTTGAAGAGGAGCTTCGCCGGGTCATTCCCGCGATCCGGGCGATCCGAGAAGCCGGCATCCGAACGCCGATTTCCATCGATACCTACAAAGCGGAAACTGCACGGCAGGCGCTGGAAGCGGGGGCCGATATTGTCAACGACATTTGGGGCTTGCAAAAGGACCCTGGAATGGGCGAACTGGCGGCTCAGCTAGGCTGCCCCATTGTGCTGATGCATAATCGCACCGAAGCGGTGTATGCTAACTTTATCCATGACGTGGTAGAGGACCTACGCGAGACCGTGCGTCGGGCGCAGGAGGCGGGCATCCGGGATGAGCAGATTATTTTGGATCCGGGCATCGGCTTTGCCAAATCATATGAGCAGAACCTGCAGCTGATGAACTACTTGGACCGCATCGCTGCATTAGGGTTTCCCGTGTTGCTGGGGACCTCACGGAAGAGCATGATTCAAAAAACGCTGGAACTGCCATCCAATGATGTAGTGGAAGGTACGGCGGCGACGGTGGCCCTTGGGATTGCCCAGGGATGCCGAATCGTACGTGTGCACGACGTGTTGGCTATGAAGCGAGTGGCACGGATGACAGACGGCATGATTAACGCGAGGTAAGGAAGGTGCGAAGGATGGATCGAATCATACTAAAAGGCATGGCCTTTT
This sequence comes from Paenibacillus cremeus, assembly GCF_007786445.1. Lineage (GTDB taxonomy): Bacteria > Bacillota > Bacilli > Paenibacillales > NBRC-103111 > Paenibacillus_G > Paenibacillus_G cremeus. Next base: position 4,763 of record NZ_VNJI01000048.1, on the reverse strand, counting down.
ACGGCAATCACGGGCTGTTTCCGGAGGAAAATAAACTCGGGCAGCGTTTTTTTGTTGATGCTGAGCTTTATATGCCACTCGATAAACCGGGAAGATCGGACCACATTGATGATACCGTGAATTACGCCGAAGTCCATGAGGTCATTAAACGGAGCGTCGAGCAAAAAACGTTCAAGCTAATCGAAGCGCTGGCTGAAGATATTGCATCTGAAGTGCTGCGAACTTATACTAGTATAAATGCAATTACCGTGCGCGTGCTGAAGCCGCATCCTCCGGCAGCGATCCATTTTGAAGGAGTAACGGCAGAAATACATAGAAAGCGGGCGTAATGGTCATGGACTCAAGCAAGCCGTTTGAGCGGGCGTATCTCGGCCTGGGCTCCAATATGGGGGACCGGGAACGCTATTTGCAGGAGGCCCTTCGGCTGCTGCAGGAACACCCGGATGTGTGGATTACGGAACAGTCCGGTATCTATGAGACAGATCCGGTCGGCTTTGTCGATCAGGATCCGTTTTTAAATAAAGTAGTTCAAGTGGGCACGACGCTCTCTGCAGAGCAGCTTTTCCAACGGATGCTGGAAGTGGAGCAAGCCTTGGGGCGCAAGCGGGAAGTTCGGTGGGGACCGCGAACGATCGATCTTGATATGCTTCTATTTGGTGATTTGCTGCAAGATCGCCCTGACTTAATCTTACCGCATCCCCGAATGATGGAGCGGGCGTTTGTGCTCGTGCCGTTGATTGAAATCATGAGGTCTTGTGATCCGTTTCAAGCGGAACAGTTAAGCCGGCAGCTAGAGCGCGTGGAAGGAAAGGAAGGCGTTACATTGTGGAAAAGAATGCAATAGCTCAGCGCATCCGCGCATTTCGTAAGTTAAAAGGATACACGCAAAACGAGCTCGCCGAGAAGCTGGACGTTTCCATTGCCGTGCTGGGCTCAATCGAACGGGGGACAAGAAAGCCGGACCCCAAAATCATCTTGAAAATTTCAGATGTACTCGGGATTGAGCCGGAGGAACTATCCGCTGTCTCGAGATAAAGGAGTGTCAAGTTTATGCTTCAAATAGGTAATGTAATAGCACCCAATAAAGTAGTGCTGGCTCCGATGGCCGGGGTATGCAACCCGGCATTTCGTCTAATCGCCAAAGAGTTCGGCTGCGGCTTGGTCTGTGCGGAGATGGTGAGTGACAAGGCGATCCTGCATGGTAATCACCGTACGATGGAAATGCTGTTTGTCGACGAACGCGAAAAACCGCTAAGCTTGCAAATTTTTGGCGGCGATACCGAGTCGCTTTTAGAAGCAGCGAAATATGTCGATCAGCATACGAACGCCGATATCATCGATATCAACATGGGCTGCCCGGTACCGAAAATCACTAAATGCGACGCCGGCGCACGTTGGCTGCTGGATCCAGGCAAAATCGAGCAAATGGTTTCCACCGTCAGCAAGGCCGTTAGCAAACCGCTGACCGTCAAAATGCGGATTGGCTGGGATGACGATCATATTTACGCGATCCAAAATGCCAAAGCCGTTGAGAATGGCGGCGGCGCAGCCGTATCGGTCCATGGACGTACTCGAGTGCAGATGTATACGGGTCATGCGAACTGGGACATTATTAAAGAAGTCAAAGAATCGGTGTCGATTCCTGTCATCGGCAACGGCGATGTGTTCACTCCGGAGGATGCCAGACGGATGCTGGACCATACCGGAGTTGATGGAGTTATGATCGGCCGTGCTGCACTGGGCAATCCGTGGATGCTGTACCGAACGATTCAGTATTTAGAGAGTGGCGAGCTCCCGCCGGAGCCGAGTCCTCAAGAGAAAATCAAGATCGCGATTCTGCATATGGACCGATTAACTGCATTGAAAGGCGAGCATGTGGCGGTCAAAGAAATGCGCAAGCACCTGGCCTGGTATTTGAAAGGGCTGCATGGCGGAGCGCGAATCAAGGATGCCATCATGGAACAAACGAAGCGGGATGCGATGGTGCAACTTTTGAACGATTTTATTGAATCTTTAGACGCTAGAACGACGGAAGATCAGTCTTCCGCAATCGTACACTAGGACGAAATGGGATAAAATTGGGCTCGTTGGCGTTGATTGACATTTTTATTGGCATGAAATATAATCAGTCAATAGTAATTTGAGGTAACATCTCGAGTCATCAAGCCTCGGCACGTTCATATATTAATTTATTAGTGATTTCATAATCGAAGGTGCTCGAAATATGAAAATCTTTCACGCGACGGGAGATAGGTAGTAATGAGCGAAAAAGAAGTCATTCTCACCCAGGAAGGCTTAAAGAAGCTGGAGGAAGAGCTCGAACAATTGAAATCGGTTAAACGCCGTGAAGTGGCCGAAAGAATCAAGATTGCTATCGGCTATGGAGATATTAGTGAGAACTCCGAGTATGAGGACGCCAAGAATGAGCAGGCTTTTGTGGAAGGCCGCATCATTACGCTGGAGAAAATGCTACGCAACGCCCGCATCATTAACAACGATGAAGTGGATACGGATACCGTCGGTGTCGGCTCCATCGTAACGCTTAAGGATTTGGAATTCGGCGATGTTGTCGAATATTCCATCGTGGGTACAGCGGAATCGGATCCGTTCCAGAACAAGATTTCCAATGAAAGCCCGGTTGGCAAAGCTATTTTGGGTAAGCAAAAGGGCGCAGTTGTAGATGTGAACGTACCTGCGGGCGTCATTCAATATGAAATTGTAGATATCAAGAAGTAACATCCTTTTCGAAGAAGCTTCCTTGGGAAGCTTCTTTGCCTTATTATCATTCAAAGAAATCAAGGAGCTGGAACCATGACGGTGGAATTGGAATTAAACGAGCTGCTGCAAATCCGCAGAGGCAAATTGGACGAGCTTAGAAGCCTCGGCATCGATCCGTTCGGACAAAAATATGTGAGAACCCATCATGCTGAGGAGATCGTCAAAGCCTTCGAGGACAAGTCCAAAGACGAGCTCGACGCGCTCGGTGCTGAAGTCAGCATTGCTGGACGGATCATGCAGAAGCGGGAGATGGGTAAGGCGGGCTTTGCTCATCTGCAGGACATCACGGGCAAAATCCAAATCTATGTACGAGCGGACGCCGTTGGCGAGACGAAGTACAAAGCTTACGATCTGCTGGATATCGGCGATTTAATCGGAATTCAAGGGACCGTGTTCAAGACCAAGACGGGAGAGCTTTCCGTAAAAGCCAAGTCCGTCGAAGTATTGTCCAAGTCGCTGCTGCCGCTGCCTGAGAAATACCATGGCTTGAAGGACGTGGAACTTCGCTATCGTCAGCGGTATGTTGATTTGATTATGAACCAGGACGTTCAGCAAACCTTCATTTCCCGGTCCAAAATCATCCAATCCATGCGCCGTTACCTGGATTCAAGAGGTTATCTGGAAGTAGAAACGCCGACGCTGCACGCGATTGCGGGCGGTGCCGCTGCGCGTCCATTTATTACGCATCATAATGCGCTGGACATGCAGCTGTATATGCGGATTGCGATCGAACTTCATCTGAAGCGTCTAATCGTAGGTGGACTGGAAAAAGTATATGAAATTGGTCGCGTCTACCGTAACGAAGGGATTTCCACGCGTCACAACCCGGAATTTACAATGATCGAGCTATATGAAGCGTATGCCGATTATCAAGATATCATGAAGCTGACGGAAGAAATGATTGCTCATATTGCTCAAGAAGTACTTGGAACGACTACGATCACATACCAGGGCCAAGAAATTAATCTGGCTCCGGCTTGGCGTCGCGTATCCATGGTGGATGCAATCAAAGAAGTTGTTGGCGTTGATTTCAGCGCATATATGAGTGACGAAGAAGCGCATCGGTTGGCCAAAGAACACAAGGTGCCAGTGGAGCCGATGATGACTTATGGTCATATCGTGAACGCGTTCTTTGAGCATTTTGTAGAGCAGACACTGATTCAGCCAACGTTTATTACCGGACACCCAGTGGCGATTTCGCCGCTCGCGAAGAAGAACGATCAAGATCCGCGATTTACGGATCGATTTGAGCTGTTTATTGTCGCGCGTGAGCATGCTAATGCGTTTACCGAACTGAACGATCCGATCGATCAGCGAGAGCGTTTCGAAGCGCAGCTGGTGGAGAAAGAGCAAGGGAACGACGAAGCGCATGAGATGGATGAAGATTTCATTCGTGCGTTGGAGTACGGTATGCCTCCGACAGGCGGTTTGGGAATCGGTATCGACCGTTTGGTGATGCTGCTTACGGACGCCCCGTCGATTCGGGATGTACTGCTGTTCCCATTAATGAGAGAGCGTCAAGGCGAATAAGTGGTGTTTACAAGGAAGAGCATGCTTCTGCAGAACTGCAGCGGCATGCTTTTTTTTTATTTGTGCAATGGAATAAAATAACAGTTGCAAACGGTTATTGGGTTTGATATATTATTTCTTGTCGCTTTTGCGGCGGAAAGAAATCAAATGATTTCGAAAAAAAAGACTTGCAATCAGATAGGCGGTTGTGATATATTAATCAGGTCGCCGCTGAAACGGATGGCAAGAAACAACGAGTAATTGCCCTTTGAAAACTGAACATCGAGTGAGTGCAATAAATAAGAGAATGCAAATTCTCGCCAGTAGTAAATTTTTGAGCACAATCAGCTTTTCTTTAATGGAGAGTTTGATCCTGGCTCAGGACGAACGCTGGCGGCGTGCCTAATACATGCAAGTCGAGCGAGGGTCTTCGGACCCTAGCGGCGGACGGGTGAGTAACACGTAGGCAACCTGCC